>CAWBLW010000013.1:0-235097 GCA_963789745.1 uncultured Acidobacteriota bacterium | reverse complement strand
AGGCGGCGTTACGGGCGGCGTGGGCGACCGCGCCCACCGTACGCCTCGCTTGGACCCTCCTTCCCCCGGCCGAGGTCGGGCGGTGAGGCAGCGGGGCACGCGCCTACGGGATGATATCGCTTCGCGCGTCTGGTCGCTGCGGCCCTTTCCGCAGCAGTTCGTCGCGTTGGCGTTCGTCGCGGCCGGCATCGTCGTCCTCGAACGCCTGTCGGTAACCTACCCCCGCACCGCGCTGTCGCGCGTGTGGGCCGCCCGATCGCGGTGGTCTGCGGGCTCGCGCTCGCTCTCGCGCTCGGGTTCCTACGGCGGCGACGCGGCGAGCCGGGGCTTGGCCCGGTGGTGGATGTTCTGCTCTTGCTGCGAACGGGGTTCGTTCTCGTGCTGACTTTGTCAGTACACTTCCTGCTCAAGAGTCTCACTTACCTGATCAGCCCGGATGTGGAATCGCCAATTGGACCGACTCGATCAGGCGATCCATGTTGGTATTCCCCCTTCGACCTTTCTCACTGCCCTGCCGCACAACGGGCTCTGCCTCGTAACCTTTGGAGATCGTTTACTCGGGCCTGTACTTCTTTGTCATCGTCCGCTATACCGCGATTCTCCACGGACTGCTGCCGCCGCGACGGAGGCTCGCTTTCACCGCGACCTTTCTTTTGGTCTGGATCGTCGGAGTGGTGATCTACATAGCGCTGCCAACGTGGGGGTCGGTCTTCGTCTTCCCGGACAACTTCGTCGGCACCCTCCAGTCCATGCCCACGAGGGCGATGGTCCAGCGGGCGTTGTCCCAAGAGATCTCGTCCCTAGTGCGCAACCCGCTCGGCCCCTGCGTCGTCCATTTCGGGTGTGTGGCAGCGTTCCCAGCTTGCACGTGGCCGTGATCGCGCTGTTCACGCTCACAAGCCGTACGGTCTCGTGGCGCTGGTTCCAGGTGAGGCTCTTCCGGCTCTTGATCCGGGTGATGGGGTCCGCGATCACCGGGTACCAGGACCTCGTGGACAGCTACGCCGAGCTGATACTGGCCGGCGGGCGCTGGTGGGCCGGTTCTGCCGTTGACGACCGCCCCGGACGGCGAGGCATCGTCAACTTTAGCGCTAAGCGGATGTAAAATTGTTAGATGTGTGAAAAGACATGATTTCCAATCCAGTCGCATCGGACCTTCCAAGCCTGCAACGCGGGTTTGAATGCCGTGAGGGCCGCCAACCAGAATCAACAGCTTACGGGTCGGTAGCGCGCTTCGGCAAGAGCGTTGGGCGTCAAGTTTGGCGTCGGTGGGCGAGTCTTTCCGCCGCAGCGATGGCCCTGGCCTGGGTGCATGTGGTCGCGGTCGCCGCCTGGGTCCCGCGGTACGGATTCCTGGCCGCGGAGCCACTACGGTTGGCCCTCGGGGCAACGGGCATCTTTACGGCGCTGCTCCTTGCTGCGCTCGCTGTCCGCTCGTTGCTCGGCTGGCTGCAGCTCACTGGGTGGCGACCGAGGAAGGACGCCGTGCTGGACGCGCTCTACGCCGGCTTCCTGATGGGTGCAGTGGTCACCGACTACACCTGGGTGAAGCTCCTGATTCCGGCGCTAAACGGGCGGCTGTGGGACGTCCAGTTCGGAGCGTTTGACCGGATCCTCTGTTTCGGCGTGGATCCGAACATCTTTGTGCTTGCGATCCTCGAGGGAAACCACCGCTGGGTTGGCTTCGGCCTAGATGCTGTGTACAACCTGTGGCTCCAACTTGGGCTGCTCGGCTGCCTGGTCGCAATGACATCGGCCGACGCCAGGCTGCGGCGCGGCGCAGCTGTTTCCTTGGCGGTCCTTTGGCTGGCCGCCGCCTGGATCTATGTCGCCCTGCCGGCGATGGGACCCGCGTTGGTCGACGTCAATCTCTGGACCCAGGTCCGGATCGTCATGCCGAACAGCGCCGGGGCCGAGCGTGAGCTGCTCAGGAACTACCTTGCGGTGAAATCCATCCTCGCGGGCACTCCGCTGGGGATCTATCCGAGCTACGGCGTCGCGGCCATGCCATCACTCCACGTCGGCGTGGACGTCTTGTTGGCGCTGTGGGCGCGGCGCCAGGCGCGGTGGTGGGCATGGGTGTGGTGGATCCTCGCAGGTGTGACGGCGATCGGTGCCGTGGCAACGGGGTGGCACTACCTCGTGGACGTTCTGGCTGGCGTGATTCTGGCCGGCGCGTGCTGGTGGGCGGGAGTCGCCGTCTGCAACTTCTCCGGACGGCGCGCCCGCGAGATTGACAGGAGCAGGCTCGCAGTGTAGAAGGAATGGCCCAGATTTCGGGGGCGGCGTACGTGCTCCGCAGTAGCTCAATGGTAGAGCATCCGGCTGTTAACCGGAGGGTTGGGGGTTCGAGCCCCTCCTGCGGAGCCAATCAAGTCGATGGGTTGCCGCACCCTGGTTCCGGCCGTCGCCAGCCGGCTGGCCGTGAAGAACGCCCGAAGGCACGCGGGCAGGAGTGACGGCGAAGCGCGCTGCGGCCGCCCGCCGATCCGGCAGGCCGCATGCTATCGTGCCGGCGTGAAGGCCCTACGAACGGGCTCGGCGTTTCTGGCCGCGGTCATCTCGTGCATCCTCGGTGTCGCATCTCTCGCCGCACCGGACCGCAGCCTTCCACACGCGCCGGTTTGGAGGGGCGTCATCGCCCCGCTCGCCGGAGCGCCGCTCCCGCACGGCGCCCCGGTAGGGCTGATCGACCAACTCGGGGCCAGCCGAAGCGACTGCAGGTTCCTCCTCCTCGAGGCCGCCTGGCGCCGCCCGGACGTGTGGTGGACGCCGATGCCGGAGTTCCCCCTCGACTCGCACTACGACACGGTCGTCACGACCGATGACCGGCCGCCGGCACCGGGTTGGAGAGAGACTTGGGAATCCGGGACGGTGCGGCTGTTCCGGCGGACGTCCCGATGAGCGCGTGGCTTCCCGTCGCGCTCTCGGTGATGGGAGGCTGGGGCATTGCGCGCTGGCACCGGCGGCTTTCCGGCGCCCCCGGCGGTGTCTTGGGAACGGCGCTCTGGGGCGTCGTGCTCATGGGGACCTCGCTCGCCGTCCTCGACCTGGCCGGGATCCGCTGGACCCCGGCCGCGCTGGCGCTTCCCGCGGTCGTGGCGGCGGTGGCCGGCTTCTTCGCTCGCCCGGCGCTCAGGCCATCCCGCAACCGCGAGTGGACGTGGGGCGCGGCCGCGACCGCGGTGGTGGCCGCCCGCGCCCTCGCGGTCGCGGCCGTCCCCGCGTTCGGATGGGACTTCCGCTACTCGTGGGGCCTGAAGGCCAAGGTCTTTGCGCTCGCCGGTCGTCACGACTTCGCGTGGCTCGTGCGGCCTCCGGATTGGCTCGCCCACCCCGACTACCCGCCGCTCTGGCCCGATCTCATCGCCTCGGGCGTGGTCTTCGGCGGCGATCCGGCCACCGCCGCCGTGGCCTGGCAGGCACTGTTCGTGGTTGGGATCGCCGCGGCATGCTGGGAGTGCTCGACCCCTGCGCCGGCGCCGGTCCGCGCATTGGCCGCCACGGCGGGCGCGTGGATCCCGGTGGTCCTGACGCCGACGGTTGCCTATTCCGGCTACGCCGAGCCGTTGATCGCCCTCGGGATCAGCGCGGGCGTCGCGGCGCTGCTCCACGCGATCTCCGGCCACAGGGGGGCATGGATCACGGCGGCCGCCGCCTGCGCGGTCCTGGCGATGACCAAGAACGAGGGCATCGCGCTCGCGACCGCCCTTGCCGTCGCGGCCTGGCGGACAGCGCCACGGCGCGCCGCGCTGGCCGTCACGCTGGCGACGTTGGGATCCGTCGCCTGCTGGCGCATCGCCGCGACGCTGCACGGCGTTGGGGGGTACATGAGCGTGCTTTCGCCCGGATGGGTCGGAAACCGCCTTCTGCACCTGCCGCGCGAGTTGTGGGCCGTCATGACGCCAACCCACGCGGCGTTGCTCGTTGCGTGGGCCGCCGCGCTCGTAGCGGTTCGCGGCAACGACGCGCGTCCGATCCGGATCATCGTCGGCGTGTGGGCTGGTGCTCTCCTGGCCGCGTACCTCACATCGCCCCTCCCACTCGATCACATGCTCCGGTACTCGCTCGACCGGGAGCTCGCCGTGCTCCTCCCGATCACGATCGCAGCGGGGTTGAAGAGCGCGCGGTTTCCGGGTCGTGCCGCCGCACGCCCGGTAACGGACGGTCAACCTGCGGGGTGACCTGAAGAGAAAGGGTTCGGCGGCGCGGGGTCGCAACCCATCTGGCCGCGACGCTCTCGTTGCCGAGCGTTCCCTCCGCCCCGGCCCGAACGTCAGGAAGGGGTGAGGTCCGGGCACTTCGCAACCCGCCCGTTGCGCCACTCGAACCGCTTCGCGGGCTTGCCGAGCGCCGCCACGGCGCCGTCCGAGGCCACGCGCAGCGCGCCGCCGGCCGGGATCCCGTAGCCGATCCCTTCCCCCGTCAGCTCGAGCAGCGCCCGCAGCTCCTCCCAGTCGTCCGACTCGGCGTGGCAGTCGCACAGAACCGGTGCGAGCCCGAGGCAGTGGAACACCGCGGCCGTGGCGTCGTCGTCCGGGTCGGACCAGCGCACCCAGCAGCGCGCCAGCATGATGCTGCCCGCCGACAGGCCGACGAACGGCGTGCCAGCGCCGTGCAGCGTCCGCAGCAACGGGATCAGTGCGTGCCTCTCGAGGTGCGCCATGCCGGCCTCGACGTCGCCGCCGCTCACGAACACCAGGTCCGAACCTGCAATGACGGCGCGGGCTTCGGCGAGGTCGGCGCGCGCCGACGCAAGTGCCGCCAAACGCACCTCCCCGGCCCCGGCCCGCTGCAGGTACGCCGTGACGAAACGGAGAAAGTCGCGGTCGTCGTCGCTCGCCACCCCGACGTAGGCGACCGTGGGCTGCGGCCGTCCGGTTTCGGCGAGCGCGGCTTCGAGGATCGGATCGGCGCCTTTCGACCGGCCGCGCGGCGATCCTGCAAGCAGGTGGACGGGCCGCGGCCGGTCGCTCACCGGGGCGTCCCGCTCACCACGCCGCGATCTCCTGCAGCGCGTCGAGAGCGTACTGGATCTCGGGGTGCGTGTTGAAGACGTGCGTGGAGATCCGGACCGTCCCCGCGAGCTTCAAGCGGTCGTGCAGGATGTGGGCGCAGTGGTAGCCCCCGCTCGCGATGACCTGGTAGCGGTCGCACAGCATCCTGGCGAGCGACTCCTGGCTCAGGCCGGCCGCCTCGAGGGTGAACGTGGCGAGGCCGATGCGGCCCTCGAGCGGCGCCGAGTCGGCGACGATCCGGACGCCGGGGATCTCCCGGAGCCCTTCGACCAGGTGGCGTCCGAGCGCGAGCGAGTGCGCGCGCACCGCGTCCATGCCGAGCCCGCGAAGATAGGCGAGGGCTGCGGCCAGACCCACCGCCCCCTCGATGTTGGGCGTCCCGGCCTCGAAGCGTTGCGGCACGTCGTGCGGTGTGAAGCCGTCGTCGCCGTTGTGGCGCACCATGCCTCCGCCGGTCTGGTACAGGGCGAGCCTCTCCAGCCGCTCGCGCTTGCCGTACAGCACTCCGATCCCCGACGGCCCCAGCAGCTTGTGGCCGGAGAGGACGAGGAAGTCGCAGTCGAGCGCGCGCACGTCGATCGGCAGGTGGCTCGCGCTCTGCGCGGCGTCGACCAGCACCGGGAGGCCGCGGGCGTGGGCGGCCGCGATCCACTGCTCGACGGGTGCGACGACGCCGGTCGTGTTGGAAACCTGTGCGAGGGCGAGGAGACGCGTCCGCGGTGAGAGCAGGCGCTCGACCTCGTCGTAGCGTGGCATCCCGTCCTCGCCCAGACCGACGGGAACCACCCGCGCCGCCGCCCGCCAGGGGAGGAAGTTGGAGTGGTGCTCGAGCGCCGTCAGCAACACCTCGTCGCCTGGCGCGAGCCCGAGGCCGTGGGCGACCAGGTTGACGCCCTCGGTCGAGTTGCGGGTGAGGACGATCTCCGCCGGGGAGGCGTTCAGGAACGAGGCGACCTCCGCGCGCGCGGCCTCGAACGCCTCCGTCGCCTCCTCGGAGAGGACGTGCACGCCACGGTGGACGTTGGCGGTGTGGCGGTTGTACATGCCGACGACCGCCTCGATGACGCAGCGGGGTTTGGGCGCGGTCGAGGCGCTGTCGAGGTAGACGATCGGCCGGCCGTCGATCGTCCGCTCCAGGAGCGGGAAATCCGCGCGGGTGTGGGCCAGCGGGTCGGGCCAGACGGTTGGACGCGTCACCCGAACAGGTCCTCGACGCTCCACTCGAACGTCGTCCCCGCGAGCCTGAACTTCCCCGACTGCTCGGGCGCGAGCGCCGGCTCCCGCCGCGGCTCGACCTCCGCGTCGGGGCCGTACACGGTGCGCGCCAGCGCCGGAAGCGTGCCGGCGAGGGCCTGCCCCGCTCCCTCCTCGGCGACGTAGCGCGCCAGGTAGCGCCGCGGGCCGGACTGCTCGATCCGGTACGCCAGCAGGCCTTCCGCCGCGGCGAGGGCGTCGTCGAGCTGCCTGACGGTCACGGCCATGCCGCGCGTGTCGAAGGTCAGATCGCGGGTGCGTCCCTCGATCGCCTCCACCGTGAGCCCGTCCGTCCGCCCGCACCGGCACGGGGCGCCGTCGTGCAGCCGGGCGAGGTCGCCAACGTCGAACCGGAGCAGCTCGAACCACGGGTTTCCCAGGGTGGTGACCAGGATCCGGCCGAGGCGCCCGCGGCAGCGCGAAGCCCGCACCGGCTGGATGTCGACGTGGCAGGTGGCGGTGTTCTGGTGGAAGAGTCCGGCCTCGCACTCGGTGAAGACGTACCCGGTCTCGGTGGAACCGTAGGAGCTCACGACCGGGACGCCCTGGAACGCGCGAGCGATCTCGCGCAGGTGCAGGCGCGACGGGAACTCGTAGGTCAGCGAGATGCACGCCGGCTGACGCAGGGGGATCCCGGAGCCGATGCAGGCCCGCGCGAGGACTGCGAGGTACGCCGGGTCCGCCTCGATGATGTCGGGCCGGAAGCTCGCAAGCTCGTCCGCCATCCGCCGCACGCTCGCCGCGTCCCACCGCGCCGGGTCGAGCTCCTGATTGAGGAAGAGCAGGTTCCCGAGGGTGCGCTCCGCCACCGGCAGCTCGCCGACGTGGCAGAGGTTGCCCGTGCACATCGGCGAGGTGAGGACGGCCTCCCGGTGCGCCCCGCCGTACACCGCCTCGAGCGCGGGATGGACGCGGGCCGCCTCGCGCAGCGAGCGGTCCCACCACGGCTGGTGCCAGACGACCGACGCCCGGTCGGCGGTCGTGCCGCTGGTCGTCACGATCTCGATCGCGCCGGAGGCGAAGGCGTCCCGGGCGGAAAAGCCGCTCCTGACGAACCCGTGCGGCACGTGCGCCCGCAGGTCCGCCCGGGAGAGGACCGGCAGCGCGGCCATCCGTTCCACCGCCGGCCGGGCCGGGCCGGGGTCGAGCGCCCGCCAGCGCCGGTAGAACGGCACGGCGGCGAGCGCGCCTTCCAGCGCGGCGGCGCAACGGGCGGAGTAGGGGTCGACCGACACGGGATTCGGCCTCAGCAATCGACCACCGGCGCGAGCGCGGACCCACCCGCTCGCCCCGCGGTCCGGCGCTCATGATAGCGCGTCTCTGTCCAGACCGGTCGCGCGCCTCGAGCGGCCCCGCTAGTGCAACCAGAACAGCAGCGCCGCGGCGCCGGCGCCAACGAGCGCACCGGCGAGGAAGATCGCGACCCGGACCGGCCATGCCGACGCCCGGGCCGCCCCCGGCGGCAGCGCCGTGACCTCGCCGAGCGCGAACACGAGGTCGTACGCCGATTGCAGGCGCTGATCCGGGTCCTTCGCGAGGCACCGGAGCACGATCCGTTCGAGCGCCGTCGGCACCGTGCCGCCGGGCGGGGCGATCGTCGGTGGATCTTCAGTGAGGATGGCGCCGATCGTGTCGCCGACCCCGGAGCGGGCGAACGGGCCGTTGCCCGCGAGCATCTCGAACAGCACGACGCCGAGGGCGAAGACGTCGGTGCGGGCGTCCGCCGGCTTGCGCAGGATCTGCTCCGGCGCCATGTAGACGGCGGTGCCGATCAGCGTCTCCTCCTCGGGCAGCGGCGGTCCGCCCGGCGCCGGGTCGTGGCGCGCGAGGCCGAAGTCGAGCACCTTCACGCCGCCGTCGGCGAGGAGAAAGATGTTCTCGGGCTTGAGATCGCGGTGGACGATCCCCCTGGCGTGCGCGGCCGCCGCCCCCATCGCGACCCCGGAAGCGATCGCCACCGCGGTGCGCCATGGCAGCGGCCCCCCGTTCAGGCGCTCGCGCAGGGTCGTGCCGCCGAGCAGCTCCATGACCGCGAAGTGAACCCCGTCCTGCTCGCCGAAATCGAAGATGCCGAGGATGTTGGGGTGCGACAAGGCAGCCAGGGCCCGGGCCTCCCGCTCGAAGCGAAGCAGCTCTTTCGTCTCGGAGGCCAGCGCCGGAGCGATGACCTTGACCGCGACATCGCGTCCGAGGCGCTCGTCGCGCGCCCGGTACACCTCGCCCATGCCACCGGACCCGAGCAGCCCCATCACCGTGTAGCCGCCCAGCCGGGCGCCGACTTCAAGCGCCATCGCACCCCCCTCCCGTCGCCTGTGGTCGCCCCTTCACCGTTCCAGGATAGCGGATGCCGGTCGGGCCGGGTCGGCAGGGCGGCGCGGCCGCGACGTTCAAGGGAACAGCGCGGCGCGGGCGTTTGTTTACGAGCAACGGCGCCGATGCCGCTGCGGACGACACCGCGCTCCCGCCTCGTTTCGGGTACCCTGGACGCGGAACATCGCCGCAACGCGGTGGGGCGGCGCCCCTTGGGCGAACCGCAGGCGCCTGCGAGGACGAGGACATGAACGAGACTCTGTTCAAGCAGCAACTGTACGACACCGACCCGCAGGAGACGGCGGAGTGGATCGAATCGCTCGACCGCGTCCTCGCGACCGCCGGACCCGAGCGGGCCAAGTTCCTGCTGCGCAAGGTCCTGAAGCGGGCGCGCATGCAGCACCTCGGAATCGAGGCGATCCAGACGCCGTACATCAACACGATATCCCCCGAGCAGGAGCCGGAGTTCCCCGGCGACGAGGAGATGGAGAAGCGCATCCGCCGCATCGTGCGCTGGAACGCGATGGCGATGGTCACGCGGGCCAATCACCGCGATCCGGGGATCGGTGGCCACCTCTCGACGTACGCCTCGGCGGCCGCTCTCTACGAGGTGGGGTTCAACCACTTCTTCCGCGGCAAGGACGGCGGCGGCGGCGACCAGATCTTCTACCAGGGCCACGCCGCCCCCGGCATGTACGCCCGCGCGTTCCTCGAGGGGCGCCTCACCGAGGCGAACCTCGACGCGTTCCGCCGCGAGACCACCGGCCACGGACTGCCTTCCTATCCGCACCCGCGCTGCATGCCCGAGTTCTGGGAGTTCCCGACGGTTTCGATGGGGCTCGGGCCGCTCAACGCGATCTATCAGGCGCGCTTCAACCGCTACCTCGCAAACCGGGGGCTCGCCGACACCAGCGGCTCGCGGGTGTGGGCGTTCCTCGGCGACGGAGAGACCGATGAACCGGAGGCGCTCGGCGCCCTACACGTCGCCGCCGACGAGGGTCTCGACAACCTGATCTTCGTGGTCAACTGCAACCTCCAACGCCTGGACGGACCGGTGCGCGGCAACGGCAAGATCATCCAGGAGCTCGAAGCGGTGTTCCGCGGCTCGGGGTGGAACGTCATCAAGGTGATTCTCGGACGCGAGTGGGACCCTCTGCTCGCCGGCGACGCGTCCGGTGTGCTGGTCGAGCGTCTGAATACGATCGTGGACGGCTGGTGGCAGCGCTACCACGTCGAGGGCGGCGCGTTCATGCGGCACCACTTCTTCGGGGCCGACCCGCGCCTGACGAAGATGGTCGAGCGCCTCTCCGACACCGACATCTGGAACCTCAAGTTCGGCGGCCACGACTACCGCAAGGTCTACGCCGCGTACCGCGCCGCGACCGAGACGAACGGCCGCCCGACCGCGATCCTCGTCAAGACCGTCAAGGGGTGGGCGCTCGGCAAGGACTTCGAGGGGCGCTACACCACCCACCAGCTGAAGAAGCTCAACGCGGCGCAGCTGCGCGCGTTCCGCGACGTGCTGCACCTTCCGATCCCCGACGAGGCGCTGGTCGACGACCCGCCGTACTACCACCCCGGACCCGACAGCCCCGAGCTGGAGTATCTCATCGAGCGGCGGCGCGCGCTCGGCGGCACGCTGCCGCTGCGCACGACCCGCGCGACCGCGCCCGAGCTGCCGGCGCCGGAGGTCTACGCCGAGTTTTACGAGGGGACGCCGCCCAAGCGCGAGGTCTCGACCACGATGGCGTTCGTGCAGCTCCTGCGCAAGCTCCTGCGAACCGAGGAACTCGGACCGCGCATCGTGCCGATCATTCCGGACGAGGCGCGCACCTTCGGCATGGAGTCGCTGTTCAAGGAGCTCGGGATCTATGCGTCGGGGGGGCAGCTCTACGAGCCGGTCGACCACAACATGATCCTCCGCTACAAGGAGGCCACGGACGGCCAAATCCTGGAGGAGGGGATCACCGAGGCCGGCGCCATGGCGTCGTTCACGGCGGCCGGCACCGCCCATGCCACCCACGGCGTCACGATGGTGCCGTTCTACATCTTCTACTCGATGTTCGGCTACCAGCGGGTCGGCGACCTGGTGTGGGCGTTCGGCGACGCCCGCGGACGGGGGTTCCTGTTCGGCGCCACCGCCGGGCGCACGACGCTCCAGGGCGAGGGCCTGCAGCACGACGACGGGCACAGCCCGGTGCTCTTCTCGGTGGTCCCCAACGTGCGGGTCTTCGACCCCGCGTACGCCTACGAGCTCGCGGTGATCGTCCGCGACGGCCTCAAGGCGATGGTGGCAGACGACAAGGACGTCTTCTACTACATCACCCTGTACAACGAGAACTACGACATGCCGCCGATGCCGGCCGGCGCCGAGGCGGGGATCCTGCGCGGGATCTACCCGTTGCGCCACGCCGAGGGTGAGTTCGCGCACCGCGTCCAGCTCTTCGGAAGCGGCGTCACCGTCCGCGAGGCGCTGCGCGCCGCCGACCTCCTCGCCGCCGACTTCGGCGTCGGCGCCGACGTCTGGAGCGTGACCAGCTACCAGCAGCTGCGCGCCGACGCACTCGCCGCCGAGCGCTGGAACCGGCTGCACCCGGAGGAGCCGGCCCGGACGCCGTACCTGACGGCGCAGCTCGTCGGCGCCCAGGGCCCGGTGATCGCCGCGTCGGAGTACCTTAAGCTGCTGCCCGACTCCGTCGCACGGTGGGTCCCGCAGGGGATCACGTCGCTCGGCACCGACGGCTTCGGCCTGTCCGACACGCGCGCCGCGCTGCGCCGCCACTTCGAGGTGGACGCCGAGCACATCGTCGTCGCCGCCCTCTCGGCGCTCGCCCGCACCGGCGCAATCCCGGCCACGCAGGCGACGTCCGCGGTGATCGGACTGGGTCTCGATCCCGACCGCCCCGACCCGGTGGCGCGGTAACGGTCGCGAGCGCCGCGGCCGGGTTCAGCCGGTCGTCTGGCCTGCAGGCGCGCGCTCGCCCTTGGCGATCGCCGCGGCGATTTCGGCCAGCCTGGCCTCGAGGCGTTCGAGCGCCGGCAGCGGTGCTGCGATCGGCATGCTGTCGCCGTAGAGGACGGCGATGAGGTGCTGGCCGGCCTTGACCGGAAGCGCCGCCGCCTCGACCGGCCACTCGCCCCCGAGCTCGCTGACGAGCAGTTGGTTGGCCTCGGTCACTTCGAGCTGGCCCCGGCAGGTGCGGCCGGCGGCGACGGCCTCGGTCACCAGGGAGGCGGCGCCGAGCGGCAGCCAGAGGTTGCGGATGCCCTCGTCGGCCGCGTCGTCGCCCGCGCGCACGCCGAACTGCCCGACCCCGGTGAGCCCGTACCGCTCGACCAGCATGAGCACCGCACGCGAGAAGAACCCCTCCGCGGCGCGCAGCAGCTCCATCGAGCTCTCGGCCGTGAGCGACGGCGTGGGCCGGGCGGCAAGGATGCTGCCAAGGGACGACTGTTGCGGCGCCGGGGCAGCGGCCCCGTCCGCGCTCAGTTCATCCTTGCGCAAGGGAGCGACTGCCGGCGCGGCGCCGCTCCCCCCACCGACCCCTTGCCTCGCCTCGTCGGCAATCTGCGAGAGCTCGAGCGCGATTCGGTGGGCGTTGAACCCCGACTCGGCGAGGAACTCGCGGGCGTCCACCGCGATCTCGCCGTGGTCCTTAATCTCCACCGCCTCGAACTTGAAGTACCCGTCGTGCCACCTCACCAGCTCCCCGATCACGTGCTGGACCTGCTGGTAGATCACCGCTTCGAGCGCCTCGGCCGACAGGGCCCCCATCTCGACCAGGATCGATCCCAACCGCCGTTCCTCGCGCGAGCGGAACTGGTGCTCGAGCGCCTTGTGGAGCACCTCCTCCGACACCAGGTGGCGGCAGACCAGGATGCTGCCCAGCGTTTCCCGCGCCGCGTTCGATGCGGCGTAGATGACCCGTCCGGCGCGGAAGACGATCAGGCCTTCGCCGTCCCGGTTGCTGAGGTCGAGCCGGCCGCTCTTTTCGGCCATCGCCACGATCTGCAGAAGATCGGGGAGCGCGAGTTCGCTCAGGTGTCCTGCCAGACTCATTGAGTAATTGTAGAACACTCCGACCACGAAGACGATGGCGCGGGCCCCGTACAGGGGTGTGGGGCGCGCCCGTTGGGCGCGCGGTCGTTCGCTCGCCACACGAGATCGTCACCGTTGCACGCGCAGGAATGGTCCGCGGAGAGCGAACGCGCACCGCCGGCCGGCTCAGTGCACGCGCGGCAGGAGCTTCAGGAAGATCACCTTGCCGTCGCCGGGGGCGTAGAACTCCGGCAGCTCCGCCGCGACCTCGTAGCCGCAGCGCAGGTAGAACGCCCTCGTCGGCACGTACTGCGGCCGCGACGAGGTCTCCAGGTACACCCGGGTCCGCCCCTCGCGAGCGATCCAGGTCTCGACGGCGTCGAGCAGCGCCCGGCCCAGCCCCTGGCCTTGCCGCTCCGGGTGGACCGCGATCCAGTACAGGTCTGCGGACGCCAACGTGCCCGGGATCGGCCCCCAGCAGGCGTACCCAAGCACCTCGCCGGTGCTCTCGAGGACGAGGAAACGGTAGTGACTGGTCCCGCCGTGCGCCAACCGGTCGTCCACCAGCTCGAGCGCGACCTCGAGCTCCTGCCGGTTGAAGAAACCGGTGGCCCGCAGCAGCGCCTCGAGCGGCGCGCGGTCCTCGGGACGCAGATCCGTGCGAATGTTCACGTTTTCCTCCACTACGACCCGTACATCGCACCCAGGCTACCACTGCCGACAGCGGTTCAGCGCACCGCGGGCGCTGCCGCGGCTTCGAGGAGCCGCTCGACCAGATTGGCCGGCGTCAAGCCCGCCTCCCGCGCCGCCGCGACGAACCCGGCGTCCGCCGACAGACACGGGTTGGTGTTGACCTCGAGGATGACCGGCGCGCCGCCCTCGTCGAGGCGTATGTCCACCCGCGCGTAGCCGGCGAGCGCGCACGGCCGCCAACACGCCAGGGCGAGCGCGCGGATGCGTTCCAGCAGCGCCGCGTCCTCACGGCCGGGAAAGCGGCGCACCGTGTGGGTCTCCTCGAACGACCCGGCGGCCCACTTCGCCTCGTACCCGACGAGCTCCGGGGCGCCCGCGGGGAAGTCGACGAAAGCGATCTCCGCGACCGGGAGCGCCTCGGCGCCGGAGCCCGCGGCGAGCAGCGAGACGTTGAACTCGCGCCCAGGAAGGAAGTGCTCGAGGAGCACCGGCTGGCCGGGAAAGCGCGCTTCGAGCGCCCGGGCCCGCGCGACCGCCTGCTCCGGGGCCGCGCACACCGGGTCGCCCTCGAGGCCGACCGAGGCATCCTCCCACGCAGGTTTGAGGATCCACGGCGGCGGAACGCGCTCCAGCAGCGTGGGGCGCTTCGGGTCCAGGCGCCCGCCGGCGGCGACCGGCAACCCCTCGGTGGCGAGCAAGCCCCGCGTGGCGATCTTGTCGGTGGTCAGCCACAGCGCTCCCGCCGGGGATCCGGTGAACGGCACGCCCAGGATCTCGAGCACCGCCGTCGCCGCGGCGTGGAGCTGCGGCTTGCCCGGCGGCGCCTCGAGCAGGTTGCAGACCACCGCCCCCGCCAGCTCCGTGGCGTGCTCCCACACCCGGCCCGCGTCCACTGCGATGGTGACGTGCGGGACGCCGAGTGCGGCGAGGCCCTCCTCGAACAGCCGCACCTGGTCGAGGACGTCCGCGGTGGACGGATCCGCCTCCGGGTCGACGACGGTGTGCGCGATGACGGCACGTTCGGGCATCACGTTCGCCGCCCCCCGCGCCTCACGCCTCCCGCCTCCCTCACAACTCGTGCCGCTCGCGGGCCGAATCGACGATGGCGGCGATCAGCTCCTGGTACGGCATGCCGCCCAGGCGCGCCATGATCGGCAGGTCGGAGCGGACGTGGTTGATGCCGGGGAGCGGGTTGACCTCGAGGAAGTTCAGGGCGCCGGCAACGTCGCAGCGCAGGTCGACGCGCCCTGCGTCGCGGCAGCCGAGGGCTGCGAACACCGCGAGCGCCAGCGCGCGCGCCGGCGGGGCGAGCGGGTCGTCGGTGAGCACCCGGTACGCGACCCTCGCCTCGTACTCATCCTTGTTGAGCGCGGTGTACGCCGCGGTCTCGGCGTGCTCGGTGAACGAGACCTCGAGCACGCCGACGACGCGCGCACGGGCGCCGTGGCCGACGATGCCGACCGTCACCTCTCGGCCCGGGAGAAACGCCTCGACGAGCACCGGCTGCCGGAACCGTTCGAGGAGTTCGCGGCACGTGGCGTCCAGCTCGCGCCGGTCGCGCACCAGGGAGCGGCCCGTCACCCCCTTCGAGCTGCCCTCGGCCACCGGCTTCAAGAACAGCGGCGCGGGCAGGTTGACCTTGGCCGCGTCTTCGGTCGCGGCGACTACGGCAAACGGCGCCGTCGGCAAGCCGTGGTCGCGCACCACCCGCTTGGCCATCGCCTTCTCGAGCGTGAGCGCGCAGGTGAGGGGGTCTGCGAAGGTGTAGGGCTGGTCGAACAGCTCGCACAGCGCCGGCACCTGCGCCTCGCGCGAGCGCCCCCAAACCCCCTCGCAGATGTTGAACACGAGGCCCCAGCGCTCGCCGCCGGCGAGGCGACGGGCGAGTTCGCGCCCGCGGCCGACCCGCTCGGTCCGGTGGCCGAGGCTCGCCAGCGCCTGCTCGAGGCCGGCGACGGTGTCCTCGCCGTCGAACTCGAGCACGTCCTCCGGGGAGAACCCCGCCGCGAGATAGTCGTCCTTCAGGTCGTAGGTCAGGCCGATCGCGAGGCCCATGCGCCTACGCGTGGTCCGCAGGGTCGACGTAGGAATACGTCCGACCCGCCCAGTTGCGCAGCAGCGCCTGACCGTTCTCGTACGACACGATCGTCTCCGCCTGGATCGGCACCTTGCCGCCGCCGCCAGGGGCGTCGATCACGTACGTCGGCACCGCGTAGCCGGTGGTGTGGCCGCGCAAGCCCGAGATCAGCTCGATCCCCTTGGCCACGCTGGTGCGCAGGTGGCCGGTCCCGACGACCGGGTCGCACTGGTAGAGGTAGTACGGGCGCACGCGGACCTTGAGCAGCGCGTGGAAGAGGTCCTTGAGCGTCTGCACGTCGTCGTTCACGCCCTTCAGGAGCACCGTCTGCGAGCCGAGCGGGATGCCGCCGTCGGCGAGCAGGTCGCAGGCGCGGGCGACGTCCGGCGTGATCTCGCGCGCGTGGCAGAAGTGCAGCGAGAGCCACACCCGGTGCTTGCGCAGCACCGCGACCAGCTCCGGCGTGATGCGCTGCGGCAGGAACGACGGCACCCGCGAGCCGATGCGCACGAACTCGATGTGCGGGATCGCGCGGATGCGGCCGAGCACCTCGTCGAGACGGTCCTCCGACATCAGCAGCGGGTCGCCGCCCGAGAGCAGCACGTCGCGCACTTCGGTGTGCGCCTCGAGATACGCGATCACCGCGTCGAGACGCCGCGGCAGCGGGTCGAGCTCGCCCTGGTTGACGAGGCGAGAGCGCGTGCAGTACCGGCAGTACGCCGCGCAGGTGTCGAGCGCCAGCAGGAGGACGCGGTCCGGGTAGCGGTGCACGAGGCCGGGAACGACCTCGTCGTGATCCTCCCCGCACGGGTCCGTCATGTCGCCCGGGCCCACCAGGAGCTCCTCCTCGCGGGGTACGACCTGCCGGCGGATCGGGCCGTTGGGGTCGTTCGGGTCGATGAGCTCGGCGAAGTGCGGCGTGATCGCCACCGCGAACTTCTCGTGCGTCATCGCCAGCCCCCGCCGCTCCGACGTGGTGAGGCGGAGGAGACTCTCGAACTGCTCCGGCTTGATGAACCGGTGGCGCATCTGCCACCGCCAGTCGTTCCAGCGCGCGGGGTCGTAGGACTCGCCGAAGATCCGGCAAATCTCTTCGCGCCGCGCGCTTGCTATTAGTGGGTCCGCAGCTGCCGTGTTCTCGTTCATGATCTCCTACCCCCAGGCCGGGAGGCGTGACGTTCGTGAAGCGTTGTCTCAGTGGACAGGGACTCGGACTCTCTCTGCTCTGCTGCTCTAGGGGCCACCCGATGCCGGCCCGGCAGGAAAGCCCTCGAGGGGCACGGGAGCATGGCTCTCGTCCCCTTAGGCTCGAGTCCCGCCAGAGCTCAGCCGCGGCGTTGGTGAGCCGCTGCAAGCTGCCGTGGCGAGCGTTCTCGTGGTGGGAAACGCAACCGCGGCCGCGTTGGGGGAAACTCTCCCTGCGGCCGCGGAACAACGCCTCACGCGGTGGGTGCTACTTGGAGGCTGGTCAGGCGAGGCAATCGTATCCATACTCATCACTCATCTAAAAGATAGGGCAAGAATCCACGTTGTCAAGGGGGTCGCCACCGCCCCGCCCCGGCGCCGGCTCAGCGAACGACGAGCGCGAGCCAGCCGGCCGCGATCGCGAGCGTCACCGGGACGCCCACGCGGGGGTGCTGTCTCCGGCCGATGCGGACGCCCAGGCGCGCCGCCTGGTCCACCACGATGATGTTCGCGACGGAGCCGACGATGATGAGGTTGCCGGCGAGCGTCGATGCGGGCGCGCCCAGCGGGGCGACGCCGGTGCGGTCGAGGGCGAGGCGCGGGATCTCGCCTGGCACCATGCCGAGGTGGACGAAGCCGAAAACGAGGACGACCCAGGCGTCCAACTCGCGACGGTACCATCGCCGCGACGCCGGTGACGGACCGCCGCGGCCGTGGCATGCTGCTCGCGTGCGACCTCCGGCCAGGGTGCTGTACGCGGACGAGCGGATCGTGGCGCTCGACAAGCCTCCCGGCGTCAGCCTCGCCACGCGGCGGGCCGAGCCCGGCGCCGCGGTGGCCCGCCTCCTGGCGGCGCTCACCCCTGACGAGCGCGACGCCCACGCCCTCGACGCCGGCGCCCTCTGGCTCGTGCACCGGCTCGACGTCGGCACCTCCGGCGTGGTCGTGCTCGCCCGCGACGAGGACGCCCACCGCGAGCTCGCGCGGGCGTTCGCCGCGCGTCGCGTCGCGAAGACCTACCTTGCGCTGGCGTGGGGCCGCCCGCGCCCGGCTGCGGGGAGCTGGACGTTTCCCCTCGGCCCCGACCGCAGCGACCGCCGCCGGATGCGGGTCGACCCGGCGGGGCGCGCCGCCGTCACGGCGTACCGCGTCGCCGGCCGCGCGCCCGGGGTGTCGCTCGTGCGCCTCGATCCGGCCACCGGGCGCACCCACCAGATCCGCGTCCACCTCGCGCACGCCGGCCACCCGGTCGTGGGCGACGACCTCTACGGCGGCCCGCGCCACCGCGGCGTCCGCGACCCCGCGCTGCGGAGGCTGCTCGACCCCGGCCACACGTTCCTGCACGCGTGGCGGCTCCACCTGCCGCCGACGCCGGCGGGGCCCGAGCTGATCATCACGGCGCCCCTCCCGCCCGACTTCGCCGCCGCGCTCGCGGCGCTCGGCCTCGCACCGCCGCTGGAACCGTAGCGGCGTTCCCATGCCAACCGGAGGCGGTAGAATGGGATCGCTGGAGGCCACCATGATCGACGCGATCCGCACACACTTGGGCGACAAGGCGGCCCTGCTGGACTTCGCATGCCAGGGCATCCCAAAGGACATGCTCCACCTCCCCGGCCCCGATTTCATCGACCGCGTCGTCGCGGCGTCGGACCGCCCCGTCAACGTGCTGCGCAACCTCGCCGCGCTCTTCAACTCCGGGCGCCTCGCCGGCACCGGATACCTCTCGATCCTCCCGGTTGACCAGGGGATCGAGCACTCGGGCGCAGCCTCGTTCGCCCCCAACCCCGCGTACTTCGACCCCGAGAACATCGTCAAGCTGGCGCTGGAGGGCGGCTGCAACGCGGTCGCCTCGACGCTCGGCGCGCTCGGGTCGGTGGCCCGCCGCTACGCCCACAGGATCCCGTTCATCCTCAAGATCAACCACAACGAGACGCTCACCTACCCGCTGACCTACGACCAGACGATGTTCGCGGGGGTGGACCAGGCGTTCGACCTGGGGGCCGCCGGGGTGGGCGCGACGGTGTACTTCGGCTCGGCGGAGTCGCGCCGCCAGATCCAGGAGGTCTCGGAGGCGTTCGCCCACGCCCACGAGCTCGGCATGTTCACCGTCCTGTGGTGCTACCTGCGCAACCCGGCGTTCAAGAAGGACGGCGTCGACTACCACACCGCCGCCGACCTCACCGGCCAGGCCAACCACATCGGCGTCACGATCGAGGCCGACATCATCAAGCAGAAGGCGCCCGAGCGCAACAACGGGTACGGGGCGATCAAGTTCGGGTACACCAGCCCGCTCGTCTACGAGAAGCTCACCTCCGACAACCCGATCGACTGGACGCGCTGGCAGGTGGCCAACTGCTACCTCGGGCGCTCGCCGCTGATCAACTCGGGCGGCGCCTCCGGCAAGAACGACCTCGCGCAGGCCGTGCTCACGGCGGTGGTCAACAAGCGCGCCGGCGGCTCCGGCATGATCTCCGGCCGCAAGGCGTTCCAGAAGCCGATGGCGCAGGGCGTCGAGCTGCTGCACGCGATCCAGGACGTCTACCTCTGCAAGGACGTGACCGTCGCTTAGGGACCGGGGTTCGGGGTTCGGGGTCCGAGGGAGACAGGGCGCGGGCGAGACGTCGACCGAGGGACGGTTGGGGGCCGGGCGAGGTTGTGCTAATTTTCACGCTCCAGGGGCGGCGGCGCCATCGGTCCGCCGGCGGACAGGAGGACTCCCATGCTGCGCAAGCCCGTCGTGCTCATCACCGGCGCATCCGGCGAGATCGGGCACGGCCTCATCGGCGCGTTGTCGGGCGACGCCGAGCGGCCGATCATCACCCTCGACGTGAAGTCGCTCGCACCCGAGCTCGGACGCCTGGTCGCGCAGGAGTTCATCGGGTCGATCCTCGACACGAACCTGCTCGAGCGCATCCTCTCCGAATACGAGGTGGACACGGTCTTCCACCTCGCCGCGCTGCTCTCCACCCGCAGCGAGTTCACGCCGATGACCGCCCACCACGTCAACGTCGGGGGCACGATGAACCTGCTCGAGTTCGCCCAGAAGCAGGGAGAGTCGCACGGGCGGCCGGTGCGGTTCCTGTACCCGTCGTCGATCGCCGCCTACGGGCTGCCCGACGCGGCCACCAAGGCCAGCGTCGGCAAGGTCAGCGAGAACGAGTGGACGAAGCCGACCACGATGTACGGCTGCAACAAGCTCTACTGCGAGCACATGGGGCGCTACTACGCCAAGCACTACAAGCAGCTCGCGGTCGAGTCCCTGGCCGGCAAGGTGGACTTCCGCTGCTTGCGCTTTCCCGGCCTCATCTCCGCCGTGACGGTGCCCTCCGGCGGCACCTCGGACTACGCCCCCGAGATGATCCACGCCGCGGCCCAGGGCAAGCCTTACCCCTGCTTCGTCCGCCCCGACACCAGGATCCCGTTCATGGCGATGCCGGACGGCGTCGAGGCGTTGCTGCGACTCGCGGCGGCCCCGCGGGGGAGCTTGGGACACACGGTCTACAACGTCGGCGCGTTCAACCCCTCCGCCGAGGAGGTCCGCGCGGTCGTCCTGCAGGCGTTCCCCGGCGCCGAAATCACCTACCAGGTGGACGAAAAGCGGCAAGGGATCGTGGACGCCTGGCCCGCCGACGTCGACGACTCGGCCGCGCGGCGCGACTGGGGGTACGCCCCGCGCTACGACTTCGAGCGCGCGTTCTCCGAATACCTGATCCCGACGATCCGAAGCCGCTACAAGGCGTGACGGCCCGGGCGTCCCGCCTCACCCGGCCGGCGGGACCGGGGTGAGGCCCCAGATCTCGCTGGCGTACTCGCGGATCGCGCGATCCGAGGAGAAGTAACCCATCGCCGCGACGTTGCGGATCGCCATCGCGGCCCAGGCCCTGTGGTCGCCGAAGAGCTCGCCGGCGCGCGCCTGCGTGTCGACGTAGGCCCGGAAGTCCGCCAGGTGCATGAAGCGGTCGCCGCGCTCCATGAGCCCCGACCAGATCTCCCTCAGAGCCGGGGCGTCCGGGCCGGCAAACGTGCCGTCGCGCAAGGCGTCTACCACGCCGGCGAGTTCGGCGTCGGCGTGGTAGAGGTCCCATGGGTTGTACCGCCCGCCGGCCCGCAGCTCGGCCACCTCGGCGGCGGTGTGGCCGAAGATGAAGATGTTCTCGGCCCCCACCGCATCCCTGATCTCGATGTTCGCGCCGTCGAGCGTGCCGATCGTGAGCGCGCCGTTGAGCGCCAGCTTCATGTTGCCCGTCCCCGAGGCCTCCATGCCGGCAGTCGAGATCTGCTCGGAGAGGTCGGCGGCCGGGATCACGGCGCTCGCGACCGTCACGCGGTAGTCCGGGATGAACGCGACCTTGAGCCGCCCGGCGACGTCCGCATCGCGGTTGACCACATCCGCGATCCCGTTGATCAGGCGGATCGTGAGCTTGGCCATGCGGTACGCGGGGGCGGCCTTGGCGCCGAAGATGAAGGTCCGCGGGGTCAACGCCGCGCCTGGATCGGCCTTGATCCGCCGGTACAGCGCGATGATGTGCATCGCCGCGAGCAGCTGCCGCTTGTACTCGTGCATCCGCTTGACCTGGACGTCGTACAAAGAGTCGGGGTCGATGACGACCCCGCACAGCCTGGCGACGACGGCCGCCAGGTCAACCTTGTTCGCCCGCTTGATCGCCAGGAACTCCTCCTGAAACGCCGTGTCGTCCGCGAGCGGCCGCAGCCCGCCGAGGCGATCGAGGTCCCGGACCCAGCCGTCCCCGACGCGGGCGGAGACCGCCGCCGCCAGGCGCGGGTTGCAGGCGAGCAGCCAGCGACGCGGCGTGATGCCGTTGGTGATCGAGACGAAGCGGTCCGGGAACATCCGGGCGAAGTCGGGGAACACCTGGCTCTTGAGCAGCTCGGTGTGGAGGCGCGCAACGCCGTTGACGCGGTGCGAGCCGACGATCGCGAGGTGCGCCATGCGAAAGCGGCGGTCGCCGTCCTCGTGCACGAGGGAGAGCCGGCGCAGGCGGTCGCGGTTCCCCGGCTCGAGCTTCTCGGCCTCGTCCAGGAACCGCTTGTTGATGTCGAAGATGATCTCGACGTGGCGCGGGATCAAGCGCTGCATCAGCGCCACCGGCCACGTCTCCAGCGCCTCGGAGAGCACCGTGTGCTGGGTGTAGGCGCACGCCCCGCGCGTGATTCCCCAGGCCTGCTCCCACGGCACCCCTTCCTCGTCCACCAGCACGCGCATCAACTCGGCGATGGTGAGCGCCGGGTGGGTGTCGTTGAGCTGCAAGGCGACCTTTTCCGGGAAGCGGTCCCACGCGAGGCCGTGCCGACGGCGGAAGCGGCGCACGACGTCGGCCACCGAGCACGCCACCAGGAAGTACTCCTGGGTGAGGCGGAGCTCGCGTCCGGCCTCGGCTTCGTCGGACGGGTACAGCACCTTGGTGACCGCCTCGGCCTTCTCGCGCCCGGCCACCGCGCTCAGGAAATCGCCCTTGGAGAACGTCTCGAAGTCGAACTCGTCGGGGGCCTCCGCCCGCCACAGCCGGAGGACCGAGATGCTCGGAGTGCCGTAACCCGCCACGAGCACGTCGTACGGCACGCCGTAGAGTTTGTGGGAGGCGGTCCACACCGGGCGGCGGCTGCCGTCGCCCCCTCGCATCGCCACGGCGCCGCCCAGCCTGACCGTCACGGTGAGGTCCGGCCGGGCGATCTCCCACCCGTAGCCGCCCTTCAGCCAGGTATCCGGGCGCTCGCGCTGCCACCCGCCCACGAACTCCTGGCGGAAGATGCCGAAGTCGTAGCGGAGGCCGTAGCCGTACGCCGGGTAGTCGAGCGTCGCCAGCGAGTCCAGGAAGCAGGCGGCGAGCCGGCCGAGGCCGCCGTTGCCGAGGCCGGGGTCGGGCTCCTCCTCGATCAGGCGGTCGAGGTCGAGGCCGAGCGCCGCCAGCGCCTCGCGCGCCACCGGCTCGAGACCGGTCGTGAGCAAGTTGTTTTCGACGAGGCGCCCGAGCAGGAACTCGAGGGAGAGGTAGTGGACGGTCTTGGGACCGCGCTCGTACTGCAACCGTTGCGTCGCGACGGCGCGGTCGATCAGGCTCTCGCGGATGGTGAGCTGGAGGGCTGCGAGAAGGTCGGCCGGCGCGGCCTGGGCGACCTCGAGACCGCGGACGTACCGCAGGTAGTGGAGAAAGCGGTCGGAAAAAGCCTGCGGAGAGACCGCAGTGTTCGGCGGGTTCGTCGCCAACAGCACCTCCTCGGGGGGGCGCGCGGCCCGGCGGGCCGCCGCCCTCGGATTCTACCGCACCGTCTCGAGCACCCCGGCCACGCCGGGACCGCGCCGGTCGGCAGCGGCTTCGAAGCTCCCGCCCGGGTGGCGCCGCACCGCGTTCACCTCCCCGAGGCGGGGAACGACCCGCAGTGCGTACCCCCGCTTCCCGAGTTCGGCGGCGGCTCCGGCGGCGAACGCCCGCGGCTCGGCCACGATCTCGTCGGGGAGCCACTGATGGTGGACGCGTGGCGCGTCCACCGCCGCCTGCAGCGACGAACCGTCGACGAGGACCGCCAGCAGCACCTGTTCCGTGACGGTCGGGATGTACGACCCGCCCGGCGTGCCGACCGCGAGCACGTCGTCACCCCGCCACGCCACGGTCGGCGCCATCGAGGAGAGCATCCGCTTGCCGGGCCCGACCGCGTTGGCCTCGCCCTGCACCAGCCCGTACAGGTTCGGCTTCCCCGGCGCGGTGGCGAAGTCGTCCATCTCGTTGTTGAGCAGGATCCCGACCGATCCGACCAGCAGACCGCAGCCGAACGCCCCGTTGAGCGTCGTGGTCATCGCCACCGCGTTGCCGCTCGCGTCCACTACCGACAGGTGCGTCGTCTCGCGCGACTCCGAAACGGCGTGTCCCGGCCACGGCCGCACCGCGGTCGATGGCGTTGCCCGCACCGGGTCGATCTCGCCGGCGCGGCGCGCAAGCCAGGCGGGGTCGAGGAGTTGTACCGGTCCGTCGCCTGCGTGGTCGCAGGGTCGCCGAGCAGGAACCGGTCGGCGTACGCTCGCCGCCAGCTCTCGACCATCAGGTGGATGCGCTGCACCGAGCCTGGCGGCAGCGCCGCCCAGTGCAGCCGCTCGAGCATCCCCGCGCTCTCACCGATGATGATCCCCCCCGAGGAGGGCAGCGGCATCGCGGCGACGCTCCAGCCGAACGCCGCGAAGCGCAACGGGTCGCGCCACACCGGCGCGTAGGCGGTGAGGTCGGCAGTGGTGAGGATGCCGCCGTCCGCCTTCGAGGCGGCCGCGATCGCCGCCGCGGCGGCGCCGGTCGTGATGGCAGCGGGGCCGCGCTGGGCGTACGCCGCGAGCGTCGCGGCCAGCGCCGGGAGCTTCATCACGCTGCCGGAGGGAGGGGGCACGCCGCCGGGGAGCCACACCGCCGCCGAGGCGGGGAAGCGGGCAAGCAGGCTGCGTGCCGCCGTGATCTCGCCGTGCAGCCGCGGTGTGACCACGAAGCCGTCCCTCGCCAGGCGCACGGCCGGCGCCACGACCTCCGCCCAGGGCAACGCGCCGAAGCGCCGCTGCAGCTCGAACAGCCCGGCCGGCGACCCCGGCACGCCGGCAGCGAGCGGGCCCACGAGCGAACGGCCGGGGACCGGTTGGCCGTCGGCCCCGAGATACATCGTCGGGGTGGCCGCCGCCGGCGCGGTCTCGCGGAAGTCGAGCGCCGCCGCCTGGCCGCCGATGCGCACGACGGCGAAGCCGCCGCCGCCCAGGTTCCCCGCCTCGGGGTGGACGACCGCGAGCGCGAGCGCGGTGGCCACGGCCGCGTCCGCCGCGTTCCCCCCAGCGCGCAGGATCGCCAGCCCGGCCGCGGTCGCGTCCGGTGCGGCCGACGCCACGGCACCGCCGCGCGCCGGAAGAGGGACCGCCGCGCCGGGCGACGGCCGTGGCGAAAGCAGCGCGACCGACGCAAGCAGCAGCACTGCGACGGAGTGCGTAAGGTCTCGGATCAATCTCGCGGTTCGGCTCGGGCGGGAAACGGGGTGCAGGCGCATGAGCGCGAGTCTAGACCGCTTCGGCCGAAAACCGCCTACGGCGCCGGCCACCCCGGCGGCAGCGTCGCGGGAAGCGAGCGGCCGACCGCGACCAGCTCCTTGGCCGCCGCCACGTGGGGGAGCAGTGACATCACGCTGCCCTTGGAAAGCTCGAGCCGCCCGCTCATCACCGCCGGCACCGGGTCGAGCCCGCCGCGCAGCAGCTCGACCCAGGTGGCCGCGTCCGCCGTGAGGATGAAACGCGCCGTCTCGAGGTCGCCCGGCCCCGCGGCGCGCGCCGCGCGGCACGCCCCGTGCCAGAGGTCGAGGAACACCGTCCGCCCCTCGATCCCGCGCGCCGGCTCGCCGCGCACCGCCACCGCCAACGCCCCTTCCCATCCGGCGGCCGCGGCCCGGTAGCTCTCGCTGCCGTTGAGTGCCTCGCTCCACGCCTGCGCCCACGCCTCGCTCAGGATCTCGGCCGCCATTCCTCACCCCCTTGCGCCCTACCCATCGTAGCGCGGGTCCTGGCGGCAGCACAGCGGCGTCAGCGCCGCGGTCACCAGGCCGCGCTGGCGGTCCACCTCCTCCACCTGCAACCGGACCGCCATCTCGCCCTCGGCGCGGCGCCGCCGGCCGGCGGCAACCGCGTCGAGGACCTCCTGCCTGACCTCGTCGAGCCGTGTCTGCACCGCGGCGTCGAGCTCTTGCGCCAGGGCGTCCAGCCAGCGAACGAGCGCCTGGTCCACTTCGTAGAAGTTTCGCTGCAACCAGTCCACGGCAAGCTTCACCGCCCTCGCAGCCGCGCGCTCGACCACCGCGCGCCGGGACGACAGCGCGTCCGCCACGGGGATGACGACGGCCCGGGGATCGAGGAAGATCACCTGCTCGCAGAACTCGAACGCCACCTGGCGCGCCTCGAGCTCGAGCAGCTCGGGCTCGAACGCCGCCACCGGGACGTCGAACGCCTCGGCGGCCGCCGCGGCGACGCGGCCGATGAGGCGGTTGACCGCCTCGCCGGCGGTCGAGGTCCATCGCTCCCGCAGCTGCCGCATCTCGGCGTTGGCGCGCTCGTGCCACTTTTCCACCTGGACCCCGGCGGCCGCGCGGACGTGATCGCGGGCGAATTCCCTGATTTGCCTTCGACTCGCGTCATCGATGCTGCGGAATTCGCTCTCCACGCCAACGAGCAGCGCGCGCCGCGCCCGCGCCATGAACTCTTCCTCCTCCGCCTCCCAGGCGTTCCAATCGTAGGAGAGTGCGCCCTTGATCCGCGCCAGAGCGGCGAGCGCGAGGTCGTCCACGTCGCGGATGGCGTCTTGGAACAAGGCGATTCGGCGCTCGAACTCCTCTGCCGGCGAAAGCAGGGCCGCACGCTCCAGTTCGAGCTGTTGCAGCAGATGGCTCGCGAGATGCCTGGCGGCGCGCACGGCCGAGGCGCGCGCCAGTTCGGCGCCGGCGCCCGCCGCCAGTTCCGAGAGCGTTTGCCTCAGCGTGGCGACCCCCGGGTCGAAGCCTCCGTGCAACGCCGTCAACGCCGAAGCGTGGATGAGAGGGCCGGTGTCGCCGCCGAGGGCGCCGCAAAGGATCTGGCGCGTGAACGCCTCCGCCTTGAGCCGGGTCGTCTCGGACACCAGGTCGGTCTTGTTGAGGACGAAGTACATGCGGCCGACGCCGGGCGCAGCCGACCTGACGAGGGCGAGTTCCTCGCCGGAGATCGGCGGGTCGCTCCCGAGAACGACCAGCGCGACGTCGATCCGGGGAAGGAACTCGCGGGTGGCTTCGGCGTTGCTCTCGAAGACGCTCCCCACGCCCGGGGTGTCGACGAGCCTCATCCCCGAGGCCAGCGACGGGCTTGGCAGCTCGATCCTGGCCACGCGGACACCCTTGCGGTTGCCCGGGTTGTGTTCCTCCGAGACGAAGAGGTGGAGCTGGCCCACGTCGATCTCCTCCTCGTGCCCGTCCACGAAGCGGACGACGGCGCACTCGTAAAGTCCGTGCTCGACCACGGTGACGGCCGTGGTGATCGGCGCCACGTCGGCCGGCAGCAGCTCGCGGCCGAGCAGCGCGTTGATCAGCGTGCTCTTGCCGCGCTTGAACTGGCCCATCACGGCGACGTTGAACCGCCGCCCGGCGAACGCCGCCCGGGCGTCCCTGGCCTCGGCGGCGATCCCGGCCTGCTCACGCTCGGAGGCGACGATCTCCAGCGTTTCGAGTGCGCGTTCCTCCGCGTCCATGTCGCTCCCCGCGAGTACTGGTCGGTACGAGCCTGCTCCGTATCGCAACGACGTCGCGTAGGGGTCATCAGCGGATCAGCGCCGCGGTTATGGCGGACTCCATCGCCGGCGCGATTCTACACGGCGAGCCCTTGGGCACGCCCGGCGCCGGCGCCAAGAATCCCTGATCCCCCCCAACCACGCGAGCCGTGGAGGAGTGGGTGGCGTCCAGCCGCCGAACCCCGCGGGCTACACTGGCGATGCCGCGGCGCGCAGACCGGGAAGCGCACGCTCGTGTGCCAGGTGTCGCTCCCGCGTGACCGGCGCGCCGCCGTGCGGGGGAGGACCCTTTGGCCCATTCGAGGGCACTCGTGGTGGGCGCCCCGGCGCGACGGGAGAACGAACACGGAACGGGAGGAACGTGATGGCCGTCGTGGTTGCACTGCCAGGCAGACCGGCGATCGAGCTGACCGATCTCGCACT
This sequence comes from uncultured Acidobacteriota bacterium, assembly GCA_963789745.1. Classification (GTDB taxonomy): domain Bacteria; phylum Acidobacteriota; class Thermoanaerobaculia; order Thermoanaerobaculales; family Thermoanaerobaculaceae; genus RBG-13-68-16. The sequence continues at coordinate 207,812 of CAWBLW010000013.1, read as the reverse complement.
CGACTTCACGGGCACGCTCTCCACTGCAGGCCGCCTGCAAGCGGGCGTGCCCGAGCGGATCGTGGCGCTCGCCGAACGGCTGCGCATCACCGCTATGACCGCGGACACCCGCGGCACTGCGAGGCGCGAGCTTGCCGGACTCCCGCTCGTTGTCGAGTTGGTGCGGGATGGGGCGGCCAAGGCCGCGTTCGTGCGCCGGTTCGGGCCGGAGCATACCGCGGCGATCGGCAACGGCCGCAACGACGTGGAGATGGTGACGCTGGCTGCAGTGGGCATCGCCGTGCTCGGCGCCGAGGGCGCCGCCGGCGAGCTGATCCGGGTGGCGGACGTCGTGGCGCGCGATATCATCGACGCCCTCGATCTGCTCGCCGACCCGCTGCGTCTGACCGCGACGCTGCGCGACTGAGCGCACCAGTCCGCGCCCGGTGGTAGGATCGGATCCGGCGATGGGGTCCGCTGCAACCGCCCGGGCGCGAGGGCTGATGACTCCTACCCACCGAACCCGCGCGCAGGGGGATCCTATGGCAGGGGTTGTGGCCGTCCATCGACGCTGCACCACACCGACGAGCGGAGCGGAGGGGATCAGTACGCCGACGCCGAGGGCCCGGCCGTGTTGATGCGCTCCCTCGCGGTCGCTGCCGGGGGAGCGATCGGCGCCGCGTCCCGGTACCTCATCTCCGGGTGGGTTGCGCACCTCGCACGCCAATCGTCGTTCCCCTTCGGCACCCTGATCGTGAACACGACCGGAGCGTTCGTCATCGGCATCGTCATGGGCAGCACCGCGGCCGGGGGGAGGTTCCTCCTCGGGCCGACGGCGCGCACGTTCCTCACGATCGGGATCCTCGGGGGGTACACCACCTTCTCAACGTTCAGCTACGAGACGATCGAGGCCCTCAGGCTGGGCGACATGAGGGCGGCCCTTGGCAACGTCGCCGCGACGGTCGTCGTCGGCATCGCCGCCTGCGGGCTGGGGCTGGCGCTCGGCGAGCGCCTGTGATCCGGACGCCACGAACGGCGCCGGTCGGGGAGTGTCGGCCATGACGACGATGCGGGGCGAGGGCAAGCTGGTCAGGGTCTTCATCGGCGAGAGCGACCGGCTGCACGGGCGGCCGCTGTACGAGGCGATCGTCTTTGCGGCCCGGGAGATGGGGTTGGCCGGCGCCACCGTGCTGCGCGGCGTCGAGGGGTACGGCGCCGACTCGGTGGTCCACACGGCGCGCCTCTTGCGCCTCTCCGAAGACTTGCCGATCGTCATCGAGGTCGTCGAAACCCCCGAGCGGCTCGACCCATTCGTGGCGCGCATCGAGGCGATGCTCGACGACGCAAACTGCGGTGGCCTCATCACTCTCGAACGCGCCGAGATCATCCGCTACCAGCCGGACCGCCGCGGGCGGGGGTGAGTTGCGCCTCAGGGGTGGGGCCGCCCCGAGTCGCGCGCGGCGCCGCTTCGTCGTCTGGAGGTCCAACGCGCAGACCGGCGATTGCTCGTGCCATGGACTCGCGCCCGCTTGACAGGCGCGGTCGCGCCGTCTATATTTCGTCTGTAGACGAAATGAGAACCGCAACCGTGCGGTGCGAGAGGTGACGAGATGACCGAGCGTGACGTGAAGAGTGCGGTGCGGGAGCACTACGCCGAACTGGCGCGCGCTGGCGGCAGCTGCTGCGGCCCGGCGCCGGCCGGCGGCTGCTGCGGGGCGACCCCCGCCCCGGTCGAGCTGAGCCGCGAAATCGGCTACTCGGAGCGGGAACTCGCCGAGGTGCCGGACGGCGCGAACCTCGGCCTCGGGTGCGGGAATCCGCTCGCCCACGCGGCGCTCGCTCCGGGCGACGTCGTCGTGGACCTCGGGTCGGGCGCCGGGTTCGATTGCTTCCTGGCGGCCAACCGGGTGGGAGCCGACGGCCGCGTGATCGGCGTCGACATGACCCCCGAGATGCTCGACCGGGCGCGGGCGAACGCCGCTGCGGGCGGCTACGCGAACGTCGAGTTCCGGCTCGGCGAGATCGAGAACCTGCCGGTCGCCGACGGCACCGCCGACATGGTGATCTCCAACTGCGTGATCAACCTCTCGACCGACAAGGCGAGGGTGTTCCGCGAGGCGCTCCGGGTGCTCAAGCCCGGCGGACGACTGATGGTGTCCGACCTCGTCCTGCGCCGGCCGCTGCCCGAGAACGTGCGCCGTTCGGTCGAGGCGTACGCGGGGTGCATCGCCGGCGCGATGCTCCAGGCCGACTACCTCGCCGCCATCCGGCGCTCGGGCTTCAGCGAGGTCGAGGTGCTGGCCGAGACGACCTACCCCATCGGATCGAGCAACCCGGACGGGACGGAGGCGGCGTTGCTCAACGACCCGACGCTCAGCCCGGAGGAGGTGCGCTCGGCGGCCGAAGCGGTCGTCTCCGTCAAGGTCGGCGCGCGCAAGCCTTGACCGGCGGCAAGGGGTTCGGACGCCGTCAGCTGCAGCCGTAGACCGTGCCGCAGTTGCCGCACTTGTAGCAGGCGCCGGAGCGCACCATCACCATGCCGCAGGTCGGGCACGACGGCGCGTCGGCCTGGTTGACCAAGATGTGCGAACCATCCCCCGCCTCGAGGCCGGGCAGGCAACGCGTCCCACCAGGACAGCAAGGACATCAAACTTGACGGGGCGGACTCCGGCAATAGACTGGTACGGTGGACAACAGTGACAAGAGCAGGCCTCGTTTCGCGAGATCGGACCGGCTCGATGGGACTCAAGACGGCTGGCAGGACGAGGTCGACGGAGAGACGGCTCGAAGGCGAGGTCGTGGCAGCCATGGAAGAGGCCGCCATTGAGCGCGTGCGCCCTGCTTCTGGCCGCGGCTGTCGCCGCCACCTCGCCACCGCTCCCGCCGTGCGACGCCACCTGCGAACGTCGCACGGCGGCCGAGCATCTCGACCGGGGTGAGGTTCGGGCGGCGGTGGAGCAGCTCCGCCAGGCCGTCGCCCGCCACCCGGACGACCCCCTGCTGCCGCTGTGGCTTGCGCGCGCATACCTCCTGGACGGCAACCTGTTCTGGGCCGAGCGCACGCTGCGTGGGGCGCTCGATCGCCAGGGCGGAAACCTTCAGGCGCGCCTGTGGCTCGCGTGCGTCCATCTGCGTCAGGGCGACCCGGAGCTGGCCGGGCGGGACCTTGCGGCCGCGGTCGGGCAGCCGGAAGGACCGTGGGCCTCGCGAAAGACGCTGCTGGAGGCGTTTCGGTCGCACCTCGCGGAGGACCACCAGGCCGCACGAAGAGACCTGGCCACCATCGGACGACGCTCGCAACTGTTCGCCGAGGACCGCCCGATGTGGCGCACATTGCACCGGTGGCTCGATCCCTGGTGGCTGGACCCGCTGGGCGGCGACCTCGAGCTCGGGATCGGCCACACCTCGAACGCGCTCGCGGGGGCCCCGACGGACCCCGGGGCCCCGGGCACATCGAGCGCGCTTGCGGACCTGACGGTTCGAGCTCGCCTGGCGCCTCCCGTCGGCAGGCGGCTTCGACCCGTGCTCGACCTCGAACTCCTGGGCCACGGATTGGACAAGCCCGCGTACCGGGAGCTCAGCAGCCTACAGAGCGCGGCCCGCCTGGGTGTGCTCCTCACCCACGGCAGCCAAAGGTTCCTGCTCGGCGTCCGCGCGGAGCGATTGCTCCTCGACCAGTCCCCCTCGCGTTACGCCGTGGCCCGCCGAGTCGAGATGGAGGTTGAGTGGCGCTCCGGCTGGCTGGCTCTTGCGGGGGCGGGTCACCGTGACTACCGGGACGATCGCCGCACCCGGCGAGAGTGGGATGCGGGCGTGGGTGGGCCGGTTCGTCTGCTGTCCGGCGTCTCCACGGTGGTGGGCGCGACGGTCCGAGGCGCCGACGCGCACTCGCCAGCCTACGACCTGCGAGGCGCTTCGGTGGCGGCCGCGGCCCGTTTCAGCCTCGGCCGCGGCGTCACGGCACGGGTTGCCGCCACGATGGTGTGGGATGACTACCCTCACTCCGGCGGGCGCGAAGGCGAGCTGGCGTTTGGTACCGCCGAGCGGCGCCGCGACCTGCTCGGCAAGCTCACCCTCGGCGTGTGGTCGCCGTCGTGGCGTAGGGTGCGTGCCGGGCTCGAGTGGCAGCTTGCCCGCCGCGACTCCACCGCCGACGATCGGCCCGGGTTCGACTTCGACTACCGGGAGTCGCGCGCCCGTCTGCTGCTGCGCTGGACGTTTTCGTCCGACCCCTGGGCACCGCGAACGGTACGCCCTCCCGACCACGTACCGCTCGAATGGGGCCTCGGACGTGGAGACCAAGTCGAAGACGAGCGGATCATCGACCTGTTGCGGCAGGACGAGGAGCTGCGGCGCGGCTCGAGCTGCGGCGTGTGACGGAGATGCAGCCATTGCGACGGGTGATCGTCCAGGCAGCGCTCGTGGCCTCAGCCACCGCGGTGCTGGCGCTTGCGTTCAACGCTGTCCGCCAGAACGGCCTGCCGCTCGTGGCGCGCACGCCCTATGAGGTGTTGGTGCCGTGCCCCGAGCCGGGGGGCGCCGTGACCTCCCTGGAGCCCGGCGACCCGGTCGTCGACTCGCCCCGCACGTTCCTCATCGATGCCCGCCTCCCCAAGGAAACACCCGGCCATGAGCACCTCTCGGCCGCCATCAACGTGCCGTACGACTGGCTCGACCCGCTCCCCGAGGCGGAGCTTGCGAAGCTCGTTCGCACGATCGCCGCCAGCCACGCCACCCGGGTGGTCGTCTACGGCGATGGCGAGCGTCCCGACAGTGGCGAGTACCTGGGGCGCGAGATCTCCGGACGGGGAATCAAGAACGTGAGCTTCGTGCGCGGCGGCGCCCCGGCGCTTCTGGATGCAAGGCAGCCATGAGAGCGCCCGAGGCTGCGGCCTGGCTCGCGGTCCCGGCACGTTGGTACCTCGGCGTGCTCTTCGTCGGCGCGGCGTGGCACAAGATCGCTTTCCCGCAAGCTTTCGCGGTCGACGTGGCGACCTACGACATCCTGCCACTCGGGCTCGTCAACCTCATGGCGATCACCCTCCCCTGGATCGAGATCGTGGTCGGAGTCATGCTCCTGGCCGGTGTCAGGACCCGCGCCGCGGCGTTGCTCGTCACCGGGATGATGCTCGTGTTCGTCGGCGCCCTGGTGATCGCCCTTAGCCGCGGCCTCGACATGTCGTGCGGGTGCTTCGCCTCGCAGAGCGCCGGGGAGGACCCAATCTCCTTGCTCACCGTGTTTCGGGACCTGGCGTGGCTGGCGCTCGGGGCGTTGGTGCTGCTCGGGGACCGGGGGCTGGCCAGCCTCGATCGCTGGCTGGAGAGGGGAGCTACACGTGCGTAGGCTGAAGTTCGCCCTGGTGCTTGCCGCGACCGTTGCGATTCCCGCCTGGTCTCAGACCCCGGCGTGCGACGCCCTCACCGGACCCGGGCGCGAGCTGGCGCAGCGATTGCTCGGGACCGAGCACCCCTACGACTGCTGCGACGACACGATCGCCCGATGCCTTGCCGCCCGCCCGACCTGCGCGCTTGCCGTGCGGCTGGCCGAGAACGTCTGCCGGCGAGTAGTGGCCGGCCAGGACGAGACCCGCATCCGTCGCTCGCTGTCCCGCCGGGCGCGCAGCATGCTGGGAGGGGGCGAGCCGGCCGTCATCGCCGTCGACCCCGCGACCTCGATCGGCCCCGAAGGCGCCCCTGTCACCTTGGCCGTCTACGCCTGCGCGCGCTGCCCGTACTGCAGAAAGCTCGTGCCCGCCCTGGTCAAGGAGATGCGCGCAGCCCCCCTGCAGGGACGGGTGCGGCTTGTCTTCCGCACCTTCCCGATCCGCGGCCACGAGGGCTCCACCGAGGCCGGCCTTGGGTTCACCGCCGCTGCCGACATGGGGCGGTTCTGGGAGTTCCTGCTCTACTCCTACCAGCACTTCGACGAGTTCTCCCCGGACCGCCAGCCCGCCTGGGCGGCTGCCGTGGGTCTCGACGCCGACGCCTTCACCGCGCGCATGGCCGACCCGGCGATCCGTGAAAGACTGGTCACGAGCAAGAAGGAGGGCGTGGTCAACGGCGTTGAGGAGACCCCCACGGTATTCATCAACGGCCGCCGCTGGGTCGGAGACCTGGAGGTCGGCGAGCTGGTGGACGCTCTCGAGGAGGAAATCGAACGGCTCGGAGGACGGCAATGGCGAAGACCCTGAGAGGTGCACTGATCCTGGCGTTGCTGGCTGGCGCGGCAGGAGCCGAGGACAGGCTCGGGGTATTCGAGTTCTTCGTGCGTGGCGGCGGCACCTTCTGCCAGGCCGCGGCACCGACGGTTGCGAGGCTTCAGACCGAGATGGAGGGCCGTGCGGTGCTCCTGGAGTACGCCTACGATACGTTCAACCAAGGCCGTGTCGACCGCTGGTGGGAGGCGTACGAGGGTCCCACTTCCCCAAGCCTTCCGCTCGTCATGGTCGGCAGCGGCTTTCAGGTCGATCAGGGTAAGCTCGGCTACGACACCCGCTACCGCGCGATGCTGAACGCCGAGTTGGCCCGTGCGCCGGCAGCCACGGTCAAAGCGTGGAGCCACCGCGTCGGCGACGGACTTCAAGTCTACCTGCGTGCCGCGAACCTGTCCGGGGTCGCGCTGACGCCCGAGCACGCCGCAGCGTTCTGGGTCGTGGTCTGGGAAGACAACCCGATCGGTCTGACACAGACCTGGGTGCGCGCCACGGTCACCCAGCCACTTGCGGTCACCCTCCAACCGGGCGACACCACCACCGCCACGATCGACGTCGCTTCTCTCCCGGGAGTGGACTGGCAGCACCTGCGTGCCCTCGCACTGCTCGAACACCGGCCGGCCAGCAGTGGCCCGTATGACATGCTCCAGGCGGCAATCGCCACACCCGCAGGGGTGGAGGCAACCCCGGCCAGGCTCACGCTCGGTTCATACCAGCCATCCGCTTCGCTCGCCATCGACGGCCCCAGCGTGCTGACCTGGGCCGCCACTCCCGAGGTGCCGTGGCTCCAGGTGACGCCCGCCTCCGGCGTGCTGCCCGCGACCTGCGTCGTGTCGCTTGTCGGCGCCCCGGCCGGGGGGCAGAACGGCACCGTGCGCCTCGACGCCGCGGGCGCCGGAATGTCGTTCTCGACCACGGTGGCTGTCACGACCCAGGGCCGCGTGCTGCGCATCCGCCGCCACTTGGTGCGGGCCGCCGCCTCGAGCGCTCGTAACGCCTCACCCCGGGTCGTTGGTAATGTTCAAGGCGACTAGCCGGGACTCGGAGCCGAATCTGATCGGGTCAGATCCTCGGGGAACGTGACAGCGGCGGGCGCGGCGATTGGCGCGGGCTGGCGTGCGCATCGGCACAGCCGGCGTGTCTGGAGCTTGGGCTCCAGCGCGTTCCGGCCGCACAGGCCGAATCTTGATGCCCGCGAAGGCTACCAGCCGGCCATCTTGTGGCATCCGGAGCAGCCCCTGGGAAAAGGGTTGTCGGCGAGTGCCCGTGTGCGCTCCCGGTCGGCCGCATCCAAGGCAGCGAGGGCCGGCGTCCCGATGCCGCCGAACCCGCACTCACGGAACGCATCCTCCGCTGCCAGACGCGCCACGAACGGGGCAACGAATCGGCGCCGCGCCGGAGCGGCGAGCACCTCCTCGAGCGACTCCTCGGGTATCGACCCGTAGCTGCAAGGCTCGATCTCTCTCGAACCGCCGAAGTCGACGCGCGGAATCCGGCCGCTGATCGGGAGCAGGAGGTAGACGCATGGCCCCACCCGCCCATCAGCCGCAACAAACGCGAGGCGGGTCGGGTCGAGGGCACAGACGAGCAACTCCTCCGGTGCGTCGGGGGGCGTTCGCAGGCGAACCCGACAACGGGAGGCCGCCGTGTGTGCCCGAGCCAGCGACTCGTTCACTCCCTCCCGCAACCCGGCTGCGGAAAACGCCGCCGCAGCGAGCAGTCTGGCCACAGGCGTACAGTCCAGATGGGTGACGAACATCTCGCGAAGGGCGGACCGGGCGGCGAGTCGAACCACCTCCTCCAGTTCGCGGTGGTTGTCTTGTGTTAGGAGATACGCCAACTGGACCCGCGGCCGCCCCCGGACCGCTCTCGCGGCCAGTTCGCCCGCTTGACGGAGCGCGGAAGCCAAGTCTGAGCCATCCCGCAGCATCGCGTGGTGCCCGCCGCCACCTCCCACCGAAAGCGTGACCATGTCCAGACGGAGGTCGACGATCCAGTCGATGGCGGCGCCAAGAAGGTCCCCGTTCGTCGTGATCCCCACCGTGCAGCCTGCCGCCTTGGCCCTTGCGGCCATTTCGGGGAGATCCCGGTGAAGAAGCGGTTCCCCCCAGCCCTGCAAGTGGACGTGCTCGACAAGGGGCAAGGCGGGGACGATCGCAGCCCACGCCGCCGCCGAGAGGTCGTGAGCGACCCATCGATCGGCGAGACCCTGCCGCGGACACACGGCACAGGATCGCGTGCACCGGCTCGTCACCTCGACCTGGAGGGCGCGAAGGGGGCGCCGGCGCGAGGCGCAACGCGCATTCATGGCACCTGCTCGACCGGCGTCCGGAGGCGGGACCCGAGGTCAAGACGGCTGGAACCCGACGCTCGACTTGGCGAGGGTTCGCCTCCCCAGCTGCACCGCGCCGGGCCCAGCATCACCGGCACGTCGCAGTCGTACGCGAAGCTGCTGCCCTCTCGTCGGCCACCGTCCCAGCGATCAGGTCAACCCACCCGGGGGCGGTCCAGGTGCCCAGGTGCCCGTCGGTCGCCAGGTACTTCTGCCGGATCGGATGCGTACCGCCGATCACCGGGATGCCGAACTTCGCAAGAATGAAGCGACGGAAGTGATCGAGGTGCGGGCATGGCGGGCAGCCGGCCGCCAGGCCGGCAGCCACGTGAGGGACGGTCGCCCCGTTCTTCTTCGCCGCCTCCCCTCGGGCGCGTACCCGACGTTGCCAGCCGGGCACGCGGCGCAGGCGGCGTGTCCGACCAACTCCACGTCCTCCCCGAGGCACGCTATGAACGCCCCCTCGCGCCGTCGCAGCGCGCAGGCACGTGCCGCCAGCGCGGGTTCGGTAGCGATCGCAGATGATGATCCCGATCCGAACCTTCTCGCTCATTGCAGGCTCCATCACGATGATAGCTTGCCGGTTTCCGACCGCTCGCAGAAACCTGGTGCCGCTGCCGGTGCGACGGCATTGGAACTCCCTTTCCGCCTCACGGCCCGGTGTCGCTGAGAAACAGCTCTTGGCCGCAGCTGTCGCACGTCGGCGCGGCGGTCTTCGGGCCGCATTGGGGTGGGGAAGCCGCACCGGAGTTCCGCTCTGAGCCAACGTCGCAGCTCATCGGCGGAGAAGTGCGCCTTGGTTGGGTCATTGCCAGCAGCAACGTCCTGGACGAAAAGCGCTGTGATCGGAGCCTTGCTGGCGCGCGAGAGGAGACACTCGGCACCGACACACAAGCCGAAGGCGACGTTTAGGTTGGTTCGTGCCGCGTTGAGCAATCGTGCCTGGGAGAGCGGATCGCCGAAGGGCTCTCGTTGGCGCCCGCCGGTCAGGGCTTCGCGGCCGCCTGGTCCCGCCACCAGCGGGCGAACGGTGCAGGCGGCCGGTACGATCCGGATCCACCCGCGCAGCCCTCGAGCAAGGGCCAACGCGGGTTGCCGCAGATCGGCACAGAACGCAAGGCCCACTCTCCTGAAACCCATTCCGGCGCAAAATCGGATGAGTTCGGCGAGGCGACACACACCATGGGGTCTTCGTCCGGCAAGCGATGCGATGGTCCGGCCGAGCTCTGCGAGTTCCGAGGAACACTCCCCTGCCCCGGAGACCAGCCCCCCGACAGGTGCCGGATGGAGCCCAAATCCCGACCGCAGCATCCCGCACTCCAGGGCTCGCAGCACTTCGCCAGCCGAACAGGCGACGTTCTCGATCACGGCGATCCGGTGGAGTTCGAGCACCAGCCTGCACTCGCGGGTAATGCCGCCGCAAACCAGGGTCGAGATCCGATACGCCTGTGCGAGTTCGATGAGCTCCTCTGCGGCCTCGATCTGCACATCGAGGATCCGGCTTGTGGCCGATCCGCCCCGGGTCAGAGTCACCAGAAGCAGGCGGTTGGCGCTCGTGCAGCGCGGTGCAACCCGGCCCTCAAGCAGTGGCACACCGATGGTCATGGACCGTCCTCTCCCGGAGCTTAGAGCAAGGGGCGTGCCGAGCGCCGGCCGGACTCTAGGTCGTTTCAGGACAACGAGCGAGGAACGGACGGCCAGCCTTCCGCCGTTGAATCGCGCGTTGCAGCGCAACGAGGTGTTGCAACAATTGCAACATCCGCGACCCCCGCGGGACGTGGCCACCGCCCCCGGCAACGCGACGGCGAACGCGTTCGGCACTGGGGAACTCGGGCCACGGGGCGCCCCCGACCCCAAACGACCACCTGTGGCATCGAGATTGCTTCAAGCGAATGGCGAAGGCGCCAACAGACGCCGGTTCGATTCGGACGACCCGTCTTCCGCGCGGGCGTTGCAGGGGAACCGGGAGGTGCTGCGATGCAGGCCCACAATGTCCGCGCTGCTCCGCTCGCCCTCGCCATCGTGGCCAGCAGCCTGACCGTTGGGGTCTGGATCCCAGGCATCGGGACAGGTCGAAGCGGTCCGGCGCACGGCTCCTCCTTCGTGGCCATCGGACCCTCGGGCGGGGCAAACTGGCACGCATCGGTCGAGCATGCGATTCGGGAGAGCGAGCGAGCGGTTTCGTGGCAACCGCATTCGACGTTTGGGGCGCCAACTCCCGCGTGGCAAGCACCCAATCGGCGGCACGGACTCCGCGTCTACTTCCTCCCGGAGGGGGCTCGTTTCGTCCCCAGGCTCGATACGACGCTCGGATGGAGGTGGGGCCTGTCGCTCGTGGCGTTCGGCTGGCGTGATGCGGTGCACCCGGTGTCCGCTCCGGAACTGGAGGTTCGCGGCGCGCGCGCCTGCTACCGACGCCCCGGACTCGAAGAGTGGTACATCAACGACGACCGCGGCGTGGAACACGGTTTCTCGGTCAGTCACTTTCCAGCCAACCGTGGCGACGGCGGAGGACGTGTCCTGCTCCTCCGACTCGCCATGACGGGAGACCTCACCGCGCGCCCCTCCGACCGCGCCATCGACCTGTGGACCCAGTCGGGAGACTTGGTGCTGAGGTATGGCGAACTGGCGGCGTTCGACGCTGGCGGGCGGACGCTGCCATCCCGGCTTGTACTTGACGATCGCACGATCGACCTCGAGGTGGACGCCTCGCGAGCGCTCCTTCCGATCACCGTGGATCCCATCGTTGCCGCACCGGAGTGGGCGATCACGTGCGAACAGGACGAGGCCTGCCTGGGAGTCGCCGTTGCCTCCGCTGGCGACGTCAATGGCGACGGTTATGCCGACGTCGCGGTGGGTGCGCCGTTCTTTGACGGCGGCAATGTCGATGAGGGACGAGTGTTCGTGTTCCACGGAGGCCCAGAGGGGCTGCGCACGCCCGCGGCGTGGACGGCAGACGGCAATCAGGACAACGCCCACTTCGGTTTCGCGGTAGCGTCTGCGGGAGACGTCAACGGTGACGGATGTGACGAGATCGTGGTTGGCGCCCCCAATTTCGACAGCGTTGCGTTCGACAGCGGCCGGGCCTGGGTCTTCCTTGGATCCCGAAAGGGCCTCTCCAGGCAGCCGGCCTGGAGCGCCGACGGCGAACAGAGCGAGGCACATTTCGGGGCCAGCGTTGCGGGGGTGGGTGACGTCAACGCCGATCATTGTGCCGATATCGCGGTCGGGTCGCCGGGTGCCAGCCGGGATCACCCCCTCGAAGGACGCGTCGACCTGTACCTCGGCGCCATCGGCGGCATGAGTCGGACCGCCTCCTGGGTTGGGCGGGGACACCGGGAGCGCGCTCACTTCGGACATTCGCTCGCGGGCGCCGGGGACGTCGACGGCGATGGCTACGACGACGTGATCGTCGGAGCGCCGTTCTGGGCCTGCGGGGACAGTCGTGATGGTCGTGCCTTCGTGTTTCGCGGAGGAGTCGGCGGTCTCTCGGCGGAACCGGCGTGGACCGGCGAGGGAGGTCAGAACGCCGCGCTCTTTGGCGTCTCCGTCGCCGGCGCTGGTGATGTCAATCACGATGGTTTCGCGGACATCATCGTCGGCGCCTCCTGCTTCGACAACGGAGAGACCAATGAGGGTCGCGCGGTTGTCTTCCTCGGCGGGCCGGACGGCTTGGGCCGCCTGCCACAGTGGTCGGCCGAAGGCAACCAGGGTGCCGCGCAGTTCGGCTGGTCGGTGGCCGGCGCAGGCGACGTCAATGGCGATGGTTTCGCGGACGTCGTGGTCGGCGCCCGTAACTTCACTGGTACCTGCTCCGGCGGCGGGAGGGTGAGCGTGTATTACGGATCGCTCAGCGGCCTCGGCGTGAAGCCGGCATGGTCCGCGGACGGCGAGGAGGACGGCGCCCACCTGGGCTGGAGTGTGGCGTCGGCCGGTGACGTCAACGGGGACGGCTGCGCGGACCTCGTCGTTGGCGCGCCGCACCTCGATCTCGATGGTGCCGACGTGGGCGGTGCCTGCATCCTCTATGGCAACCCGCTCGGGATGGCGATCGTGTCGAACTGGACCTTCGAAGGCGGCCAAGACGGTGCGGAGCTGGGTTTGGCACTTACCGGCGTCGGAGACGTCAACGGAGACGGTTTCGATGATGTGTTGGTCGCGGCACCGGGGTTCGATTCCGGCGAGGCCGACGAAGGACGCGTCTTCCTGTTTTACGGCTCCGAAGACGGCCTCGAAACGAGGGCCGCGTGGTCGGCCGAGGGGGACCGATCGGGTGCCTGGTTCGGCGCGGCCGTAAGTGGGGCAGGCGACATCAACGTCGATGGGTACGCCGACGTTGCCGTCGGGGCTCCTGGATTCAGCGGTGACAGGCCTGGGGAAGGCCGCGTCTTCGTATTTGCGGGCTCTCCCGAGGGGCTGAGCCTTGAGGCCATTTGGATGGCCTCCGGGAGCCAGGCGGGCGCCCAGTTTGGCGCCTCGGTCGCCGCGACCGATGTCAACGGAGACCGATACGGGGATCTTGTCGTCGGCGCTCCAGGGTTCGACGTCAGCGCCGGCGACGAGGGCCTCGTCCAGGTGTTTCAAGGCTCCGCGGCGGGTCTCGAGCCGACTTCGACATGGTCGGTGGCGGGCAAAGGCGGTGGCGCCCGATTCGGCGGGATGGTGGCCAGTGCCGGTGACACGGATGGCGACGGTTATTGCGACGTGGCGATCGCTGCCCCCGGCACCGGAGGCCGGGAACAGCGGTCTGGTCTGGTCTCGGTCTTCAGGGGCTCGGCCTCGGGCCTTGCCACCGCACCGGTCTGGACGGTGCGTGGCGAAGACGCCCAGACTCATCTCGGCCTCGCGATCGCCGGCGCCGGCGATGTCGATCGCGACGGCTACGCCGACCTAATCCTCGGGGTGCCGGGGTTCGATGGCACCGAGGTCGATGAAGGTGCAGCCTTTCTCTTTCGGGGTTCACCGTCGGGGTTGAGCGCGGAACCGGCCTGGACAACGGCCGGCGGATACGCCGGTGCGTGGTTCGGTTCCAGCGTCGCCGCTGCCGGAGACCTTGACGGCGACGGGTACACCGACATCCTGGTGGGTGCCCCGGCCCTGCCCCGAGCCCACGGCCGGGCAGGCGGCGCCCTTGTCTTCCAAGGCTGCTCGTCGGGGTTGCGGCAGGAACCGGCATGGGTCGGCGAGGGCACCACTGCCGGCGACCGTTTCGGGGCAGCGGTGGCCGGCGCCGGCGACATCAATCGCGACGGCTTCCCCGATGTCCTCGTCGGTGCACCCGGTTTCGACGGAACTTCGGTGGATGAGGGTCGAGCCCACGCATTTCACGGCTCCGCTCTCGGGTTGGCCGGCGGCAGTGGCGACTTGGCGGCCGGGGTCCACACCCTGGGCCGCCCGCTGCCTGCGGGGGCCTGGAGGGCGCCCGCGATGCCAATGGAGACTGCAACAGCAAGCACCCGATCGCCCCTCTCTCCGAGTCCGAGTCTCCGCGGCCGGCGGGACCCCGGCCGATCTCTCGACGCAGTGAGCCGTTCATGCCGCGCGGCGAGCCTGTCGTCCCGGCGCGTTCGCGAGCCCGGCACGGTCCCTCCACAGGAGTCAATTGGCGCGGCTCCGCTGGGATCGGCCCAAGCGAGGTGCCCCGCACGGTTGCTGACGAACAGAAGGGAGATTGCTGAATGAGAACGATTTGGGTGTGTGTGATGGCTGCGCTGCTGGGCATGGTGCCGGCGGCCGCACAGCAAAGTGCTCCAGACGCGGTCTTTCCGGAGTGGATGCAGAACACCAACGAACCCTACAAGGGTTACGAGCGGGGATGGGCCCTGATCTCCGCCCAGGAACTCAAGCACGCCAAAGAGCTGCAAACGGCATGGGAGACGAAAATCCCCCTCCCGGACGGTGGCGTGCCTGCGAGGAACCCAAAGCTGGTGGTCGTCGCCGTCGCCCACCCGCAAGGCCAGTACCTCATCGACGGCCACATTCCCGGCGCCATCGACATCTGGCGGTCGGACTACGAATCGGCTGAGAAGCACTTCGGCGTGCGTGGCGAGAATCTCATGACTCGCGCGGACTTCCAGGCGTTCCTGCGCAGTCTCGGCATCGACAACGACAGCATGGTCGTGTGGTACGACCACAACTACGACGCCACCCGTCTATGGTGGGCGTGCAAGCTGTTCGGCTTCGAAACGCGGGTGCTGGACGGCGGCATCAAGGCATGGAAGGCGGCCGGCTTCAACGTTGATCGCTTCGATTCCCCCAAACGGCCCGGCAACGGCACAATCACGCTCGAAACCGGGACGCCTTTCCTCCGAGTGGGGACCGACGCGGTCTGGAACTGCAAGGACAATCCGGAGTGGGTCCTGTGGGACATCCGCAGCAAGGAGGAGTGGTCTGGGGACCGCAAGCGGGCGCGCCGCGGAGGGCATATCCCCTGGCAGAAGGGAACCTGGTACTCATGGAAGGACGTCCACCGCACCGATGGGACGTTCCTCAACGCGACCGAGTTGGCCTCGTATATCAACAAGATCGGCATCCAGCCGAACAAGCACAACGTTTTCTATTGCCACTCCGGCGTCCGCGTGACGCAGCCGGTGTTCGCGTTGTACCTCAACGGTTGGCCGCTGGAAACCCTTCACGTCTACGACTCCTCATGGATCTACTGGGGCAATTCGCCGGATCTTGTCATCCTTGACGGCGCCGGGAAGCCCGTCGTCGGCGAGGACGCCCGGCCCGTCGAGATCAAGGATTGATGCCTGCTCCTGTTTGTGGGGCGTGATCCTTTTGGCGCTGCTAGGTTCTGCGCGGGAACGGAGCTTGAAGTCGCCGTGGCCGCGCAGATTTCATCCTCACCCGTCGATCCCGCAGAGTTTCATCTTCCGCCAAAGCGTCGTGCGGTGCATCCCGAGGTCCCGGGCGGCCAACGTGCGATTGCCACGCCGTCGGGCGAGCGCCTGCACGATGAGCTGCTGCTCACGGTCCACAACGCCTTCGGTCAGGAGGCCCTCCGCCGACTCAGCCTCGACCACGTGCGGCGGCAGGCACTCCGGCTGAATCAGCTCGCCGTCGCACATCACGAAGGCGTGTTCGATGGCGTTCTCGAGTTCCCTGACGTTGCCTGGATAGTCGTACGCGATCAACAGACGCATCGCACCCGTGGTGATGCCGCGGATCCCCTTGCCGGTGATCGCCGCGTATTTCTCGATGAAGTGCGTGACGAGCAGCGGGATTTCCTCCTTTCTCTGCAAGAGCGGGGGGATCTCGATCGTAACGACGTTGATACGGAAGTAGAGGTCGGAGCGAAAGCGCCTCTGCTCGATGGCCGCCTTGAGGTCAGTGTTGGTGGCGGCGATCACCCGGGTGTCGGCGTGCAGCGCTCTGGTCGAACCCAGGGGCTGGTACTCGCCATTGTTGAGAACGCGCAACAACTTGACCTGCAGGCTGACGTCCATCTCGGAGATTTCGTCCAACAGGAGCGTGCCGCCGTTTGCGAGCGCAAAGTGGCCGGGTTTGTCGTGTCGAGCGTCCGTGAACGCCCCTTTCACATAGCCGAAAAGCTCCGACTCGAGCAGCGAGGCGGGCAACGCCGCACAGTTGATCCTCACGTATGGACCGAACCTTCGCGGACTCAGGTTGTGGATCGCCTGCGCGATCAACTCCTTGCCACTGCCGCTCGGACCCATGACGAGCACGCTGCAGTCCGATTTGGCGATATTCGGCAGCACGTCGATGATCCGGTTCATCGCCGGACTGCCGGTGACAATCCCCGTCGCCGCTTGCTGTTGCCGGACGTGGTCGAACAAACCCAGGTCGTGGAAGAACTCGACCGCCCCGACGATTTGGCCATCGGTGCGCAGCACGGTGGCCGTGATACCGACCGCCTTCTCCACGCCATCGCGACTGATCATGTGGACCCGGGCGGGGTTGACCTGCTCGTCGTTCCTGAGTGCTGCACGCAGCGCGCACTGGCGGTGGCAGACCTCGGTGCGGAAGATCTCGTAGCAGCGTCGGCCCACGGCGTCGCTGGCGGTAAACCCGGTGATCCGCTCGGCTGCGCGGTTGAACGAGGTGATGACCAGGTCACGATCGACGGTGAAAACCCCATCCATGATGCTGTCGAAGACGACCTGCAGGAGTTCGCAGCCTGGCGCGGACGCTTGACGGTTCTCACCGGCGCTCAAGGACGAAGAGTCACCCCTGGCCGGCGGCGCCAAGCCCTTCCGTGCCCCGGGAGTGGTTGCTCTCCTCACAGCCCCTTCCATTCGATCGACCGCTTCCTACCCCACATTGTAAGACTCGCTCGGTGAGCGTGCCACGGCCTGACCGGCTGCTCCGCTCACCTCCGAACCCCGCCGTTGTTCCTCGCCTCCCTGCCCCGTTTCCTGCTCCTTTGCGCTCTTGGCTCTCGTCCCCGGATCTTCCCGCCGGCAGCCATGAGCGGCAGGCCGGACGGGCACACACAATCGTTGGACGTTCAGCCCACGGCCACAGCGACGGCTGCACAGAGGCGCATCAAGCAGTTGCTTTTGTTCCCCTCGTCCACGACAGCCTGCCGCGGCTTCGACGTCGTTCCCCAGGTGGCGCCGGCGCGCCGGCCGCTCACAAAAAAGGCCGGGGCTGGGCCCCGGCCTTGAACCACACCGCACGGTGCCGTCAGCTGCAGCCGTAGACCGTGCCGCAGTTGCCGCACTTGTAGCAGGCGCCGGAGCGCACCATCATCATGCCGCAGGTCGGGCACGACGGCGCGTCGGCCTGGTTGACGAACATGTGCGACCCGTCGCCCGCGTCGAGGCCGGGCAGCGCCGGCTGCTGCGGCTGCGGCAGCACCGCCGCCGGCGAGGCCTCGTCGGCCGCGAGCGGCTGCACTCCAACCGCCGCCTGGTCCTCGGGCGCGAGGAACTTCGCCGCCAGCCAGCGGAAGATGTAGTCGATGATCGACTTCGCGTACGGGATCTGGGGGTTGTTGGTCCAGCCGGCAGGCTCGAAACGCACGTGCGAAAACTTGTTGACCAGGAACTCGAGCGGCACGCCGTACTGCAGCGTGAGCGAGATCGCGGTGGCGAACGCGTCCATCACGCCGGAGAGCGTCGAGCCCTCCTTGGCCATCGTGATGAACAGCTCGCCCGGCGTGCGGTCCTCGTACAGACCGACCGTGACGTACCCCTCCTGCCCCTCGACCGAGAACTTGTGAGTGATCGCGACGCGCTCGTCCGGGAGCTTGCGGCGCACCGGCTGGAACGCCGGCTCCGCCGCTTTCTCGCCGGCAGCGGCGAGCGGTTGCGAGCCCTTGCAGTTGTCGCGGTAGACCGCCACCGACTTGAGGCCGAGCTTCCACCCCTCGACGAAGAGGCTATCGATCTCCTCGGGCGTGGTGTCCTCGGGAATGTTGACGGTCTTCGAGATCGCCCCGGAGAGGAACGGCTGCACCGCGCCCATCATCCGCAGGTGTCCGAGGGGCGTGATGAAGCGCGTCCCGGCGATCGCCTTGAACGCGCAGTCGAAGACCGCAAGGTGCTCGTCCGCCAGACCGGTGGCGCCCTCGATGGAGCCCGTCGCCTCCAGGTGTCGCAGCACCTCCGTGCGCGTCGGCTCGTCGTAGCCGAGCTTGGCGAGCGCGCGCGGCACCGTCTGGTTGACGATCTTGATCGTGCCGCCGCCGACCAGGCGCTTGATCTTGACGAGGGCGAGGTCGGGTTCGACGCCGGTGGTGTCGCAGTCCATCATGAAGCCGATCGTTCCCGTGGGCGCCAGCACCGTCACCTGCGCGTTGCGGAAGCCCGCCGCCGTCCCGCACTCCAGAGCCGCGTCCCACGCCTCCGCGGATGCCTGGCGGAGATCCGCCGCGACGCCGCGAGTCGGGATGCGGTGCGCCGCATCGCGATGCATCGCGATGACCTCGAGCATCGGCTCGCGGTTGGCTGGGTAGCCCGGGAACGGACCCATCCCTTCGGCGACCCGCGCCGAGGCCAGGTACGCCTCGCCGCACATCAGCGCCGTGACGGCGGCGGCGTACGCCCGCCCCTCCGGCGAGTCGTAGGGGAGACCCTCGGACATCAGAAGGGCGCCGAGGTTGGCGTAGCCCAGTCCGAGCGGCCGGAAGTCGTGCGAGTTCGCCGCGATTCTGGGCGTCGGATAGTGGCTGAAGTCGACCAGGATCTCCTGCGCGAGGATCGAGACGTCCACAGCGTGCCGGAAGGAGTCGGTGGCGAAGACGCCGCCGGCGTCCACGAATCGCATCAGGTTCAGGGAGGCGAGGTTGCACGCGGTGTCGTCGAGGAACATGTATTCCGAGCACGGGTTCGAGGCGTTGATGCGGCCGGTGCTCTTGCACGTGTGCCAGCGGTTGATCGTGGTGTCGTACTGGATGCCGGGGTCGCCGCACACCCAGGCCGCCTCCGCCATCATGCTCATGAGTTGCCGCGCCCGGTAGCGCCCCGCCACCTCTCCGGTCGTGACGGCCTTCGTTTCCCACCAGCCGTCGTCCTCGACGGAGCGCATGAACTCCTCGGTCACCCGCACGGAGTGGTTCGCGTTCTGGTACTGGATCGAATCGTAGGCGCCCCCCTCCTGATCGAAGTTCGAGGGGTACCCGGCGGAGATCAGGACGTGCGCCTTCTTCTCCTCCTCCGCCTTGCAGCAAATGAACTGCGGTACGTCGGGGTGGTCGATGTTGAGGATCACCATCTTCGCCGCGCGGCGCGTCTTGCCTCCCGACTTGATGACGCCCGCAAACGAGTCGAAGCCGCGCATGAAGGAGACCGGCCCGGAGGCGGTCCCGCCCCCAGCCAGCGACTCCCGCGATGAACGCAGCACCGACAGGTTCGACCCCGTCCCCGACCCGTACTTGAACAGCATCCCCTCGGTCTTGGCGAGGTCGAGGATCGAGTCCATCGAGTCGCTCACCGAGTTGATGAAGCATGCCGAACACTGCGGCCTGGGTTCGATGCCGACGTTGAACCACACCGGCGAGTTGAACGCCACCATCTGATGCAGCAACAGGTGCGTCAGTTCGTGCTCGAACGCGCGTTCCGATTCCTCGTCCGCGAAGTAGCCGCCGGTGCGGCCCCACCCGACGATCGCGGTGACGACCCGCAAGATCAGTTGCCGCACCGAGCCCTCGCGTTCGGGGGTTCCAAGACGGCCGTGAAAGTACTTTTGGGCGACGATGTTGGTGGCGGTCTGCGACCAGAACTCCGGGGCCTCGACGTCGGTCTGCTCGAACACGACGGTGCCGTCGCTGCCCGAGATCCGCGCCGTGCGGCGCTCCCAGCGCACCAGTTCGAAGGGGTGGTGTACCCCGTCAGTGAACAAACGTCGGACCGAAACGCCCTGGGCGCCCTGCCGGCGAGAGGCAGCGACGGCTAGCGATGAAGGTTCCGCGGACATCCCAGATCCCCCTTCCAATAGAGTTCAAGTGCTACTTGAACTTTGCAGATCGAATCTAGAGTGCAGCCGGGGGGTTGTCAAGGGTCTACCGCAAGATATTGGGCCTTTGCCAGCGATCCGCCACCATATCTTGTGCTTAGCTCGGTTGGCTGGGGGTTGCGGGAGGCCCCTCGGCCGCTCCGGGCGGCCCGAGAGGAGGAGCCGGCGCCGGTCCTACCCCCGACCTCGACAAAAGTCAAGGCCGCGCCGCCCGCGATGCGCGCGCCGCAGCACCGCCGGCCTGCGACCGCCCACGAAAAGGGCGCGGTCCCCCGCGCCCGAAGAACAACCGGAAAGGCGAACGGCCTACTTGGCCACCTTCTCCTTGAGTGTCTTGCCGACCTTGAACGCCGGGTAGGCGCGGGCGGGGATCTTGATCGTCGCGCCGGTGGCGGGGTTGCGGCCCGCTCGCGCGGCGCGCTTGCGGACGGAGAAGCCGCCGAAGCCGGGCAGGGTAACCTTGCGGCCGGCGCCCAACTCCACCGCGATGAGGCCCTTGTTGGCGTTGAAGACCGCGTCCACCGCCTCGGCCGCCTTGGCTTGGGTGAGACCCGTCTTCTTCGCGAGCTTCGTGATCAACTCGGTCTTGTTCATCTTTCCTCCTTAAGGCGTGGTGGGCCTACTTGGCCAGCTTTTCCTTCAGCGTCTTGCCGGCCTTGAACGTCGTGTACTTGCGGGCGGAGATCGTGATCGCCTTGCCCGTGGCCGGGTTGCGACCCTGGCGTGCGGCACGCTTCCGCGTCGCGAAGGTGCCGAAGCCGGGGAGCGTCACCTTGCGTCCGGCGTCCAGCTCGACCGCGACAATGCCCTTGTGTGCGTTGAAGATCACATCCACGACTTTCGCCGCTGCGGCGTGCGTCAGGCTGACCTTCTTCGCGAGTTTCACGGCCATCTCTGACTTATTCATTCCCCGTCCTCCTTTGTAGTTCGCTTCCTACGCTATTATTCGGATCACATCCCGAGTTTGTCAAGTGCCGTAAGGCGTTTTCGCCTCTGCTCCCGCAGTTTCGCCCGTCGCGGCCGTGGTGTGCGGCACCGAGTCTGCCTGCCAGCCAGCCGCCGCTGGTGTTTTCGCGTTTCTCGCCCCCTGGGCGACGACACGCTTCGCCGACGTCCCCCTCCGCGACGCCGACCTCGCGGCGAATCCAGGGGGGCTGACGGCCAGGGTGAACGCGGCGTGCAGCCCGGTCTCGTGAGGGTCGCGTCGCCGCAGCGCACGGTCACGCCGCCGCTCGCACCCCGTCGGTCGTCCCGGCGGGCCACTCCCGCCACCGGCAGCTCGGCACTCGACACCGCTGAAGGTCTTGTTCCTCCGCCGCTGGACAGCGCCCCACAGCGGATCGGCCCGGGCTCGGCGCCCGGCCCCGACTAGGCGCGCTCGGCGTTGTCTTCGAGTTCCTGGCGGAGCTTGAGGAACGAGGTGTAGCGGCGCGCCGAGAGCTTCCCGGATTGCGCCGCATCCCTGACCGCGCACTCCGCCTCACTCTCGTGGATGCAGTCGGAGAACGAGCAGGAGGACGCCACACGGGCGATCTCGGGGAAGTACGTCTGGAGCTGCGAGGGCGCGAGGTCCCAGAACCCGAACTCGCGCACGCCGGGGGTGTCCACCACGAAGCCCGACCCGGGCAGCGCCAGAAGTTGGGCCGTGCTGGTCGTGTGACGGCCCTTGCCCGTCGCCTCCGAAATCGAGCCCTCGCGCAGCCGGTAGCCTGGGTGGATGGCGTTGAGGAGCGCGGATTTGCCGACGCCGGACGGGCCGCAGAACAGGGTCGTGCGCCCCGCGACCCGGCGCGTCAAGCAGCCGACGCCACGCGAGGTGCGGGCGGAGGCCAGCAGCAGCTCGTACCCGGCGTCCACGTAGTCGCCGATCCAGGCGTCGATGTCGGCGGTGCCCTGATCCACCTTGTTGAAGCAGATCACCGGCTCGATCCCGGCGTGGTGACACGCCACCAGGAAGCGGTCGAGCAGGCGCGGGTTCGGTTCCGGTGAGACCGCCGCCATCACGACGACGGCCTGGTCCACGTTGGCTGCGATCACGCGCGACCGTCGTTCGCCCGGCGACCGGCGGGTCAGCGTCGTCCGGCGCGCCTCCACGCCGGCCACGATCGAATCGGGTGGTTTGCCCTCGAGTGCGACCCTGTCGCCGACCACCAGCCGCCGGTCGACGATCCCCTCCGCCCAGCGCAGCGTGCGCCGAAACGGCACGACCAGCGCGTCCTCCCCCACCTGCACCCGCACCAGGGGGCCGAACACCGCGGTCACGACGCCGGCAGCGTGCTCCGTCACGTCGCGGAGTATAGCGTAGCCTACGACGACATCGGAAACGGCAGTTGGTAGGCGAACGCCCCGCGTTGGATCACGAGCAGCAGCGACGATCGGGTGTGCTCGCGTGCCACGATGGCGTCGATCTGCGCAATGCTCGAGACCCGTTCGCCGTTCACCTGCAGCACGACGTCGCCGTTGGCCAGGCCGGCCGAATCGGCCCGGCTCCCGGTCACGACGTGGCTCACGACGACCTTGTCGCCGCGCGCCGAGAGCTTGACGCCGACGAACCGGAGGAGCACTTGCTCACCGAGGTTGGCCGGCGGTTCCGACGCCCGCAGGGTCACCGCCCGTTGGGTGTCGCGCCCACCGACTGCAAAGGTCACGCTGTCGCCGGGCGCGAGCTGCGCCAACAGCGTCGTGTAGTCGTCCCGCCCGTTGATCGGCCGGCCGTTGCCGGCCAACACCACCGCACCAGGGTGCAGACCCGCCACCGCCGCCGGCGAGCCGGGAAAGACGTCCACGACCTCGACGCCCGCGGCCTCCCCGCGACCTCCCGGCCGGCGCTCGTCGCGGTTGGCGACGAACATCCCCAGCCACGCCGCCTGCACGTGCCCGTAGCGCAGCAGGTCGTTGACGACCCGGCGCACGCGCTTGGCCGGGATCGCGAAGCCGATCCCCTGGGCGTCGCCGATGATCGCGGTGTTGATCCCGACCAGCCTGCCGTCGAGGTCCACCAGCCCACCGCCCGAGTTTCCGGGGTTGATCGAAGCGTCGGTCTGGAGGAAGTCGGTATAGACGCGGTGGGTGTCCGGCGAGGTCACGGTCCGGTCGCGGGCGGAGAGCACGCCGACGGTCACGGTGCTCCCCAACCCGAGCGGGTTGCCGATCGCGATCATGGTCTCGCCGATCATCGAGTCGTCCTTCTCGGCGAGCGGCAGGAACGGCCGCCCCCTGGCCGCGACCCTCAGGATCGCGAGGTCGGAGTCGGCGTCGGAGCCGATCACCTCCGCATGCTCGCTCTTGCCGTCGGAAAAGCCCACCTTGATCTCGGCCGCGCCCTGGATGACGTGCTCGTTGGTGACGATCAGGCCGTCAGGCGAGATCAGCACGCCGCTGCCCAGCGACTGCGAGGTGTAGACCTCGGGGCCCGTCGCGCCGAACTCCGGGAAGAGGTCGCCGAACAGCGACCGCGGCCGGACGGTCACCACCTGGCGCGCGGTCAGGTTGACCACGGCCGGGCGGACCCGCTCGACCACCCGCACGACTGCGGTCCGCCGCAGGCTCTGGGCCACGGCCGGCGCCGCCACCGCCACCGCCATCGCCACTGCAAGACTCCGCCTCACAGGTCCCTCCCCCCGCCGGCCGCGGGCTCCCTCAAGCCTATCGTGCTTCTTCAACTCGCGGGAGTCCGCCGGCCGGCTCCTGTCGCCGCCTTGGAAACCGGCAAGCCGGAGCCTACTATTGCATTCCAGGCGCACCGCGCCCCGAGCCCGTTCCGTCCGTTCCGGCTGGGGGACCGGTGGCCCGACGCGAGGAGGTCCGACCGGGATGGACGTTCCAGTTTCCGAGGTCATTCGCCCCGCCACCGTTGCGGAGGCGCTGGCCGTGCTGGCGGCGCGCGAGGACGCGCGCCCGATCGCCGGCGGCACCGACCTCGTGGTCCAGCTGCGCGACGGGCGCCGCCGCGCCGGCTGCCTCGTCGACCTCGGCCGGCTCGGACTCTCCGGCATCCGGCGCGCCGGCGAGGCGATCGAGGTCGGCGCCGCGACGACCATGGACGCGATCGCGGCGAACGCCGACATCAAGCTGTCCTTCCCTGCGTTTGCCCGCGCCGCCGGCCAGGTCGGCGCGTGGCCGATCCAGTGCCGCGCCACGCTCGGCGGCAACCTCGCCAACGGCTCGCCCGCCGCCGACACCGCCCCGGCGCTCCTGGTCGCCGAGGCGATCGTCACCGTGATCTCGAAGGCGGAGATCCGCCGGCTTCCGATCGCGGAGTTCTTCCTCGGTCCGGGCCGCACCGCGCTCGCGCGTGGGGAGCTCGTTGCGTCCGTGCGCCTTCCCCTCGGCGACCGGCGACCGGGCGACCGGCTCGTCGAGCGCTTCGTCAAGGTCGGCCCTCGCCGCGAGCAGGTGATCTCGGTGGTGAGCTTCGCCGGGCGGGCGGTCATCCGGGGCGACGGCACGCTGGCGATGGTGCGGCTGGCGCTCGGTTCGGTCGCGCCCACCCCGGTGCGTGCATACAGCGCCGAGCGCGCACTCGCCGGGCGGCGTCCCGACGCCGCGGCGCGCCGGGAGGCGGCGCGCGCCGTTCAGAACGACATCGCGCCGATCGACGACGTCCGCGCGCCGGCGCGCTACCGGCGGATCGCGGCCGCGGTTTTGCTCGACCGCTTCCTCGAGGAGGCCGCGCGTGGCTGAGCGCATCACCGTCACGCTGACGCTCAACGGCGAGCGCCGCAGTTTCGACGTGGCGCCCGGCCGGCGCCTGCTCGATCTGGTCCGCGAGGACGCCGGCCTGATCGGCGCCAAGGAAGGGTGCGGCGCGGGCGAGTGCGGCGCGTGCATGGTGCTGCTCGACGGCGCCCCGGTCACGTCCTGCCTCGTCCTCGCGGCCTCCGCCGACGGCCACGACGTGGTCACCGTCGAAGGGCTGGCAAGGGACGGCGCGCTGCACCCGTTCCAGGAAGCCCTGGTAACCCGCGGCGGCGTGCAGTGCGGCTTCTGCACGCCAGGCATCGCGGTCACGGGCGCCGCGGTGCTCGCTCGTGGCGGCGAGGCCACCGACCGGGCCCGGCTGCTCGCCGGAAACCTGTGCCGCTGCACCGGCTACACCAAGGTCATGGAGGCGCTCGACGACGCGGCGGAGGAGACGGTCGATGCCCCGGCGTGAGCTTCGCTCCACCCATCGCCCCGTCGCGGACCCCGGACCCCGGACCCCGGACCCCGGTCCTCTGGGCGGGCGCCACGAGCGCCCCGACGCGCGCGCCAAGGTCGCCGGCTCCACCCGGTACGTCGGCGATCTCGCGCTCCCCGGGATGCTGCATGCGGCGGCCGCCGTCGCGCCGGTCGCCTCGGCGCGCGTTGTCGCCCTCGACACCGCCGCGGCGCGCGCCGTCGACGGCGTCGAGGCGGTGATGACGGCGGCCGAGCTCCCCAGCGCCAACCTCGTCGGCGTCATCTTCCCCGATCAACCGTTGCTCGTCGTCGATCGGGTGCGGATGGTCGGGGACCGCCTGGCGCTCGTCGCGGCGCGCACACCGGAAGCGGCGTGGCACGCCGCCCGCCTGGTCGAGGCGACCCTAGAACCGGCGGCCGCGGTGCACGACCCGCTGGCGGCGCTCGTCCCCGGCGCCCCGCTCGTCCACGACGGCGGCAACCTCGTCCGGACGTTCCAGGTGGTGCGCGGCGCGGCCGGCCGGAGACGGGCCGACGTGGTCGTTGAGGCGCTCTACCACGTCGGCGGCCAGGAGCACGCCTACCTCGAGCCGCAGGGCTGTCTGGCGATCCCGGAGGGGCGCAGCCGCATCACGATCATCGCCTCGTGTCAGTGCCCGTTCTACGTCCAACAGGCGGTAGCGCGGGTGCTCGGGCTGCCCCTCGCCGCGGTGCGCATCGAACAGGCGCCGACCGGCGGCGGGTTCGGCGGCAAGGAGGACTACCCGTCCGAGCCGGCAGCGTGCGCCGCCGTCCTCGCGTTCGCGACCGGCCGGCCGGTGCGGTTCGTGCTCCCGCGCGAAATGGACATGCAGGGCTCGACGAAGCGCCACGCGATGGTGATCCGCCACCGTTGGGGCGCCGACCGCGACGGCCGCCTGCGCTTCGCCGAGGTCGACGCCGTGCTCGATGCGGGGGCGTACGCCGGCATCTCGACGGTCGTGGCCGAGCGCGCCAACGTCTCCGCGATCGGTCCCTATGACATCCCGAACGTGCAGGTGAGGACCCGTATCGCCTACACCAACAACCTGTTCGGCGGGGCGTTCCGCGGTTTCGGCGCGCCCCAGGTGACGTGGGCCGCGGAGGCCACCGTGGACCGCCTGGCGCGCGCCGTCGGCCTCGATCCGCTCGAGTTCCGCCGCCGCAACCTGCTCGACAACCGCCGCCGGCGGATCTGCACCGGCCAACTCCTGCGACGACCGGTGCTGGCGCGCGAGTGCCTCGATCGCGCCGCGGCCCTCGCCGGCTGGGACGAGTTCCACGCCCGGCCGCGGGCGGTCGGCTCGCCGACCCAGGAGGGGATGGGGATCGCCCTCGCGCTGTACGGTTGCAACCTCCATCACGGCGGGCAGCACCTCGACCGCTCCTCGGCGGTGGTGATCCTGCAGGCCGACGGCTCGGTGGTCGTGCGCGTCGGCCTCACCGAGATCGGCCAGGGGAACCTCACCGCCTGCCAGACGATCGCGGCGCAGGCGCTCGGCGTCGACCCCACGGCGGTGCAAGTGTGGCAGCCAGACACGACGACCGTGGCGGACTCCGGCCCGACCGTGGCCTCGCGCGGGGCGCACGCCTCCGGGATGGCGATCCTCGATGCGGTGAGGCGGCTGCGCGCCAGGCTCGATCCGGTCGCGGCCGAGCTGCTCGGTTGCCGCCGCGAGCAGGTCGAGCTGGCGGCCGGCCGCGCCCGGGTGGCCGGCGCGACGGGCCGCAGCCTCGCCATCGCCGAGGTCGCCGCCGCGATGTCGGCACGCCGGATCGAAGCGATCGCCACCGGCTGGTACCGGAGCAAGCCGCGCCGCTTCGACCCCGCCACCGGAGCCGGCGAACCGTACGAGTTCTACGCTGTCGCCTGCCACGTCGCCAGGGTGGCGGTGGACCGCGAGTTGGGCGTCGTGCGAGTGGTGGAGGTCTCGGCGGCCCACGACGTCGGTCACGTCATCCACCGCGACGCCCTCGAGGGGCAGATCCAGGGCGGCGTCGTGCAGGGCATGGGGTGGGGCACGACCGAGCGGCTGGCGCTCGACCGCGGCCGTCTCGTCAACCCTTCGTTCACCGACTACCTGATCCCAACCTCCGCCGACGCCCCCAAGGTCAACATCGCGATCGTGGAGAGCGACGGCGCCGGCGGACCTTTCGGCGCCAAAGGCGTGGGCGAGCCGGCGCTGATCCCGACGGCGGCCGCGGTGCGCAACGCGGTGGTCGCGGCGCTCGGCGTCGAGATCGACACCCTGCCGTTGACTCCGCCGGCGATCGTGGCGGCGCTCGGCGATGCACACCCGTTCGCCTGGGTGACCGGGGAAGAGGAGCACGAGCATGCATGTCCTGAGACGGTTGCTCCAGGCCGTTGACGAGGGCGACACCTGCGTCCTTGCCACGGTCGCCGACGTCAAGGGCTCGGCGCCGCGCAAGGTGGGAACGCGGCTGTTGCTCTCGGCCAGCGGGGTCCGCCTCGGCACCGTCGGCGGCGGCGAGGTCGAAGCCGCGGCGCTCGCCAACGCCGCCGAGATGCTGGCCGGCCGCGACGCCGGGCGCACCCTCGAGATCGCCACGAACTGCGGAGGTGTGGTCATGCTGGTGCTGGAGAAGTTCTCGCCGCAGCGGCGCCTGTTGGTGGTCGGAGCCGGCCACGTCGGCAAGGCGCTGGCGCGCGCCGGGGCGCACGCCGGCTACCTCGTCACCCTCGCCGCGCCCGCACGGCCGGAACCGCTGCCCGACGCGGCGGCCGTCGAGTGCATCGCGGCCTCCGATCCGGCGGCGCTGGACGTCTGGGAGGGGCCGGAACGCACCCAACTCGTCGTCGCGACCGGCGACGCCGGGGCCGACGGCGCGTGGGCCGTGGCCGCGCTCCTGCGCCCATTCGCGGGGATCGGCGTGGTCGGTTCGCAGAACAAGGCCACGGCAATCCGTCACACCGCGGAGGCAGCGGGCGTGCACCCCGACCGCATCAACGCGCTGCGTTGCCCGGTCGGGCTCGACCTCGGTGCGGTGACGCCCGAGGAGATCGCGGTCTCGATCGTGGCCGAGCTCATCCGCCTCGACCGCGTCGGCGAGGTCCCCGAACCGTGGCGGCGCGCGCGGCGGGGCTGATCCTCGCCGGCGGGGCGGGCGTCCGGTTCGGGGGTCCAAAGGCGTTCGCGACCCTCCCCGACGGCCGGACGTTCCTGGCCGCGGCCGCCGAGGCGCTCGGAGCAGGAGGCGCCTCGCCGATCGCCGCGACCGTTCCGCCGGATGCGGCCGGCCCCCGGCCGGCCGGGTTGACGGCCGTTCCGCTTGCCGCTTTCGGCCTACCGATGTTCGAATCGATCAAAGCCGGCCTCGACACTCTCCTCGCCGCCTCCGGGTGGGATACGGTCGTGGTGCTTCCCGTGGACCACCCGCTCGTGCGACCCGACACCGTGCGCGCGCTCGCCGAGACCGACGCCGCTGCCGCGATCCCCTCGTTTCGCGGCAAGCACGGGCACCCGGTCGCGCTCGCCCGCGCCGTGGCGGCGAAGATCGCGACCGGCGAGCTTCCCGGCCCGACGCTTCGCGACGTGCTGCACGCCGTGGGCACCGTGGTCGTGGAGGTGGACGACGCGGGTGTCACGGCCAACTGCAACACCCCGACTGCGCTCGCGGCTGCGCTCGCCGCCGCGGACGGTTGACCGGCGCGCCCCCGGCTTGACCGCGGTCAAGGCGCGGCCCGCCGCCGCCCCGTACCCTCGCAAACGGATGCCTTGGGGGGAGGACCGCAATGGCCGTGAGGGACGTCGTCCGGATCGATGAGACGAAGTGCGACGGGTGCGGGCTGTGCGTCGACGCCTGCGCCGAGGGCGCGATCGCGCTCGTCGACGGCAAGGCGCGTCTCGTGAGCGAGTCGCACTGCGACGGCCTGGGCGCGTGTCTCGGCCAATGCCCGCAGGCGGCAATCACGGTCGAGCGCATCGACGCGGCGCCGTTCGCCGAGGCCGCCGCGCCCCAACCGGGGCCGGGGGCGCCCCCTGCGATCGGCCCGGTCCACGCCGCCTCCGCGTGTCCGGGCTCCCGGGCGGTGAGCTTCGCCGCTCCCGTGCCGGCTGTGGAACCGGATGGACCCCGCCGGCCCTCGGCGCTGCGTCACTGGCCGGTCCAGCTCCACCTCGTGGCGCCGACCGCGCCCTACTTCTGGGGCGCCGACGTGCTGCTGGCGGCCGATTGTGTCGCCTACGCGGTGGGCGACTTCCACGGCGACCACCTGGCCGGCCGCTCGCTCGCCATCGCCTGTCCCAAGCTCGACGTCCGTCAGGACGTCTACCTGGACAAGATCGTCGCCATGATCGACGAGGCGGAGATCGCCTCCCTCACGGTGATGGTGATGGAGGTCCCCTGCTGCGGCGGCCTTCTCCGCCTCGCCCAGGCGGCGTGCGCCCGGGCCGCGCGCCAGGTTCCGATGCAAACCCTCGTCGTCGGTATCCGGGGTGACCTCGTGCGCGACGGCGGGGCCCCTCCCGCCGCGCGGCGACCCCGCGGGATTGCCCTGCCGCAGCTTGGTTGAGCCCGTGTCCGTACTCTCGCGCGCTGCGAGCGCTCCGCCGCCTTTGCTACCCTGAAGGCCGAGGTGGCGGCCGGCGGCGGGGGATCATCGCGACTCCTCGCGGGCCTGTCGCGTCCGGGCGTTCCGTAGGCGGGGAGGTTCAGGTGCCGGACTCGCGGCGAGCGGCAGTGTGGTTGGCGGCGGCGCTGGCCATCGGCCTCGCGGTTCGCCTTCCCCGCGTACTCGCGGACCGCTTTCCCATCAACGACGGCGGAATCTTCTGTGTCATGGCCGGCGAGCTTGCCCACGCCGGCCTCGCGCTGCCTGCGTTCACGGACTACAACCGGGCCCGCATCCCGTTCGCGTATCCTCCCCTCGCGCTCTACGTCACCGCCGCCCTCCATCTCGCAACCGGTTGGACGGTGCCCGCGCTGCTCCGGTTCCTGCCGCTCCTGACCAACCTCGGCGCAATCGCAGCGTTCCTCCTGCTCGCGAGGCGCGTTCTCGGCTCGCCGTTCGCGGCCGGCCTTGCGGCCCTTCTCTTCGTCGTGCTGCCGCGCAGCTACGAGTTCCTGATCGCGGGCGGCGGTCTGACGCGCGGTTTCGGCTTCCTCTTCGCGTTGCTCGCCCTCGCCGCCGGCCACGACCTCTTGGTCGGGGATCGGCGGCGGGCCGCGCTCCCGGCCGCCGTGTGGAGCGGCCTTGCGCTCCTCTCGCACCCCGAGATGGGACTGTTCGCCCTGGTGGGTCTGGCGGTCATCGCCGCCACGGCCGGACTCGACCGCCGCCGGCTGGTCGGCCTCGCCGGAGTCGCTGCCGCCGCCGCGCTGATCGCCGCCCCGTGGTGGGTGACGGTGCTCTCGAGGCACGGCCTGCAACCGTTCCTCGGCGCCTCCGCGACCGCGGACTGGCGGTGGGGTTCGCTGCTCCGCCTGGCGTCGCCCGAACTCACCGGCGAGCGCGGCCTGGCCCCGGTCGCGTGCCTGGCCCTGCTCGCGCTGCTCATCGCGATCCGGAACAAGCACCTGCTCCTTCCGGGCTGGCTGTTCGCGGCCTACATCGTAGTCCCACGCAGCGCCCCCACCCTGGCGACCATCCCGCTGGCGCTGCTCGCGGCGGGCGCGTTGACGGAGATCGTGCTGCCTGCGTTCGGACCGTTCCCCGACGTCGCGTCGATCCGCAGCCGTGCGACGTCGAACGCGGCGAAGGCGCTCGTGCTCGCCGCGCTCCTCACGTACACCCTCGTCGTGTCGAACCTCCACCGCACCTCCGAGCAGTGGCCGGCGATGCGGCGCGTGTCCCCGGCCGAGCGCGAGGCAATGGCGTGGGTGGCCGCGAACACGCCGGGAGACGCCCGCTTCCTCGTCGCTTCGACCGCACGCTCGTGGTGGGCCGACCCGGTCGACGCATGGTTCCCGGCGCTCGCAAGGCGCACCAGCGTCGCGACGGCGAACGGTGCCGAGTGGCTGCCCGGCGGCGAGTTCAGCCACCGCCTCGAGGAGTATTCGGCGCTCAAGGCGTGCAAGACGGTGGATGCCGCGTGCGTCGAGGCGTGGTCCGCCCGTTTCGGCAACGGCTTCGCCTACGTGTGGGTCTCCAAGCCGGCCGGCGCGACGACAGAGGCGCCGGGTCCGGACGCCGGCTTCGAGCATCGCGCCGGCTTCACCATCGTCTACGACGGCCCCGGCGCCACCGTCGCTGCGCGCCGGGGTTCGGGGAGCGGGTCGGGCGCGTCCGGCGATCGCTCCGGCAGCGGACGGTAAGCAGATGCGCAGGGACGGTCTGTTCGTCGTCACCCTCGGCTACCTGTTGCTCCCGAATGCGATCTTCGCCGTTGGGTGGCTGCGTCCGGTGTGGGCGGTCCCGCTCGTTGCGGTGATCGCCGCCGCCGTGATCGACGCGGCTCGGCGGTCGCTCACCGACACCCCGCCTCTCCCGGCTCGGCACTGGATCCTGGTCTTCGGGCTCGCCGGATTCTGGGCGGTCGCCGCCGGCATCGGCGGGCTCAACGCGCAGACGCCGGATTACCTCAAGCACAACCTCGTCTTCCACGATCTCATCACGCGGAGCTGGCCGATCGCCTACCAGGGGCCTTCCGGCGGCGAACCGATCCTGTGTTACTACCTCGCGTACTACCTGCCGACGGGGGTGATCGGCAAGCTCCTCGGGATTCGATGGGCCGCGGCCGCATCGTTCGCCTGGGGCCTTGCCGGCCTCGTCCTCGCGTTCGCCTGGGTGGCGCGCCTCGGCCGGCCGCGCGGGGGCTGGGTCCTCGTCCTGTTCACACTCATCGACGGGTTGTGCTGGATGCCCGGGTTGTACGCACTGGCCCAGAAGATCGGCCTCCTGGCCGGCGCCCCCGACCACCAGTGGTGGCTAACGAACAACTTCGCGGAGCAGTTCTTCACCTTCGCCGGGCCCCAGACCAGGCTGATCTTCCAAGCCGAGCCGGCGGCGCTCATGTGGGTTCCGCAGCACACGCTGGGAGCCTGGCTCGGCGCCGCGTGCGTGATGCGTTCGCTGCTCGAGACGCAGCCCGCCCGCTACGTGCTGCTGGCGAACGTTGCCGCCGCGCTCTGGTCGCCGTTCGTGGCTGTCGGCCTGCTCCCGTTCACCGCGTGGGCATGCGTGCGGGACCTGCGCTCGAGCCTGGAGTGGCGCACGGCGCTGCCCGCCGCGGCGCTGGCGCTCTTTGTCGGTCTTTACTTTCAAGCGCACGGGCCGCAGCAGTTCGCAGGTCTCCTGTTCTCGACGTTCTCCGGGCCGGCGGACTGGCTCAAGTACGCTCTCTTCCTCCTGCTCTCCGTTGGTGCCTTCTGGCTCGGGGTGGGGTTGGTGCGACGGCGGTTCGACGCGGTCACCCGGTCCGAGTGGCACGCCCTGTCCCTCGCGACGCTGACCGCGATCGCGACGACGTTCGTCTACCTCGGCAAGTACAACGACTGGACGATGCGGGTCGGCATGCCGGCACTGTTCGTGGTCCACCTCGTGGTCGCGAATGCGGCGACCCGGCTGTGGGGGAGCAGCGCCCCGCTCCGCGTACGTCTGGCGTTCGCCCTGCTCGTGCTGGCCAGCGCCGAGCGCTCGCTCAAGATCTACGTCCTCGCCCCGTTCGGGGGGGTCGGGGACCAGGGGATCGACACGACGATTGCGACCGCGACGCGTCATGCCGGCTCCCTGGCGGCCCTGCCGCGCACGCCGGACTTCGACACGCCCTCGCAGTACCTCGGATCCCGCGACTCCACCTTCGGGAGGTACCTCATGAAACCCGTCCATCCTGCGCCCGGTGACCGGCGATGAGCACGGTTCTGGTCACCGGCGGCACCGGCTTCGTCGGCAGCCGGCTCGTCAAGCGCCTGCTGGCGGCCGGCCGGGACGTTCGGGTGATGGCCGTCGCGAACGACCCGCTGCTCGGCAACCTCGCCGGCCTCGACTGCGACGTGGTGACCGGAGACATCACCCGGCCGGAGACCTTGGGCGGGCCGCTCGCCGGCGCGGACGCCGTCCTCCACCTCGCCGCCGTCCTCTACGCCGACGACCCGGCGCTGTTTCGCAGGATCAACCTCGAAGGGACCTCGCGCCTCGTGGACGCCGCGGTGGCGGCGGGCGTCGGTCACTTCGTCTACGTCTCGGCGGCGGCCGCCGGCTACCGGGTCCGCACGACCTACGGCGAGACGAAGCACCTTGCCGAACAGTTGATGCAGGCCCCGCGCGGCCGGACCAACTTCACCATCGTCCGCCCGACGCTGGTATTCGGGCCCGGGGGCGGTGGGCAGGAACTCGTGATGTACGTCGAGCGCATCCGCAAGGCGAGGCGGTTCGTCCCGATCGTCGGCCGCGGCACGGCGAGGAAGCGGTGGGTGCACATCGACGACCTCGTCGAGGGGCTCGCGCTGGTCGTGGGCCGCCCGATCGCCTACGGCAAGACGTACAACCTCGGCGGCGCCGACGCTCACACCATGCGTGCCTACACCGAGATGATCTGCCGCCGCCTCCGCATCGCCGCGCCCGTGGTCTCGGTCCCGCTCTGGCTGTGCTGGGTCCTCGCCGGCGTCCTGCGCGTCGTCGGGCGCCGCCCGCTCCTCAAGCGTGACACGATCGTCGGGGTCACGATGGACGCCGACGTCGACATCGAGCCGGCGCGGCGCGAGATCGGCTATGCGCCGGTGGCGTTCGAGGAGTGGCTGTCCACCGCAACCGCGGGCGACCCGTTCTGGGGGCCTCGCCGCCCGGCCGCGCCGCACCCTCCCGCCGGAGCCTGACCTGCCCTGCATCGACCCAGGTCAACGGCGTCCGGACACATCTTCCGACCCAGCGGAGCCGTCGTGCCGGTGGTTGCCCTCGGCGTCGCGTTGCTCCTCGCGGCCGCCGGCCAGGCCAGCCCGGTCTTCTTCCCGAAGGTGTCCGAGGAGTGCGCGACGTGCGACGAGTGCCACACGCAGCAGACACCAGCGATCTCCCAGCAGTGGGGCGATCCCAAACATTGCGTCGGCAACATCGGTTGCCGCGATTGCCACGGCGCCGAGCCGGGCGCGGCGGGCGCCCACACGCACAACGGCGACACGATCCACACGCTCGTGAGACCGGAGGAGAGGGCGGCGCGGGCCAGGCAGCGCCAGGACTTCAAGACGCGTCACCTCACCGAGCCGCCGGCACGACCGTAACGCTGACGGGCCGCGCACACAGGAAACGGCCCCCGGCGCGTGCCGGGGGCCGTTTCGGATCTCGCGGCCGCACCCTGACCGGGCGCGAACTACATCAGGACGACGAGCGTCACCCTGCGGTTCTGGGCGCGCCCATCCTTGGTCTTGTTGTCCGCGATCGGCTTGGCGGCGCCGTACGAGATGGCGTTCATGCGGTGCAGCGGGAAGCCATGCTGCATGTTGAGGTACCGCATGACGGTCTCGGCGCGCGCCTGGCCGAGCTTGAGGTTGTACGCGGCCGACCCGACGTTGTCGGTGTGGCCCTGGATCTCGACGTAGACGTTCTTGTTCTCGTTGCGGATCTTCTCAGCGAAGGCGTCGAGCGCGGACTTGGCCGTGGGCGAGAGCTCGCTGCGGTCGAAGCCGAACTTCACGGCGTCGTCGGTGAGCGTGACCTCGTAGAGGAACTTGCCCTTGGCGAGTTTGCCCGCCTCCTGAGCGCGAGCCAGCGCGTCGCGCGCCGTGTCGGAGAGCTGAGCGAGCTTGGCGTTCTGCTCGCCGTCCGAGGTCTTCAGCGCGGCGACGTCCATCTGCGTCGCCTCGACCTGCTTCTGCACCTCACCGACCTTGACGTCGGTGGCTTTCGACGCCTGGCCAACCTGCTCCTGGACGTAGGTCTTCGTAGCGCATCCCGACACCCCGAGCGCCAGCGCCACACCCCCAACGAGGACCGCCAAAGCTTGCTTTCTCATCGTTTCCTCCCGGCCGAGATGGTTGACGTCGGTCTCGATCCGCCCATGAGCGGTGCGAGGATCATGCCACCGGTTGTGATCTTCTCAACCTATTTACCCTATTCGAGTTACGCTAAAATACAGGGAGACGGGCCCGGTCCTGACCCGGGTCCCGGCCGGGCATTTTTCCCGGTGCGCGGAGGACTGACGCGCCCCTCGCCCCCTCCGGCTCCCCGCCCGCGCCGTCCCGGCACCCTGATGCTGCAGACGCGGCTGAACTTGCGCTACAGTGAGAGGTCGCCCGGGAATTTTTCCCGGTAGGCCGCGGTCGGGAGCGACGATGAGCGAGAAGCCTCTGACGATCCTCGTGGTGGACGACGAGCCCGCGATGCGCGAGGTGCTCGACATGCGCCTCTCCGAATGGGGCCATCGCGTGCTGCTCGCGAGCGACGGCGTTGCAGCCCGCCAGACGGCCGAGCGCGAGAACCCCGACGTGGTCGTCTCCGACGTCAAGCTCCCGGGGCTCGACGGGCTCGAGCTGCTGCAGGCGCTCAAGGCCGGCGGGAGCGACCGCCCTGTCATCCTCATCACTGCCTACGGCAGCATCGACGAGGCGGTCGAGGCGATGAAGCTCGGCGCTCGCGACTTCCTCACCAAACCCCTGGATTACGCCAAGCTGCGGGCCACCCTGGCGGCGGTCGGCGCCGAACTGGAGCGTAGGGGCCAGGTCCACCGGCTGGAGTCCGCCCTCGCGAAGGGGGCCGGGCTGGCGGCGCTCGTCGGCCGCAGCCAGCGCATGCGCGAGGTGTTCAAGCTGATCGAGGCGGTGGCCGCGAGCGACGCTTCGGTCATCGTGACCGGCGAGAGCGGGACCGGCAAGGAACTCGTGGCGCGCGCGATCCACGATCTCGGCGGCCGCGCGAGCGGTCCGTTCGTGGCCGTCAACGTCGCGGCGATCCCCGAGGGCCTCGCCGAGAGCGAGCTGTTCGGCCACGAGAAGGGCGCATTCTCCGGCGCGGTGGCCGCGCGCCCCGGCTGTTTCGAGCTGGCCGACGCCGGGACGCTGTTTCTCGACGAGGTGACGGAGATGCCTGCGGCGCTGCAGACCAAGCTCCTGCGCGTCCTCGAAGGGGGCCGGCTGCGTCGGGTCGGCGGCACCAGAGAGCTGGGGTTCGACGTCCGCGTGATCACGGCGACCAACCGCGATCCGGCACAGGCGGTCGAGCTCGGGGTCCTGCGGCGCGACCTCTTCTACCGGCTCAACGTGTTCACCGTACCGCTGCCGCCGCTGCGCGAGCGCGAGGGCGACGTGCTCCTGCTCGCCCAGCATTTCGTGCTCCAGTTCAACGCCAAGCACGGCGCCCGGGTCGAGGGGCTCGGGCCGGAGACGGAGCGGACGATGCGCGGTTACGGTTGGCCCGGCAACGTGCGCGAGCTGCGGAACGTGATCGAGCGGGCGGTCATCCTGGCGCGGACCGGCTGGATCGAGACCAACCACCTGCCACCCTTCCTTCTCGGCGCCGGGATCGAGGCCGGCGACGGGATCGTCATCCCCGCCGGGGCAACCGCCGCCGAGGCTGAACGCCTGCTCATCCTCGAGACCTTGAAGCGCGTCGGAAACAACAAGGCCGAGGCCGCACGCCAACTCGGCATGGACGTCAAGACGATCCGCAACAAGCTCAAGGCGTACGGCATCGGTCCGGCCGAGCCATGAAGGTCGCCACCAAGGTCGCCACCGGCACCGGGCTGCTCGCCGCCGTCTTGATCGGCGTCCTCGGCTACTTCGTCCTCCTGGTGCGCCAACTCGTCGTGACCAACCGCGACCTCACCGCCGTCCACTTCCGCATGACCACCGTCGCGCTCGACCTGTTGCACCAGGTCGATCAGATCGAGGTGAACGCCCGCAAGTTCTACGTCACCCGCGACGCCGCCTACGCCGGCCGCGTGGCCAAGGCGCGTGACGACTTCGCAGCCGGACTCGCCGAGCTGCGCACGCTCGCCTCCCGCGGCGCCGACGCGGACGCGGTCGCGCGCCTCGACGACATTTGGCGGCAGTTTGCCTTCGCCACGGTCCCGGCGGCGGAGATGGCGGCGCGTCTCGCCGGGGTCCCCGACTCGACGCTCTCCGAGGTGCTCGCGACGCCGATCGAGAGGCTCAACCGCCAGACCTGGGCCGTGCTCAACGCCTCGCGCCAGGGCATCGCCGCACAGGTCGCGGGCGTCGCGGAGGCCGGGCGTACCGCCGAGTGGGTTTCCCTCGCAATCGCCGGCTTTGCCGTCTTGCTCGCGGTGTTGATCGTAATCCTCACCGTCCGTTCGATCCGCGAGCCCTTGAAGCGGCTCATCGAGGGGACACGCACGGTCGCGAGCGGCGAGTTCACGTACCAGCTCGACACCAACAAGGGCGACGAGTTCGCGGCGCTCGCCGAGGACTTCAACACCATGGTTCGCCGGCTCGGCGAGCTCGACCGGATGAAGCGGGGCTTCGTCTCCCACGTCTCCCACGAGCTCAAGACGCCGCTGGTCGCGATGCAGGAGACCAACCGCTTGCTTCTTGACGGCCTTCCCGGCCCGCTCAACGAGCGCCAGCGGCGCCTCCTCGATCTCAACCTCCAGGGGAGCCGGCGGCTGTCCGCGATGATCGCGAACCTCCTCGACCTCGCGCGGCTCGAGGCCGGCGGAGTGACCTACGACATCCGGCCGCATGACCTCGCAGCGCTGGCCCGCGAGGCGGCCGCCGAGCTCGAAGCGCTGGCGCGCGAGCGTGGCGTTGGCCTCGAGCTCGACCTTCCCCAGGCGCCCCTGATCGTCGAGTGCGACGCCGACCGCATCACGCAGGTCCTCGTCAACCTCGTCGACAACGCGGTGAAGTTCTCGCCACCGGGCCAACCGGTCGCCGTCGCGGTGCGGCTCGAACCGGCGCTCCCGGCGGCGACGCCGCGCGCCGCCGCCGCCGCACTCCGCCCCTTGCGGTCCGGCCCGTTCGCGGCGGTCCGGGTCGCGGATCTCGGCCCGGGCGTTCCCGAACCCGAAAAGCTGCGCGTGTTCGAGAAGTTCCGCCAGGCGCACCAGGGATCCAAGCGAGCCGGCGCCGGCGTCGGCCTCGGTCTCGCCATCTCCGCCGAGATCGTCCGCGCGCACGCCGGCGCGATCTGGGCCGCGGACAACCACCCCTCCGGCAGCGTGTTCGTGGTCCTGCTCCCCCTCGCCGCGCCCGGGCCGCACCGCTTTGACGCCGGAGGCGCTACCATCGAGGCGACGGATGAGGTTTGAAGCCCGCTTTCTGCCCGCGCTCGTTCTCGCCCTGGCGAGCTGCGCCACGGTCCCGTCCGTGGGGGACCGCGAGTTCAGGTCGGGCGACTACGCCGCGGCCGCGGCGGCGTACGAGGAGGCGCTGCGCACAGACCCGAAGGCGCACGACAACCCGGCCCTCTGCTTCCGCCTCGGGCTGGCGTACGCCCGTCCCGGCACGCCGGCGCACGACCCGAAGCGCGCAGCGGCGGTGCTCAGGGACCTCGTGGCGCGCTTCCCCAAGACGGAGGAGGCGAGACAAGCCGCCATCCTCATCCCCCAGGTCGACTATGAGGCCGCTCTCGAGGCCGCGGCGGTGATCGCCTCCGCGAAGATCTCGGATCTCCAGGACGCGCTCACGACGTTGCAGGGCGAGGCTCGAACGCTGGATTCCGCGGTCAAGGCCGGCACGGAGCAGATCCAACGCCTCCGGGCGTTACTCGCCGAACGCGAAGCCCAGCTGCGGCGGATCAGCGACGAACTCGACCAGCTCAAGCGCATCGACCTGCAGCACTCGCCGTAGCGGGTCCGTCGCGACGCTCAGACCCTGATCGTCACCACCTCGATGCGGGCCGGGTCGCCGACGCCGAGCCCCTTGCCGATCGCGGTCTCGATGTGACGGCTCTGGCGGGTCGTGTCGGACAGCCCCTTCTCGGCCCGCTTGGCCATGATCGCCTTGCGGCCCACGATATCGAGCGCCACGGGGTCGGCGGCGACGTAGATCGCGTTCGCCCGCCACAGGCGCCCGCGGTCGGCAGGGCGCGGGCCGCCGTCGAAGCACGCCTCGGTCGCGTCCGCCACGATGAGCGGGACACGGGTCACGGTGAGGTAGTGCTCGTACGCCTCGGCGATGAACGGGTCGCAGTTGTGGTCGTGCGCGCTCCGATAGTGGTCGTAACAACCGAACGCGACGTTCTTGAGCGCGAACGTCACCCCGGAGCTGCCGTGGTCCTTGAGGACCGGAAGGCTGATCGTGGCGTCGGTCCGGTCCGCCGCGATGGTGTCGACCGGGGCCGTTCCCTCGCTCCCCTTGAGCATCCGCGCCATCTCGTAGCGCCCACCGGCCTCGATGCTCTCGCCGAGCCGTCCCTTGCCGAACTTGTAGCGGGTCGGGCCGAAGTGGTCCTTCCAGCGGTCCCAGACGATGACATCATCGGGCTTCACGCCGGCCGAGATCACGCCGGCGGCCACCGCGTCGGTGACTTCCGGCGCGGTGTAGACGAGCGGGCGGCCGAGCAGGTTGATCTTCAGCCCCACTCGCATGCCGGGCTTGACGAACCGCCGCCACGCCGCCTCGGGCGTGGCCGTTCCCGCCAGCGCCATCACGCCCGCGTCGACCATCGCCCCGACCACGCGGGCGTCGCGAGTGTCGCCGTTCCAGACCCGGTTCGACTCGACCCGGATGACGCGCGCTCGGCCCGCGGCCGCGAACGACAGTCGCGGCCCGATCGCCGCCGCAGCCGCGCCGCCGGCGATCCCCGCCAGCAACCCACGCCTCGTGATTCCATCGCTCGTTCCGCTCATTCCGCGCTCCTTCTCTCATCGCTGCCGGGGGCCTCCCGGCCGGACCGGCGCGCCTTCGGCGCCGCGGGGGCGTCCCACATCGGAAGATGCGTCCGGTGCACGCCGTCGAACGCGGCCATGGCTCCGGCCACCGCCGCGGCGGTGGGGACGAGGCCGATCTCCCCCACCCCCTTGGCACCGTAGCCGCCGATCGGGTCCGGCACTTCGATCAGGATCACCTCGACCTCGGGCATCCGGGCGGCCTTCAGGATGCCGAGGTCGCGCATCAGCGTCGAGACCGGGCGCCCCTCGTGGCACGGCAGGTCCTCGGAGAGGGCGTAGCCGAGCCCCATGTGCACGGCGCCCTCGATCTGCTGCGCGCAGGCGAGCGGGTTGACCGCCCGGCCGACGTCGTGCGCCGCGACCACCTTCTCGATCTGCCCGTCTCCAT
This sequence comes from uncultured Acidobacteriota bacterium, assembly GCA_963789745.1. Lineage (GTDB taxonomy): Bacteria > Acidobacteriota > Thermoanaerobaculia > Thermoanaerobaculales > Thermoanaerobaculaceae > RBG-13-68-16. The sequence continues at coordinate 167,558 of CAWBLW010000013.1, read as the reverse complement.
CCACGAGGACCACCTGAGTCGCGTACCCGAAGGTCATGTGCGTGACCGGATTGTCGGCCTTCGTGCCGGGTGCGACCGTGATGTCGCAGATGTACTCGCCGTGGTACTCGCGCCCCGCGAGCGACCCGAGCGGCGCACCCGCGAGGTCGGCCGCGAGCTTCTGCCCCGCCCGCTGGCCGGCCATCGTCGCGAGCGCGGTGGCGCGCGAAGCGGTGGTCATCCCGCACGCGACGGCAAGCTCGCTGCGCGCCCCCACGGTCATCGCCTCGGCAGCGATCCCGGTTTCCTCGTGCACCACCTGGCGCAGGATGGTGAACAGCCCTTGCCCCATCTCGGTGAAACCGGTGAGCACCTCGAGTCGCTCACCGGGCAGCACGCGAATCACCACGCGGCCGATGTCGGCGACGCCGTTGCCGATTCCGGTGTTCTTGATCCCGCAGGCGATCCCGGCGCGGCCCGCGTTCGCCTTGTAGACGTCGCGCACCGCCGCGAGCGTGGCCCTGATGCCGCAGGCCCCGGTCATGATCTGCCCGGTCGCGAAGCGGTCGCCGGGGGTGAGGACGTTGCGCTCGCGGATGTCGTAGCCGTCGAGTCCGACCCGCTCCGCCAGCAGGTCCAGGCAACCCTCGATGGCGAACGCGGTCTGGCAAACGCCGAAGCCGCGCATCGCGCCGGACGGCGGGTTGTTGGTGTACACGGTCCTCGCCTCGACGTCGACGGCGGGGACGCGGTACGGCCCGCACGAGTGCCCGGCCGCGCGCTCGAGGACCTTTGCCCCGACCGACGCGTAGGCGCCCGTGTCGCCGACGAGACGGGCGCGCACGGCCGTGAGCCGCCCTTCGGCGTCGCACCCGACCGCGTAGTCCATCGTGAGCGGGTGGCGCTTGGGGTGCAGCAGGATCGACTGCGCGCGGGTGAGCACGGTGCGCACCGGCGCCCCGAGCAGGAACGCGGCGAGCGCGGTCTGCCCCTGCACGGAGAGGTCCTCCTTCCCGCCGAACGCGCCGCCGTTGGAGACCAACTCCACCATGACACGCTCGCGGGCAACCCCCAGCACCGAGGCGATCTGCGCCTGGTCGTCGTGCACGCCCTGACCCTGCGAGTACACCAAAAGCCCGTCCCCTTCCGGCACCGCGAGGCACGCCTCCGGTTCCAGGAAGGCGTGCTCGATGCGCTGCGTCGTGAACGTCCTGCGAACGACGTGGGCGGATTCGCCGAGCGCCGCGTCCACGTCGCCGCGGGCGAACGCCGTCACCTCGAGGAGGTTGCCGGCGGGGTGGATCGCGGGCGCGTCCGGCGCCAGCGCCGCCGCGGGCGAGGTCAACGGCTGCAGGACCTCGACCTCGACGCGCACGGCCTTCGCCGCTTGGCGGGCGTGGAACTGCGTGTCGGCGACCACCAGCGCCAAAACGTCCCCGACGCAGCGCGTGGTTTCCCCGACCGCGATGAACACCGGCCAGTCCTTGACGACCAGGCCCACGCAGCGCTCGCCCGGCACGTCGGCCGCAGTGACCACCCGCTCCACGCCCGCCTGCGCGAGCGCCGGCGCAGCATCGATCGCCAGGACGCGGGCCCGCGGGTGCGGCGCGAGAACGACGGCGCCGTGCCGCATCCCCGGCACGCGCATATCGGCGACGTACGGCTTGGCGCCGACGGCGTGGTCGAGCCCGCGGTAGCGCGGCTCCGAGGCGCCGACGCCGCGCCCGCCGGCGTCGGGCGAGGTCCGTCCCAGCCCGTGCGCCTCGCCGAAGAAATCGTGCCGCCGCGGCTTGTCGCTTGCGAACGCGCCGCCGGCCGCCCACGCTTCACCCGCGCTGCGGATCGCGTCGAAGATGCGCTGGTAGCCGGTGCAGCGGCACATGTGGCCCGACAGCGCCTTCGCCACCGCGTCGCGGTCGCCGCTCTTGCCGCGCTCGAGCAGCGACGCCGCCCGCACCATGATCCCCGGGGTGCAGTAGCCGCACTGCACCGCGCCCTCCTGCACGAACGCGCGCGCCAGCACCGCGCGCTCGGCCTCCGAAATCCCCTCCAGCGTCACCACCGATCGGCCGGCCAGGTCCTGGGGTTTCTTCAGACATGCCAACGCCGGACGTCCGTCTACGAGCACGGTGCAGCAGCCGCACGCTCCCTGCGGTGCGCAGCCGTCCTTCGGCGAGGTCACCCCGCACTCCTCGCGCAGCACCTCGAGGAAGTGCATCCCCTCCTCGTAGGGTGCGGTGGTCTCTCGCCCGTTGAGGGTGAAAGTCACGGTGGGCATCGGCGTTCCTTCCCGTCGCGCGGCGGGCGCTCCCGGATCGCCCGCAACCGTCCGGGACATTCTAGACCGCAGCCGGCTCGCGTTCCGGCGTCAGCACCAGGCCGTCGTCCGCGACGCCTACGCGCACCGTGTCGCCGTCGGCGACCTCGCCGGCGAGCACCATGCGGGCCAGCGGGTCCTGCACCAGCCGCTGGATCGCGCGCTTGAGCGGCCGCGCTCCGAAATCGGGGTCGTACCCCTCCCGCGCGAGCAGGTCGAGCGCCTCCTCGGACGCCTCGATCGTGATCCTGCGCTCCGCCAAGAGCCGGTTCAGGCGCACGAGCTGGATCCCGACGATCGCCCGCATGTGCTCGCGGCCGAGCCGGTGGAACACCAGCACCTCGTCCACCCGGTTGAGGAACTCCGGCCGGAAGTGCGCCTTGAGCTCGCGCTGCACGAGGTCGAGCATGCGGGCGCGATCGTCTTCGCTGAGCTCCGCGATTACGTTCGAGGCGATGTTGGACGTCATGATCACCACGGTGTTCCTGAAGCTCACCGTGCGGCCCTTGCCGTCGGTGAGGCGGCCGTCGTCGAGCAGCTGCAGCAGGACGTTGAAGACGTCGGGGTGCGCCTTCTCGACCTCGTCGAGCAGCACCACCGCGTACGGCCGGCGCCGTACCGCCTCGGTGAGCTGGCCGCCCTCGTCGTGGCCCACATACCCCGGCGGGGCGCCGATCATCCGCGCCACCGCGTGCTTTTCCATGTACTCCGACATGTCGAGGCGGACCATGGCGTGCTCGTCGTCGAAGAGGAACTCGGCGAGGGCGCGGGCGAGCTCGGTCTTGCCGACCCCGGTCGGCCCGAGGAAGAGGAACGAGCCGACCGGGCGGTTGGGGTCCTTCAGGCCGGCTCGCGCGCGCCGCACCGCCGTGGCGACCGCGGCCACGGCTTCGTCCTGGCCGACGACGCGGGCCTTGAGGCGGTCCTCCATCTCCAGGAGCTTGGCCTTCTCGCCTTCGAGCAGCTTAGCGACCGGGATCCCGGTCCAGCGCCCCACGACCTCGGCGATCGCCTCCTCGGTGACCTCCTCCGCGAGCAGGGTGCCGTGGGCGGCCTGGTGCGCCTTGAGCGCGTTCGACGCCTCCTCCAACTCCTGGTTGAGGCGGACGAGTTCGCCGTAGCGCAGCTGCGCGGCGCGCTCGAGGTTGCCGTCGCGCTCGGCGCGCTCGGCGGCTTCCCTGGCGGCCTCGGTCTCCTCCTTCGCCTTGCGGATGCGTGCGATGAGCTCCTTCTCGCGCTGCCACGTCGCCTTCATCGCGCTGATGCGCTCCTTGCGCTCGGCGAGATCCCCGTCGATCTCCGCAAGGCGCTCGGCCGAGGCCGCGTCCTTCTCCCGGGCGAGGGCGCGCTTCTCGATCTCGAGCCGGACCGCCGTCCGCTCCAGCTCGTCGATCTCGGTGGGGAGCGAATCGATCTCGATGCGCAGCTTGGAGGCCGCCTCGTCCACCAGGTCGATCGCCTTGTCGGGGAGGAAGCGGTCGGTGATGTAGCGGTTGGAGAGCGTGGCGGCGGCCACGATCGCGCCGTCCGTGATGCGCACGCCGTGGTGCACCTCGTACTTCTCCTTCAATCCGCGCAGGATCGCGATCGTCTCCTCGATCGAGGGCTCGCCCACCAGCACCGGCTGGAAGCGACGCTCCAGGGCGGCGTCCTTCTCGATGTACTTGCGGTACTCGGACAGGGTCGTGGCCCCGATGCAGCGCAGCTCGCCGCGAGCGAGCGCCGGCTTGAGCAGGTTGGCGGCGTCGATCGCGCCCTCGGCGGCGCCCGCCCCGACGAGGGTGTGGATCTCGTCGATGAAGAGCAGGACCTCGCCTTCGGAATCCACGACCTCCTTGATCACGGCCTTGAGGCGGTCCTCGAACTCGCCGCGGTACTTGGTGCCGGCGATGAGCGCGCCCATGTCGAGGGCGACGATCCTCCGCCGCTTGAGCAGCTCCGGCACGTCGCCGGAAGCGATGCGCTGCGCCATCCCCTCGGCGACCGCGGTCTTGCCGACGCCGGGCTCGCCGATGAGGACCGGGTTGTTCTTGGTGCGGCGGGTGAGGACCTGCATCACGCGCCGGATCTCGTCGTCGCGGCCGATGACCGGATCGAGCTTGCCGGCGCGCGCCAACTCGGTGAGGTCGCGGCCGTACTTCTTCAGCGCCTCGAGCTTGTCCTCGGGGTTGGCGTCGGTGACGCGGTGGGAGCCGCGCACCTCCTGGATCGCCCGCAGGAGCACGTCGCGGCCGACGCCGTGGCGAGCGAGGATCTCGGCAGCGGTTCCCGGCGCGGCGGCAGCGGCGAGCAGCAGGTGCTCGACCGAGACGTAGTCGTCCTGGAACTGGGGCGCCAGCTTCGCGGCCGCGTCGAGCAGCTTGCGGAGGTCGCGCGAGGACTGCGCCTCGGACCCACCGCGGGCCGAGGGCAGGCGGTCGAGCGCCGCGACGACGTCGTCGCGCAGCCGCTCGGCTGCAACACCGATCTTGTCGAGCAGGCGCGAGGCAAGACCGTCCTCCTCGGCGAGGAGCGCCGCGAGCAGATGGACCGGGGTCGCCTCCGGGTTGCCGCGCTCGTTCGCCATCTGGAGCGCGTTCTGCACGGCCTCTGCAGCCTTGATCGTGAAGTTGCTGTTGGACGCCATCTTCGCACCTCCGACCGGGTGGTTCGCTGGTTCCGGTCAACCACAGTGAAGGATAAAATCTTAGCGTACTATTGTCAATCATGCTGTGCACAAATCTTAGCAGAAAATCATTAGATCGAGGCGGTGCTCGCGGCTCCCAACCGTCTTCGGCGGGGCGCTCCCGAACCCGTGCCCGCGACCCCGCCGCTGCGATGACGGCTTTCCCACTTTCCCCGTGTAGAATGCCGCGAACTGCCACCCAGCATCCGCCGGTCACGGCGATGTGTGGCGACCATACGGAGGACGAACGCAATGAGCGACCAGCGTTTCACCCCCTACGTGCCCGACGACTCCACGATGCGCGAATTCACGGTGCGGGCGCTCATCCTCGGCCTCTTCATGTGCGTGATCCTGGGCGCGGCCAACGCCTACCTCGGCCTCAAGGCCGGCATGACGATCGCCGCGACCTACCCGGCTGCGGTGATCGGCATGGCGGTCCTGCGCATGATGAAGGGCTCGCTTCTCGAGGAGAACTTCGCCCGGACCGTCGGCTCGATCGGCGAGTCGGTGGCGGCGGGCGCGATCTTCACGATCCCCGCGTTCGTCATCCTCAAGATCTGGAAGTTCGAGCCCGGCCACATGTTCGAGAACTACCTCACCGCGTCGGCGCTGATGATGCTGGGTGGCGTGCTCGGCATCATGTTCGTCACCGTCCTGCGCCGGGTGATGGTCGAGGACCCGAGCCTTCCGTTCCCGGAGTCGGTGGCCGCCAGCGAGATCCACAAGGCCGGCCAGCGCGGCGCCGAGGCGGCGCTGCAACTCTTCCGGGCGATGGGGGTCGGGGCGTTCATCAAGCTCCTCGACGGCCTTGGCATCTTCCGCTCCTCCAACGACTTCCCGCTCGCCGTCGGGAAAATCAACGAGAGCAGCGTGCGCCTCGGTCTGGACAGCAACGCCAAGGCGATCGCGACCGGCGGCGTGACCACCATCTCGGCGCCGGCGGCGACGCCGGCGTACATCGGCGTCGGCTACATCATCGGCCCCGAGCTCGGCGCCCTCAACTTCGCCGGCGGCGTCCTGGCGTGGGGGCTGTTCGTGCCGCTGCTGGTGTATTTCCTCGGCCCGCAGATGATCGGGCAGTACACGACCAACGGGGTTCAGGACTGGGCGCTCCTCACGAACCATCTCTACCAGTTCGTCGTCAAGCCGATCGCTGTCGGCGGGATGCTCGTGGGGGCGTGCTACACGCTCTGGAGGATGCGCAAGAACCTCATGCTCGGCATCAGCCGCGGCGTCGCGGACGTCCGCAAGTCCGCTTCCGCCGCGGCCGCGACCAAGCGCACCGAGCGCGACCTCAGCTTCAAGGTCGTCCTCTTCGGCATCGCGCTGATCTTCGTCCTGATGATCGCGCTGTACGCCTACTTCACCAAGGCGATCGGGCCCGCGATCCTGGCCGCCATCGTCATGCTGATCACCGGGTTCTTCTTCGCGGCGGTCTCCGGCAACCTGGTCGGCATGATCGGGTCGTCCAACAACCCGATCTCCGGCCTCACGCTGGCGACGACCGTCGTCGCCGCGCTCACGATGGTCATCGTGGGGATGAAGGGGACGCAGGGCGTCGCCGCCGTCCTCGGGGTGGCGGCGATCGGCTGCGTCTCCGCCGCCGTGGCCGGCGAGATGCTCCAGGACCTCAAGGTCGGGCACATCCTCGGCGGCACGCCGTGGAAGATGGAAATCGGGGACATCATCGGCGTGCTGGTCGCCGGCCTGGTGATGTTCTTCCCCTTGTACGTGCTGCACGTCTCCGACCTGGCCGCCCACCCCCTCACCGGAGGGTTCGGCGGCAAGAACCTGCCGGCGCCGCAGGCGGGCCTGATGGCCGCGCTCTCCCAGGGGATCGTCGGCGGCCAGATGGCCTGGCCGCTCGTGCTCGTCGGGATCGCCATGGGGATCTCGCTCATCATGATCAAGGTGAAGAGCCCGATGCTGTTCTCGGTCGGCATGTACCTGCCGCTCGAGACGACGTTCGCGATCTTCATCGGCGGCGTCATCCGCGCCGTCGTCGACCGGGTCCGCGAGAAGCGCGGCTACAACGACGCGCAGAAGGCGCGCGTGGAGAACGCCGGCATCCTCGCCGCGTCCGGCCTGATCGCCGGCGAGGCGCTGATGGGCTTGTTCATCGCGACCGTTGTGTTCATCCGCGACCGGATGCACCAGCCGCCGCAGTTCTGGATCGTTCCCGGGTTCTCCGGCATCGCACCCTGGCTCGCCATCCCGGTCTTCGTCATCCTGGCGGCGTACCTCGTGCTCGTACCCCTCCGCAAGGCCGGCGCCGCGGACGAGCCGGCACCGCCGACGGCGGTGATGTAGGCGGAGGCGAACCGTGATCTCCTGAAACGGCGGGCCGGCGGGACCCCCCCCGCGCGGCCCGTCCGTTGCCGGGGGCGGCAGCCATGGAATCGCTCACCATCGTCGAGATGCTCGAGAAGACCGGCTTCGCGACCGGTTCGGTGGTCCAGATGTTCGAGGCTGCCGCGGGCATGGCGGCGCGCGGGCACAAGGTCGTCGTCGTGACCCGTCCCAGTCCCGAGATGGCCGCGCGCTGCGCCGCCGTCGGAGTGGAGCTCCGAACTCTCGCGCTACGCCACGAATTCGATCTCCCATCGATGGTTCGCTTCGCCCGCATGACGCGCGAGTGCAGCGCCGACGTCGTCCACGTCCACAAGGGGATCGCCCACGCCGTCGCCTGGGGGGCGACGTTCCTCGGCGGCCGCTACGGCCTCGTCGTCAACCGCGGCGTCTCGTTCCCGGTCGACGCCTGGAGCGCCATCAAATACCGCTCGCGCCGCGTCGGCCGCATCGTCACCGTGGCCGAGAGCATCCGGCAGGTGGTGATCGCGACCGGCCGCATCAGGCCCGACAAGGTCAGCGTCGTCTACGCCGGCGTCGACCTCGCGCGCTTCGACCCGGCCCGGACCGATCCCGCCGCCGTCCGCGGCGAGCTCGGCATCCCGCCCGAGGCGCGCATCGTCGGGCACGTCGGGATGCGCGACTGGAAGGGGTGGAAGGAGCTCGTACGGGCGTTCCCGGCGATCCGCGCCGACCACCCGCATGCGCACCTCCTGCTCGTTGCGTGCACCTCCGCCGCGCAGCGCGAGGGGGTCCTCGGGCTCGCGCGCGAGATGGGTCTCGCCGGCGCGGTCACGGCGACGATGGCGCGCACCGACATGCCGGACGTTCTGGCGGCGTGCGAGGTCGTCGTCGACCCATCCTGGGCTGGGACGGGAATCACCGGTACGGTGCGCGAAGCGATGGCGCTCGGCAAGCCGGTCGTTGCGACCGCGGTCGCCGGCAACCCCGAACTGGTCGAGGACGGCGTCTCGGGGATCGTGGTGCCGCCGCGGGACGTGCCGATGCTCTCCGCGGCGGTGTCGCGCCTGCTGCGGGACGCGGAGCTCTCGGAGCGCCTCGCCGCCGCGGGCCAGGAGCGCGTGCGGCTGCACTTCTCAACCGAGGCCAGGGTGGCGCGCCTCGAGGCGCTCTACCTGCGCGTCGCCCACGAGAGGCGCACCGGGGCGTGGTAACCGGGGATGGGGCCGGCGCTGGCCGCCGCCTCGGCGGTCACGCCCGCAGGCAGGTGATCCAGAGCTCGCGCTTGCGCGGGCCGTCGAGTTCGAGCAGGTAGACGGCCTGCCACCTTCCGAGGGCGAGCTCCCCCGCGCTGACCGGCACCGTCACCGAGTGCCCCACCAGGGACGAGAGAAGGTGCGCGTCCGAGTTCCCCTCGGCGTGCCGCCAGGCGACCGCCGGGAGCATCGCCGCCAGCGCCGCGAGGATGTCGTCGCCGACGGCGGGGTCGGCGTTCTCGTTGAGCAGGACCGCGGCGGTCGTGTGCGGCACCGCGACGTGGCAGACCCCCTCCTCGACGCCCGAGGCCGCCACCGCCTCTTGCACGAAGCTGGTGACGTCCACGAGTTGGCGCCGGCGCTGCGACGACACTCCGATTACGTCCATGGGTACGGCCTCCCGTCCGGCCAGTACAGGATCCGGTAGCCCTCCGCCAGGAGGACGACCCGGTGCACGTAGTCCCATGTCTCCGGGATCTCCAACCCTTCGACGAACTCCGGCCCGTCGCGGCGGCCGCACCTCTTCCAGGCTTCGAGCACCCGTTTCGTCCCGGCGTTGTAGCTCGCGAGCGCCGCGGTCCACGAGCCTCCAAACGTCCCCCGCAAGCGCGCGAGCAGGGCCGCGCCGAGCGTGAGGTTGCGGTCGGGCTGAAAGAGGTCCCCGGGCGGGGCCCCCGGCATCCCGCGCGCCGCCTCGGCAGCCACGTCCGGAAGCACCTGGGCCAGTCCGACCGCCCCGGCCACCGAACGCGCCCGGGGGTTCCACGCCGACTCCTGCCGTACGAGGCCCGCCAGCACCCACGGCGGTACCCCCGTCCGTCGCGCCGCCGTCTCGATCTCGGTCCGCCACGGCAGCGGCAGGTAACGTCGCAGCAGTTCGCGGCTCAGCCCCTGCCACGGGCCCGCCAGTAGCCTGGGTTCGCCCTTCACGAGCAGCGGGATCGCGTCCAGCGGCGGCATCGCCGCGAGCTCGACGAGACCGAGCCATCCCCGTCTGTCGGCGCCGCGCTCCTCGAGGTCGAACCGCCACGCCAGCACGACGTCCGCGACCCGCCCCGCCGCCATCAGGTCGGCGGCCCACGCCGGCGGCTGCGGCACGACCAGGCGCTCCTCTCCGGGGGCGACCACGACGCCCGAGCGGCCGAGCGCCTCGGCCGCCCACTGCGCCGGCAGGTCGGGAAACCCGCTCGCGGCCAGAGCTTCGAGGCCAGAGCGGTCGCCGCGGCGGGCCTGCGCCACGCCGTGCCAGAGGGCGGCGAGGCGCTGGCCCCGCTCGGTCCGCGCCGGCGACTGGATCCCGGCCGGCCACACCCTCCCATCCCGCGACTCCAGCATCACGAGGCGCCGGCACACCCACTCGAAGCGGGGTTGGGCAGCGGCCGCATCGCCGGCCAGGAGCGGCAGCGCCTCCGCGAAGCGTCCCAGCTCCACGAGCGCCTCGGCCTCGAGCACCTCGTCACGGGCACGCAGGGGGTCCGATGGCCGCAGGATTTCGTCCGCTCCTCTGGCGCTCCGCAGCATCTCGGAGAACCTCTTCGCCCGGAGGGCGCCCGTCGCCCCCCACGCGAGCTGGCGTTCGGCCTGGGCGCGCTCCACGAGGCACGCACCGCAGCGCTCCCCGCCCCGAGAAGCCCACAGCATCGCCGCGGCGGGGCGGTGCATGCGCAGCGCGGCGCGTGCGGCGATCACGAACCCGGCGTTTCCCGCCCGCTTGGCGGCGCGCAGCGCCGCCAGGGGCTCGCCAGCCTCCAGCCACGCCTGCCCGTTGGCCACCCACTCGGCAGTGGAAAACGACGCGGCGAGGCCCACGGCGCTGCCCGGGCCGGCAAGGGCGCCGAACAGCTGCGGAAAATCCACCGCGAGCGCCCGCCGGGCCGCGGCGGCGGCGGCGCCCCCCGACCGCGCAATCACGCCGAGCGCGTGGGCGCGCGCCTCGCCGGCCAGGTGGCCAGGGTCGGGAACCAGCGCCAGCGCGGCGGAAAGGTCGCCCTGCGCCAGGAGCGTCTCGGCTCCCCGCAGCTGCAGACGGGTGCGGTCCCCGGCCGTCAGCCAGGGGGAGCGCACCGCCGCCGTCCACGCCGCCGGCGACGGGCGCGCCGCGGCGAGGGCGTCCTCGAGCCTGCGGGCTGCGAGTCGCGCCAGGGCGCCCGCTGGGCGCGCGAGGTTGAAGCCCGCGAGGCCAGCGAGCGGGGCACGTGCGTCGCAGGCGTACAGACCCCACAACATGGCGGCGCGGGCGCGCTCCGCTTCGCGCCCCTGCACCGCCACCCGCATGAACGCCTTGGCCCGTGCTTGAGCGTCACCCTTCGCCGACGACGCGCGCGCGAGCGACGGGAGAGGCGCCGCCCGGCAGGCGCAAAGGAACGAGAGGAAGACGGTGAGAGCCGGCCGGAGCAGGGCGCGCTTACATGCCGAGGGCGTCAGCGTCGCCATCCGCCAGGATGCGCACCATCTCGTCTTGGAAATAGTTGCTGTCCGCGCGCACCTCGGCGGAGACCCGCTGCTCGTACATGTCCCGCGAACGGTCGATGTCCTCCCTGAGGTGGCTGTAGATGTCGCGGGCGAGCTTGCCCGTCTGCACCGCCTGCTCGTTGTAGAGGCGGATCTCGGAAACCAGCAGGCGCGCGAAACGGCGCGCCTCCTCGTGCTTGCGCTCGTCTTCCGGGGCGCGCGCCTCGGCGACCGGGGCCACCGGTGTGACGGGCACCTTGAGTTGAACGGTTTCCGAACTGTCTTCCGCCGCCGGAGGCGCTTCCGGCGCAGCGGGTGCTTCCGCCGCCGCGGATGCTTCCGGCGCCTCGGCTGCTTCCACAGCCGCGGATGCTTCCACAGCCGCAATAGCTTCCGCCGGCGCAGTGGCTTCCGCCGCAGCGACCGGAATCTCCTCGATCGCGCGGGGAGCCTCCGCGGAAATCACCGACGGCGCTTCGATCGGAACCTCGGGCTCGCCGGACAGCACCTCGGGCGGGGTCAGCGCTGGCGTCGGCACGTTTGGGCGCGAGGCCAGCGTCTCGAGCATGAGCCCGACGATATAGGTGACCTGCTGCACCATCGGGACGTTCAGGCCGGGACCGCCCTCGAGCGCCAGCAGCACGCCGACGACCTTGCCGCGGAGCGACATCGGCACCACGAGCAGGCGTCCGTCGCTGGGGCCGAACCATTCGGAGAGCACCGCGTCGGCGCGCGGGCGGATGATGACCGGTGTCCCCGCCGCCGCCCTGGCGAGCGCCGGTGATTCGGCCAACGTCCCGTGCCACGCGCGCGGCGGGTTGCCCTCCTCGAAACCGGAACCCGACCACCCCTGAGCGTTGCCGTCGCGGAAGACGGCGATGGCGCGCGGGCCGCACCACGCCCCGAGTTGACGCAACAACTCCTGCAGCACCGCCGACTGGGCGCGGCCTGCGTCGAGCGCGCGCACGACGTCGAGATCGAGTGCGAGCACCGGCGGAGGCGGGGGAGGCGGGGGCGCCGCCAGGCTCCTCAGGCGCTCCGCCAAGGAGGCGATCGGGAGCAGGGCTTCGAGATCGGGAGGCACGACCACGCCGAGGTCGCCCGCGACCCGGTTCGCCTGGTCGCGGATCTGACCCGCCATGGCGTCCAGTTTGGCGCGCAACAGCGCCGCGGCACCTTCGCGCATCTGCTCAATTTCGGCAAAAATCGCTTCGTGCGTCTCCATGGTGCCTCCGTGTGCTCGATCCGATCGGCATTATCCGCGTGGCGCGCAAAGACTGTCAAGGAAACGACGCGTTGCCTCAGAGCCCGCGTCTCTGCTAGCGTCCTCGTCGAGGGGGGACCTTGCGGAACTGGAAGGGGTGTGCGGGAGGCGGCATCATGCTCGTACTCGCGGTTGCGTGCGGCAGCCGCTCCGAGCCCGCCTCCGCACGGTTCGACGCTGCCGCCGAATTCGCCAAGGTAGCCGTTGTGCACGCCAAGTTCGCTTCGGCCCGGGAACGGTTGGAGAGCGCACAGGCGCCAGTCCCGTCCGGATCGCCCGGGGGAGCCGCACTCGCGCGCGAGGCTGCGGCGGCGTACGACGCGGCGTTTACGCGCGATCAACTCGCCCTGGCCGCGTTCCTCAACCAGGCGCTGAACCTTGCGCCCGACCGGCCGGAGACGCGCGAGGCACTCGGCCTGTACGCCGAGGCGGCCGTCGCCAACGCGCGCTATCTGCTGGATCGCGGTGGCGACGTCCGGCAGGCGCTCGAGCCCTTGATCGCGGCGGAGCGCGCCTACAGCACCCTGGGCGTCCCGGTCCCGGCGCACCTCGCCGCGACGCTGGCGGAGGCGAGACGCCCTCCGGCGCCCACCGCCACGCCCACGGCGGCCGCTCCGGCCCCCCGCCCGAGGCGCCGCCACCGCCGTTGACCGCGGGCCGCCTCGATGTGCTACCATTCTCTCCCTTTGACGAGCGCGCTCGCGTCCACCCCGGGGTGGCGCGACAAGACCAGCGCAGAGGGGGGGTGAGATCGCGCGATGCCCACGATGGTGCATGTTCGGGACAACGAATCGTTCGAGCAGGCGCTGCGCCGCTTCAAGCGCAAGTGCGAAAAGGCCGGAATCCTGTCCGAGATCAAGAAGCGGCAGCACTACGAGAAGCCGAGTGTGCGGCGCAAGCGGAAGTTGATCCAGGCGCGCAAGAAGCTCCTCCGGAAGCTGGCCCAGCAGCGTAAGGCGGGGCTGCTGTAGCCCGCCGGCACGGCCTTGACCTTCGCCTCACTGGAGTTCGACCGGGTTCTCGCGCTCGTCGCCTCGTTCGCGCGCAGCGAGCGCGGGCGGCGAGAGGTCGCCGCGGCCCTTCCCCGCTTCACCCCGGGGGAAGGGCCGTCGGCTTTCCGCCTCACTCGCGACGTGCTCGCGTTCGTCGCCGAGTACGGCTCACTGCCGTTCACCGGCCTGGACGCCGCCGAACTGCTCGCCAACGACGCCCCGGGGCCCGCCGACGCCGCCGATCTCGCCCGGCTGGTCTCACTCGTTCGCCGGACCGTCGAGGTGTGCGCCGCCCTGGCGGCCGCCGGCGTAGGCGCCGAACTGGCCGCCGTTGCGGCGGCGCTCCCCAGGCTCGAGCCGCTTCTCGCATTTTGTGAGCTGCGCCTCGGGCCAGCCGGCGAGGTCCTGGACAGCGCCTCGCCGGCGCTCGCTCAGGCCCGCGCCGCTCGTGAGCGCCACCGCGCGGCGATCGTGGCGGCAGTGGAGCAGGTGCGGCGGTCGCACGCGAGCACCCTCGGCCCCTTCACGCTCCGCCGGGACCGCTACTGCGTCCCCGTCCCCGCCGCCGAGCGGTCCACGATCCCGGGCCTCGTCCTCGACGTCTCCTCGTCCGGCGCCACGGTATTCCTCGAGCCCTTCGCCGTCGTCGAGCTCAACAACGCCCTTACCGAGGCGACCGCACTGGCGCGCGCCGAGGAGGAGCGCGTCCTCGCCGAGACCGCCGCCGCGTTCCACCGCCACCGGGGGGAACTGCTCGGCGCCGCCGATACGCTCGCCAGGCTGGACGCCAGCCAAGCACGGGTGCTGTTCGGCCAGGCGTGCGGCGGTGCGCTGCTGGAGCCCGGCGCCGGCGAGGCGATCCGCCTCGTGGGCGCGCGCCACCCACTCCTCGAGCCCGCGCTCGCCCCCCTGCGCGCCGAGGTGCTCGGGAACGCCGGCAACACCCGCTCCGTCGTGCCGCTGGACCTCATGCTCACCGCGGAGCAACGGCTGGTCCTGCTCTCGGGGCCCAACGCCGGCGGCAAGACCGTGGCGCTCAAGACCGTCGGCCTCGCCACCCTGATGGCGCAGGCGGGGATCCCGGTGCTCGCCGAAGCGGGGAGCACCCTGCCGCCGTTCTCGCGCCTGTGGTGTCACCTCGGGGACGAGCAGAACCTGTTTTCCGACCTCTCGACCTTCACGGGCGCGATGCGTGCGACCTCCGAGCTGCTCGCCGAGGCCGACACCGACACCCTCGTGCTCTACGACGAGCTCGGCTCGGGCACCGACCCCGAGGAGGGTGCGGCACTCGCGGCCGCGCTCGTCGAGGAGCTCGCCCGGCGCCGGTGCTGGACCGTGGCCACCGCCCACCTGATCACCGTGGCGGCTCACCTGGAGGACGTCCCGGGCGCCGTCAACGCGGCGATGGGCTACGACGAGGCGAGCGGACGACCCACCTACCGGCTGCACCTCGGCGTGCCCGGCCGCTCACGCGGGCTCGCCATCGCGAGCTCATGCGGGGTGCCGGCCGGCGTGCTCGGGCGCGCCCGCGAGATGGTCTCGCGCTCGTTCCTCGCCATCGATGCGTACCTCGAGGAGTTGGCACATGAAACCGAGCGCCTGCGGCGTCAGACGGAGAGCCTGCGCGCCGCCGAACGCAGCGCCGAGGAGGACCGGGCGCGCCTGAAGCGCGAGGTCCTCCGACTCGACGGGGAGCGGGAGAAGCTCCGAGCGCGTCTGGACCAGGAGCGGGATGCGCTCAGGCGGCGCGCCAGGGAGCAGCTCGCCGCCGCGCTGGCGGAGCTCGAGCGGGCGCGGGAGCGCGGTGAGTTTCCGGGGAAGAAGCGTATAGCGGCGCTGCGCCACCAGGCGCTCACGCTCGATCCAGAGGCGCCCACCCCCCACCCCGCCGCCGCGCCGCTCGCGCCGGGCGCCACCGTCCGCGTCGAGGGGACCACGGCCAGCGGGCGCGTTCAGAGGGTGGTCGGCGAACTGGTCGAGGTGCTGGTCGGGGACAAGCGGCTCTGGGTCGAGGCCTCGGGGTGCGAGCCGGTCGCACCTCCCGCTCCCGGCCGCGGCCCGGAGGTCGAGGTCGTCGCCGCAGACGCCCCCGCGGCGGAGCTCAAGCTCATCGGCATGACGCAGGAGGAGGCCCGCGACGAGCTGGAGGCGTTCCTCGACCGCGCCCTAGTCTTTGGAACTTCACGCGTCAGAGTGGTCCACGGACACGGCACCGGAACTTTGCGCCGGGTGGTCCGCGAGGTTCTCGAGCGGCACCCCGCGGTTGCAAGCTTCGCGCACCCGCCTCAGTATCGTGGGGGAACGGGCGTGACCGAAGTGGAGCTGGAGGGCAAGTGAGCGTGGACCGCAAACCCGGCACCGGGAAGCGCCGGGCGACCCGGTCGGACGCGGACCGGACCGCGGGCGGCCGAGCGGAAGGGCGGGAATGAGCCAGTACGACCTTTCACGGCCGGTGCTCGAGCAGGTGCGCGAGGCGGCCGACATCGTCGCGGTGGTGGGCGAACACCTGACGCTGCGCAAGACCGGACGCAGCTACGTGGGGCTGTGCCCGTTCCACGGCGAGAAGACCGGCTCGTTCAACGTCTCGCGCGAGAAAGGTACCTACTACTGCTTCGGCTGCAAGCGCGGCGGCGACGTCATCGACTTCGTGATGGAAATGGAGCGGGTCACCTTCGCGGAGGCGGTGGAACGCCTCGCCGACCGCTTCGGGGTGAGGCTCCCCCCCGCGTCCCCCGAAGCGCGGCGCCGCAAGGACGAGCAGGAGCAACTCGCGGACGTCATGGAGGCGGCGCAGGCGGTGTTCGCGCGCCAGCTGAGCCAGGACCGCCCGCGCGCCTTCCTCGAGCGCCGCGGCGTGCCGCTCGACGTCGCCGCGGAGTTCGGACTGGGCTTCGCCAGGAACGAGTGGCGCGCGCTCTACGACGAGCTGCGCAAGAAGTTCTCCGAGCGCGCCCTCGTCGGCGCGGGGCTCGTGGTCGAAGGCGAGGGAGGGAAGGTCTGGGACCGGTTCCGCGACCGCGTCACCATCCCGATCCGGAGCACCCGCGGCCGCATCATCGCCTACGGCGGCCGTGCGATCGGTGACGAGAACCCCAAGTACCTGAACTCGCCGGAGACGAGCCTGTTCTCCAAGGGTCACGTCCTGTTCGCCCTGGACCGGGCCATGCGGGCGTTCCCCAAGGCCAACCGGGCGGTCGTGGTGGAGGGTTACTTCGACTGCATCGCCCTGCATCGGGTCGGCCTGACCGAGACAGTCGCGACCCTCGGTACGGCGCTGTCGGAGCACCACGCGGCCGAGCTCGCCCGCCGCGTCCCACACGTGGTCGTGTGCTTCGACGGCGACGCTGCCGGCCGCCAGGCGGCGGTGGCCGCCCTGCGCACCCTCCTCGCGGCCGCCCTCGAGGTCAGCGTGCTCGTGCTCCCCGACGGACAGGACCCGGACGACGTCGCCCGGCGCGAGGGTGCCGAGGGGTTCGGCAGCAGAGTGGCGCAGGCACGCCCGGCCGCGGCCTTCCTGCTCGACCTGATGGGCCCGACGCGCCAGGAACGCCGCCGCAACCTCCTGCGCTCCCTTGAGGTCGTCAACGCCTGCCCCGACCCGGTGCGGCGTTTCGAGATGCGCGAGACCCTCGCCCGCGGTGCCGGCGTACCGCTCGAGGAGCTTGGCGGACTCGAAACGACGCGCGTGATCGCGCACAGCGCTGCCGCCGAGGACCTCCCCGAGAACGCGGAACTCGCGTTGCTGCGGTCGTTCCTCCACGACCTGGAACCGGCAGCCAGCGCCGAACACCTCCGTGGCTTCCCGATCGACGGCATCTGCCACCCGGGGGTGCGGCGGGTGTTCGAGGCCCTGCAGAGGCGGCTCGCGACCGGCGGCGGCATCGAGATCGCCGGGGTGCTCTCCGAGATCGAGGATCCGGGTGACCGGCGCCTCCTCGCCGGCCTCGAGCTCGAGGCGCCGCAGACGCCGCGCGAGCGCATCCCGAGCCTCGTCGAGTTGGTGCGGCGCCGGGCCAACCGGTTGCGCAGCAGCGAGATCATCGTGAGAATCCGGGCCGCCGAGCTGGCCGGCGACAGAGACGCTCTGGTCCGCCTACAGGCGGAGCAGAGCGAGCTCATCAAGCGCCCGAAGCGGGGGGAGTAGGCGGGGTCCAGCGGCGCCAGGGGGTTGCGCCCGGTGGTACCCTTGAAATTTCGTGACCGACGTCCCACATTGAAGAAGGTGAGGGGTGGCGGGTGGCTTCTACCCGGGAGCTGGAGGCGCCGGAACGAACGATGAGCGCCCCAGACCCATCAAACCGAGGGAAACTTGCGAAAATCACATGACAAGAAGACAACTCGCGCGAACCGGTCCGGCGACCGCGAGAACAAGAAGGCAAGACCGTCCTCGTCGCCCCGCTCGGCCAGGGCGGGCAAACGGGCCGTGACCGGTCACCCCGTGTCCCGCACGGTGCCGCGGGCCGCGCTGTCGTCCTCGCGTCCCGCACGGGCGGCCCGCGCAGTCGCAGCCAAGGGCGGCCCCGTCAAGAGCCCCCCCCGGCCGCGGCCGGCGAACCGCTCGGGCGCTACGTTGGGAAAGGCCAGACAAGGCAAGTCCCCCGCCAAGGCGGCCGCCAAGCCGACACCGGCGGCCCGGGCCGCCTCGGGGGCCGGCAAGACAGGATCTGCGAAGGGCCCGGCCAAGCGCGCCGTCGGACGGAAGCTCTCGGTCAAGCCGGGCAAGGGCGCCACCAAACGGCCGTCGGGCAAGGTCGCCGCCAAGCCGGCATCGGGTAAGGGCACAACCAGGCTGGCGTCGGGCAAGGGCGCCACCAAACGGCCGTCGGGCAAGGTCGCCGCCAAGCCGGCATCGGGTAAGGGCACAACCAGGCTGGCGTCGGGCAAGGGCGCGACCAAGCCGGCGTCGGGCAAGGGCGCCACCAAGCCCGCACCGGGCAAGGGCGCGACCAAGCCGGCGTCCGGCAAGGGTGCAGCCAAGCCGACTTCGGTCAAGGGTGCGACCAAGCTGGCGTCAAGAAGACGACCGGGCAAGACCGCCGCCAAGCCGAAGCCGCAGACCAAGTCCGCGAGCGGGAGGGCCAAACCAGCGCCGGAGAAGCCTCGGGTCAAGGCGACTGCCCGCCCGGCCCCGCGGGCCAAGGGGGCCGCCAAACCGAAGTCGCATCACGCCGCCACGACCGCCAAGCACCGGCCGGCGCGCGCGAAGGCAACACCGGTGGCACGACAGTCCGCTCGGCCGCAGCGCACCCAACCCGCGCCAAGGCTCAAGGCCGCGGTCGTGCCGGTTCGGCGCCCAGAGCCGGCGGCCGCCGCCCAGGCGCATCCGGCCAGGGCGCGCGCCGCGAAGGCAAGGGCTGCGCGCCCGCGCCGGGAGAGGGAACACCAAGGCTCTGACGCGGGGGCGGCCTCAGGCGTCCGCGATGCCCTCGCCCTCACGGTCGAGGAGAAGTACGTCGAGCTCGGCCGGTTGTTGGGACTCGGGCGAGAGCGCGGCTACGTCCTCGTGGACGAGATCCTCGAGGTGCTCCCCGAAGAGGTGGCCTCTACCGCCGAGGAGCTCGACGAGATCTACCTGCGCTTCACGGAGAACGACATCGAGATCGTGGAGAGCGTCGAGAAGCTGGCGGCGCTCGAGGAGGAGGGGCCCGCCGGCGAGCGCCCCGAGCCCCCCGAGCCGATCCCGGGAGCGGGCTTGGTTGACCCGGCCATGCTCGAGAAGACCAACGACCCGGTCCGCATGTACCTGCGCGAGATGGGCACGGTCAAGCTCCTCGACCGCAATGGCGAGGTCGCGATCGCGATGCGCATCGAGTCAGGCGAGGCCCAGGTCTTCGCCGGCCTCGCTTCGAGCCCGCGGGTGTGTGAGCTGTTCCTGCGTGCCAACGAGATGGCCCGGCGCGACCGTCGCATGATGCGCGACATCCTTGCCGGCCTCAACGGCGAGCTGGACGAGCGAGGCCAGCAGCGCGTCGCCGAGACCATGAAGCTTTTCGCCCGCATCCGACAGCTGGACGAGCAGTCCAAGCAACTCAAGGAGCGTCTGCGGCGCTGCAAGAGGGGCACGCGGCGCGGCGACGAGTTGCTGCAGCAGATCGACGCGCTTTCCGGGGAAACCTCGGTCATGGTCCGCTCCACCGACTTCACGACAACGACCCGCAACCGCCTGGTGCGGTTCCTGAACGAGGTCGAGCGCCAGTTCTCGATCCCCGTCAACACGATTCGCAAGGACGACGCCAAGCTCAAGACCGAGCGCAACGCCGAGCGGCGCACGTTCTACCGAGACCGCGTCAAGCGGTACAAGGTCGAGCTCGCCGCGCTCGAGCAGCGGTTCGGCGTCTCGTACGAGGAGCTCAGGCGCGTTCTCGGCGAGGTCCGGCAGGGGGAGCAGGAGACGGACGGCGCCAAGCAGCAGCTCATCGTCGCCAACCTGCGGCTGGTCGTCTCGATCGCCAAGAAGTACACCAACCGCGGGCTGCAGTTCCTCGACCTCATCCAGGAGGGGAACATCGGCCTGATGAAGGCGGTGGACAAGTTCGAGTACCGCCGCGGTTACAAGTTCTCCACCTACGCGACCTGGTGGATTCGCCAGGCGATCACCCGCGCGATCGCCGACCAGGCGCGTACCATCCGCATCCCGGTGCACATGATCGAGACGATCAACAAGCTGACCCGCACCCAGCGCCAGCTCGTCCAGGAGCTGGGGCGCGAGCCCACCGCCGAGGAGGTCGCCGAAAAGATGGAGATCCCGGTGACCAAGGTCCGCAAGATCATGAAGATCGCGCAGGAGCCAATCTCACTCGAGACGCCGATCGGCGAGGAGGAGGACTCCCACCTCGGGGATTTCGTCGAGGACCGCTCTGCGGTTTCCCCGATCGACGCGGTGATCGCGGCCTCGCTGAAGACCCAGGCGGAGGGGGTGCTGCGCACGCTGACGCCGCGCGAGGCCGAGGTGCTGCGCCGCCGCTTCGGCATCGGCGACGGCACCGAACACACCCTCGAGGAGGTCGGCAAGGCGTTCAACGTGACGCGGGAGCGCATCCGTCAGATCGAGTCGAAGGCACTGCGCAAGCTCCGCCACCCGACCCGCGCCAAGTTGCTGAAGCCGTATCTCGACATGATCGGCTGAGGCGCTGGAAAAAGGAAAGAGGGAGAGGTCAAAAGGAAGACGGGAGAGGCCACAGAAATGGGCCTTGTCTTCCCTTTGCCCTTTTCCTTCTCACGTCTTCCCTTTTCCGCCGCCCGGTGCCCGGCCTTCACGGTTGCGCCAAGTCTCAACAGCGCCTACAATTCGCCCCGCTGGGTCCATAGCTCAGCGGTCAGAGCTGCCGGCTCATAACCGGTTGGTCCCAGGTTCGAATCCTGGTGGACCCACCACGCACCGAGAGGGCTTGCGGCCTGCCGGGTTACGTCGGGCCGAGTTCGGGGTGCTTGAAAAATGGGAGGGGCGTTGACGGCGAGGGACCAACTTGCAGGGTACGTTGCGCTGCAGCGGCTGCTGAGCCGACGCGCGGCGCTGAAGCGGGAGCGGGACACGCCCCCGGAGGCGCTGGCCGCGCTGCGCTCGCAGTTCTCCGAGCGTCACGAAAAGCTCGAGGTCGCCCGCGCACGGCGCGACGCGCTGGCCGTGGAACAGGCGGCGCTGCAACGGGAGGCCGACGCGCTGCGCGAGGAGCGCGAACACTTCCGCAAGCAGAAGAGTCATGTCACCAACATGAAGCAGCTCTCAGCCGTGGTCTCGGAGTTGGACCACGTGGAGACCCAGTTCAAGGCGAAGGAGGACCGTCTCCTCGAAATCCTCCAGGAGCTCGAGAGCACGGACGCCGCGATCGCGACGCTGGGGGAGGAGAGCCCGGAGGAGAAGGCACTGCGCGAGCAGGCCGAAGCGACGTGGGAGCAACGCCGCCGGGCGAGTGAGGGAGAGCTGGCCGCACTCGAGACGGAGCTGCGTTCCGTGCAGGCCAGCCTCGGAGACAAGGCGATGGACCGCTTCAAGAAGCTATGGGCGTCGCGCAAGCCGAACGCCGTCGTACCGATGGATGGGACGGCCTGCTCGGCGTGTCACGGCGACCTGCGCCCGTCGCTCGTGCAGCTCGTCCGCACGGTCGAGGACTTGCAGACCTGCGACCACTGCCGCCGGTTGCTCTACGACCCCGAGCAGTTCCCGCCGTCCGCATGACTGTCCCACCCGCCGCCGCGGCCGCGATCGACGGCGGATCGCGCGGCAACCCCGGCGAGGCGGGGTGTGGCGTCGTCCTCGAGCTCGCAGACCGGTGCGAGGAGCACTTCCTCTACCTCGGCACCGCCACCAACAACGTCGCCGAGTACGCCGCACTGCTGGTCGCGCTCGAGCGCGCACGCGCCCTCGGCATCGAGCGCCTCGAGGTGCGCTCCGACTCCCTGCTCGTCGTCGAACAGATGAAAGGGGCCTACAAGGTCAAGGCGGCGCACCTCAAACCGTTGTGGTTGCAGGCGCGTGCGCTGGCCGCCGGCTTCCGCCGCTTCGCCATCGTGCACGTTGCGCGCGAGGCCAATCGCGCCGCCGACGCACTCGCGAACCGCGCGATGGACGAGCACCGCTCGACGCTGCCGCGGCCGGTGGGGCTGTGACGACCGTGGCCCATTGCCCGTGGTCCGTGGTCCGGAAGGCTGGACCGTGAGCGTCGCCGAGAACCTTCGCCTGGTCAGGGAACGGATCTCGGCGGCGTGCGCCCGCTCCGGCCGCGACCCCGCGGACGTCCGCATCGTCGCCGTGTCCAAGACGCAGCCCGCGGACGCGGTGGTGGAAGCGGTCGCGGCCGGCGTCGACGCGATCGGGGAGAACCGCGTCCAGGAGGCGACCGCCAAGCGGCCGCTGGTGGCGGGGGCCACCCCGTGGCACCTGATCGGCCCGCTGCAGCGCAACAAAGCCAGGGCGGCGCTCGGGCTCTTCGACGTTCTCGAGACGGTCGGCCGCCTCGACCTCGCCGACCGTCTCGAGGGACTGCTGACCGGCGGCAGCCGTGTGGTCCCGGTCTTCATCGAGGTCAACGTCGGCGGCGAGCCGCAGAAGAGCGGCGCGACCGTCGAGGCAACGGGCGGCCTGGCCGATCACATCCTCGCCGGCTGCCCGCACCTGCGCCTTGCCGGGGTGATGACGGTGCCTCCGTACGACGCCAACCCCGAGCGTTCCCGGCCGCACTTCGCGGAGCTGCGCAGGCTCGCGGCAGCCCTCGCCTCGCGCCTCGCACTCCCAACGCTCGAGCTCTCGATGGGGATGAGCGAGGACTTCGAGGTGGCGGTCGAGGAGGGGGCGACGCTGGTCAGGCTCGGGCGGATCGTGTTCGGAGAGCGCCACACGACGGCGTGAGGCGCGTCACCGCCCCCGCCGCGGAGTGAGGTAAGCTGGTGCGAGGCAGGAGGGGTTGCGATGAACAGGCTGACTCCGCTGGAGATCCAGCGTGCGACGTTCGCACGCAGGCTGCGCGGTCACGATCCCGATGCGGTGCGCGAGTTCCTCGGCGAGATCGCCGAGCAACTCGAGGAGGAAGCGCGCACCCGTGGCGACCTCCGTGCCCAGGTCGCGCGCCTGACCCAGGAGGTCGAGGAGTACCGGCAACGTGCCGATGCGGTGAACCAGGCGCTGGTGGCGGCGCAGCGCACCGCCGAGACCACGGTCGGGCGGGCCGAGACCGAGGCGCAGCGCATCATCGCCGAGGCGGAGGCGCTGGCCGACCGGGTCGTGGACGACGCGGCGCGGCGCGCCGAGAACGTCGAGCTGGTGATCGGCCAGCTGCGCGGACGCCGGCGGGCGGCGCGAGCCGAGCTCAAGCGTCTCGTCGACGTGCTGAGCGGCACGGTACGTGATGACGAGGTCGCCGAACAGCGGACGAGCGATTCGCCGACCGTCAGCTTCTTGCGGCGCCGCTCCGGCGACGCGAAGGGCGAGCGCTGAGGCGCCCGCGGTCCGGGGGAGCGACTCCCGGGCTGGAGGCCCTTTCGTGAGCCTGCTCATCCATGGCGCCGCGGTCGTGGCGACCCCGCGTGGGACGTCGGCGCTCGCGGGGCCGCACCAGGGCGCGCTCGACCTGCTCCCGGGCGCGGTGGTGCGTTGCGAGGGGCGCGACATCGCCTTCGTCGGCGAGGCGCGCGAGCACGACCGCCTCTTCCCCACGCCGGACACGGTTCTCGACGCGGCCGGCGGCAGTGTGCTCCCCGGCTTCGTCGACCCGCACACCCACCTCCCGTTTGCCGGTTACCGCGAGGACGAGTTCGACCGCCGCCTCGCCGGGGCAAGCTACGCCGAGATCGCCGCCTCGGGAGGCGGCATCGTCGCGACCGTCGCGGCGACGCGGCGAGCGACGGCCGACGAGCTGCTCGCGCTCACGCTGCATCGCCTCGACCTCCAGCTCGCGTGCGGCACTACGACGACGGAGGCGAAGTCGGGGTACGGCCTCGACCTCGACAACGAACTCAAGCAGTTGCGTGTCCTCCGCGAGGCGGCGGCGCGCCATCCCGTCGAGATCGTGCCGACGGCGATGCCGGCGCACGAGGTGCCGCCCGAGTGGCGGCACGACCCGGACCTCTATGTCGAGCTGGTCGTCTCGCGGATCCACCCGGCGATCGCCGCCGAAGGCCTCGCCGAGCAGGTGGACGTTTTCTGCGAGAAGGGCGTCTTCACCCCGGACCAGACGCGACGGCTGCTCGCTGATGCCGGCCGCAACCGGTGGCGGATCCACCTTCACGCCGACGAGCTCTGCGACCTCGGGGGCGCCGAGCTCGCCGCCGAAGTCGGCGCCACGGCCGCCGCCCACCTCCTTTACGCGTCGCCGCAAGGGATCGCGGCAATGGCCCGCCGCGGCGTGATCGCGATCGTGCTGCCGGGCGTTTCCTTCTTCCTGCGCGACCGCTTCGCTCCGGTTCGCGCCCTCGTCGACGCCGGCGTGCCGGTCGCGCTCGCGACCGACTGCAACCCCGGATCGTCGCACACCGAGTCGATGCCGGCCGTGATGGCTCTGGCCTGCCTCGGCGCCGGGCTGTCGTCCGAGGAGGCGATCGTCGGCGCGACGCTCAACGCTGCCGCCGCGCTCGGCCGCGCCGACCGCCTGGGCAGCATCGAGACGGGGAAGCAAGCCGACCTCATCGTGCTCGACGCGCCGTCCCCGAAGCACCTCGTCTACCACTTCGGCGTCAACCTCGTGCGCCACGCCGTCAAGGCCGGCCGGGTAGTCCTCAGGGACGGCGCCATCAAACGGCAGTAACGGGCTCACCGCCTCCGACCGCGCGCCGGGCTCCCCCAATCAACAGCAGGTTCGTCGCCAGGATGACCAGCGACGCAACTCCGAGCAGCGTCCCATCGTCGTCGAACCCCAGATGCGCCGCCTCGATCGCAAGCACGGCACTCACCAACCCCCTCGGCTGAAGCAGCCACACCTTCGTTCGCTCCCCGGGCAGCAGCGTCAGCACCCCGCGCGCCCCGAGCACCGAGAGGACCAGCCACCGTCCCACCAGGAACAGAGCGACGACGGCCAGCGCCTCGAAGTACCGCTTTGCGGGCAGATGGGCAAAACGCACCACGACGCCGAGGAACACAAAGAAGAACGTCCGGACCAAGAACGTCAGTTCACCGATGAAGCCGTGGAGCCGCCGCACCGCGTGCCGGGCCGTTGTCACGACACCGCCGCCGCGCAGACCCAGCCGAGCCAGCAGCGCACCTTCGTTTGCGAGTCCGAGTCCGAAGAGGAGAACCGCCAGGGGGCCCGACGCTCCGACCATTTCCGCAAGTCCCCACAGCGCGAGTGCCACGCCGAACGTGAGCACGTCCACATAGCGGCGCTCGCCCAACCCGCGCAGCACCCGTGGCCAGAGCAAGCCCGCGGCCACCCCGACCACCACGCTCGACGCTGCGGCGAGCAACGATCCCAGCGCCACGAGCCCGGCAAGACCTCCCCCGCCAACGAACTGGGCCAGCAACGCCATGCCGAGAACGCCGAGTACGTCCGCGAGGGCAGCCTCGAGGACCACCGTGGTCCGGACCTCGGTCCGGAGACCGATCCTGGCGGCAATGGGAATCACGATGGCCCCGGAGACCGGTGCGAGGACCACGCCAAAGACGAGGGCCCTGGTCACCCCGAGGTTCCCGACCAAGCCGATGGCGGCGGCCACCGCAAACGAGACTGCGAAGCTCGCTGCGGCGAGGGTAATGCCCGCGCGCATCTTGCTTACGACCTCGCGCAGGTCGAGATCGAGGCCGCCTTCGAACAGGATCAACAGAAACGCCAGGGCCCCGAAATGAGGCGCCACCTCGGCGAATCTCTGGGCCGGGAGCAACCCAGCCACCGGACCGAGGACGATGCCGGCGCCGATGAGCAACAGCACCGGGGGCACACGCAGGACCTCGAACATCTCCTCCGCGAGAAAGGCCAGGACGACAAGACCGCCCAGCAAAACGAGAAAGGTGCCAGTCTCCAAAGCGCTCATGCACCCCCGTTCGCATGGTACCCCGGCACGGGCCGGGGCCGCGACTCCCCGCAATGGCATCTGCGCAACCTGCGGTGTATCATGGCGATAAAGACACGTTTCGGCCCAATTTAAGGTCTGTGGCGTGCCTAAGGGTGGGGAGGCATGGTGCCGCCCCAGGGTTCCCCATCGGGTGGTCGGGCCGCCATCCGGAACGCCGACGACGAGTGTGCCGCTTCCGCCGTCGAGGCAAGGGAAGGCTGGGACGATGGCCGCCGCACCGACGAAGACCCGGTGTCATCTGGAGACGCACATCGACGCATCCGCCCGAACTCCAGGGGCGAAGGGCCGCCCAGCCCACCAAACCGGGGCGCGTCCGACCCTTGGCACTTGCGCAACCGTACGGCCGGGAAGTGACATGCTCCGTTCGGGCACCTGTACCGACCTACTCTCGCCACTGACCGGCGCACGCCTCCGGCATTCCCTGAGTCGGCCCCCGGCGCGGAATCCGCGGCCGTCGACCCAAAGGAGGCCCTGATGACGGACTTTCAGCAGCGTGGACCGATCACGACTTTGCCACGCATGGTGCACCATGACTTGGAGACCCGCGAAGCGCAGATCAAGGGGTTCACCGCACAGACGCCCGTTGCGCTGTTGATCCCCTGTCTCGTTGGCGAGATGGACCAGCCCGCGCTTGCTGGGATGGTTGCGGAGTTGGCCAAGGTGCCGTACCTCGACAGCGTTGTGATTTCGCTCGATCGCGCCGATGAGGCGGGTTACAGGCGGGCGCTCGAGTACTTCCGACCGCTCCGCCAGAGGACCGTGGTTCTGTGGAACGACGCGCCCGTGGTGCTCGCGGTTCGCGATGAAATCGAGGAGAGCATCGGCCCGATCGCAGCCGGCAAAGGCCGGGCCGTCTGGATGGCGATCGGCTACGTTCTGGCCGAGGGACGGACCCGCGCCCTTGCGCTCCACGATGCCGACATCGTCGATTACGATCGGTCGCTTCTCGCCAACCTCGTCCTCCCGGTCGTGCACCCAGCGTTCAATTTCAACTTTGCCAAGGGTTACTACGCGCGATTCACCGACCGGCTCCACGGCAGGGTGACCCGCCTGTTGATGCGCCCGTTGCTGCAGGCCTTTGCCGACGTCGTCGGTCGGCACCCCTACCTCTCCTACCTCGCCGCCTTCCGCTACCCACTCGCCGGGGAGTTGGCCCTCGAGGCTGACCTCCTGCGGTGGATCCGGATACCCGGCGACTGGGGGCTCGAGGTCGGCTTGTTGTTCGAGGTTCTCCGCCAGCGATCGGCGCGGCGCATCTGCCAGGTTGACGTCGCCGACCGGTTCGAGCACAAGCACCAGCCCCTCTCCCCCGACGACCCGACGCAGGGCCTCCACCGCATGGCGGTGGACATCGTCAAACACCTCTTGCGGACGCTTTCCGCGGCCGGGGTCGTGCTCCCGGAGGGGTCGTTCAAGAGCATGCGCGTGGCGTACCGGCGGTACGCGGAGGATGCGGTCGCGGACTATTACGCAGTCTCCCTGTTCAACGGGCTCGCTTTCGACCGTCACGCCGAGGAGGAGGCGATGGCGACCTTTTCACGCGCACTTGCCGAGGGGTGCGACCAGTTCACCGCCGACCCCCTGGGCACTCCATCCCTGGCCAACTGGGCCCGCGTCCACGCGGCGATCCCGGATGTCGGCGGCAGGCTCGTCCAGGCGGTTCACGACCTTGAGGGAGTCATTCAGACATGAGGGTTCGCGCCGTACTGACCGACCTGGACGGCACCCTCCTCGAGCCGGATGGGAGCGTGTGCGCGGAGGTTCGAGCCGTTCTCGCCGAGTTGACAAGGCTGGCCGTGCCGGTCTGCCTCCTGACCAGCAAGACCGCCACCGAGGTGCGCGCGATCGTCCGGGCGCTCGGCCTTGACGCACCGGCGAGCTTCGAGAACGGTGCGGGGGTGCTGCGCCAAGACGGCACCGTCGAACTCCAGCCGGGCGCGGTACCGCTCGCGGAGCTGCTTTCCGCTTCGGTCCTGATGCGGATCGCGACCGGCGCTCCCATGCGCACGATCCTCGACCTTTCCGACGCCGAACTCATCGCGCTGGCCGGGCTCCACGGCACGCAGTTGGCCGCCGCGCGGGACAGACAGGCGACGCTGCCCCTCTTCGTGGATGCACCGTGGGACGATGCGATCCGGGCTGCGCTCCCGGCACAACCTTCCCTGCGTGTCGTGCGCGGAAACCGATTCCTCCACCTCCAGGGAGCTCACGACAAGGGTGGGTCCGTGCCCCGCCTGATCGAGCTCTCCCCCTACCGGGTGGGGGCCACGATCGCGTGCGGGGACTCGCCGAACGACGCCGAGTTGCTGGCCAGCGCGGACGTCCCAGTCATCGTCCCCGGCGCGACCGGTCCCAACCCTGATCTCCTGGGCCGCTTCCCGGACGCGCGGGTGGCGCCGCTGGCGAATGGACGCGGGTGGGCCGCGATCATCCGCGAACTGCTCGCCGAAGACCTTGCCCCCGCTCCGCCCGGCGGCGATCCCCAGGACCCGGACGCGAAGACGCGAACCGTGAGACGACAGGCCACAGCCGATGGATGACTCGGTCCTCTCGAACGACGTATGCGACCAGATCAAGGAGATCGGCGAGGCCGACGTCCTCGTCGGGATACCGAGCTACAACAACGCCCGCACCATCGGGCAGGTCGTGCGGGCGGTCCAGGCTGGTTTCGCCAAATACTTCCCGGAGGAACGCACGCTGATCGTCAACTCCGACGGGGGCTCGACCGATGGCACCCAGGACATTGTGAAGACGGCCGGGGTCGCCGACTACCGCACCATCCTCGCGGCACATCCCATCCGCGGCGTGCACCGGATCGTCACGCCGTACCACGGGATCCCCGGTAAGGGTAGCGCCCTGCGCACCGTGTTCGCCGTCGCCAAGGAGGTCCGGGCCCGCGCCTGTGCCGTCGTGGACTCCGACCTCAGGAGCATCACGCCAGAATGGCTCGATCTCCTGCTTTCCCCCGTCCTCCGCCAGGGTTTCGACTTCGTCGCTCCCCTCTACCACAGGCACAAGTACGATGGAACGATCACCAACAGCATCGTGTATCCCCTGACGCGGGCGCTCTACGGGAAGCGGGTGCGGCAGCCGATCGGGGGCGACTTCGGCTTTTCCGGCCGCCTCGCGGCGGACTACCTCGAGCACGACGTGTGGCATTCCGACGTGGCCAGGTTCGGGATCGACATCTGGATGACGACGACCGCGATCACGAACGGCTACAACGTGTGCCAGTCGTTCCTCGGCGCGAAGATCCACGACGTCAAGGATCCCGGCGTGGACCTCAGCGCGATGTTGATGCAGGTCGTGAGCGCGGTGTTCGGCCTCATGGAAACCCACACCTCCGCCTGGACGCAGATCCGGGAAACGGAGGCGGTCCCGCTCTTCGGCTTCGAATACACCGTGGGGCTCGAGCCTCTCCAGGTCGATGTGCGAAGGATGGTTGGCATATTCCAGTCCGGCGTTCGCGACCTGTCGCCGATCTGGGAAAACGTGCTGGCGCCCGCGACGTTCGCCGAGGTCCGCGACCTCGCTGCCGTCGACACCGATGAGTTCCGTTTCCCGGTCGGTCTGTGGGTCCGGACCGTGTACGACTTTGCGGTCGCCTTCAAGGGAAAGGCCATCAACCGCGAACATCTGTTGCGTTCCCTGACCCCGCTCTACCTCGGACGGACGGCTTCGTTCGTGAAGGAGAACGAACACGCCAGCTCCGCGGAGGTCGAAGCGGCGATCGAGGGACTGTGCCTGGAGTACGAGAGGATGAAACCGTATC
The DNA here is from genome assembly GCA_963789745.1 of uncultured Acidobacteriota bacterium. Taxonomy (GTDB): domain Bacteria; phylum Acidobacteriota; class Thermoanaerobaculia; order Thermoanaerobaculales; family Thermoanaerobaculaceae; genus RBG-13-68-16. The sequence goes on along the minus strand of CAWBLW010000013.1, from coordinate 138,054 downwards.
TCGTGAAACGGTGGGAGACCGCATAGGGAGGCACACAATGCAAGGTTCCTTCTGGCAGACGTTACTCGGCGCGCTCGACGCGTTCTTCGCCGGCGTCGTACGCTTCCTGCCCGGCCTCTTGGCGGCCCTGCTCATCTTGATCATCGGACTCGTCATCGGCTGGTTGATCAAGATCGTGGTGCGAAGAGCACTCGCGGTTGCAAGGTTCGACCACCTCTGCGACGCCTCCGGCGTCTCCCAGGTCCTCAGCCGGGCAGATCTCCGCGCGACCCCGTCGCGGCTCGTCGGGGCCATGCTGTTCTGGCTCGTCTTCCTGAGCTTCCTGATGGCCGGCATGAGCGCTCTCGACGTCCCCGTGATCAACAGGCTGATCGCCGAATTCTTCCTCTACCTGCCGCGAATCCTCGCCGCGCTCGCCATCCTCCTTGTCGGCTTCCTCCTCGCGAACTTCCTCTCGCGCGCCGCGCTTCTGGCTGCGGTCAACGCCAACGTGCCGTCACCACGGGCGATCAGCATCGTGGTCAAGTTTCTGATCACGATCCTCTCGTTCGCCATGGCGCTCGAGCAGCTCGAGATCGCAAAGACGATCGTGGTCGCCGCGTTCGTGATCTCCTTCGGCGCGGTCATGTTCGGCCTCGCGATCGCCTTTGGGCTGGGGGGGCGCGACGTCGCCAAGCGCGTCCTAGAGCGTCAACTCAAGGAACGCGACGAGCCCCGCGACAAGGACACCCTCTCGCACATCTAGCCCAGGCCGGGGACTACGGCTTCCCTGGCGGCCGGCCCGCAGCGCGGCTCGCCAGCAACGCATTCAGGAGTTCCGGGGAGGGTTCGGGGACGGTCAGTTCGCCGCGTTCTGCTCGGAGAGCCACCTCGGCGGCTGCGGCCTTCGCGCGCTCCTTGTCGATGCCCCCCTCGCGCGCGACGTAGACGCTGCGCGACGGGAAGGCGAACGACGTCCCGGCGCTCTCGACGATTTCGGCGATCCGGAAGTTCAACTCCTCCGAGACTGCCGTGAACCGATTGTAGTCGCTGGTGTCGATCCAGCAGAACACCTCGATGTCGAGCGAGGAAGCGCCGAAGGCCGCAAAGCGGCAGCGCGTCACCTCCGGCCAGACCGACGGGTGACTCAGCAGCAGCTTCCGAATCTCGTCGGTGACAAGCCTGATCTGCGCCGGCGTCGTCCCGTAGACCACGCCGATCGTCGGGTGGTACAGCATGCGATCGCGAACGGAGAAGTTCGTGATCAGCCCGCTCGTAACCGAGCCGTTTGGAATCGTGACCAGCGTTCGCTCCAGGGTGCGCACCCTGGTCGAGCGCAGCCCGACGTCCTCCACGGTTCCCAGGACGTCGCCGATGAGGACGAAATCACCGACCTTGAACGGTCTGTCGCCGGCGATCGCAAACGCTCCGAAGAGGTTCTCCAGAGTCTTCTGCGCGGCGAACGCCAAAGCCAGGCCGCCCAAACCCAGGCCGGCGAGCAGCGCGACGACCTTGATCCCCGCCACGTCGAGCGCGACCAACACCAAGAGCGCGAACACCAGCACCTTGGCGACCCTGCGTGCGACGGGGATGAACGTGAGCGAGAGCGCGTTGTGGTCGCCGGACGCGCCGATCCGCTCGGCGCCCAGATCCACCATCCTCGAAAGCAGCCAGGCGACACCGACCAGAGCGAGAAGCTTCCAGATCACGTGCGTGACCTGCTCCACGCCGTGCGTCAGCCCCACGAGGGGGGATGCCACCGCAAGCACGACGGCCCAAAGCAGGAACCCCAACGGTCCGTCGAGGGCGCCGGGAATCGCGTCGTCCCAGCGCGCGCTCGTGCGACGCGTGATCCCCCCGAGGAAGGCCACGAGCCAGTGCCCGAGGACGCGGGCGACCCCCCACCCCACCGCCGCGAGCAACATGAGCGCAACCCATTGCCAGAGTTGGAGGCCCGCGAACTGGACCGTGAGGAAGAAGACCGGCATATGGTCGCCCGGCCAACCGAGGCCATGCGCCGAGTACAACGCGTCGATCTCGGCCACCGTGGCCGGTGCGAATGTCCAGACCAAACCCTGATCGGAGCTCCATTGCCGGTTCAAAAGGATGTCCACGGGCTCGCCGTGCACCTCGACGCTGGCGATGCGCTCCTCATTTTCCGCGACCCCGAGTTCCGGCGCGCCGATCGGATCGTTCGAGATCCTGGCAGGGTCGACGCACCCCGTCCGGAGAAGCACCAGCATGAACCGCCGCGCCAGCAGCGGGCCCTCGATCGGCTGCCGGGCGGGGGCGATCGCGCTGAGGTCGAGGTAGTGCGCGGCGGTCAGGAACTCCCCGGCGTGGGCAGCGGCGAGAAACGCCGTCACGGTTTCGCGCGGGTTCGCTCGGCGCACCCCGGCCGGTACCGGCCCAAGCCCTTGATTGAGGTTCAACGCCCCGAGGGGCCTTTCGCCCTGGACGACGACGGAGTACCAGAAACGGGCGCTCGAAACCGTCCGGCGCGTGAACAGCCAGGCGAGCTCACCGGTCTTCGCATCCTTCGTCCGCCGCAACCAGATCTCGCCGGCGATGCCCGAACGGCGAAAGCTCGCGGCCACGACCGAGTTCGTCGGCTCACCGCCAACTTGTGGTCCTGCCGGATCGTTGTTGGCCACCGCATCTTCGCCAAGGCCAAGCTTCTCGACCACATCGAAGAGCTTCTCGGCAACCTCGGCCCCGACGGCACGCTGCTCGTTCGGCGGGACCTCGGTGAGGTCGAGAAGGTGTGCCGCCGCCCCCCAGAGGCCCGCACGCCCCAGATTGAGGAAGGACCGCCATGACGCCGCCGGAGTGCGCCGCGACACTTGCGGGGGAGGGACGTCCAGGCCCGGGTTGATGCTGTCACGCAGGGCGATGCTGACTGCCTGCTGTGCCGGAAGATCGACCGCCACGAGGCACGCCAGCATCGCCAGGACGGCCGCGCCGCGAACGATGGCACGGAGATGCAATGAGCTTCGATTCGGCATCTTCACCCCCGATACGAGTTCTCGGGCCGGAACTCAGTTGAGGCGCAACACTCTGTCCACGGTCGTGCCGCCGCGCAGCAGGGTGAGCAGCACGAGCGAGTCGCGGAGTTGTCGCGTGATCAGGTAGTGGCCGCGGACCAATTCCGTCCCGCGCTTTCCCATGGTCCGGGCCCGGTTCGGGTGCCGGAGACATTGGCGCATCCGGTAGGCGCAGCCCTCCACGGTCCGGACCAGATACCCTGTGAAACCGTCCCGAACCTGAAGGGTGATCCCCCCGACGGCGCCGCCGATGACCGGTTTACCTTTCCACAGCCCTTCCGTCACCACAAGCCCAAAACCCTCGCGCAGCGACTTCTGCACGATGACGGTGGCGGCGCGCTGAAGGGCGTTGACCTCCAGGTTGGCGTCCGGCGGAAGCTCGAGGACCAGAACATCACGATCGTCGGCGGTGGCCCGGCGTACCTCCGCCAGGACCTCCTGCCCCTCCGGGTCGTCGCTCGCCCCGCCCCCGGCGAGGACGAGCGTTGCCTCGCGGTGGCGGCGCAGCAGGCGAAACGCGGCCACCACTCCCAGAGGGTCCTTGAAGCGATCGAACCGCGACACCTGGACAAAGAGAGGCACGTCAAGCCGGACTCCGAAGCGCCGGCAGGTCTCCTCCACGACGGCTGTGTCGAGCTTCCGGTTCTTGTCGGTCAGGGGATCGATCGCAGGTGGGATCACGACTTGAGGATGGTCCAACCTCCGTGCGAACGCGGCGAGGGAAAAGACGCTTGCGCCGTAGGGGTTGACGAGGTCCCTCAGATAGCGCCAGGTGCCTCGCTGAGGGTTCGAGAGATCGATGTGGCAGCGCCACGCCCAGCGGCCGCAGGGCTGGCCGAGGAGCGTGAGCAACGCTGCGGGCTGCGGGTCGTGGACGATGACGAAGTCCGCCCGGCGAAGCGCGGCCTCATGGTCGGCCAGATTGGCCCGGTTGACCTCAAGGTAGTGATCCCACTCCGCGGGGGAGATCGTCTGCTCCTGGCCCTGCAGCGCGTTGTGGACCTTCTTCGTCGTGCGGAAGAAATCGGCGTCCCCGTCGATGGCGAACCAATGTGCGTCCAGCCCAAGGCCTCGCTGCAACGGGACCAGACGCTGCAGGATCTCGGCAACGCCGCCGCCTATCGCCGTCGCGTTGACGTGCACGACACTCGCCCCGCGAAACGGCGCCGCCAGGCACCGGAGCTCGTTCTCGACCCAGCGCGGCACATGGTCCAGGTACGGCTCGACGGCGAGGACCGCCGCGTCGGGGAGGGCGGCCTTCACGACAGGTCCCTCTCGAGCAGTTCGATCGCCACCCGGCGGCACGACTCGAGCGATGCCATGTAGATGTCGAGGTCACGCAGCCGGTGCGCAGGCGCCGGAAACCCCGACTCGAGCAACCAAAGCGAGATGTCGTCCCACCCCTCGGGCGAGCGCAGCCGACCCTCGAAGAGGTGATAGTACAGGGACGTTGCCGGCACTACCCTCAGCTGCGCGATCAGCTCGGGGACGGTGCCAGCCTCGACCCCGAGGTCGAACTCGACTGCAATCGACGAGGAAAAGTGAAACTCTTGGCCGGAAGGCACCGGAAGGGTGCTGCCATCCTCCCCGAGGGCGATCTCGACCGCGTCGAGGACGCGCTCCCGCAGGAGTTCGAGGTCGCGTTCGTGGAAGGCGTCCAGTACCGACAAACGCTCCGCAAGCGCCCGGTTCTCGAGCGCACTGGCGGCCCAGATCGCAAAGTCGTTCGGGTAGTCCCAGAACGTGAACGTGAATCGCAGAGGGACTTCCCGCAGGTGGTGGTGGAGTACACGCGGCTCCACCCGCTCCACGACGTCGCGGAACTCCCGCAGCGTTGCGGCCGACACCCCCGTGGGGCAGGTCAGCCGCACCGCGTCGCGAAAGCGGAAAGGCCTCGCGCTCACGGCCCAACCTCGACGGGAACTTCGCCGAGCAGATGCAGCAGATTTCGCATTGCCGCCGGGTCGGGCAGGGAGAAGCGTGCGCGCGACGACTTCGAACCCACGTGCATGCTCCAGGCGTTCGGCGGAAGCCTCTCGAACATCTCCTCGTCGGTCTGGTCGTCGCCCGCGACGAGCAGGAACCCAACCGGAGGCCTGCGCGAAAGCCAGGTCAGCAGCACACTGGCCTTGCTCACCCCCGCCACTCTCACTTCGATGACCTTCTTCCCGTGAACGACCTCGATCGGCGGATCCTCCCGCAGCTCTCCAAGACGCTCCTTGAGCTCCCTAACGCGAAGATCCGCCTGCTCCGAGTTGGCCCCGCGGTAGTGCCATGCTACCGAGGCCGATTTCGGCTCGACGAAGCTCCCCGGCGTCACCGCGGCCGCCTGCTCGAGGATCTCGGTTACCCGGGCGAGCCAGATTGGACTCTGGCCGCCGAGCATGTCTTCCCAACCGCGTTCGGGGTCGCGCAACCAACGCCCGTGCTCCGCCGCGAGGGCGATCGGCAGGGCGCCGAGCCATCGGTCCACCGTCTCGCGATCCCTTCCGCTTGCCACAAGGACCTCAACGCCCGGCAGTTTGCCCAGGTAGCGCAGGAGTTGCTGGAGGGGACGATCCGGCCTGGCGAGGTCGGGTCGCGCGGCGATCGCACGCAGGGTTCCGTCGTAGTCGAGGACCAGGGCGCGCCCCGTGGCCAGCTTCCAGGCCACGACCATCTCGTCCCGCTCATGTTCCCCGAGGCGCGGGGGATAGACGTCGGCGCCACCCTCACACGCAGCGAGGGCGCCGAGGAACGTCTCTCCCCAGGGTCGTGCATCACCCTGCCAGACCTGGACGAGGAGGCTGTTGAGGCGCACCTTCCGCTCCGCCGATGGCATCGTGAGGGCGCGGTGAATCGCTCCCGCGATCTCGTCCGGGTCGAACGGATTGACCAGGAGCGCCTCGCCGAGTTCGGGAGCGGCACCGGCGAATTCGCTCAAGATGAGGACGCCGTCGCCGTCGTGGTTCTTGCACGCGATGAACTCCTTTGCCACCAGGTTCATCCCGTCCCGCAACGGCGTCACGAGCGCAACGGTGGCGTATCGGTACAGGGCGCAGAGACGGCCAAATGAGATCGGGCGGAAGATGTACTTCACTGGCGTCCAGTCGGGGGTCCCGAACCGACCGTTGATCCGCCCGACGATCTCCTCGACACGTTGCCTCAAGGAACGATAGTGCGCGACGCGGGTTCGGGTGGGGACACCCACTTGGATCAGTTCGACCCGCCCGTGGTACCTCGGATACCGCTCGAGAAACCGCTCATACCCGGCGAGGCGCTCGGGGATCCCCTTCGTGTAATCCATCCGGTCGACGCCGAGGATCAGCTGGCGACCCTTGAGCTCCCCGGGGAGGCTCTCCAGGCGCGCGAGCGCCTCCGGATCCTGCGTGGCCGCGCGCCAGTATCGACTGGCCTCGATCCCCACCGGAAATGCTCCGAGGCGCACGATCCTGCCGTCCACGATCAGGCGATCGGCGTCTCCCTCCGAGCCGAGTACCCTCATCGCCGCGACCCGGAAGTGGCGGAGGTAGTCGTACACGTGAAACCCGACGAGGTCGGCGCCCAGCATGCCCTGGAGAAGTTCCCGCCGCCACGGCAAGATGCGAAAGATCTCGGCGGACGGGAACGGCGTGTGAAGGAAGAAACCGATCCGGGTCTCGCCCAGTCGCTTGCGCAGCATCCCCGGCAACAACATCAAGTGGTAGTCGTGAACCCAGATGGTGTCGCCGGGCTGCGCCAGCTCTTCCACCACGTCTGCGAACATCTCGTTCACGCGCCGATACGATTCCCACCAGGTGCGGTCGAGGACCGCAAGGTGGCTGAAGTAGTGAAGCAGCGGCCAAAGTGTCGAGTTCGAGAAGCCGTGGTAGAACTCGTTCACGAGCTTGGGACCGAGGATGACGGGCGCGAGCCTCTCACTTTGCAGTTTCGAGATGATCGCCCGCTCCGACGCTTTGCCACCGGACAGCTCGCCGGGCCACCCGACCCAGAGGCCGTCCCCTCTCCGGTGGAGTGGCCAGAGCGCGGCAGCCAGCCCGCCGGACGACGGGTGGATCTCGAGCTTGTTCTCGCGGCGGAGGATGGTCACGGGAAGCCGGTTCGAGACGAGGATCACTCGACCAGATTCGGGTGCCCCGCGAGCCGGATTGCCTGCCGTATCGACTGCAAGTGCCTCAGGGGGCACCGTCACGATGCGGCGCACCTCACCCATAGCCTTCCCAGGCTAGCCGACCGCGACCGCGATCGCAACCTCACTCGCCACGAAACGAGGCCCCGCAAGGAGCCGAGCCACCTTGAACGTCGCGGGGAATGGTACGCTTTGTTGCGAAGGAGTTCTCATGGCTGAAAGAGTTGTCGTGGCGACCGATTTCAGTGAGGCGGCGGACGAGGCCGTGCGGCAGGCGGATGAACGCGCGCGGTCGGCAGGCGCCACCCTGAGCGTCTTTCACGTTATACCCAACCCTCTGCGGACGGACCCGCTGTTTCCCCAGTTCGGGCAGGAAATGTCCGACGCCGCCCCAGCCCTGCAGCGGGACGCCATCGAGCGGGTCAAGGTGCGGGTGACGGCGCTGACCGGGCGCCAGCCCGGCGAGTTCGAGGTGTTGGTCGAGGACGGCCCCGCTCATGCCGTCATCGTCCGCCGGGCCGAAGAGCGTGGGGCTGATCTCCTCGTCGTCGGAGCCCGCGGGGCCACGGACCTCAGCCGCACCCTGCTCGGCAGCGTGGCCGAGCGGGTCCTCCGTCACGCCCACTGCCCCGTGCTCGTGGCGCGGAGCTCCCCGAAAAGCCGCAGAATTCTGGTCGCGACGGACTTCTCCGACCCGTCTCTGCCGGCCGTCGCCGCTGCGGGTGAGGAAGCCCGTCGCACCGGCTCAAAGCTGACGATCTTCCACAGCATCGATCTCGGCCTGAGTCTCGCCGAGGGAATGCCGGAACCTCTCACAACCGCCCCCTTCGGGTTTTCCGCAGGGATCCAGGAGGAGCTGCGCGAAACCGTGGACGGAAAGCTGGCGAGCGCGCTCTCCCGCTACGGGATCGACGGTGACCGCGTCGTCGCCTTCGGCCCGGCCGCTCCGGCCATCATCCGCCACGCGGATCAGATCCAGGCGGAGTTGATCGTGGTCGGCACGGTCGGCCGGACCGGCCTTCCGCGTCTGCTCCTCGGCAGCGTGACCGAGATCGTGGCGCGGAGCGCCGCGTGCTCGGTGCTCGTCGTACGGTTGAACACGGCCTGATGCGTGTGACCTTCGTTTCGGCGTGGTGCGAACGTGTGCTGCCTAACCCGCGGCGAGAAATGTTGATCGTCGCTGCGTTTCCCCGCACGTTCGAGGTCAACCGGCGGCGCCACGTCCGGTCGCGCCAACCGAGGCGGTGACGCGCGGCGCTTCGCCTCAGAGCAGGGGGCTGAGGAGGTTCGCCACTGCCTCCTTGAACTCCTCCCACCTGCCTGCGGCCTTTACGGACGCCGGCGTCACCTCCTCGCTCAGGGCCTGATCCCGAATGAACAGGCCGGCAAGCTCCGCGTTGACCGAACGGCTCTGGACGAAGCAGCAGGCCTCGAAGTTCAGCCTGAAACTGCGAGTGTCGAGGTTTGCGCTCCCGACGGCGGCGAGCTCATCGTCGAACACCCACAGCTTCTGGTGGAGCGTCCCTGGCAGGTACTCGAAAATCCGCACGCCGACGGCCAGCAGGTCGGGGTAGAACGATCGCCCGGCGAGCCGGGTGAGATAGACGTCGGGGTTCCGGGGCACGAGCAGGCGGACGTCCACGCCGCGGAACACCGCGGTGCGCAGCGCCGCCTGAATCGCCGGTCCCGGGATCAGGTACGGCGTCGTGATGAAGACCCGGTGCTTCGCCTGGTTCACCGCGATGAGGAAGGTGTCGTGCGTCGCGTTGTGGCGAGCGTCGGGTCCGCCGGCGATCAACCGGCAGATCGCCCCGTGATGCACGCCTCCCTTCCCGAGCACGTCCCCCCCGGCGGTCGAAGCCTCAGGGAAATACTCGCCGGCGGCAAGGTTCTCGCCTGTCGCGAAGAACCAGTCGTCCGCGAAAACCTCTTGCAGCTGTCCGACGACCGGCCCGGAGAGCAGCAGGCCAAGGTCCCGCCACTCTCCCGTGTACTCCGCACCGATGTTCAGGCCGCCGGCGTAACCGACGTTCCCGTCCACCACGACGATCTTCCGGTGGTTGCGGAAATTGAGGGTCAGCGACCGGCGCAGGAGGCGGGTCGGCATGAAGAACGCGACCTTGCCACCCGCCCAGCGCAGCGGCTCCAGGAACCGACGGCTCAAGCGCGAGCTGCCTACGGCATCGCAGAGGACGCGGACCTGCACACCGTCTCGAGCCCGCCGCGCAAGCAAGTCGCGAAAGTGACGGCCCACATCATCCGGTTGCCAGGCGTAAAACAGGAAGTGGACATGATGGCGCCCGCTGCGCGCGATGCGGTCGATGGCAGCGTAGGTCTCGGCGCCATCGACGAGAACCTTCACGCCGTTGCCACCGACAGCGGGGAAGACGTCGAGCGCTTCGTCCTCCGGCAGATGAAGGGCAGGCAGGAGGTCCACGCTGGATGCCGGCTGCGACCGTGGGCCGACCGCCCGGAGACCCGGGGAGATTCGCGCGCGAGCCGATTGCCGTCGGCGTCGCCTGCGCAGCAGGTGCGAGCGGCCGATCCCCCACCAGATCAGCACGCCTGCGAAGGGAACGGCGATCAGACCGAGCACCCACGCCAGCGCGGCCTGTGGGCGGCCGCGTCGCTGGACGAGCACCGACGGGATCGTCAGCAGGGCAAGAAGCTCTGCCACGAGCAGACATGCGTCCAGCCCATGTGCAGGCCACCAAGGGGCGGCGAGGAGATCAATCAGCTCTTGCATGACGGCGGTCGCTCGACGGCCGGCGCGAGCGGCTCTCCCATCGCTCCGGCGCGAGCATACTCCCGTCCGAAGCCTCCGGGCCACCCCGTTTTGCCACCCCCGGACGCGGCGATCGCCTAGACTTACACGATGAGCGCCTTCGCAACCGCTGCCGCCCTCATCAGCCTCACCGCCGTTCTCGCCTACGCGAACGAGAGGCTCCTGAAGTTGCCCACGCCGATCGGCGTCATGCTCGGGGCGCTGATCGCCTCACTGGTTTCGGTCGCGATCGCCGCCGGCGGCCTCGATCTCGGGAGCGCGCGGCTGCTCGACACGTTCACTCTCAACGAAATCCTCATGAAGGGGATGCTCAGCTTCCTTCTGTTCGCCGGCGCGCTGCACGTCAGCTTCACCGACCTCTCGCCACAGCGGTGGCCGATCCTCATCCTGGCAACGGTGGGCGTCGTGCTCTCCACCTGCTTCGTCGCCGCCCTGACGTGGTCGGGCGCCCGCCTCGCGGGACTCGGGCTGCCGTTCGGCGCCGCGCTCCTCTTCGGCGCGCTGATCTCGCCCACCGACCCAATCGCGGTGCTCGCCATCCTCCGGCGCGCCCGCGTCCCCAAAGACATCGAGACGCTCATCACGGGCGAGTCGCTGTTCAACGACGGCGTCGGCGTCGTCGTTTTCACCATCGTCCTCGGCGTGACTCACGGTGGGTTGGCAGGCGGCACCGTTGCCGCCACCGTCCTGCAGCTCTTCCTCAGGGAGGCCGTTGGCGGCGTCGCGTTCGGCTTGCTGCTGGGTGCCGTCGCCTACCGGATGCTCAAGAGCGTGGACAACTACACGGTGGAGGTGTTGATCACGTTGGCCCTGGTGACCGGCGGGTACTCCCTGGCCCAGCAGCTGCATACCTCGGGGCCGATCGCCATGGTCGTCGCAGGTCTGCTCGTCGGCAACCAGGGACGGACGTTCGCGATGTCCGACCGGACGCGCGAGCACCTCGACACCTTCTGGGAGGTGACCGACCAGATCCTCAACGCGGTCCTCTTCGTTCTCATCGGGCTCGAGTTTCTCGTCATCCGCTTCAGCGCCACCAACCTCTTCGCCGCCCTCGCAGCGATTCCCCTCGTCCTCGCCGCCCGTTTTGCCTCCGTCGGGGTGCCGGTGCTCGCGATGCGGGTGGTGCGCACGTTCCCGCCGTTCACGGTCCGGGTGATGACGTGGGGCGGGCTGCGGGGAGGGATCTCCGTGGCGCTCGCCCTTTCCCTCCCGGCCACGCCGTGGCGCGACGTCGTCGTAGGCCTGACCTACGGCGTCGTGGTGTTTTCGATCCTCGTCCAGGGCCTCACCGTCGGGAAGGTCGCGACACTGATCCGCCGCTGAGCGGCCCGGTCGGGACGGCGCTACCTCGGGATCGCCGACCTCTCGTGGGCGGTCCAGAGACCCTGGAAGAAGTTCCGCGCGTTCACGCCAATGACCCGATGGTCGTACCCGCCCTCCTGGACGACCAGCGTGGGCAGCCCGAGCGCTCCGATCATCTCGCCGTTAGCCTCGAAGTCACGCGCGTTGAGGCTCCAGCTCCCCGTGGGGTCCCCTTTTGCGGTGTCGAGCCCGAACGCCACGACGAGGAACTGGGGACCGAAATGCAGGATCCGGCGCAACGCGGTTGCCAGGGCCTTGCGGTGGCCCTCACCGTCCAGGTGTTCGCCCAGCGGGATGTTGACGTTGGCCCCGAGCCCGTTCCCCGCGCCGCTCTCCTCCTCGAACCCGGAGAAGTACGGGTATGCGAAGCGGGGGTGACCGTGGATGGAGATCGTCAGAACGTCGCCCCGCTCGTAGAAAATGTCCTGCTGGCCGTTGCCGTGATGGTAGTCCACGTCGAGGATCGCCACCTTGCCGAGAGCCGAGAGGTAGTGGGCCGCCACTGCCGTTGAGTTGAAGTAGCAGAAGCCGCCGAACGTGCGACGCTCCGCGTGGTGGCCCGGAGGCCGGACGAGCGCATACGCGAGGCGCGCCCCGTGGAGGATCTCCTCGGCCGCCGTGAGCGCGCTGTCAACGGCCCGCTTGGCGGCCAGGAACGCGTTGCGGTTCAATGGGGTGAAGGTGTCGATGCAGTAGTAGCCGGCGCGCACGGCCAGCTCCTTGGGCGGGCGCGCGACGTTGCGGATCGGGAACACGTAGGGGTATATCGACTTGCCCGGCGGGAGATCCTCGCAGATGCGCTTGAAGTAGGTCACGAACCCGTGGTCGTGGACGTCAAGGATGTGCTGTTCGCCGAAGTGGCGAGGCGAGACGCGGAGGAATAGGTCCACACGTTCGAGCTCACGGAGGATCGTGTTGATCCGTACGGGGGACTCCACGTAGCCGCGCTCACGGACGTGATGGATATGATGCCGATCGTTGACGACGAGGACGATGCGCCGGTCCGCCGAGCGATGTGCGGGAACGGAAAGCGGCCGCTCTTGTGTGACGTGGCGAGGTTCCCGCAAGCGGACGGGGTCGTCCGCGAACGATTCGACCACCATTGCGACGTAGGCGGGCGGGCAGAGGTGCGCGTATTTCGCCTCGAGGATGAGCCGCGTGACCGCACGCGCGTACTCGCGCCGCAACGGCGCGCCGCGGCCTAGTCCGTCGAACACCAGATACGGTGGGTTGTCGCTGTCCGGCTTCACCGGCGTCTCGTACCGGGTACCGACGATCGGGCGGGCGCCGAAGCGCTCGTAGAACCGCAGCCGGTTCGCGTTCTGCCGGCGCACCACCGGATCGCGCGAGAGGGCGGGATCGTCCGGCAGACACTCGAAGAAGATGCCGACCGCGTTCAGCGCGATGGCCTCGTCGCGGACACGCTGGTAGAGCGCCCCTCCCACGCCCCGCCCCTCCAATCGCGCGCCGGCCGAGATGAAGTCGAGGAAGCAGAAGTTGAGCTTGGGTTCGTGCATGAGCAGTGCGAACCCTTGCACCTTCCCCTGCCAATCGTCCGCCACGAACCCGAGTGACCGAAAGCGATACTTGATCGGGTTGCGCAGCTTCTCCGGGAGCGCCTCGATCTCGTCCTCCGAGACGAACGGGAACTGGTCCCGGAGGATCGCCTGCACCTGCCGGAGCGCCTCCTGGTTCAGCGGCAGGACGGCGTCGTAGATTCTTCGGATGCGAAACACGGTCCACCTCCCATTCCCGGCGACGACGCCCCGGCCACCCGCCTGGTGCGACCACGGGCCGTCTCTGCCAGGATAAGGCACACCTCATTGGCGGCTGCGACACGTTCATTTTAGCCGCCCGGATCGGCCGGCGCCATCCGGACCAGCTGTGCCGCTTCGCGTGTTTGCCCTTCATCCGAGCCCGTCCCCGGCGTGTTTCGCCGCAAGGAGTTGGTGGCGTGTGAGAGAATCGAACCCGGAGACCTAACCGTGGCGTCCAACTCCGAGGTCCGCCTCAGTCGGGAGATGGGACTCCTCGACGTCACCATGATCGGCGTTGGGGCCATGATCGGTGCCGGCATCTTCGTCCTCACCGGTATCGCCGCAGGAGTCGCCGGCCCCGGCCTGATGCTGGCCTTCCTGCTCAACGGGTTCGTCACGCTCTTCGCCGCCGCGGCTTACGCGGAGCTCGGCTCGTCGTTCCACGACGCCGGCGGGGGCTACCTCTGGGTCAAGACCGGCCTGCCGGACCCGCATGGGTTCATGAGCGGGTGGATGTCCTGGTTCGCCCACGCCGTCGCCTGCTCCCTCTACGCGCTCGGCTTCGGGGCGTACTTCAGGCTTGTGCTCCCGGTCATCGGCGTCAAGTTGGTCGAGACGCCGATCATGCCGCTGGAGAAATGGCTCGCCGTGGCGGTCGTGGCGCTGTTCGCATTCATCAACTATCGCGGCGCCGCGGAGACGGGAAAGGCGGGCAACGTCGTCACGCTCGCCAAGATCGCGATCCTCGCGGTGTTCGTCGCGTTCGGCGTCTGGGTCACGCTGCGCCGTCCCGACTGGGAGATCCCCTTCAAGGACTTCCTCCCCAACGGCTACGGCGGCGTGTTCACCGCCATGGGGCTCACCTTCATCGCCTTCGAGGGCTACGAGATCATCGCCCAGTGCAGCGAGGAGGTAAGGGACCCGAAGCGCAACGTCCCCCGGGCCGTCTTCCTCTCGCTGGCGATTGTCATCCCCATCTACCTTCTCGTCGCGTTCGCCGCGCTCGGGGCGGTCCACCCCGGCGGGATGCCGAGCTGGAAATTCCTCGGGCTCCATAAGGAAACGGCCCTCGTCGACGTGGCGCGCGGGCTGTTCCCCGGCGGCGCCGCGATCATCCTGATCGGCGGGTTGCTCTCGACGCTGAGCGCTCTCAACGCCACGATCTACTCGTCCTCCCGCGTGTCGTTCGCCATGGGGCGCGACCGCAACCTGCCCTCGTTCTTCGGCAGGATCCACGCGCTGCGCAAGACGCCGCACTGGGCGATCCTCGGGTCCTCGGTGCTCATCGCCTTCATGGCCGTGGCGCTCCCGATCGAGGCCGTCGCCAGCGCCAGCGACATCATGTTCCTGCTCCTCTTCATCCAGGTCCTGTTCGTCCTCATCGTGCTGCGCCGCAAGCGACCGGACCTCGACCGCGGGTTCAGGGTGCCGTGGGTCCCGCTGGTTCCCATCGTCGGCATCGCGCTGCAGCTCGCCCTCGCCGTGCAGCTCTTCGCCTACAGCCCCAAGGCCTGGCTCTCCGCCCTCGCCTGGATCGGCGGCGGACTGGCCATCTTCTACGGGTACGCCCGCAAGCGGGATCGCGCCCACACCAGGGTCGCCGCCGGGCGGGAAGCGGCCGCGCAGCACAGGTACCGGATCCTTGCGTGCGTGGGCGACCCAAAACACGCCCAGGCGATCCTCAACGCCGCCGGCGCCATCGCGAAGCATTACAACGGCGAGGTCGTGGCACTCTCGGTCCTCGAGGTGCCTGAGGGCGAGATCCTCGCGGTTGGCATCGATCGGGTCGGCGGCATCCGAGGCGACCTCGAGGAGGCCGTCGCCCGCTGCAGCGAGCAAGGCGTCCCGGTGCGGTCGTTGGTTTCGGTGTCCCACCGAATCTCCTACGGGATCGTCGAAACGGCGCTTGCGGAGGAGTGCAACCTCATCGTGCTCGGGCGGGCCCGCAGGACGTCGTCTCTCGAGCGCCTCGCAGCTACGCTCGTCGACCGGGTCGTCCGCTCCAGCCCGGCGCAGGTCATCGAGATCGGCGCGGAGCGCTGGCCCGCGAAGCTGAATACCGTTCTCCTGGCGTTCGAGGCCGGTCCCAATAGTGAGTTGACGGTGGAGATCGGCCACGCCTTCGCGGCCACTGCTTCGGCATCGCTGCGCGTCGTCCACGTGGTTGCCCCGGAGGCTACCGAGGCACAGATCGATGCGGCTCGGCGCGAGGTGGGTACGGCCGTTGGGCGCGTCGGCGCACCCGAGGAGCTCCGGATCGTGAGGTCGTCGCAGATCGTCTCCGGTGTGCTCCGCGAGTCGAGGGGCGCGGACCTCATCGTTCTCGGCGGGACCGAGGCAGGCCTGCTCGAGCACCTGCTCGGCTACGCCTTGCCTCTCGAACTCGCCGACCGCACCGTGAGGCCGGTGGCGATCGTGTACGAAATGCCCGCCGACCCCAAGCGTTGGCTCGCATAGAAGGGAGCTGCCGATGCCGCAACAACCCCTGCTCTCTTTGCGCGACGCCCTGGCCACGATCGTCGCGTTCCTGCCGGCGCTCGTCTCCGGGCTCCTCGTGCTCGTCGTCGGTTTGCTGGTGTCCTGGCTCACGGCGAAGATCGTCGTGCGCATCCTCATCTGGCTCCGCTTGCACCGGGTCGTCGAGCGGTGGCGGTGGGGCCGGGCCCTGGGCAAGGGAGATCTGCGCCATGCCCTCTACACGCTGGTCGGCGGGCTCGTCGGCGCGTTCACTTTCCTGGTCTTCCTCAACCGCGCCCTCGTGCTCTGGCAGCTCACCGTCCTCTCCCGGCTGCTCGAGCGCCTCGTGCTCCTCGTCCCGGACCTGCTTCTCGCCGGACTCATCATCACGGTCGGATCGGGTGTGGCGGCCGTGGCCGCCCGCTCGGTTCGCCGCGCACTCTTCGAGGAAGGGATGACACACGCCACGCTGGCCGCCCGTATCGTCCGCGCGGCGGTCCTCGTCCTCACGTTCGCGATCACGCTGATTCAGCTCAATATCGCGCCGACCCTCGTCTTGTGGGCGTTCTTGATCGCGTTCGGCTCCATGGCGGTGACGATGGCGCTCGCGGTCGGCCTCGGCAGCAGGCGCGCCGTCGAGTCGATCTGGGAGGGCGTCCTCAAGGGGACGCGCGGCGAGGCAGGAGACGGAACGAGCAACGGCGCGGACGACGCGTAGACCGCCTCGCCGGGAGACTGGCCCCGACGGATCCGGCCCCGGGAAACCGCTCGCAGCGGCCACAGTTCGTTCGGGGTCTGCGCTCGCCGGCCTCAGGCGCGTTCGAGGTGGGCGAGTGAAGGAATCAGGATCTTGCGGCCGGCACGGTCGAAGAAGCACACCAGGCGGGTTTGGGCGCCGGTCCCCTGCACCTGCAGGATCACCCCCGAGCCGAACGTCGCGTGCCGGACCTTGAGGCCGGGGCGCCAGCCGTCCGGGTGCTTTTGCGAGGACCGTGGACCGTGGTCCGTGGTCCGTGGTCCGAACGACGCAGCAGGGCTACCGTCCGAGCGCTCGGGCAGTCGTGGGTGCGGGTGTGGAGCGTGGGTGCGAAACGGGTCGCGGCCAAAAGCCGCGGCCCGATCTTCCACCACCTCGCGCGGGACCTCGAGCAGGAACGGCGACGGCCGGCCGGATAGCAGCTGGCCGTTGATGCGGCGCACCCGCGCGGAGGTCAGGACCAGCCGCCTCCGCGCCCGTGTCATTCCCACATAGGCCAGGCGGCGCTCCTCCTCGTCGTCCGCCTCGGTGCTGCCCTCGCGGCGCAGCGGCAGGAGGCCGTCCTCCATTCCGACCAGGAACACGGCTTCGAACTCGAGACCCTTGGCGGCGTGCAAGGTCGAGAGCTGCACCGCGTCGCCCTCGCGCCTCATGTCCGCGTCGGTGAGCAGCGCCACCTCATCCAGGAACGAGGGGAGGTCAAGGCCCCGGTCGGCCGCCTCCGCCGCGGCCGCGACGAGTTGGTCGAGGTTGGCGCGGCGCGAGCGGTCGTCCTCGTCCCCAGCGGCGTATTGCGCCGCGAGCCCCGACCGCTCCAGCAACTCGCGGACTACCTCTGCCGGCGGGGCGCTGCCCGCGAGCGCACGCAACGCGTCGAGGAGCGCGAAGAACTCCGTCAGTGCCTGCCGTGCCCGCGGCGAGAGCGCTTCGGGGAGCCGGCGGGCCGCCTCCGGGAGGGCGACCGCGAGGGCCGCCGCGGCGGCTTCGAGATGGTCCATCGCGACCTGTCCGATCCCGCGCGCCGGGACGTGGATCGCGCGCCGGAACGCGAGCGCATCGTCGGGGGCCACCAGCAGGCGCAGGTACGCGAGGGCGTCCCGCACCTCCTTGCGCTCCCAGAACCGGGTGCCGCCGACGACCACGTACGGCATCGCCCGGCGCACCATCTCACCCTCGAACGGGCGCGACTGGGCGTTCACGCGGAACAGCACCGCGATCTCCCCCGCCGGCACCGAGGCGCGCAGCCGGGAGATCTCGTCGGCGACGAAGCGGGCCTCGTCCGTCTCGTCGGCGGCGAGGTACACCGTCACCGGGACGCCCGCGCCAACCTCGGAGAAGAGCCGCTTCGGGCGCCTTCGGACGCTGCGCTCGATGACGGCCGCGGCCGCGCGCAGGATCGGTTCGGTCGAGCGGTAGTTGCGCCCCAGCGTCACCACCCGCGCGCCCGGGTAGGCCTCCTCGAAGGCGAGGATGTTCTCGACCTCGGCGCCGCGCCAGCGGTAGATCGACTGGTCCTCGTCGCCTACCGCGGTCAGGTTCGGCGACTTGCCCCCAAGCAGCCGCACCAGGCGCGCCTGCGCCAGGTTGGTGTCCTGGAATTCGTCCACCAGCAGCCAGCGGAAGCGCGAGGCGAGCGACTTGCGGATTGCGTCGTGGCGTTCGAGCAGCGCGACCGCCAGAGAGAGCATGTCGTCGAAGTCCACCGCTCCGGCCGTGCGCAGCTCCCCTTCGTACGCCTCGTACACCTCGGCGAGGAGGCGCTCCGCGTCGCCGCGCGCCCGGCCCGCGAGCGCCTCCGGCCCGGTCAGTGCGTTCTTGGCCGCGGAGATGCGCGACCGCGCCGCCCGCACCGACAACCGCGTCGAGGGGATGTCGAGCCGTTTGAGGATGCGGTCGAGCAGGAGGCGCTGCTCGTCCTCGTCGGCGATCGCAAAGCGCGGCGGCAGCCCCGCGTCGGCGGGGTGGTTGCGCAGGAGTTGCAGGGCAAAGCGGTGAAATGTCCCGACGAAGCCCCCGCGCAGCCCGCCGGCGACCAGGCGCTCGACGCGGCCCGCCATCTCGCGCGCCGCCTTGTTGGTGAACGTCACCGCCAGCACCTCGTGCGGTTGCGCCAGCCCGCGCGCCAGCAGCGCCGCGATCCGGTAGGTGAGTACCCGCGTCTTCCCGGACCCCGCCCCGGCGACGACGAGGAGCGGACCCTCGCCGTGCATCACGGCCAGCTTCTGGTCCTCGTCCAGGTCCGCGAGCAGCTTTGCGAGTCGATCCAACACCCCTCCCAGGAACCGGCGATTGTACCCCGCGCCGGCCCCCCCGGCTGCGCCGGCCGCAGGCCGCGCAGCCCCGAGCGCTCCCCTCGAAGACGAAAACGTCAACGATCGGCAGGACGTCGCAGCTTGCGGCGTGTAGCCGCGTCGCCGAGAGTGGGCCGGATGCAAGGCGCGCAAGCCGGTCGCACCGGAGGCGTACCCGGAGGGTACGCTGAGGATGCGAGCCGGCGCAGCGCAACGCAGCAGACGGTCCGCTATCGGCGGCGCCTACTCAACCGTGACGGACTTGGCAAGGTTGCGGGGCTGGTCCACATCGCACCCCCTGCGCACCGCCACCTCGTACGCCAGCAGCTGCAGCGGCACCGCCGCCACCACCGGCAGCAGCGGCCAGGGCAACGCGGGAAGCGGGACGACCACGCGGGCGAGCTCGACCAGGCGGGCGTCCGTGACGTCCCCGATCACGTACACCGGCGCCTTGCGGGCGCGCACCTCCTCGATGTTCGAGCGCACCTTCTCGGCGAGCTCCCCGGCTGGGCACAGTGCGATCACCGGGAAGGCCTCGTCGAGCAGCGCGATCGGGCCGTGCTTCATCTCGCCGGCCGGGTACCCTTCGGCGTGCAAGTATGAGATTTCCTTAAGCTTGAGCGCCCCTTCGAGGGCGAGCGGGTAGAGCGCACCGCGGCCGATGTAGAGGGCGTCGCTCGCGTGCTGCAGCTCCTCCGCCACGGCCGCGAGCTCGCCCGCATGCCCGAGGGCGCCCTCGATGTCGTAGGGAAGCGCCCAGGCGCGCTCCAGCAGCGCCCTGGTTTCGGAGGCGGGCAGCCCCTTGGCTTCGCGCCACGCGAGCGCGAGCGCGAGCAGGGCGACGAGCTGTGTGGTGAACGCCTTGGTCGAGGCGACCCCGATCTCCGGCCCGGCGTGAGTGCCGAGGCGGAACGCGGCGAGGCGCTCGGCGAGCGAGCCGCGCACGTTGCAGACCGACGCGAGCGACGCTCCGGCGCCGGAAGCCAGGCGCATCGCGGCGATCGTGTCGGCGGTCTCGCCGGATTGCGTGATCCCGACCACCAGCGTGCCGGACGAGAGCAGCGGTTCGCGGTACCGGAACTCGGAGGCGTACTCCACCTCGCACGAAACCCTGGCCAGGCGCTCGAGGTAGAACTTGCCGACCAGGGCAGCGTGCCACGAGGTGCCGCACGCGACCAGCCGCACCGCGGTGAAGCGGCACAAGGTCCCGGCGTCGAGGCCGACGTGGGCGAGCGAGGGCACACCAGCGTCCGGGAGAAGCGCGTGCAGCGTCTCGGACACCGCCCCGGGCTGCTCGTGGATTTCCTTGAGCATGAAGTGGCGAAAACCGCCGCGCTCGACCTCGCCGGGCTCCCAGTCAAGGGTCACGACGGCCCGCTCGACCGGGCTGCCGGACGCGTCCAGGACCGTGGCGCCGTCGGTCCGGACGACCGCAATGTCGCCGTCCTCCAGGTGGATGCAGCGCCGGGTCATCGCAATCACCGCGGCGGGGTCGGACGCGACGAGGTTCTCTCCCTCGCCGAGCCCGACCACGAGCGGCGGCCCGTTGCGGAACGCAACCACCGTCCCCGGGTCGCCGACGGCGATCGCCGCCACCGCATACTGGCCGCGCAGCCGGGAGCGGACGGCGATCGCCGCCGCCGTCAGGTCGCCGCCGGCGCGGGCGAGCAGGTGGGCGATCACCTCGGAGTCGGTATCGGACGAGAAACGAACGCCGACTCGCTCGAGCTCACGTTTGAGCTCACGAAAGTTCTCGATGATGCCGTTATGCACCACCGCCACCCGGCCGTCCTCGTCGGTGTGGGGGTGGGCGTTGCGCTCGATCGGCGCGCCGTGCGTGGCCCAGCGGGTGTGCCCGAGCGCGAGGTGGCCGCGGAGTCCGGCCGTATACGCCTTCTCGGCGAGGTTGGAGAGCTTCCCCGCAGCCCGCAGCACCGCCAGCCGGTCGCCGCAGTGGACGGCGACGCCGGCGGAGTCGTAGCCGCGGTACTCGAGGTGGCGCAGCGCCTCGAGTACCACCGGCACGCCCTCGCGGGGGCCCACGTACCCGACGATCCCGCACATATCCCCTCCAAACTCAGACGGATCCGGCCGGATCGCGGCCGCCCGCCCCGAACGCCTAATCGCCGCGACGGTGCGTCAGCGGCGCCACAAGTGCCCCGTCCGCGAGGGTGACGTCCTCGAGAACGGCGTAGGCGCCGACCCGGCAGCCGGCGCCGATCCGGCAGGCGCCACGGAGGTGCACGCCGGGTTCCAGCACCGTGTCGCTGCCGACGGCGCAGGAGGCGTCCACCCAGGTCGTGGCGGGGTCGAGCACCGTGACGCCCATCCCCTGCAGGGCGGCGATGACGCGCGCGCCCAAAAGACGGTGGACCCCGGCGAGGTCCGCGCGCGAGTTGACCCCCGCCATCTCGGCGGCGTCCGCGAGCGGCAGTCCAACCACCCGCATCCCTCGCGCGGCCAGGATGCCGATCACGTCGGTGAGGTAGTACTCCCGCTGGGCGTTGGCGGGAGAGAGCCCGGCGAGGGCGGGGCGCAGCGCCGCGAGGTCGAAGACGTACGTCCCGGCGTTGACCTCGCGGATCTCGCGTTGCTCCGCGGTCGCGTCCTTCGCCTCTACGACCGCCGTCACGGCGCCGTCCGCGGCACGGACGACCCGACCGTAGCCGCCGGCATCGGGGAGGACGGCCGTCGCCAGGGCTGCCGCCGCGGCGCACGAGCGCCGCAGCTCGACCAGCGCGGCGAGCGTCTCGGCCCCGATCAGCGGCACGTCCCCGGACAGCACCAGCGCCTCCCCTTCCCGCGGCAGGAGCGGGAGTGCCCGGCCGACGGCATCGCCCGTGCCGCGCGGCGGATCCTGCACCGCGAACAGCGCTTCGCGTCCCGCCAGATGTCTTTCGACCTGGTCGCGCAGGTGACCGACGACGATCACCAGCGGTCTCGGGACGAGCGGCGCGAGCGCGTCCAGCACGTGGTCCACCAGAGCCCGCCCCCCGGCTTCGTGCAGGACTTTGGCCGTTGCCGTCTTCATCCGCTTGCCCTCGCCGGCCGCCAGGACTACCGCCGCGACGCTCACGCGGTCACCCCCACGATCGTCATGGTAGTCGCGACGGCGGGTGCGGCGCAAAGGGCGGCCGAACCGCCGCTGGGTCCGTGCACCGCCGAATTGGGCGCCGCCGCGTCCCGCTCCGTCTGCCCTTTGACCGCTGACTCTCGATTCCGGGCCGCCGGAGCCTATTTCTTCGAAAGCTCCTGCAGGACCTGCTTGGCGACCGCCTTCAGCGTCTCGAAGACGCCGATCCCCTTGGGCGCCACCGCCTCGAACGTCGGCTCGCCTTTGATCTGGAGGGCACGCAGCATGACATCGTAGGGTACCGCGCCTGCGAGGTCGCGCTTGTTGAACTGCAGGGCGTACGGGATCAGGCTGAGGTCGAAACCGTTCTCACGCAGGTTGTGTTTGAGGTTGTCGAGCGACTCCAGGTTCGCGTCCATCCGCGCCTCCTGCGAGTCGGCGACGAAGATCACCCCGTCCACCCCCTTGAGGATCAGTTTGCGCGACGCGTCGTAGAACACCTGCCCCGGGACGGTGTACAGGTGGAAGCGGGTGCGAAAACCGCGCACGCTCCCGAGGTCGAGGGGAAGGAAGTCGAAGAAGAGGGTGCGGTCGGTCTCAGTGGCGAGCGAGATGAGCTGGCCCTTGTTCTGCGGGTTCGTCCGCTCGTAGACGTACTGCAGGTTCGTCGTCTTGCCGCCCAGGCCAGGGCCGTAGTAGACGATCTTGCAGTTGATCTCGCGCGAAGCGTAGTTGATGAAGCTCATTCGGTGAACAGGGCATCGATGTCGTCGTCGGTAATCTCGGCAAACGGCGACGCCGGGGCCTCGCCCTGGTCCGCCGCCTTGGACGCCATCTGTGTCAGCACCTCCTCGAGCTCGGCGGCCGCCTTGCGCACGCGCAGCCGCACGAGGCCCAAAGACGAACGTTCGTCGAAGATCAGCACCAAGATCAGCCTCTGCCCGACGATTGAGATGTGGATGTTGTCCCGCTCTCCCTCGTGGAACAGGATCGAAAATTCCTTCTCGCCGATCAGCTTGGCCAGGCCATCGGTGGCCGCGACGTTGCCGGCGGTGAGGGAGGCGAGCGACGTGGCGTCGACCTTTTCGAGATCACCCTTCGCGGCGATCTGCTGCCCGTTCTTGTCGACGAGGAACACGATCTTCGCGTTCGCGTCCATCCACAACCGTGCGAGGACCGCGTTGATGCGGTCGAACTCCTCCTCGTACAAGACCAGGTTCGACCCGAACATCGTCATGCCTTCCGGCCTCCGCTCATCGAATATCGAGTATATCCTTCAACTTCCCGTCAATCCATCCCCCGCCGCCCGGCGAGCGCCCGGGTCAGCGTCACGGAGTCGGCGTAGGAGATCTCGCCTCCGGCCGGCAACCCGAAGGCGATCCGGCTCACGCCGCTCCCGGTCGGACGCAGCGCCCGCGCCAGATAGTGGGCGGTGGCTTCCCCCTCGACCGTTGGGTTGGTCGCGAGGATCACCTCCCGCACCGCGCCCGAGCGGACGCGCTCCAGCAGCGCGTCGATCGTGAGCTCTTCGGGCCCGATCCCGTGCAACGGGTCGAGCGGCCCGCCGAGCACGTGGTAGAGCCCGTGGAACTCCCCCGTCGCCTCGACCGCCCAGCCGTTGAGGGGGTCCTCGACGACGCAGATGACGGCGCGGTCACGGCTCTCGTCGCGACAGATCGGGCAGGGGTCCTCCTCGGTGAGCAGGAAGCACGTGCCGCAGTGGTGCACGACATCCGCGACGTGGGCGAGAGCGTCGGCGAGGCGCCGGGAGAGCTCGGGGGCGCGCACCATGTGCTGCACCATGCGCGTCGCCGTGCGCGGCCCCACCCCAGGGAGCTGCTCGAGCTGCTCCAGGAGTTTGCGCACCGCGGGCGGCCGCAGCTCCATCAGAACATGCCCGGCAACCCGGCCGGCAGCCCCATTCGACCGAGCAGCTCGCGCGACCGCTCCTCGAGCTGCCGGGAGGCCTCCTGCCAGGCAGCCACGATCAAATCCTCGATCAGGCCCGGCTCTTCGCCGGCGAGCGCCTTGGCATCGAGGGTGACGCCCTTGAGCTCCTTGAGGCCGGAGAGGCGCACCCGCACCAGGCCGCCCCCGGCCGAGCCCTCGACCTCGAGTTCGCCGAGCATCTTCTGCATCTGGGCCTGCGCCTGTTGTGCCTGCTGCAGCAGCTTCGCGACGTTCATGGCTTCTCCTCGACGCTCTCAACCCTGCCGCCGAACACCTCGAGCACACGCTGGACGCCCTCGTCGGCCTCGACGCGCGCGCGCAGGCTCTGATCGCGCCTACCGCCGGCCGGGGCGCCGTCCTCGTCCACCTCGACCCGCTCTCCGAGGCCGGCGCTGCGGACCGCGGCGGCGAGCGTCTCGACCGCCTCCCGCAGCGACTTGCGAGTGGACGCGGGAAGGCCTCCGCAGCGCAGCACGACCGTGTCGCCGGCAACCGCCACTTCACGCACCGCCCCGACCCGGCCCGCGAGCAGGTGCTCCCCCATCGCTTCCAGCGCCGCCGTCAAACGGGAGCCGAGCGATCCGGCCGCGGGGACCGGCGGCGCGGCCGGTGCCTTCGGGGCGGACATCGCCGGCGGCGCGGTGGCGCCGCCGGCCTCCGGCGCCGGCTCGCCGGCGAGCAGCGCTTCGACCCGCTGCAGCCGCGGCCACAGCGCAAGCCGTCCGATCGCCACCGCCACGGCCACGCCGGGCTTCTCGGCGGCGGCGACGAGTCCCTTCCCCTCGAGGGCGAGCGCGAGCAGGCGCAACAGCAGCGCCGGCCCCAGCCGGCCCGCGCTTTCGACCATCGCAGGCCGGTGGGCGGCCGGGAACGGCGCCGGCGCCGCGGGATCGGTCGCCAGCAGCAGGAGGGCGTGCAGGAGCTGCACCAACTGCTCGAACAACGCCGCGGGATCGCGGCCGGAGCGCTCCTCGGCGCGCACGAGCCCGAGCGCCGCGGCGACGTCGCCTCCCTCGAGGGCGCACCAGAGCGCGAGCACGACCTCGAACGGCGGCAACCCGACCACTTCGGCAACCGCATCCTCGTCGACCGGACCCTCGGCGAACGCCCGCACCCGGTCGAGCAGCGAGAGCGCATCGCGCAGGGAGCCCTCCGTGGCGCGGGCGATGAGCTGTGCCGCCCCCGGCGTCACCTCGAATCCCTCGCCCTCGGCCACCTGGGCGAGACGGGCCGCGACAAGGTCGGCCGGGATCGGGCGGAAATCGACCTGCAGACAGCGGGAGAGGATCGTTGCCGGGAACTTGTCCTTTTCGGTCGAGGCAAGGATGAAGACGACGTGCGCTGGCGGTTCCTCGAGGATCTTGAGCAGCGCGGCGAAGGCGTCCTTCGAAAGCTGGTGCGCCTCGTCGAGGATGAAGACCCGGAAGTGGTCCCGCACCGGCAGGACCCGCGCCACCTCGCGCAGTTCGCGAACGTCGTCGATGCCGCGGTTGGAGGCGGCGTCCATTTCGAGCACGTCGAGGGAGGAGCCGGCCGCGATGTCCAGGCAGGCGCCGCAGGCGCCGCACGGCTCCGGCGTAGGCCCCTTCTCGCAGTTGAGCGCCTTGGCGAGCAGGCGCGCGACCGTCGTCTTGCCGACCCCGCGCAGTCCCGAGAACAGGTACGCGTGGGCGATCTGACCGGACGAGAGGGCGTTGCGCAGTGTGCGCACGACGACGTCCTGGCCGACGAGGTCCTCGAAGCGCTGCGGCCGCCAGCGCCGGGCGAGGACCTGGTACGCCGTCATGCCCGCCCCCCACCCTGGGGCTCGGGGCTCGGGGCTCGGGGCTCGAAACCCTGGCCGACCCGGAATCCGGACCCTGGGTCATGTTCCTCTTCGAACCCCGGACCCCGAGTCCCGGGCCCCGGTCGTGTGCGGCCGTGGCGAAGCAAGGAGCCCGGGGGGACCGCGGCGCCCGTTGCGTTCCCCTTATCGCTGCTCCCTTCCGGGCCTGACGAGGTTCGGGGGGCACCGTCGCGCGGGACCCGGGCTCCTTGCTTCCCACGGCGCCCGCCGGAGCGGGGCACGCCGTCGGCGCACTCGCGTGGCATGGCGGAGAGGGCGGGATTCGAACCCGCGGTACGGTTACCCGTACACACGCTTTCCAAGCGTGCTCTTTCGGCCACTCAGACACCTCTCCGCGTCACCACGATCATCCTTCGTTCTGTCACTCCTGTGCGCCGGCCACGCACCCATAAACTACTGCTGGCGGAGAGGGTGGGATTCGAACCCACGGACCCCCGTAAAGGGGTCAACGGTTTTCGAGACCGTCCCGTTCGACCACTCCGGCACCTCTCCGCACCGGGAGCGAGAGTCTACCCGCGGTCGCGCAACTTTGCAAAAAACCTCGCCAGCATCGCACCCGCCTCGTCGGCCATGAGCCCGCTGCGGACAGCGACCCGGTGGTTCAGGCGGGGGTCGTCCAGGAGGTTGCCGCGCGACCCCGCGAACCCGGCCTTCGGGTCCGCCGTTGCGACCACCACGCACGCGAGCCGCGCGGCGACAGCGGCGGCGGCGCACATCGCGCACGGCTCGAGCGTCACGAACAGCGTGCACCCGTCCAGGCGCCAGCTCCCGAGCGAGCGGGCCGCGGCGCGCAGGGCCAGGATCTCCGCGTGCGCGGTGGGGTCGCGATCCGTCTCGCGGCGGTTGTGCGCGCGTCCCACGATCCTCCCGTCGGGCGCGCTCACGACCGCCCCCACTGGCACGTCGCCGGCCGCCTCTGCGGTCCCCGCCTCGGCGAGCGCCGCGGTCATCGCGACCCGGTCCCGGTCCGAGAACACCCAGTCGGGGGTGGGGTCAATCATCGGGCACCGCCGACCGCAAGGCGGCGTCGTGGGAGGACGCGCCACTACCGTACGGCTGGGACACTATTCGATTCGGAACGGAAAGCCGACGCTGCCCTTGCCCAGCGTGCACTCGAGCAGGTAGACCCCGGCCGGCAGCGGCTTGGTGAAGCGGACCTTGAACATCTCCGTCTCGCCCTTCATCGGCCCGACCGTAATTGCGTCGGATGCCGACGGCTTCGAAGAGTCCTGCTCGTAGTAGCCGGCGCCGCGCTTGTAGGCGGTGAGGGCGTTCGGCGTGTAATCGCCGTAGAGGATGAGGTAGTCGCCGGTTCGCACCGTCGCCGCCGGCTCGCCGTTGAAGTAGTTGAGGGCGAACCCCTCGGGGGTGAACTGCGTCTCCACGTTGACGGCGGAGAGCTCTATGAGCTTCTCGTTCTGGACGAGGAAGGCCCCTTTGTGGTCGGGTTTGATCTCCCGGTTGCACGCCGCAACCGCCACGCAGACCGCGGCCACCGCCACGAGCGTCAGGGGATTCTTGCGCATGATGGCCTCCTTTAGCCTCCAAAGAAACGTCGTCACGCCCCGCCGGGGCGAGTATACCAAGCCGCGCGCCGGGGGCGGCCGGATCCGGAGCTACCAGACCGGGGCCTGCAGGAGCATCGCCTGCGTGGCCGCGCGATCCACCGGCCGCGAGAACCAGAACCCCTGCGCGTGAGAGCACCCGATCTCGCACAGCCGCTCGAGCTGCACCGCGGTCTCGACCCCCTCGGCGACAACGCTGATGTTCAACATGTTGGCGAGCGCCACGATCGTCTTTACGATCGCCGAAGCGTCTCCAGGGTTGTCCATCCCGGAGATGAACGAGCGGTCGATCTTGAGCGTGTTGTACGAGAACCGCTGCAGGTACGAGAGCGACGAGTACCCTGTGCCGAAGTCGTCCACCGAGAATTGCACGCCCAGCTTGTGGAACTGCGCCAGCTTCCCGAGCGCGACCTCGCCGTGGTCCATGATCACGTTCTCGGTGATCTCCAGCCGCAGGGAGGTCGGCGGCAAGCCGGTCTTCTCGAGGATCCCCACCACCCGGTCGTACATGTCCGGCTGCATCACGACCTTGCCGGACACGTTGACGCTGACGTAGAGGGGTGGGTCGGTGGGGACGAGATCCTGCCACTCGCGGGCGTGGAGGCAGGACTGTTCCAACACCCACCAGCCGATCGGCACGATGAGCCCGGTTTCCTCGGCCACCGCGATGAAGCGCGTGGGGCTCACCAAGCCGCGCTCGGGGTGGCGCCAACGCACCAGCCCCTCGAACCCGACGATCCGCTTGTCCACCAGCGAAACGATCGGCTGGTAGTGCATCACGAACTGCTTCTTCTCCACCGCCTGCCGCAGCTCGGTCTCGAGCTTGAGCAGCGCCACCACGCTGCGGTGCATCGTCTGGTCGAACACCTGGTAACAACCACGTCCGGCCGCCTTGGCGCGGTACATCGCGGTGTCCGCGTCGCGCAGGATCTCCTCCGGTGTCTTGTACCCCGGGTTGGACAGCGCCACGCCGATGCTGGCCGAGGTGAACACCTCCCGCCCGCCGATCACGAGCTTCTCGCGGATCAGCTCCTGGACGCGCTCCGCGACGTGCGTCGCGTCGCCCGCTCCGTGGATGTCGTTGAGCAGGATCGCGAACTCGTCCCCTCCGAGTCGCGCCACGGTGTCCCCGGGTCGTAGGAACTGCGTGAGCCGGCGGGCAAGCTCGACCAGCAGCTCGTCGCCGACGCTGTGTCCGAGCGAGTCGTTGATGTTCTTGAAACGGTCGAGGTCGATGAACAGCAGCGCCACGATCGACGATTTCCGCCGCCGCGCCTGCTCCATCGCGAGGCCGAGGTGGTCGAGGAAGAGCGTGCGGTTCGGGAGCTGCGTGAGGGCGTCGAACAGGGCGTCGTGGAGGAGTTGTTCCTCGGCGCGCTTCCGGGCGGTGATGTCGGTGAGCGAGCCCGCCATCCGCGCCGGCTTCCCGGCGGCGTCGCGCACCGCGAGCCCGCGCGCGAGCATCCAGATCGCCGCCTTGTTCTTCCCGATGATGCGGTGCTCGTGTTCGAAGTGCGGCTCGGTTCCCGCGAGGTGGGCGTCGAGCGCCTTGCGCAGCCCCGACCCGTCGTCTGCGTGCACCCGCGAGAACCACTCTTCGATCGAACTCCCGATCTCGTCCGCGCGGAACCCGAGCATCGCCTTCCAGCGCGGCGAGAAGTACGCGCTTCCGGTCGTCAGGTTCCAGTCCCAGATCCCGTCGTTGGCGCCGTTGACCGCGAGGGCGTAGCGTTCTTCGCTCTCCCACATCGCGCGCTCCACGTGCATGCGGGAGATCGCGTACCGGATCGAGCGCAGCAGCAGGTCGTTGTCCACCTGGCGCTTGACGAGGTAGTCCTGCGCCCCCTCGCGGACCGCCGAGAGCGCCGTTTCCTCGTCGTCCAGGTTGGTGAGGATCACGATCGGCACGTGCGGCGCCACCTTCCGGGCCTTCTCGAACGAAACCAGGCCGCTCGAGTCCGGCAGCGAGAAGTCGAGCAGCACGATGTCCACGGGGTCCGAGACGAGGCGCGCCAGGCCGTCCGCCAGGCGGGAGACGTGCTGCACGTGCAGCACCTCCCGGCGCGACTGCGCCAGCATCACCTGGATCAGCTCGGCCTCCTCGGGGCTGTCCTCGATCAAGAGCACGTTCAGGGGCTTGGTCACGCCGTCCATCCCTTCAACCCTTCGCCTCCAGGGCAACCCCGCCGGACGCCGGCTTGGGAACTCTGGGGATCGTGAAGCAGAACGTCGAGCCGCGCCCGACTTCCGAGACCGCCCAGATCCTGCCGCCGTGCCGCTCGACGATCCGCTTGCAGATCGCCAGGCCGATCCCGGTCCCGGGGTACTCGGCGGCGGTGTGCAGCCGCTGGAACATCCCGAAAATCCTTTCGAGGTGATCCGGGGAGATCCCGATCCCGTTGTCCGCCACCGCGAACGTGACGCGGTCGGCGTCCTCGACGGCGTAGATGCGCACGGCAGGTCGTTCCCGCCGGAACTTCAGCGCGTTGCCGATCAGGTTCTGGAAGAGCTGCACCATCTGGGCGCCGTCCACGGCCAGCACCGGCAGCAGGTCCCAGCTGACCTGCGCCCCGGTCTCGTCGATCCCGGCCTTCAGGTTGGCGATCGCCTGCTGCACCACCCCGGCGAAATCGACCGGCTGGAACGGGCGCCCCTGCGTGTCCACCCGCGAGTAGGCCAGGACGTCGTTGATCATCACCTGCATCCGGTCAGCACACTGGACCATGTTCGTGACGTACCGCTTGCTGTCGCCCCCCGCGCCTGCGCCGTTGGAGGCGAGCAGGCGGGCGTACCGGCTGATGAGCTGCAGCGGCTCCTGCAGGTCGTGCGAGATCACGTACGCGAACTGCTGCAGATCCACGTTCGAGCGACCCAGCGCCGCCGCACGCTCGGAGAGTTCGCGCTCGGCCTTGCGGTGCCCGGTGATGTCCTCCACCGCCCCTTCGAAGCGCACCACCCCCTGGGCGGGGTCCACCACGGGCCAGAGCGCCATCCGCACCCAGGCCATGCCACCGTCGGTGCGGCGCACACCGGCTTCGAGGTCGCGCAGCGTCCGGCCGCGGCTGAGGCTCGCCAGGACCTGCGCCTGCAGCGCCGCATCCGAGAGGAACTCGGCGATGTTGCGGCCGACGAGCGCTTCCTCGCTCTCGACGCCGAGGATGGCCGCAAGGGCGTGGTTGGCGGCGGTCAGCCGCCCGTCCGCGACGGCGGAGAACGTGCCGAGCGCCAATTCCTCGGTCAGGCGCTGGAACAGGGCGAGCCCCTCGCGCGAGGCGCGGTGCTCGGCGTTGCGCTCGATGACCCGCCGCACCGCCGCGGGGAGCTCCACGTACCCGGCGCTGCCCTTGACCACGTACGCCGACAGGCCATGACGGAGTCCGTGCGCCGCGATGGACTCGCTCCCCTCCGAGGCGAAGAACACCACGGGGCAGTCGGGGGCGAGGCTCTTGACCGTCTCCAGGACCTGCAGCCCGTCGCCCCACTCCAAGCGGTACTCGGTGACGACCGCCGCGAACCCCCCGACCGGGAGGCGGTCCGCCAGCACCATCCCGTCCGCGACCTCCTCGACCTCGACG
The DNA here is from genome assembly GCA_963789745.1 of uncultured Acidobacteriota bacterium. Taxonomy (GTDB): domain Bacteria; phylum Acidobacteriota; class Thermoanaerobaculia; order Thermoanaerobaculales; family Thermoanaerobaculaceae; genus RBG-13-68-16. The sequence continues at coordinate 107,505 of CAWBLW010000013.1, read as the reverse complement.
TCGGGCAACTCGCGGCGGAGCACGAGCGCGGCGAGGGCCCGGTCATCGCTGTTGCTGTCGACGAGCAGGACGCGGGGGCGAGCGTTCATCGCGTGACGGATCGACTCGAGGAAGGATGGAGACAGGACACAATGACATGTCCGCGGATGGTCCCCCACCGCTCTGGACCGCCGCCGCGCTGACCCATGTCTCTCCAACCCCTCCTGAAGCCGCCTCAGCTTATCACGGAACCGGGTGCGCCGAGCACGCCATCACGACCGCCGCGAACACCTTAGCGTCGGCGATCAGGTTGTCGAGGAGGCAGTACTCGTCGGGCTGGTGCGCGCGGTCGTCGAGTTTGGAGTACACCACCGCGGGCAGACCGATCCGGCGGAAGATCGCCGCCACGGTCCCGCCCCCGATCCCCTGCGGCTGCGCGCTGACTCCGTTCACCTGGCGGGCCGCCTCGACGACGAGCCGGACCACCTCGGAGCCAGGGCTGGTCGCCGGGGCCGCCTCGGCGCGCTGTACGTCCTCGAGCGCAACCGTCACCCCGTGCGCCGCCTCCACCTCGTCGGCAAGGCGGCGAACCTCGACCCCCACGTCGGCGAGCGCCACCCCGGGAAGCACACGGAAGTCGAGGTAGAACACGTCCTCGCCAGGGATCGTGTTGATGTTGGGGACGTTAGGCTCCTTCTTCGTGGGTTCGAACGTGGAGACCGGGGGGTCGAACAGAGGGTCGGCCTGGGGAAACGTCCGCGCCAGGGAACCGAGACGGGTCACGAGGTCCGAAGCCGCGCGGAACGCGTTGACGCCCTGCTCCGGTGTCGAGGCGTGGCACTGTCGCCCGAGGGTCCGCACTTTCAGCCACCAGATCGACTTCTCGGCGACCTCGACGAGCGAACCCTCGGAGTTGCCGGCGTCCGGCACCAGGAACATGTCGTGCGGGCCGAACAGGTCGCGGTGGTGCGCTGCCAGGTACTCCGCTCCGAATTCCGAGCCGTTCTCCTCATCGGCGCAAAAGAGGAGCGCGAGGTCCACCGGCGGGCGGACGCCGCCTTCCAGGAGCGCGCGCGCCGCCAGCAAGCTCGCGACGACCGCCTGCTGGTTGTCCTCGACGCCGCGCCCGATGAGCTTGCCGCCTTCGACCCGGAGCACGTACGGGTCGCCGGTCCACAACCCCGCCTCGCCGGGGGGCACGACGTCGAGGTGCGACATGATCCACAGCGTCCGCGCCGAGACCTCGCCCCGAATGCGGGCGACGAGGTTCGGCCGCACTCCACCCTTGGCCGCGGGGTCGGGGGCGTCGAGGCGCGTCACCTCGTCGAACCCGAGCTTGGCGAGTTCGCCCTGCAGCCAGAGTGCCTTGTCGAGTTCGCCCTCGCCCCCGCTGGCGGGCGACACCGCCGGGATCGCCGTCAGACCGCGTTGCAACTCGACCGCCCACGCCCGGTACCCCTCGATCCGCTTCAGGATCTCGTCCCTCACCCCTCACCTCCTCGCCCGCGCCCGCGTCCTCCGGCGCCCCGGCCCAGTTTGCTCGCCATTGTGCCGCCCTCGTCGCCCCGACGCCAATCTCGAGTTCGCCGGCAACTTCAGCCACCGTCCGCCCCGACCTGCACCCGAGCCTGCCGGGCGAGCGTCACCAGTTCCCAGTACGGCGGGCGGTACCCGTGCCGGCGCGCGAACGCGTCCGCCAGCAGCAGCACCCTCGCCTTGATCGCCGCGTGCGTCCTGGTGAACTGGCGGTTGCGCAGTGCCCCGGCCGCGGAGAGTCCTTCCGGCACCGGGCCCACCGTCCCCGCCTCGTTGAGGAGCCAGCTGTACGCCTTCGCCAAGCGTGCAACGGGCAACAGAGCCGCCGGGTAGGGAAGCGGATTCCCGGCCTCGGCCCCCTCGAGCATCGCGTCCACCACCGCGTTGTCCACGTGGTCAAAAAACAGCGCTTGCGGGTCGCGCCACTCGGCGACCACCCGCAGTTGCGGGTCGTACTCCAGGTCGGAAGGCTCCTGCGTCTCGAAGTGACGCACGCCGAACCCCGCGAGCCACGCCGCGAGACCGGGCGAGGAGATGTGCGAGAGGCCCATCCAGAGCGTTACCCCGACCCTCTCATACGCCGCCGAAACAACCTCGGAACAGAAGAGCCTCCCGTGGTCCGCGATGTCCATCTCGAAGTCGTAGGGGATGTGCCGGCGCCGGGCGGCCTCGCAGGCGGCCGCAGCCGCCTCGTGCGGCAGCATGGGATCGGCGACGAGCCGGGGAAGGTCGGCGCGCAGGCGCAACACCATGACGCGCAGCTTGACATCCCGCAGGTAATCGGCGAGCGAGGAGACGGCCACCCCACGCTCGATGTGCGCCTCGACCACGGAGGCCAGTCCCGAGTGCGCGTCGACGCAGACGAGCGCCGCGTGCGAGAAGTTGCCGGGGTAGTCGTTGCCGCGCGCGATGAGCGCGGAGGTCGGGGCGTCGCCGCGGGAGAGGAGGATGTCGCCGCTGTGGATCCGCACGCCCAGGATCTCGGCTCCGGGGGTCGCGGAGGGTTCGTCGTCGCCTTTTGTGAGGGCGGGCACGACGCCGGGCGGCGCCTGCAACATCGTCTCCTCCAGCGCCGCGCGGCTGCCGTACAGCAACCGGTAGAGCCGGTCCCGGGTCGCCGCCGAGCCCATGTCCCACCGCCGCGACTGGTCTTTGACCACCGACCGCAGCCTGGCGACGAACTCGACGTACTCGGGGATACGCTGCGGGCATGCGGCGATCATCGGGCCGAGTTCGAACGCCGTCCGCTCGATCTCGGCGAAGACCGCGTCGTCCGGATCGAGGGGGCGCGCAGCCGCGGCCGCCAGAAGTCGGTCGCCCTCGGCGAGCCCTTGCCCGATGCCGGGCGCGAGGCTTCGGCAGCCCGCCGAACGGGCGTTGCGGAAGACGGCCTCGAGCGCGCCCCAGCGCTCGTCCTGGTGCCATACGAACGGCGTGCCGCGGCCGGCCGGCGGCGCGGCGGGCTCGGGCCAGGGGATCAGGAGCGCGGCGACCAGCGCCGCCGCGAGGGCGGCCGCCCCCGCCACGCCGCACCACCTCGACCGGCCGGAAGTCCGTGTCGTCATCGCCGCACGCCCTTCGATTCTCGCGCCGCGGATGCCTTCCGTTCAAGCCCGCCGGCGGCGATCAGCTCGGCATCGAGGTTCGGTGCGGAGAACGGCAGGACCTGGGGCACGCCGTTGCCCGTGACGCCGAAGCCGGAGCCGGCGAACGGCATGAGGCAGTTCGGCTGGCTGGGATGAACGAGGGCGTATGACGGGACGAAGAGCGCTCCCCGGCCTGCGAGCTCGTTGATGCAGGGCGCTTCCTGGTCGCCGATGACGTTCGAGAAGTCCCTGTTTCCTTCGACCGCGATGACGACGTGGTCGGGTCGTGGCGACGGGGCAGCGGCGGCCGTCGCAGTGCCGCCGCACGCGACGGCGGACGTCAAGACCAGGCTTGCTGCGATCGTGATCTCATCGCTCCCTGCGGGTTCGTGCTGCAGCCCCGACGATCGAGACGCGCCCCTCCAGATGGCCGTTGATCGGGTCGTGAGCCTTGAGGAAGTCGACGAACGCCTCGATGTCGAGGATCCCGGTGTCGTAGCGGTAGCCCCGGGCGTTCTTCGCCAGCGCGTGGGCATCGCCCCCGCCCGCGATGAAGCTCGGCACGGTGATCCGGTAGGTCGCTCCGGCTCCAACCGGTTGACCGCCGACAACGAGCTCCTCCACGCGCTCACCGGCAGGTCTGCCGATATCGATGACATAGGAGGTGCCCCGCGAGGGGAACAGCAGGCCCGACGCGTTCTCTGGCAGCCCACCGAGCGTCTCCTCCAGCATCGCCTTGAGCTCCGCGCCGGTGAGGTCGAGCTGCACGAGCGTGTTGTTGAACGGCTGCACCGTCACCGCATCGCCGTACGTGATCGGCCCGGGTTCGAGCCCGGCGCGCACTCCGCCGGAGTTGATGAACGCGGCGACCGATCCAGCCTTTTCGGTGGCCGCCAGCATCGCGTCGGTGACGACGTCGGCCATCGGGTTGTCGGCGTGCCGTGGCGTGACTCTCGTCCTCGCCACGCCGGTCACCGTGTGGCCCACCACTTCGTCGCGCGCGGCGGCGAGCGGCAGCGAGAATGCCGCCACCATGCTCTTCACCGTCATATCCTCCGGGACGGATGCGTCGATCGGCACCGGTTGAGCGTCGGCCCAGCCCGCCACGTGGCCGCCCTCGTCGAAGCTCACCTCGATGCGGCCGAGGACCCGACCCCACGCCCACGCTTGCACGATCAGGACCGTGTTCCCGTCCAGGTCCTTGAGCACCGTCGGGTAGGGGCCGGCCGGCTGCGGCAGGCCCGGAACGGTCCCCAGCAGGGTGTGGCTGTGGCCGCCGACGATCACGTCCACGCCGCGCAGTTTGGGCGCGAGCGCCTTGTCCGCGTCGTAGCCGATGTGCGAGAGGAGGATGATCTTGTCCACCCCCTGTCGGGCCAGGTCGTCGACCGCGCCCTGCACGCTGGTCGCGAGGTCCTTCACCTTGACGCCGGGGCCCGGCGTGCTGATGGTCGCCAGCTCCGGAGTCACGGCGCCGACGATCCCGATCCGCTCGCCGCCGACCTCGAGGACCGCGTATGGCTTGATCAGCCCCGCCAGGTCGTTGTCGCCGCTCACGTCCAGGTTCGCGGCCAGCAGCGGGAAGCGCGCCAGGCTCGCGAACCGGGCGAGCACGGCCGAGCCGCGGTCGAACTCGTGGTTGCCGACCGCCATCGCCTGGTAGCCGGCGTAGTTCATGAACGCCAGGTCGGCGAGCCCATGGTAGACGTTGAAATACAGCGTGCCCTGGAACGTGTCGCCCGCCGAGAGCACGACCGGGTTGGGGTCGCTGGCGCGAAAACGTTCGATCAGCGTCGCCTGCCGCGCGTAACCCCCCATCTCGCGCCCGCGCTGGGTGAACGCCTCCACGTGGGCGTGCAAGTCGTTGGTGTGCAAGATCGTGATCGTGATCGCCTTGGCGAGCGCGGGCCACGCCTGCGCCGCCAGCAGGAGCAGAACGAGAAACGCGCCGCCGACCGCCTTCTTCATGCGTCCTCCAGCGTCCTGCCGGCAAACCGCGCTCGGCCCTGCCGGCCGTACGACAACCGTCACGTGCGCACGGTAGCAAACCGCGGGCGCCGGTGCGACAGCCGCGCACGCGGCCGCGGTCGTCGGGGAAGAGGCCGGCCTCCCAGCGCAGGGGCGTGGCCATTGATGGAGCTGCCGGGGACGATGTGGAACGCAAGAAACCGCTCGCGGCGAGGGACCCCACCTACCAGACAGGCCCCCGCTCGATCCGATCATCGCTGGGTGCGATCACCGGCCGTGCGGTCGTTGCCCTCGAGCGGCAGAAGAGCGGCTGCTCGTGGAGCGGCTGACACGGCCACGGCCAACCGTTCCACGTCCGTCCACGCCCGCAGGGCGGGCGAGGCCGCCCGCCCTGCGGAACCACGTTCGTTGCCCGGGGGCGGCCACAGCCGCGCGTCCGGCCTAATTGGATCCCTTCGGCCACTGCGGCAGCGGGTGCTTGTACACCGGATACGGCGGCCGCTCGAACTTCCTGGGCGGGTTCTTGGCGAGCGACTCGAGAACCGTCTGCACCGCCCGCTCGAGCTGCGGGTCGTGCCCCTCGCGCACGAGCTTGGGGTCCTGCTCGACCTCGACATCGGGCGCGATCCCCTCGTTCTCGACCTCCCACTTGCCGGAAAGCCCATAGATCGCCCAGCGCGGCGCGGTGATGCGGCCGCCGTCCATCAACAAGGGGTAGCCGCCGATGCCCACGAGGCCGCCCCACGTCCGCACGCCCACGAGCGGGCCGATGCCGGCCTTCTTGAAGTACCACGGCATCGCGTCCCCGCCCGAGCCGGCGAATTGGTTGATGATCATGACCTTCGGCCCGTAGATCGACTCCACCGGCTCGGTGTAGTCCTGGCCCTCGCGGGTCATCACGCGGCTCATCGGCGGCCGCCGCAGGTAGTCGATGATGTAGTCGGCCAGCTCGCCACCGTGGTTGAACCGCTCGTCGAGCACGGCGGCCTGCTTGCCGACCTGGGCGAAGTAATACCGGTTGAAGCTGGTGTATCCGCCGCCCGCGGTGTCGGGCAGGTAGACGTACGCCACCCGGCCACCGGAGAGCTCATCCACCTTGCGCCGGTTCCCCTCGATCCAGGCGAGGTGGCGCAGACCGTGGTCGTTCGCGACGGGCACCACGGTGACGTCGCGGGCGCCCTTGCCGTCCGCGGTCGGACCGACCCGGATCACGGTCTGCTTCCCCGCGGTCTCGAGGAAATAGCCGAACAGGTTGTCGGCGGCGCGCAGCTCGCGGCCGTTCACCGCCAGCAGGTACTCGCCCGCCTTGACGTCGACGCCGGGCTGCGTCAGCGGCGCCTGCAGGTCGGGGTTCCAGTTCTCGCCGTCGAACACGCGGGCGAAGCGGTAGCGCCCGCCGTCGATCGTGTAATCGGCGCCCAGCAGGCCGACGCTCACCTTGTCGCTCTTGGGCTCCGCGCCGCCGCGGACGAAGGTGTGCCCGACGGTCAGGTTGCCGGTCATCTCCGCGAACAGCGCGCTGAGGTCGTCGCGGCTCGCGATCCCGGCGAGGTATGGCGCGTACGCCTTCTCGGCCGCCGCCAGGTCGAGGCCGTGGAAATGGGGGTCGTAGAAGAAGTCGCGCTCGATCCGCCAGACCTCGCGGTACATCTGGGCCCACTCGGCCTTCGGGTCGACGTACACCTTGAGGCGCTTCATCGCGAGCGCGCCGTCGCCGCCCTTGGGGGCCTTGTCGGAACTCACGATGTGCCACGTCGAACCCGAGCGGTAGAGCACCTTCTCGCCGTTTGCCGACAACGCGAACGCCGAAACACCCTCGAGCAGCGGCTCCGTCTTGCGCGTCTCGAGGTCGAACCTCGATACCTCCAACTTCGGCGGGCCGTCCCCCATGTCGACGAGCGGCCCTTCGACCAGGTAGAGCTTCCCCTCCTTACCGGCGAACAGGCCGCGATAGTTCTTGGCCGGGATCGGCAGCGCGACGATGCGCTGGTCGAGGCCGTCGAAGTCGATCTCCACCGGGGCCGCCTTCTCGGCCTTGCCGTCCTTGGCCTTGGCATCCTTCGCCTTGACGTCCCCCTTCTTCGCGTCGGCGGCCGCGTCCGCGCCGTCCTTCTTCTCCTTGTCGCCGTCCTTCGCCTTCTCCTCGTCGCTCTGCGGCGGGATCGGCGACACCACGCCCTTGGCCAGCACGGCCGCGTAGACGCCGCGGGTGACCGGGTGGCCGAGGCTCGTCATGTCGAGCCAGCCCGCCGTCAACCCCACGTTGGTGCTGGCGGTGAAGTAGAGGTACTTACCGCTGGCGTCGAACACCGGGTAGAGCGCGTCGCTCATCCCGTCGGTGACCTGCGTCGCCTTGCCGCCGGCGAGCGGGTAGATGTACACCGCGCGCAGCTGGCTCGGCAGCTGCTTGGTGTAGGCGAGCCAACGGCTGTCGGGCGACCACTGGACGTCGAACTCCTGCGCCGGCGAGTCGAAGCGGTCGGTGTCCACCTTGACCGGCGTCGGGTGCTCGAGGTCCACGACCCAGAGGTTGAGCCGCTTGTCGCTGTACGCGATCCTCTTGCTGTCGGGCGACCAGGTCGGCGCGTAGAAGAACGACGGCGGGTTGCCGAGGTTGATCTTGGTGACCTCGCCGAGGCCGTCCTGCGGACGCACGTACAGCGCGTACTCGCCCGACTCGTCGGAGAAGTAGGCGATCCGCGTGCCGTCCGGCGACCACGCCGGGTCGCGCTCTGCAGCTCCCACCGTGTTGGTGATGTCGCGGATGTCGCCCTTCTCGGCCGGCACCGTCACGATCTCCCCGTGCACCTCGAAGACGGCGCGCTGCCCCGTCGGCGAGATGCCGGCGTTGCGCACGTCCCTGATCGGGTCGAGCTCGAGGAAGTGCGGCCGCAGTTGCGGCATGTCGGCCGCGAGCCTTACCGGAACGGTCCGGTCGTGTCCGCTCGCCAGGTCGAGGAGGTGCAGCGACCCGAACTGCTCGTACACGATCGCACCTGGCCCGGCTGACGCCGAGCCGATGTCGAGGCCGGTGTTCTTCACGACCTCCCGTACGGCGCGAGTGGCGAGATCGTAGGCGAACAGCGACACCGGCCCGTTGCGATCGGAGAGGAAGTAGACCGCATTGCCCACCCACATCGGGTTCTTGTCGTTGGAGTTGCCGGCTTGCGGCACCTTCACGATGCTGGAGTCGGCGAGGTCGGCGATCCAGATCCGCGCCGTCTGCCCGCCGCGGTACGACTTCCAGGCGGGCTGCCACTGGAGGTTGGGCTCGTACGCAAGGTGGGAGCCGTCGGGCGAGTACGAGGCCTCCTGCACCCGGTCCAGCGGCACCTCGGTGGGGAACCCGCCCGCGACCGGCACCGTGTACATCTGCTCGGGGTCGGTGACGCTGGCGCGCGGCGAGCGGAAGGCCACCCGCGTTCCGTCCGGCGTCCAGGCGAGCGCGACGTCGGCGCCGGGGTGGTAGGTGAGGCGGCGGGGTTCGCCGCCGTCGGCGGCGACAACGTAGACGTCCACGTTGCCGTCATACTCGCCGGTGAACGCGATCGTCCCGCCGTCAGGCGAGAAGATCGGCCCGCTCAGGCGGCCGCTGCCCGCCACCAGGCGGCGAGCCTCGCCGCCGCTGCGGGCGACTGTCCAGATCTCGCCGCCGTACGCGAACGCGATCTCTGTCTTGCTCACGCTGGGCGATTGCAGCAGCAACGGCGTGGGGGTTGCGGCCGCGGCGATGCCGAGGCCGAGCGCCGCCGGCAGCGTGGCGGCGAGTACGCGCTTGAGCGCTCTCTTCATTAGTTCTCCCTTGTCCGAGAAGTTTGTGAGACCGTGTCCGTCTTGCACCGCGGCCGAGGATACCACCGGCCGGAGCGCCCTTGCGCGCACGGCCGCCCCGGCGGTCGAAATCGGCGGGACCGGGTACCCGGTCCGGACGTTCATACCGTACATACGTCCCGGCGTTCACGAAGGTTCCCTCCGGCGCGCCGGGCGCGGAACAACCGCAAGCGTCCATCTCGGCGCTGGATGCCAAGGTTTCGGCCGCTGCTATGATCGGGATCGCACGAAAGGGCACGGCGATCCCCGACCAACCTTCCTCCGGCGACGACCACCCGAACGGGACGGCGAAGCCGCCGGCACGCCGCCGCGCAAAGCGGCTCGGCATGGTCGGTTTCCTCGTCGAGTTGATCGTGCCGACGGCGCTCGCCGGCGCGCTCCTGCTGGTGGTTGCCAGCCACCTGCCGGTGTGGGACCTGCGCACGGGCCCGGGGCTCGTGGTGTTCGGCGTCCTCCTCGTCGCGGCCAGCGTGTTCTTGAGCGTCAAGGTGGACGGCCTCACGCTCGCGCGACGCCGGAAGGCGGGGGCGAATCAGCTCCTCAACCGCGCCGGGGCGTGGCCGCGCCTCGTCAAGTTCATCCTCGCGGGCGTGGTCGTCCCGCTCGCGGCGCTCGTCGCCGCCAACCGGCTCGAGCTGCCCGGCCACCGGACGCCGATGGCCCTTGCGATCGAGGCCAGCGCGCCGACACCCGAATTCTCCGGGGAGAACAACCTGGCCGTTGCGGTTCTGCGCGCGGCGGACCCGGCCGCCAAGATCGACGGGATCCGGGCGCTGCAGGCGGCCGCCACCCCCGCGGCGCTTGATCAACTGCTCCGCATCGCGGCCGCCGACCCGGAGGCGCCGACGGGCGGTCCGGTCTCACAGGCCCTGGTCAAGGCGTTGGCCTCGTTCGGCGCGCAGGCGGCGCCGAAGCTGTTGCAGCGCCTCGCCGAGACCGGACCTGCCGCGCGCAAGGCCGCGACCGCACCCGGCGGCGGCCTGTTCGAGCGCTACGTCTGGCCCGGGTTCGAGGCAGCGAAGCGAGAGGTCGAGGCGCGGCATCTCGACCCGGCCGCACGGGCCGCCGCGCTGACGCGTCTCCAGGCGAGCGAGGACGAACTCGAACAGTCGTTGCGCTCGGTCGAACCAGCCGGCGGCGGGGCTGCCAGCCTGCCGGCGCTCTTCATGCAGGTGCTCCTCGCGATGAACGTCAAGCAGGACGCCGGGGTGCTCGAGTTCGCTCGCGCGACCGCCGCCGATGCCGCGTGGTCCGACGGCGTCCGCGGCGAGGCGCTCCTGCTCGTCGCCAAGCTCGGCGGCAAGGACGACCTGCCGGGACTTTTCGCCTACCTCGACAACCCGAGCGCCCTCCTGCGGGCGCGGGCGATGCGGGCGATCGCCGAGCTCGAGGCGAAGCTGGCCCCGGCGGGAGCCGCCGGCTGAGTCAAGGAGTACGGAGGTACCGACCGATGGGAAGACTGCGAGAGATCTTCGGGCCGAACCGGGAACAGGTGTGGCGGCAGCTCGCGCAGGAGATCGGCGCGGCGTATGTCGACGGCGGCCTCTGGCGCGGCGACAAGGTCGAGGCGAAGGTCAAGGCGTGGAGGGTCACCCTCGACACGTACACGGTTTCCACCGGCAAGAGCTCGGCGACGTTCACCAGGATGCGGGCGCCGTACGTGAACCCCGACGGCTTCCGCTTCAAGGTTTACCGCAAGGGGCTCTTTTCCGGGCTCGCGAAGAAGCTCGGGATGCAGGACATCGAGGTGGGTGAGCGGGAGTTCGACGACGCCTTCATCGTCAAGGGCAACGAGGGGTCCAGGGTCCTCTCGCTGCTCGCGGCCCCCAAGCTCCGCCAGATGATGCTGGCGCAGCCCGCGCTCTACCTCGAGGTGAAGGACAGCGAAGGCGCGTTCGGGCCGAGGTTCCCGAAGGACGTGGACGAGCTCTACTTCCAGGTGGGCGGCGTGATCCGCGACCTCGCGGTCCTCAAGGGCCTGTTCGACCTCTTCGCCGAGGTCCTCAACACCCTCTGCCACATCGGCTCGGCGTATGAGGACGACCCGCAGTTCGCCCTGTGACGACGATCCGACGGCAGGCGGCCACCTGTCCGGTCCGTCGCGGCGGGTACTCGCACACGCCGGCCTGCTCAAGGCGAACCAGGGCCCCTCGGCCGATGCGAGCGGCGGCTGCTACTTCTCGATGGGGTGACGCACGACCGTGCGCAGCTTCTCCGGATTGGCCTGCCGCGGGTCTCCCAGGTAGATCTCGTGGTGCTTGCCCCGGTACCGGTAGCCGTTCTCGGCGGCGAACGCCCTCATCCGCGCCACCGTCTGCGGCTCCTCGTGGTACCCGCCGACGTGCATCGTCTGGACCGCGAGACCTTCATGGAACGGGCCGAAACGGACCTTCGACGCTGCCTGGTGGCCCGCCTTCTCCTTCAGTCCCTCGAGGGCCCGCCCGAACATCGTTTCGGTGATGTGTTTCGGCTGCAGGATCATCAGCGTCCAGCGCCAGCGCGATGTCGACTGAAAGGCGAAGTCGCCCGCATCAACCCACCACAACCCCTCGAGCGGCATGACGACGTAGTCGATGGGGTTGCGGGTGCGCTGCTTGGACGCGACCTTCAGTGCGAGCGACACCTCGAGCAGCCCGGCCATCGCGTTCTGGAAGGCGGCCGACGTCGCCGGCCGTTCGGTCGGCTCCATGTAACCGTCGACCATCACAAAGCTGAACTTCGGCACATTGACCACTTCGATCTTCCGCGCAGACGGTGAGAAAAGTTGTTTGAAGTCCTTCTTGAGATCGATCGTCGTGGCCATGCCATCCTCCTCGGTTCGCGGGCCGGTGTCCCGAAACTGGCGGCGGTTCTGGTCGGTTTTCCGACACCATGGTACAGCGGATCCGCCTGACAGGGTACCGGATCGCCGGACCGTCCCCGGCGCTGGCCCGGCCCGTCATCGCAGCCGCGGCACCGCGGCCGATGCAAGCATCGGCCGCTACAGGTTCCCCTTCTCCAGCTCAGCTGTCGCCCGGTCGATGACCGCCGCCGCGCGGGCGAGTGCCTTTGCGGTGCGCGCGATCCCCTCGTCGGCCTCCTGCCACCTCCTCAGCTCGATCGCCTCGCGCACCATCGGCACCGTCTTGACGCCGTAGCCGGTGTACATTCCGGGCGCGTACAGCATGTTCTCGAACCACGGGCGGTTCGGAAGACCCTCCGGGTCGAGCAGCGCGCGCTCTACTCCCAGGAGCGTCGCGTTCACGGCCTGGACGCTATCGCCCGCGAGGCCGGCGCCGCCGTCAGCCTGCGCCCTGGCGACCGCCTTGTCGTAGCGCTCCGCGCTGTGCGCCAGCGCCTCGGCGGCGTTCTCGAGCGGCGCGAAGTTGAGGTGCGGCGGCACCGCTTCGGCCGGCGGCGCCAGCAGCGGCGCGCGCGGGTCTACAGTCGCCGCGAACACGCCCTCCTCGAGCTCGAGGTTGCGCTCGCGCGCCTCGGCCCGTTCCTTCTTCAGCAGCTTCTTCAGCTGTCCGAGGTAGAGGTCGACGGTGTCGGCGAGGTTGGTGAACCGGTACGGGAGGAGATCCGCGTCGGCCAGGCGCATGACCGCGGTGCCTGTCGTCTGCGCGAGTGCGCGGCCGTAGACGAACGTGGTGTCGCCGAAGTGGGTGTACCAATAGAAGTCGTCGTAGATCGAGTGGTAGATCCCACCCTCGTCCTCGCCGCCGAAACCGAGCGAGAGGCAGGGGATCCCGAGGTGGTCGAGGAACACGGTGTAATCGGAGCCGAACCCCAGGGCGCCGATGCGCAGGTCCGGGCGCTCGCGGATCTCCTTGCGGTCCTCGGCCGTCTTGGCGCTCTCGATCTTGTGGAGCCGGAGCCGCTTCCACACCGACACCCCCGACTCGGGGTCGGTGATGTCGCGGGCCACGTCGTTGTAGAACGCCTCGAGCGTGTGCGAGCCCTCCATCTCGAGGTAGCCGCGGCCGTTCGAGTCGGAGTTGAGGTACGCGACGGCGTGCTGCGACAGCTCGGCGGCGTGCGTCTCGGCCCACTCCGTCGAGCCGAGGAGGCCCGGCTCCTCGCCGTCCCAGGCGCAGTAGACGATCGTGCGCTTCGGCCGCCAACCTTGCTTGAGCAGCTCGCCGTAGGCGCGCGCCTCCTCGAGCAGCGCGGCCTGGCCGGAGAGCGGGTCCTCGGCGCCGTTGACCCAGGCGTCGTGGTGGTTGCCGCGGATCACCCACTCTCCCGCGTTTGTCGAGCCGGGGATCGTCGCGATGACGTCGTAGACCGGCTTGATGTCCCAGTTCGACTTCACCACGAGGTGGACCCTTGTCGCGCCCGGGCCGACGTGGTAGGCGAACGGGAGCGCGCCCCGCCACGCCTGCGGCGCCATCGGGCCGCCGAGCGCCGCGAGCAGCGGCCTGGCGTCGCCGTACGAGATCGGCAGCACGGGGATCTTCGTGATCACCGTGACGTCCTTCAGGGGGAGGCGTTTGCCGTCCTTGGTCGCGCCCACGCCGGGCGTCAGCGGGTCGCCGACGTAGTAGGTGTCCATGACGCTGCCCCGCTGCACACCCTCGTTCGGGCGGAAGGGACCGTCGGGGAACGTCGCGCCCTCGAAGTAGCCGTCGTCACGGGGGTCGGAGTAGATCAGGCACCCCACCGCCCCGTGCTCGGCGGCGACCTTCGGCTTGATGCCGCGCCAGGAGTGACCGTAGCGCGCGATCACCACCGCGCCCTTGACCGAGACCCCCAGGCGCTGGAGGCGGTCGTAGTCGTCGGGCACGCCGTAGTTGACGTAGACGAGCGGCCCCGTCACGTCGCCGTCGGCCGAGTACGCGTTGTAGGTCGGAAGCTGCTCCTTCGTCTGCCCGGAGGTCGGGTCGGCCGCGACGACCGGCTCCTGTAGCGTCGCGACGAACGGCGTCGGCGCGATCATCTCCAACCGACGTTCCTTCGGCGTCGGGAACAACACGTCAAACGTCTCGATCCGAGCGTCCAGCCCCCACGCCTTGAACTGCGACAGGATCCACTCGGCGTTCTCCTTGTCGTACGGCGAGCCGACGGCGTGCGGCCGCGCCGAGAGCCGCTTCATGTACGCCCGCAGGTTCGCCGGATCCGGGATCGCGCGGAACTTCGCCTCCCAGCCGCGTTCGACGCGCGCGGACTGATCGGAAAACCCGGCCAGGCCGGGCTCGCCCGCCGGAGCCGAGCCGAGGGTGAGAAGTGCCGCCGCCGCCACACCGAGGAGCCTGAAGAACCGCATGGGAACCTCCCTTTCGAGACATTGCGCCGCGAGTATAGCGAGGTGCGACGGGGATGGGACAGGGTCGCGCACCACTCGCTCCGCCCACCCATGCGGGTCGGGCGCGGGAAGGCAACTACTGCGTTCTCCGCGGCTCATCGAGCCTCCCACGCACGGGGAAACCAGGTCTTGCCGCCACCAACCCACACGCCCGGCGGCCGGTGCGAGCATCGTCCGCGACGCAAGCTCGGGAGGTGCTTGGACCAGGTTGGGACCAGGGGCGACGCTGTTACCGCGCGAAATCGTACGCCCGCGGGACGACGGTGATGCAGGCGTCGCTGCAGCGGTAGCCGTCGCGGAGCATCTCCAGCTTGATCTCCCGCCCGCCGTCCACGAGCGTGAACCCGCGCGCGAGATCCTTATCGTGGTCGACGCCGATCGTCTCGCCGGGAGGCACCGTCACCCACTTGTCCACGATTGCGCGCCAGATCTGCGCGCCGGCGCCGATGACGACCTGCCCGAGGATCAGCGAGTCGAGGACCCGAGCGCCGTCCTCGACCTTGCCGACCATCGAGAGGATGCTCCGCTCCACGATGGCGCCGCTGACGATGACACCGTTGGCGACGAGGGAATCCACGACCCGAGTGCTGCTGTGGATGAACTTGGCCGGCAGCCCGCTTTCGACGTGCGTGTAGATCGGCCAGTGCGTGTTGTACAGGTTGATCGCCGGCTCGGTCGCCCGCAGCTCCATGTTGGTGTCGTAGTAGCTCTCGATCGTCCCGATGTCCCGCCAGTAGCCGCGCTCCTTCTCCGCCGCCCCCTTGACGAGGAACTGCGAGAAGTCGCACGCGAAGACCCGCCGGGCCGGGTTGTGCAGCGTCGAGGGGATCAAGTTGCGCCCGAAGTCCTGCCTCGTGTACCGCTCGGGCTCCCGCCGGTCGCGGTCGTCGTCCACGGGCTCCTTCTTGGCGTCGGTGGCGAGCTCCTCGAGCAGCGGCCCGTACTTCCAGGCGTAGTTTCCCATCGAGACGAGGCAGTGCTCGGGGTCCGCGGGCAGCGACTTGGGGTTCTTCGGCTTCTCCTCGAAGCCGATGACGCGCCCCTCCCGG
Source organism: uncultured Acidobacteriota bacterium (assembly GCA_963789745.1). Lineage (GTDB taxonomy): Bacteria > Acidobacteriota > Thermoanaerobaculia > Thermoanaerobaculales > Thermoanaerobaculaceae > RBG-13-68-16. The sequence continues at coordinate 92,269 of CAWBLW010000013.1, read as the reverse complement.
TCAACCTCGAGGATGCCGTACCGGGTCGCGTCCTTGACCGGCCACCGCACGGCCATGATCGTCAGGTCGGCGTCGTGCTCGAGGTGGAAGCGCTCGAAGTTGCGGTAATCCATCATGTAGACGTGGTCGCCGCCGAAGACGAACACCACGTCGGGCGTCTCCTTGCGGATGAGCGAGGCGTGCTGGGCGATCGCGTTCGCCGTGCCGTGGTAGCGGCCGAGATCGTTGCCCTTGGCGGGGATCGGCGGCGAGTCGTCGATGTACTGCTCGGCACTGATCCCGAACCGCGCAGAGTGGCCGAGTTTGATCTGCCGGTTCAGCGACCCAGGGAGGTGCTGCGTGGGCAGGATCACGTTACGCATCTTCGAGTTCCAGATGTTGGATATGACGTAATCGATGACGCGCTGGGTGCCGGCGATCGGGATCGCGGGCTTCGCGCGGTGGTTCGTCAGAGGGAGAAGACGCTCGCCGACGCCGCCAACCAGGACGAATGCGAGGGATTCAATGTCTGCCATACCCGCCCCCAGTTGTGGCGCCGTGGTCCAGGGTGACCCCGTGGCGACGTTGCTGCCGCCGTCGCTCGGCGACGGCGAGCAGGATCGTCGCGCGGATGTCTACGCCTTGGATACTGCGCGGCGTCTTCCGCCCTTCCGTTGCCTCGTGTTCCGCCGGGCCGGAGCCTTGGCCGGCTTTGGCGCGTCGTTCATGGCCGCGAGGCGCCGCTTCGCCTCCCGCGCCCCGATGCCGCGGATGGCAACGATCGCCGCCCTGGTCCTGGTCCGCACCTTCAGGGGTCCGTCCCCCTTCTCCCAGGCGTAGACGGCCTGCCCCGTGACCCCCACGAGTTGGGCAAACTCCTGCCCCGACAAGCGCAGCTTGCGCCGCAGGCTGCGCATGCCCTTGGCCGTGAGCCGCGCTTTGCCCGCGACAGCCTCGGCGGCCGGCGCCGACGGCCGGAGGCCGGCCACGGCCTTGCGCAGCGCCCGTACCTCCTTCTCCAGCCCCGCGACCTTCCGCCGCAACTCGGCGGCCGTGCGCTTGAGTCCCGCGGCGGGCTTGCGGGCCGGGGCGACAATGGTGTTCGCTTCCCGGCGTGCGATCCGGGCCATCTCGTCTTTCAGGACCTTGGCGATGTTTGGCATGCGGCTCCTTTCCGAAAATCCATGCGTTTGTCAAGAATACCAAGAATACTACCATCGCGCGCGTCAAGAACCATACGCCCCAAAACGTTGCCACCCGCCCCCACCGCACGAACTCGCCTTTGCAGCGGCTCATCCCCTGGTCTGCCGGGGCTCCACGCCGGGCGCCGGGCCGAAATGGCCGCGGGCCGAACTCCGCTACAATCCCTCGTCATGGATCTCGCGGTCGAAACGCACGGCCTCACGCGCAAGTTCGGCGAACTGACGGCGGTCGACGGCATCGACCTCGCGGTGCCGCGCGGCACTCTGTATGGTTTCCTGGGTCCTAACGGCGCCGGCAAATCCACCACGATCAAGTGCCTCACCGGGTTGTTGCGCCCGTCGGGGGGGACGATCCGCATCCTTGGCCTCGACCCCGCCGCCGACGCCATCGCGGTCAAGCGCCAGGTCGGCGTGATTCCGGAGGAGCAGGCGCTGTTCGAGCGGCTGACCGCGGTCGAGACCCTGTCGTTCGTGGGCCAGGTGCACGGCCTGGAGCGCGCGACGATCCAGACCCGCGCCGGCGAACTCCTCGACTTGTTCGACCTGAGTCCGGCCGCGAACAAGCTGGTCGCCGACTACTCGCACGGCATGCGCAAGAAGCTCGCGCTCGCGGTCGCCGTCCTCCCCGCCCCGCGGCTGCTCTTCCTCGACGAGCCGTTCGAGGGGATCGACGCGGTCGCGTCACGCCAGATCAAGGAGATGCTGCACAACTTCGTGGCGCGCGGCGGCACCGTCTTCCTCACCTCGCACATCCTCGAGATCGTCGAGCGCCTCGCCGACCACATCGGCGTCATCCACCGCGGCAAGCTCGTGGCGCAAGACTCGATGGCCGCACTGCGCTCGGGCGCCGGCGGCAAGACTCTCGAAGAGATCTTCCTCGACCTCGTCGGCGCCGACGACGCGGAGAGCCCGGCGTTGGACTGGCTGGCGTGACGCTCCGCCTCCTCAGGGCGATGGTGTGGCTGCAGTGGCGGTTGCTCGTCAACGGCCTCAGGGGTGGCCGGCGGCGCGATTCGCTCGAGCGTTTCTCGCGCTGGAGCGACGCGGCCGGGCCGGTTGTCGCGACGGCTTTGCTGATCCCGGGGGCCCTGTTGATGGCCGCGGCCGGAGGGTTCGCCGGCTGGTCGCTGGCGACCAGGCCCACCAGTCGGGACGTCGTCGCATTGGCCCTCGCCATCGCCTTCCTCGCTCCGGTCCTCTGGTTCGTCCTGCGCCCGCTCGCGTTCGCCGGTCACGGCGGGGTCGAACGCGGCGAGCTCCTGCGGTTGCTTCCGGTCTCCGCCTCGTTCCTGCACCGCATCGAGCTGTTCCGCGCCGCGCTCGACCCGGTCTTCCTGCTCTTCGCCGCGGCCGCGCTGGCGCTGCCGTTCGGCACCCTGCTCGGCAGGCGGCCGTTGTTGACGCTAGTGGCCGCTCTCGGCGGCGGTCTCCTGCTGGCGTTCCTCGCCTGTCTCTCTGCGCTTTTCTCCCTCGGAATGCAGGTGCTGCTGCGGGATCGCCGGCGCGGTGAAATGGCCACGCTCATCATCTTCCTGGCGCTCTCGGCCGCCGGCGTGGCGCCGCAGTTCTTCACCCACGAGCACCATGCTGCCTCACCCACAGCGGCCGCCCAAACTCCCGCGCCGCGGCCGCGCACTCGGCGGCCCGCGCCCGGGGTCGGCGCCGGACGTCTCGAGATCCCCCCGGCGCTCAGGTTCACGCCGGGCGGCCTCTTTGCCATTGGCGTCGTGGCCGGCGGCGCGGGCCGCGCCGGCGAGGCCGGCCTCAACATCGGCACCCTCGCCCTGCTCGCCGCGCTCGCCTACGCCGCCACCGGGGCGCTGCATCGGCGCCTGCTCGAGACGCCGGAAAGCGCGGGCCTTCGCGTCGCGGGCGCACCGATGCGCGTGCGGACGGCGCGCCTCCCGGGCTTGTCCTCAGCCGTGTCCGCAACGGCGATCGTGCAACTCCGGGCGATCTTGCGCACCGTGCGCGGCAAGATGCTCCTCGTCAGCCCGCTGTTCACCACGACGCTGTTCGCCGTCGCCTTCACGCGGGGCGCCTCCAACGCGGCGTTCCTGGCGCAGCCCGCGGCGATCGCGGGGATTGCCGTTCTCATCGCCCTCTCGAACCTCGCGTCGGTCACCTGCAACCAGTTTGCCGCCGACGGCGGCGCCCTCGTCCTCGAGTTCCTGCAGCCGCTGGCGGAACGCGATCTCCTCCTCGGCAAGCTCGCCGGCTCGACCGTCGTGTTCGCCTTCTCGGTGACGATCGCCCTCCTGCCGCTCTTCGTCATCTTCCCCGGCGTCTCGGCGGCGCTGCTGCTCGCGGTCGTCCTCGGCGGTCTGGCCACGCATTTCGTGCTGGCGCCCGTCAACGCCCTGCTCTCGACGGTCTTCCCCAAGAAGGTGGACCTGGGCAAGCTCGGCGCCGCCGGCAAACCGCACTCGGCTGCGGCCCTCCTCAGCTTCGGGGCGCAGATGGTCGCCCTCCTCCCCGCCGCCGGCTGCATCTTCGTCGCCTGGCGCGTCCTCGGCCGCATCTCTCTGGCGCCGGTCTTCACCGGGGCGCTGGCGATCGCCGCCGGAATCGCCGCGGTCGCGGTCATGCCCCTGGTCGCGCGTGCGGTCGTCGCCCGCCGCGAGAACCTCGTCCTGGTCGCCGCCGGACGCTGAGGCGGCCGCGGCCTCCCGGCGCGCGAAGACCCCCCAGACGCAATGCAACTCGTGCTGTCAAAGTGGTGGGTGACCGCCTGACGTGCTTCCGTTGCTTCTGTAGCGGCGTTTGCTCGCAAACACCGGCCTTTTCCAGGCGAAGAGCGGCCCGTCGGTCGATGCGAGCCCCGGTTACGACAAGCGTCCGGGGCGACTGCAAAAAGAGAGAGCCCGGCTCACGGGCCGGGCCTCTCGTACCGGTCACAACGAGACGGACCGCTCGGGTCGGCGACCTACCGCAGGTGCTTGCCGACCAGCGCCGTCATCTCGAACATCGACACCTGCCTCTTGCCGCCGAAGACGACGAGGAGGTTGGCGTCGGCGTTGATCATCCGCCGATTCACCGGATCCTGAAGCCTATTCAGCTTGATGTACGCCCACAGTCGCTTCGTGATCTCGGTGCGCGGCAGCGGAGCCGAACCGACGACCGCGGCGAGCGCCGGGCTCGGCATCATCGGCTTCATGAAGGCCGGATTCGGCGCGCGCTTGACGTGGGGCTTCTTCACCTTCTTGACGGCCTTCTTCGGCGCCTTCTTCTTGGCGACCTTCTTGACGGCCTTCTTCGGCGCCTTCTTCTTGGCGACCTTCTTGACGGCCTTCTTCGGCGCCTTCTTCACGACCTTCTTGGCGACCTTCTTGACGGCCTTCTTCGGCGCCTTCTTGACGACCTTCTTGGCGACCTTCTTGACCGCCTTCTTGACCGCCTTCTTCGGCGCCTTCTTCACGACCTTCTTCGCTGCCGCCTTCTTCACGACCTTCTTTGCCGCCATCTTTGCCACCCCTTTCTCCAAGGTTCACTTGGCTAGACCCCAACATGAAGCGTGCATGTACTAGGAAAGAGTGCCTCAAGGAAGTACACGTGTCAATCACCCCTCGCCGAACCGGCCTTCTCGAGGCGGGGCGCGGTGGGGGTCCGTCCGCGCCATCGCCGCCTATCCCGCTACAGCAGGCTGGTGAGATCGTCGGCGGCGGGCGGCGCGGCGGGCGCCGCTTCCTCGTAGACCGGGGGGACTTTTCGCCAGTCCTGCACGGCCCAGTTGTGGCCCTCCGGTTGGGAGATGAGGCGCCGGAGCGGCGCGAATACAGCCTTCCCCTCGGGCACGGTCGAGAGGTAGGCCCAGCCCTGCGCTCGCGTGATCGCCACGAACAACAGGCGCTCGATCCGCGCCGGGGTGTAGCGGTGGAAGTTCTCCGTCTGCAACCCGGGCAGCAGCACCGAGTCGAGCGTGATCCCCTTGGCGCTGTGGTACGGCATCACCTTCGGCAGGTCGCTCGCGAAGTCCATCCGCTCGGAGGTCTCGACCGCGATACCGGCCTCCCGCATCGCGGCGGCGACCTCGGCCATGACGCGGCGCTTCGGCACCAGGACACCGACGCGCTCGGAACGCGCGAGGCGTGTCCGCAGCGCCTCGGCGAGCATCGCCATCTCGACGCCGGGGCTGGGTGCCACGAGCACGAGCGGTTGCTCGCGCTCCGTCTGCGTCGTGCGCACCTGCGCCAGGTACGCCGCCCGCTCCTCCGGCTCGGCCACGAACTGTGAGGCCAACTCCGCGACGTACGGGCAGCAGCGGAACGCCTCGAGCAGCGTCACGTTCCGGCGGCGCACGCCGAGTCCGCGCAGCACCTCCCCCTCGTCGCTGCCGTCGTCGTAGATTTGCTGCTTGACGTCCATTCCGACCGTGACGTGGCCCGCGACCGCGGTGAGGATCTCGAACGCCGCGCCGTCGAGGTCCTGCCCCTCGTCCACCATCACGAAGTCGTAGAACTTCGGGTCCGGCGGGTGCTGCCGCAGCCACGCCGCGACCGCGGCGCGAACCCCCGCAAAGTCCGGAGTGTCGTCCTCGTCCCCCTGGCTCGGCAAGACCTGCGAGATCCGCCGCCTGTAGAAGCCGACGCACCAGGCGTCGAACCCCCACACGCAGTTCGGCGGCAGGTCCAGGAGGTGCAGCGCCGAACCGATGTAGCCCTTGAGCGACTTGGTGAAGACGAAGATGCGGAAGCGGTTCGGCTCGCTCCCAAGGCGCTCGCGCAGGTACGCGGCGCGGTGCAACAGCACCTGCGTCTTGCCCGACCCCGGCGGCCCCGCGATCACCCGGTGCTCTGACGGGGGCAACCCGATCGCCCGCAGTTGGTCGGGCAGGAGTTCGCCCCGCGCGACGAGCCACGTCCTCATTCGCGCACGATCTCCAGGTGGCGCAGGCCGGGCAGCACCCCGCCGACGTCTTCGCCGCCGGTCCCGTGCCGGCGCAGCTTCAGCTCGGCACGCGCAACCTCCTGCAGCGCCGCGTCGCCTACCATCCCAGCGGCCGTGATCAGCCAGCCCAGCGCCCATTCGGACAGCCGCGCCGGCGGACCGAACCCTTCCATCGCCGTGGCGAGGTCCCGCGCGCGCTCCGCCTCGCGACCGAGTGTCGACGCGAGTCCCGCCCGCAGCACCAGGTACGGAGGCAGGCTCTCGCGCTCCAGCGCGTCGTCGACCGCCTCGATCGCCCCGGCGTTGTCACCGCGCCGCTGCAGCAACAGGGCCAGGTTGAACAGCGGCCCGCCCCACGACGGCTCGGCGGTGGCCGCCTCTCGGTAGAGCTTCACCGCGCGCTCGGCGTCGCCGATTTCCGCCGCGACCATCCCCATCCGGTTGAGGATCCCACCGTCAGGGGCGTTGCGGCTCGCGAGCACTTTCTTGAGCTGCGCAAAGGCGCGCTCGCGGTGGCCGAGTTCGACCATCAGGTCGGCAGCCTCGACGAGCGCCCCCGGCACCTCGTCCTTGGCCACTGCCCCGGTCCGGATCGCCTCCTCGAGGGTGTCGAGCTTGAGGCGCGCTGCTTGCGGGTTGACGACGTTCGTGAGCGGGTTCTCGATCGCACACCCCCAGGCGTCGGTGCCGGCCGCGGCCGCGAGCCGCAGCCGCAGCTCGAGTACCTGGTTGGCGTCGTAGCGGTACTCGAGCACCAGCCCCTCGCCCTTGCTCACCGGCCCCGGCACGCTCCACCGCGAGCGGAACAGCGGCCGCTCCCCGGGACCCTGGCCGGCGACCAGCTCCACCCGGATCTCCACCGGCCGCTTCGGGCTCGTGACCGGCACCGTGAGGCCGTCCTTCCGCGCCCACCCATCGGCGGGGAACGGAAGCTCGGCTCCTTTGGGGACGAGCTCGACGAGGCGCGCCTCGGTCCGCAGCGAGATCGCGTCGTGCGCCACCGGTTGCACCAGGCCGCGCCCGGTCGTGGCGAGGGCGAGCGCGTGCCGTGCCGCTCCGCGCGCCACCGCGGTCTGCACCGAGTCGCGGTCGGGGTAGGCCAGCACCTCGGCACTCGGAAAGAACGGCCGCACCGCCGTCACGACCTGCGGTATCAGGCTCGAGCCGCCGACCATGAGGACGTAGTCCACGTCGCCGGCCCCGAGGCCGCTGCGGTCGAGAGCGTCCTGCAGCGGCGCGAACAGCGAGCAGGTGAGACGGTACTCGGTCTCCCGCGCGTACAGCAGATCGCGGTCGAGGAACGGCGCGAGCAGCGCTTCGAACGCCGCCGCCGAGAGGCGCGGCCGCGTCAGCTTGAGCGCCCGGTCGCCGAGCTGCAGTTCGACCGTCACCGGTTGCTGCGCCGCGATCGCGCCGGTGTCCGCGCTCTCGTACTTGCCGAACTGCTCGAGGCGCGCAACCTCGGTGCACAACGAGACCTTGAGCGCCTCCGCCAGGCCCAGCAACGACGGCTCCAACACCTTCTTCTTGTCCTCGAACGTGAGGTCGAACGGCCCGAGCGCGTTCTCGTGCGCGAGCTGTGGGATCAGCACCTCGTGCACGATCGCCGCGTCGATATCGCCGCCGCCGAGCCGGTGGTAGCGCGAGACCGCAAGTGGGGATACCTGCAGCGGGCCTTCGCCGTCGCGCGCCAGACGCATCACCGCCACGTCGCACGTCCCGCCGCCGAAGTCGATCACGACGAGCGTCCCGCCCCGACCAGCCCCCCCACCTTCGCCGCCGGCGCGCAGTGGAGGGGCCTTCCCCCACCCCCCGTCCGGCCCGGCCATGTAATCGAGGAAAGCCGCCACCGGCTCGTCGAGAAGGTCCCCGCCCGACAACTCGAGGCCCGCCAGGCGCGCCGCCTCCAGCGTGTCGCGCCGCTGCGCCGCCTGGAACGAGGCGGGCACGGTCACCACGACGCGGTCGGGCGCGGCCGCGTCCTGGGCGAGCGCCGCCTGCATCAGGCGCTCGATGACCTTCCCCCCGATTGCCGCCGCCGAGCGGAACCCCTCCGGCGCGCGGTGGTACGTCCTCGCAATCCCTATGTCGTTCTTGCACTCGAAGAACAGGTTGCGGTTCTGCTCGAGCCCCAGCTCCGGAGCCCGGCTGCGCAGCCGCTTCGCCCCCTCGCCGGCCCAAACCGTCCCCGCCTGGATCGCCACGACTGAAGGGAAGAGGACGTGCGTGTACGTCCCCTGCAGCGTCGGTTGCTCGACCTCGACGCAGCGGGCTCGTGGTGCCCCGGCCTCGAGGGAAGTCGATCGCGCTTCGGCAATCGTTGAGTTCGTCGTCCCGAGGTCGATGCCGAGCACGCGCAGCGCGCGGGTCCCATCCATATTTCCTCCAAAGAGCTCACGAGGAGACGCGGGTTGAACGATTGCAGTCCGGTTGTTCCGCTCTTGACCACTGGACTGCGTGCCGATGCACTCCCAAGTTCAGATTAGAGCATCCGCGGCGCCATCGAAAGCGCCTCGGCGTCCCCGGCCGGCCCGCGCCCATACTTCAACACGTTTGAGCGGACGAAGACGACGTCCGGCCTGGGCAAGTTCCTCCCGGCATTCGTACCGTGCCGGCGCGGCCGCCGAGTTCGTCGGGACCGTCCACTATCGCTGCAGGGCGTAGGAGGCTTTGAGGAAGAACTGGCGGCCCGAGCGCTGGAAACCGCCGTCCGGGTCGAGGGTGCGCTCGTCGCCGTAGCCGAGGAAGAGCACCGTCTGCCAGTTGAGCTTGTACGCCACGAGCGCGGAGCCGGTGAGCGAGCCGCTGCGAGCGTCCACCGGGTCGCGGTAGAGGGCGGGGTTGCTGTCGGTCCGCATGTACTGGGCGATCAGGCGCGCGTAGCTGCGCGCGGTGAAGGTGTAGGTCGCCTTCAGACGCTCCACCTGTGCCGTAAACAACCGCTGCTCCGCGCCGCCGTCGGGGTGGACGTCGATCCAGCGGCGCGAGGCGTCGAGGCGGAGGGCGAGGTGGTCGGTGGTGCGTGAAATGAGCGCCAGGGTCAGGGTGGCGCCCCGCCCGGGCCGGGCGTTGGCGAAGTCGATCTGCTCCCCGATGACGGCGTCGAGGGAGATCCGCGAGAGGACCTGCGATGGCGACGCCTGCACGCTGACGCGCAGCTGCGTCTGCGGGATCTCGCGGAAGGTGGCAGGGTCAACTCCCGGCGGGCCGACTCGCCAGCGGTCGGCGTACACCCAGACCTTGGCGAACGAGTTCCAGCGGCCCTCGATGTTGACCCCGCCGGCGATCAGGTTGCGCAGGCGTCCGCCGTCGTTGTCCCACATCGGGTCGGTGAGCGCGAACACCCTGACGCGCGAGAAAAACCCGGTTGGCAGCCAGCTGTACCCGAGCTCGGCGTAGCTCTCACGGAAACCGACCTGAGGGACGAAACCGGCGTCGGCGCGGAACCCTTCGCCGAACGCCTTGACCTCGGCCGAGGCGTCGAAGTGGCGCGTGCTGTGCGACCACCAGACATCGGCGCCCCCGCCGGAGAGCGTGCGGCCGTCCCATTGCGGCGCGAGGTCGGGCCGGTTCGGTGTGCGGCTCGTGGTGAAGAGAATCTGGCCGGTGACCGTGTCGGTCGCGTTCGGGCGCCACTGGAAGTCCGGTCCGAACACCCGGTTCGATCCTCCGCCGGAGATCTCGCGGTCGGTGGCGAGGAAGCTCACGAACGAGTCGCCGATGTCGCGGCGCACGCGCACCACGCCCACCCGCGAGGCGAAGTCCTGGTTGGCGAACGACGACGAGTCGGGACCGGGGAGGATGGCGCTGCCGCCGCCGCGGTCGTCGGCGACGAGCGCCGTGTAGGCGGTGTCGCCGCTCTTGCCGGTCGCGCGCACGCCCCAGCGCGGCGAGGTGATCGCCCGCGTGTAGACCGCCTGGATCGGCGTCGAGAACAGCTCCGTGCCCTCGAGGAAGAACGGCCGCTTCTCCGGGTACAGGAGCGCGAAGCGCTCGTTCGCCGAGATCTGCGCCACGTCGGACTCGACCTGCGAAAAGTCGGGGTTGATCGTCGCGTCGAAGGCCTGGTCGGGGTTGGGAACCCACTTGGCGTCGACGCCGCCGGTGACGTCGGTCGGACCGTCGACGAGCGGGGTGCCGGGGTCGCCGCGCGGGACCGCTTCCCGCTTGGCCGAGAAGTACGGGGCGACGACGAGGTGATCGCCGGAGGGGAGGCCCACGAGGCCGGTGAGCGTGTTGGCGCGGCAGACGAAGCAGTTGCCGCCGCGCGGCAGCGGCATCGAGAAGATCTGGTAGCGGAACTCCCGCGGGTAGTTGCGGAAGAGCATGATCCCCCAGGTTTGCGGGCCGGAGCCCGTGTAACGCAGCGAGGAGAACGGGATACGGATCTCGAGCACCCAGCCGTCCTTCGTGATCCTTCCGGCGGAGTCCCAGTAGAAGTCGGGCGAGGAGTCCTCGTTCCCGGTGGCGTCGTTCTGCACCGCGTCGTACTGGACCCCGCGCGGGGTGGCGAGGAAGAGGACTCCGGTACGGCCGTCGTTGCGGGTGTCGAGGACGATGCCTCCGTAGTCGATCGCCTCGGAGATGTCGTCGCGGTCGGCGTACGGCGCGCGGATCTTCGCCGGGTCGGGGTCGTAGAACTCGAACCCCGCGTAGAAGTAGCGGTCGTCGTACGTGAGGTAGCCGACCGACTTCACCTTGGCGGGGACGTTGTCGCCGGGACGGGTCTCGATCCAGGTGTCGACGCGGGTCGCGCCGCGCCAGCCGGGATCGGAGAGGTCCCCGTCCACCGTGATCGGGCCGGCGGCGCGGGTGATGTGGATCTCGGGGCCACGCAGCGATTCCGCGGCCAACGTGCTTCCCGCGCCGACGGCGCACGCAGCGACGATCGAAGTTGCGACAAGAAAGGTGGCTCGCACCTCTGTTCCTACGAAAACAGGCCGTCTTGGTTCTCGCCGTCGCCCAACCCGCGGGACGAACGACGTGGGGGGAGACCGCTGCAATGGCGGGCGGCACGACCGTGGAGCCGGGTCAGGAGGCGGTGAGGGCCTCGAACTCGGCGATCGGGCGCTCGTCGCCGGAGCAGACGAGGTCGCGGTTCATGCGCAGCTCGGGGAGCTTGACCGCCAGCCACCGCCCGGCGACGGCGACCTTGCGCTCGTTCGCGGCCGCCTGGCCGCAGAACAGCGCCGCGACGACGAGGGCGCACGCCATGTCCACGATCTTGCGGCTGTACAGCGCGGTGTACCCGGCGCTCGGCTGCGCCTTCGCGAACGCGACCGCCTCGTCGAGAAGCGCGACGCCGGCGCGGACCTGGGCGGCGAGCGGTTGCACGGCCGCGGGCCACCCCCGGTCGAGGAGGCCCTCCACCAGGGCGCGCGCGCTGCCCGCGGCGACGCCGCCCATCGCGGCGACGACCTGGAGCTGGCTCGTGCCCTCGTAGATCGTGGTGATGCGGCTGTCGCGCAGGTGGCGCTCGACGGCGTAATCCTTCATGTAACCGCTGCCGCCGAGGACGGCGATGGCGCTGTTGGCCACCCGCATCGACATCTCGGAGGCGACGTACTTGCTCATCGGCGTGAGCATCGCGTTGACGCGCTTGAGCCGGCGCAACTCCTGCTGCAGGGCCATCGCCTCGTCCCCGGCCTCGCCTTCGAGCCGGCGAGCCGTGCCGCTTTCCAGGTCGACGGAAAAGGCGGCGTGGTAGGTCAAGGCGCGCGCCGCCTGCAGGTCCACGCTCATGTCGACGAGGAGCTCGCGGACGGCGGGGATCGTGTCGATCGCGGCGCCGAACTGCTTGCGCTTGGCGGCGTACTCGCGCGCCACTCGGTACGCGGCCTCGCCGATGCCGAGCGCCTGGGCGGCGATGCCGATGCGGGCGCCGTTCATCAGGCTCATGACGTAGGTGACGAGGCCGCGCTGGCGCGCTCCGACGAGCTTCGCCGGGGCGTCGTCGAAGAAGAGTTCGCAGGTCGGGCTGCCGTGGATGCCGAGCTTGTCCTCGAGGCGGCGGACCCGCACGCGCGGCCCGCGCTCGACAAGGAACAGCGACAGGCCGCGGGCGTCGGCGATCCCCGCTTCGCTGCGGGCGAGGACGAGCAGGACCTCGCCGCAGCCGTTGGTGATGAAGCGCTTGACGCCCTGGACGAACCAGTCGCCCGCCGCGTCCTGGAAGGCGCGCACCTTGATCGCCTGCAGGTCGCTGCCGGCGTCGGGCTCCGTGAGCACCATCGCGCCGTTCTTCCGCCCGGCCGCCATGTCCGGCAGCACGGCCGCCTTGATCTCCTCGCTGGCAAAGGCGTTGATCGTATCGGCGATCCCCTGCAGGCCGAAGAGGTTCATCAGCGAGGCGTCGGCGCGGCTGACGATCTCGGTGGCCATCGTGTAGGCGAGCAGCGGGGCGTTGAGGCCGCCGAAACGGTACGGGAGGATGAACCCCATCAGGTCGGCCTGGCTCAGGCGCAGCATCGCCTCGGCGATGCCCGGGGCGTAGCTCACGCTGCCGTCGTCGTGGAGGACGTTGCCGATGCGGTCGGTCTCGGCGGCCGTGGGCGCGATCACGTCGGCGGCGAGCTCGCCCAGAGAGGTCAGGATGCGGCGGTAGTTGTCGAGCGCGTCCTCGGCGTCCTCGGGCGCGAAGTCGAACTCGGCGTGGAAGCGGAACCCCTCCTCGGCGAGCTCCGCGAGCCCGCGCAGGTCCATGTGCTCGAAGAGGAACCGGACGTCGGTGTTGTCGAGGAAGAAGTTGGCCATCGTCGCCCCTCTAGCCCAGCGCCTCGCCGGCCTCGGCGGCCGGCGGCGCGAGAGGCTCGCCGAGGTCCTCGATCTTCGCCCCGCTGCGGACGGCACGGATGAGCTTCGGGATCACGACCCTGAGGTCGCCCACGATGCCGTAGTGCGCGACGGCGAAGATCGGGGCGGAGGGGTCGATGTTGATCGCGAGGATCTTGGCGGATTCCTCCATGCCGGCGCGGTGCTGGACGGCGCCGGAGATGCCGCAGGCGATGTACAGGGCGGGACGGACCGTGGTGCCGGTCTGCCCGACCTGGTGGTCCTTGTCCACGAAGCCGAGGTCGATCGCCGCCCGGCTGGCCCCGACCGCGCCGCCGAGGCAGTTCGCCAGTTCCCAGATGAGGCGGAAGCTCGCCTTGTCCCCGACACCGGCGCCGCCGGCGACGATGACGCGGGCCGCCTTCAGGTTGACCTTCTTCGGCCGGCGCTCCGACTCCAGGACCGCGAGCGGCGGCCGGAAGCCGTCGAAGGCGGCCGCGTGGCGCACGATCTCGGCCCGCCGGCGCCCGTCCGGCTGCGGCATCACCATCACGCCCTCGCGGACGGTCGCCATCTGCGGCCAGCGGTCGTAGTTCACGATCGTCGCGATGATGCTGCCCCCGAACGCCGGGCGGATCTGCAGGAGCAGTTTCTTCTGCAGCTCCTTGCTTCCCGGGGGGGTGTGGTCCCCAATCTGCAGGTCGGTGCAGTCGGCGGTTAGTCCGCACTTCAGCGCGCTCGCCACCGTCGGCGCGAGGTCGCGCCCCAGTGCGGTGGCGCCGAACAGGACGATCTGTGGCGACCGCGCCGTCGCGAGCTCACACAGGGCGCGGGCGTACGTCGCCGCCTGATAGTGGCGCAAGAGGTCGTGCTCGACGAGGTAGACCCGGTCCGCTCCGTACTGGCCGAGCCGGGTCGCCGTCGTCTCGCCGTCCGCGGCGGTCAAGAGCACCGCGGCGAGCGGCACGCCGAGGGTATCCGCCAGCTCGCGGCCCTTGCCGAGCAGCTCGAGCGACACCTCGGCGAGCGCGCCGCCCTCCTGTTCCGCGACGACCCAGACCTCGCCCTGCCGGTTGACCTCGATCATCGCCCGCCCCTTGCCGGCCGCCTAGCCAATGGTGTGGTCCTCGATGAGTTCGCGGACGAGCTGCGCCACGCCCGGGTCGGTGGGCGGGTACTCGCGGTAGGCGCCGCCGGCCAGCACGATCGACTGGACCCGGTGCACCTTGGTGGGGCTGCCCTTGAACCCACACCAGGCGAGGTCGGCGCCGATGTCGTCCAGGTTCCACTGTTCGAGCAGCAGGCCGCGCTCGGCCAGCGCGCCCCGCCGTCTGGCCGCCTCGGCAGCCTTCTCCTCGTCGCCCGCGGCGGCCAACTCGCGCCCGACGGCCTGCTCGACCTCGCTGCGGCAGCGCGCCTTCTTGAACTTCATCACGCGCCTCGCCGCGGGCGGGCGCGGCGTGTTGGCGGTGTCGAGGACGGTGGCGAGCACCGGCAGTTCCGTCTCCACGATCTCCCAGCCGTTCCCCAGGTTGCGCCTGGCCCGCAGGGTGCGGCCGCGCAGGTCGAGGAGCTGCTCGAGGTATGTGACGAGCGTGAACGAGAGCTTCTCGGCGAGCTGGGGACCGACCTGGGCCGTGTCGCCGTCGATCGCCTGGCGGCCGCAGAGCACGATGTCGGCTTCGAGGCGGCGGATGGCGCACGCCAGGATGTAGCTGGTCGCCAAGGTATCGGAGCCGGCCGCGCGCCGGTCGGTGACGAGGACCGCCCGGTCGGCGCCGCGGAACAGCGACTCGCGAAGCACGTCCGACGCTTTGGGCAGACCCATGGTGACGACCGTCACCGTGCCGCCGTGGCCGTCGCGGATGGCGAGCGCCATCTCGAGCGCGTTCAGGTCCTCGGGGTTGAAGATCGCCGGCAGCGCGGCGCGGTTGACCGTGCCGTCGTCCTTCATCGCCTCGCCGGTGATCCCTTTGGTGTCGGGCACCTGCTTGACGCAGACCACGCAGTGATATCCCACGCCGCAACTCCTCACCTGAGCAACCGTTTGGACGGCTTGCCCCCCCAAGGACGGACGGAGGGTACCCCACGGGCGGCGGCAAAGACAAGCGCCGGTGAGACAGGGCGCCCCCCGGATTCCTGACATGAGACGCGGCCTCCGGGCCTGCGGCCTCCCCGCGCCGCGCGGGCACCCGTTCTCACCAGGGAATTCCGCTTCTGCGCGGTCCCGTTGCCCGAGTCGGACTGGAAACGGGAGGCCGACATGACCAACAAGGAGTTCTTCGCGGCGCGGCTGAAGGCCGAGGCGCCGACGTTCGTCAAGGTGCTCAGGGCACTGCCGGCGGAGCGCGCCGACTACCGGCCCCACCCCAGGTCGCGATCGGCCGCCGAGTTGGCGTGGACGCTGGCTGGGGAGGCGATGGGCGCGGTGACGCTGCTCGACACGCATCGGGCCGACTGGAGCGAGCCGAAGGCGGACGGCGATGTCGCAGCGGCCGCGGTCGCGCTCGACAAGGCGCAGGCCCAGGTGCTCGAGCGTGTCGCGCGGATCGACGACGCGGCGTGGGCGCGCGAGGCGGAGTACGTGATGGACGGCCACGTCGCGTGGAAGGCGCCGCTCGGCGAGATGATGTGGGGGCTGCTCTTCGACGCCGTCCACCACCGCGGCCAGCTCTCCACCTACATCCGTCCGATGGGCGGCAAGGTCCCTTCGATCTACGGCCCCTCGGCCGACGACCCCGGCGCCTGACCGCGGTCCGTCGTTTTCCCGACGCAGCGGCAGTTCCCCGCAGCGGGCCCCCGGAGGTCTGCCCCGCCTCTGAAATCCCATTGAGGGGGAGCGCTTCGCATCAATGTAGGGGCGGGACTTGTCCCGCCCGCGGTCGGTTTCGCGCCGTCCCAAACCCACCCGCGGGTGACCACAACGCGGCGCTTTCACTGTCATCGCGAGGCCCCCGAGCGCAGCGACGGGGCCGTGGCGATCTCGCGGTTTCACCAGGGACGCTCGGCTTAGAGTCTTCGCTCACTTCCTACAACCATCGGAGAAACAGGTGGGCAACCCATTCTCTGATCCTGTCCGCCATGGGCCTTCGCTTCCACGTGTTCCATTGAACCTCTTCGGAATCCGCAAGATCCTTGGCGAACATCCTCTCCATCTCAACGGCGACCTCACGGCTCAGAATGACCGCATTCACCTCGTCGTTGCTGACAAAACTCCAGTAGTCCATGTTGGTCGAACCGACCGTCGACCACACGCCGTCGATCACCGCCGTCTTCGCGTGCAGCAGCACCTTGCCGCGCTCGTACACCTTCACCCCGGCTTTCAGGAGCGGCGAATAGTTGTACCGCTGTGCATTCAGCGCGAGTCGGGAGTCGGTCGTCGATGGCACGATCAGCTTCACGTCGACGCCGCGCCGGGCGGCATCGGTGAACGCCTTCATGAACTGGCCATCGGGGATGAAATACGCGTTCGTCAGATGAACCGAATGTTCCGCAAAGGTGATGGCGGAAACGTACGCGACGAAGGTGAGCCGGTTCGTCTCTCCGGGCGTGCTGCCGACCGCCCGCACGAGGGCGTTGCCTTCGTCCTGGAGCGTGGGAAAGTAGCTCGGTATTGCGAGCTCTGGACCTTTCTGTTTCCGCCATGTGTCGAGAAAGAGCTTCTGGAACTCGGCCACGCCAGGGCCTTCGATCTGGACGTCGGTATCGCGCCAGGGCAGCGCGGGCTTGACGTCCGCCTTCTTTCCTCTCGAGGGACCACTCGAGTAGACGCGGCTGATGTTGACGCCGCCGACAATTGCGAGTTTGCCGTCGGTGATCAGGATCTTGCGGTGATCCCGATGAATCAGCCCCCACTTGCCATGGGTCTTGAGCGGGTTGGTTTGATTGAACTCGACGACCTGGATCCCGGCGTCGCGCAGGTGCTGAAAGAACTGAGCGGTTGTGTTGGAGCTGCCAACACTGTCATAGATCAGATTCACCTGGACGCCGGCAGCTTGCTTCTTCAGCAGCAGGTCAGCGAATCTGCGGCCCGTTTCGTCATCTTCAAAGATATAGCTCTCGAGGTTGATGTTGACGCGAGCCCCCTGGATGGCCTTGGACATGGCGGCGTACGTCGCCGGTCCGTCAGCGAGCAACGTGACCCGGTTTCCCTTGGTCAGGGGACTTTGGCTGACGGACTCCATGACGGCCGTTTGGCGATCCAGGACGTCCGTCGGCTCGACCGATCGCTTGAGCCGTTCCAGGATCGCCCGGCTGGTTTCGGGGGAAAGCAGTCCTCTGGCGGAGACCAGTTGACGAGGTCTCCGGCCGGCCGGAACTCCGTCAATCGTTTCGGAAACCTTCGGCAGGGTCGCACATCCCACGGCAAGACCAACGATTGCAATCAAGAGAGGGAGCAGAGGAGAAGAGTCGGTGATGGTCATTCCCGTGCGGGCAAACAGTTATCTTGGTCCATGGTTGAGTATACACACCCGCCTGGCTCTCGACGACCGGGACCGATCGCTGCGGGATAGATACGGGCCTTTGCTCACCCGAAAGCTTGATCGCGACGGTCAAAGGTAGGGTGAAGCTGTTCGTAGCGCGGTCGTTGGGCGGCTCGCCGGGATGATGTGGGTGCTGCTCCTCGACGCCGTCCACCACCACACCCAGCTCTCCACCTACATCCGCCGATGGGCGGCAAGGTCCCTTCGATCTACGGCCCGTCGGCTGACGACCCCGGCGCCTGACTCGGGTCTCCCGGCCTTTTCTCTGGCGACGCGTGGCCTTCGGGTTGCGCCCCACCTCACCGGCGCGACAGGGCGGGGCTCGCCCCCCGCTGCCTCGCCGGGCGGGCGCCGTCGCCCGCCCGGCGAATACCTGCCCAGCCCGATCTCACTTCTTCGCCTTGGCGGCCGCCTCCAGCTCTCCGACCATCTTCTCCAGGTTCTTCCGGTTCGCCTCGTCGGGCGCCTGCGCCACCGCGAGCTTCGCGTACTTGAGCGCTTCCGCAGTGCGGCCGACCCCGCCGTAGCCGCGCGCCAGGCCGACGTTGACCGGCCAGGCGTTGGGGTGCCGCTTGGCGTTCAGCTCGAACACCGCGAGGGCCTTCTCGTTCTCCCCCCGGGCCTGGAGCTGGCGGCCGTACTGGTGCAGGTCCATGATGGTTGCGGTCGGGTGGTCGATCGCCTGCCGCCAGGTCTTCTCGGCCTCGGCGGTCATGCCGTTGGCGGCCTGCAGGTCGGCAAGGGTGCGCAGCGTGAAGAAGTTCTCCTGGCCGATGTACGGCAGCGTGACGGCGTTCTGCGCCCAGCCGAGCGCCTCCTTCAGGTTGGTCTTGCTGGTCAGACAGAAGTTCGCGGCCTGCTGCCACCCCTGCCAGTTGAACCCGGGCGCGTTGCGCAGCTGCCGGCGCAGGTTCTCGACGTAGAGCTCGGTGGCGTCGTCCACGGTGATCGTCCAGGGGACCTCGAGGTACTCCCACTTCAGCGCCACCGTGGCCCGGTCCGGCTGCCGCTCGGTGAACTCATAGGTCAACCAGTGGTTGTACTCGCACTTCTTGGGCTTGACGGTGACCCGCAGCGCGTCCTCGGCCTGGTTGTAGAAGAAGCTCCCCCACGAGGTCGAGTTCTTCGAGAAAACGATCGTCCACTCCTCCCGGCCCGGGATCATGTGCAGGCCGTAGGCGCCGGCCGGCAGCGGCTGCCCCTCGACCTTGACGTCGTGGGAGACCCGGAACACGGTGTTCTCGTTGGCGCCGGCGCGCCACGGGCACTGGTCGCCGCACGTCCCGAAACCAAGGTTCGCCATCCCGTACGGCACCAACTGGCCCCAGATCTTGCCTGTCCGGTCGGTGCCGTCGGGGGCGGTGACCTTGGGCGAGTTGTACGTCACGTTGACCTCGACGAGGCCGATCCACTGCGACACCGACGCCTTCTGGTTCTTGCCGTCCGGCGGCAGCGTCACCATCTGCGCCGTCGCCACGACGGGGATCGCCACCAGGGCGGCGACGGCGAGCGCCACGGTCCACAACCCCTTCGCCTTCATCGGTTCACTCCTTTCGTGAGCGGCCGATTCTACGTCTCAACGTGGGGAAGGTTGCGCAGGGCGGCGGCGCCGCAACCCGGCGGCGCGGCGCGACCGCTCGTTCTCTGCAGCCTCGCGGTCGGCCGTCCTACTGGAACGTCACGGTCTGCGTCACTCGAGGGTGACTGAGAGCTCCTGTTCCTTGCCGGCTGCGGCGTCGAACTGAAGCGTCTTCCCGGCAAGGCCCGGCGCCACGACGTCGATCCGGTGCGGACCCGGCGTGACCGCGATCCCCCGTTGGAGACGGGCGAACTCGTCCCCCGTCCCCAGGAGGACGCCGTCGAGGTACACGGCGGCGTTCGGCGGGACCACGTGCAGCCTCAGCGCGGCCATGTCCCGCGCCGCGGCCGGTGCCGTTCGGGTCGAGTCGGCATCGTTGCGGGGGAGGAGTTCGCGTCGCACCGGGGAGGTCGGGCCTGCGTGCGGCTGGGCCGTGGCGGGTCCGAAATCGGCGGTGAACGTCCTCCCGTACGGCAGCCCCGGCGAAGGTGGAGCGGGCGGCACAGCGACGCCCGCGGGGTCACGTTGGAGCTCGAGACTGATCAGGGTCTTGGCCTGGTCCCCAATGGCGAGGTTCAACACTTTGCTGCGGTATCCCGGGGCGCGGAACTCGAGGGTGTACCGGCCGGCCTCGAGGTCGAGCCCGCCGCCGCCTTGGAACTCGTCCACGGATCCGATGACCACCCCGTTGAGAACGACCACCGCGCCCCCCGGCGACACCTGGAGGTCGACCCGCGTGGGACCCGCGGCCGGCGCCGTCTCGTACCCGGAGCCGAACGACCCCTGCACGCCGTACGAGGGAACGGAGTTGAAATCCGTGCCGTCATAGCCGTCATAGGGGTAGTACCCGTTGGGGTAGTACCCGTACGGCCACCCCGCCCAGTAGGGTGATTCCCAGCCGTACACCCCGCCCCACCAGAACGGGAAGCTCAGGTAGGAGCCCCACGGGTAATATCCGCGCCAGCCGGATTGCCCGCCCCACCCACGGAAACCACCCCTGGAGTGACCACCACGGTAGACGCCGCCACCACCACGGTAGATCCCGCCACCACCACGGTAGGTCCCGCCACCACCACGGTAGGCGCCGCCACCACCACGGTAGACGCCGCCACCACCACGGTAGACGCCTCCCCCGTGGCCACCGCCACCGATACGACCTGCCGACCCGATGTGGCCCGCAATGCCCTGGTGGCCGCCTCCGCCGGCGTGGCCGCCGAATGACCGGCCGCCGCCGACGTGGCCGCCCCCCCGGCTTTGACCCCACGCCGGCCCCGCCCACGCAACCACCCCGCTCACCAGAACCGCCGCCAGCAGTCGTGCTCGCATATCCGCCTCCGAGTCGGGGCTCGAAAGACGGCCTTCGGCTCACTGTCAATCTACGCTTCGGCGGTCCTTGCCGCCAACGAGTCGAACCCCGCCCGGCCTCCACGGGCCGTCACGCCAAAAATGAAACAATGAGGTACCTGGTACCGACGTGTATCGAAGAACCTGCGCCGCGGTCGTGCGTACTCTCGGTAGGAGGTGGAAGGTGCGCGCTCTCGGCGGCCCCGGCCGCGATCGAACATGGCTTCTCGCCGTCGCGATCCTCAGCCTGGGCGCTTCGACCTTGATCGGCCGCCACCAGGGCCGGGTGATCGACTTCGTCGCCGGGTTCTTCCTCGGGCTGTCACTCGCTGTCTCCGTCTACTACCTCGTCATCGCCCTCCGGCGGGGCAACGGCGACGCGCAGGCCTAGCCGGCCGCATCGAGTCGAACGACCTGCCGTTCAGTCGGAATCCGGCCTTGCGATCCGCAGCCGTTCGCAATGGTCGGTGCCCTGGAAGCAACCCGGGTCGGAGGCCGACCATGCCGCTCGAAGAACGCCCCAGCGCGAGCCCGGCCCACTCCTCCTGACCCCGCTCCCCAATCCGCGCCCGGCCCCAACCCTGGCCGGCGACCCTGAATGCGGGGCCGTTTGCGACGATAATCGTTCTGGGAGTCGAGACCATGAACGCCTGGGACAAGCCGGACGCCCTCTCGGAGTACGACCCGACCCACGCGATGCTCCGCGACCTCATGGGGTATCGCGTGCGCGAGGTGCTGCTTGTCTCCTCCCTGTACGACTCGTACATCCTCGAGGAGGACGGCCAGCTCTCGGAGAGCCTCGACGCCGAGTTCTACGAACTGAACCTCGCGACGTCGCCGCGCATCACGCAGGTCGAGACGGCCAAGGAGGCCCTGGCGGCGCTGCACGAGCGGCCGTTCGACCTGGTGATCATGATGCCCCGCGTCGGGGGAATGGACGCCCGGGCCTTCGCCCGGGCCGTCAAGGAGCTGCGCCCTGACCTGCCGGTGGTGATGCTCGCCGACAACCACTTCGAGGCCAACCGGGTCAAGGAGATCAACCGGCCGCCCCTGCTCGACCAGGTGTTCGTGTGGCGCGGGGACGTGGCGTTGGTCCTGGCGATCATCAAGCTCATCGAGGACCGCCGCAATGCGAAGCGCGACACGGCGCTCGCCGGCGTGCGAACGATCATCCTGATCGAGAACTCGGTCCGATTCTACTCGGCATACCTCCCCATGCTGTACTCCGAGCTGACCAAGCAGACGCAGGCGCTGATGGCGGACGGGGTCAACGCC
Organism: uncultured Acidobacteriota bacterium; assembly: GCA_963789745.1. Classification (GTDB taxonomy): domain Bacteria; phylum Acidobacteriota; class Thermoanaerobaculia; order Thermoanaerobaculales; family Thermoanaerobaculaceae; genus RBG-13-68-16. The sequence continues at coordinate 70,748 of CAWBLW010000013.1, read as the reverse complement.
CGGCAACGCCTGCGGCGGATGAAGGCACGCACCAAGATCCTGCTCGCCGGGACGTTCGAGGAGGGGTGGGAGTTGTTCGAGGAGTTCCGGACGACGACCCTCGGCATCATCACCGATGCCCGCTTCCCCAGGGAGGGCGAGAGCGACCCGGAGGCAGGCCTGGAGTTCGTGCGGCGGGTCAAGGCCCTGGACCCCGACATGCCGGCGCTGGTGCAGTCGACCGACGAGTCGCTCGCCGACCGCGCCCACGCCCTCGGTGCTGCGTTCCTGCACAAGCACTCCCCATGGCTGCTCGACGAGCTGCACCGGTTCATCCAGTCGAGCCTCGGCTTCGGCGATTTCGTATTCCTCGACCCGACGACCGGTGCCGAAGTGGCGAGGGTTCCCGACCTCGCCGGCATGGCGAAGACGCTGCGCAGCGTGCCGGGCGAAACGCTGCGCTACCACGCCTCGAGGAACCACTTCTCCAACTGGTGCATGGCGCGCACCGAGTTCGCCCTCGCCGAACGCATCCGGCCCCGGAAGGTGTCGGACTTCAAGGACGCCGAGGAGCTGCGAACGTACCTCATCGACGCCTTCGCCGGGCTCCAATCCGAGGCACGGCGCGGCGTCGTTGCCGACTTCACTCCGCGGGAGTTCGAGGGGCTTTCCGGCTTCGTGCGGATCGGCACCGGGTCGATGGGTGGCAAGGGTCGGGGACTGGGTTTCATCAACGCGCTGCTGGCGCGTGAGCCGACAGGGGATGACGGCGTGCGCACGTTCGTGCCCCCTGCCGCCGTGATCGGCACCGACGTCTTCGACGAGTTCATGGCGCAAGGCGATCTCTGGGGGCTCGCGCTCTCCGACGCCCAGGATGAAGCCGTCGAGGATGGGTTCCTGCGGGCGCCGCTCCCGGCCACGCTCGACGCCTCGTTGCTCGCGATCGTCGAGGGGGCGCGCGGCCCCCTTGCGGTCCGTTCCTCGAGCCTTCTCGAGGACTCCTACGATCAACCGTTCGCCGGCATCTACCGGACCTTCATGCTCGCGAACGCCGATCCCGACGCGCAGGCTCGTCTCGCCGACCTTGCGGCCGCAGTGAAACTCGTCTACGCCTCCACGTTTTCCAGGAACGCCAAGGCGTACGTCGCCAACACACCGCACCGGCCGGAGGAGGAGAAGATGGCGGTCGTCGTCCAGGAGGTGGTCGGGCGGCCGCACGGGCGTTGCTTCTATCCGTCGTTCGCGGGAGTTGCGTGCTCCCGCAACTACTACCCCGTTCTCGGTCTGAAGACGGAGGATGGCCTCGCCGCGGTCGCCCTCGGGTTCGGCCGGACGGTCGTGGAAGGGGGCAAAGCCGTGCGCTTCTCGCCCGGGTCGCCGCGTAACGTGCCCCAGTTCTCCTCGACCGAAGGGATGCTCGAGAGTGCGCAGCGGGAGTTCTACGGGCTCGACCTCGAGCATTCGTCGACGCTCGGCGAGCCCGGCCACGCCGACGCCCTCGTTCGGCTCTCGCTCGAAACCGCCGAGCGCGACGGCACTCTCCACCATGTCGGTTCGGTGTACTCGCCGGACAACGATGCGGTGTACGACGGCGTCTCACGGCCGGGGATCCGTCTGGTGACATTCGCACCCATCCTCAAATCCGGGATCTTCCCCCTCTCCCGGATCCTGACCGGACTGTTGGCGCGCGGGGAGCGGGCGATGAACTGTCCGGTGGAGGTGGAGTTCGCCGTCAACCTTCCGTCGGGCGGCAAGCCTGGCGAGTTCGCCGTGCTTCAGCTCCGGCCGCTCGTGGTGGAGGTCGGCAGCGAAGACCTCGATGAGGTGCTGCGAGCCAACTCTGCAGAAGGCGTCCTCTGCTTCTCCGAGCAGGCGCTCGGCCAGGGCCGGGTGCAGACCATCCGTGACGTCGTGTACGTCCGGCCCGAGGCGTTCGACCGGGCGCAGACCGTGGCGGTGGCCGGCGAGGTGGAACAGATCAACCGGACGCTCGCCGAGGGCGGCAGACCGTACCTCCTGATCGGGCCGGGGCGGTGGGGGACGTCCGACCGCTGGTTGGGGGTCCCCGTCGAGTGGGACCAGATCGCCGGCGCCCGCGTGATCATCGAAACCGAGCTCGCCGACGTTCAGTTGACGCCGTCGGAGGGCACTCACTTCTTTCACAACATCACGTCGTTCGGGATCGGATACCTCACCGTGCACGCCAGGAGCGGCCATGGGCGGGTCGATTTCGACTGGCTCTCCCACTGTCCCGCCGAAGCCGAGACACGTTTTCTGAGGCACGTTCGGCTCGAACTGCCTCTCGATGTCCGCATCGACGGCCGCTCGGGCCGCGGCGTCGTGCTCAAGGCCCCGCTCGGGCTCTGAGCCCTGGTCGCTCGCCTGAGCGCGTCCCCGACGCCGCGGCCGGCTGCCGGGTGCCGCGATGGCGGTGAGGTCGCAGCGGTTCGTCAGCGAGGCGTCGCTAGCGCAGCATCTTCCACAGGTACGCGTACTCCAGGCCGGTGACGTACGCGGTTTGCTTGTTGAGCGCGCCGGTGCCGTGGCCGCCCTCGGTGTTCTCGAAGTAGTAGACCGGGTGGCCGAGCGCTTCGAGCCTGGCGGCCATCTTGCGCGCGTGCGCCGGGTGGACGCGGTCGTCGCGCGTGTTGGTCCAGAAGAACGGCGTCGGGTAGTTGGCGTCCTTGCGCAACAGCTGGTACGGCGACCACGTCTTGATGTACGCCCAGTCCTCGGGCTTGTCCGGGTCGCCGTACTCCGCCATCCAGCTGGCGCCGGCGAGCAGGTGGTTGAAGCGCCGCATGTCGGCGAGCGGGACCTGCGCGACGACCGCGTGGAAGAGCTCGGGCCGCAATGCGAACGTGCCGGAGACGAGCAGGCCGCCCTGCGAGCCGCCCATGATGCCGAGGTGGCGCGGCGAGGTGATCTTGCGCGCGATGAGGTCCTCGGCGACCGCGGCGAAGTCCTCGAAGTTGCGCATGTGGTTGGCCTTCACGGCGGCGTTGTGCCACGCGGGGCCGAACTCGCCGCCGCCGCGGATGTTCGCGAGGACGTACACGCCGCCGCGGTCGAGCCATGCCGAGCCAATCACCCCGCTGTACTTCGGCAGCTCGGCCACCTCGAACCCGCCGTAGCCGTAGAGCAGCGTCGGGGCGGCGCCGTCCGCCTTGAACCCCCGCGGGGTGACGAGGAAATACGGGATCTTGGTGCCGTCCTTGGAAACGGCTTCGAGCTGCTCGACGCCGATACCGGACGCGTCGAAGAACGCCGGCATCGCCTTCACCTTCGCGAGCGGCGCGGCGCCGTCGCCGAGCCAGAGCGAGGGTGGCGTCAGGAAGTCCTGATAGGAGCAGAAGAAGGTGTCCTTCTCGTCGCTCGTCGAAACCGGGCTGGCGGTGCCGATCCCCGGCATGGTCAACTCCGCCTGTGTCCACGCGCCGTGAACCAGCACGAACGACCGGGCCCGGCTGTGCACGTGGTCGAGGACGAACACGAGCAGGCGGTCGGCCGTGCGCGTGACGCCGGCGAGCGACACCCGCTCGCTCGGCTCGAACAGCACCTCGAACCGGCGGCCGCCGCGCAGCAGCTCGTCGAGCGGGATCGCCAGCAGCGAGCCGGCGCGATAGGTCGCGCCGCCGACCGTCCAGTCGGAGCGCAGCGAGAACACCACGCGGTCGCGGAAGAACGATTGCAGCTCGGCGTCCTCGGGCAGATCGAGCTTGACCAGCCGCCCGCCGAGCAGGAGGAACGTTTGCCCGCGGAAGAACGCCGGCGTGCGCGTGACCACGTCGTAGCGGCCGTCGGAGAGGATCTCCGTGGTCCCGCCCACCGCGACGTCGTCCTGCTGGCCCTCGAACACGGTCCGCGCCTCGGCGAGCGGCGTGCCGCGCGTCCACAGCTTGACGATGCGCGGGTACCCCGACGACGTCAGCGACCCCGGGCCGAAGTCGGTGCCGACCCAGAGCGTGTCGAGGTCGTGCCACGCCACCCGCGACTTTGCCTCCGGCAGCGCAAATCCGTTCGTCACGAACTGCTTGGCGACGGTGTCGAACTCGCGCACGACGGCGGCGTCCGAGCCGCCGCGCGAGAGCGTGATCATGCACCGCCGGTACTCGGGCGCCAGGCACTGGGCTCCGTGGAACACCCAGTCCACGCCGTCGGCCTTGGCGAGGGCGTCCACGTCCAGCACCGTCTCCCACGCCGGCGACGGCGTCCGGTACGACTCCAGCGTCGTGCGCCGCCAGAGCCCGTGCTGATGCTCGCCGTCGCGCCAGAAGTTGTACACCGCGGCGCCGAGCAGCTCCGGGGAAGGGATCTTCTCGTCGGAGTCGAGGATCGCCAGCGTCTTCGCCTCCGTGGGCGCGAACTCCGGCACCGCCTCCAGCACCTTGGTGGTGCGGGCGTTCTGCTCCTTGACCCAGGCGAGGGCCCGCGCCCCCTGCACGTCCTCGAGCCAGAGGAACGGGTCGACCTCGTCGGCGGCGGACGCCGCCCAGGGGACCAGCACGCTCACCACCACCGCCGCCGCCCAGATCCTGCTCGCCAAATTTCACCTCCGCAGCCCGGGCGGCTCGAGGTCCACGCCGGCCGAGCGCCGCGCCCGAACGGTTCTGTCGCCGCCGACGCCAACCGACGCGGGCCGGGCATTATCCCATGCGCTGTCGCCGCGAGTCCGGGGGTGGCGCGCCGAGAGGGACTCGAACCCCCGACCGTCTGATCCGAGAGGACACGCTCTCGAGACGCTGATGTCGTCGAACCCTCTGCGCCAGGACCTGACGGTCAGGTGAATCGCATCAAATGCGTACCGGCCTGCCGGTCGACGGTCGATCCGGGACGGCAGACCTTCCGAGGTCCCGATTTTCAAACTACCTCTGGTCCAGTCTTCCGGGGCGGGTCATCGATGGGAGGACTCACATAGGAACTCGTCCCGCAGATCGCGGCAGGTCGCCTCAGACTGCGACACCACCGCCATGCGACCTACCCACGAAGATCGTCGTGCCGATCAGGGTTGCGGCTTCGTCACCGGCTGGGTGAGGTAGCGCTTGTCGAACTCCTCGCGCTGCTTCGCCCGCGCCGCCATCTCCTCCGGCGTCATCCGGCCGAGGAACCAGCGGTGGTTGTTGCTCGCAAGGGTGGCGTCGATGAGCGCCCCCACCCTGTGCGCCGCCACGGCCTTGGCGCCGCCAGCCGCCACCCCCTTCGCCACGAGCCCCTGCGCCTCGGGGATGAACTCGCTGTAGAACGCCTTCGCGACCTCATAGAGGCCGTGCCAGTGCGTGTAGTCCGGCCCCTGCATCGAGGCGCCGTGGCGCGCCCGCCGGCCCTCGTGGTGCCAGATCTCGAACCACGTCCAGTCGATTTCTTGAGCGAACGGCGTGTCGCCGGCGAGACCGCCCTGCTTGAGCGCGTCGAAGATCGCCTTGCCGGGTTTGCCGAACTTCTCGTTGTAGAGGTCGACCAGGCCGTCGTACTGCGTGTAGAAGTTGTCGGCGAACGCCGGCGCATGACACGCGGCGCACACGTCCTTCATCGCGGCCCGGCGCTTGGCCCATGGGATCGGGTTGGCGAGGCCGAGCCGCGTGTCGGCGAGGTCGGCGCGGATCGAGATCTCCGGGCGGTTGTTCCACGAGATGCGATCGCCTACGTTGTGGGTCACGCCCTGATCGGGGGTGGCGCTCATGTGACAGGTGGCGCAGGTGGGGCCGCCGCTGTAGTCCTCCCCGACGACCCACTTGGGACGGTCGATGTTGATCTTGGCCGCGTTGGCCGCGTACGAGATCCCGTGTTTGGACTCGGCGTAGATCTCCTTTTGCGGGTGGTCCGGCCCGAGGTGGCACTTGCCGCAGGTGTCGGGGACGCGCGCCTGCGCCGCGGAGAAGGTGTGGCGCTGATGGCATGCCGAGCACGAGCCGCGCGAGCCGTCGAGGTTGATGCGCCCGATCCCGGTGTTGGGCCAGGTGTCCGGGGTGGGCCGACCGTCCTTGTCGACCTTGACCGCCGATCCGTGGCACTGCTGGCAGCCGTTCACCAGCAGCGCCGACCCGCCGTGGAAGGCAGTGTTCCCTTCCACGACCTCGGCGAGCGTGTTGTCGAGCGAGCCCAGGATCTCGGCGGCCTTGGCGTGCCGGCTCGCCTGGAACTCGGCGGCCTCGCGCTCGTGGCAGCGGGCGCACTCGGCCGGGGTCACGATCGTGTGGATCGTGTAGCCGTTGTGCTCGAAGGCGCCCGCCGTACCCGGCTTGGCGCCGTGGCACTCGAAGCAGCCGACGTTACCGCGGAAGTGCTTGGAATCGCCCCACTGGTCGACGATCGCCGGCGTCTGCTGCCGATGACACTCGTTGCAGGCCGCGCTCTCGTCGGAGAGCTTGGGGAAGAACACCGGGCTGGCTTGGCTCGCAGTGGCGACAAGCACGGCCACGACGATGAGGAGGATGTTGGGGACGCGGGAGGACCACCCTGACGCTTGGCGCATCACACCACCTCCGAAACCCGGTGAGTCGATTTGGCAAATGACCGTCGTGCCACCATTATCATAGAGGACTCTGCCCGTGAACAAAACGCCGCGCTCTCGTGTTGACCTCAACGGATGAATGCTGGAGATCGACGCGGCACCTGCCCGGCGTGCGGGTTCACGGCCCTCGGGGGCAGCCCCGGCTGGCACCTCGTCTGCCCGCTGTGCGGCTGGTGCAACGATCCGCTCCAGCTCGCCCACCCGGACTCGGCCGAGGGTGAAAACCACGGGCTGTCGCTCCGCCAGGCGCAACGTCGCGCCCGCGCAGCCGTGGCGCAGGCAGCCTCCAAGGGATGCCAGCGCGACCCGAGGTGGCGGCCGCTCGCGCCCGGCGAGAGTCCGCGCCCGACCGGGACCGAGATGACGTCGGCGGTGTGCTTCCTCGATCCTGCCTCGCTGGGCGACCTTGAGCCCTACTGGCTCTTCCCGCCGCCGGTGCTCTGAGCGGCGCCGCTGGACCACTCTCGGCCCTCGGGTCAGTCGCTAGGCATCGGTTGCGAGGAAGTGTGACACCATGCTGAAGGTGCACCACGATCGTGTGGTTCTGCTCGAGGTCCTCGCCGGGTCGCAGGTGTTCTCCGGGCTGGGTGAGAAGGCGTTGGCGGACGTGCTCGCGATCGCGCACGAACGGCGAATCGCAGCGGGCGAGGCGGCGTTCCGCGAGGGCGAGCCGGCCGACTCCTTCTGCGTGGTCGTCGCGGGGCGCCTCAAGTTGACCCAGGTCGGCCACGATGGCAACGAGGTGATCCTGCGATTCGTGGGCCCAGGAGAGGTCGCGGCGGCGCTTGCCGTGTTCGTCGATGGCACCTACCCCGCCACGGCGCTCGCCACAAAGGCCACGCGCGTACTCACGTGGACAGGGTCGGCCCTCGAGGTGTTGATCGAGGGCCATGCGGTGCTCGCCACGAACCTGCTCAGGCTGGTCTCGGAGCGTCTGCGCGAGGTCCAGGAGCGATTCCGGGAGCTTGCCACCGAGAGGGTCGCCCAGAGAGTCGCCCGTGCCCTTCTTCGTCTCGTTCGCCAGGCCGGAAAGAAGGTCGGACATGGCGTGCTCATCGACTTGCCCCTCTCCCGTCAGGATCTCGCCGAGATGACAGGGACGACGCTGTTCACCGTGAGCCGCATCCTCTCGGACTGGGAGGCGCGAGGGTTCGTGGAGAGCGCCCGCGGGCGGGTCACGATCACGAAGCCCCACGCTCTGGTGTCGATCGCCGAGGATCTCCCCCCTTCGCCGTCCGCTGCGGAACGTGCCCAGGACCCACACAGTCCATAGAACCACCCCCATCGAGTCGGGGAGGGAGCGGCACCGTCGTGAGTCGGCTTTGCTGCCCTGCGCCTCTTTGCTCCAGCGCAAAGACCGGCCTCCCACCTCGCCGTACCGTACGACACGGAGGGTCGGAGATGCCCGAGCTTCTCAACCAACACTGGACGGTGGCCGACGTGCTGCGGCGGTGGCCGCAGGCCTTCGAGGTGTTCCGCCAACGGCGGCTCGCCTGCCCGGGGTGCACCATGGCTCCATTCGATACGCTGGGCGAGGTCGCGTCAGCCTACGGGCTCGACCTCTCCTGGCTGCTCGACGAGGTTGGGCGCGCGGCCAAGGGCAACCGGCCCCTGGAATGAAAGGAGATGCACATGACCCCGACAGAGACATTGAAGCACGAGCACAAGATCGTTCTGATGGTGCTGCAGGGCGCGGAGCGCGAGGCGCTCGCCATCCGGGCCGGCGCTGAGGTGCCCGCCGACAGGATCGACCAGATGGTCGACTTCTTCAAGAACTTCGTCGACCGCTGCCACCACGCCAAGGAAGAGCGGCACCTGTTCCCGGCCCTCGCGACGAAGGGCTTCTCCACGGATTCCGGCCCCGTTGCCGTGATGCTCTTCGAACACGAGCAGGGGCGTGTGGCGGTCCGCGCGATCGCCGAGGCGCTACCCGGGGCGCGCGCCGGCGACCGCCGGGCCGCGACGGCTCTCGCGGACGCGCTGCTCGGCTACGTCGAGCTGCTGCGCGGCCACATCTTCAAGGAGGACAATGTGTTGTTCCCGATGGCAGAGCGGGCGCTGCCGGCAGAGGAGCAGACGCAGTTGGCGGGCCTCTTCGACAAGGTCGAGGAGGAGGAGATCGGCCCCGGGGTGCACGAGCGCTACCACCAGTTGGCGCACGAGCTGGCCGGGGCCTGAGCCGACGATGGCTCTGGGTGGGCGAGAGGAACCGGCGGAGACCGGCAGCGCCGAGGCCTTGCGGCGGTCGCGGCCGGCGGTACGTTGGTCGGGGGAAGCCATGCCACCCACGGCAATCCGACCGAACATCCTGGTGCCTGAGCTGCTGTCGGCCTTCTTTACAACTTTTAGAGACCTTTTCAGAGCGGTGGATTCTGACGGTGTCAGCCGGACCACGCGACAATTGACCGTGCAACGCTCGGGTGCTACTCGTGCGCCAGGAAGATCAAAGGGAGGCCGAGATGGCTGAAACGCCGCATAGTGGTACGCCCCTTTCTCCATGGTGGAGGCACACCGCGATCCTCGTCATGATCGCCGGTTTCTCGGTTCTCTCCTTTGTGACCGTCCTGACGTACAACAACGCACCGCCCATCCCCGTGAAGGCTGTGGACGCATCAGGGCGCGTGGTCTTCTCGGGAGACGAGATCCGCAAGGGCCAGGAGGTCTTCCTGAAGTACGGCCTCATGGAACACGGGACCCTTTGGGGCCACGGCGCCTACCTGGGCCCCGACTACAGCGCGGAGTACCTGCACAGGCTGAGCGAGATCACCCGGGACACCATTGCGACAGAGAAGTACGCCAGGCCATTCAGTCAGCTCACGGCGGACGAGCAGGGCGCGGTCTCCTCCGAGACGCGGCGGACGCTGAAGGAGAACCGGTACGACGCATCCTCGGGAACGCTGCGGCTCACGCCTGGCGAGGTGGCCGCCTACCGCACCCAGACTCCCGAATGGAGCGAATACTTCACCAAGAAGGGCGCCGCGCCCGGCCTGCCGGCGAACTACATCAAGAACCCGGACGAGCTGCAGGCCCTGAGCGCGTACTTCGCGTGGGCGTCGTGGGCCACGGTCACCAACCGCCCCGGCAAGGACTACTCCTACACCAACAACTGGCCGTACGACCCGATGGCGGGCAACAAGCCCTCGGTCGAGGCGTTCGTCTGGAGCGCCATGAGCCTCATCACGCTGCTCGGTGGCCTCGGGCTCATTCTTTTCATCTTCGGCAAGTTCGACTACCTCGGGTGGAAGGGCGAGGAGGGAGCGACCCACGTTCACGATGCCTCGTTGCAACCCCTCGTTCTCACGCCCAGCCAGTGGGCCACCGGTTGGTTCTTCGCCGTCGTGGCCCTGCTGTTCCTGCTGCAATCGGCCCTCGGCGGCGCCCTGGCCCACTACCGCGTCGAACCCGGAGGGTTCTTCGGCATCGATCTCACCCAAATCCTGCCCTACACCATCGCGCGCACGTGGCACCTCCAGCTCGCCATCTTCTGGATCGCAACCGCGTGGGTTGGGGGCGGACTCTTCCTTGCCCCGTGGGTCGGAGGCCGCGAGCCCAACGGTCAGAAGGCCGGGGTGCTTGCGCTTCTCGGCGCCCTGGTCGTCGTCGTCCTCGGCAGCCTGCTGGGCGAGTTCCTGGGGATCAGGGACGCCCTGGGGAAGCTCTGGTTCTGGTTCGGGCACCAGGGTTCCGAGTACCTGGACCTCGGGCGCTTCTGGCAGCTCCTGCTGGCCGCGGGGCTGCTCTTCTGGCTCTTCCTGATGTTCCGGGCGCTCAGGCCGGCGATGAAATCCCCTGACAAAGGGGAGTTCGCCTCGCTGTTCCTGTATGCGGCGGTGGCGATCCCCGTCTTCTACGTGCCCGCTCTCTTCTACGGTCCTCACACGAACTTCGCCGTAATCGACAACTGGAGGTTTTGGATCATCCACCTCTGGGTCGAGGGTTTCTTCGAGTTGTTTGCCACCGTGCTCGTGGCGGTCATGTTCCACCAATTGGGTCTGGTCACTACCAAGACGGCCACGCGTCTCGTGTACCTCGACGCGATTCTCTATCTGAGCGGCGGCATCATCGGTACCGGACACCACTGGTACTTCACCGGCCAGGGCACCCTGAACATGGGTCTGGCCGCATGCTTCTCCGCCCTGGAAGTCGTCCCCCTTACGCTCCTCACTCTGGACGCCTGGGACTTCATCAGGCTGAGGAAGAAGGAGTGTCCCGAGTGCGGCAAGGGTCTCGCCGCAGGCCAGAAGTGGGCCATCTATTTCCTCATGGCCGTGGGCGTGTGGAACTTCGTCGGCGCAGGAGTCTTCGGGTTCCTGATCAACCTGCCCATCGTCTCCTACTTCGAGATCGGGACGACGCTCACCGCCAACCACGCCCACGCCGCGATGTTTGGGGTGTTCGGGATGCTCGCTCTTGCGGTCCTTGTCTTCTGCCTGAGGGCCATGCAGTCCGACAGGGTCTGGAGGGGGACGGAAAAGTTCATCAGAGTGGGCTTCTGGGGCGTCAACATCGGCCTTGCCCTCATGATCCTCTTGGACCTGTTCCCTGCCGGTGTGATTCAGCTCTGGGATTCCGTCGCCAACGGGTATTGGCATGCGCGCCGCCTGACGTTCCTCATGGGCGGTCCCTACCACAAGCTCGAATGGCTGCGAATCGGTGCGGACCTGATCTTCCTCCTGGCCGGGGCCCTGCCGATCGCGCTCGGTGCACTGCGTAGCATTTGGAAACGAGACATGGGGCCGGCGGCGTAGAGTCCCACCCTGGCCGTACACCGTTCTCCCCGGCGGACGGTGCTGCCCGGCATCAGCGGGATGCAACTGTTAGACGAGCTACAGGACCGGTGGCCGTCGATGAAGGTGTTCTCGATGTCGGGGTACGCAAAAGACGAGATTGCTCGAAGGGGGACCGGTGAGAGTACCGTCAGGTTCCTGCAGAAGCCGTTCGAAAAGGGGGCGCTCGCTCGCGAGATCCGCGCCGCGTTCGAGGAGTGATTGGGAAGTTCCCCCGCACCAGGCGGGGCGCGTTCCGCGTCTACACCCCTCTCGCGTACGATCGGCCACTGGATACCTATCAAGACGGGCCACGGCGAGGTCGTACAGAACAGCAAGGGGTCGAGACCTTGCCGGGGTGTTTCCGTGTTGTTGCCAGGACCCATTTGACGAACTTGACCGCAATGAGATTAGCGATCTAAATACCTAGATCATATATGTTTAGACTGGCGCGCCGAGAGGGATTCGAACCCCCAACCGTCTGATCCGAAGTCAGATGCTCTATCCATTGAGCCATCGGCGCGCGGACCGTGACCGCGATAGTATCGCTCAGAAACCCCGGGGCGCGACCGAGGCCTGGCCCGCGGCACGACTGCGGGTCGCCCAAGATGCAAAGGCCTTCGGGCCGCTGCCCGCCATGCTACATTGGTAACTGTCATTTGGAACGAGTTCCGATCGCGTTTGGTTGAGGGCAGTATGGAAAAGTACGATTACCTCGATGGCAAGTACGAGCTCTTGGAGAAGCTGCACGAGGGCGGCATGGGCACCATCTACAAGGTGCGCCACCGCCTGCTCGACGAGATCCGCGTCATCAAGGTCATGCGGCCGCAGCACGAGACCAACGAGGGCCTGCGCGCCCGGTTCCTGCGCGAGGCCCAGATGGCGGTCAAGCTGCGCCACCCGCATATCGCGCAGATGTACGACTTCGCGTTCGACGAGGCGGGCCGCGGCTTCATCGTCATGGAGTACGTCGAGGGCATCTCGCTGCAGGAGATGCTCGAGCGGGTGGGCGCCCCGTCCCTGAGACTCTCGCTCGACCTGGCCCGCCAGACATTGACGGGCCTTGGCTTCCTCCACCGAAAGGGCATCGTCCACCGGGACATCTCGCCGGACAACATCATGGTGGCGTGGGACGAGTTCGGCCGACCCATGGTCAAGCTCATCGACCTCGGCATCGCCAAGGTGATCACCAGCACCACCGCTCTCACGGTGAGCGGGACGTTCCTCGGGAAGCTCTTGTACGCAGCGCCCGAGCAGTTCGGCGCATCGCCCGACAAGGTGGACCAGCGCAGCGACATCTACTCGTTCGGCGTGGTGCTCTACGAGTTGTTCACCGGCAACCGCCCGTTCCCGGGCACCAGCCCGCAAGAGTTGATCGCCGGCCACCTCGTCAAGCCGCCGCTCGAGTTCGCGGTCGCCGACCCCGACGGGCGCGTCCCCGACGACCTGCGGGAGATCGTCCTCAAGGCGATCGCCAAGAAGCCCGAAGACCGTTGGGCCTCCGCCGAAGCGCTCGATGAGGCGCTGGTCGCGGTGCAGGCTCGGTTTCCACTCGACCCGGACGAGTTCACCAGAATCCTCCAGGAGTACGACTCCTCAGAGCCGAGCACGAGGATCTCCAAGCCGATGCCGGGCAGCACGCAACGGCATATCGCCGCTCAGTTCGGGCTGGTGGCCACACCGCAACCGATCTCCCTGGCCGACGCTGCGCCTCCCCACTCCACCGCCCCGACCGTGCTCGCCCCGCCGAACGGCTCCGCGGGCACGGACACGATACTGGGCGCCGAAGCAACCCCTGGGGCGGCCGCTCCGGCCGAAACGAATCCGACGTTGATCCTGTCGGACGATCTCCCCGCGCCCCCCGTCGTGGCCGCCGACGCCGCGGGCGGTGAACGGGGACCGGCCACATCCGCTCCCGCGGCGGATGCGAAGCCGACGGCAACTCCAAAACCACGGGCCAAGAAGCAGGCAGTCTGGTTCCTGCTCGCCGCGGGGGGTGCCGTGGCCGTCATCGCCGCGGCCGTCCTCCTCGGCAGAGGGATCCTGCAGCCCGCCGCCACGCCGTCCGCGGCTCAGGCGCCGCCGGCGGAGGGGCCAGCCGCGCCGACGACGCCTCAGGCTGCGGACTCCGTCAAAGCCGCGCCGTCCCAGGCCGATTTCGAGACCGCGATCGCCGCCGGAAATGTGGAGAGACTTCGCGCCCTCCTTGCCAACCTGCCCGAGTCCGAGCGTGCCGCCGTCGCAACCTCTCCCATGGGCACCCAACTTCTCGATCTTGCCCAGCGCAGCGTCGAGGCCGACGCGGCGCTCGTGAAGGCGATCAAGGCAAAGGATTGGGTGGCGGCCGTCCAGCAGGCCTCCGCTCTCGTCGCGCTCCTCCCTGCCAGCCGCCAGGCGCAGCAGGCGCGGGAAACCGCGGCCGTTGCGCTCGAGACCCAGGCTGACGCCCTCGTCCGCCGGGGCCATGCCGATGCGGCGTTGGCGAAGCTGCAGGCCCTGCAGCGAGCCTGGCCGGGCCGGACCGGCCTCGGGGCCCGTCTGTCCGGCATCCACTCCGCCCGGGAAGCGGAGGCACGTTTCGCCGCCGCGCTCGCGGCCGCCGATGCCGCGGAGAAGGAGCGCCGGCCGGAGAAGGGGTTGGACGCGCTGACACAGGTCGTTCCGAACGCCGGCTGGCGGGAGCGCTTCACCGCGGCCCGCCAGCGTCTCGAAAAGCTCCTCGCCCAACTCGACACGGCGCCGCCCGTCGTCCGCTTGAAGCCCGGCTTGAGGACGAGCTATTCCAAGGGTAAGCCGTTCAGTCTCTCGGTGATCGTCACCGACGACTACCGGGTGAAGAGCGTCACGGTCATGGCTCGCCAGGATGGCGCCCCGGCCTACCAGGAACTGCCCGTGCAGCACGCCGACGGCGACGAGTACACGGTCGAGGTCACGCCGGCGTTCCACGACAACAAGACGGTCGAACTGTACGTCGTGGCGACGGACTATGCGGGGCACTCCTCGCAGCTCGGGACCGCCGACAAGCCCCTCCGCTTCAAGAAGCGCTGGCTGTTCTTCTGAGCCCCGGGGCCTGTCGGCTCGAGGGACCACCTTCACGACAGGGCGGTGGGGAATGTCAGGCCAGCGGACCGGCGTTTCCTTAAAGCTGAGACGACATCGATGCCGCTGACCCCCGGAACCCGACTCGGCCCGTACGAGATCCTCTCGCCGCTCGGCGCCGGCGGGATGGGCGAGGTGTACAAGGCAAAGGATACGCGGTTGGGCCGGTTCGTCGCGATCAAGGTATTGCTCGGCCGACACGCCGAGGACTCCGTCATGCGGGAGCGCTTCGAGCGCGAGGCGCAGGCGATCTCGGCGCTCTCGCACCCTTCGATCTGCACGCTCCACGACATCGGCGAGCACGAGGGGACGCATTACCTGGTCATGGAGTGCGTGGAAGGGGAGACCCTGGCGGCAAGGCTCGCCCGTGGACCCCTGCCGCTCGGGCAGGCCCTCGAGTTGGGGCGGCAGATCGCTGTGGCGCTGGCGGCGGCCCACGACCACGGGATCGTGCACCGCGACCTCAAGCCCAGCAACGTCATGCTCACCAGGAGCGGGCCGAAGCTCCTCGACTTCGGCCTGGCGAAGCTGCACGCGGCGAGCCACGGCATCCTGGACCCGGCCGGGCAGGAAACGGCATCCGGCCCGCTGACGGAGCGGGGGGAGATCCTCGGAACGCTGCAGTACATGGCGCCGGAGCAGCTCGAAGGCGGGGAGGCTGACGCGCGCAGCGACATCTTCGCGTTCGGCTGCCTGCTGTACGAGATGATCTCGGGGCGGCGTCCGTTTTCCGGCCTGAGCCAGGCCAGCGTGATCGCGGCGATCCTCAAGGAAGACCCGGCGGAGCTGTCGGAGCCTGGCCGCGACGTCCCGCCGGCAATCGAGCAAATCGTCCGGCACTGTTTGGAGAAGGACCCCGCGCAGCGCTTCCAGTCGATGCACGACCTCGCCTTCAACCTCGCCGCCTGGTCGAGGCCTTCCTCACCGTCCCGCACGCGCGACGCCGTCGAGCCCTCCGTCAAGCGGGTGATGCTCGTCGTTCTCCCGTTCGAGAACCTCAGCCAGGACCCAGAGCAAGAGTACTTCAGCGCCGGACTCACCGAGGAGACGATCGCGGACCTCGGAAGAGTGGCGTCGGACCGACTCGGCGTCATCGCCCGGACGTCGGCGATGAGCTACAAGGGCACGCGGAAGAGCATCACCGAGATCGGCCGGGAGTTGGGCGTCGAGTTCGCGGTCGAGGGGAGCGTGCGACGTCACGCCGACCGCGTGCGGATCAGCGTCCAGCTCATCCGCGCCAGCGACCAGACACACGTCTGGGCCCAGCAGTACGACCGCCAGTTGAGCGACGTCCTGGCCGTCCAGGACGACATCGGGCGTGCGATCGCCGAACAGGTTCAGGTCAAGCTCGCGCCCGCAGGCGCCCCGCATCCAGCGAGCGCGCGGCTGGTGAACCAGGCCGCGTATGACGCATACCTCCAGGGACGCTTCCACCTGTGGAGGGTGACCCGACCGGACCTCGAGCGCGCACTCGAGCATTTTCGCCAGGCGACCGAGATCGATCCGACCATGGCCGTTGCGTACGCCGGACTCGCCCAGACGTACGTGGTCTTGCCGATCGCCGGCGGCGCCGAGCCACGGCAGGCGTTCCCTCAAGCCGAACACGCAGCGAAACGGGCGTTGGAACTCGACCCCGACTGCGCCGAGGCCCAGACCGCGATGACCGGTTTGCGTCACTGGTACAACTGGGATTGGGCCGGCGCGGAGGGCCACGCTCGCCGGGCGATCGCGTACAACCCCAGTGATGCGAGGGCGCACCAGGTCCTCGGCCGGCTGTTGACGAACATCCGCCGCCATGACGAGGCGATCGCCGAGATCGACATCGCCCGGCGGCTCGACCCGCGCGCCCCGCTGATCATTGCGCTCTCCTCCGATTTCAGGTTGGAGGCTCGGCGCTACGACGAAGTGGAGCCGTTGATCCGCACGGCGCATGAGCTCGACCCGAACTTCTGGGTCGCCTTCGTGTCCGCCGCCAAGCTCTACCTGCACCAGGCCCGCTACGCGGAGGCCCTGGCAGCGGCCGAGAGCGCACGGCGCTTTTCGGGCGGGCACAGCGAAGCCCTCGCCTTGATCGGCTTCTGCCACGGCGCCACCGGCCGCCGCGACGCGGCCGTGGACGTCCTTTCCGAGCTCGAGCGCCGCGACGCCGCCGGCTACGTCCCGGCAACGCATCTCGCCACGGTTTGCCTCGGCCTCGGCGACACCGGCCAGGCGATGCGGTGGTTGGAGAAGGCGTTCGAGGATCGCGACGTCTGGCTGACGGAGGCGGCGGTCGAACCGAGGTGGGACGGCCTCCGTGCTCACCCCGGTTTCCAGGATCTGATCCGCCGGATCGGGTTCCCCGCCACGCCTGCAGACAGCCGACTCGGAACTGCCCCCAGGCAAGTCTGACCTGCCCGGAGAGTTCCTCGCCGCCCGCGGCCCGTCGTCCGATGCGACATCGGTCGGCGCACCGGAGTCTGCGGGGGACCACGCGGGGCCGCCGCCCGCGCCGCAAAGCCTCAACGCCGCCGGCACGTGCTGAACCATGCCTGGCCTCCGGCGGACCCCATTGGCCGGCCCGGGGACCTCCTTGCGTGTGGAACGCGGGTAGGATTCAAGACATGAGCGGAACCTACCCTGGACTCGTCAGCGAGGAGGAGCGCCTCCTCTCCGAATACCTGCGCAAGATCGAGCACTGCGTCGGCTTGCTCACCCACGCCGAGGTCTGGTGGCGCCCGAACGCACGGTGCAACAGCGTCGGGAACCTCCTCCTCCATCTGTCGGGGAACCTTTCGCAGTGGGTGCTCGCAGGTCTCGGGGGCGCCGTGTTCGAGCGCCGCCGCCGCGAGGAGTTCGCCGCCGCGGATGGCGGGGACGCCGCGACGCTCGTGGCTCGCCTGCGCGAGATCGTGACCGCGTGCCAGGCTGTGGCCACCGGCCTCTCCGATGACGACCTCGCCCGGGTCCACACCATCCAGGGCATGACGCGCACCGGCGCCGCCGTCCTGCTCCACGCGGTCGAGCACATGGCGTACCACACCGGCCAGATCGTGTTCGTCGCGAAACAGCTCGCCGGCGAGCGCACCGAGATCGAGTTCTACCCGCACCTGCGGTGACGGCCGCGCCCGGGATGCCGGCGCCGCGGGTTTCGGTCAGCGTGACTTCGAATTGCGCCCCGCCGCCTTCCCGGCCCCCGGCATGCCCTGCTGGGTGGTAGGGCGGCTCGAAGATACGCTCCCGCTCGGACTCGACGCCGCGCCCACCTCGGCGACGGGCGGCGCGACAGGGATCGCGTGGGCGCGCACGATGAACCGTTTCGGCGCGGAGCCCTCGTAGTCGAACGGGTAGCAGGTGACCAGCGTGAGAAGCCTGGCGGTCGAGGGGTCGAGCACCGACACGTCCGTGGGGTCCACCACCCACGTGCGCTCGACCGCGTAGCGGAACGCGCCCTTCGGCGTGGTGAGGGTGATCTTGTCGCCGATTCGGATGTGGCGCAGGCCGTAGAAGAGCGTCGTGCGATGCGCCGCAAGCGCCACATTGCCGGTTTCGGACGGCAGCGGACTCTCGGGGAAATGCCCCACGGCCCGGCGGATCGTGCAGTCGTCCACGCCCTCCAGGATCGGCGCCGAGACGCCAACGCGCGGGATCTCGATGCGGCCCAGCCAGTGCTCGGAAGGCGACACCCGAGGGAACGATCCCAAGTCCTGCTCCCGGACCGTGTTGCCGGTCCGCGACGCTGGGGACGTGGCTGCACGTGCGGGCCCGGCCACGGCGACCAAGGCGACCAAGGCGACCAAGGCGACGCCGGTGAGCACTACCGCACGCGTCAAGACGACTTTGATCCTCATGACGTCCATGAAGTGACCCCCGTCGGACTCGGTGTGATGCTCGTGCCCTGGGGGGTGGACACGTGGCGCACCCAAACCGGCGGAATCCTAACATCTCCGTCAAGATGGCAAACAATTCAGTCTGACAGCACACATCGTCGCGACAGCGACCGATGTTCCAAGTGTTTCGCTCGTGCCGTCGGGTGCGCAGTGAGGATGGCTCGACAAGGAGGAGCGGCCGGTCACGCAACTGGGGGGTGTTGCGCCGACGTCCCGCCAGCACCTCGCTAACGGGCGCGACGATAGGGTGTAAAGCTGCCGAGCCCGCAGCTGCCGTAATCGATGCCACTGACCGGATCGAACACGGTGACGACGTCGCCGCGGCAGAGTTGCGTCGTCGTAGCCCGGACTCTGAGCGCGCGGAAGGCGCCAAGCTCGGGGCAGGGGGCCGGCGGTCGGTTCACATAGACCACGTCATCGGTGCGGGCGCCGAAGACGATCGTGCCCCTGCCAAAAGACTTGCCGCCGCCCAACTCGCTCCGGTTGACGCATTCCTGCGGCGTGCCGGCGATCCGGCCGGCGAGCGCCGTGGCGATTTGAGCCTCGTCCTCCGGAGCGTTTGCCTTGGGACCCCCGGGCCCGCCATTACAGGTGCAGCCGACCGCGAGGATCGCTGTGCAAACCATGACGATGGTCCTCATGACACCCTCCGTGGGCGACATCCCTTGGTGCCATACTACCGTTCATGGTAGTCCTCTCAGTAGTCCTCTCGAAGTTGACCCAAGAGCCAGAAAATTCTTCTGGGTGGACGTTGCGCTCGCCGGCGGTCAGTCGTCTTCGGGCCAGGCGCCGAAGGGGACGAGATGTAGACTCGAGCGCTCACTCAGCTCGAGACCGGCCACCCCGGGGATCTACGAATGTGTCTAGCGTCAGGCTGACGTCGTGGTGTTGCGGGATTTTGTACACTTTTGACCCTAAGAGGTAGCACTCTTGCGGTTATCGCGAGGCCCTGAAGCGCACCGAGTGGGCCATCACGGCTGCTGCGGTGGCGGAACACGACGAGGCGTCTCAAGGTCGTAAATCACGTACCGGTCAGTTGAGGCGCGCACGGCGAAGGTGGTTGCCAGCAGACGCACCAGGTCAGGTTGTTTGTACAATTCTGGCAGGTCGGTGGCGACGAAGTACCGTGCACCTGTCTGGCGCGGATGGGGCAAGCCGGTCCTGGGCACTCTCCTGCGGCAAACCTGCCAGCCGCGAGAATCGGGCGTCAAACGAGAGGGGCCAGTATGTCCCACCGAGTTCGCCGTAGTAGCGCAGCGGATAGGCGTAGTAGTTGGCGAGCAGAACGTTCTTCGAACCGTGACCGACCAAACGACCCACGTCCCGGTAGGTGGCAACTTCCGAGGCAAAACTCGCGCCGCGCTGCCTGTAGTAGGAAAGGGTGGAGATATCCAGGACCGCCGCAACCAAGACCACACCAAGGACCACACCTGTTGGAGCCGCGACTATGAGTCGAGCGGCACGCAATTGCCCGGCGCAGCGATCCACCAGGGGCGCCAAAGCGATGGCGACCAGGGGAATGAGCTGCAGGTGGTAGTAGTCGTGGGTGAATGTCGTGTACGAGAAGCACAGTCCAAAAGCCACGTAGCCCATGGCGAGGCCTCCGAGCATGGACCGCGCCACGCCCTTCGCCAGCGCGAGAAAACCGAGCATGGCGGCGACGGGTGCCAGAAATCCAACGGTTTTCCAGATCTGGGCCAGCCATCCCTTCCAGAACGTGAACGTCAGGAGTAGATGGGGTAGGAACACCTGCTGTGCCACGCCGGCGAGAGTGCTGGCGTTGAACAACTCATACAAGTAGTAAAGCCCACCTAGGGCAAGAACCACCATGGCGAAGGTCGCGAGCTGCAGTACCCCACCGCCCCCGTGGCGACGCCGCCGGACGTACCAGACGGCTAGAAACCCGCCCACTACTTGGAAGACGGCCATTGGTTTCACCAGTGTGGCCAGGCCGCCACTTGCTGCAGCGCCGAGCAAGCGCCAGCCACCCCCGCGGTCGCCGTACTCGAGCAAAGCGAGATACGTCACAACGAGGAGAGTCACCATGACACCGTCGGGGTGAAAGGCGCGACTGGCATCAACCCCGAAAGGGACGAGGAGAAAGAAGGCCGCGGCCACCGTTGCACCATCGCTCGTAGCGAAGCGTCGTGCCGTGACGTACACCAACACCCCCCCTACGAGCCAGGCGAGTACCGAGATCGCCCGGGGGATACGCAGGTCCTCGCCGCCAACTGCCCTGTAGCCGAGGGCAGCGACGTACTGCAGGACAGGGAATTCGTAGGTTTCATCAGCGTTGTGCACGGCCAACGCGCGTCGCCACGCTGGGACCGAAGGGTTGTGCTCCAAGTAGAAGCGTCGGGCAAGAAGTGCCGAGCGGTACTGGCGCGTCGGGTGAAAATCAAGGGGACGGTCCCCGATGTGGTCGAACCGAATGACGGCCGCGGCAACGAAGACGACCGGCAAGGCGGCCAGCCCCCCCAGTCTCCGCAAGGGAACGACGCGTACGCTCATCTTTGGCTGCTCTTCAACCCTTGGTCCGGACGCGCGCATCATCCGAGTGGGCTGAATCCTACCACTCTCTGACGACCACACCCAAAGAGCGCACGAATGCTCCATCTTCCAGGAGAAACGCACTCCCGACCTCGAAACCGTCTCATCCCCGGGTGCCACGACGAGGGGCTGCAGCGAGCCATGGACTTACTGCTCAGAACCGAGGACAAACCGCAGCGGCCGGTGCTCTTCACAACCGCCGACCCCTTCAACTTCGAGATGAATTTGCTGCCGTACGACACCGCCCGCCGCGGGTGGAGATGGACGACGAGAACAGGTATCTCCAGGTCTTGCTGAGCTAAGACCGAGGAGATACTGCGCGAGCTTCGGTCTACCACCTCCGCCGAACCCGAGACCTGCCTCCCCCACGCCACCCCACTGATCGCGGGCGGCGTGGCCTCCGAACGTCTTGACTCTGCCTCGGCTGGGTGTATCCTCCTGGAAGAATGCGTCTCAGGATCAGAATAAGGCGGAAGGTCACACCCCTGGACCCCTGGGGGTCGGAGGTAGCGCCGACGGTCTGAAGGAGGTGTGCGATCCGGGCCCGACTTTTCGACTAGGTCATCCAGGTGTCGATCGGACGAAGAATTTGCCAACCATCTCAACCCAGAAAGGGGGATTCGCGTGAGAACTCGCAACGTTTTGTCCGCTTTCGCAGTGGCCTTAATGATCGGCCTCGTGCAGGCGCCCAGCAGCGCAGCCACTGTTGGCTCCCACGTGTCGCCGTTCGTCAAGGTCGGCCCGAGGGCAGTCCTGACCGCTACCGCCGCCGGTCCGAGCTATAGCCTCTTCACCTGCCAGGTCGGCCTCTCCCCGGTCACCTGTTACGACCCGTATCAGATGCGACACGCCTACAACATCGACACGCTCGTCAACAACGGGTTTGACGGCGCCGGGAAGACCATCGTGATCATCGACGCCTTCCAGTCCCCGAACATCATCGAGCAGTTGAACTACTACAACAACTTTTACGGTCTGCCCAGCCTGAACGGGCTCGGTGGCCCGTCCGACCCCAGCCTCGGTACGTTCACGCAGGTTGCGCCCGACGGTCTGACGTCGTTTGACAGCACGAATGACGACATGAAGGGGTGGGCCGAGGAGATCTCCCTCGACGTCCTGTGGGCGCACGCGATCGCCCCTGGCGCCAACATCACGCTCGTCCTCGCAGCGTCGGACTACGACACCGACATCCTGAGCGCCACGCAGTACGCCGTGGATCACGACCTCGGCGACGTCATCTCCCAGAGCTTCGGCGAGAACGAGAGCTGCATGGACCCCGTCCTGCTGGCGCAGCAACACCAGGTGTTCGCCGACGCCACGATGAAGGGCATCACGATCTTCGCCTCGTCGGGCGATGACGGCGCCGCACAGTTCAATTGCGACGGCACAGCGTACGTCAAAGCGGTCTCGTCGCCTGCCGCCGACCCACTCGTCACCGCGGTGGGTGGCACCGAACTGCACGCGGCCGGTTATTGCCTCACGGTCCTTGGGTGCGATCCGGCTGCGAACCCGGCTGCCGGAGCGTACCAGGGCGAGATTGCATGGAACGAGTTCGGCGGCAGCGCCGCGACCGGAGGCGGGTTCAGCCTCGTGTACGACGAGCCGTCGTACCAGCAGGGAACGATCCACGGCGGCAAGCAGCGGGGAGTGCCCGACGTCTCGTACAACGCCGCCGTTTACCACGGTGTGCTGACGTACCTCGACATTCCCGGCATAGGGGTAGGCATGTATCAGTTCGGCGGCACCAGCGCCGGCTCGCCGCAGTGGGCGGCCATCGCCGCGATCGCCGACCAGAAGGCCGGATACGGTCTTGGCTTCATCAACAAGGCGCTCTATCACATCGGCCAGGCCAAGAGCCACTACTCGACAGCCTTCTTCGACGTGACGAGCGGCAACAACTCGGCCCTTGGCGTGACGGGCTTCAACGCCGGGCCGGGCTGGGATGCCACGACCGGTTTCGGCTCCCCGAGGACCGATCAACTCGTCGATTACCTGATCCAGTTCACGTCGGCGGGCGACGGCACCGCGGCGATCGCAGGGTCCAAGCCGCATGCAAAGGGCAAGGCGACGGCGCCAGGACAGATGAAGCCGCACTAATCAGTTTCGGCTTCGGGCATCGCGGCGTGACGGTGGGATGAGCCTCGGCAACGTGGCCATGTGGATGCTGGGGTTCGCGCTGTACCCGTCACGACCGGAAGTTCGTGGAATCGGGGCAGGGGCGGCGGCGGGACCGTCGCCGCCCCCCTCCCACGCTGGCGCGCATGCGCGTCTGGCGGCCCTTGACAACGCGCCGCAGCGGATTAATATGACATCAGACGCGATAGAGATTGGGTTTCGATTGCATTTCGGAGCGGCCACAATCCTACGGTTCTTGGGGGCCACCGACGTGCAGCAACGCCGACGGAAGCCATGGCTCGTGCCGTTGCCGCTGGCCGGATCGCCCCCGGAGAGGGGGGACGCAACATGCGACACAAGACCTTCTTCAAGCCGACGGTGGCGGTCGCCGTCTTTCTCACGCAACTGGCCTTGAGCGCGCCGGCGATCGCCTACCAGTCGTACGGCGGGGGGTTGACGGTCCAGGACGAGCAGTGGCCGTCGCGGACGTTCAACACCGTGTTCAGCAACGCGAACATCCTCAAGACGAAGATCGACCAGGCGTGGGTTGCGCAGACTGACCCGATCTGCGACCAGGTGAAGAAGTTCGCGCAGACGCCGGGGGTGATCCGCAAAGACATCTCCGTCCTCAAGGTCACGTGCAACTTCGCGAAAAGCGGGTCCCTCTGGCTCGACCCGTCGCAACTCGGCCACCAGGTCGTGGGCCTGCGCTACCTCGTCCCCGGCAATTCGATCGACATCGTCACGTCGAAACCGGCGCCCGACGACGGCACAGCGGTGCTTGGCGTCCTCACCGGCGGGGTCAGCACCGCGCTGGAGTACGGTCCCGACAACCCGGAGTTCACGATCGACTTCGAGATCTCCGCCGACATCACGGCCGAGATCCAGAACATGAGCCTGAATATTTCCTCCGCGGTCGCCAGCGTTCGGAACGTGCACTTCAACTCGAGGAACTTTCTTGCCTCCCTCGCGCTCGCGTTCCAGCCGTCGATCCGGCAGCAAGTCGAGGGCGCGGTGCAGAAGCAGCAGGTCGACCTCAAGAACCAGGTCGCCAACAGCCTGGCGCTCATCAGCGCGGCGTTCGCGCCGGTGAAGGACCAGGGATACACCCAGGTCCAGTCCTCGTTCGCGAGCGGCGAGCTCTTGCTTCGCTTCGTCGGCAAGACGTACAAGGTGCCGACCACCGGCCCCGGGCGCATCAGCGGCGCCGTCTACTTCACGCCACCGAACGGGCAGTCGAATCCAGCGGGGTTCTGCGCGGCGATGTCGGTCCGCGCGGAAACGCCCGACAGCTTCAACGACATCAGCCAGTTCAACGTGACCAACATGCAACAGGTCGGTCAGACCGGACCGATCACAGGCAGCCCGGCACCGGCGCAGCGGTACGAGTGCTCGTACGCCGTCACGTCGGTCCCGGTCGGCGTGCCGGTGAGGATCGTGGTGCGGGCCCCGTCGACGAGCACTGGGTTGCCGGCGACCTCCCCGGTGGGGTGGAGCGGGACCGTCACGCTTCCAGGGTTCGGCACCGAGACGAGGCTGAGCACCGTCCACATGACGTCCTCGTCCCCGGTCCCCCACCAGCCGGCTGGCGCCACGCGGGCCAGCTACCGTCAGGTCAGCCCCGGGGCGCACACCGCTTCGACGACGAGCCGGATGGGGATGCGGACGGCGATGGCGCCGGCTCCGGTCGCGTTCTCGCTCCCGCAGCCGTCGGTCGCCGGGAACACCGCCAACAACATGAACTTCACGCTGGTCTGGCAGGGGATGCCACGCTAGCGGTTAGTTCCACCACAGGAGGCAGGTCCGCCGGCATGCTTCCCGGACGGTGCGCCGGGTCCGCAGCCTGACCCCTTCTGCCCGCGACGGCGATCCGGGGAGAACGCGGTCTTTTGGGCGTTGCCGCGTATGAGGTCCTCGAGGCCCGGTTGAGCTTGCCGAGGGTGAACGGCGGACCGCGCGAGGCTCGCCACGCCATCGCTGCCGGGCCCGGAACTTGTTGCCTCGTGATCTTTGACAGGGAGTTGGGCATGCCGGATACTGAGGTTCGTTCCGCCGCAGCGTGTCGCGCGAACGCGGCGAAAGGACTTCTCGTGTCCGCACCGACGCCTCAGGATGCCCGCCACGAGCTACTCGAACCGTTCCTGCAACGTTTGCGCGCGTTCCTCCGAGCGCGCGGCGACGAGAACCGACCGCTCACGATCCCATCCGAGCCGATCCCGCTGCCGCTCTCCGCGGAGGAGCGCAAGGCGGCGTGGTCGGTACTCTGCGATGAGACCGTCGCCTGGTCCGACGCCGCGGCCTGGATCCCGCTCGGGGCCGGGCTGCACCTGGCCGTCGCGGAAGCGCTCGAGAGCGCAACCGGTGCCGATTCAGGGGACGCGCCCGCACAACTGGGCGCGATGCGCACCGTCGCCGTGGGCTACACCGAGGCGTTGCGGGAGGCCATCGCCGCCATGGTCACCAGCGGCCAGACCGACGAGGCGAAGCGGCTCTCGAGCTTTCGCAACAAGCTCCTCGAGATCCTCACATCGCTGCGCGCGGCTGGAGCCCCCGGCGCTCCGCCTTTGACGGAGGCCGAACCCGACCGACCGTCATCCGACCCGTCCGCCGGCGAAAGCCGTGACACCGCAGCGGGCATCGCCACGCCGACGCCACCCGACCCGGCGCTGATCCCATACCTGCAGCGCGCGGCGGCTTTCCTTCATGCCCGGGGGTATCAGGAACGTCCGCTCACGATCTCGTTCGGCCCGCGAGCGTTGTCGTTGAGCGCCTGGGAGCGCCGGGTGTTGTGGCAGTCGCTGTGCGAAGGCAGGGAGCCTGCCAGCGACTGGCACCGGCTGATCCCGGAGTGTGTCGCGGTGCAGCTCGCCTTGCTGCCGTCGCTGGACGAGTTGGAACGAGCGCGTCGAGACCGGGGTGCGGTGGGCGCGGCCCGATCGAACTTGCACGCAATCGTGAAGCTCGCAGCCGGCGTCGTCGAGGGGTTTCGCACTCAGGTCGAACGCGCGGTGGGCGCCGGCGCCCTGGAGGATGCGAAGCACCTCTCTGCGCTCAGCGGCGCGTTCGCGACAACGCTGATCGAGGCGAGGCGGGCCCTGGCGGAAGCGCCGACCGGAGGCGAAACCGCCGACCGCGGTTCCGGTCAAGACGCCACCAGCACCTCGTTGGCCTTGTCTGCGGGCGGTGCGGACACAGGACCCGCCGGGCTGCCCGTCAAGCTCAAGCCTTTTCTCGACCGCGCGGCGCACCTGGTCGAGCTCCGGGGACATGAGGACATTCCCCTCTCGATCCCGGTCGGCGGCAGGTCGTGGAAGCTCAATGTATGGGAGCGGCAGGTGCTGTGGAAGGTCTGGTGCGAGGAGGGCCCGCCGCCTCCCGAGTGGTCCATCATGCTCGGATACTGCGCGGCAGCCCAGCTGGCGGCGCTCCTCGCGCTCGAGCTGCTCAACCGGGCTGACGCCGCGCCAGAGTCGCGCCCCGCTGCCGAGGCCGACAGAGACACCGCACTGGAGCTTCTTTCCGATGTTGCGCAGCGGCTGCGCGCGACCGGCGAGGCCCTCGCGGCCGACGGCCAGGTGAAACTGGCGGACCGGCTCACACGATCCCGAGCCAAGCTGAGCGAGCCAATCCAGCTGCTGCAAGCGACCCGACAGCAGACACCGGCCTGAAGGCGGGATGAGGTGGCTTCCGCTGAGTCGCGGAGATCAGTGCGGTGTGCGGGCATGATTGCCGCCCGGGTGGGCCGCAGCGTCTCGCCCGCGCATCGGGGTTACGGGTCGGGGCCGTGCAGCGGTCAGGCTTGCGCCAACTCGCGCCAGAACGCAAGCCTGACCCCATTCCGTCGCACCGTGCCAACTCGCCCGCCGCCACGGTCGCCGACTGACTCCGCCTCACGGCTACCTCTGGGTCTGGTCGTGCATCCCGTGCAGCGTGTGGACCATCCCGTCGAGCCCCTGCATCATCGTGCCCATGTCCCGTTGCATCCGGTTCAGTCCCCGGGAGAGATCCTTGTTCTGCATGAGTTCGTGGTTGCCCATCATGGCCTGCATCTGCTGCATCACCTGGTTCATGCTCCCGGCCAGGCCGTTCACGTCGTGGGTCATCCCCATCATCGGGGTCCGGCCGTTCGTGACACCCGAGGCGTGCCCCATGCGCCGGTCTTGCATCATGCCCTGGCCCTGCATCATGCCCTGACCCTGCATCATGCCCGACATCGTGCCCATGAGGCCGCGCATGTTCTCCATCATCTGGTTCATCGACATCGCTTCCCAGTGCGATGTCCCCGCGCGCGCCGCGGGGTCGCTCGTCCCCCGCGTCGTGCCCGCTGCCAGTGCAGTCCCCGCGACCAGACCCACGGAAAGCGCCGCCGCACCAATGCACAAGACCTTCGATGCACTTCTCATCCCAGATCTCCTCTCCGGTGTGTCCCGCTGGCCGATCGCCCTCACGCGCGCGCACGGGCTGTGCGGCAACCCGGGCACCTGCCGCCGAACACTCCAACGCGGCCCGCCTCCGTCACGCCCCGGGAAATCCGAGGTCCTCCCAGGCGGGACCACCGCGCTCTCGCGGCCCACTTCACGTCGGAGGCGGACGGCTCGACGGCGTGACCGGGCCATACGCGAGAGCTGTACGTGGCTGGAACGGCGTCTCTCGCCGCCTCCCCACTTTCTAGGCAACGTGCGCAGAAGGCGCTGCATTTCGGAGCGGAAGCGCGTCCGCGGGTATCAGGCAACCCACTCTTCAGTCCATCTTGAAATGGGACCTGACTCGTTCGGCTCGAGATGCGACACAGAGCGAACCGCGCGAGCCTCCGTCCAGCAACCGTGCCGACCTGGAGGTCCGACCACGCCTTGACCTCTCTCCGCCGGAATGCGAGCATCCGTCCAATTTTGGGTGAGGGGGCCGGCGTGCAAATCCTCGAGAACCTTGTGGGAGCCGTCAGCAACTGGGTGTGGGGACCGCCCATGCTCATCCTGCTCTTCGGCACTCACCTCTTCCTCACCTTCCGCCTGCGGTTCGTCCAGCGCTACATCTTCAAGGGGATCCGAATCTCCCTCGGCCGCGAGCGGGAAGGCGAGGGCGACGTGAGCCAGTTCGGCGCCCTCACGACGGCCCTGGCGGCGACCATCGGCACCGGCAACATCGTCGGCGTGGCCACGGCCATCGCCTCGGGAGGACCCGGGGCGGTCCTGTGGATGTGGCTGACGGGTGTCTTCGGCATCGCCACCAAGTACTCCGAGGCGCTGCTCGCCGTGAAGTACAGGGTCACGACCCCAGGCGGGCTCATGGCCGGCGGGCCGATGTACGTCCTTGAGCGGGGCCTGAAGATGAGGTGGCTGGGGATTGTGTTCGCCGCCCTCACCGCGTTCGCAGCGTTCGGCATCGGCAACATGGTGCAGGCGAACTCCATCTCCATGCTCGCCCGGGACACATTTTCCATCGCGCCATGGATGACGGGTGTGGTCATGACCGCCTTGACGGCGGTGGTCATCCTCGGCGGCATCAAGTCCATCGCCCGCGTCTGCGAGCGGCTGGTGCCGTTCATGGCGCTCGTCTACGTCGTCGGGTGCGTCGCCATCCTGCTCATGCACGCCGCCGCGATCCCCGCCACGATCGCCCTCATCGTCAAGGACGCTTTCACGGCGCAGGCCGCAGCGGGCGGCTTCTTGGGCGCCGGCATCGGGCAGGCCATGCGCTTCGGCATCGCCCGCGGGCTCTTCTCCAACGAGTCGGGCCTGGGCAGCGCCCCCATCGTGGCCGCCGCCGCCCAGACCAAGAACCCGGTCCGTCAGGCACTCGTATCCTCCACGGGGACGTTCTGGGACACCGTCGTGGTCTGCGCCATGACGGGACTGGTCCTGGTCATGTCCGCGGACTGGACCAAGGGCCTCGAGGGTGCCGCCCTCACCCGGAGCGCCTTCCACGACCTCTCCGCCGCTGGTCCCGTGATCCTCACGTTCGCCCTGCTGACCTTCGTCTTCTCGACGATCCTCGGCTGGTCCTACTACGGGGAGAAGGCCGCCGAGTATCTGTTCGGTTCGGTCGCCATCGTGCCGTACCGGTGGGTGTGGGTGGGCGCCGTCATGCTGGGCTCGGTGATCAGCCTGCCGCTGGTCTGGTCGTTCGCCGACATCGCCAACGCCCTGATGGCGATCCCCAACCTCGTCTCCCTGCTCCTCCTCAGCCGCGTGCTGGTGGCGGAGACTCGCCTCTACCTCTGGGAGGGCGGGCTCGAGCGCTCCGGCCCCTGAGGGCGAGGCCGGGCGTTCACACCGTGGCCCGGCCGGTCCCTCACTGAGGGTGCGCGGCGGCCACCGGCCGGACGCCGATCGCGCGGTCGAGCGCGGGGACGCTGTAGACGACGCCCCCCCTGACGACGGTCTCGACCCGGCGCAGGGCGCCGATGTCCGCGACCGGGTCGCCGTCGACGACGATCAGGTCGGCGAGCTTCCCCGGCGCCACGGAGCCGAGCTCGCGGTCGAGCTTCATCACCCGCGCGCCGCCCAGCGTCGCGATCTGCAGCACCCGCGCGCTGGGGATGCCGGCCTCGACCCAGAGCTCGAGCTCGCGGGGCAGCGTGAACCCGGCCATCTCGTCGGTGCCGGCGACCATGGGGATACCCGCGTCGTACTGCGCCTTGAGCATGGCGAGCATGGAGCGGAACGCGCCGCGGTAGAGGGCGTCCTTGCCCTCGGGAACAGGCAGGCCGCCGGCCAGAAAGCCGCGCCGCACCTGCGCCGGCAGCCGATCCACGACATCGGCCCAACCAGGAAGGACGGCGCCGCGCCGGGCGACGAACATCGTCTCGAAGACGTTGATGGTGGGGTCGAGGACCGTGTGGTGCTCGAGGAACAGCTTGAACAACGCCTGCACGCGCGGCTGCGAGGGGTCGATCTCGGCGCCGTGCTCGGCGACGGCAGTGAAGCGTGCCGGTCCGCGCGTGTCCTTCACGGTGTCGAACAGGAAGTCGAGGAGGACGAAGTTCTCGTGCTGGATCTCGTCGGCGCCGTCGCGGACGAACTGCTCGGCGGTCATGAACGCCGGGACATGCCCCGAGACGCGCATGCCGTGCTCGTGGGCGGAGCGGGCGAGCAGCGGCACCAGCTCCGGCTTGATCGAGCTGTAGATCTTGAGCTGGACGTACCCGTTTCGAGCGTAGGTCTCCACCGCGGTCTTCGCCTGGGCCGGGGTGTCGGTCTTGTCCTTGATCGGCGAGGTGTACGGGCCGCTGCCGTCGACGAGGCCGGCCAGGACCACGCGCGGTCCGATCGCCTTGCCGTCGTCGAACCCCTTCTTCATCGCCAGCAGCGCGTCCATGTCGTTGCCCATGTCGCGGACGCTGGTGACGCCGTTGGCGATGTCGAGGAGGCCGTCGATGCCGCCAAGGTGCACGTGCATGTCCCACAGGCCGGGCAGCAGCGTCTTGCCGTGGAGCCGGACGACCTCGGCGCCGTCCGGCACGGGAACCTTGCCGTCAGGACCCACCGCGGCGATGCGATCGTCCTCGACCACGACGGTCCGGCCCGGTCGCAGGACCGCGTCGTCCGCGTCGAAGAGCGTCGCCCCGGTGAACGCAAGCGCCGTCGCCGGCCGGCGCCCGAGGCTCTTGGCCATCCCCGCCGAGCGGGCGGACTCGGCCGCGTCCTGGGCCGCGAGCAGCCTGGGGACCGCGCTCTCCCATCCGTTCGGCACCACCGTCAGCCAGTGGCTGGCCGAGGCGAAGAAGCCCCCGTCCGCGTCGAGCCACACCCGCACCGGCGTGAAGTCGAGGCCGGTGATTGCGACCTGCACGACCTTGCGGCGGTTCTTGCCGGCCTCGAGCTCGAGCTCGCCGACCCTCTCGAGCGTCGCCTCGCCCTCGGGCAGCAGTGCGATCGTCCCACCCGGCGCGTGCAGGAGCGCGCGAGCGAGCAGGCCAATGTCGAAGGGTGTGCCGTCGAACGGGAGGTAGAAGGCGGGGCCGGAAACTGCGCGGCTGCCCGTTCCGCCGCCGCAAGACCACGCGGCGCGCGCGGCCGTGCGCTCGAAGTGTTCGGCGACCGGGCCCTTCATGTAGTCGTTGCCCGTCGTCTCGACGAGGACGGGGGTCGATGCCGGGTCGAGCCGGATCGTCGAGTCGAGCCGGGGCCCGCGCCCGCGGTCGTTGTACTCGAACTTGACGCGGTACGCCGCCGGCCCCGTCGCCTGCACCTTCATGTTGCCCGCGTGCGCGCCGCCGAGGATGACCGTGAACGCCGAGGCGGGCGCAGGCGCAGGCGGCCCTGGCGCCGCCCCGGCGTCCGGCGCCAGCACGATGAGCGCGGCCGCGAGGATTACCAGCCCCCTCCGGCCGGCCCGGCCCCAGGTCGCCGTGCGGTGGACGTCCCACGCTGCGGGGCTCACGCCGTCCCCCAGATCCTGCCCAGGGCGCGGTCGAAGTTGCCGCCGAGGATCTTCTCGATCGCAGCGGGCTTGTAGCCCCTGGCGTCGAGGGCGGCGGCGATCCCCTCCATGCGGTCGGCGGTGTTGAGCTCGGGGATGAACGGCGGCCGGTCCACGCTCTCCCCCGGCGCGCTGACGCCCGCCTTCTTGCGCGACTCGATCTCCTCGCGCAGCTTGCGCCGGTACTCGGCGTTGTCGTCGATCGGGACGATGCCCTGGTCGCTGCCGATGCCGACGTGGTCCTCGCCGCAGACGCCGACGGCGTGGTCCACGTGGCGCAGCAGGTCGTCCACCGTGATCGCGCCCGGACCGGCGGACAGGTAGGGCATGAGGTAGATGCCGGCGACGCCGCCCCGCTCGGCGAGCGCCCGCAACGCCGCGTCGTCCTTGTTCCGGGGGTTGTCGTAGACGGCCCGGCACCCGGTGTGGGAGATCAGGACCGGCTCTTTGGAGGCCTCGATCGCCTCGGCGGTGGTGCGCTGCCCGCAGTGGCTGACGTCCACCGCGATGCCGAGCGCGTTCATGCGCGCCACCGCCTCGCGGCCAAGGTTCGACAGGCCGGCGTTGGCCGGCTCGAGGCAGCCGTCGCCGTACAGGCTGCGCTCGTTGTAGGTGAGCTGCACGATGCGCACCCCGAGGCCGCGGAAGAGGTCGAGCCTGGCCAGCTCCTCGCCCAGCATCTCGGTGGTCTGGAAGCCGAGGATGAGCCCGAGGGCGCCGCTCGTCTTGGCGCGCACGATGTCGGAGTGGCGGCGGACGACGAGAAAGCGCTCCGGGTTCGCCTCGGCCGCCCTCTGGACGGTGGCGATCGCCGCAACCGTCTCCTCGAACCCGGCGCCCGGGCCAACCACGGTGAAGTTGATCGCCGTCACGCCGGACGCGGCGGCCGCTGCGAGCGCCTTGGGGTCGACGGGGAATCCGTCCGGGCCGGTGGCGAACGCGTCCGAGCAGCCGTCGATCACGACGGCCCTGCGGTAGAGCTCCGCGATCGGAGAGGGGCCCTTGACCGTGGCCGCGGTCCTCGAACCCGCCGCCGCGAACAGGGCGCGGGGCCGCGTCGCGGCAAGACCCCCCGCCGCCGCGAGCGTCACTGTGAACTGTCGCCTGGTGAGCATCGGTTGCCCCCTCGGCGTGATTCTACGACCTCGCGGCGCCCGCTGCCGGACAGGGGCATCGGCCCGATCGCCGGATCCCCGGCCCGGCTCGGTCGGCACGCGCCCCGGACCTCACCCAGGGGCACCAGTTTCGCCCGAGCGCGGTTCGGTCAGCCCCCGTTCCAATCCGGGCACTTGACTGTAACGATCGTTTCATGTAACGTCCGTTTCATGTCGGAGCGACGCCGGGAACTGATCGGAAAAGCGTTGGACTACATGGTGGTGCACGGGGTGGCGGGGGTGACGTTGCGTCCGCTTGCCGGAGCGATCGGGACCAGCGCCAGACTTCTCGTCTACCACTTCGGCTCGAAGGACGGCCTCATCACCGCAGTCATGGACGAGGTCCGCCTCAGGGCCCAGAGGTCGTTCGCCGAGGCCACTGCCAAAGCCGGCAACGGAGCGGCCAAGGGCGCGATGCAGACGTTCTGGGCCTGGACCGTCCACCCGAGGAACATCGATTACATGCGCCTTCTCTTCGAGGTGCAGGTCCTCGCCATTCGCAACCCCGCAACCTACGGACCCTACCTCGAAGGGACGTCCGGCAGCTGGTTGGCGCTGATCGAGGCGTCCCTCCCCCCCTCGAGGAGGAATCGCGCGATCGCGACGCTGTGCGCCGCGGTCGTGGACGGGCTCCTGCTCGAGTATCTGAGCACCGGCGACCGCCGCCGCACCACACGGGCGCTGGAGCTCTTCGGCCGCCTGATGAAGGACGGGCCGCTGGACGGCGGATCGGCGGAACGCAGGACTGCAGCGGGACGAATTGGAGCGTCGGACCGGGCCGCCCACCACGACGAAGGGAGGAAGTGATGGAAGGCGACACGACCATCGAACCGCGGGACCACGATCCAGTGGCGAGCTACCTGCACTCCGTCGTATTCCTGGTGATCGTGGTGGCGGTCGTCGCGATGGGGTACGCCGCCCAGCATCGCCCGGGGGCGGGTCCGGGGCTCGTCGATTCGCACGCTCACGTCATCCCGATCTACTTGTCCGCCGCGATCCTGGATTGGCTGCTGGTGCTGTTCGTCTGGAAGGGCATCAGGCGACGGGGCGGCACGTTGAGCTCGATCGTCGGAGGTCGCTGGCGGAACGGGCGCGAGGTCCTTCGCGACGTGGGGATAGCGGCCCTCTTCTGGGGCGCCATGATGGGTCTCGCGTGGGCCATGGACAAGCTCCCGGCACAAGGGGTCGGGAAGGGCTTGGACATCCTGCTCCCACGAACGCTCCCCGAGGTTGGCGTCTGGCTCCTGACCGCGGTGTCGGCAGGGTTCTGTGAGGAGTTCGTCTTCCGGGGGTACGTGTTGCGGCAACTCCTCGCGCTGAGTGACAGCACCGCGGCGGCCGTGCTGGGCCAGGGGGCCGTCTTCGGTCTGATGCACGCGTACCAAGGGTGGATCCCCGTCCTCCACATCACGGCCCTGGGCATCCTGTTCGGGGTTCTCGCCGTGTGGCGGAAGACGCTGAGGGTCGGGATGATCGCTCACGGGTGGTACGACATCTGGGCTGGGTGGCTGGGCAACCTCCTCCTGCGCTGAGAACCGGGCGGCGACCGGGGCAGGCGCGCGCCACGGCAGCCCGCTCGCGCCGCCACGCTCGAGATTGGACCGCGTCCGTCCCGGCTGATCCAGGACGCCGGCCCCCCCACGTATGGACGAAACGAGTCCGTCAGCCTCGCTCTCGGCCCGACCCCTCGAGATTCTCCGTTCCTTGGCGACCGAACGTGGTCTTCTACGGCATTTTTCGGCGGGCCGTGGCGTTGACGCTGTGCGGTATGGCGATGGGATCGATGCGGGACGCGAGGAAGCTCGACGACGGCCGCCCGCGGCGGGCCGTGGCGATGGGACACCGTCCCCGTGGGGACGGAGGCGGTCGGCGCCTCGCGGCGTGCCTGGTCGCGGTCGCGGCCGTGTTATCGGGGATCTCCTCCGGCGCGTCCCCGGGCGGTTCATCATCGGCCGCCGCAACGTCACGCCGGCCCGTCACCCAACCGGCCGTCGTGCGGGTCACCGCCCAGGACGTGCGCGAGATGATCCGCGGCGCTGCCGGCCGGGTCGTCCTGGTCAACGTGTGGGCGACGTGGTGCGAGCCGTGCCGGCAGGAGTTCCCCGACCTGCTCAGGTTGCGGCGTGCGCTCGCCGCGAAGGGACTCGACCTCATCCTCGTCTCGGCAGATTTCGACAAGGAGTTCCCACAGGTGCGCTCGTTCCTCGCCCGCAAGGGCGTCGACTTCACGACGTACTTCAAGAACGAGAGCGACACGCCGTTCATCAACGGGATGGACCCGGCATGGTCGGGCTCGCTGCCGGCGACCTTTGTCTACGACCGGAGCGGAACGCTGCGCGACTTCTGGGAGGGGCTGGCGACGTACGACAAGCTCTTCGCCAAGGTGAGCACGCTGCTGGGGTCGTCGCCGACGACTCCGCTGAAGGGAGAGTGACGTCCCATGACGAGCAGGTTCAGCGCTGTCACGATGGCGACTCTGGTGCTGGCGGCGACGGTCCAGGTCGCGGGCGCCTTGGAGCTCGGCGCCGCGATGCCGATGACGACCGTCAAGATGAAGTCGGTCAGCGGCAAGGAGGTCACCTTGAGCGACGTGGCCGGACCCAAGGGCACGCTCGTGATCTTCTCGTGCAACCACTGCCCCTGGGTCCAGGCCTGGGAGACGCGCATTGCCGCCCTCGGCAACGAGCTGCCGGCGAAGGGTATCGGCGTCGTCGCGATCAACTCCAATGACCCGGCGGCGTACCCCGGCGACGACTACGCCGACATGGTCGAGCGCGCCAAGGCGCGCGGTTTCGCCTTTCCCTACGTCGTCGACTCGACCTCCGACGTGGCGCGGGCGTTCGGGGCCACCCACACGCCCGAGGCGTTCCTCTTCGACGCCGCCGGCACGCTCGTCTACCACGGCGCGATCGACGACAACGCCCAGGATGCGACGAAGGTGGAGCATCGCTACCTGGCCGATGCCGCGGCCGCGCTGCTGGCCGGAAAGCCGGTCGTGACCGCGGAGACCAAGTCGATCGGCTGCTCGCTGCGGCTCCGTCCCAAGGGCTGAGAGACTCGCGGAACGGCGGGCCAACCGAACCCGCGTCCTTCAACCGTGCCGGACCTGGTGCTCCTTGGTTGTCATTCACAGGCGATCGCCGGGAGGCGCCTCGCTTTCCCGGCAGGGCGCCTCCCGGCTTGCGAAGGAGCTGGGTCCGGGTCGGAGCTGATCTACCACCGGCCGGAGGGCTCCGGACAGTAGCTGCCCGAGAACCCCCGCGCCCGCTCCCGGCGCGCCAACGGGTCCGGAGCCGGCTGCAACACGCCGAGCCGGACCAGTTGATCGTGAAACTCGTACCGGATGCGCACCACGGCCGCAGGCCGATCCTCGAGGTCGATGTCCATCCACTCCACCTCGTGTCGCGTGCGCTCGCCGATCCCCGTCGCGGCGTACTCCTCGCTCACCTTCCGTTTCATCTGTGACTCGTTGGAAACCTCGACACGCTCGGAGGCGCGCCCGCCGGGGACAGCACCCGGCACGCCGCCCGCGACCCCTCCCTCCACTTCGTTTCCGCTCACGGGAGGCGACGGGGGCGGGGGGACCGGTCGGCCGGCCGACCCCGCCCTGGAGTCCTGGGCTCGACCGTGGATGCGCTGTTCGACCGGTTGCGGCACGACCCTGATCGGACGGACTCTCTCCCGGTAGAACACCGCCTCGATGACGCCGAGGTCGGCGGTCTTGCCGAGCCAGGCGCCGTACGACGACCGCTCGCCGGTGAAGAAGAACCGGCGTGCGTCGAGTCCGTTCACTTGCCAGCCGGGGATCTCGATCGTCCCGTGCGGCGGCAGCAGCCACTTCGCGGCGCTCTTCGCGTCGTCGTGGCGCGCGTCGATGGTGTTGAGGCCGTCGACGGCCAGCGCCACGCCCACCCAGCACGACAGCGGGTTGGTGATCCGCAGGACGTACGGCCGGTTGCGCACCGCCTCGACGTAGACCGCGCCGCGCGCCCGGTATTCGGCCCGAGCACTGCCGTCGAGCAGGACCTCGAGCGAAAATCCGCGCGCCGCCGCGCTCTCCCCCTTCCCCGCGAACGCGAGTGCCACTGCCACGGCCACGGTTGCCACCTTTCGAGTGTTCATGACGGCCTCCCTTCTTGCTCCTTAGACACCGCTCGTGCGAGAAACCGCACCTTGCCGACGGGCGCATACTCGCGTGGTGGCAATCGGGCTGATGTGGCGCGAGACGGGTTGGACCATGGCACGGCCTGCAGGGGCGATCCTCGGGATGTTGGTCCTTGCGCACGCAGCGGCGGCGCAGTTCACCCAGCAAGGGAGCAAGCTGGTTGGTTGGGGCGCCGTCGGGCCGGCGCACCAGGGTTACTCCGTGGCTGTCTCGGCGGACGGCAATACCGCCATCGTCGGCGGCTACGGCGACGACGCCTTCGCCGGTGCGGCGTGGGTTTTCACTCGCAGCGCGGGGGTGTGGTCGCAGGAAGGGAGCAAGCTCGTCGGTACGGGCGCCGCAGGAATCGCCAGGTTCGGCAAATCGGCAGCGATCTCGGGGGACGGCACCACGGCCATCGTCGGCGGACCGTACGACGACTCGGATGCCGGCGCCGCGTGGCTGTACACGCGCAACGGCGGGGTGTGGTCGCAGGTGGGAAGCAAGCTCGTCGGCACGGGTGCCGTCGGGGACGCCGAGCAGGGCTGGTCGGCGGCAATCTCGGCGGACGGCACTACCGCCATCGTCGGCGGTCCGTTCGACGACTCCGACGCCGGCGCCGCGTGGGTGTTCACGCTGAACGGAGGCGTCTGGTCGCAGCAGGGCGACAAGCTGATCGGCGCCGGCGCCGCCGGGGATGCCGCCCAGGGCTACTCGGTGGCGATCTCGGCGGATGGCAACACCGCCATCGTCGGTGGGGTCGCCGACAACTCCTTCGCCGGCGCCGTGTGGGTCTTCACGCGCAGTGGGGGCGTGTGGTCGCAGCAGGGAAGTAAGCTGGTCGGCTCGGACGCCGTCGGAAGCGCCTTTCAGGGCTACTCGGTGGCGGTCTCCGCGGACGGCGACACGGCCATCGTCGGCGGCTACGGAGACAGCTCCACGGCCGGCGCCGCGTGGGTGTTCACGCGCAGGGATGGGGTGTGGTCGCAGCAGAGCGGCAAGCTGGTCGGCACGGGTGCCGCCGGGGCTGCCGCCCAAGGCTGGTCGGTTGCGATCTCGGCGGAAGGCAACGCCGCCGCCGTCGGCGGACCCAGCGACAGCTTCAACTCCGGCGCCGCGTGGGTCTATAGGCGCAGCGGGGAGGCGTGGTCCCAGGTGGGCGGCAAGCTTGTCGGGACGGATGCCGGCGGCGCCGCCAACCAGGGTGCGGTGGCGATCTCGGCGGGTGGGAGCACCATGATCGCCGGCGGCTCCTACGACGATGCCGAGGCCGGCGCCGCGTGGGTCTTCGTCGCCACCGTCTGCACGCCGCCTGCGATCGCCGCGCAGCCGCGAGGAAGGACCATCCTCAGTCGGCGAGACCGCCACGCTGTCGGTCACCGCAGCGGGCACGCCGGCGCTGACCTACCAGTGGTACCGCGGAGACGCCGGCGACACCTCGGCGCCGGCCGGCGTTGACGCGAGCACGTTCACGACGCCGCCACTGATCGCAACGACCAGCTTCTGGGTCAGGGTCACAAACGCGTGCGGCACCGCCGACTCCGCAGCCGCAAAAGTCACGGTCGGGGGACGCGTGCGCCGGCACCTTCATCGGTTGCCGTAGACGCCTGCGTGTCTCGGACTCGACCCGTCGCCGCGAAGCCCAGGGGAGCCTCGGCCTCGCTCAGGGGCGGCACGGAACAGCTTCTCCCCCGTCGCATCCGCAGCGCCGCATCGGCAGTGGACGTGGACGCCTATTTTGCCTGCCGTTCACCGGGAGAAACCCGAGCCGGCGCATTCGACGTTCCGCCGGCCTGCGCTCGCCAGCGCGCGGCCTGCGCGGCGTGGCCGCGGCCGGGCTCGGCCCTCTCCCATGCGGCGTACACCGCGGCGAGCGTGGTTGCGGTCTCGGTCGACCAGTTCGACTTCTTCTGGGCTTCCGGCCGCAGGCGGTTCGATTCGAGAAGGGCGGCCGCCGCCGCCGCGTAGCGGCCGAGGTCCGACCGGATCTCCCCGAGGCGCGTCAGCACGTTCGCGTGCCTACCGGGATCGGACTTCGGGTCGGCGCGCATTGCCGTCTCGAGCTCGGCGAGCGGCGCCTCGGCCTCGGCGGCGCGGTGGCGCTGGCGCTGCTCGGAAGCCCACAAGAGAAGCGAACGGACGCAGAACTGTGAGGTGAGCCCGAACACCCGCCGCGCGCGCTGGTAGGACTCATGTTGGAGCCGCTCCGCATCGTCGAGGCGCCCCAGGTGCGCGATCACGACCGCGAGGTTGCTGGCGATTCGGATCGAGTACTCGTGGTCGGGCCCGAGCGTGCGCACGAACCCCTGGTACGCCTCGCGGTCGTACGGCTCCGCCTCCGCCCAGCGCTTCTGCTCGGCGTACAGGCCGGCGACGTTTGCGACGAGGATGAGCGTGTCGGGGTGGTCGCGCCCGCGCACTCGGCGGTACCCAGCGAGCGACTCGCGGAAGAGCGGCTCGGCCTCGGCGAACTTGCGCTCGCTCATCAGCATGAAGCCGAGCATGTTGATCGAGGTCAGCGTGACCGGGCTGTCGGGACCGAGCACGCGCTGGCATCGCTGCATATTCTCTCGCGCGATCGGTTCCGCGTCTGCGGGGCGCCCCTCCTGCTGCAGGTCGTAGGCGAGGTCGCCGTACGCCCCGATCGTGTCCTCGTCGTCGGGGCCCAGCGCGCGGCGCGCGCGGTCGAGGCGCTCCTGGAACAGCGGCTCCGCCTCGGCTGGGCGCCCCTCGAACATGACCGCGGTGGCGAGCCGGTCGAGGAGGTTGAGGGAGATCCTGTCGTCCGGCCCGAGCGCCCGCCGGGCGCGCTCGAGGGCGGGCCGGGCGAGCGCTTCGGCCTCCTTGTGTTTCGTGTGGGCCTCGAGAAGCTCGACCGACTTGGCGACCGAGTAGAGCGTGTCGCGCGCATCCTCGCCGAGCCTGGCGCGGCGGATGGCGAGCGCCTCGTGCTGTGGAACGTCGGCCTCGTCCTGCAGGCCGACGTTCCACAGGACCTCCGCGACCACCTGCAGCAGGCGGGCCTTGACGAGCGGCTGGTCCTTGAACTGGCTGTCGATCGCCTTCAGCGTGCCGGTGAAGATGCTGCGGTCGAGCGTGTGGAGCGCGACGCTGGCCGCGTTGGTGCGGGCGAGCGCCGCCGCGAACTGTGCGAGCGTCGCTTCGGCCTGGTGGGCGGGCACGTGCGCCTGGGCGAGCGCGGTGCGCAGGTCGGCCGTCAGGTCCTCGCGGATCCCGAGCCCCATTTGCGTCGCGTCGACGCCGGAAAGCTGTGCGGACTGAAAGGCGACCACCTTTTCGAGCTCGGCGGCGCGGGCGGCGGCCAGGCGGCTTGCGCGCAGCGCCGAGAAGAGCCCGGCGGTGGTCCCCGCGATGCCGGCGAACAGGGCGATGACGACGGCGGCCGCCGCGACCACGCCGGCGCGGTGCCGCCGCACGAACATCCGCACCCGGTAGGCACGCGAGGCCGGACGGGCGAGAATCGGCAGCGACCCGAGGTAGCGGGCGACGTCGGCGGCCAGGTCGCCGGCGCCGGCGTAGCGCCTGTCGGGCTCGAACTCGAGCGCCGTGGCCACGATCGTCTCGAGGTCGCGGTCGAGCGTCTTCGTGCCTCGCCACGCCTCCGCGAGGCGCGGTGCGCGCTCGGTGGCGACCACGTGCGCCGCCTCGATCAGGCTCAGACTCGAGGTCTTGTGCGGCCGTCGCCCGGCGAGCATCTCGTAGAGGATCACGCCCAGCGAGTAGACGTCGTTGCGCACGTCGATCGCCGCGACGTCGCCGCGCGCCTGCTCCGGACTCATGTACGCGACGGTGCCGCGGATGATGCCCTCCTGGGTCAGGGTGCCGTCCTCGGTCGCGTCGGCGGTCAGGCGCGCGAGGCCGAAGTCGAGGACCTTCACCACCGGCGTCGCGGGCGCGCTGTCCCCCTCCTCGGATGTCGCCATGATGATGTTGAGCGGCTTGAGGTCGCGGTGGATGACGCCGCGCTGGTGCGCGTAGTGCACCGCCTCGGCGATGGTGCGGAACACCTCGAGCCGCTGCGCGACCTCCTTCGGCGTCAGCGGACCGGCGCGGGAGGCGAGCCAGCGGTCGAGCGTCTGGCCGCGCACCAACTCCATCGCGAAGTAGTCGTGCCCGTCCGCCGTGTGGCCCGCCTCGTAGATCGTCGCGATGTTGGGGTGCCGGAGCCGGCCGAGCGACTCGGCCTCGCGGCGGAACATGCGGGCGTGGACGTCGTCCACGAAGTGTCCCTGGCGGACCACCTTGACCGCGACGCGCCGGCGCGGGTTGGCCTGCTCAGCCTCCCACACCACGCCCATGCCGCCTTCCCCGAGAAGTCGGATGACCCGGTAGCCTCCGATCGAGTACGGCGCCGAGCCCTGCGCCGAGAGGGATGACCGCAGGTCCGACGCCGACAGCGTGCCATCCACCTCCGGAGCGCCCTGGTTGGGTGGCGTCTGGTCGCCGATGTCGGTCATGGGGACCCTCGTCTTCAGCCGATGGCCGCCTCGCTCGGCCGCTCGTGTGGCTGCTCTCTTGCTCGCCACAACTGTCCGCGGCCGTCTCTCCATTCCCCAGTGGCATGCAGCCGCTGGCGGGCCACCATCGCGACGACGTGGGACGTCGATCTCCGGCGCGGGGCAGGCCTCGCCGACGGTCAGCGTCCGGGATCGAGGTTTCCCGGGGCAGAGTCAGCCACAGGGACCGCATGCGCGAGTGCTCCCCAGTGCGTCAGGCGCCTCGTGGAGCGGCGGCTCAGCGTGTGCACGGTGGTGAGAGGGCGATGCGTGGTCCCGGCGCGAATCAGGGGATCAGCCGGTCGAAGCTCTCCCTGGTGATCTCCGCCTTCGCGTCGCCGGTGTGGGCGATGCCGGCCGGCTCGAAGAGCACCAGCCTGACCTGCCCGAGCGGCACGACCCGGTGCTCGACGCCGCGCCCGACGATGCAGAACTCGCCCGCATGCAGCGTGGTCACGCCGCCTCGCTCGTGGACCTCGAGCTCGCCCTCGAGCACCCAGAACATCTCGTCCTCGGCCCGGTGCGCGTGCCACGGGACCTTGTCGCCCTCGAGACGGACCAACTTGACGTGCTGGCCGTTGAGCTCGCCGACGATCTTCGGGGAGAACGTTTCGTCGAACATCGCAAAATACTCCTCGATATTCACCACTCGCGTCATGGAGACCTCCCTTCGCCGCAGCGAGTCCAGCGTGCCACGGCGTGCTTCTCAGAGCCAGTACGGTCGCCTCGCGCTCCAGGTTACCCGCCGGCCCGCTCTCGCCGGCCAGGTCGGCGACGGTGGCCGCGAGCCGAGATCGGGCACCCGAGACCCGGTCGACGCCGCCCGGACCCTGCGCCACGAACCGCCCGACGTCGCAAGCCTGCAGACCGACCTGCGCATCCGATCAGGCACCTCGACAGCAGGGCCACGATCGCCCCCGGCGCGGTTGGCGATGATGGATGGGTGTACGCTCCCAGTCTGTGTTGCCGAACTGGGTAGCTCTGAAGCTCGGCGCATCGGTGCCGAGGCGAGGGAACCGGGGGAGCCGGTGGCTGGCGCGTCGTGCGTTTCAGCTGTGGGGGTGGCGGCTCGCCGGGAGCTTCCCGGACGTGCCGAAGGCGATCGTCGTGGTGGCGCCGCACACGACGAACTGGGACCTTCTCGTCGCCATGCTGACGGCCTTCGCGATGGGCCTGCGGATCAGCTGGCTCGGTAAGCACACGCTTTTCCGCTGGCCGCTGCGGCCGCTGATGCTGTGGCTGGACGGCGTCCCGGTGCGCCGAAACTCCGGCTCGGGCACGGTGGCGAAGCTCGTCGAGACGATGCGGCAGCGCGAGACGATGGTTCTGGCCGTCGCGCCGGAAGGAACCCGGAGGGCGGTTCCCGGATGGCGGATGGGTTTCGCTCACGTCGCGGTTGGAGCCGGGGTGCCCGTGGTGCCGGTCGGCTTCGACTGGCGGCGCCGGGTGGTCACAATCGGGCCGCCGTTCACCCTTACCGGCGATCTCGCCACTGACGAGCGGACGCTGCGCGGTTGGTTTACGGACCAGGGGCTCGAGCCGGGTGCGCCTCCACCTGAGGCGTGACATTGCCACGGAGCCAGCGCATGGACGTCGCGAGATGGCTGCCCGACGGTATGAGGCCGTTCCAAGTCTCTCCAGCGGCGATTGCAACGGGCGACAGATCCTGTTTACGCAACAAGAGCACGACCACAAAACGCCATAGACCGGGTCCGTCAACCGTGCCGGGCATGGTACCCATGTGCCCGGGGATCCAAGAAAGCGGGTTGTGAAGCATCAATCTGCCGTTGGCTGCGGCAAGACAACGCAACAAGGCAAGCCTGACTCCAGCGCGTGGTACCGACCGAGGAACGAGAGAATTGAGATGACGCCGCCGGGAGGTCCCCAGCGGCGTCATCGTGGATTCGGTCGGTCGCGAAGCCTAGAACATGCGGCTGCGGATGGCGAGGGCGCCGGCGACGGCCAGCAGCAGGGCCAGAATTCCGAGTCCCCACGGGCGAAGCGCCGGCACGTTGGCCAGTCCCGGATCCATCGACATGTAACTCACGCCGTAGGTTCCAAGTTCCTCACTGTTCGCGCCGGAGACGACGATGTCGTACTGACCGGCAGGAAGGATCCCGACGAACCCCGGA
The DNA here is from genome assembly GCA_963789745.1 of uncultured Acidobacteriota bacterium. Classification (GTDB taxonomy): domain Bacteria; phylum Acidobacteriota; class Thermoanaerobaculia; order Thermoanaerobaculales; family Thermoanaerobaculaceae; genus RBG-13-68-16. The sequence goes on along the minus strand of CAWBLW010000013.1, from coordinate 27,491 downwards.
TCGCCGCCGTACGAGCTGTTGTCGTCGGCGTCGACGAAGCCCACGCACGGACTCGCCGGCGTGAACGTCCCGCCGTTGTGGATCTCGAGGAAGCCGTCGTTGAGCGTGAGGCTCGCGAGCGACGAATGGCCGCCGACGGTCACGCCGAACAACCCACCCGTGTGGTTCACCGTGTACACGTCGTAGTGAGCGGATTGACCGGAGGATGCGCAGTGGATGCCCTCGACGGAGTGGACGAACGTGGGATCCGCGCCCGTGATCTCGCCGGGCAGAACGGTCGCGGCCGCAGCATCGGTCGACACCCAGATCAGTTGAAACGTTCCAAGGGCCGTTGCCGGGGAATGCCCGGTCGCGACGACGGTATATGTTCCCGCCGGCAGGAGGACGGCAAGGGTGGCGTCGTTGCCGGCGCCCATGTTGTCGTTGGTCCAGAGCGCGTTGGCGAGCGGGCTGGCGGGGTTGAACCCGCCGGCGGTGTAGAGCACGAGATACGGATCGGCGACCGTGCCGCCGCCACCGTCAGCGCCGCGCATCACCACCACCAGGTAGCCACCATCGATGGTGTGCGTCACCGTGAACATCTGGTACGGGACGATATCGCCGCTGAGCGAACTGGGAGGTGCGCCCTCGTTGGGGCGGTCGAACGTGGGACTTGCCGGTGTCAGGCTTCCAGCTGTGCCCGTCGCACCGGCGTTCACAGCCAGCAGGCAACACAATCCACCCAAGATCACGACCGTCGCTCTTCGCATTCCCTTCCCCTCCCTTGCATTTAGTCTCTGTTAATGTGACCGAATCGTGGCAACATACGATTAGTGTATCTCAAGACCTGAGGATTTCAACAGACAACCCCGACTCACGCTGCCGGGAAGGGCCCACCTGGACCCGGAAATTGTTCCTGTCGAGGGGAGCAACTGAAGTGGTCTGGCCGGGCCGCGCGGCCCCCAGCGGGAAGGCGGCGCCGGCGCGAGGGCCGACGGGCCCGGCAGGAGCAAGACATTGAGCCGGCTGCCATTGGAAACCAAATGGGTACCAGATACCCCATTCGGCCCACCCTCTGCTGACCCCCCAAGCTCCGGTTGGAGCGACGGACGGCGCGCCACAAAGACCCAGGGGCTGCGGCGGCAGCGGAACGCAGCACGTGTCCCTACGGGCCGCGCGCGGCGAGTTGGCGTTTGTGGGCGAAGGCCTTGCCAAGGCCCTTGTACAAGTGTCAGTTCCGCCAGCGGTGATGAGCGAAGAAACACCAGGCGCGAGAGACTCAATTCGCCGAATCTGCCGTACCTGGTATCTGTCCCGTCTCGGGGCTCACGCCGACGCGTCGTCGAGGCGCTGCTGCTCGCCGCCATCCAGGCGCATGGAGGCGAGCGGCAGCAGCTCCGCGAGCTGTTCCGGCGTGCGGGCGCTGGCGATCGGGGCGACGACCGCCGGACGCGTCAGGAGCCAGGCAAGGGCTACCGCCGCGACCGTCGTCCTGCGCGCCGCGGCGATCGCGTCGAGCGCCGCGAGGATCCGCAGCCCCCTGTCGTCGAGGTACTTCGCCGCACTCGAGGCGCGCGCGCTCTCGACCTTGGCCCCGGGTCGGTATTTGCCGGCGAGGAAACCGCTGGCGAGCGCGAAGTAGGGAAAGCAGGCCAGCCCCTCGCGCACGCAGAGGGCGGCGAGGCCGCTCTCGTACTCGGGCCTGTGCACCAGGTTGTAGTGCGGCTGAAGGGCCACGTACCTTGCCAGGCCGGTGCGCTTCGAGACCGCCAGCGCCTCGGCGAGGCGCGCCTCGGTGTGGTTGGAGGCGGCAATGTGGCGGACCTTGCCCTCGCGCACGAGCGCGTCGAACGTCCCCAGCGTCTCCTCGAGCGGCGTCGCGGTGTCGTCGGTGTGGGCGTAGTAGAGGTCGATGCGGTCCGTCCGCAGCCTGCGGAGCGAGCCCTCGGCCGCCGCCCGGATCGTCTTCGCCGAGAGGCCGGACAGACCCGGGAGCTTCCCCACTTTCGTCGCGATCACCATCCGGTCGCGGTTGCCCCGTGCCGCCATCCACCGGCCGAGGATCGTCTCCGACTCGCCCCCCGTGTGCCCTGGCACCCACGCCGAGTAGGCATCGGCGGTGTCGATGAAGTTGCCGCCGGCGGCGTCGTAGGCGTCCAGCACGGCGAAGGACTGCCCCTCGTCGGCCGTCCAGCCGAACACGTTGCCGCCGAGACACAGCGGAAAGACGTCGAGCGACGTGTCGCCGATCTTCGTCATGAGTCCTCCCTAGGGCCGGCCATGCCACCGACCCGCGCACGCGAGCCGAGCGCTCCAACGCTGGTCAACCGGGGTCGTGCTCGATCCCAGCCCGACAACCCGTGCAACACCGCGGGCCCCCGATCGTATTCGCCATGCACACGCCCGCATGACCCTGGCGGAGAGGATTGGTACGAGGGATCCCATTCAATCGGTTCTCTGCTAGCCTGCCCTGCAGACTCCGATTGGAGAGCCCGACGGTGTGCCACGGAAACCGAGGATCTTCGTCGCTGGTGGGATGTATCACGTCTCCTACCCAGTCGCTCGTGGCGTGCGGCCGTTTTTTGGGTGAAACCGTTGCCGGGGTTTTCGTGTCCATGCTCACAGGCGTCAAACGAATGGGTACCAGGGCCGCCCGGGTCGACAGGTGATGGAGCGCCAACCGAAGAGACTCGGATCGTCAAGGGAAAGGTGGTAGCGCCATGATCGAGAGACCGACACACGACGTGCACCCGACGCTGGTTGTCGGCGAAAGAGGAAGCGCTGCCGGACCGTTCCGCCTCTTCCGGCGTGGTCGCCTGCTGGGGCTCTTGAGTCTTGGGGCGATTGCAGTCGTTGTCACCCTGCTGGCCCTCATCTCCGGATACATCGAGAAGGGGCTGTGGATGCGGCAGCTCGGCTACAGCGGCGTCTTCTGGACACTTCTGTCCCTGCGGTTGGAGCTGTTTTGCGGCGCGTTCGTCGTGGCGCTTCTCTACTTCTGGATCAACCTTCGCCGTGCGGCGAGAAACGGCGCCACGTTCCATGCGGACCGTTCGACACACGAGATGTCCCTGGCAGCCCAACTCGGCATCCACAGCTCTACGATCGTGAGCCTAGCCACGGCCGCGCTCGCCGCTGTCGCCGCGGTCCTCTTCGCCCTCAACTTCTACACGCAATGGGATGCGTTCCTGCGCTTTCGGTATGGCGGATCGTTTGGGCTGGCCGATCCTCTCTTCCGGGTCGACGTTGGGTATTACCTCTTCCGTCTCCCCTTCTATGAGCTCCTGCAGACCAGCCTGGCCGCCTTGGCGCTGACGACGCTTTTGGCCGTCATGGTCTACTACACATACTTCGGGTTGGTGCAATTCGGCCGCAGCGGACGGATGGAGGTCAGGAGCGTGCACGTCGTTCCACACCTGTCCCTCCTGCTCTTCGTGCTGGTCGCCACTTGGGGATGGGGATTTGTCCTGGATCACTACGAACTCCTCTACTCCACACAGGGAGTCGTCTACGGAGCCGGCTGCACGGCGGATCACGTGACCAGGATCGCCTTCTGGATCATGGCCGGCGCCTCGGCGGTTCTGTGCGGACTGCTGGCGCTCAACATCTTCCGCCCGCGTTTCAGAGCGATCGTCATTGCGTCCGGAATCTACGTGGCCCTGTACTTCATCGGAGTTTCGTTGCTGCCCGCCTTCTTTCAGAGGTACAGGGTGCAGCCGAACGAGCTGGCCATGGAAACCCCGTATCTGAAGAACAACATCGAGTTCACCCGGAAGGCCTACAAGCTCGATACGATCCAGGAGACATCCTACCCGGCGCTGGCCGACCTGACATCCGAGGTGATCGCGAGAAATCAAGACACGATTCAGAACATCCGTCTTTGGGACTGGCGTCCGTTGCTTCAAATGTACCGACAAGCCCAGGAGATACGCCTCTACTACCACTTCAACCGGGCCGACGTCGGCCGTTACCACCTGCCGGACGGGTATCACCAGGTGACGCTCTCGACGCGCGAGGTGAGCGCGGAGCTGCCCGCCGAAGCTCAGACGTGGGTGAACCAGAAGTTGCAGTTCACGCATGGGTACGGCGTCGTCATGAGCTTCGTCTCGAAGACGACCGGAGGCGGCTTCCCGCAGTACCTCATCGAGAACATCCCGCCCGAATCCGGCTACGGCCTGAACATCGTCCAGCCTTCCATCTACTACGGCGAGTCGATGCCCGGATACCGGATCGTCGCCACCAGCGTCAAGGAGTTCGACTATCCGAAGGGGAACCAGAACGTCTATACGAGTTACAGCGGAACGGGAGGAGTCCCGCTCGACAGCCTGTGGAAGCGGGCGCTATTCGCCTGGACTCAATCCGACGTCAACATCCTTTTCACCTCCTATCTCAAGCCGGAGAGCAGGATTCAGATCTGGAGGAACGTCAGCGAGCGCGTGGCGCGGGTCGCTCCGTTCTTGAGCCTCGACAACGATCCGTACGCCGTGGTGAGCGCTGGCAGACTGTACTGGATCCAGGATGCGTACACCGTCTCGGATCACTTCCCCTACTCGAGCCCGCACGCGGCGGCCTTTACGCAAGGGCTGAACTACATCCGAAACTCGGTCAAGGTCGTCGTGGACATGTACGACGGCACCGTCCGATTCTACGTGATGGACCCGGACGACCCGGTTTTGGGGGCCTACCGGCGCGCGTTCCCCGGCGTCTTCAGGGACCTGAACCAGCTCTCGCCGGACCTGAAGTCGCATCTGCGGTATCCGGAGGACCTCTTTGCCATCCAGGCCGACCTGTATCGAACGTTCCACATGACCGTCCCGCAGGTCTATTACAACCGGGAGGACCTTTGGGTGCTGCCCGAGGAGAAGTACGCGGGCAACGTGTTGCCCATGCAGCCCTACTACATCCTGATGAAGCTCCCCGGAAGCGACCAGCTCGAGTACCTCCTCATGACGCCGTTCACTCCTCAGAAACGGGACAACATGATCGCCTGGATGGCCGCCAGGTGCGACTTCCCCGAATACGGGAAGATGCTCTTCTACCAGCTTCCCAAGGAGAAGTTGATCTACGGCCCGATGCAAATCGAGGCGATGATCGATCAGAACACGACGATCTCCCAGCAACTGAGCCTCTGGGACCAGAAGGGGTCGCGAGTCATTCGCGGAAACCTGATCGCGGTGCCGATCGAGAACTCCTTCCTCTACGTGGTGCCCGTATACCTCACGGCCGAAGGCATGGACTTCCCCCAGCTCAAGCGCGTCATCGTGGTCTCCGGGGACAAGGTGGTGATGGAGCCCACGCTCGACGAGGCCATCGCAGCCGTCTTCGGAACGCAACAACCCCAAAATCCAGGGCAGGCGGTCCTCCGGCAGCCGGAACCGGGCCAGGCGACGGCGCGGCTCAAGGCGCAGTTCGACGAAGCCCAGAAGGCGTTGCAGCAGGGGGACTGGGAGAAGTTCGGCAAGGCGATGGAGGTGCTCAAGCGCCTGCTGAGTGGGCCGGCGCAGTAGGGGGCAGAGAGCAACGGCCCGTCGCGGTCAAGGCTGATCTGCGGCGTGCCGCCTTCCCTGACCCGGTCCCAGCGCTTGGCCGTGGTGCCGCCAGTGGAGGTGCGGCCGCATATCCTTCTGGAGCCTTGACACCTCACCTTACCCGGGTAGCATCCGCTTATGGGAGAAGGGAGTCCAACGTGAAGCTCAACATCAAGGCGTTTGCGCTCACCTGCGGCATCCTCTGGGGGTTTGGACTGTTCTTCCTGACGTGGTGGATCATCGCATTCGACGGGTCGGGCAACAGCCCCATGCTCATCGGGAGGATCTACCGCGGGTACACGATCTCTCCAATCGGCAGCGTGGTAGGTCTCGTCTGGGCGTTCTTCGACGGCTTGGTCGGCGGCGCCGTCTTCGCGTGGCTCTACAACAGGTTCGCGGGTTCCCTGGGGACTGCGTAGGCGCCCGCAGGGCGCATAGGCACCTATCGGGTCCCGCCCCTCGCGCCTCAGGCCCCTGCGAACCGGTCCGTCGCGGCGACGAGGGCGCGGCTGTTCGGCGGCTCGTAGGCGCTGTGGCCGCTGTCCGGCGTGATCACGAGGTCCGCTTCGGGCCACGCACGGTGGAGGGCCCAGGCGCTGTCGATGGGGCAGACGACGTCGTAGCGTCCCTGGACGATGACGCCCGGGATGTGGCGGATCTTCCCCGCGTCGCGCAGGAGTTGGTCGTCCACCTCGAAGAAGCCCCTGTTGACGAAGTAGTGGGCCTCGATCCGGGCGAAGGCGAGGGCGAACTCGTCCTCCTCGTAGTGGCTCGTGAAGCCGACGTCGGGGAGGAGCTTGGAGGTCGCCCCCTCCCATCCGCTCCAGATCTTGGCTGCGGCCAGGCGGACGGAAGGATCGTCGCTCGTCAGGCGCCTGTGGTAGGCGGTCAGGAGGTCTCCCCGCTCGGCCTCGGGAATGTGCGCGACGAAGGGCTCCCAGGCGTCGGGAAATATGATCGAGGCCCCTGCCTGGTAGAACCAGTCGATCTCCTTCTTCCGAAGGAGGAAGATGCCGCGCAGGACGAGTTCGCTGACGCGCTCGGGGTGGGCCTCGGCGTAGGCGAGCCCGAGCGTCGAGCCCCACGAACCGCCGAAGACCTGCCACCTCTCGATCCCGAGGTGCTCGCGCAGCGTCTCCATGTCGGCAACGAGGTCCCACGTCGTGTTGTTCTCGAGGCTTGCGTACGGTGTGCTCTTCCCCGAGCCGCGCTGGTCGAAGAGGACGATCCGGTACCTCTCCGGGTGGAAGAAGCGCCGCATCTTCGGCTCGGTCCCGCCGCCCGGCCCGCCGTGGACGAAGACGACCGGCTTTCCATTCGGGTTGCCGCTCTCCTCGAAGTAGAGGTCGTGGCCGCCGCTGACCGGGAGCCTCCCGGTCCGGTAGGGCTCGATCTCGGGGTAGTGCCAGGTGAGGGGGTCCTTCAGGTGGTGCGCCATCGTGTCCTCCAAGCGCCGCGCGGGCGGCCGCCGCTCACGGGTTCCTCTCGGGAAACTGAAGGTTCCGCTTGTTCGCGTAGGAGCGGGCGACCGGGTTACGGGGACCGTCCTTCTGGCAGGGGAGGGGGACGAAGTCGAAGTCCTTCCCCGCCCGCACCAGCGCGCTTGCGAAGTGGATAGGGATTTCCTCTTTCATCTGGACCGATGCTAGCCCGGCGAGGGAAGGTGTCAAGAGGTGTCAAGCAGCATCGATACCAGGTCCGCCTGAGTTGACAGTTGATGGCGCGCCACCCGCGCGAGACTCCGCTTGTCAACTCTTCTGTACCTGGTGGCTAATCGCAAGACGTCGCCGTAACCCACCCTTCGACGACTTTGACTCCGCACTTATGATGTGTATGCTGCGAAGGGAACTCTGGAAAATCGATTCATTCGCCGTTCTTCGCTTCTGGGCATGACCTCAAGGAGGGGGAGATGAAAGTGCATCAACCTCGGCGCGCTGGCAGCCGGCTTCGTGGAGGCCTGTCCATTCGCGGTCTTGCGTTCGCACTCGCCGTCTTGACGTTTTCCGCGGCGAACGTGCTGGCAGGGTACGTGTTCACGGGTGGAGGGACGAACACGGGGACGGCCACCGGAGATGGGAACACGACCACCCTTTATCTCGCAGAATACTCTGGAAACGTCTACCACAGCACGGACGGGACCGTTTTCTCCTCGGACTGGGGCGGGGGGAACGCCATCCCGGCTGCCTCGACGACGACCATCAACGTCGCCGTCTCCGGCGGCGATGGGTCGGTAGTCCAACTGGGCTTCGTTGCCCTTTCGAATGCCAGTGACATCCAAGCGGCCGTCAATGTGGTCTGTGGTCTCAACACGACCGACCAAATCGTGATCGACGATTCGGGAAACCCAGCCACCGTTACGTACACGGTCCATACCCTGCCAGGCACCATCACGGCCCCCGGCATCAACTTCAACCAGAGCGCCTCGCAGGCGTTCCAGGGAGGCGTCACGGTGAAGGGTGGCTCCGGGGGCGACACCTTCGACGTGCGGAGCGTCTGCTGCGCGGGCGCCACGCACGAGCCCCTCACTTTGATCGGCGGCACCGGGAGCGACGTGTTCAATGTCGGGAATGCCGGGACCCTGACCGTCAACAGCGCCTTGTTCGTGACCGACACCGGCGGCGGCGGGAGCCTGGTCTTGGACGACTCGGCGGACTCGATTGGACGCACGGTCACGATCAGCAGCTCACAGGTCACCGGGGCTTCGACCGGAGCGATCAATTTCGGAGCGGGTATTACGAGCCTCGCGTTTAGCGGCGGTACCGGCGCGGATACATTCGCAGTGACTCCGAGCGCGGCGGTCGCCCTCACGGTCGGCGGCGGCGATCCCACGACCTGCCCGGGCGACTCCCTCACGGTGGACTTGACCAGCGTGACGAACCCCGTCAGCACCCCAGGAGCGACGGGAGCGGGCACGATCACGTTCGGCAACCGTGCCTCGATCACCTACACTGGCATTGAGTCACTGACCCCCACGACCGCGAGTGTCGGCGGGGACCAAGCGATCTGTGCGGGCGAAACCACCACCGGGCTGGGCGGCAACACACCAATTTTCGGTACTGGCATGTGGTCCATCGTCTCGGGGGGCACCGGGACGTTCAACCCGAACGCGGCGGCACCGAACGCGACCTTCACGCACGCGACGGGGACGGGGCCCGTCATCCTCCAGTGGACGATTTCGAGCCCGCCCTGCGCGGCGTCGTCGTCGGGCCTCTCCGTCGACATCAATCCGACTCCTCCGACCCCAACCGCGGGCAACACCGGCCCCTACTTCGTCGGCCAGACGATCAGCTTGACCGCGTCCACCGTCGCCGGTGCAACCTACTCGTGGACGGGTCCGAACGGCTTCACGTCGGCCGATCAGAACCCGACGATCCCGAACGCGACGGTCGCGATGTCTGGCACGTACAGCGTGACGGCGACGGTCGACGGCTGCGTCTCGGCCGCTGGAACGACACAGGTGAACGTCTCGCCACCCATCCCGACGCTCTCAGGCCTTGGGTTGATTTTGCTCGCCTGCGCGCTCGCCGCCTGCGGCGCCCTGCTGTTGGGGAAGAAGGCGCTGAGCTGAGCCGGCTGACGTCCGTCGATGTGCTGCTCCGCACCGGAATTGGGGGCGACGATACCGTCGCCCCCTCTTCCTGTGCGCTCGTCAACTGACCGAGCGCCCGAGCGCCATCCTCAGCCTCGCTGTTCGGATGGGTCCCAGTGACCCAATGACCTGCAGCGGGTCGCGAAATGGGTACCAGAATGGGTACCACGTCCGCCTGAGTTGACAGTTGATGGCGCACCACCCGCGCGAGACTTGGTTCGTCAACTGTGCCGGACCTGAAGCCTGTCCTCATCCGCCCGGTACCGACTCCCCGCTCCCTACGTCAGCTTGCGGCAACAGGTAAGATCAAGTAAATGGTTGCCGTGACCAGTCACTCGCAGTTTTGCACGGCGGGCAGCCATCCACGGAGGGGGCCATGATCCTGTTGAATCCCAAGAATCTCACGCGGAGATACCCCGACGAGAGGTCCGCGCAGATCATGCGCAAGACCGTAGCCTTCTTCGAGGCGAAGGGCCTGGAGAAGGTCAAGGAGGACGACCAGAACAGGGTCTGGTACGAGGACTTCCTGGGCTTCCTCCAGGCCGAGAAGGTCTTCGGGACGTTGCTGGCCCCGCCCGAGCACGGCGGCGACGCGGCCCGCTGGGACACCTGGCGGAACTGCGAGTTCAACGAGATCCTCGGCTTCTACGGCCTCTGCTACTGGTACACGTGGCAGGTGAGCATCCTCGGACTTGGCCCCATCTGGATGAGTGAGAACGAGGCCCTCAAGACGAAGGCGGGGCGGATGCTCGAGGAGGGCGGTGTCTTCGCCTTCGGCCTGTCCGAGAAGGAGCACGGAGCGGACATCTACTCGTCCGACATGATGCTCAAGCCGCAGGCCGACGGCACGTACCTCGCGGACGGAGACAAGTACTACATCGGGAACGGCAACGAGGCGGCGATGGTCTCCACCTTCGGAAAGGTCGCCGGAACCGGTGAGTACGTCTTCTTCGCCGTCAGCCCCAAGCACCCGAAGTTCGAGCTGGTGAAGAACATTACGCCAAGCCAGTCGTACGTGGCCGAGTTCGTCTTGCACGATTATCCGCTCACGGAGGCGGACATCCTGTCGCGGGGCCAGGAAGCCTGGGATGCGTCGCTCAACACGGTGAACGTCGGGAAGTACAACCTGGGCTGGGCCTCCATCGGCATCTGCACGCACGCCTTCTACGAGGCCATCCGGCACGCTTCGGGGCGGCGGCTCTACAACATGTCGGTGACCGACTTTCCGCACGTGAAGCAGATGTTCACCGACGCGTACGCCCGCCTCTGCGCCATGAAGCTCTTCGCGCTGCGCGCCTCGGACTACCAGCGCAGCGCCTCCCTCGCGGACCGGCGCTATCTGCTCTTCAACCCAATGGTGAAGATGAAGGTGACCACGCAGGGCGAAGAGGTCATCAACCTCCTCTGGGACGTCATTGCGGCCAAGGGGTTCGAGAAGGACACGTACTTCGAGATGGCCGCCCGGGACATTCGGGCGCTGCCCAAACTCGAGGGTACGGTCCACGTCAACATCGCGCTCATCGTGAAGTTCCTCGCGAACTACTTCTTCAACCATGCGGACTACCCGGCGGTCCCGGAGCGCACGGACGCCGCCCACGACGCGTTCCTCTTTGCTCAGGGGCCCACGCGCGGGCTGGCCAAGATCCGCTTCGGCAACTACAAGGCCTCCTATGGCCTCTTCGACACGCCCGACCTGGCCGTGTTCAAGGAGCAGGTTGCGCTCTTCAGGGAGATGCTCGCGAAGGCAACGCCTTCCGAGGCGCAGGCCAAGGATACGGACTTTCAACTCGCCGTCGGCGAGCTGTTCGCCCTGGTGGTCTACGGGCAACTCGTCCTCGAGATGGCCAGCCTGCACGGCGTGGGCGAGGACCTCGTGGACCAGATCTTCGACTTCATGGTGCGTGACTTCTCGAAGTTCGCGCTCCAACTCTACTCGAAACCGAGCGCGACGCAGGCCCAGATGGCGTACTGCCTGAAGATGCTGCGCAAACCGGTGCACGAGGAGGCGCGCTACGAACGGGTTTGGCGGGAGCAGGTCTACGCCCTCAAGGACGCGTACGAGATGAACCCGTGAACGCCGCGGCCGGGCGGGAGCTCGAGCCGGGCCCTCCCGTCCGAAGCGGGCTGGGCGCGGCCCTCCGCCTGCTTGGCTTATCCACCCGGGGTCAGGTCAGGCCGGCGCGTGTGCTGCCGGCGCCGGGAGGTCTTTCCTCAGGCCGTCGTCTCGCCCAACGCCGTCCCGAGTCCCAGCGGCGGGAATGGGCAGCGGGCCTTGGAGACGGATAGACCGCATACGTCGATCTGAGCGAGGTCTGCGGTGCCCAGACCGGCCTGCTCTGCCAAGAGCAAGTGGTTCTCGCAGTTGCCGAAGGGCTCCTTGCCACGCGGCGCGCGGGGGTCGGCGAAGCCCATCAGAGCGGTCCCGACGGCGTCGGCGGACACCGCGTTGAAGCCCGCGATGAGCAGACCGGGCCGGATGGGCCGCATCGCGCGGGACCAGCGGCCTTCGCCGCCGCTCACGGTGCTGATGCCGTCGATGACCGCCAGGTGAATCGGCCGCGCGCCGCAAAGGTCGGTCACGATGCGCGGGATGCGGGTGCCCTGATCGGCGGGCTCGTCGTCCTGGGCCAGCTCGAACCCCGGCAGCGCGATGCGCGAGCCATCGGGGGTGGTGCGCCCGTCGGGCGAATGGAACGGGCCGCGCCCGGCGACGGCGTCTTCGCTCCCGGCTTCGTCGCCGTAGAGGGCGTTGGGCGTGGCGCCCACGAGGTTCTTCATCGAGAGCGTGACGCCGGCCGAGGAGTGCTGCTTGAGCTTGCAGAGCGAGACGAGCACGTCGGTCTCGTCGTAGCAGTGGTTCAGATGGAAGGACGAGAACATGAGGCCGTCGGGCACCCTGAGTTCGGCGTACCTGTCGCCCGAGCCCAGGTTGCGGGTGTTCTCGAATCCGACCGCGCCAAGCGCCCCGAGGGCCCGGGTATCCCAGCCGGCCCGACTCAACAGCGGCTCGAGGTCTTCCTTTGAGTTGCACGACTCCACGAACTGCACGCGCCTCGCACCAGCATCGAGGAGGAGGGCCGCCAGCGCCAGGGCCGTGGAGTAATGGGTCATGTACGTCTCGCCCACCGTCAGGCCCTGGACGGGGGAGAAATCGGTGCCGGTCATGTTGATCTTCACGGCAACCGTCTTCCCGGCGACGAGCGAGTCGATGCCGCCCAGGTAGTCGAACGCCTGCTCCAGGCGCGTGCGGACCTCAGGCGGGTCGTAGCCGGGGCACGGGACGACGGCCACCCTGGCACCCTCCCGATTGAGGTTCGCGGACGGTTTGGCGAGCGCCAGCCGTGTGTTCGTGAAGGCCAACGGGGCCGCGGCGGCCATGGAGGCGAACTTGAGGAAGTCGCGCCGGCTGAGGCCGCGCGGCCAACCGTGAGCGGCGCTGCGGGCGATTCGTTTCATCGCATCAACCTTATCGTACGCAGGCGGAGGTTGAAAGGGATGGTGGCCCGGGTGCCTTGCCGGCAGCGCCGGCACCCCGACATCGATCGGACTCACGTTGCCGTGGTCGCATTGGAGCGCGGTGTGCCCCTTGCGGTTCGCGACGGGCATCGGGTCCGCCCGAGTCGACAGGTTGACGAGTGATGCGGCGCCAACCGCGCGAGGCTCGGTTTGTCAACCGTGCCGGACCTGGCATCCCTCCTGACACCTACCTACTGGTGCATCTTCTTCAGAAAGGCCGCGTAGCGCGGGTCGCTCGCGAGGTTCCTGAGCAGGGGATCGCCCTTCAGCTCGGAGAGGCCGCCGTCGCGCTGGGTGTAGGCGCGCTCGAGCCACCTGAACGCCTCGTCCGTCTCGCCGCGGAACGCGCAGATCTCGGCGATCTGGAAGGCGCCGTCTTGTCCGTCCTTATCGATGAACTCGTGAAGGGCCGCATCGGCCTCCCTCTTCCGCCCCAGCGCGTGGTACGCGAGGGCCAGGCCGTAGCGATGCCAGAAGGGGTCCTTCTCCCGCTCCATCTCTTCGAGCGCCGCCGCCTGGTTCGACCGCTCGAGATCGATCCGGCCGATGAACATGTGCGCGGACGGGTAGTCGGGGTTGAGCTCCAAAGCCTTGCGGAAGGCCGCCTCTGCCTCGTCCATCCGACCGACGTAGAGCTCGTGGAGGCCGAGGTTGTTCCGGGCCGACACGTTGAGCGGGTCGAGCTCGGCCGCGCGCCTGTCCAGACGAATCGCTTCCTCGAACCGGCCCAGCGTTCCGTCCAGCGCGCCCGCCCTGCGGATGACCGTGGCATTCCCCGGCTCAAGTTCGAGGGCCCGCTTGTAGGCGGCGTTCGCTCCCGACCAATCCCAGTCGTATGACGCTCGGATCCAGCCCAGGGTCGCATGCGCCTCGGACAGGTCGGGATCAAGCGCAAGGGCCTTCTTCACCTCCTCACGCGCTTTCCTGTATCCCTCGTCGACCGGGACGAACCCCAGGTCGGCCTGCGCGCTGTGCGCGTCGGCCAGACCCACCCAGGTGCGGGCATCGTCGGCATCCAGACGCAACGCCCGTTCGTAGTAGGAGACCGCCTTTTCCAGATCCTCCTGCTTTCGCCGCGCAGCCAGGTATTTCCCCTGCAGGTAGAGGTCGTACGCCTCGGAATTGCCGCTCGGCCCCGGCGACATCCCCGCCTTCCCCAGCAGCCTCACCTTCAACGCGCTCAGGACCGCGCGGGCGATGTCGTCCTGCACCGCGAAGATGTCGTCGAGCTCCCGGTCGTAGGTCTGCGACCAGAGATCGAAGCCGTCAGCCGCTTTGACCAGTTCCGCAGTGATCCGGACGTGGCGCCCATCCTTGCGGACGGTCCCCTCCAGGATGGTCGCCACGTTCAGCTTCTGCCCGATGGTCCGAGGGTCTTCGTTCTTCCCTTTGAACTGGAAAGACGAGGTCCGCGCTGCCACCCGCAGCGCCGGGATCTGCGCGAGGGCGTTGACCAACTCCTCGGCCAAGCCGTCGGCAAAATATTGCTGGTCCCTGCCGGCGCTCATGTCGACAAAGGGCAGCACCGCGATCGAAGGGGTCGCGGCCGAGGCCGAAGACGTTCCCTGCGCTCGGCGACGCCCCGCCTCGCGGACCAACCAAAAGCCACCAGCCAGCGCAAGGATCAGGGCGGCGGCGGCCACGCCGATCCACCGACGTGAACGTGACGGCCTTCTCCTCCAGCCCGCCGCCGTGCCCCCGCTCGCCGCGACCCCCCGCTCCCCAGTCGAGTCCCGCAGCAATCGCCTGAGGTCCGCCTTGATCTCCGCGGCGCTCTGGTAGCGCAAATCCGGGTCCTTCTCCAACGCCTTGGCGATGATCCGCTCCAGATCGGGCGGGACCTCGGGGTTCAGCCGGACCGGGGGCACCGGCTCCCCGTGGAGGATGCCGTCGATGACCTCGGTCGAGCTCTCTCCCCGGAAAGGTGGCGCCCCTGTCGCCATCTCGTAGAGGACAACGCCGAAGGAGAAAAGGTCGGCACGCGCATCCACTTCCTTACCCCACGCCTGTTCAGGGGACATGTACGCAGCGGTCCCGATCGTTGTCCCGGCGGTCGTGAGGTCCTGCGATCCCAGTAGCGTGACGTCAGCGGAAAGCTCCGATGTGGCCTGCTTGGGACGTTTCAACGTGGGCTTCGCGAGTCCGAAGTCCAGAAGTTTTGCCCCGCCGTACTCGGTGACGAAGATATTCGCCGGCTTGATGTCACGGTGCACGATTCCGGCATCGTGCGCCGCCTCGAGCGCGTCGGCGATCTGTACCCCGAGCTGAATCAGGCGCTCGGTCGGAAGCGGCCTCCCGGCAATCCCTTCCTTGAGTGTCTGACCCTTCATCAGCTCCATGACGATGAAAGGCTTGCCGTCGTGGTTGCCGATGTCGTGGATCGTGCAGATGTGGGGATGGTTGAGCGCCGAGGCCGCCTTGGCCTCACGCTCGAACCGATCGAGGGACTCCCGGTCGCCCGCCATCTGTTCGGGCAGGAACTTCAAGGCCACATGCCGCCCGAGGCGGGTGTCCTCCGCCTCGTAAACGACACCCATGCCACCACCACCGAGTCTGGCGAGGATGTGGTAGTGGCCAAATGTCTGGCCGATCATGGCGCTCACAATCTAACACCCCCTCCTACGCCCTGTGCTCGCTCGCGCTGCGGCCAGCACGAGTACGAATCGATGGATGTCGCACGGCCTATCGCGGGACCGGCCATGACGTGATCTGTCCCCGCCGCGGCGCCGGTTTCTATGTTAATCCTCCCATGGCTGCTGCCTGGCGGAGCGAAGCCTGGTGGTAGGGGAAGGATCGTTTCGGGTGGCGGCGGCCGGTGTCCGAGCGAGATGGGCCGCTTCTGCCACCGTGCAGTTCGTGCCGCAGACGGAGGCGCTTGGTACGATAGATAGGGACCATGGCGAGCGGGCCCCGACGAGGGAGGTGGCGTTTTGCCCGACAAGATCCGCGTTGCCGCATTGCAGTACTTCATCCGGCCGGTCCGGCAATTCGACGACTTCGCCGACCAGGTTCGCGGCTTGGTGGCGACGGCGGCCGACTACAAGGCCCACCTGCTCGTGTTCCCCGAGTACTTCACCGTCCAACTTCTCACCCTCGGCGACGTCCGGCGACCGATGCGCGACCAGATCGTCGACCTCGCCGGTCAGGGCCCGCGGATCGTCGAGCTCATGCAAGGCCTGGCCCGGGAGCACGCCATCCACATCCAGGCAGGTACGCTCCCGGTCCTGGATGGGCAGCAGCTGACCAACGTCGCGTACCTCTTCAACCCGGCCGGCGAGTTCGGCACCCAGGGGAAGATCCACATCACCCGTTGGGAACGTGAAGAGTGGAAAATGTCGGCGGCCGGCCCCCTCCGGGTCTTCGACACCGCGCTCGGCAAGGTCGCGATCACGATCTGCTACGACGTCGAGTTTCCGGAGCTGGCCCGGGTCGCGGCGCGGGCCGGAGCCACGATCCTGCTCGCTCCGAGCTGCACCGACGACCGCCAGGGGTTCCTGCGGGTCCGCTACTGCGCCCACGCGCGCGCAATCGAGAATCAGATGTACGTCGTGCACGCCTCGACCGTTGGCTCTCTACCGATGGTGCCGGCCGTCGCCCTCAACTGGGGGCAGGCCGCTATCCTGACCCCGAGCGACTTCCCATTCTCCCGCGACGGCATCCTTGCCGAGGGCTCCCCCAACCAGGAGAGCATGGTGATCGGCGACCTCAACATCGCCGCGATCTGGCAGGCCAGGGACGCAGGAACCGTCCTGCCGCTGCACGACAGCGAGCAATCCGCAGATGTGGCGTCCCGGCTGGAGACGGTCTCGCTGTGAGCGGTCGGCGCCGGCCCGTACTCGTCCGTCGCTCGAGACCGGAAGACTTCCCCGGCATCGTCGAGTTGACCGCTCGTGTTTACCCGGGAAGCCCACCGTGGACCCCGGAGCAGCTCGCCTCACACCTCCGGGTCTTCCCCGAGGGCCAGTTGGTGGCGTGCGACCGCGAGACCGGCGAGGTGATCGGGATGGCCGCCAGCCTGATCGTGCGCTGGGACGACTACCAGGTGGACGGGAGCTGGCGGGACTTCACGGCCGGCGGTTTCTTCACCAACCACGACCCCGTCGGCGGCCGGACGCTCTACGGCGCCGAGGTGATGACCGCCGCCGACCGCAGAGGGACCGGCATCGGCGGGGCGCTCTACAGAACTCGCCGCGAACTCGTCGAGGGGCTCGGGCTGCTTCGCATTCGCGCCGGCGCGCGACTGCGCGGGTACAACCGACACGCCTCCGACCTCACGCCCGAGCAGTACGTCATCAAGGTGATCCGCGGCGAGCTCCGGGGACCCACGCTGGGATTCCAGCTGCGTCACGGCTTCCGGGTCCTCGGGGTCGTGCCCGGCTATCTCCGGCACGATCCCGAGAGCCTCGGCTACGCCGCCCTGATCGAATGGATCAATCCGCGGCTCGCCAGCGCTGAGGACTACGCGGGACAGGACCCGCGCTTCGCACTCGGGTAGCCGACGCATTGCCGGCCGGCCGACTCCTGCGTGGCCTGCGTCCAAAGGGGGCCGCGCTTCGGTCGCCGGCATTGCGCTCCTGCTGTCGCCCCGCCCGATGCGGTAGGCCTATGCGATTCGGCGCACGCGCAGGGTGAGCCGGTCGGCGAGGCCGATGACCTCGATCCGCTCACCCTTGCGCAGCGGCTCGGCCGCGACCGCATTCCAGATCTCGCCCTCGACCTCGACGCGCCCGCGCGTGCCGTCGCCGTCGACGACCTCGCCGACCTTGTGCGCCATCCCCTCGGCGCCGGTCTGTACGGCGCGGTGCATGGCGCGCAACGCCAGCACGTACACGGTCACCGACACGACGAGGATTGCGATGTAGGCGGGGATCGCGAGCGGGAGCGGCAGGAGCCAGAACACCCCCAGCCCCACGAGCGGCAGCAGCAAGGTCAGATGGGCCATCGGTTCGCCATTGTAAGGGAACGCGACCGACCCGCCAACTGGCCCCACGCGGCGGCGCCGTCAGAGCTGCGCCATCCGGTACCCCATCGGGATCGCGATCTCGACGCACCCGCGCCAGCGCTCGATCCGCCGCATCGCCTCCGCCCCCTGGCCCGCCAGCTTCTTCGCCAGCTCCTCGTACGACGCGAACCGCTGCACCGCGTCGAACCCCGCCTCGCGCCGGACGCCGCGGTCGGCCACCGCCCGCCACGCCGCGGCGACCTTCTCGGCCTCATCGGCCGCATGCGCCCACGGCGAGCCGGGGGCGTGGTCGATGACGACGGTGTCGGGGGCGAGCGCCCCGGCGTGGGCGAGCGCCGCCGCGGGGTCGGGGAGTTCGTGCAGCGCGAACTCGAAGAGCACGACGTCGGCCCGCTCGTTGACCGCCATGAAGTCGTTCGCGACGAGGGCGAAACGTTCCGCGATGGCGAGCGCGGCGATCCGCTCGGCGAGCGCCGCCAGCGCGGCGCCGTCGGGGTCGACGGCGATCACCCGTTGGGCGGCGCGCCCGTATCCGGCGAGCTGGCCGCCGCCGGCCCCGACCGCGAGCACGACCTTGCCGTCGAACGGGTAGAAGCGCAGCAGGTTGTCGAGCAGCGCCGCGAGATCGGTCGCCATCGCCCCTCCGGCCAGCGCACGGTCCCTGACCACCCCCCTTGTACCACCGCCGGGCCTCCGCCTCCACGCCCGCGACCGGCCCGCCCGATCCCGATCGGGCACGCCATCGGCCCGGCAGGTGAAAAGTCGCGAGTGAAGGGTTGCAGGGAACTGGGGAAAGGCAAACGGATCGATCTCCGGATTTGTTGGTACGACGCACGTCGCCCGCACTCCCCCTCGGCTCCAACAGCCTGGCCCATGACCGCGCTCAACAAGAACCCACGGTGGCGTGACGTGAGGGGGGACTACACCCTCGGTGGCGTACACTTAAACAAGAGGTGACGACAATGAGACGGCTTATCCGAAGGTCGCTGGTGGTTTCTACGGCTATCTGTCTCTCGGTGACGGTCGGTTGGGCCGCCGGCGGCGGCGGGCGCCCGATCCTCTCGGTGTCGGCGCCGGCGTTCGGGTGCCCTGCGACCGAAGGGGCGTTCGTCGTGCTCCTCGATCCGGGACGGGGGATGTTGCTGCTCTCCGGAGCGAAGTTCGTGGGCGGCCATCGGGCCGGACGGGCAAGCGGGGGAGCGTTCCGAGTCGCTCTCCCGAGCCGCGGCGCGTGGGAGCTCGCGCGCGCCGGTTCTGCCGTCGGGCCGGTCGCAATGTGGGGCGCAGCCTATCGGGTGAGCACCGGCGGCGTCGGCGGGTGCGTCGCGTTCGACCATGAGCAGTTCTCCAGCGAGGGCGACCTGGTCACCTACGTCCAGTGGCTCGTCAACGACGTCTACCTCAGGCTGCCCCAGGCGGAGCGCGAGACGTTCCCCGCCCTGCGACTTTCCAACCGCACGGTCCGTCTGCGACTGCAACTCGCCGGTTACGAACCTGTGTTGGTCCAGGAGAGCGAGGGCGCCACCATCGCGTTCCGCGTGCCGGAAAGTCCTCGGGTCCTGTTGCTGCGTCCCTTCGTGCTCGACGAGGCGACCGAGCGAGTCGCAATCGACCTGTCGATCGCGGACCAGCCCGACTTGCAGAGTGCCCAGAAGCGTTCACTCGGGTTTGTGGTCGCCTCGGCCGCCCAACCGGCCACGCTCGCCGACCCTGCGATGACGATTCAGGTCGAGTCGGCCAAGTAGGCGCCTGTCTCAACCTCCTGGCGCCGCCGCCATCCACGCGGATAGGTACCTCCAGGCCCGGCAGAGTGCTAGGTACCATGTCCGGCATCGTGATAGAGGTACCTATCCCGCACTCGGGAAGTTCCAGTGGTGCGTGCGGTGAGGGCTGGAATTACCGCCATCGTCGGGGGCTTGTCCAATACGACCCAAGACCCAGTGTGCGGTTGCGCTCGCACCAAAAGTGCTCCGCCACGAAAGGGGGAGTGATGGCAAGGCAGATAGTCGCGATTCTCGGTGTATTGCTTTCTACACAAATAGTTACTGCGCAGGTCGCCAAACACGGGGGCGATGGTGACGGCACCGGCGCGTTGCGCGTCCACGCTGCAGCCGACTGCGTGGCGGCTTCGATCACCGCACAGCCGCAGAACCAGACCATCCAAAGCGGGCAGACCGCGACGCTGGCGGTATCCGCCACCGGGAGCGCGCCGATCCACTACCAGTGGTACCAAGGAGGATCGGGCGACCGCACGCAGCCGGTGGGGAGCGACGCCAACACCTTCACGACTCCCCCGCTGACGAGCACCACCAGCTACTGGGTCTTGGTCAACAACTCGTGCGGCGGGCAGGTGTCGGGCGCCGCGACCATCACGGTGGGGCCGGCCTCGGAGATCGAACTCTGGGTGCCGGTCGCGAGTCACGTGAGCGGCCTCAACCAGAGCCAGTGGAGAAGCGATCTTGCCTTGCTCAACACCGGCAGCGTCACGGCGAACGTCCAGCTCAAGTTCTTCGGCAGCAGTGTCGTGAGCACCACCACCTTCGTGGCGCCGCAAGCGCAGTCGATCCTTACCGACGTGGTAGGGCAGATCGGCACGAGCGGCTCGGGGGCGGTCGAAGTCATCTCGGATCAACCGCTCAGGGTCACTACACGGACCTACAACCTGGTTTCATCGGGTGCGAGCTGTTACGCCAATGGCACGCAGGGGCAGGCCTACCCGGTGGTGGCCAGCGGCGACGGGCTGAGTGCGGGGCAGAGCGCGTACCTCGCGGGGCTCATCGAGGACGCCTCCTACCGCTGCAACGTCGGGGTGGTCAACACGGGCACGGAGAGTGCGACGGTGCTCGTGGAACTGTTCGACGGAACGGGGAGCAACCTCGCCAGCTACACCGTGACCCTGGGCGCGGGTCAGTGGGCACAGGAGACGCAGCCGTTCAGGGCCAAGGCCGGGCAGACGGCGATGGACCGCGGGTACGCCAAGGTCACAGTGCAGTCGGGGTCGGGGGTATTCGCCTTTGCCTCGATAATCGACAACATCACCAACGATCCGACCCCCGCGACGATGCAGCGGTAGGCGAACTTCGCACCGCACTTTGGTTGCAGGCTCTCCAAGCGCCGGATTGAGATGAGCGTGGCGGTGACTCGCCGCGACCGTTCGTCGCCGGCGAGTGACCCTTCGGCCGCGGACCGCCTCTGGACCGGCACGCCTCGAAGTGGCGCCAGGTAGGCATTTTCGATTCCCCGGAAGGAGTTGGTCACCGAGACGCTGCGGCGGTTCGATCATTACCTCGGCCCGTCACGCCAGAAGCCGGTCACCCAACCCTTGTTGACGCTCACCGCATCCAGAAGCTCTCGCGGCATGTTCTCTCCCGCCACTGGTCAGTCTTGACGTGCGACCGCTGCGAGCGCATCGCTACCGGGTCCGCCTGAGTTGACCATTGATGGAGCGCCACCAGCGCGAGACTCGATTCGTCCACTGTGCCGGACCTGGGACCTGAAGCGAAGACTCTGGGCCGCCGTGGCACACCTAAACCCAGCCGCCCACCCACAATTCTGTCAATACGCGTAGACGTGGTACCGATGTTCACTACAGAGTGAACTAGGACAGACCGAGTAAAGATGGCAGACTGTCAGTGTGGCTCAGGCCGATGCGGGTTCGATCCCCTCCCGGGGCGCCACGTACGCGGTTGATTCGACAAGCGCAGTGGAGAGCCTGATCCTCTCTTGAGGTCACGGACATGGACCTGACGCAATTCAAGATGGAAGCACCGCAGGCGAGGCAGAGAAGCCGCCTGCGTCGGCTCGTGTCGCGGCTGTGGTGGATGGTCCAGTTCTGTCAGGTCGAAGCACGGTCAAAGACGCGCTTGCCGTTGAAGGACACGCTCAGAGCGTGGGTCCACGGCTTCTCGCGCTCGAGCTATGCGCTCTTCGAATTGGACCGCAACGACCCGAGCCTCTACGTCACGGAACGACTCCAATCTCTGGCGCTTGCCCGCATCAATGGCCCGCATCGTCCGTCGGTCCGTCACAAACTCATCTTCTCCAAGTATCTGGAGAGTCTGGGGGCTCCCTCCCCCAGGATCGAGGCCGTGATCGTCAAGGGCCGAGTCCATGCGTTGGATGAGGCGACCCCCTCAGGAGGCTGGCCGTGGCTCCGCGCGCTTCTGGCCGAAAGCGCGCGCGGTGTGGTGCTCAAGCCGATCGTCGGGGCCGAGGGGGCGGGCATCGCATTCCTGGAGAAGCAGGAGCCGGCCTATCGACTCAACGGATGCAACGCCACCGAGGACGAGGTAGTTGCCGTCATCGCGCGACTTGACGATTATCTGATCACCGACTTCGTCGTCCAGCACGACTATGCGGCCCGACTCTACCCGCCCACGACCAACACCGTCCGCCTGCTGACGCTCTGGGACTACGAAGCTGGCGGCCCGTTCCTGGCCGCGGCGGTCCATCGCATCGGGACTGCGCGTTCTTATCCTGTGGACAACTTCAAGATGGGTGCCGGAGGCATGAGCGCGCGAATCGATCTTGCGACCGGCACGTTGAGCCGAGGCGCCTACAGATCGGATGCGGGTGTCGTGGAGAGACACGAGCGTCATCCCGAAACCGGCATGCCCATCGAGGGCATTTGCATCCCGCATTGGGGCGAAGCGAAGGAGCAGATCCTGGGGTTCGCCGGACAACTTCCGTTCCTCCCCTTTATCGGATGGGATCTTGTCATCACGGCCGACGGCTACCAGATTATCGAGACCAACGCGGGGTCGGGGTTCTACCTCATCCAGGTGCATCATCCCCTGCTGGCAGAGGCTCCGGTCAGACGGTTCTTCGCGGCCCACGGTTTGATGTAGGGACCAATGTTTTGACGCACGGAGTTGTCCCAAGGCGCGCGGCGAGCGGCCGGTCGTGGACGAGGCCTCTGCCGGGGCCGCCGTGTCGATGCGCGCGCCGTCCTCGAGCGTATGGCTACGAGGCCCACCTGAGTCGACATCTGATGGAGCACTGACCGCGCGACACTCGATTCGTCCCCTGTGCCGGACGAGGTATCTTTACACCGCCCCCTCAACATGCTCGTCAATACCCGTGGACGTGGCACCTGTGGGCCACGTATGATGCGCGGATGCGACTCTCGTTGCGCATCGCGGCAGCGGCAGGTGCGATCGTGCTGGCGGCAGCCGTGCCGGCCCCGGCGGCGGTGGACACGGCGCCGCAGCCCGCCGACGCGCTCCTCAAGGCGGCCGAGATACGGGCCGAGACCGCCGGCAAGAACGTGCTCGTCCTCTTCCACGCCTCGTGGTGCGGCTGGTGCAAGCGTCTGGAGAAGTACCTCCAGCAGCCCGACGTGCGCCGGCGCATCGGCGCCAGCTACGAGGTGGTGTGGCTCGACGCGCTCGAGCGCCCGGCCCAGGCGAGCCTCGAGAACCCCGGCGCGCGCGCGCTCATGGCCGGCTGGGGCGGCAGCGGCGCGTTGCCGTTCATGGTCGTGCTCTCGCCCGGCGGCGACAAGCTCGGCGACTCCGGCCGCATCGGCTTCCCGTCCACCCCCGCGGAGATCGACGCCTTCATCGGGTTGATCCGCTCGACGGCGCCCCGCCTCGGTCCCGTCCGATCTCGACGCCCTGCGCGCCCGACTGCAAGCGCGCTGACACCCCGGCGGTGAGACGCTGCCGCGTTCGCGTGGCAGAGGTCACGCCCGCGGCGGCCGCCGCCCGCGGGTGATGGCGCCGGGCCTACTGGGACGCGGTGCCGCCGAGCTGCTCAAACGTCGGGAGCTTCTCTAGGGTCTCCACCAACGCCCGGAAGGCGTACATGTCCGCACCCGCGGCCGGTTGCAGCTGCTCCGGGCGGATGACCTCGAGATCGCTGGCGTCCGTGAGGCTGAAATCCTCGTAGGCGAGCGCCAGCGACGGCGCGTCGAGATCCAGGTTGCTCAGGTAGTACACGATCCGCCACGTGCCACAGGTCGGGAACGAGGTCTCGATGTACCCCTGAGGGTAGAACGATCCGACGGCCGGCGGGCGGGTGCGGTCGATCGTCCTCCACAAGAGCCCGGGAACGAGGAACGTGATCGGGTCCGCGTACCACGACTGGTGGTCGTTCAGGCACGCCCCGTCCACCGCATCGATGTGGTACCGGATCGAGACCCGCTGGTCCGGCCGCCCGTCGGCGACGAACAGGCGCGTGGCGGCGTCGTAGTACAGGAACTCGTTGGTCACCGGGAACGCCACCTTTCCGTACTCCAGCCCGATCCGAGAAAGCATGGCCGCCTCGTGGATCGGTTCGTTGCTGAACAGGGTCGCCGAGTCAACGGGCGCATCGGTGCCCGGCATCTCGACGTCGTCGAGAGCCAGCAGCGGGCGCTCCTGGAACGCCGGGACCACCGAAGGATCGTCGGGCTCGTAGATGTGTGCCGGACCCGAGTTGTCCGGGCTCAGCGGCGTCGCGTCCGCCACGACCCAGTGGTCGCCCACGAACGCACGCACCGCGGCATGGGCGTTGTTCCAGGTGATGAAGCGCATCGCGGGGATCCCGGCGAGGCGCAACATCGCGGTGAGCAGGAACGACGCTTCCTCGCATTGGCCCTTGCGAAACCCCCAGATGTCGATGATGGAGGGCGGCCACGTGACGTAGGTGTGTGGCGCCGAGACCTTTGATTGCTTGACCCAGTCGGCGATCGCGGTCACTTTGTCGAGATCGGAGGTGAGGCCGTCCGTCAACGACGCAACCTCGTCGCGCAGCGGGGCGAAGTCGCGCCAATCGCTGGGCCGCTCGTATGAAATGACGTTGCCGAGATACATTGACGGGTCTGCGGGGGCCTCCAGGCGATGGATGGTTGGCACCTGTTCGCACCACGGCGCCGGGCAGTCGGTCCGCCCGGCCGGGCTCAGGTGCCGTCGCGCCTGGTTCACGATCGCGGCGGGTGCCGCGGCTGCGGCCATGGTGCAGATGGTGAAGATGAGCCCTTTCATCCTTCACCTCCTCGACGGCGAGGCTCGGGGGCGGCCCCGTATGCAGGGCACTGCGGCTCGTGCGACGCGAGCGACACCGCTCTGCTCCGTCACGCCCAGCCGGTGCAACCGAGATGCCATTTCTTTTGAATTCGCAAGCCCACGTCGGCGGAGGCTGTTACGCGGTGGCGGTGAGATTTTGCTTAAGCCACTGGCAATGAACTCGAGAATAAACGGGTTGGACTGACCCCACAAGGCTCTTTGCGCCCGTTCCGCGCCCGTCGCGGGTCGCAGCGGCCGGGAAAAGCGCCCGGCCAGGGAAAGTCACCCCGCCGGTCCTCGGCGGCCGCAGGCGCCCTGCGATGGCAGGGAGGGCGGCGCCGGCCCTCTGGAGCCGGGTGAGCCGACGGGCTTCCAGGGGGCTCCTGCGACGCGCGGAGGGGTCGTCACGACACGCGAGACGCGGGGCATCACAGCGTTGTGTTCCACACGCGCCGATATAGGTACCAGGTATGGGTACCAATAGGGGTACCAGGTCGAGCGTAGTTGACAGGTTGGGGTTCGCCACGCTCAAGGGTCATTCCCGCTTCAGCTCCCCTTCGAGCGCGTCCACCTGACGCCCGAACGCCTCCTCGGGCGAGGCAAACACACACTCCGGGTCGGCGAACCGACAGACGACGTGGTAGATCGCACCATCGACGAAGACCCGCGGCCCGCGGGGAATGCCGATTCCTTGACCCCAACCTGCCCACCGCCGTCCAACCCGTCAACGTTGCCGGATTTAGTACCTATCCGCTCCGCGACGGGCGCCAGGGGTGAGGGTGAGTTCTGGGAAGAGGATTTCCCCGGGTTCGAGGATTAGCGTCAATCCGGGTCGTCGCGGCGGCGTCCGGGCGCAGGGTGAACGCCATGGGCGGAGGGGAGGACTCCGACCAGGAACCGGCGGCCATTGAGCGGCTCGCCCGGGGCTTTGCTTCCCCGGCGGAGCTTCCGGACTCCGTGTGACCCGCTCTTGGCCGATTGAAGCTTCGAGAACCGCGGCTACGAGCTCGCCAGGGCTTCCGGATGGGCCTTGCGCCAGTAGCGGGCGAGGCCGGACGCGCTCATGAAGGCCGGGTTGGCGAGCTGGTACGGGCGCACCAGCCCCTCCCTGCCCGAAACGCCGTCGAGGTAGCCCCGGGCGTAGGCGTCGAGGCGCGCCACGAGGTCGCCCTCTCCATCGCCGGCGCGCATGCGCTCCAGGATCCACGAGGAGAGTCCCCGCAGGCTCTGCTCCACGCGGTCGAGGTGTTCGAGGGCGTCGGCGAACGGTCCGAAATGGGTGAGGTAGAGCACCTGCGGCTGCAGGCCGCGGACGCGGTCGAGGGAGGCCCGCCACAGCTCCAGGTCGATGTCCGGAGGCGGGCAAGGCGCCACCGCCGGGCCGCCGTCGATCCGCACGCCCCCGACGTCGCCGGTGAAGACGGCCCCGTCGAGGCGGAACGCCACGTGGTGGATCGCGTGGCCCGGCGTGAAGAGGGCCTCGATGGCCACATCGCCGAAGCGGAGGATCTCCCCGTCGGCCAGCGGCCGGATGCGCTCGGCGGGGATCGGTTCCACCGGCCCCCACAGCGGGTCCATCTGTTCCTGGTAGATCTTCCGCGCCGAGGCCAGCAGCTTGGATGGGTCCTGGAGGTGGGGCGCTCCCGCGGGGTGGACGTGCACCTCGGCGCCGAGAGACGCCAACCGCCACGCGGCCCCGGCGTGGTCGAGGTGAATGTGGGTGAGGAGGACGTGCCTGACGTCCGGCGGCTCCACGCCGGCGCGGCGCAGGGCGGCCTCGAGGGCCGCGTAGGTGGAGGCGGGTCCCGACTCGACGAGCACCGGCCCCGCGCTGGTGCGGACGAGGAACGCGGCGATGACTCCCGGTTCTCCCTGGAAGTCGAGGTCGAAGGTCTGGATGGGGTACGCGCTCGGATCCATGGTGGTCCCTTTCCCCGAAGGACGACACGACGCGCTGGGTGAGAATTCCCGATCTGCATGCAGGCCGCGGTCGGGACGGTTCCATCGCAACGGGGATGCTACCGCCGCGGCCGCTGGTGCGCGAGAAGGGCGCCGCGTTGCATCCCGAAAGGTACCAGGCATCCCATTCAATTCGATTTGTGCTTGAGCAGTGCGGGCTGAAGGTGAAGGACCTCGCAGTGGTCACCGGCAGGGGCGCAGGGTCGGCGAGCCGGATCTACGCCAAGGCGTCGGACGTGCGGCGTGCCGACCCGGCACTTGCGGCGATCGCGGAGCAGGCCATGCACACACCGCGTCAGAGCCGGACGAGGGTGAGAGGGGGTTAGATCCTCAGGAAAGTCGCGAGGGGGAATACCAGGTGACCACACTTCTGACGACAACGAGGATGGCACGGCAAAGGACTCTGCAGGGGATTGAGTCGTCCAACGACAGAGAGGACAGGGGCAGGTAGATCAGTTCGAAGTCGAAATCTTGCCGCGGTGTTACCGTGGTGTTACCGGACCGAAAACCACCGGGCAGATGCTCGGTCGCAATGTGCCAGAAGTGATTCTTTTCGTGTTTGTTAGACTGGCGCGCCGAGAGGGACTCGAACCCCCAACCTTCTGATCCGTAGTCAGATGCTCTATCCAATTGAGCTATCAGCGCGCCCTGCGCCAGCGCCGAGTATAGCGGAGTTGCCAGCCGCTGCCAACCCGGAGCGCCTCCGATCTTGCCTGCGGGGAGACAGGGCCCGCGCCCGGCCGGCCGGGGCGGCCGCGGCGGCGGCCGCTGACCTCCGCTGCGGCCGCACGGAGCGCCGCCTAGTGCGCGGGAGCACTTTACAGCGCTTGGACTTCCGTGCTACGTTCCCGATCCGCGGTCGGCCCGTTCGTCTAGTGGTAAGGACGCTGGCCTCTCACGCCGGAAGCAGGGGTTCGATTCCCCTACGGGCCGCCAACCTCACCACCTCACTCCGGGCAGGGACGCGTAGA
>CAWBLW010000012.1:0-140126 GCA_963789745.1 uncultured Acidobacteriota bacterium | reverse complement strand
AGGCACGCTATGGATCCCGGTGTTAGACTCACGGGTGTCGCCAACGGTTCGTCGGATCGGACCCTATCGCTTCTTCTTCTACGCGAGCGACTTGGGAGAACCTCCTCATATCCATGTGGAGCGACCGAGCTGTTGCCAAGTTCTGGCTCGATCCTGTCACTCTGGATCGCTCATGGGGGTTCTCGGCCAGCGAACTGAGGAGGGTCGAAGAGCTCGTTGGCAGCAACGCGGCCCAGTTTGTGGAGGCTTGGCATGAGTTCTTTCGCCGCTAGACGCGAACCCCTCGCAATGGACGTTCAGGTCTCGGACGACGAGATAATCGTTTCACTGGCGGATGGTCGCCGTCTTTCGGCTCCGCTGGTCTGGTTCCCTCGCCTTCTTAGCGCCTCGGCGGCCGCTCGGTCGAACTGGAGGCTGATCGGAGATGGTGAGGGCGTTCACTGGCCGGACGCTGATGAGGACATTAGCGTTGAGGGTCTCTTGTCGGGTGTTCCGTCGGTGGATTTTGCGCACCGGACGAGCCAGAGCGGTCGGGCGCCTAGGTGACACTTCATTCTAGGCGCTTAGGTAACACTTCTTGACCTTTCTGTAGCGCCGCCGTGCTGCGGGACGGGCAGGAATCGACTTCCAGGGACTCGAACTGCTGGGCATCGTGGAGGTGATCGCCACGCTTTCCACAGCGGTAGTGCGTGGCGAGCGTGGGGCGCCGTCGATCCCCCGGTGCCGCTGGTGGCCACTGACTCCTTCGCCCGCGGGACGCGCACCCACGGCAACCTCCAGGTGGCAGAAGAGTGACCGATGTCGGCGGCGCCTGGACCTGCCTCGTACGCGCCTCCGTCGCCTGGTTGAGCTACGATCGGAGGGGATGTTCGTCCGGCGGACGGGCCGACGCGGCACCCGCTCGATCGACAGCGCCGGATCCGGCCGCTGGTCGGGTTCCGGCCGGGGAGGAAGCATGAGGCGTCATCTCGCCGTTTCCGTTGCATCCGTGGCTCTCTTGATCGGGTCGGCCTGGGTCGCGGCCCAGGCGCCGCCAGCGGTCCAGCTTCCGGCGCCGCAAACGGAGGGTGGCAAGCCGCTGATGCAGGCGCTGGCGCTGCGGTCGACGAGTCGCGACTTCGCGCCCGATCCGCTGCCGCCGCAGACCCTTTCGAACCTGCTGTGGGCGGCGTGGGGGATCAACCGTCCGGACTCGGGCAAGCGGACGGCGCCCTCCGCCCACAACTGGCAGGAGACGGACGTCTACGTCGTCACCGCCTCCGGCGCGTACCTCTACGACGCCCGGGCCAACCGCCTCGTACCCGTCGCGGCGGGCGACCTGCGCGCCCTCGCGGGTTCGCAAGCGTTCGTCAAGGAGGCCCCCGCCACCTTGGTGTTCGTCGCCGACACGACGCGGATGAAGGGCGCTGCGCCGGACATGCAGCAGAGCTACGCGTGGGCGGACGCGGCGTTCCTCAGCCAGAACGTCTACCTCTTCTGCGCCTCGAGCGGCCTTGCCACCGGGGTTCGGGCGATGGTGGACCGACCCCCGCTCGCGAAGGCGCTCAAGCTCGCCCCCACCCAGCTCATCACCATGGCCCAGTCCGTCGGCTACCCGAAGAAGCAGTGACGCCGCCGGCGCCGCGCGAAGAGACCGCGGTCCGGGCTTCGGGGCTCGGGGTTCGGGGTTCGGGCAAGGCGAAGACATGGTCGGTGGTCAGTGGTCCGAGCCGGCCGCGCCGGCCGTAGGCCCCGCGGCCTCGGTCCCCTCCCTCGAAGACGAACGCGCCATTGAACGGCAGGGCCTCCGAGCTTGCGGCGTGTAGCCGCGCTGCCGCCGTTGGGCCTATCGCAAGGCGCGCGAACCCCGCCGCACCGGAGCGTAGCCGGAGGCTACGTGAGGATGCGCGCGGGGCGAGCGCAACGCAGCGAGAGGTCCGACGCCGGCAGCGCCCTAATGGATTTGGATGGGGGGGAGCCACACCGGCCCCGGCGCAATCACCTTCCCGGCGATGGCCTCCCTGGCCATCGCCTCCAGGCGGACGCCGGCGTCGTCCTTCTCCATGATCCTCTGCCACAGCGGCTTCGTCTGCGGGTAATACGTGAGCTCGACGGCCGCATCCGGCTTCAAGCCCGCGAGCTGCTTGGCGACGGCAACGGCGTCGTCGAAGGTGCCGAGCTGGTCCACGAGGCCCTTCTCCTTGGCCTGCTCGCCGGTGTAGACGCGGCCGCGGCCGACCGCGTCCACCTGCTCGCGGGTCATCTTGCGCGAGGCCGATACCCGCTGCAGGAACGCGTCGTAGATCCGGTCGAGGAACCCCTCGACGACCTTCCGCTGGTCGGGGGTCCAGGAGTCGACGGAGCTGTAGAGGCTGGCGTTCGGGGCGGTGTCGATCCTCCCCCAGGTGACGCCGAGCTTGTCGTCCCAGAACTTCGTCATGTCGAGGTGGCCGGAGAAGACGCCGATCGAGGCGGTGATCGTGCCGGGATCGGCAATGATCCTGGTCGCGCCGCACGTGATCCAGTACCCGCCCGATGCCGCCACGTCGCCCATCGAAACCACCACTGGGATCTTGGCGGCGGTCCTGGCCATCTCGGCGCGGATGATCTCGGAGGCCACCGCGCTGCCGCCCGGTGAGTTGACCCGGAACACCACCGCCTTCGCGTCGGAGTCCCGGACCTGGCGCCAGGCGCGCGCGATCGAATCGGAGCCCATGATGTCGCCGCCGAACAGCGGCATCGGCGAGTAGCCGCTGTCGCCGCGCATGATCTGACCGTCCGCCACCAGCACGGCGATCGGTGCGCCGCTCGTGTCCGGACGATCGGCCTTCAGGTACCGGCGGATCGAGACGGTGTCGAGCTTGTTCCCGTTCAGGGTCGAGCTCTCCTCGACGAACGTCTCCCAGTCGGCGAGCTCGTCCACCAGCTTTTCTTTGAGCGCATCCGGTCCGAGGAACGGCCCGCGCTGCATCAGGGCGGCGGCCTGGGCCGGTGCGATGCCGCGGCCGGCGGCGATCCCCGCCGCCACCTGCCCCGAAATGGAATCGAGCAGCCAGGTGGTCATCTCCCGCGCCGCCGGCGTGAAGTCCTTCTCGGTGTAGAAGAAGCGCGCACTCTTGTAGGCGCCGATGCCGGGGAACTCGGGGGCGATCCCGAGCTTGTCGAGGGTGCCGCGGATGAACGGCGTGCGCGAGGCCAGGCCCGTGATGTTGATGTCGCCCATCGGGCCGAGAACGATCCGCTTGCAGCCGGTCGCCAGGAGGTACTGGGCGTTGCCGGGCGCGAACTCGCCGGCGGTCTCGAGGTACGCCGACGTGGCCTTGCCGGCCTTGCCCACCTTCTCGAGCAGCCCGCGCAGCTCCTCGATCGTCGCGAACCCGGCGGTGAACTCCTGCACCTTGACCCGCACGGCCCGGATGCGCGGATCGGAGGCGGCCTGGACCAGCGCGTCGCGAAGGTCGCGGCGCGACAGCGTGCGGTCGCCGAAGAGGTCCCCGAACGGGGACCCCGAGGACAGCTCGGGGATCGGTCCGGCGATCTCGATCGTCAGGATGCTGTCCCCCGGCACGTGCCGGGTCGCGTAACGCGCCCCGAGCACGACGGCAAGCACGCCGATCACCAGG
Source organism: uncultured Acidobacteriota bacterium (assembly GCA_963789745.1). GTDB lineage: Bacteria > Acidobacteriota > Thermoanaerobaculia > Thermoanaerobaculales > Thermoanaerobaculaceae > RBG-13-68-16. The sequence goes on along the minus strand of CAWBLW010000012.1, from coordinate 136,524 downwards.
ATCGCGAGAACACTACCTACCGCCGCCAGCGCCTTCGTTCGCGTCGTCATGGGTTCCTCCTGCAGTTCCGTCCCCGATGATACGCGACCGCCACCGCGAAGTTGCGGAAAATGAGGGCGCAGCGGTGCCGAAACGCCGGAAAATGAAAGGGGAGGCCCGCAGGCCTCCCCGACGCGTCGCCGTTGGCGCGGCGCAGCGGCTACTTGGCGGCGCGCTTCGCCTCGATCTTCTCGATCTCGTCCATCGCCCAGTTCATCTGCGCCTCCAGCGCCCGGTACGGGGCCGGCGTCGCGAGGTCCACGCCCGCCTCCTTGAGCAGCTCGTACGGGTAGCGCGAACCGCCGGCCTTGAGCAGACCGAGGTAGCGCTCCCTGGCGCCGGGCTGGCCGTCGAGCACCTCGCGCGCGAGCTGCGTCGAGGCGGCGAGCGAGGTGGCGTACTGGTAGACGTAGAAGTCCATGTAGAAGTGCGGGATGTAGGCCCACTCGACGGTGACCTCGTCGGGGATGCGCACGACCCCCTGGTCGCTGCCGTGGTAGCGCCGGAGCAGCTCGCCGTAGGTCTTCGTGAGCTTGGCCCCGGTCAGCGCTTCGCCCCTCTCGGCCGCCTCGTGGATGGCGAGCTCGAACTCGGCGAACATCGCCTGACGGAAGAACGTCCCGCGCAGGCTCTCGAGGTAGTTCCCGAGCAGGAACAGCCGCTCGTCGTCGGTCGCCGCCTGCGACAGCATCCGCCGCAGCAGCAGCGCCTCGTTGAACGTCGAGGCCACCTCCGCCATGAAGATCGAGTAGTCCGCGGTCGGGTACGGCTGCGCCTGGTTCGCGAGGTACGAGTGCATCGCGTGGCCCCACTCGTGGGCGACGGTGGAGACGCTCTCGTAGTCGTCGTTGTAGTTGGTCAGGACGTACGGGTGGACGTCGTACGCCGAGCCGTTGGAGTACGCGCCCGAGCGCTTCCCAGGCTGCGGGAAGACGTCCATCCAGCGTGAGTCGAACCCCTTGCGGACGGTGGCCACGTACTCCGGCCCGAGAGGCGCCAGCGCCTCGAGCACGAGCGCTTCGCCCTTCTCGATCGGGAAGTTCATGTCCACGTGTTTGACGAGGGGCGGATAGATGTCGTAGTAGGCCAGGTCCGGAATGCCGAGCAGCTTGGCGCGCAGCCGAAAGGCGCGGTACAGCGTCGGCAGCGCGTGGTTGGTCTCGCTGATGAGCGTCCGGTAGACCGCCTCGGGGACGTTGCTGCCGTCGACCGCGGCGGCGAGGCACGACGGATAGTTGCGGGCCCGCGCGTAGAAGAGGTCGCGCTTGACCTGGGCGTCGAGGGTGGTCCCGAACGTACGCTCGTACGCCCTGAACGTCCTCCAGAACTCGCGGAAGACGACGATGCGGTCGGCGCGGTTCGGGAGCGCCCGGTACTTCGCGTAACCGGCCTGGTCCAGGCGCACCTTCTGCCCGTTGGAAAGGGTGACCTCCGGGAACGGCACGTCGGCGTTGGCCAGGACGCCGTAGATCGTCGAGGGCGCGGGGGTCACCAGCCCGGCCTCGGCGAGCAGCTTCTCCTCGGGCTGGGACAAGGTGTGCGCGCGCTGCCGCTCGATGTCCTCGAGGTAGAACCGGTACGGCGCCAACCCCGGCTCCTCCTTGACGAACGTCGCGACGGTGCCGGCGGGCAGCGCCAGCACCTCCGGCGGGATCCAGGAGGAAGCTGCGGCGAACTGGGCGCCGAGCTGCATCACCTCCTGGCGGGCGCCGAGCGCCTCGGGCACCCTGGTGTCCTCGTCCGAACGCATCGATGCGTACGAGATGATCCGCCCGAACTCCTTCGCGAGACCGAAGTAGAGGTCGAGCGTGGACCGCATCGCCGCCGGCGAGCGGCCGAGCGTGCCGCGGTGGGCGTCGAACTCGGAGAGCCGTCCCGCGAACTGCTGCCTCGCCGTGTCGAACGCCGCCGGCGTGGCGTAGAGATCGCCAAGGTTCCAGTGATACGCCTCGGACACCTTTGCAGGCGCCTGAGCAAACGTGGTTGCACCGCTCATGACTCCCCCCAACACGATCCCTGCCACCCACATTCTCGTCATCGTCCCCTCCGAGTGTTCCAGCGCGACCGCGGGAGTGTACCTCGGCGCGGCTCCCGGCGGGGATCTGGGCCGGCGGACACGCACCCCCGGGACGGCGGTCAGACGACCAGCATCGCGTCGCCGAACGAGTAGAACGCGAAGCGCTCGCGCACCGCCAGCCCGTACGCCGCCAGCACGCGCTCCCGGCCGGCCAGCGCCGAGACCAGCATCAGCAGCGTCGAGCGCGGCAGGTGGAAGTTGGTGAGCAGCGCGCCGGTGCCGCGGAAACGGTAGCCGGGCCAGATGAACAGGTCGGCGCGGCCGGCGCCCGGGCGCACCCGCCCGCGTCCGGCCGCGAGCGCGTGCTCCAGGGCGCGGCACGCCGTCGTGCCGACGCACACCACTCGCCTCCCCGCCCCGAGGGCTCGGTTGAGCGCGGCCGCGGCCGGCGCCGAGACCTCGTAGTCCTCGGGATCGAGCCGGTGGTCGCGCGGGTCGTCCTCCTGCACCGGCTTGAACGTCCCCGGCCCGACGTGGAGCGTGAGGCGGGCCGTCTCGACGCCGCGGCCGGTGAGCGCCTCGAGCAGCTCGGGGGTGAAGTGGAGGCCCGCCGTCGGCGCCGCCACCGCACGGCCCGCCCTGGCGTAGACGGTCTGGTAGCGCTCGCGGTCGGCGGCGCTCGGGCCGTTTGCGCGCCGGATGTACGGCGGCAGCGGCACCTCGCCCACCGTGTCGAGCGTCGTCTCGTCGAGCGGCGGCGAGAACTCCACCCGCCAGGTGCCCTCCGCGAGGCGCTCGCGAGGGACCGCGTGCCCGGCCGCGAGCGCCAGCGCCGCGCCCGGGTGCAGCCGCTTCGCCGGCCTCGCCATCACCTCCCAGTCGGCGCCGCCGAGGGGGCGGACGAGCAGCAGCTCCGCCTCGCCCCCGCCCGGCCGCCGGGCGCGCACTCGCGCCGGGATCACCTTTACGTCGTTCAGCAGGAGAAGGTCGCCGGGGGCGAGCAGCGCCGGCAGCGACGACGCCCGATCGAGCGATACGGCACCGTCGTCGCGGCGCAGCACGAGCACACGTGAGGTCCCGCGCGGGCGCGCCGCTTGCGCGATCAACTCCTCCGGGAGGTGGTAGTCGAAATCCGCCGTCCGCACGCTGGAACACTACCACCCGCTCGCCCTCGACCGGTTTCCGGCGCTTCCTCCTGGCTTTGCGCAGAACGTCTCTCGACCGGCGCGATCCGGCTCGCACGTGCGAAGCGACGCACGGATGGCGGGCGGGGGCAAGCCCCGTCCGTACATCAGGATCATCTGAGGCGTGACCGCCGCGCACGCGGTCGTTGGCCTCTGTAGCGGCGCTTGCTTGCAAACGCCGCCCCTTGCATGCGCTCGTGACAACGAGGCGACGCGTCGGTGCAACGCGGGATCAGAGCAAGTAGCGGCGGCCGATCCCCGGGCGCGGGCGGGGCAGCGCCGAGAGCGAGGCGAGCAGCGTGCTCGCGCCGGTGAGGAATGCGAGGAGCGCCGCCGGCGTGACGGCGACGCGCGACGCCGTCCGCGCGGCGGCCAGCACCTCGCGACGCCGCGGGTCCGCGGCCTCGGCGAGCATCCCGGCGCGTTCTTCACTCGAAAGCATGCTCGAGCCCCACCATCAGGCCGTCCAGCTCGCGCTGCTCGCCGAACAGGGCGAAGTACTCGCGCACGCGGTCGAGGTCGAGCTTCGCGCCACGCGCCGAGGTGGCTTCGAGCAGCGCGCGGATGTCCACCAGCTCGCCCCGCCGCCGGTCCGGGTCGTTCACCAGCGCCTGCACCTTGAGGCCGATCAGGTCTTCCACCTCGACCACGGGGATGCGCAGCCCGAGCTCGCCTACCTCCACGCGGCGGGCGCGGTCGAGCATCGCCAGCGAGTGCGGGCGGTGTGCGTGCAGGAAGTCGATCGGGCAGAGGTGGGGTCGCGTCGGGGCGAAGTGGGAACTCTCCTCCCAGCGGAACGTCACGGTGTACCCGAGGTCGGTGAGCAGGCAGTCGAGCCGCTGCGCGAAGGCGCCGTCGATCAGCACGTCCACGTCCACTGTCGTCCGCGGGACGCCGTGGATCGCGGCGGCAACCGCCCCGATCACCGCCCAACGGCACCCCAAGCCGTCGAGGCAGCGCGCCACGTCCTCGAGCGTGCACTCGAAGTTCATCGCCGCAGGCTCCACTGCCATTGTACGCAGTTCCGGGTGCCGTGGGACGGAGCGCCCGCCGCCTCCGGACCGGGGCTCAGCCCTTGGCGCGCTCGACGAAGCGGCCGTCGCGGGTGTCCACCCTGATCCGCTCGCCCGTCGTAAGATACGGTGGCACAAGAATCTCGATGCCAGTCTCAAGCCGCGCTGGCTTGAGCTGCGCCTGCGCCGTGGCCCCCTTGATCGCCGGGGCGGTGTCCACGACTTCGAGCTCGACGGTCACGGGCAGTTCGACGTTGAGCACCTCGCCGTTGTACAGCAGCGAGTGCAGCTCGAGCCCGTCGGCCAGGTAGCCGGCCGCGCCGCCGAGCGTCCCCTCGCGCAGCACGAACTGTTCGAAGCTTCCCATGTCCATGAAGGCGAACTCGTCGTCCTGGCGGTAGAGGAACTGGACCGGCCGCTTTTCGCAGTCGGCGGCGTCCACGGTCTCGTTGCCGCGGTAGGTGCGGGCGAGCGTCTGCCCGGTGCGGAGGTTGCGGGCCTTGACCTTGACCAGCATGCTGGCGCCGCGCGCGCTCGGGGTCTGCACCGCGACGTCGGTCACCTCCCACGGGGCGCCGTCGATGTCGAGGATGTCGCCGCGCTTGATCTCCGTGGCGCCGATCATGCCGTCCTCCCCGTCCGTGCCCGCCCGGCTCGCCCGGGCGTCCGGCCGCCGAGTTCGGCCCAGCGCGGGCAGTCCACCAGGTGGTCGTTGACCAGGCCGCACGCCTGCATGTGGGCGTACATGATCGTCGGCCCGACGAAGCGGAACCCGCGCCGGACGAGCTCGCGGGAGAGCGCTTCCGACTCCGGCGTCAACGCCGGGATGTCGGCGAGCGTCCTGCGGGCGTGGATCAACGGCGCGCCCCCCACGAACCGCCAAATGAAGGCGTCGAACGAGCCGAACTCCTTCTTCACGGCGAGAAAGGCGCGGGCGTTGCCGACCGCCGCGTTGACCTTCTGGCGGTTGCGGATGATGCCGGGGTCGGCGAGCAGCTTCTCGACCTTGGCGGGCGTGAACCGGGCGACCTTCTCGGCGTCGAACTCCGCGAAAGCGCGCCGGTAGCCTTCCCGCCGGCGCAGCACCGTGCGCCACGACAGCCCCGCCTGCGCACCCTCGAGGATCAGGAACTCGAAGTGCCGGCGGTCGTCGTGCTCCGGTACCCCCCACTCGGTGTCGTGGTACGCCTCCATCAGCGGGTCCGGGGCCCCCAGCCAGCAGCGCTTGCCCATCGGCGGACGATACCAGAGCCGCCGCGGCCGCCCAAGCCCACGCGCCGTGCTACCTTTTCGGCCAGACAGTACCCGAGGAGGTCCCGCGATGCGCCGAGTCCAGCCCGACGAACTTGTCCTGAAGCCCTTCACCGTCCTGGACCGAGAGTGGGCGCTGCTCGTCGCGGGGCCGGAGCGGCCCAACCCGATGACGGTGTCGTGGGGCGGGCTCGGAACCCTGTGGAATCGGCCGGTGGCGACGGTGTACGTGCGCCCGACCCGCTTCACCTTCTCGCTGCTGGAGGCGCACCCAGAGTTCACCCTCAACGTCCTCGGCGAGCGACACCGCAAGGCGCTCGACCTGTGCGGCACCCGCTCCGGGCGCGACACCGACAAGTGGGGCGAAACCGGCCTCGCGCAGCTCCCGGGCGAGACCGTCGCCGTGCCGCGGGTGGCGCAGGCCGAACTGGCGCTCGAGTGCCGCGTGCTCGCGACGCTCGACTTCGACCCGGCGCGCTTCCTCGACCCGGCGATCGCCAAGCTCTACCCGCGCGAGGACTACCACCGCGTCTTCCTCGGGGAGGTCGTGGCGGCCTGGGCCGCGGACCGCTTCATCGCGCCGTCCGCCTGAGCCGGTGACGCGACGTCGGGGCGCGGGCCGCTGCGCGCCCGTTGCACGACGAACGCGGCGGGGTTACGGTGGCGGCAAGAGATCCGGAGGGCGCGCCATGGAACCGCAGCCCGAGAAGCGTCTGCTCAACGAGTGCGACAAGCCGACGAGGACGCACTACCTGATCCTCGCGATGTCGTGGGCGGGCTGGCTGTTCGACTTCTACGACCTGATGCTGTTCTCGTTCCTCGTCATCCCGATCAAGCGCTCGCTCGGGCTCTCCGACTCCTCGCTCTCCCTGCTGGTCGGCACCACGCTCGCGGCAACTGCGCTCGGCGGCATCGTGTTCGGCTGGCTCGCCGACCGCTTCGGGCGCAAGACCGTGCTCTCGTGGACGATCCTGGTGTACTCGCTGGGCGCGCTCCTGTCCGGCTTCGCGCAGGGTGCCGCCTGGCTGGCGGTGTGCCGGGTCATCACCGGCCTCGGCGTCGGGGGCGAGTGGGCGACCGGGCAGACGCTGGTGGGCGAGACGTTCCCCGCCCGCATGCGCGGCCGCTTCGCCGCGGTGATGCAGACCGGCGCCCCGCTCGGCATCGCGATCGCCTCGGTGATCGGCGGGTTCGTGGAGCCGGCGCTCGCGAACGCGTTCGGCCCGGAGTGGGGGTGGCGCGGCTGCTTCTTCATCTCGGTCCTCCCCGCGCTCCTCGTCGTGGTCATCCGCCGCCATATGCCCGAGTCGGACGTCTGGCTGGAGCGCAAGCGCCTCGCGGCGCCGCAGGAGATGAGTCAGGTCAAGTTCCTGCTCACGACCCCCGACCTCAGGCGCCTCTTCCTGCTCGGCCTCGTTCTCGCCACCACCGACATGTCGGCGTACTGGTTCACCTACTCCTGGATGCCCAGGTACCTGTACGAGCACCTGGGGTCGTCGATGGGCAAGGCGGGGATCTGGATGCTCGTGACCCAGACCGGAGGCGCGCTCGGCTACCTCTCGTTCGGGGTCGTCGCCGACTGGAAGGGCCGCCGGGTCGCGTACACGATCTACTCGGTCGTGTGGGCGATCGGGCTGTTCGCGGTCACCTGGTTCTGGGGCGCGCTCGCGGTGTACCCGGCGCTGACCGTCCTGTTCATGTTCCTGGTAGGTCTCGGCACCGGGAACTACTCGGGGTACGGCCCGATCTTCTCGGAGATCTTCCCCACGCGGGTGCGCAACACCGCGATGGGCGCCGCGTTCAACCTCGCCCGCGGCGTGCAGTTCTTCACGCCGCTCGTGATCACCCTGGTCGCGACGCGCTACGGCCTCGGCGGCGGCATCTCGCTCGCCGGCTTCTTCGCCCTCATCACGGGCGCGTGGGTGTGGACGTTGCCCGAGACGCGCGGCAGGAAGATCGGCGTCGGAGGCGACCAGGTCTGACGACGGCGGGCGGTCCGCCGCTGCAGCGGCACGAAGTGCGAAGGGCGGCCGAACGGCCGCCCTTCCCTTCAGTTCGACCCGGGAACCCGCCTACGCTGACAGGCCGAGCAACTGCTCGAGCTTGGCCTTGGAGGCCTTCTCCACCTCGGCGTGCAACGAGCCGCCGTGCGAGTCCATCGTCACGACGACGGGGAAGTCCTTCACCTCGATCACCCAGAGCGCCTCGGGGACGCCGAACTCCTTGAGCTGGAACACCTGCTCGACCTTGACCACCGCCTGGGCGAGCACCTGCGCGGTGCCGCCGACGGCGTGGAAGTAGACGGCGCCGTGCTCGGCCAGCCCCTTGAGCGTCTTCGGCCCCATCCCGCCCTTGCCGATCACGCCGCGCAGGCCGTATTTGCCGATCACGTCCGCCTGAAACGGCTCCTCGCGCGCCGACGTCGTCGGTCCCGCAGCCACGAACGTGTAGTGCCCGTCCTCGTGTTTCTTGACGACCGGCCCGACGTGGTAGATCACCGAGTCCTTCATGAACGGCGCGACCTCCTCGCGGAAGCCGTGCAGCAACCAGTGGTGCGCGGCGTCGCGGCCGGTGATCATGCGCCCCGACAGCTCCACGAAATCTCCGACCTTGAGTCCTCGGATCGTCTTCTCGTCGGAAGGAAGCATCAGTCGAGCCATGTGACCTCCCCGGAGGGGCTGATCTTCGCGCCGGCGCGGCGATTCGCCCAACACATGTAGGAAACGGACACGAAGTAGGAAGCGGGCAGGCGTCCAAGGTAGCCCACCTTGACCCCGAGCACGGTGGTCTTGCCGCCGAACCCCATCGGCCCGATCCCGAGCTGGTTCGCCTGCTCGTAGAGGTCCTTCTCCATCGCGGCCAGCTCGGGGACGGGGTTCGCGTCGTCGAGGCGGCGCAACAGCTGGCGCTTCGACTCGAGGAAGCCGGAACCGCGGTCGCCGCCGAAGCACGCGCCGATGATCCCCGGCGCGCACCCCTTGCCCTGCGCCTGCGCCACCGCGTCGAGGATGCAACGCCGCACGCCGTCGAGGTCGCGGTCGGCCTTGAGCTTGGGGTTGGGCAGCGAGTACTGGGCGCCGACGTTCTCGCAGCCGCCGCCCTTGAGGATCAGGCGCACCTCGACGCCGGGCTCGTCCCACTCCTCGCAGTGCACGCTCGGGATGCCGGGCGCCTGGCCGTGGCCGGTGTTCTTGTCGGTCAGCGGGTCGACCGCGTTGGGGCGCAGCACCTGCTTCGCCGTGGCCTGGCGCACCGCCTCCTCGAACGCGGCGGTGAGCATCCGCGTGGACATCCCCACCGGGTGGTGGATCCACACCAGCGGCGTGCCCGTGTCCTGGCAGATCGGCTGCCAGCTCCCTCCGGCCATCTCGATGTTCGTCAGGATGGAGTCGAGGGCCTTGGCCGCCAGCGATCCCGGCGCTTCGGCGTCGCGCCCGCGTTTGAGCGCCGCGAGCACATCGGGCGGGAGCTGCGAGGACGCGTGCGCGATCACATCGACGAACTTCTCGGTCCACTGCTCGCGTGTCAACACCGGGGGAGCCTCCTTTGGTTGCGTGGCGACGGTTGCGAGGCCCGTCGCGGACCTCATCGCCGGCATTCTAGACCCCGTCCCACCGCCCGCGCCAGCGCCTCTCGCTCGCCCCTCGGGTGAAGCGGCGTTCGGGCCTCGCTCGGCCCCTCGCCGTTTTCCTCCTTTCAATGCGTGAGGCCTTCTCTCTTGCCCGCGGGCTGCGGCCGTGTCGCTCGACGTCGCTGATCCAACTTCCACTGCGTGAAGCCTCTCTTGCTTGCCGGTCCCGCGGGTGCCCGCATGATGCTGCGCCCGCGACCGGGCAGGGCGATCCGCGCCTCTTGGAAAGACCGAAGGCTATTCGCAGAGCCTCCGCGACCGGGAGGGTGGGGGCGAAACCGCCCAGCGGGCGGAGGCCGATTTCGCTTGGGCGTGCGGGTCCCGAGCGGCCCGAACGGCGGGTGGAGACGCCGGCCGAGCCGGAGCGCAGCGGAGGCGAGGAACGGCGAGGCTCCGCCCGCCGCTCTGGCCTGCTCGGTCGCACGCGCAGGCGGGTCGGAGGGCGGCGCTCGATGCGCCGCCCGAGCGACCCGGCCGCAGCCCGCGGGCAAAGAAAACCGGCCTCACGCAGTGAAGAAAGATGCGCAAGGCCACCCGCGGGACCGGTAGGAAGGTCCGCCTCCACCACGCAGTGGAAGGACGGATCGCACCGGCGTGTGGAGCCGTGGCCCGCCCAGGGCCGCCGCTGCGGCTGCAAGGCGTTCTCACCTTCCCTCCGCGACCTTGCGCCGCCGCGTTCGCAGGCGTACGATTTGTGCGTTTCGCGGAGGGGGGGCCGTCATGACTGACGCGGCACCGGTAAAGAAGGGTAAGGGTACGATCTTCCTCACCCTCGAGGTATGCAAGGGTTGCTCGTACTGTATCGACTTCTGTCCCGCGCACTGCCTGGAGTTCTCGCGCGAGTTCAACCGCAAGGGGTACCACTACCCCGTGCTGAGCAGCCCCGAGGACTGCACCGGCTGCGATCTGTGCGGGCTGTACTGCCCGGACTTCGCCATCTTCGGGATGCGGTTCAAGGACATCGAGCAGCGCCGCCAGGCCGCAGCGCTCGAACCGTCGGTCCCGGCGCGCGGCTGAGACCGGCTGGGCGGACAGAGGACATAGGGAGGACGTCTTGCACGCGGACCCCAAGGGAGTTCTGACAGGCATTCACTTCATCGACGGCGACCACGCCGCCTGCGAGGGGGCGCTGGCCGCCGGCTGCCGCTTCGCCGCGGGCTACCCGATCACGCCGTCGACCGAGGTGGTCGAGCGCTTCGCCGCGCGCATCCCGCTCGTTGGCGGGATATTCATCCAGCTCGAGGACGAGCTCGCGTCCTCGATCGCGATCCAGGGCGCCGCCTGGGGGGGCAAGAAGGTGATGACCGTGACCTCGGGCCCCGGGCTCTCCCTGATGATGGAGCACGTGGGCCTGGCGGCGTTCACCGAGACCCCGTGCGTGTTCGTGGACGTGCAGCGCGGCGGCCCCTCGACCGGCCTGCCGACCCTCCCCGCCCAGGCCGACATGATGCAGGTCAAGTGGGGCTCGCACGGCGACTACGAGCCGATCGCCCTGTCCCCCAACTCGCCGCAGGAGTGCTTCGACCTCATGATCAAGGCGTTCAACCTGGCCGAGACGTACCGGGTGCCGGTGTTCTTCATGATGGACGAGGTCGTCGGCCACATGACCGAGCGCGTCGTGATCCCCGAGGCGTCCGAGATCGAAGTCGTCGAGCGCAAGTGGACGAAGAAGAAGCCCGGCGAGTACCGCCCCTACGAGACCGACGAGAGCTTGGTCCCGGAGATGGTCAAGGCGGGCGACGGGTACCGCATCCACATCACCGGCCTCACCCACGACGAGCGCGGCTACCCGGCGATGACCGCGCCGGCGCAGGACAAGCTGGTCAGGCGGCTGATCAAGAAGATCCGCGGCAACGCGGACAAGATCGTGGACGTGCGCGAGGACGGCGTTGCCGGTGCCGACGTGATCGTCGTCTCATTCGGGATCACCTCGCGCGTGGCGGGCGCGGCGGTCGAGGCGGCGCGGGCCGCCGGCCTCAAGGTCGGCCACCTCCGCCTCGTCATCACGTGGCCGTTCCCGGCGAAGCGCATCCAAGAGCTTGCGGCCGGCGTGAAGGCGTTCGTCGTCCCCGAGCTGAACATGGGGCAGATGGCCCTCGAGGTCGAGCGCGCCGTGGCCGGCAAGGTTCCGGTGCTCACCCTCCCCCACGCCGGCGGCACCGTGCACGAGCCCGCGGCGATCCTCGCCAAGATCAAGGAGGCCGCGCAATGAGCGCAACGGAACTCCCAATCTGCGAAATCGAAAACCCGGTGGCGCCGTATCTGCGTCAGGAGCGCCTGCCGCACATCTGGTGCCCCGGCTGCGGCATCGGCACGACCGTCAACTGCTTCACCCGCGCCCTCACCGACTCGGGGTTGGACCTCGACAAGGTTGCGATCGTGTCGGGGATCGGCTGCACCGGCCGCGTCGCCGGGTACATGAACCTCGACTCGTTCCACACCACCCACGGCCGCGCGATCCCGTTCGCGACCGGCTTGAGGCTCGCCAACCCCGACCTGGCGAAGGTCGTGGTGTACTCCGGCGACGGCGACCTCTCGGCGATCGGCGGCAACCACCTGATTCACGCCGCGCGCCGCAACATGGACCTGATGGTCGTGTGCGTGAACAACTTCACCTACGGGATGACGGGCGGGCAGGTCGCTCCGACCACGCCCCTCGGCGCGACCCAGACCACGATGCCGTACGGCAACTTCGAGAACCCGTTCAACCTGCCGTTCCTCGCCGACGCGTGCGGCGCGGTGTACGTGGCCCGCTGGACCGTCTACCACGTCAAGCAACTCGCCAAGGCGATGCTCGACGGCCTCAAGAAGAAGGGGTTCGTCTTCATCGAGGCGATGGCGCCGTGCCCGACGCTCTTCTCGCGGCGCAACCGGCTCGGCGACGGGGTCGACCAGCTCAAGTACTACAAGGAGAAGAGCAAGGTCGTCAACGGCGCCAACACGCAGGAGGTCGGGCTCACCTTCCAGGGCGACATCGTCGTGGGGAAGTTCGTGGACCGCGAGCGGCCGACCTGGCTCGAAGCGATGAACGAGCACTACACGCAGCACTTCGGCGACAAGTTCACGCCGTACGGAGGGTCCCATGCACAAGACTGAGATCCGCGTCGGCGGCCTCGGAGGCCAGGGCGTCATCCTCTGCGGCATGATCATCGGCAAGGCCGCCTCGATCTTCGACGGCAAGCACGCGACCCTCATCCAGGCGTTCGGCCCGGAGGCGCGCGGCAGCGCGTGCAGCGCCCAGGTCACCGTGGCGGACGAGGCGATCGGCTACCCCTACGTCAAGAACCCGGACATCCTGATCGTGATGTCGCCCGACGCCTACACGCAGTTCGCGCCCCAGCTCGCGCCCGGCGGCATGCTCCTGTACGAGAGCGACCTGATCAAGGTCGACGGCGCGCTGCCGAAAGGCGTGCGGGCGTTCGGCGTGCCAGCCACCCGTTTCGCCGAGGAGCTGGGCCGGCGGCTGGTGCTCAACATCGTGATGACCGGCTTCTTCGCCGGAGTGACCGGCCTGTTGTCGTTCGAATCCGTCGAGCGGGCGGTCAAGACCTCGGTGCCGAAGGGCACGGAGGACCTGAACCTGCGCGCCTTCCGCAAGGGGTACGAGTACGGCCGCGAGCAGTCCGCGGGGAAGAGCTAGGGGGCTGACCGTGAAGCTCGAAGGGTTTCCTCAGACCGTGTCCCTGCGCGACGGAACGTCAGTGACCGTGCGGCCGCTGACCGCGGCCGACGCGAAGGCGCTGCTCGAGTTCTACCGTTCGCTTCCCGAGGAGGACCGCCTCTACCTCAAGGACGACGTGACCAAGCCCGACTGGCTGCGGCGCTTCGTCGCCGCGGTCGAGTCCGGCGAGGTCGTGTCGCTGCTCGCCGAGCGCGCCGGCAAGGTCGTGGCCGAGGCGACGCTCTACCGCCCGCTTCGCGGCTGGTCGATGCACGTCGGCGAGATCCGCGTGTCGGTCGCGCCGGCGCTCCGGCGCGACGGTCTCGGCACGGCGGTCGCGCGCGAGCTGGTCAAGGTCGCGACCCGCACCGGGGTCGAGAAGATCGTGATCCAGGTCGTGGAGAACCAGGTCGGCGCCCGGAAGATGTTCCGGAAGCTCGGCTTCCGTCAGGAGGCCGTGCTCCACGGGCACGTCAAGGACATCAACGGCGCCAAGCGCAACCTCATCCTCGCCTCCAACGACGTCTCCCACATCTGGGACGCGATGGAAGCGCTCGTCGCCGACTATTCACCCGCTGTCGAGTGACCTGCCGAGGCCGGAAGGTTCCCGGCAAGGTGGCTGAGGTCAAAGGCGACCGGGCCTACCGGCAAGCCAAAGTCATGCCACTGCGAGAGGCTCCCGGTTCGCGCGCCATCCATTCGCCTTTGGCCTTCCCGTTTCCCCTCGGCCCTTCCCGTCTGACGTTCGACCAACTCAGTGACCCTGTCGCTCGTTGGACAGGAGCGCGAGGCTTTCGCCCTTCCACAGCAGGCGAGCGTGGGTGATGCCGTCCCGGGCGAACTCCTGCGACCAGGAGCGCTTCTCGACAACGGCAAACACACGCTGGTCGGAGTTCCAGACCCCTCGGAACTCCGCCGCGGTCGGGAAGCGCAGGCGACGTTCGGCCGGCGCCAGGTGTGAGATGCCGAACGCCAGCTCGCCCTCGAACGCGGCCACGCCGACCGTGCGATCGAGGTAGACCGGCAGGCTCTCGGGGAAGCACCCGTAGGAAAACACCAGGTCGCCCGGGCGCAGCTCCGGCCGCAGCCGCGCCGCCAGCGCCGCGCTGCTGCGCTCGCGCCCGACCAGCGGCACCACGCCCTCGATCGCGGCGCACAGGCAGGCGCCCGCCGCGAACAGCGCCATCAGGCGCCGTTCCCAGCCGCGGCCGAACCCGGAGGCCGCGACCATCGCCGCCGCGACGACCACGACGATCCCCGGACCCAGCAGACCGGGCGAGACGACGCCGCCGAGGCCGAGCCGGTCGATCTTGCCGAGGCCGGCCCACGCCAGGGCGAGCCCCCACACGGCCGTGAGCGCGCCGCCCGCGGCGAGGCCCCAGCGCTCGGCCCGCGGCGCGGCGAGCCTCCCGCCGCGCGCTCGCTCGACCGCCAGGCCGACGAGGACGGCGAGCGGCGGCAACGCCGGCAGCACGTACGGAATCAGCTTGGAGCGCGAGGCGGAAAAGAACGCGACGACGAACGCGGCCCAGATCATCAGGAACGCGGCCTCGCGCCGCTCGGCGAGCGACGCGCGCAGGCGGCGCCACTCGACGAGCAGGGCGGAAGCCGGGAAGAGGCCGGACCACGGCACGCAGCCGAGGCCGACGATCGCGAGGAAGAACCAGAACGGTTCCTGACGCTGCGCCTCGCCCGTCGCGAAGCGGAGCAGGTGCTCGTGGACGAAGTAGAACCACGCGAAATCGGGGGTGCGTGCGGCCGCCAGCAGGTGCCACGGCACCGCTACGCTGAGGAACAGCGGCACGCCGGTCAGCCACGGCACGACGGCGAGCACGCGCCACTGCCGGGTCGCCCACAGGTAGAGGAACACCACCGCGCCCGGGATCACGATCCCGATCAGGCCCTTCGCGAGCACGGAGAGCGCCGCCGCGACGAACATCCCGTACCACCACCAGCGAGCGCGGGCCGGCGGCGCTCCCTCCCCCCGGGCGGGGCGCGGTGCGCGAGCCAGAAGCACGCGAGCGTCGCCGTGAGGAAGAACGTCACGGTCATGTCGAGGGTGGCGAGGCGGGCGAGGCCGACCCAGAGCGGCGAGGTCCCGAGCGCCGCCGCCGCCACGGCGCCGGCGCGCCGGCCGCCCATCGCGGCGCCCAGGCCGAATACGAGCGCAAGCCCCGCCAGCCCGAAGATCGCGCTCCAGAGGCGCGCGGAGAACGCCGACAGCCCGAGCAGCCTGATCGCCGCGGCCGTGAGCCAGTAGTGCAACGGCGGCTTCTCGAAGTAGAGCACGCCGTCCAGGTGCGGGGTGACGAGGTCGCCGGTCGCCAGCATCTCGCGCGGGATCTCGGTGTAGCGACCCTCGTCGGGCTCGAGCAGCGGCGCGCCGCCGAGGTTCCAGAAGACGAGCACGACCAGGCAGGCAACGACGAGCGCCGGCAGCAGTCGAGTCGCGTTGGTCCCGGAGGTCGATGCGCCGTCCGCCATGACGGCACCCTTGTAGCACGGGCGGGCCAGGTGAGGCCAGAGCGGAAACTCAGGATGTAGGGCAGGGCGGCCCTTGCGGCCGCCCGCGATCGAGGAAGATCCAGGCGCCTCCACAGCGGGCGGGGACAAGCCCCGCCCCTACATTCCCTGAGGTGACGCAGGCGGTCTTTGCCATTCCTGCGACCGCAGGAATTCGGGCGCAGTCGTCGGTGCGGCGCAACATTGGGCCCCCGCTTGCGCTGGGATAGAAACAATGGTGCATCTCTGCTTCCCGTCTCGGACCACCGACCACGCCTCTCCTCTCCCTGCGTGCTATCATCGCGCGGTGTTGCGACTGGGTTTCTGGCTGCTGACAGCGGCCCCGGCTCCGCGCCCGACCGCCGCGCCCGGTGCGCATCCGGCATCCCCGGCGACCCGCATGGAGGCGACATCGCGATGACCGGCTCGTTCGCCAAGCGCTCCGAGTTCCTGCCGTTCTCCCGGCCCACGATCCGCCAGGTCGAGATCGACGAGGTCGTGGACTCGCTGCGCTCCGGCTGGATCACCACCGGTCCGAAGGCCGAGCGGTTCGAGCGCGATTTCGCCGCGTACACCGGTTTTCCCCACGTCCTGGCGCTCTCCTCGGCGACCGCCGGGCAGCACATCGGTCTCATCGCGCTCGGCCTGAAGCCGGGCGACGAGGTGATCACCACGCCGATGACGTGGGCCTCGACGGTCAACATGATCGAGGTCGCGGGCGCGACCCCGGTGTACGTGGACATCCACCGCTCGACGCTGCAGATCGACGAGCGCCAACTCGAGGCGGCGGTCACGGCGCGCACCGTGGGGATCATCCCGGTGCACTACGCGGGCGCGCCGGCCGACGTGGACGCCATCCTCGCGGTTGCACGCCGCCATGGCCTCTGGGTATTCGAGGACGCGGCCCATGGGGTGGGCTGCCGGTACAAGGGCACCCACGTCGGGTGCTTCGACCGCCTCGGCGTGTTCTCGTTCCACCCGATCAAGAACATCACGACCGGCGAGGGCGGGATGTTGGTGACCCGCGACGAGGAACTGGCGAGGAAGCTCAAGGCGCTGCGCTTTCACGGCCTGGAGAAGCAGGCGTGGAACCGCTACGCCGAGGGCGGCTCGCCGCAGGTCGAAATCGTGCTCCCCGGGTTCAAGTACAACTTCATGGACCTGCAGGCGGCGCTGGGGATCCACCAGCTCGCCTCGGTCGGCGAGTTCAACGACCGGCGGCGCGCGCTGGCCGCTCTCTACGACGAGTTGCTCGCCCCCGTGCCGGAGATCGAGCCGCTCGGTCTGCCCGCCTACGATCACTTCCACACCCGGCATCTCTACGTCGTCAAGGTGCTCGACGACGCCCGGATGACGCGGGACGAGTTCATCGCCGCGCTGCGCGAGCGCAACGTCGGCACCGGCATCCACTTCCGCGCCGTGCACACGCAGCCGTACTACGCCGGCAAGTACCCGCAGTGGGTCGGCAAGCTGCCGGTCGCCGAGTGGGTTTCCGAGCGCCTCTGCTCGATACCCCTGTTCCCGCTGATGACCGACGCCGACGCGGAATACGTCGTGGACGCGATCAAGGACGTCCTTGCGCAGCGCAGGGGCTGAGGCGGGGGTGACCACGGTGAGCGGCCCGTACCTGTCGATCGTCGTCCCGGTCTTCAACGAGGAGGAGAACCTTCCCGACCTCCTCCCCCGCCTCGCCGCCTCCCTCGGCACTCTCGCCAAGAGCTACGAGGTCCTGCTCGTCAACGACGGCAGCCGCGACCGCTCGCTCGAGCTGCTGCGCGAGGCGGCCGCGCGCGACCCGCACCTCGTCGTCATCGACTTCAACCGCAACTACGGCCAGCACTCCGCGATCTTCGCCGGTTTCGAGGAGGCGCGCGGCGAGATCATCGTCACGCTCGACGCCGACCTCCAGAACCCCCCCGAGGAGATCGGCAAGCTCGTGGCGAAGATGGAGGAGGGGTACGACGTCGTCGGGTCCGTGCGGATCAAGCGGCAGGACCCGCTGTTCCGCCGCCTCGCGTCGCGTCTGGTCAACCGCGTCACCTCGATGGCCACCGGCGTGCACCTCTCCGACTACGGGTGCATGCTGCGCGCCTACCGCAGGAACGTCGTCAAGACGCTGTGCCAGTCCAAGGAGATCTCCACATTCATACCGGTCCTGGCCGACATGTTCGCCGGGCGCGTCACCGAGGTGCCGGTGGCCCACGCCGAGCGTTTGCGCGGCGAGAGCAAGTACTCGCTTTGGAAGCTCGTGCGCCTGCAGTTCGACCTGATGACGAGCTTCTCCCTCTGGCCGCTGCGCTCGACGCTGGCGATCGGGGTCACGATGGCGACCGCCTCGATGATGGTCGCGCTCGTCCTGATCCTCGGGCGGATCATCGAGGGCCACGAGTGGGCGGTCAGCGGCGTATTCACCCTGTTCGCGGTGCTGTTCTTCTTCATCGGCGTCCTGCTGTTCGCGATCGGCCTGCTCGGCGAGTACGTCGGCCGCATCTACATGGAGGTCCGCCACCGCCCGCGCTACGTGATCCGCCAGGTCTTCCGCTCCGGCGAGGACTCCCGGTGAGCGTCCCTCTCGAGCCCCGAGCCCCGAGCCCCGGGCCCCGATCGTTGGTCTTCGGCTATCACACCATGGGGTGCGTCGGCTTCGACGCCCTGCTGCGGCACGGCTTCGATGTCGCCGCGGTCTTCACCCATCGCGACGACCCGCACGAGGAGGTGTGGTGGGCTTCGCTCGCCGAGCGCGCGGCCGCGCGCTCGGTCCCGGTCCACGTCCCGGAGAAGGCCGACTTGAAGACCGACGCATTCGCGGAGCTGGTCGCCTCTTACCGGCCGGAGTTCATCTTCTCGTTCTACTTCCGGTGGATGATCCCGACCCGCGTGCTCGCGCTCGCGCCGCGCGGGGCGTTCAACCTGCACGGCTCGCTGCTGCCGCGTTACCGCGGTCGCGCCCCGGTCAACTGGGTGCTCGTCAACGGCGAGCGCGAGACCGGCGTGTCGCTGCACACGATGGTCGCCAAGGCCGACGCCGGCGACCTGGTGGACCAGGAGCGCGTCCCGATCGCGGACGACGACACCGCGCTCACGCTCTACCGCAAGCTCGAGCCGGCGGCCCAGCGCCTCCTCGACCGCGCCCTGCCGCTCCTGCGCGATCGGCGGGCGCACCTGCGTCCGATGGACCTCGCCCAGGGCTCGTACTTCGGCGGCCGCACCCCAGACGATGGGCGGTTCGAATGGGGCTGGCCGGCCGAGCGGATCTACAACCTCGTCCGTGCCGTGACGCACCCCTACCCTGGCGCGTTCGTCGACCTTGGCGGCACACGCCTGCTGGTGTGGTGGGCCGTGCCGGTCGCCGCACCGGGAGCCGGCACGCCAGGCACCGTGCTGGCGGCGGACGGCGGCGGCATCACCGTCGCTGCCGGCGACGGCGCGCTCCGCCTCGTCACCGTCCAGCTCGAGGGCGAGCCCGAGCTCCCCGCGTCCACGTTCGCCGTCGCCTACAACATCGCCCCCCGCACCGTCCTCTCGGCGGTTCCCGGCCACCGGCCACCGGCCACCGGCCCCGCCTCGTCCTCGAGAAACGGAGACTCCCATTGAACATCCTCATCCTCGGCGTCAACGGCTTCATCGGCAACGCGCTCACGCGGCGCATCCTCGAGACCACGGACTGGCACGTGCACGGCATGGACCTCTCGGCCAGCAAGCTCGAGCATTCGCTCAACCACGAGCGCTTCCACTTCCTCGAGGGCGACATCACGATCAACAAGGAGTGGATCGAGTACCACGTCAAGACGTCCGACGTCATCCTCCCGCTGGTCGCGATCGCCACCCCCGCGACCTACGTGAAGGAGCCGCTGCGGGTCTTCGAGCTCGACTTCGAGGCGAACCTGGCGGTCATCCGCCAGTGCGTGAAGTACCGCCGCCGCGTCGTCTTCCCCTCGACCTCCGAGGTCTACGGCATGTCGGGCGACGCCGAGTTCGACGAGGACACCAGCCCCCTCGTGCTCGGGCCGATCAACAAGCCGCGCTGGATCTACTCCTGCTCGAAGCAGCTCCTCGACCGCGTCATCGCCGCGTACGGCCAGCAGGAGGGGCTCGCCTACACGCTCTTCCGCCCGTTCAACTGGGTCGGCCCGAAGCTCGACGACATCGACGCCGCCAAGGAAGGTTCCTCGCGCGTCGTCACCCAGTTCATCATCAACCTGTTCCGCGGCGAGCCGATCCGCCTCGTCGACGGGGGCGAGCAGAAGCGCTGCTTCACCTACCTCGACGACGGCATCAGCGGTTTGATGGCGGTGATCGCCGACGAGCGCGGCAACGCCAACGGCCAGATCTTCAACATCGGCAACCCGGGCAACGAATGCTCCGTCAAGGTGCTGGCGGAGAAGTTGGCTCGCCTGTACGAGGCGCGCAAGGCCGAGATCCCCGGCTACGCGCCGCCGCGCATCGAGGAGGTCAACTCCGCCAGCTACTACGGCAAGGGGTACCAGGACATCCTCACCCGCAAGCCCAAGGTCGCCAAGGCGAAACAGCTCCTCGGCTGGGAGCCCAAGGTGGGGCTCGACGAGGCGCTGGAGCTCACTTTCGACGCGTTCCTCGCGGACTGGCTGGAGGTCGGGGCTCGGGCCTAGCGGCTCGGGTTTCGAGACGACCTCGATGCGCTCGTCCGCACCCTACACCGGCGGAGATCCCCGAGCCCCGAACCCCGAACCCCGAACCCCGGTTCTCGGGCTGCGGGTGGACGTGGACACCCACGAGGGGATGAAGCGCGGCGTCCCCGTGCTGCTCGACCTCTTTCGGGAGGCGGGCGTCCACGCCACGTTCTACCTTTCGATGGGCCCCGACAACGCCGGCAGGGCGATCTTCAACGTCCTGCGCCGGCCCGGGTTCCTCGGCAAGATGCGGCGCACCGGCGCCGCCCGCGTCTACGGTTTGCGCACCGTGCTCTCGGGCACGCTCCTCCCCGCCCGCATGATCGCAGTGGCGCTCCCGGCCGTGGCCCGCCGTGTGACCTCCGAAGGCCACGAGGCGGGCGTCCACGCCTGGGACCACCGCCGCTGGCAGGACAAGCTCCCGCGCCTTTCGGACAACCAGGTCGCATCGCAGCTCGGCCGGGCGCGGCAGGCGTTCATCAACATCTTCGGGGAACCCCCGCGCACCTTCGCAGCCCCCGCGTGGTTCGGCGACGAGCGCTCGCTGCAGATCGAAGAGTGGTACGCGCTCGAGTACGCCAGCGACTGCCGCGGCGTGGAACCGTTCCTGCCGGTCGTCGGGGGCAAGGCGTTCGCGACCCCGCAGGTCCCGACGACCCTCCCGACGCTCGACGAAGCGCTCGGCGACACGCACCGCGACGCCCGCGCCTTCTACGACTCGATCCTCGACGACGCCGCATCGACGGCCTGGCCGGTCCTGACCGTCCACGCCGAGCTCGAGGGCGGCCCCTACGCAAGCGACCTGCGCCGGTTCCTCCGCGAGGCCGCCGGGCGCGGCATCCGGCCGGCCCCGCTGCGGGAGCTGCTCGCCGCCCGCCGCGCGACCGGTGTGCCGCTGCCCCGGTACCCGATGGGCTACGGCACCGTCCCCGGCCGCCACGGCACGGTGTTCGTGCCCGTCGCGGACGACGATTCTCCCAAAATGACCCACCAAGCGCACAACTGTTAGCCAAGGGCCGCCGGCCGTCAACCGGCGGTAGCCGTGCGGCCGCAGCTCTCGTTCCACGAGCGGATCAACGGCTCCTCGCCCTCGCGCCCCAGCACCGAGAGCGACGCCGTGTCGAGGGCGAAGTAGCGGCCCCCTTCAGCCGTCAGGCCGAGCCACCTCGCGGCCAGGACGCGGAGCAGATGCCCGTGCGCGAACAGCGCGACGTCGCCCTCTTGCCCGCGGACGCGGGCGAGCACCCGGTCCGCCCGGGCGCCCACCTGCGCCGCCGCCTCGCCACCGGGAACGGCGCCTGTCCAGATCATCCACCCAGGCATCTCGGCCCGGATGTCGGCACTGGTCCGGCCCTCGAGGTCGCCGTAGTCCCACTCGGCGAGGTCGGCGTCCACTTCGGCGGCGGCCGCCAGCCCGACCAACCGGCAGGTCTCGCGGGCGCGGGCGAGCGGGCTCGTCAGCACGAGCGCGAAGCGCTTCCCCGCGATGCGGTGGGCCAGCACCTCCGCCTGGCGGACGCCGTTGGGCGTGAGCGGGACGTCGGTCCTCCCGGTGTGCTGTCCCGAGAGGCTCCAGGCCGTCTCGCCGTGCCGGATCAGCCAGATCTCGCCCATCGCCGGCCCTCAATACGCCAAAAGGTGCCGGCCGGTCAATCGGGCCTCGCGGTCCCCGGGCCGGACGCCGGCTCGGGAGCAGGCGTCGCGGTCGGAGTCGCGGAACGGTCCAGCACCGCGTCCCGCGCCGGGACGTCCGACGCGCGCCACCCTCCGCCGAGGGCGGCGATGAGGTTCACGCTGGCGGTCATCCGCCGGGTCAGCAGGGTCACGGCGCCGGTCTCGTTGGCAAGCGCCGCGTTCTGCGCCGTGATCACCTGCAGGTACGTCGTGACCCCGGCCTGGTACTGGTTCTTCGCCATCGCCAGCGAGCGCTCGGCGGCCGCAACCGCGTCCGCCTGCTGCCGGGCCTCCTCCGCGAGGATTCGGAGGGCCGCGAGGTTGTCCTCGACTTGCTGAAACGACGTCAACACGGTTTCGCGGTACGCGGCGACGGACGCGTCGTAGGCGGCGAGCGCCTGCTCCATGCCTGCGCGCCGCTTGCCGCCGCTGAAGAGGGTCTCGGCGAGGGCCGGTCCCAACGACCAGAACCGGTTGGGGAGCGAGAAGAACTTCGAGAGCGTCGAGCTTCCGTACCCGGCCGCACCGGTGAGCGTCAGCGTGGGGAAGTACGCGGCGCGCGCGACGCCGATCTCGGCGTTCGCCGCTGCGACGCGACGCTCCGCCGCGGCGATATCCGGACGCCGTTCCAGCAGCTCCGAGGGGAGGCCGGCCGGGATCGCGGGGGGCGCCACGCGGATCGGCTGCGGCGCGACGGCGAACGCCCCCGGCGGCGTGCCGACCAGCACCGCGATGGCGTGCTCAACTTGGGCGCGGGAGAGCGAGAGGTCGGTCGCCTGCGCGCGCGCCGTCTCGAGCTGCGTCTGCGCCTGCGCCACGTCGATGCCGGAAACGACCCCTTGGTTGAAGCGGTTCGTCGTCAGCTCCAGCGCCTTCCGATACCCGGCAACCGTCGAGTCGAGCAGTTGCATCTCCCCGTCGAGCCCATGGAGGGCGAAGTAGTCCGCCGCGAGCTCCGCCTGCATCGCGAGCTTCACGCTCTCCAGGTCGGCCGCGCTCGCCTGCGCCCCGGCGACGCCGGCCTCGATGCTGCGCCTGAGGCGGCCGAACACGTCGAGCTCCCAGGAGAGGTCGATCGGCAGGGAGTACGCCGTGACGGTCGGCGCCGGGACTCCCGGAGCGCCCGAGGAGTGTGTCGTCACGCCGCTCGACCTCGTCGCCGAGGGGCGCGTCGTCACGGTCGGGAGGAGGCCCGCACGCGCCCCGCGGGCGAGCGCCCTCGCGCCGCGGAAAGCGGCCTCGGCCTGCGCCACGTTCTGGTTCGAGACTTCGACCTGTTCCTCGAGCGCGTTCAAACCCGGGTCCCCGAAGACCTCCCACCACTTTCCGCGCCGGGCGCCGTCCGTTGGCTGCGCCGCCTTCCACTCGCCGGCCGCCGGCGCCGGAGGCGCGGCCTCCTTGTAGGCCGGGGGCTCGGGAGCGGTGGGACGCCTGTAGCCCGGGCCGACGGCGCACGCGGTTGCAAGGACGACAAGGGACGGGATTACGAATCGACGTAGCATCAGACCACCTCCGCGGTGGGCGCCGGCTTCCGCGCGTACCTGCGCCGGAGCTTGCCCAACCGGAGCCGGAACCGGTCCAGATACAGGTACACGACCGGTGTGGTGAACAGCGTCAGCATCTGGCTGAAGATCAGGCCGCCGACGATCGCGATGCCGAGCGGCCGGCGCAACTCCGACCCGGTGCCCCCGCCGATCGCGAGCGGCAACCCGCCGAGCAGGGCGGCCATGGTGGTCATCGTGATCGGCCTGAACCGGAGGAGGCACGCCTGGAAGATCGCCGCCTCCGGCGTCTTCCCCTCCTTGCGCTCGGCCTCGATCGCGAAGTCGATCATCAGGATCGCGTTCTTCTTCACGATGCCGATCAGCAGGATGATGCCGATCAGCGCGATCACCGACAGCTCGGTGTGGAACACGAGCAGCGCCAACAACGCGCCGACGCCGGCGGAGGGCAGCGTCGAGAGGATCGTCACCGGGTGGATCAGGCTCTCGTACAGCACGCCGAGCACGATGTAGACCGCCAGGAGCGCCGCCGCGATCAGCATAGGCTCGCTGGCGAGCGAGGCCTGGAACGCCTGGGCCGTGCCCTGGAAGCTGCCGCGGATCGTGGCCGGGAGCCGCATCTCCGCCTCGGCGCGCTGGACCGCCTTCACCGCGTCGCCGAGCGAGACGCCGAGAGGGAGGTTGAACGAGAGCGTGACCGCCGGGAACTGCCCCTGGTGGTTGACCTGGAGCGGCGCGGTGTTCGGCGCGTACTTGGTGAACGCGGCGAGCGGCACCATGCCGCCGCCCCTGGTGGGCAGAAAGATGTGCTTCAGCCCCTCCGGGTTCTGCCAGAACGGGGGCGCGGCCTCCATGATCACGTGGTACTGGTTCAACTGCGTGTACATCGTCGAGACCTGACGCTGCCCGAAAGCGTCGTAGAGCGTATTGTCGAGCATCTTCGGGGTGATTCCGAGGCGTGACGCCGTGGCGCGGTCGATCGTGAGCGCGGCCTGAAGGCCCTTGTTCTGCTGGTCGCTGTTGACGTCGGCGAGCTCCTTGAGCTTGCGCAGTTGCCCCAGAACGCGGGGCGCCCACCGGAGCAGCTCGTCGGAGTTGTCCCCCTGCAGCGTGTACTGGTACTGGGTGGCGGAGGGCCGCCCACCGATGCGAATGTCCTGGATCGATTGCAGGTAGAGGGTCGCGCCCGGGACGCGCGCGAGCTTCCCGCGCAACCGCGCGATGACCTGATCGGCGGTCACGTCGCGCTCGGACCGACTCTTCAAGCCCACGAACATCCGCCCGGTGTTCACCGTCCCGCCGAGGAACCCGTTGGCGCTGGCGACCGCCGGATCCTGCATCATCGTCTTGACGAACACGCCGAGCTTGGCCTGCATCGCCTGGAAGGAGGTGTCCTGATCGGCGACGATCTGGCCCGTCATCCGGCCCGTGTCCTGCTGCGGGAAGAACCCCTTCGGGACCTTTGCGTACAGGACGATCGTCGCGGCCATGGTCCCCAGCGTGACCGCCAGCGTCAGCGGCTGGTGGCGGAGCACCCAGCCCAGCGCCCTCTCGTAGCGCCCCATGACCCACGCGAAAGCCCGTTCGTTCGCCAGGTAGAGGCGGCCGTGCTTCTCTTCGCCGCGCGGCCGCAGCAAGGTGGCGCACATCATCGGCGTGGCCGTCAGGGAGATCAAAAGGGACACGCCGATCGCGACCGACAACGTGACCGCGAACTCCCGGAAGAGCCGCCCGACGATCCCGCCCATCAGCAGGATCGGGATGAACACCGCAACCAGGGAACAGCTGATCGAGACGACCGTGAAGCCGATCTCCTTGGCGCCGACGAGCGCGGCCTCCAAGGGTTGCATCCCCGCCTCGAGGTGCCGCGTGATGTTCTCGATGACGACGATGGCGTCGTCCACGACGAACCCGGTCGCGACGGTCAGCGCCATCAGCGAGAGGTTGTCGATGCTGTACCCGAGCAGGTACATCACTCCGAACGTGCCGACGAGCGAGATCGGCACCGCGACGCTGGGGATCAAGGTCGAGCGTGCGCTGCGCAGGAATACGAAGACGACCAGGATCACCAGCGCGATCGAGATGCAGAGCGTGATCTCGACGTCCCTGACCGACGCCCGGATGGTCTGGGTCGCGTCGATCAGCAGGTTGAGCTTGACCGAGGGAGGGATCGAGGCCTGGAGCTGCGGCAACACGGCGCGGACGCCGTTGGCGGTCTCGATGATGTTCGCGCCGGGCTGGCGGAACACGATGATGATGATCGCCGGTTTGCCGTTCGACAACCCCATCGTGCGGATGTCCTCGACCGAGTCCGTGACGTCGGCGACGTCGGCCAAACGGACGGCAGCACCGCCGCGGTAGCTGACCACGAGCTGCCGGTACGCGGCGGCCTTGAGCAGCTGGTCGTTGCTGGCGAGCGACCACACCCGGTGGATGTCGGCGACCTCGCCCTTCGGCCGGTTGGCGTTGGCGGAAGCAAGCGCGTTGCGCACATCCTCGAGCGCAAGCCCGGCGTTGTTGAGCGCCGTCGGGTTCAACTCGACGCGGACGGCCGGCAACGCCCCGCCGCCGACGTAGACCTGGCCGACGCCCTGGACCTGGGCCAGCTTCTGCTGCAGGACCGTCGAGGCGATGTCGTACATGCGCGGTCGCCCGACCATGTCGGAGGTGAGCGAGAGCAGCATGATCGGCGCGTCGGCCGGGTTGACCTTCCGGTACCGCGGGTTGTTCGGCAGGTTGGCCGGGAGCTGGCCCCGCGCCGCGTTGATCGCCGCCTGGACATCGCGAGCCGCGGCGTCGATGTTGCGGTTCAGGTCGAACTGCAGCGTGACGTTCGTCGACCCCAGCGAACTCGTCGACGTCATCTCGGTGACGCCGGCGATCCGGCCGAACTGGCGCTCGAGGGGCGTCGCCACCGACGAGGCCATCGTCTCGGGGCTCGCGCCCGGCAGGCCCGCCGAAACGCTGATCGTCGGGAAATCCACCTGTGGCAGCGGCGACACCGGAAGGAACCTGTACCCGATTGCGCCGGCGAGCGCGATCGCGACCACCATCAGCGTTGTCGCGACCGGCCGGTGGATGAAAGGTGACGAGAGCGACGAGAACTTCAAACGCTCTCCTCGCCGCCGGGGACGGGCGCCGGCGGCCCTTCACTCGTGGGCTGCCGCCGTTCGACCCGGCGGGCGAGGCGGTCGAAGGCGAGGTAGATCACCGGGGTCGTATACAGGGTCAGCATCTGGCTGAAGATCAGCCCGCCGACGATGGTGATCCCGAGGGGCCGGCGCAGCTCCGCGCCGATCCCCGAGCCCAGCGCCAGCGGCAGGCCGGCCAGCAGCGCCGCCATCGTCGTCATCAGGATCGGGCGGAAGCGCAGCAGCGCGGCCTGGTAGATCGCCTCCCGTGGCGGCTTCTTCTCCTTGCGCTGCGCGTCGAGGGCGAAGTCGATCATCATGATCGCGTTCTTCTCCACGATGCCGATCAGCAGGATGATGCCGATCAGTGCGATGACCGAGAAATCGGTCCGGAACAGCATGAGCGACAGCAGCGCCCCGACGCCCGCGGACGGCAGCGTGGAGAGGATCGTGACCGGGTGGATGTAGCTTTCGTACAGCACGCCGAGCAGGATGTAGACGGTGACGATCGCCGCGAGGATCAGGAACGGCGTGTTGACGAGCGACGCCCGGAACGCCTTGGCAGTTCCCTGGAACGCCGTTTGGATGCTCCCCGGCAACCCCAGCTCCTCCCTCGCCTTCTCGATCGCCCGGACCGCCTGCCCGAGCGAGGTGCGGGACGCGAGGTTGAACGAGACGGTCACGACGGGAAACTGCCCCTGGTGGTTGATGGCGAGCGGGGCGCTCGCGGTTTCGATGGTGGTGAACGCCCCCAGCGGCACCGAGCCTCCCCCGGCCGACCTGAGGAAGACGTTGCCGAGCTGAGCAGGGCCCTGTTGGAACGCCGGCGCCGCCTCGAGCACCACGCGGTACTGGTTCAGCTCCGTGAACATGGTCGAGATCTGCCGTTGGCCGAACGAGTCGTAGAGGGCGTTGTCGAGGTCCAGGGGGGTGATGCCCAGGCGCGACGCGGTGGTCCGATCGAGGACCACGCGCGCCTCCAGGCCCTCGCTCTGCTGGTCGGAAGCGACGTCGCGCAGCTCGGGAATCGTTCGCAGCCGGCCGACGAAACGGGGCGCCCACTGTGCCAGCTCGCGCACATCCGGGTCCTCGAGGCTGTACTGGTACTGAGTGCGGCTGACGCGGTCCTCAACCGTGAGGTCCTGGACAGGCTGCATGAACAGCGTGATGCCCTCCACCTTCGCGAGCTCGGGCTGCAGCCGGCGGATGATCTCGCCGGCGCTCGCCTTGCGCTCGGCGAGTGCCTTGAGGTTGATCTGGATGCGGCCGCTGTTCATCGTCGTGTTGGTGCCGTCGATGCCGATGAACGACGAGAGGTTTGCCACCGCGGGGTCCTCGAGGATTGCGCGCGCGAGCGCCTGCTGGCGGTCGGCCATGGCGGGGAACGAGATGGCCTGCGAGGCCTCCGAGATCCCGAGGATCACACCCGTGTCCTGTGCCGGGAAGAAGCCCTTGGGGATGACGATGTAGAGCAGGATCGTCGCAACCAGCGTTGCGACCGCAACGAGCAGGGTCGCCGGCTGGTGCTTGAGGACCCACGTGAGCGTCCGGCCGTAGAACGCGTTCACGGAGTCCCACGCGCGCTGCGAGCTGCGGTAGAAACGCGTCTGCTCCTCTTCGCGCTTCAGGTGCAGCAGCTTCGCGGACATCATTGGCGTCAGCGTCAGCGAGACGGCCGCGGAGATCAGGATCGTCACCGACAGGGTCACGGCGAACTCGCGGAACAGGCGGCCGACGACGTCGCCCATGAAGAGGAGCGGGATGAGGACCGCGATCAACGAAACGGTCAACGACAGGATGGTGAAGCCGATCTGCGCCGATCCCCTGAGCGCCGCCTCGAGGGGAGGCACTCCTTCCTCGATGTACCGCGTGATGTTCTCGATCATCACGATGGCGTCGTCGACCACGAACCCCGTCGAGATCGTCAACGCCATCAGCGTGAGGTTGTTGAGGCTGTAGCCGAGCAGGTACATGGCGCCGAACGTGCCGACCAGGGAGAGCGGCACGGCCACGCTCGGGATCACCGTCCCCGCCGCCGTGCGCAGGAAGAGGAAGATCACCATCACCACGAGGCCGATGGTGAGCAAGAGCTCGAACTCGACGTCGTGGACCGAGGCGCGAATCGTCGTGGTCCGGTCGGTGAGGATCGAGACCTTGATCGCCGGCGGGAGCGAGGCGCGGAGCTGCGGCAGCAGCGTCTTGATCCGATCGACGACCGCGATGGTGTTGGCGCCGGGCTGGCGCTGGATGTTGAGGATGACGGCGGGCGTCTGGTTCATCCACGCCGCCTGCTTGACGTTCTCGGTGTCGTCGATCACCTTGGCGACGTCGGACAGACGCACCGGCGCACCGTTCCGGTAGGCCACGATCAACGGACGGTACTGGGCGCTCGACAGGAGCTGGTCGTTGGCCCAGATCGAGTACGACTGGGTCTTCCCGTCGAACGCACCCTTGGCCTGGTTGACGTTCGTCTGCGTGATCGCGGTCCGGATGTCCTCCATCGTCAGTCCGAACGAGGAGAGCGCGGTCGGGTTCACCTGGACGCGCACGGCCGGCTTCTGCCCGCCGCTGATGCTGACCAGGCCCACGCCGGGAAGCTGCGCGATCTTCTGCGCGAACCTCGTGTCTGCGAAGTCCTCGACGTTGGACAGCGGGAGCGTGTCGGACGTGAGCGCGAGCGTCAGGATCGGCGCGTCGGCCGGGTTGATCTTGCTGTAGATGGGAGGGTTCGGCAGGTCGTTCGGGAGGTAGGTCCCAGCCGCGTTGATCGCCGCCTGGACCTGCTGCTCGGCGACGTCGATGTTGAGGTCCAGCACGAACTGCAGGGTGATCACCGAGCTCCCCGAGGAACTGCTCGACGTCATCTGGTTGAGCCCCGGCATCTGCCCGAACTGACGTTCGAGCGGGGCGGTGACCGCCGACGCCATCACGTCGGGACTCGCGCCCGGGTAGAAGGTCACGATCTGGATCGTCGGGTAGTCGACCTGGGGCAGCGCCGAGACCGGCAGCAGCTTGAACCCGATGGCGCCCGCGATCAGGATCGCCGCCATCAACAGCGACGTCGCGATCGGCCGCAGGATGAAAGGGCGCGAGGGGTTCATGAGTTCGGCTGCCGGGCGCCGTTCGGCTTTGCCAGCGCGACGAGCGTACCGGGTTGGAGCTTGTCCACACCGTCCACGACCACGACCTCTCCCGAGGAGACGCCCCTCTGCACGGAGGTCGTGTCGCCCTCGGTCAGTTGCACGTCGACCGTGCGCATCTCGACCGTGGAGTCGGGCTTGACCACGTAGACGTACGTCGACTGCGGGCTGCGCTGGATCGCGGCGGTCGGAATGAGCACGGTCTGGCGCAACGTGTCGACCAGCAGCCGCACGTTGACGAACTGGTTCGGGTAGAGAGCGGAGTCAGCGTTGGCGAACTGCGCCCGCATCCGGATCGTCCCGGTCGATGGGTCGATCTGGTTGTCGATCGCCAGAAGGCTGCCGGTCGCGAGCTTGCGCTTGAGATCGCGGTCCCATGCTTCGACCGGAAGTTCACGCCCCGTCTTCCTCTGCTGCAGCACCTTCTGAAGGTGGTCGGCGGCGATCGTGAAGATCACCGTGATCGGCTGTTGCTGCGTGATCACCAGCAGGCCGTTCTGGTCGCTGGCGTGGACGATGTTGCCCGGGTCCACCAGCCGGAGGCCGACGACTCCGGAGATCGGCGCCGTGATCCGGCTGTAGGTCAGGTTCAGCTTCGCGCTCTCGACCTGCGCCCGATCGCTCTTGAGCGCCGCCTCGGTCTGATCGACGGTCGCCGCCTGGGTGTCGAGCTGTTGGCCCGAAACCGAGTTGTCTTTGATCAGGACCCGGTAGCGGTCGAGGTCGACCCTCGCGTTTTTCAGGGCCGCCTCGTCCTTGGCGAGCTGCCCCTCCGCCTGGTGGAGCTGGACCTCGAACGGCCTGGGGTCGATCTGCGCGAGCAGGTCGCCCTCGCGAACGAGCTGGCCCTCCCGGTACGCGACGCTGACCAGTTCGCCGTCGACCCGACTGCGAACGGTGACCGTCTTGACCGGCGTCACGGTGCCGAGCCCGTTCTGGTACACCCCGAGGTCCCCGACCGCGGCGGTGGCGCCGACGACCGGGACGGCGCGCGCGGCGGCCTGCTTGCCTGCCCTGGCGCCGTTCGACTGCCCGAGCAACGACCGGGAAAGGGCGACGGAAGCGAGGACGGCGAAGACGCCCGCCGCCACCACCCAACGCCGGCGGCCACGACTCCAACCCGCGGCGGGAGCCACCGGCTCACCCTCGCCCGATTCGATCCGTTGACGGCCGTCATCATGCGCGCTGTTGAGGCTCATTCGGTGGTTCCCCCGATTCGCGGAGCGCCAACCCCCGGCTTCCGCACGGGAGCGTATAGCACAGGACTCTTGCTATAGCAACAATTCAGTCCTTCACCGCCCCGCTCGCGCCGTCCGCGATGCGGCCTTGATCGTCTCTTTCACCACGCGAGGCCGTCGTGTCTTGCCCGGCGGGCTGCGGCCGAGTCGCTCTAGCGACACATCGCGCGGGGGCGAGCAAGGCGCGAACGCCGCTTCACCCGAGGGGCAAAGCGAGAGGCACCCACGCAGTGGAAAGGACCAGCCGGACTCGGCGGTCAGGCGCCCGCCGGCTCGCCGGCATCCTGGGCGTCGAGGTCGGCCCGCCCGACCTGGTTGGCGAGGCTGACGAACATCTCTTGCGCGGAGCGCCGGGGCTCGCCGTCGGCCGGCGTCCTGAGCACGTACGTCCCGTCGGGCTGGAGGTCCCAGGCGCTCGCGTTGTCGGCGTCGTAGACGCCGAGAATCGCGTCCAACTCACGCTGGAGCACCGGGTCGGGGACCGGCGCGACGGTCTCCACCCGATGGTCCAGGTTGCGCTTCATCCAGTCGGCCGACCCGATGTAGTACTCGGGTGCGCCGCCGTTGAGAAAGCAGTAGATGCGGGCATGCTCGAGGAAGCGCCCCAGCACCGAGAGGACGCGGATGGTCTCGGACACGCCGGGGACCCCGGGCCGCAGGCAGCACAGGCCGCGGATGTTGAGCGTGATCGGGACGCCGGCCCGGCTCGCGGCATAGAGCTCGCGGATGAGCGCCGGGTCCTGGAGCTGATTCATCTTGGCCCGAATGCCGGACGGCCTCCCCGCTGCCGCGTGCTCCGCTTCGCGCCGGATGAGCGCGGTGAACGTGTCGCGCATGAACGCCGGCGCCACGACCAGGCGGTTGAACGCCCGCGGCGGGGTGGACCCGGTCAACTCGTTGAACAGGACGGCGACGTCGCTGGCGAGCTTCGCTTCGCACGAGAGGATCCCCAGGTCCTCGTAGACCTTCGCCGTACCGGTGTGGTAGTTGCCGGTGCCGACGTGGACGTAGCCCCTGATGCCGTCGTTCTCCTCGCGCACGACGAGCGCCAGCTTGACGTGGGTTTTGAGCTTCTCGACGCCGTAGGCGACATGGGCGCCCTCGCGCTCGAGCAGCTTCCCCCAGGCGATGTTGGGCGCCTCATCGAACCGGGCGGTGATCTCGACCAGCACGGCGACCTGCTTCCCGGCCCGGGCCGCGTCCGCGAGCGCGCGCACGATCGGGGAGTTGGCCGAGGTCCGGTAAATCGTCAACTTGATCGCGAGCACCTTCGGATCCGCCGCCGCGAGTTCGAGGAAGCGGAGCACCGAGGTGTCGAAGCTCTGGTAGGGGTGATGGAGGAGGATGTCGCCGCGCCGGATCTCGGCGAAGAAGCCGTCGGCGTCGAGCTTCTCGGGCCCCGCGAGACGGGGGTGGGTGACGGGGACGTGGCGGGCGTCGTACAGCTCGTCGCGGCCGTCGACGCGGAAGGAGAGCAGGTCGGCGACCCCGATGAAGTGCTCCGGCGCGTAGACATCCACGGCATCCGCTCCGAGCTGGCCGGTCAACCAGTTGCGCAGCTCCTTCGGCATTTCGGGGGACACCTCGACGCGCACCACGCCCGCGAAACGACGCGCCTTGAGCTCGTTCGTGACCTGGCCGATGATGCTTCCCGGCGTTCCCGGCGGCCCGCTCTCCTCATCGTGCCGCTCGAGGCCCTCGTCTCCCTCCGCGCCCCTCGTCACCCGGAAGAACCACACGCCGACCACACGTTCCTCGGGGAGGAGCTTGCCCAGGTTCGCGGCGATCACCTGCTCCAGCGGCACGAAGCCCCCGCCCGGCAACGGCACCCATCGGCCGCGGTTCGCCGGCACCTTGATCCTCACGAAGCGCTCGGTCCTGCCCGTCGCCACCTTCACCGCCAGGTTCAGACCGAGGTTGGAGATGAACGGGAACGGGTGCTCCGCGTCGACGGCCAGCGGCGTCAGGATGGGCAGGATCGATCGTGCGAACGCCTCGGAGAGCCGGTCAGCGTCCCTCTTCGACAAGGCACCGTGGTCGAGGATCGGCAAACCTGCGGCCGCCAGCGCCGGCCGGATCTCGCCGTTGACGAGGATCGCGAGCTCGGCGATCTGGTCGAGGACCTCGGAGCGGCAGGCCTCGAGCTCCTCCTGGGGGGTGCGGCCGTCGAGCGAGTGCTTGGCGAGCCCCGCCCTGACCTGCCGCTTGATGCCGCCGATCCGCTTCATGAAAAACTCGTCGTGCAGCATCCCCATGATTCCGGCGAACTTGACGCGCTCCAGCAGGGGCACGCCGGGATCGGCGACGAACGCCAGCACGCGGTCCGCGAAGGCGAGCCACGACAGTTCCCGGTTGATGAACGCCTCGGGACCGAACGACTGCGGGGCCTTCACGTCGTTTGCCATGCCTCAACTCTCCGGTTCCGTCCCGCGCGGGCGTGCGCTGGACGGCGCCACCACGGCTCCGTGCCCGAGCCGAGCTCTCCATCGAGACGCTACAATTCTACCCAGCCTCAGGCCACACTGCACGCGACGAGCGGTGCTGACCGCCGCGAAGGAGACGAGTGCTTGCATCGTTCCGCTTCCTGATTACCGGTCGACTAGGGGCGCAGGAGGTCGCCGCCTCGCTGGAACCGCCTTGGCGGGCGGTCGTCGAGGAGAGGAGTCCCGTCGTCCGGCGCCACCTCGACACCTTCGACTGGGCGATCTGGCGGAGGGGTGGGCGTCTGTTTGCCGAGCGCGACGGCCCCGGCGAGCGGTTGTGCTGGCTGCCGGGTAACGGCCGACCGCAGCGGACGGTGCGGATAGCCAAGGGGGTGCGGTTCGCGGATGAACTCCCCGCCGGCGTCCTTCGGCGAGAGGTCGTCGCCGCGACAGGCCAGCGGGCCCTCCTCCCGGTAGGCGAGACCGAGGCCGCCCGGGCGCTCGTCCGGATCGTCAACGGTGCGGGGAAAACCCTCGTCCGTGTCTGGCTCGAAACCGTGCGGACGCTGCGCCTGGGGGTGCCGGAGGGTCCGGGCCGGCGTCTCCTCCGGGTGGAGCCGCTGACCGGCTACGGCACGACCGGCGCCGAGGTCGCGGCACAGCTGGCGAGCAGGCTCGCGCTCAGCCCTGACGAGCGGGACGAGCTTGCCGACGCCGCTGCGGCCAACGGCCTCTCGCCGGGGGACTACACCTCAAAGATCGCCGTGCGCCTGGCGCCCGACGAGCCCGCCGAGCGGGCGGCGCGCCGCATCCTCGCCCGCCTGTTGGTGACGCTCATCGCCAACGTCGAGGGCACGGTCGCGGACCTCGATACCGAGTTCCTCCACGATCTGCGCGTCGCGACTCGTCGCACCCGCACCTGCCTCGCGCAGCTCCGCGGCGTGCTGCCGCAGGCGACGTTCGCGCCGTTCGCGCGCGAGTTCCGCTGGCTCGGGGACGCCACGACGCCATGCCGCGACCTCGACGTGTTCCTTCTCGACCTCGAGGCCCGCCGGCACGGGCTGCCGCCCTCCACGGCGGCCGCCCTTGCCCCCCTCGTGGGACATCTCCGGGAGCGTCGTGGCGCCGCCCAGCGCACGCTCGCGGGTGCGCTCGGCTCGGAGCGCTTCCGGGCGTTGGTGAGAAGGTGGAGACGGGTGCTCCAGCGCCGCGCTCCCGGCGGCGAGGACGGCGCCCGTCCGATCGCCGAGGTCGCCGGCGAGAGCGCTGTTCGGGCCTACAAGCGGCTGGTGCGGCACGGCCTGGCTCTTTCTCCCGAGGCGCCGGTCGCGGCGATGCACCGGCTCAGGATCGACGCCAAGAAGATGCGCTACATCCTGGAGTTCTTCGCCAGCCTGTGGGACGGCGAGGAAACCGCGGCCCTGGTGCGCGAGCTCAAGGGCGTACAGGATGCCCTCGGCGGTGTTCATGACGCCTGGGTCCAGTGCGAGCGCCTGCCCGGACTCGGCGACGAACTCGTCGCCGCGGGCGCCCGCGCCCCGACCCTCATGGCGATGGGAGGGCTCGCAGCGGAGCTCGAACGCCGCCAGGCGGCGGAGATCAAGGCGTTCTTCGCCCGTTTCGAGACGTTCGCCGCGGAGGCGACGCGGGCGCGAATCGGCCGGCTCGTGTCGGCGCGGGGAGGTTTCTGATGCGAGTGGTTGCCGTCTGGACGATCAAAGGGGGGGTCGGGAAGACCGCGGCCGCCGTCAACCTCGCGTGCCTGTCGGCTCTCGATGGGCAGCGGACGCTTCTGTGGGACCTCGACCCCCAGGGTGCCGCGAGCTTTTACCTCCGCGTCAAGGCCAAGGTCAAGGGCGGCGGGCGGAAGCTCCTCAGGCGCTCGGTCGATCTGCAGCGGCTGGTGCGCGCCACCGAATTCGAGAACCTCGACCTCCTGCCGGCCGACTTCTCCTATCGCCGGCTCGACCTCGACCTCGACGCGCGCAAGGCGCCCGAGAGTCGGCTTGCGCTCAAGCTGGCGCCGCTCGCAGGTGAGTACGACACGGTCTTCCTGGACTGCCCGCCGTCGGTTTCGCTTGCGAGCGAGAGCGTGCTTCGGGCCGCGGACGCCGTGCTCGTGCCGGTGATCCCGACCACGCTGTCGCTGCGCGGGCTCGCCCAGGTCCGCTCGTTCGCGAGGAAGGTCGGGCGGCGCGGCCTGCTCGTCCTGCCGTTCCTCTCGATGGTGAACCGGCGCAAGACGATGCACCGGGAGGCGATCGAACTTTGCGTCGCCGACGGAGAGTTCCTCCAGGCCGCGATTCCATCCGCGAGCGTCGTCGAGAAGATGGGGGTTCACCGAGCCCCGCTCGTGGTCTTCGCGCCGTCGTGCGAGGCGGCCAAGGCGTTCAGGGACCTATGGACCGAGCTCAAGGCGCGTCTCGGCAACGGCGAGTGAAGGCGGCGGCCCGCGCCGCCTCCGCACCGGAAGCCTAGCCGCCCGCGGAGCCAGGGCCGGCGTCCGCCTCCCCGGGCGGGAAGGAGAAGCGCACGATCCGGCCCCGGGGGGGCCGCCCGGCCTCGATTTCCACGAGTGCATAGGAGCCGCGCGGGTCGCCGTCCACCGGCCGTCCCACCGAGCCCGCGTTGACGACGGTGACGCCCGAGATCCGCCGCGCGAAGGGGACGTGGGAGTGCCCGCACACCAGGATGTCGGGGCGGTCGGCGCCCAGCTTGTCAGCGAGCGCGCGCGGCGTGAGGCTCGGGTAGATGTAGTCGGTGTCCGAGAGCGGTGAGCCGTGGACGACGAGCATTCGCAACCCTCCCAGATGCAGCGTCACGCTCGCCGGCAGCGCAATGAGCCAGTCGAGGCCGCCCCGGTCGAGCTGCCGGGCCGTCCACAGCAGCTCGGCGGTCCTCTTCTTCGTCGCCCGTTCCGCCAGTTTCTCGCCGGAGAGGGCCGCGGCCTCCGCCACCTTGCGGTCGACGTTGCCGCGGATTGCGGGGAACCCCCGCCGGCGCACGAGCTCCACGACCTCCGCCGGCTGGCGACCGTCGCCGATCAGGTCGCCGGCAACGACGACCGTCTCGACTTCCCGTTCGTCGAGTTCGGCAAGCGCCGCCTCGAGCGCGGGGAGGTTGGCGTGGATGTCGGACACGACCGCGACGCGCATGGTGCCGAGGGACCTCCCTGTCAGTCTCTGGCCAGCAGTTCGGCCAGGTCGTCGGCGAGCACCTTGAGGCGGACCAGGTCCTTGATCCTGCCCCTCTCGGGCCTGAGCCTGAGGTCCCGGACCTTCAGGACCATCTTCTTGACGGTGCCTTTCGATGGCGGCGTCGGCCCCTGGAGCGCCCTCAGCACCTCGGCGAGCTGCCCCGAGACGCGCGCCCCGAACTGGGCCATCGCGTCCTCGAGCACCTCCTCGACGGAAAGCACCTCGGTGGCGAGCTGCTCGGCCGGCGTCGCACGCCGCCGCTCGGGCGCCGGCGTGGGAGGCCTCGCTCCCGCGGAACCTCGCTTCGGGACGGCCGCCCTTCTCGACTTGGCCGCTCTGCTGCCTGAACTCGGTGACTTTGCCATCGCTCGGTTCCTCCCCCTTCTCCCCGCGCCCGCCGGGTCAGCGCTCGCCGCCGTTCCGGACCCGCAGCTCGCGTTCGAACACCCGCTCGAACAGCGCGGACTTGCGTTTGAGCGCCCACTTCTCGAGCAACAGGTCGCCCTTCCCATCGAGACGCAGAAGCACTTTCCCCCCTTGCACCTCGACGGTGACGGAGAGAACCCGTTCCGAGTGCTCGCGGTCGAGCGCATCGGCGAGGCGCAGGATCGCTGCGAGGGTGAGCACGCGCCTCTGGTCGGCCGGCTTCAGACCGGCGAATTCCAGGTGCTGGGGGCCCGGGTCGCTCTTGCGATGGTACCGCGCGACCGTGGCGGTGAGCCCGACCTGCGCCGCCGAGAACCCGGGAAGCTCCGCCTGCGTGATCAGGTACATCGAGTGCTTGTGGTGCCGCTTGTAGCTGATGTAGGCACCGATATCGTGAAGCCACGCAGCGGCCTGCAGGGTCCGGCGGGCCGACTCGTCGAGCCCGTGCAGCTCCTGCAGTTGGTCGAACAGCGCCAGCGAGTGGCGAGCGACCTGACGGGCGTGAGCCTCGTCGAACATGTAGCGGCGGCCGATCGCGAGGAGGGCGGCCGCCAGTTCCTGGTCGCGCCGGTCCGCGTGCGCTCGCTGGGTCGTCGCCGCCTCGACGAGGTCGTAGAGGACGCCCTCCTTGATCCCGACGCCCGGGACGGTGATCACCCTCGCCCCCGACAGGCCGGCCAGGTGTTCGTACACCATCGCGGCGGGCAGGATCACGTCCGCGCGGTCCTCGCGCAGGCCGAGTTCCTCGACGCGCTGCCGGTACGAGAGACGCGAGAGGCGCTCGATGATGCTCCGCAGCGCGTCGATCGGGAGCGAGCCCGGGCCGCTGGCGGCCGAAGCGGCCGTTCCGGCCAGCAGCGCGAGGGTTTCCGCGTTCCCGCCGGTTGCGATGAAACCTGTCGGGCCGCGGGAGTGCGCCGCCGCGGGCAGTCGGAGCGTCGCCGTGTACTCCTCGAGCAGGCGGCGAAACCGCCCGGGCTCCTCGCCCGCCTCCGAAAGCTCCTCGAGCAGGCGGACCGAGCCCATCGTATGCGACTCGCTCCACAGGATCGTGCGTTCATCGACGAGGAGAACCTCGACGCTGCCTCCCCCGACGTCGACGACGATCCACTCCCTCCCGGCGAGCCGCACGGCGCGCTTGACGGCGGCGTGCACCAGACGGGCCTCCTCCGAACCCGAGATCACCTCGAGCTCCAGTCCGGTCTGCTCTCGGACGCGCTGCACGAACCGCTCGCCGTTGGAGCTCTCGCGTACGGCGCTGGTGGCGACGGCTCGGTACACCCCCACTTCGAGCTCCGGCATTCGCTCCCAGAACGACTTCAGGGCGGATACGGCCGCCGTCATCGCGCTCTCCGTGAGCCGGCCGGTCAGGAAGACATCGTGGCCCAGCCGGACCGCGGCGCGCTCCTGCCCGACGACGCGGAACTGGTCCGCCGCCGTGAACTCGGCGGCGACGAAGCGCAGGGCGTTGGAGCCGACGTCGATGCACGCCACTCGCATCGGGAACTCGAGTTCGTGCTCCACGGCAGCAAGCAGCGCAGGGCCGATCCGCTTTTCGCTCACGATCGCTCGATCCCCCGGAACCGCCGCACGTCTCCCCCTTGTCCTCGCCCCCAGTGTACGCGCCGGCCGCGACCGACGGTCCCGGCCCTCTGCGGCACCAGCGGTTCTCTCCTCCTACGCCAGAACAGTGTGGAGCGGCCGTGAATTCGCCGTGAAGCAGCGGAGCCGCTACTCCTCGGCGGCGAGGGCGGCGCGCGCCTCCTTCAGTTCCCTCCCGCGCTCCCTCTCGAGCGTCGGGAAAGCCGGATGGAGGTCTTCGAGGGCGGCGACGATCGTCTCGCCCACGACCAGGTGCGTGAACCACTTGTGGTCCGCGGGAACCACGTGCCAGGGCGCGTGCCGCGTGGTCGTGCGGCGGATCATCTCTTCGGCCGCAGACATGTAGGCGTCCCAGTGCTGCCTCTCGGCCACGTCCGCGGCGGAGAACTTCCAGCGTTTGTCGGCCGTATCGAGTCGATCCATGAACCGCCGCCGCTGTTCGCCGCGCGACACGTGGAGGAAGAACTTCAGGATGCGCGTGCCGTTGCGCGCAAGGCGGCGCTCGAACGCGTTGATGTCGTCGCAACGTTCCTTCCAGATCCTCGGGCCGGCGAGTCCGCGCGGGAGGCGCTGGCGCTCCAGCAGCTCCGGGTGGACCCGGACGACCAGCACCTCTTCGTAGTAGGAGCGGTTGAAGATGCCGATGCGGCCGCGGGCGGGCAGGCGCCAGCTGCAGCGCCAGAGGTAGTCGTGGTCGAGCTCCTCCGCCGAGGGCGCCTTGAACGAGGTGACCTCGCACCCCTGCGGGTTGACCCCGGACATGACGTGCTTGATGGTCCCGTCCTTGCCCGCCGCATCCATCGCCTGCAGGATCACCAGCAGCGCCCAGCGATCCTGCGCGTAGAGCTTCTCCTGCAACTCGGCGAGCCGTTCGACACCCGTGACCAGGGCCGCCGCGGCCTTCTGCTTCGAACGGATGCCGCCGCGGTCCCCTGGATCGACGTCCGCCAGGTGGAACGCCTCGCCGTCGGTGACGCGATACCGCTTCGCGAGATCCTTCATCCTTGGCATGACCCCTCCCCTTCTTCCCGGCGGCCCGATCCAAGAACCGCTCCGGAATGCCCAGAGGTCGATCCAATGATATTCGAACCCTGGCGTTGCGCCTCGAACCGGGCGGGAGCTACCCGGCCGGCCGGCGGCGCAAACAGATGAACGTGTCGCTGGCGATCCCGACCATCGCGTGGATGGCGACCGTGTAGAGGATCGAGCCCGTCGCGTAGGCGATCAATCCGAAGATGAACCCAGCGGCCGTGGCGGCGAAGACCTCGCTCGCCGGATGGCCGTAGTGGTACAGCGTGGAGGCGATCGTCTGCACGGCCAGGGCCG
This sequence comes from uncultured Acidobacteriota bacterium, assembly GCA_963789745.1. Taxonomy (GTDB): domain Bacteria; phylum Acidobacteriota; class Thermoanaerobaculia; order Thermoanaerobaculales; family Thermoanaerobaculaceae; genus RBG-13-68-16. The sequence continues at coordinate 96,918 of CAWBLW010000012.1, read as the reverse complement.
GGATGAGCCCGACGAGCGGCACCATGGGAAAGAACAGGACGCCCCGGAAGAGGAACTCCCAGGGGAGGTAATAGAGGACAAGATAGGCCGCCTCGTAGAGCACGAAACGCTGCGGGCTCGAACAGGCCGCCTTGGAAAACGGATATTGCTGCCGCATGGCCGGGTCACGCGAACCGATGAAACCGGCGACCAGCGCGGCGGGCACGCCGGCCGCCGCCAGGAGGAGGCCCATGCCGGCGTGCCCCGCGGTCAGCCCCAAGAAGCGGAGGTACTCCCCGGGATGCGGGCCGCAGGCGACGATGATCAGGACAGGCACGGCCAGGAACATGGCGAAGAACGCCACGAAATACAGGACCGCCCCTCGGAGATCGCCGAATTTCGCCTGCAGCGTCCGACGCTGGAGGCCCGTCATCATCGCAGCGAAGGCGAGGGTGAGATAGACGTAGAGAAGGTCTCGGACGTCCATGGCGCTATTCGATGAACCCGTCTCGTCGCTCTCGAAGGTACCAGTCCAGGATTTCCCGGACCTGCCGTTCCCAGCCGTCGTCGGGCCGGTAGCCGAGGTCAGCGACCGTTCTCGAGATGTCATAGGTCGTCTCGGTGACGACCCGCTTGACCCGGTAATACGTCAGGGTCGGCTCATACTTGGGGCGGACTCTCTTGATTCCGGCCATCGCGAGCGCCAGCGCGAACGCCGTCCACTCGGGGACGTAGACCCGCTGCGCGCGGCCGAGGCCGTTCTGAAGCGCGGTGAAGAACGCCCTCCACGTCGGGACCTCCCCGTTGGTCACGGTATAGGCGTTGCCCTCGACCCCCTCTTTCAGCAGCGCCAGCTCCACGGCCTGGCTGAGGTTCCCGCTGTAGCAGTACCCGAAGCGGTTCCGGCCCCGGCCGACGATCAAGGGAACCCCGCGTTCGCGGCTGCGGAGGACCCGGGCGCTGGTCACCCGATCGTTGGGGCCGAAGATGTCACCCGGACGCAGCACGACGACCGGCAGGCGGCCTTCCTTCCACCGGGAGAGGAAGAGACGTTCGGCTTCGATCTTGAAGCGGGTATAGGGGAGGAAGTCAGCCGGCCGGCCCGGGCGGCATTCGGAGATGTCGGCGGCCGCGAACCCCAGCGCCAGAGCGGTCGAGATGACGACCAGACGCTTCGGCGGCCGGGCCATGCCCTCGAGCTGCGCCGCGAGGTTGACCGCCGGCAGGAGAATGTTGCGGCGGCAGGTCTCGTCATCGGCCGTGTCCGACGTGATCGCGGCCGCGTGGATGACGTAGTCGACTCCCTCGGGGACGGCGAAGGAGCCGGCGTCCCCGAGATCGCCGAAGGCGAGCCGGGCTTCGAGGCCTTCGAGGAAATGGAGGTCGGAGGTCGTCCGCACCAGGCCGTGGACGTCCCAGCCTCTTGCCAGGAAGTGACGGCAGAGGTTCGAGCCGACGAAACCATTGGCACCGGTGATGAAGACCTTCACGCCGTGGTCCTTTCGCTACCGACCGCCGCGTTCCACGCCCGAACGAGTCCCGGGGCCGCGCAAAGAATGAGCGCCCCCGTCAGGATGCCGACCACGCTGTCCGTGACGTAATGGTATCGCAGGAAGAATGTGGACACATAGAGGGACAGGATGACCGGCGTCAAGGCGTAAAAGGCGGGTCGGACGTAGCGGCGGGCCATCATCCACATGACGGTGGCGATCGCGCAGTGCGGACTGGGCAAGCTGCCTCCGATCACGTGGACGTTGTGGCGGATGTACTCGCCGCACGCGGTGAAGAACCACCCCTTCAACGGGACAGTGTACGCCTCGGGCATATAGTAGAGCGGCCCTGCGATCGGGAAAGCCATGAACCCGAGGAAACAGACGACGTTCGTCGCGGCGAGGACGAACAGGTAGTCCTCGAGCGCTCGTTCGCCGCGCCGGAAGTAGATCAGGGCCGCGAGCCCCGGGTAGATGACCACATAGAAAACGTACGCGAACATCATCCATTCAGTGAGAGGGGGCGCGACGAACCTTTGCAACCAGACCGTGGGCTGGAGGCCGAAGATCGCGCGCTCGAGGCGAAGGACGAGCGGATCCTGCCAGCTCCGGACAACGATCAGTTGCATCTCCTGAGCGACGAGAAACAGTTGAGCGCACAGGATCTGGACGGCCCCCGTCCGGACGAGGAATCGCAGGACGCGGTTGTGCAGCTTCGGGTCGAGATAGATCGACCCGACGTAGAGCGCGCCCCATGCGGCGAGCCGGAGGAGCAGGGAGCCGGGAGCGGCGACGTGGGCGCGGAAGACGGCGATCAGCAGGCCGAAGAGAAGCAAGGCGCCCAGGATGACCACGTCGGTGGCTTGAAGGCCCGCCTCGAGCACGTAGAGGCGCTTGCCGTAGAGGGAGGCGATCCGCGCGCTTCGATCGTTTCCGGCGACCGCCCTCACGTCGGACTCTGCAGTCGACCGAACGGTCAACTCTCTTCTTCAGCTGCCTTCTCGAGCTCGGCGATGCGCTTGCGCACCAGCATCTCCGCCAGGTCCGGGATGACCTCCCAGGCGATGCGCTCGAGCTGTGGCGCGGCAAGCTCGACGACCCGCCTGGCGATCTTCTCGATCTGTTCGTCGGAGAGCGTTTCGGACGGGGCCGGAGCCACGGGCGGGGGTATCAGCTCCGCGGCGCGCTTCGCGACGCGCTCGACGTGCTCGTCGGTCAGCAATTCCGCCGCGGTCGGCGGCGCGGCCGGCGGCGGCACCAGCTCCGCGGCGCGCCTCGCAACCCGCTCGACGTGCTCGTCGGTCAGCAGCTCCGCCGCGGTCGGCGGCGCGGCCGGCGGCGGCACCAGCTCCGCGGCGCGCCTCGCAACCCGCTCGACGTGCTCGTCGGTCAGCAGCTCCGCCGCGGTGAGAGGGGCTGGGGCCGGCGGTACCAGCTCCGCCGCACGCCTCGCGACCCGCTCGACGTGCTCGTCGGTCAGCAGCTCCGCCGCGGTCGGCGGCGCGGGCGGCGCCGGCACCAGCTCCGCGGCGCGCCTCGCAACTCGCTCGACGTGCTCGTCGGTCAGCAGCTCCGCCGCGGTGAGAGGGGCCGGGGCCGGCGGCACCAGCTCCGCGGCGCGCCTCGCAACCCGCTCGACGTGCTCGTCGGTCAGCAGCTCCGCCGCGGTGAGAGCGGCCGGGGCCGGCGGCGCCGGCGGGATCAGCTCGACGACGCGACGGGCGATGTCCTCCATCGCCTCGCGCGACAGCGCGGCGGCCGCGAGCGGAGCGGCCATCGCGGCGACCGCCCCGGCCATCGCCTCACGTTGGGCGGGCTCCTGGGAGGTCACGTTGACGTGCCGCGCCGGACCCTCGTCCGTTGCGGCCCCGAGCGGAGACGCAGCCACGACCTCGGGCGCGAACACCGGCGCCGACTCGATCTCCGGCCTGGGCTCGATCACCGGATCCGGAGGGAACGCTGGAGCCGTTTCCTGCCCCGGCGCGGGCTCGACCGCGAACAGGCCCCTCGCGGGCTCCGACTGCGCTTCCTCGACGAGGAACGGCTCCGAGGGGGCGGGAGGCTCCGGCGCGAACGCGGGCGTCGCATCTCCGACGGGCGGCGCCTCGTCGAACGCCTGCGCCTCTTCGCCGCCAAAGGCGAACGACGTCTCCTCCGCCGCTGCCGGGACCTCGGGCTCCGCCAGTTCAGGCGGCGCCGAGATCGGTTGCGAGGGGTGCGAGTCCCCGAGCGAGCTTGCCGTGAGGTCGATGCCGTCCTCCGGGATGGGGGGCGCCGACGGCTCCTGCGGCACCATCCGATCGAAGCCGGACGTGCTGAAGTCCAGCGAAGGGACTCCCTCCGCGATCCCCTGATCCCCCAGCCCGCCGTACTCCGCGGGCTCCGGCGGCGGGGCGACGGTCTGGGCTCGCGCCAGCAGGTCCTCGACGACGCCGATCAGCTCACGCGCCTCGAACGGCTTGGTGACGATCGCGTCGCAGCCTGCTGCCTGGGCGCGGTCGCGGTCGAACGGCTCAAACGTGCCGGTCAACAGCACAACCGGGATGTGCAGGGTGTTCGGGTCGCTCTTGAGGATCTGGCAAACTTCGTACCCGTTCATATCGGGCATGACGACGTCGCAAAGCACGACGTCCGGCTTGATCTCCGGCAGGCGCTGCAGGAGGTCGCGCCCGCCGCCGACTGCGAAAACCTTGTGCTCGGTCTCCGCAAAGGTGAGCTCCACGACCTTCTGGATCGTGATGCTGTCATCGGCAAGCAGCAGCGTTCCACTCATGGTCACCTCGCCTTACCCGTGCTGACGTTTTCTTGGTACCACGAACCGGGTGCACTGTCAACGATTTGCTCGCTCCGCTCGGCCTCGATCGCGAGCGATCCGTCGCCGTGGATCCACACCACCGCGCCCGTCTCGAGCCACCCTGGGACGACGTGCGCTTCGCGGCGACCCCGTTCGAGCCTCCAGGCGCGATGGAAGTGGCCCCACAGGACCACGTCCACCCCGGCGGCGAAGTGGCGTTCGGCGGCAGCCGTGAGCTCGGCGACCGGCAGCCGGCGCCGGTATGTGAAGTTCGTCTCCTTCAGACGTGACTCGGTCCCGAGCACGATCCGCTGCGCCAGTCGCCGGGGCAGGAGCCGCGCCCACACCCGCGCCGGAGAGCTCTTCGACACGGCGCGCCAGAAGAGGTACGAGCGGTCGCGCCGATTGACGAGGTCGCCGTGCTCGAGCAGGAAGCGCCGGCCGCCGGCGACGAACGAGTGGGCGCTCCCGGACGCGTCGCGGAACGGGTCGAGGTCCGCGACGTCGAGGAAGAAGTCACGGTTGCCCTCGACCATGACCACGCGAACGCCGGCGCGGCGCAGGGCCGCAAGCTCTTCGAGGCCGCGGCGCACTGTCGCGTCCCAGAAGCGCGAGAAGCCGACGAGGGCGCGGAAGAGGTCGCCCAGGAACACGACCTCCCTCGCGCCGCGGCGCTCGATCCCGGCGACCGCCGCGAGAAACCTGTCCAGGTCGCCGGGGGCCTGCCCGAGGTGGAGATCGGCGAGGACGGCACGCAGCACGCGGCATGCTAGCATTCACGAGTTTCGAGGTGGAAGGTGACACAGCCGATTCCGTCCAGCGCCCGCCAGGCCGACTTGCCGTTTTCCTCCCCGGGACGCCGCGTCTTGCTCACGGGCGCACGGGGCTTCGTCGGCAGCGAGCTGCGCCGCCAGCTCCTCGATCGCGGCTGGGAGGTTGTCGCCCTCTCGCGCAACCTGCGCGCGGGCGACGCCTGCCCCGGCGTCATCCAGGTTGCCGCGGACATCGCCGGCGAGGGGTGGCAGCGCTGGTGCGAGGGGTGCGAGGCCGTGATCCACCTCGTCGGAATCATCCGCGAGGCGCCGCGCGCCGGCGCCACCTTCGAGCGCACCCACGTGCGGGCGACCGAACGCGTGATCGAGGCTGCCCGTGGGCTCGGCGTCCGGCGGTTCCTTCAGATGTCGGCGCTCGGCGCCGGGGCGGGCGCAACGACCGCGTACCACCGCACCAAGTGGCAGGCCGAAGAGGCGGTCCGCGGCTCCGGGCTCGATTGGACGATCTTCCGGCCGGCGCTGATCTTCGGGCCCGGCGACGGCTTCACCGCTGCCCTGGTCCCCGCGCTCAGGCGCTTCCCCTTCTTCCCGGTGTTCGGAGACGGGCGCTACCAGTTGCAGCCGATCGCCGTCGCCGAGGTGGCGCGTTGTTTCGTCGCCGCGCTCGAGGACCCGGCGTCCGTCGGTCAGACCTACGAGTTGGGCGGCCCCGAGGCTCTCACGTACGACGAGGCGCTGCGCCGCATCGCCTCTTCGCTCGGCCTGCGCCGGACGCTCGTGCACGTGCCGCTCGGGTTGGCCAGGCTCGCGATCTCGGTGTTACAGCACCTACCGGGCGCGCCGATTACGCGGGACCAGCTCACGATGCTCACCGAGGGCTCCACCTGCGACACCGACGCCACGCGCCGCGCGTTCGGCGTCCCGGTCGCGCGCTTCGAGGGCGCGCCGTGGCTGCGGGCCACAACGGGACGCTGAGAAGCAAAACAGGGGAGAGGGCAAAGGGGAAGGGCAGCCGGAAGTCGCGGACCCGAAGTTGGCGTTCTCCCCGGTTGTTCGTCTTCCCTCTTCCCTTTTCCCCTTACCCTTTGCCGTTTTCACCGCCAACTCTTCGCCACGCCGCCCGTCTCAGGCCTCCCACGGGGAGCCGATCCTGGGCCCTGCGGTGCGCACGGCGTCCACGACGGCCGCGAGGCTGACGCCGGCGAGGTGGGCGGCGGCGAGACACGCGTCGTGCTCGGGCTTGGCCGAAACGATCAGCCCCGCGAACGCGGCGACCTTGACCGGGATCGGGCCGAACGACGTCGCCACCTCGACGTTCCGCCGCTCGAGCTCGGGCCGGGCGCAGGCAACCAGACGCACGCCCAGGCTCGCCCCCTCCGCGAACACCGCCGCGGCCACCGCGTCGGCGGCCGAGGGCTCGGCGACGGCGCGCAGCTCGACCAGCGGCCGCCCCTTCCGCCCGGTCCCGGGCAGGCACCACGCATCGAGCGCTCCGGCCCGGCGCAGGTTGTCGAGGAGCACCCCCATCGTTTCACCGGTGGCGTCGTCGATCGTCGCCTCCACGAGAACGAGGGGGCGCCCCGCCAACCGGGGCGTCGCCGATTCTTCGATCAGGAACGCCCGCAGCAGGTTCGGTAACCCGGCGAAGGAGCGCGTCCCAAGGCCGACTCCGACCCCCAGAAGCGTGCCCGCGGGGAGCGGGCCGAAGGACTCGGCGAGCGTCGCCACGAGGGTGGCGCCCGTCGGCGTCGTCATCTCGCCTTCGCCGGTGTGACTCGCGATCGGCAGGCCGCGCAGCAGCCGCGCCACCGCGGGCGCCGGCACGGGCAGGAGCCCATGCGCCGTCGCCACCGTGCCCGACCCGACCGGCACCGGTCCGCAGACAACCCGGTCCGCCCGCAGCAACTCGACCGCAGCGCACGTTCCGACGATATCGATCACGGCGTCCACGGCCGCAAGCTCATGCAGGTGCGCCTTCTCGAGCGTTACCCCGTGGACCTCGGCTTCCGCCTCGAACAGCCGGCGAAAGGCGGCGAGAGAGCGCTCGCGCACGCGCCCGGGCAGCTCCGCCCGGCCGAGCAGCGTCTCGACGTCGGACAGGTGCCGCGCCGGGTTCGTCTCCTCCTCGACGTGGACCTCGATGCGCGTCCCGGCGAACCCGTGCCGGCGCTCGTGCGCCGTCTCCAGCCGCCACCCGGGCAACCGGAGACCCGCCAGGACCTCCACGACCTGCGCCTGGGCCACCCCGAGGTCCAGCAACGCCCCAAACAACATGTCACCCGCCGCGCCGCCGAACGGGTCGATGTAGAGCGTTCTCGTCATCACTCCCCCTCACGGGTCGTCCAAGGCGCGGTAAGACAGGAGACGTCAGGCCTCGAACGCTCGCCAGTATAACGGGGCGAGGTGGCTCGCCGATCGCTGCTCGCCGCCGGCCTACGCGCGACGGAAGGCGAAGCGGTGGACGAGGCGCCCCTCCCGCGCGTACTTGACCTCGAAGTTGCTGGCCGGAATCGCCTCGAACGCGGCGGCTGGCGCAACGGGCTGCAAGCGCCCCTCGGCAGCCAGCACTTGGGCAATCACCCCTGCGTAGCCTTCGTGATCGGTCTTGACGCGCAGCAGGCCCCCGGGAGCGAGCACCTCCGCGAGACGCGCGACGTTCTCCGGTCGGAAGAAACGGCGCTTGTGGTGGCGCGTCTTTGGCCAGGGGTCGGGGAAGTAGACGTGTACGGCCGCCACCGAGCCGGCCCTCAGGCAGCGGAAGAGGAGGTCCTCCGCGGTCGTATGGAGAAGTCGCACGTTGGCGATGCCTCCGCGGGCGGCGCGGCGCGCCGCCATCTCGAGATAGGTGCGGGCGCGCTCGACGCCGATCAAGCCGACCTCGGGATGCGCGGCGCCCCACTCCAGCAGGAAGCGCCCCTTGCCGGAACCGAGCTCGACCTCGAGCGGGACCGCCGCGCCGAAGAGCCCGGGCGCGTCGAGCGGGACGTCGATGCGGGCGAGATCGATGATCTGGTCGACGGCGTCCACCGGGCTGCTCAGCCCTCGGAGCGGTTCACGGCTTCCAGATCCTCGTCGCCGAACACGATGCCGAGCGACCGCGCCGCCTGTACCAGCTGGCAGCCCGGGTCCACGCACTTGACGTGCCCGATCGCCTCGCAGATCGGCACCGAGACGATGTCGTCGTTTCGCAGCGCGACCATGCTTCCGAACTGGCCGGTCACGGCAAGGCGCGCAGCCTCGACGCCGAACCGGGTGGCGAGGATGCGGTCGGTCGGCACCGGCGTGCCGCCGCGCTGGATGTGGCCGAGGACCGTGGCGCGCACCTCGTAGCCGCCACGGGCCTCGATCTCCCGCGCGATCTGGTACGAGATCCCGCCCAGGCGCTTCCAGCCGGTCACCGCGTCCTCCCCGGCGAAAACCTGGGCGCCGCCGGCGGGGGCGGCGCCCTCCGCCACCACCACGACCGAGAACGGTCGCCCTCGCCGCTCGCGAGCGCGGAACTTGGCGATCAGCGCCTCGAACTTGAACGGGATCTCCGGGATGAGGACGACGTCACCGCCGCCGGCGAGCCCGGCGTGGAGCGCGATCCAGCCGGCGTCGCGACCCATCACCTCGAGCAGCATGACCCGGTGATGGCTCTCCGCCGTGCTGTGCAGCCGGTCGAGCGCCCAGGTCGCCGTTTCGCGGGCGGTGGCGAATCCGAACGTGTACTCGGTCGCGAAGAGGTCGTTGTCGATCGTCTTGGGCACGCCCACGACCGGGATCTCCAGTTCCCGCCAGAACCGCTCCGCGATCGACAACGAGCCGTCGCCCCCGATCACTACCAGGGCGTCGAGCCCGAGCTTTTCGAAGTTCTTCTTGGCGGTGGCCGACGCGTCCACCAACTCCTCCACCCCGTCCGGACGCCGGAACGCATAACGGAACGGATTGCCGCGGTTGCTCGTGCCCAGGATCGTGCCGCCCCGGACCAACAACCCCGAGACGTCCGCGAGCCTGAGCTCGCGCGCCTTCATCTCGACCAGCCCGATAAAGCCGTCCGAGATCCCCATGACCGTGGCGCCGTGGGCGACCCTGCACGAGCGCACCACCGCGCGAATGACCGCGTTCAGCCCCGGCGCGTCCCCGCCCCCGGTCATGACTCCGATCCGTCGTACCGTACTCATCGACTCTCCTCGAGGCCCAGGTGGACCAGTTCGATCCTCGCGTCGTGCGCGAACTCCGCGATGCGCTCGTCGCGGTAGAACTCACCGTACAGCACGCGGGCGATGCCCGCGTTCGCGATGAGCTTGAAGCAGTCCCAGCAGGGCGAGGCGGTCACGTAGATGTCCGCCCCCTCGATGCGCACGCCGTGGCGGGCCGCCTGCAGGATCGCGTTCGCCTCGGCGTGCACGGTCCGCACGCAGTGCCCGTTTTCCATCATGCAACCGGCTTCGGCACAGTGCGCGAGGCCCCGGATCGAGCCGTTGTAGCCCGTGGCGAGCAGCGCCTTGTCGCGCACCACCACGGCACCGACGCTCTTGCGCGGGCACGTCGAGCGCGTCGCCGCCTGCACGGCGAGGTTCATGAAGTAGCGGTCCCAGGACACTCTGCTCACGCCGTAAGTGTACCCGCACCGCGTCCGGCAACTGAACTCACGGCTGGCGACGAGGCCGCACCGGTTGCACCGGCCCGCCGAACGCTCCGGACCAAGCCGGAATCCAGCGGGATTTCGTGATCGGCCCCAGGCGCCCGATCAGGAGCCCCATGTCCTCGCGCGAGCCTCCGCCGAGACGGCGACGGTCGCTGGCATTCCCGGCCGGAGGACCTCACCGGGGTTTGCGACGGCGCACCGCACGGCGGCCTCGCGCGGCGCAGACGCCGGGGCGGAAACCCGGACGACCCTCCCGGCGAACGTCCTCCCGGGCAGAGTCGCAACCTGGACCGTGACGCTCGCCCCGACCCGGACGCGCGCCTGGTCGGCGGCGCTGATCCGGCCGGTCACCCAGACCCGCTTCAGGCTCCCGACCGTGAACAGGTCGGGCGCGCCGCCGCCCGGACCCTCTCCCGCGACCAGCGCCCCGGGTGCGGCCGCGCGGGCCAGAACGACCCCGCCGAGGGGGGCAACCACCGTGAACGACCCGGTCATCTCGTCGCCACCAAAACCCTTGACGAGCGCCACCCTCGCCCTGGCGCGCGCCAGCGCGGTCCTCGCCAATGCCAACCCCGTACGCGCCGCCTCCAGGCGGTCCGCCAAGCCTTCGTGCGCGTCGAACAGCTTCCGCTGGCGTTGGTTTTCGCCCTCGGCCGCGGCAAGGTCGGCCTCGGCCTTCAGCTCATCCGGCACGGCGTGCGCGAGCTCGGGCGATGCGATCACCGCGAGCGGCGCTCCCCTATGCACGCGCTGGCCGAGGTTCGCCAGCACCTTCGTGACTCGACCCGCGACCGGCGACGTCACGTGCGCCACGATGTCGTCGTCGAACCCGACCTGCCCCCTGACCAGGATGGTGCCTCCCGCAGCTCGGGCCTCGCGGCTGCCCAGGGCGACGATCACGACGAGAACCACGGCCGCGATCCCCGCCGCAGCGCCCTGCGACCGCCCCCCGGACATCGCCGACCGACCCGGCTTACCAATCTGTGCGCCTGCCATCGTCGAACCTCCTTTCTCCCCGGCGAATCGGTGTCGGCGCCGGGGTGGCCGCGAACCGATGCGACGCCGCGACCGCGTGCGCCAAAGTGACCTGGCGACCCCTTGCAAACGAGACGCAAAGCATAAAACGTGCCATTGGCCGCCCGGCGCGGCCAGGAAACCTCGCGGCCGCTGCCGTCGCCTCGCAAAACCGGCGCCGATGCGCTAGAGTTCCCGCTGTTCGATCGGCCCGCCCGAGGCACGCCGTTCGCCCGGTGCGCGTGGGCCGGAGACGCAGGCGATGAACCGTTTCGAGCCCGATGCCGCGCGCGCCCCCCAGGCGGGGTTTTCGGACCTGCGGGTCTTTCGTCTGTTCCAGCACGTCGGCGACCCCCAACTGGCCCAACTCGCCACGCATGGGCGCGAGCACACGGTGGCGCAGGGGCACGTGGTCTACGACGAGGGCAGCGCCGGCAACGACTTCTTCGTCGTCCTGTCGGGAATGGTCGAGGGCCACCGCAACACTCCCGCCGGCCGCCAGCCCGTGACGCGCATCCGGGTAGGCCAGCTCTTCGGCGAGGTGTCGTTCCTCGACGGTCAGGCCCGCGATGTCGCAACGGTCGCCACCGAACCCAGCGTGCTGGTGGCCTTCCACGGTGCGGGCGTTCGCCGGGCCGTGGCTGCCGACTCAGAGCTGGGGGCGGCACTCGCGCGGATGTTCTGGCACTCCCTGGCGGCGAAGATCCGGCAGGCGAACCATTTCATGAGCGAGCTCATGCCGCCTTCGAGCGCCGCCGAGGCCAGGCCGGCCGCGCGGCCCGGCAGCTCGGTGGACCTCAGGCCCGGCGCCAAGCTCGACCTGTTCGCCGAGAGCGGCCTGTCGGCGGCGGAACTGCGGTTGCTGGCCACGACGCTGCGGGCCGAGAGCTTCCCCCCGGGCGCCAACCTCTTCCTCGAGGGCGAGCCCGGGGACTCCCTCTACATCGTGGCGGACGGCGAGGTCGTGATCTCCCGCCGGATCCCGGGCCGGGGCGAGATCCTCCTTGCGACGCTCCTCCGCGGCGGCGTCTTCGGGGAAATGGCTCTCGTGGACGATCAGCTCCGCAGCGCCGACGCCCGTTCCGGCCTCGGCGGCTGCACGGTGCTCGTCCTCTCGCAGCGCGACCTCGACGAGGTGCTCCAGCGCCCCTCCGAGGCCGCAGCCCAGTTCCTCGACCTCGTGTGCCGCGTGCTCTGCCACCGCCTGCGGGCGATGATCGAGCAACTGGCCCAGCGGCGCGGTCAGCCGCCCGCGCCGTAACGGCCGTTCATCCGGGCGCGGCCGCGTGGTCCTGCCGCGCCGCCGGCCTTGGGTGGCGCCACAACCACCACGCGCTCGCGGCCGCCGCGGCCGCGACCAACCCCCACCCCTGGTGCGCGTAGAACGCCCCCGGCTGCGCAATCATCGGGGCCGCGGCGCCGAGGACGCCGACCCACGCCGCAGCAAGCAGGTAGGCGAGCGGGTTGGCGCCGAGCGCAAACCGCACCAGCGCCGCACCGGCGGCGAGCACGAGCGCGGCCTGCGCGAGACCGGCGGTGAACTCGAGCAGCGAGGCGTCCGCCCCGGCCGGGACGAGCGCCAGCAACAGCCCGGCGCCCAGGGCCACCTTGACCCATCGCGCTTCGAGCTTGCCCCAGAGGTGCACCACGAACCCAACGAGCGTGAGCTGGAGTGCGGCGGCGACGAGCCCGGCGCCCAGGCCCCCCAGCGCCGGCACCCAGGTCGCGACCGATGCTGGGATCGCGACCGGTGCGTCCGGGAACGCCAGCGGGGCCCAGGACCGCGCCAGTCCCACAACGCCCCGGACCGCCAACCCCGCGCCCACGACCGCCAGAGCGGCGGCGGCCGTCGCCCCAGCCGCCTGGCGTCGGTTGCCGCCGGTCGCCGCGGCCGCCGCCGGGAAGCACGCCGCCAGCGCCCCCAGGGCGAGCACCACCGCGGTGGGGATGAGCAGCATCTGGATCGCGGCCCTGATCAGAATGGTGGCCCGGAAAAGCGCCCCCGGCGAGGAGGGATCGTACCCCGCCCAATCGAGGGGAAGGCGCAGCGCCACACCGACCCCGACCAGGACCCCGAGCCCGGCTGCCACGACGACCAGGCGCCGCCAAGGAACCGCCCCGCTGCGCACGCCGCGGTAGAACAGCAGCAGACCGTGGACGATCAGCAGCGCCAGAACGCCGACCGCCACGGCGAGGCGGGCGAACTGGGGAACGGTCCTCCTCTCGTACGCCCGTTCCCATGCCTCCGGCAGCTTGATTCGCCGCGTCATTCTGTCGACGGCGTTTCCCTGGACGCCGACCTCGATCAGGTACTCCGCATGACCGACGCCGCGCTCCGGGTCCTTCCACGTGAACGTGTCATCGGTCCTGGCGGGCCGCTTCTCGCTCCTCGCCTCCTTGAACTCGAGCTTCGCGACGTCGATCCCCGCCGCCGTCAACGCAGCTTCAGCCTCGCGACGCGCCTCGGCCAGCGGGAGGTTCGCACCCGGGGATTCCTCCCGCAGCTCGTGGTCGAAGCGGACCACCTTTCCGGTCCTGTCGTCCACCGCCAGTTGCCACCCCTCGCGATCCTCGATCCGGAAGGCGCGCACCTGCCACGCCGGAACCTCGGCCGCGAAGCGCGCCACCTCTGGGACGCCGCCGTGTTCGAGCAGGTAGCGCCGGATTGCGGGCCCGAGGATGTCGCCGCTCGAGGTCACGACGAAACGCCAACGGGTTGGGTCCGCTCCCCGCGCCGCGAGGAACGCGGCGGCGGCCCGGCGCACCGCGTCGGGGCGCAGCCTCACGCCGATGCCCCGGCCGGGGTCGGGCGCGATCCAGGCAAGGACCCCGCCGGCAGCGGCGAGGGCCAGCCCGATCGCCACGACGCGCCGCAGCGGCGGGGTCACGATCGGGGCCACGGCCACCGGCACGACGGCCGGCGGCGCCGGCGGCGCCGGGTCGGCGGCGTTGAGCGCTCCCGGGTCGTCCACGAACCCGCCACGTTTCCACGCCGCGATGAGCGTCGCCGCCAACGGCACCAGCAGCGCGCCCACGCCGGCGAGCGCTGTGACGACGAAGTAAGGGTTGCCGGAACGCACCAGCAGCATCGAGGTGTACCCGGCGTCCACGACGTAATGCCAGACGAGGCAGGGCACCACCCCGAACCGGTAGAGGATGATCCCGACGAACAGGCCGGCGATCGACACCTCCACGCCGCGGATGTAGAACGGCTGCGCCGGGTAGTTGGCGTGGGCGAACCCCCAGATCAGCGCCGGAATCACGACCGCGGCGACGCGCGAGTGCGTGAGCTTGTCCACCAGCGGGATGGAGAACACCCGCGACATGAATTCCTCGCTCACCGCCGGGTAGAAACCGACGAACAGCACGGCAAGCCAGGGGAACGACGTGTTGAGCAGGTTGTCGAACGGCACGTCCGCAGGGTTCCAGGCGCCGAAGCGCGTCCCCACCAGGTAGAACGCGACCTGGTACGCGAGGAACACTGCCGCCAGGCAGTAGCCGAGGATGAGGCCATACGCGAACCGCCGGTTGCGCCACCCCGACCTCTCGAACAGCGCCGCGATCCGCAGGTGGCCGGGAAAGCGGGCGCGGAAGAGCGGCTCGCCGGCCGCCACGACGAGGAAGATCAGCAGCGCCTCGACGCCGGCCCCTCCGATCGCCCGCAACACCTGCCCCGCGAGAAAGGCGCCGTACGTCCCGGTCGTGTCGAACCCGTACGAGGCCACCGGCAGCTCGTTGAGCGACCTCAGAACGAAGAGCCCGAACGCCAGCGCCGTGAGCAGCATCGGGAGCCGCCAGTGCACGTTGCCGCGGCGCCCCTCGCGGAACAGCACCACCAGGGCGGCGAGCAAGGTGAGGACGATGCCGAACCCCGCGACCAGCGCCGTCGTGTCGTTGGCCGAGCGCAGGCGTTCGTACCCCTGCGTCCACGCGTCCGGCACCTTGAGGTACTCCGCGTAGCCGGCGGGTTCGTCGCCGTGCACCTCAACCTTCATCCGGTAGGTGGCGTCCTTCACCTTCCAACCGGCCCGCTCGTAGGTGAACGTCCAGTCGCGCCGATGCGGCCGGTCCTCGCGCTTCGATTCGACGAAGGTCAGCTTCCCAGGGTCCAGCTTGAACGCGGAGGCGAGGAACGCCTCCGCGGCGGCGCGGGCCGGCGCCTCGTCCAACGAGGCCCCGGCGGCCTCCTCGGGGACCAGGTGCGCGAAGCCCATGACCTCGCCTTCGGGGGTGACCCGGACCCTCACCTCCTCCTTGGCGAGCGGCCGGTACCAGCGGTGTGCCCAGCTCCACAGCCGCACCTGCCGCTCCTTCGTCAACACCCCGAGTCGGTCGAGCCCCACCTCGCGTTCGAGGTAGACCTTGGCGCCGTCGTCGACGCGGAAGATCGCCGCGTGCCGGCAGCCGGCGAGCGCGGCCGCCGCAGCCGGCGCGTGCTCGGCGAGGAACGCAGCGGCGACCGGTTCCGACGTCGCGCGGTTCACCGCGAACGAGAGGTGCGCCTCGGGGAACGCCCGCGTGAAGTTCGTCCAGGCAAAGATCCCCGCCCCTGCCGCCACGACCAGGGCCACGGTCAGGGTCAGCCTTTCGCCACGGGTGAATCGGTCCATGTCGCCTCCTCCCAACCGCCCAGAATCAAGGTGGCGCCATCTTCGCACGACCGCCGGCAAAGAGTGGGGACGGAAGAAGGGAAAAGGAAAGAGGAAAGCGAACAGCAAGAACCGGATCTCGTCTTCTCTCTACCTTCTACCTTCTACCTTCTTCCCTCTCCACCGTCTACACTTGCTCCGTGACCACGTCTCAACCACGCGGCGCCCGGTTGGCCGGGCTGCTGGGCCGGCGCATCATGGTGCTCGACGGCGCCACCGGGACGGCCCTCGCTGCGCGCGGTCTCGGCGCCACCGACTACGGCGGCGAGCAGCTCGTCGGCTGCCACGAGGCGCTCGTCCTGCACCGCCCCGAGGCCGTGCTCGACCTCCACCGCGGCTACCTCGCCGCCGGGGCCGACATCGTCGAGACCGACACCTTCGGTGCGACGCCGGTGGTGCTCGCCGAGTACGGCCTCGCCGGCCGCTGCCGCGAGATCAACCGGCGCGCCGCGGAGTTGGCGCGGCAGGCATGCGCCGAAGCCGAAGGGGCCGACCCGTTGCGGCCGCGCTTCGTCGCGGGCTCGATGGGGCCGACGACCAAGGCGCTCACCCTCACCGGCGGCGTCAGCTTCGACGAGATGGTCGCGGCGTATGCGCTCCAGGCCGCCGGCCTCGCCGAGGGAGGCGCCGACGTCCTGCTGATCGAGACGTGCCAGGACGCGCTCAACCTGAAGGCCGCGCTCATCGCCTGCACCGAGGCGGCGCCCCACGTGCCCGTCGCCGTCTCGGCGACGATCGAGCCCACCGGCACCACCCTCGGCGGCCAGACGATCGAGGCCGTCGCGGTGATGGTCGAGCCGTGGCGGCCGCTGTGGGTCGGGGTCAACTGCTCGACCGGCCCGGGCCCGATGACCGAGCACGTTCGCGCGCTCGCGGCGCTGACGCCCAGCTTCGTCTCCGTGGTCCCCAACGCCGGCATCCCCGACGGCGACGGGCGCTACCACGAGAGCCCCGACGACGTGGCGCGGGT
The DNA here is from genome assembly GCA_963789745.1 of uncultured Acidobacteriota bacterium. Taxonomy (GTDB): domain Bacteria; phylum Acidobacteriota; class Thermoanaerobaculia; order Thermoanaerobaculales; family Thermoanaerobaculaceae; genus RBG-13-68-16. The sequence continues at coordinate 80,619 of CAWBLW010000012.1, read as the reverse complement.
GCTCGGGCGGTTTGCCTCCTCGGGCTGGGTGAACGTGATCGGCGGGTGCTGCGGCACCGGAGAGGAGCACATCCGGCGCCTGCGCGGCGTGGCGGACCAGGCTGCGCCGCGCGTGCCGCCGGCGTACGACCCGGCGCGCCTGGCCGGCGGTGAGGTCGTCGACCTCGTTCAACAGCCGCCGCCGCTGCTGATCGGGGAGCGCACCAACGTGCTCGGCTCGCGGACCTTCAAGGAGCTCGTGCGGGGCCAGCGCTGGGCCGAGGCCGCCGAGGTCGGGAGACGGCAGGTGCGCGGCCGGGCCGGCGTCCTCGACGTCTGCCTCGCCGACGCCGAGGGAGACGAGAGCGGCGCGATGCGGGCCGTGCTGACCGCCCTGCGCCGGGCGGTCCGGGTGCCGCTGATGGTGGACACCACCGACACCGGCGTGATGGCGGCCGCGCTCGAGCTTATCCCGGGAAGGCCGGTGCTCAACTCGGTCAACCTCGAGGACGGCGGCGAGCGCCTCGACCGCGTCGCCGCGCTCGCGCGTCGCTTCGGCGCCGCGGTCGTGGCCGGGTGCATCGACGAGCACCCGACCGACGGGATGGCGCGCACGGCCGAGCGCAAGGCCGAGGTGGCGGCGCGCCTGCTCGACCGCCTCGAGGCCGCCGGCCTGCGCCGGCGCGAGGTGCTTCTCGACGCGCTCGTCTTCCCGGCCGCGACCGGCGACCCCAAGTTCCGCGGCTCGGCCGGCGAGACGGTTCGCGGCGTCAAGCTCATCAAGGAGAGGATCCCGGACGCGCTCACGATCCTCGGCGTCTCGAACGTCTCATTCGGCGTCCCGGCGGCGGGGCGCGAGGTGCTCAACGCGGTGTTCCTTCACCACTGCGTCCAGGCGGGCCTCGACGGAGCGATCGTCAACGCCGAGCAGCTCGTGCGCTTCCCTTCGCTCGGCGCCGCGGAGGTCAAGCTCGCGGAAGACGTGCTGTTCGACGGTGACAAGCGCGCCGTGGACGCTTTCGTGGCGCGCTACCGCCAGGCGCCGCCGCGTGTCGCCTCCGTCGATGCGCACCTGCCCGCAGAGCGACGCATCACGCTCATGGTCGTCGAGGGAACCCGCACCGGCCTGGACGCGGCGCTCGACGAGCTGCTCGGCCGGATGGCGCCGCTCGCGATCATCAACGGCCCGCTCATGGCCGGGATGGACGAGGTCGGCCGCATGTTCGCCTCGGGACGGCTCATCGTCGCCGAGGTGCTGGTGTCCGCCGAGGTGATGCAGGCCGCGGTGGACCATCTCAAGCCACACCTGAAGGGCGACGAGAGCGCGGCACGGGGGTCCATCCTGCTGGCAACCGTCCGCGGCGACGTCCACGACATCGGCAAGAACCTCGTCGGGATCATCCTCGCCACCAACGGCTACGCCGTGACCGACCTGGGCGTCCAATGCCCTTCGGACAGGCTAATCGCAGCGTGGCGGGGGCAACCGACCGCACTCATCGGCCTCTCCGGCCTGCTCGTGCGCTCCGCGCACCAGATGGCCGCCACGGCCGAGGACCTGCGTGCCGCAGGCATCACCGTGCCGCTGCTGGTGGGCGGCGCGGCGCTCTCGTCCTCGTTCACCCGCGACCGCATCGCGCCCGCCTATGGTGCGACCGTGCGCTACGCCGCCGACGCCATGGCCGGGCTCGCGATCGCCAACGAGTTGATGAGGGAGGACGGGCCCAGGCCTGTAGGGGCGGGGCTTGCCCCCGCCCGCGAGCGTGACAGCTCGGTGGAGCCCGCACCGTCGGCGACCCCGCCAAGCGGCGGGCGGTCGCAAGGGCCCCCCCTACCCTCGCCTGCACCCGGCTTGATCGAGATTCCAAAGCCGCCCGACCTCGCGCGCCACGTGCTGCGCGAGCTGCCGATCGACGAGGTGTTCGCCCACCTCAACCCCCAGATGCTGTTCGGCAAGCACCTGGGGGTGCGCGGCTCGGTGCGCCGTCTGCTCGAGGCCGGCGACGAGCGCGCCGTCGAGCTCCGGCGCCGGGTCGAGGCGCTCCAGGACGCCGCCGCAACGCGGGGATGGCTGGCTCCCGCCGGCGTGTACCGCTTCTTCCGCGCCTGCTCCCGGGGCGAAACCGTGGCGGTCCTCGACCCCGCCGGGCGGGAACTTGCGGCGCTGCCGTTCATGCGGCAGGCGCGCGAACCGCGCGCCTGCGCCGCGGATTGGGTGTCGCACGACCCGGCGGCTCTCGACGCGGTCGCGATCTTCGTGGTCACCGCGGGCACCGGCGTCCGCGCTCGCGCCGCCGAGTTGCGCGCCGAGGGAAAGCTGCTCGACAGCATCGCGCTGCAGTCGCTGGCGCTCGAGACCGCCGAGGCCGCCGCCGAGTGGCTGCACCGCCGCCTGCGCGAGCAGTGGGGGTTCCCCGATCCGTCCGCGATGACGATGGAGGAGCGCTTTCGCGCGCGCTATCGCGGCATCCGGCTCTCGTTCGGGTACCCGGCGTGCCCCGACCTCGAGCCGCAGGCGGACGTTTTCCGCCTGCTCCAGCCGGAGGAGATCGGCGTACGGCTCACCGACGGCTTCATGATGGACCCCGAGGCGAGCGTCTCCGCCGTCGTCTTCCACCACCCCGCCGCCCGCTACCTGGCCTAGTCGGCGAGGCCGCGAGCACCGGGAGAGGCGTGGTCAGTGGCCGGTGACCGGTGGTCCGAGCCGGCCGCGTCGGCCGCAGGCCGCGCGACCCCGAGCGCCCCCCCACGAAGACAAAGAAGCGCGCCCGGCGGGCGCGCCCCACATTGAAGACAACCACCCCGAGAGGAACGGCGTCGGAGCTTGCGGCGTGTAGCCGCGCCGCCGCCGTTGGGCCTATCGCAAGGCGCGCAAGCCGGTCGCACCGGAGCATAGCCGGAGGCTATGTGAGGATGCGAACCGGCGCAGCGCAACGCAGCGAGAGGTGCGACGCCGGCGGCGCCCGCGGCCGGAGCTCGGTTTCCGTCTGGACTCACGCGTGGCGCAGGTGGACCAACTCCTCCACGTTCCCCGCCGGCCCGGCGATGGGGGACGGGATGCGGCCAAGGCACGCCAGACCCATCGCTGCCGCGGCCTCGATCACCCGGACGATGGCCCGCTCCCTGACCTCGGGATCGCGCACCACGCCACCCTTGCCCACCTGCCCGCGCCCCGCCTCGAACTGCGGCTTCACCAGGGCCACCAGGTCGCCATCGGCCGCGAGGACCCCCAGCAGGGCCGGGAGGACGAGCCTGAGGGAGATGAACGAGACGTCCACGGTGACGACGCCGAACGGCCCGGAGACGTCCTCGGGCGCAAGCAACCTGGCGTTGACGCCCTCGATGACCACCACGCGGGGGTCGGACCGGAGCTTCCAGTCGAGCTGCCCGCGGCCGACGTCGAGCGCCACCACCTGCACGGCGCCCCCCGCGAGAAGGACGTCCGTGAACCCTCCGGTCGAGGCGCCGACGTCGAGGCAGCGCTTCGCGGACGGATTCACGGCGAACGCCACCAGCGCCGCGGCCAGCTTTACGCCGCCGCGCGACACCCACGGGTGGTCCGGCGCGATGACTTCTACCCTTGCGCTCTCGGCGACGGCCCTCCCGGCCTTGTCGGCCAAGAGGCCGTCGACCCGGACCAGACCGGCGAGGATCAAGCTCTGGGCCCGCGCGCGCGACGGCGCCAGTCCGCGCTCGACGAGCGCCTGATCGAGGCGAACGCTCGCTCCGGCCACGAGCGATGCTAGCATTGCCTCGGTCATGTTCGGGAATGGTTTCTCTGCGCTCGTCCGGGGGATGCGGCCCCGCCACTGGCTCAAGAACGGGTTCGTCCTCGCGCCGGCGGTGTTCGCCGGGCATGCACTGGATGCGCCGGCGATGGGCCGGGCGTTCGCGGTGGCGGCCGCGTTCTGCCTCGCCTCCTCGGCCGGCTACCTGGTCAACGACGTGCTCGACCGGGAGACCGACCGCGCCGATCCGGTCAAGCGCTCCCGGCCGGTCGCGAGCGGGGCGATGTCGGTTTCGGCCGCATTCGTCTGGGCGGCGCTGCTTTTCGCCGCGGCGGCAGGTTTGAGCCTGGAGGGCGGCGCCGCGGCTGCGCTCGTTCTCGGCGGGTACGTCCTGGTCACCGTGCTGTACTCCCTGCTCCTCAAGTCGCTGGCGGTGGTGGACGCGATGGCGGTCGCCACCGGCTTCCTGCTGCGGCTCATCGCCGGCGCGGTCGCGATCCCGGTCACGATCTCGCACTGGCTGGTGGTGTGCGGGTTCCTGCTCGCTCTCCTGTTGGCGTTCGGGAAGCGCCTCCCGGAAGCCGCCGGCGGCCGGGCGCCCCGCTACCCGCTGTCGTACCTCCACGACGTCGTGACGATGCTCGCCGGGGTCACGCTCGTCGCGTACACCCTGTACACGGTCGCGCCCGACACGACGCGCAAGCTCGGCGGCTCCAACGCGCTGTTGCTCACCGTGCCGCTCGTGCTGTTCGGAATCATGCGCTACCTCCTGCTGCTCCACCGGGAGGGAGCGCAGGACCCGACGGCGACCTTGTTCCGCGACCGCGCCCTGCTGCTCACCGTCGTCGTGTGGATCATCACGGCCGGCGCCATCGTTCTGGCCAAGGGAGGCGCGAGATGAAGAGCCGCGTGGCCGTGCTGCGCACCCGGCCCGAAACAGTTCTCGGCGACCTCAGGCACCTGTGCGAGTTGGCCGGCCTGAAGGAGGCGCTCGCTCCCGGCGCCGCCACCATCCTCAAGGACAACATCTCCTGGCACTACCCGTACCCGGGCGCCAACACGACGCCGTGGCAGCTCGAGGGCACGATCCTCGCGCTGCGCTCCGCCGGCTTCGCCGACCTCGTGTGCATCCAGAACGACACGGTCGTTACCAACCCGAAGAAGGGCGAGCGCCTCAACGGCTACGTCGGCGTGCTCGGCCGGTACGGCGTGCCCCTGCGCTACAACTGCGACCCCCACGACCTCGCGTGGGTGCGCTACGAGCCGAAGGGCAAGATGTTGGCGTTGCCGAAGGTCTTCCCGGAGGGCATCCAGATCCCGGAGTTCTTCCTCGGCACCAACATCGTCCACCTCCCGACCGTCAAGTGCCACATCTACACGACGACGACGGGCGCGATGAAGAACGCCTTCGGCGGCTTGCTGGCCACCCGCCGGCATTACACCCACACCTGGATCCACGAAACGCTGGTCGACCTCCTCACGATCCAGAAGGAGATCCACACCGGCCTCTTCGCCGTCATGGACGGGACGACGGTCGGGAACGGACCGGGGCCGCGCACGATGGTTCCCGTGCGCAAGGACGTCCTCCTGGCCGCCACCGACCAGGTCGCGATCGACGCCGTGGCGGCGAAGATGATGGGGTTCGATCCCCTTGCGATCCGCTACCTCGCCCTCGCCCACGAGCGCGGCCTCGGCGTCGCCGACCCGCGCGACATCGAGCTGGTCGGCGACGAGGACGCCGGCCGGGAGAGCTGGAACTTCTCGGTCGGCGACAACCTGGCGAGCCGCGTCGGCGACGCCCTCTGGTTCGGGCCGCTCAAGCGGCTGCAGAAGCTCTTCTTCCACACGCCGCTGGTGTACGTCTTCGTCGCCGGCTCGTACCTCTACCACGACTTCCTCTGGTACCCGGTGTTCGGCCGGCGCGCGGTGCGCCGCTTCGTCCGCACCTCGCCCTGGGGCGCGCTGTTCGCCCGCTACCTCGCCGAGCAGGCCAGCTTCCTCGGCGCGACGCCCGACTTCACGGGCGGAGCCTCCTGAGCCATGCTCAGGGCGTGATGCGCGGCCGATGAACGCGGCGCTGACCCGAAACCGGAGCCTCGTCCTGGCGCTGCTCGTCTTCGCTCTCGCCGTTCGCGTCATCGGCCTCAACTTCGACCAGTCCCACTTCTACCACCCCGACGAACGGCGCATCGCCGAGGCGGTGACCCAGCTCTCCTTCCACCCGTTGCAGCTCAACCCGCACTTCTTCGCCTACGGCTCGTTCCCCTTCTACGTGACGAAGGTGGTCACGGCCGCGCTGGCAAACGTGAACGGTTGGTTCGCCACCTACGACGGCGCGGTCCTCACCGGTCGGGCGCTCTCGGCATTGTGGGGAACGGCCACGGTGCTGCTGCTGTTCGTGCTCGGGCGCCGGCTCTACGGCGCGCGGACCGGCCTGCTCGCCGGCGCGCTGCTCGCCGGCACCGTGTTGCACGTCCAGAATTCCCACTTCGCCACCAACGACGTGCCGCTCACGTTCCTGGTCCTGCTCGCGCTGACGCTCATGGTGGAGATCGTCGAGGGCGGACGGCCGGCGGCGTACGCCGCGGCCGGCGCCGCGATCGGCCTGGCGGTCGCAACCAAGTTCAGCGCGCTCCCCCTGCTCCTGCCGCTCGCCGTCGCGGCCGTCATGCGGGCGCGGAGCGAGCGCTCCATCAAGCGAGCCCTCGGCGGTCTGACCCTGGCGTGCGCCTGCGCGGCAGCCGCGTTCGCCTTCGGCGAGCCGTACGCCCTCCTCGACGCCAGGGCGTGGCTGCACGACATCCTCGAGCAGAGCCGGATGGTGCGGCACGCGGGCGCGGTGCCGTACACGACGCAGTACATCGGCGTCCCCAAGGTGTTCTACGACCTGCGCGAGATGGTCGTGTGGGGGATGGGCCCGCTGCTGGGTCTTGCCGCGCTCGCCGGGACGATCGGACGCTTCCGCCGAGGCCGTGCGATCCCGGCCGCGGAGTGGGTGCTGCTCGCCTGGGTGATCCCGTTCTTCGCGATCACGTGCTCGTTCGACGTCAAGTTCGTGCGCTACCTGCTGCCGATCTACCCGCTCGTCGTGCTCTGGGGCGCGTCGTGGCTGCAGGAGTGGGCCGGTCGGGCCACCCTCGGGCGCTGGGCCAGGGGCGCCGTGGTGGCCGGCACGGCTCTCTACCTGCTTGCGTTCCTGGCGATCTACACGAAGCCGCATTCCGCCGTCGCCGCTTCGGCCTGGTTCGACGACCACGCGACGCCGGGATCCCGAGTTCTGATCCAGGACTGGGACGAGGGGTTTCCGTTCTCGCTGCCGGGGCGCCCGGCCGATCGTTACAAGGTCACGGCCTTCGGCTTCTACGACGCCGACGGGCCCGCGAAGATCAAGCGCCTGGCGGACGCCCTCGCCTCGTCGGATTGGCTGGTCCTCCAGACGAAGCGGCTGTACGGAGCGGTCACCCGCGATCCGGCACGGTACCCGCTGACCAACAACTTCTTCCGCGAGCTCTTCGCCGGCGACCTGGGGTACACGCTGGTGAAGGATGTGGCGTCGCGCCCTTCGCTTCTCGGGATCGAGCTGCCCGACGAGCTTGCGGACGAGTCGTTTTCCGTCTACGACCACCCGAAGGCGCTGATCTTCCGCAACGCCGGCCGGCTCGCGGCCGGCGCGATCGAGGCGAAGGTCCTCAACTCGCTCCCCTCCCGGCCCGTGTCGAGGTCCGACATGCTGCTTGCGCACGCCGGCGAGACCCCGACCGGCGGCGGCCGGCTGATCCGCTCCTCGCTCGCGGCGATGCTGGCGTGCGCGCTCCTGCTCGAGGTCCTCGGCCTGGCGGCGTTCGCGCTGGCCCGCTGGGCCCTGCCCCCCCGACCCGGCCTGTACGCCCTCGCCAAGGTGGTCGGCGTGCTCGTGTTCGCCTACGTCCCGTGGCTCGCGGCGAGCCTGGGGGTGGCCTCGTTCGCGCCGCCGGTGCTCTGGACGACGCTGCTCGCCATCGTTGTCGGGGGATGGCTCGCCCGCCGGCGGTGGCGGGAGACCGGCCCCCCCAGGTCCGAGGTGGTCGCGAGCGAGGCGGCGTTCTGGGGGGTGTTCGCGCTCTTCCTCCTCCTGCGGGCACTCAACCCCGAGATCTTCTGGGGCGAGAAGCCGATGGACTTCTCGTTCCTCAACACGCTCTACCGTGCGGTCACGCTGCCCCCGCCAGAGCCGTGGTTCTCCGGTTCCCCCCTCATGTACACCTACTTCGGGCATTACACGATCGCCGCGATCGGCAAGACGCTCGCGATCCACCCGGCGGTGATGTTCAACCTCGGCATCGCCGCCGTGGCCGGCATGACCGCTGCGGCGCTGTTTGCAGCCGGCGCGCTGCTGGGAAACGGGTGGCGGGTCGGCGCCGCGACCGCAGGCCTGACGCTGCTGCTCGGCAACCTCTCCGGAGTGCGCGATTTGTTGGCGCGCCACGCGGTCAACTTCGACTACTTCTGGGCGACCTCCCGCGTCATCCCCAACACGATCAACGAGTACCCGTTCTGGAGCTTCGTCTTTGCCGACCTGCACGCGCACGTGCTGGTTCTCCCCTGGGCGGTGGCGTTCGTCGCCCTCGTGACCGTGTGGCTCGGCCGGCGGGCGGAGCCCACCCACCACCGCCCGCGCACCGCCTCGGCCGCTCTGTTGGCGCTGTGCGCTCTCCTGCTGGGCGCGATCACCGTGACCAATGGCTGGAGCCTGCCGACGTACATCGGGTTACTGCTGGCGCTCCTCGGCGCCGACTGGCTCGCGCACGGCACGCGCGGCGGGTTCGTACGGAGCATCCGCACCGGCGTCACCTCGGTGGTCCTGCCGGCCGCGACCATCATCGGCGGCGCCGTTCTGGCGTTCCGGCCGTTCTGGAGGCGGTTCTCGCCTCCCGCCAGGCAGTGGGGCGCGGAGGTCGGCCCGTACGCCCGGCCCGGGGACGTGCTCACGATCTTCGGGTTGTTCCTGACGCTGTTGGTCCCGTTCTTCTTCGTGTCGTGGCACCGCATCCTCGCGCCCGACGGGCAGCCGTTGACCCGCCTGCGGCGCGCCGCGATGGCCCTCGCCGGCATCGCGCTCGGGCTGTCGCTCGTCGACCTCGGCGCTCTCGCCCACCTTTCCCTGCGCCAGGCCGTCTCGATCCGGACATTCGCGCTCGCGATGACCGCGTTCGCCGTCTATCTCGCGCTGCACCGCGCGACCCCCGAGCGGCACCGCCACCCGCTCGTGCTCGCCGCCTTCGCATTCGCGCTCGTGGCGGGATGCGAGTTCGTGTTCGTCTGGGACCGCATGAACACGGTGTTCAAGTTCTACCTCGAAGCTTGGCTCCTCTTCGGGCTCGCCTCCGGCACCGTGTTCTGCGAGCTCTTCCGCGGCGGGAGGGCTCGCTCCCCGGGTCGGCTCGCGTGGCAGGGTGTCGTCGGGGCGGCGGTCGCGGTGGCCGCATTCACGTCGGTTTCCGGCGCGTGGGGCGCCCTGGCGCACCGCCACACCGTTGGCCCGCGCTGGACACTCGACGGCACCGCCTATCTCAAGAGGAGCGACCCGCAGGAGTTGGCGGCGTTCAAATGGATCAACCGCAACGTGACGGGGCTGCCGGTCCTCGTCGAAGCGTACGGGCCCTCGTACGGGGCGTACGCCCGTGTCGCGATGAACACCGGACTGCCGATCCTGCTGGGTTGGGACTACCACGTGTTTCAGCGCGGCCATGGCTGGGCCGAGATCAACCGCCGCAAGGACGACATCGAGACGATCTTCACCTCGAAGGACGAGCCCAGGGTGGCTGCGGTGCTGCGGCACTACCACGCCGCCCTGGTCTACGTCGGGCCGCTCGAGCGCAGGACTTACGCGGGGGGAAACCTTGCCGATTTCGCGAAGTGGACCGACCTGCTGACTCCGGTCTACCGGAACCCGGCCGTCACGATCTTCGCGGTCAACGGCAGTTCCATCGGGGCTCCGCCGCCGCTCACCGTCGAGACCGCGGAAGAGACCCAGGCCGCGGCAACGCCGGCGGCAGCGCAGGACCCGATCGGCGTCCTCCGCCAGCCGCGGGGGATCGCCTGCGATCCCGCCGGCAACGTCTACGTCGCCGACTTCGGAAACTGCCGCATCCAGAAGTTCGACCGCGACCTCAAGCCGGTGGCTGCCTGGGGCCGGCGCGGTACGGCCGCGGGCGAGTTCCAGGACCCCTGCGACGTCGCGATCGGTCCGGACGGCAACGTCTACGTCGCCGACACCTGGAACGGCCGCGTCCAGGTCTTCGACCCCGCCGGGCGCTACCTCCGGGAGTTCGGCAACAATCTCTACGGCCCCCGCGGCATCGCGGTGGACGCCGCCGGCCGCGTGTGGGTGGCGGACACCGGCAACAATCGGGTTGTGCGGTTCACACCTGCCGGCGTCGGCGATCTCGTCATCGGCGGCCAGCCCGAGAACCCCCATCTGCTGGCCGCACCGACGGGCATCGCGGTGGACGCCCACGATCGCGTCTACGTCTGCGACAACGATCATGGCCGCCTCGCCGTCTTCGACGCCGACGGCGCTCTCGTGACGGCGTTTGCAGTGCCCGGCTGGCGTCGCGAGGTGTACTCCGAGCCCTACGTCTCGATTTCTGGCGAGGGCTTGCTGTTCGTAACCGTGCCTCTGGCGGGTGTGGTCCGCTGCTATTCCACCAGTGGTGCGCCGATCGCGGCGTACGCCGGGCAGAGACTCGGTTTGCGATCCTCCGACAAGCCAGTTGGCATCGCTTGGCGAGGTCACCCCGGCCAACTCCTGGTGACCGGCATCGAGGGTTCTCTGAAGACCTATCGGCCCAAGGTGGACCATTGACGACCCGCGCCGCCGGCGACGCGGCCCAGCGGATCGAGGTCGGTCCGTGGGGCTACCGGCGCATTACCTCCCGCCGGGGCGACGTTCGTGCCGGCGGTCTTTGAGGCAGCGCAGCATCTCGACCTGCCGGTGGTCCGCGAACTCGAAACGCAACGGCTGAACCGTCCAGCCGGCGCCCAGCGCGGCCAGTTCGTACGGCCCCCGGTCCAGATACGCCACGTTGAAGCCGGATTCGGTCTTGAGGCCCGCCACGCCGACCCAGGTCCGCTCCTCGACAGCATTGGGGCAGAAGTAGACCAGGTAGTCGCGTGCATTGTCCAGGTCCGGCGCCGTCGATACGATGCCGACGCTCGAAACGTTCTCGAGGGGCTCTCCGCTGGCACGGGCTGTCCGGACCAAGTCTGCAAGTACGTACTCGATCGGCCGGGGCCCGACGTACACCGGGAGCGCAAGGAAACTGGAGATGGAGAACGTGCAGATGATCGCGGCGGACATTACCGATACGCGCGGAGTCAGCAACGCGAACCAGCGCGTGCCCGATCCGAGTGCGGCACTCACCAACCCAAAGATCAGCACCGGCAGCGCGACGATCGCGCGGTGAATGGCAAACGGGGGGGGCGGTGCCGCGTACCCCTTGAGGAACACCGCAAACCCGACCACGCCGATGACCCACCACGAAAGGACAAAATGGAGGCGCCCGAGCCGACCCAACAGAGCCATGACCAGGTACGCCACGACCGGCAATAGAAACAGCGGGTCCACAAACGGCCTGGGTTCGCCAAAGAAGAAGATCCGGAAGCCCTCCGAGAGCTTGCCAACGGCGGCCCCCAAGCCACCCGCGCCCTCGCCGGATTTGAAGAGGTCTCCCCGGGTCAGGAACGAAAGCAGGCCAAAACCACCGATCGGGATCGCCGCCGCCAGCCAAAAGGCGACGGCCCTGCGCGCGCCCTTCTCGCCGGCCACGCCCGCGAGCGCGACGAGCACCCCGCAAAGCAGCAACCACGGAGCAAGACTCGGCGTGTAACTGGTGCCCAGCAGCGACCCTGTCCACACCAGGCCGAGCAGGCCTGAAAGGTAGGCGCCGTCGAGCAGGAGGAGCAGCCAACCCAGCGCTTGCAACGTAAAGGACAGCGGCAGGATCGACTGCTCGAAATGCCTAAGGAACTCGAGGACATACGGGAACAGCGTCAGGAGAAGAACGGCGAGCCCCGAGGCAAAGCCCCTGGGGTCCTCCCGCCGAAAGTGACGCCGGAAACCGGCATAGAAGACGAGAACCCCGAGAAAGAACGGTACGCCGTAACCCAGTCGGAGCGGGGCAAGGCCCCGACCCACCAACATCGAGGGCGCGGCGGCCAGCAGGTACTGCCGGACGGGGTAGCCGAGGAAGGCGGACTTGGTGTAGCCGAAATCGGGCTCCGAAGCATCCCGCAAGGCCTCCGCCACCTGTTGCGTCGCCTCGTGGTTGACCTGCATCTTGGTGAACGAGCCAACCCCCGAAAACGTCAGAAAGGCGACCCAGGCAAACGCGAAGGGAATCACCACGTTCCTGCGGCGAACGTCTTCGCGCAACACACCGGCGACCGCCACGAGCGCGAGAACCAGGCAGGTCGCGCCGTGAACCACCCAGACCCGACTCGCCACCAGAGACCACACAGAATGGTGAAGGTAGGCCATCGCCTCCATTCCGGTGAGGAGAATCGCAATGGCAAGAACACGTGGACCCAACCGTCGGATCCGGTCGGATGCGAGGAGGTCGGGCGCGTCGATCATGGAGCCACCAAGCGAAAGGTCGTCATTGCTTTGTCTATGTCGAAACGGCGACACATGTGCCAGATCCTTGGAAACCCGCAACTTCTCACGGTCCAGCCTCCGCGTCGCCTCAACCGCCATCCGAGATTCGCTCCAGAAGATCGAACCCCCACCGGCCTTCGTCTCAACTCTTCCTCATACTCTACAACACGCCCTGCCAGCGCGCTTCGGGAACACGGGAACCGTGCCGGGCCGTCACCCACCATTCACCCCGGCCACGCGATTCGTGCCATCCTCACCGTGTCCGGGAGCGGCGCAGCACCCCCAATCCGCGGATCCTGCCCTAAACGATGCGTCCGCGCACGTCGCCGGGTACGGCCTGGGAGAACGAGGGGTCGAAGATGCGCGGGCGCGCGATTCCCCAGCGCGCCGCGCGAAACTGCACGCTGGTCCAAAGGACGCCGAGGCCGTAGCGGGTGGAGCGTCTGAAGTTGATCGACGAAGAGTCGGGGAGGTAGCGGGTCGGGCACGAGACTTCGCCAACGCGGAAACCGAAGAAGAGGGCCTGCGCCAGCATCTGGTTGTCGAAGACGAAGTCGTCCGAGTTGGCCGCGAGGGGGAGCGTCTCGAGGACCCGGCGGGAGAACGCGCGGCAGCCGGTGTGGTACTCGCTGACCTTCTCCCCGAGGAGCAGGTTCTGGACCAGGGTCAGGGCGCGGTTCGCGACGTACTTGTAGAGCGGCATCCCGCCCAGCCGCGCGCCCTTGCCGAGGATCCGGCTCCCGAGCACCACGTCGTACACCCCGAGCGCGATGAGCGAGGCCATCGCGGGCACCAACCGCGGCTCGTACTGATAGTCGGGGTGGATCATGACGACGATGTCGGCGTCGCGGGCGAGCGCGGCCGCGTAACACGTCTTCTGGTTGCCGCCGTACCCGAGGTTCTTCTCGTGGACGAACGTCGGCAGGCCCAGCTTGCGGCTCACCTCGACCGTCCCGTCCTGACTGGCGTCGTCGACCAGGAGAACCTCGTCGGCGACGTCCCGTGGGATCTCCGAGTAGGTTCGCTCCAGGGTCCTTTCCGCGTTGTACGCCGGCAGGACGACCAGCAGTCTCTTGCCGTGGATCACCTTGGGCCTCCCGAACCCCTGGCCGGGGAGCGCCATCCCGCGATCCTCCGCCGCGCTTGTGCCGTCACCCGGGCATCTTGACCGATGCGCTCGGCGGCGGCAAGCGCGCCGGCTGCCCTCACGCCGAGACGGGCCGGCCCAGCCGCTTCGGACCGGCCGCGAGCTTGGGGAAGAACGTCCGCGCGCGCCGCACGATCCCCTCGACGTCGAGGTCGAGCCGGGCGCGCAGGATCTCCTGGCTGCCGTGCGGCTGGAACTCGTCGGGCACGCCGAGGCGCTCGATCAGCACGTCGGGCACCTTCAGCCCGGCGACGACCTCCTCGACGGCGGAGCCGAAGCCGCCCGCGAGCGCGCCCTCCTCCACGGTCATCAGCCGCGTGCCGGGACGGAGCTGGGCGGCCAGCAACTCGGCGTCGAGAGGCTTGACGAACCGGGCGTTGACGACCGTGAGGTCCGGGCCGGACTCGGCGGCCAGCCGTTCGGCGGCCCTCAAGGCCTCGGTTGCCATCGTCCCGATCGCCCAGATGAGCCCGTCGCGGCCCTGGCGCAGCACCTCGGCCTTCCCGAGCGGCAGCGCGCGGGGGGGCGCGTCCATCGCGAGGCCGTAGCCGTTGCCCCGTGGGTACCGCAGCGCCACCGGGCGCCCGGCCGCGAGCGCGGTGACGAGCATGTGCCGGAGCTCGTCCTCGTCCTTCGGCGCCATCAGGATCATCTCGGGGAAGATCCGGAGGTAGGCGAGGTCGAAGACCCCGTGGTGGGTGGGGCCGTCGGCGCCGACGAGGCCGCCGCGGTCGAGCACGAACACCACCGGGAGGTGCATCAGACAGACGTCGTGGAAGATCTGGTCGTAGGCGCGCTGCAGGAACGTCGAGTAGATCGCGACCACGGGCAAGAGGCCGCGGGTCGCCAGGCCGGCGGCGAACGTCACCGCGTGCTGCTCGCAGATCCCGACGTCGAAGAAACGCTCCGGGATCGCCTTCGCGAAGACGTCCAGTCCGGTCCCTTCCGACATCGCCGCCGTGATCGCGACGATGCGCGGGTCGGCGGCCGCGAGTTGGGTGAGGGTCTGGGCGAACACCTTGGTGTACGACGGCGGGCCGGGCTTCTTCTTCGCCACCTCGCCGGTGGCCACCGAGAACGGCGTCGCTCCGTGCCAGAACACCGGGTCGGCCTCCGCCGGCTCGTACCCCTTGCCCTTGCGCGTGGCGACGTGCAGGAGCACCGGGTGCGGGTGGTCGCGGTACTCGCGCAGCGTCGCCAGCAGCTGCGGCATCGAGTGCCCGTTGATCGGCCCGACGTACTTGAACCCCAACTCCTCGAACAGCAACCCCGGCACGACGAGCTGCTTGGCCATCTGTTCGGCCTGTTTGGCGAGCTTGAGCATCCCCTCCCCCACCCGCGGGATGAGCCGGAGGAACTTCTCGACGTCGTCCTTCAGCCGCCGGTACGCCTGGCCGTGGATGATGCGGTTCAGGTAGCCCTGCCACGCGCCGACGTTGGGCGAGATCGACATCTCGTTGTCGTTGAGGATGATCATGAGCTTGCGGCTGAGGTAGCCGGCCTGGTTGAGCCCCTCCATCGCCATTCCGCCGGTGAGGCCGCCGTCGCCGATGATCGCGACGACGCGATAGTCCTCGCCCTTGAGGTCGCGAGCCACCGCCATCCCGAGCGCCGCCGAGATCGAGGTCGAGGCGTGCCCGGCGTTGAATGCGTCGTATTCGCTCTCCTCGCGCTTGAGGAACCCCGAGATGCCGCCGTACGTCCGCAGCGTTGCGAACCGCTCGCGGCGCCCGGTGATCACCTTGTGCGGGTAGCACTGGTGCCCGACGTCCCACACCAGCAGGTCGCGCGGCGTGTCGAGGACGTAGTGCAGCGCCAGCGTCAGTTCGAGCGCCCCTAGGCCGGACGCAAGGTGCCCGCCGGTCTGCGACACCGAGGAGATCAGGAAGGCGCGCAGCTCCTCCGCGAGGTCCGGCAGCGCCTCCTCCGGGATCCGGCGCAGGTCCGCCGGGCTCGCGATCTTCTCCAGCAATCCCATGGCCCCCTAGCGGTCCCGGCGCGCGACGTAGCTGACGAGCGCGCCCAACGTCCCCGCTCCTCCCTCCAGCTCTTCGGCCTCTCGGACGAGAGAACCCGCCAACGCTCCGAGTTCTTTCCGGGCGGCCTCCAGCCCCCAGACCGCGGGGTAGGTGAGCTTCCCGGCGGCGGCGTCCTTCCCCGGGCTCTTGCCGAGGCTGGCCGCCGTTCCGGTCACGTCGAGGATATCATCGGCGATCTGGAACAGGAGTCCCAGGCGGCGGCCGAAGCGGGCGAACGCCTGCCGGCGGGCGCCGTCCCCGCCTGCCAGCAGTGCGCCCAGCTCCACCGCGGCGCCGATGAGGGCGCCGGTCTTGGCGCCGTGGATTCGCTCGAGTCGGTCGCCGTCCGGCGCCGCGCCCGTGGCCGCCAGGTCCTCGACCTGCCCGCCCACCATGCCGCGCGAGCCGATCGCTTCGGCGACCATCCGGCACGCCCCGGCGCGACGCCCGGCAAAGCCCTCTCCCTCGGGGAAACGGCCCAGGACCGCGAACGCCTCGGTGAGCAGCGCGTCGCCGGCCAGCAGGGCGAGCGCCTCGCCGAACGCGACGTGCACCGTGGCACGGCCGCGCCGCAGGGTGTCGTCGTCGAGCGCCGGCAGGTCGTCGTGGATCAGCGAGTACGTGTGAACCATTTCGAGCGCGCACGCGGGCTCGAGCGCGACCTCCGGGTCTCCGCCCGCGGCGCGGCACGCCGCACGCGCCAGGACCGGCCGCACCCGCTTGCCGCCGCCGAATACGGCGTAGCGCATCGCCTCGTGCAGGCGCGCGGGCCACTCGCCGCCCGCCGGGAGCAACCGGTCGAGCGCCGCGTCGATGCCGGCGCGCTCGCCGGCGAGCAGCGCCGCGAGTTCCACGCTCACCCCTCCCCGGAGTCGAACGGGGCGGTTCGCGGCGCTTCGCCCTCGTCGCCTTCCGCGAGCAGTTGCTCGACCCGGCGCTCGACCCCCTCGAGCTGCGTGCGGCAGCGCTTTGCGAGCCTGACGCCGCGCTCGAACAGCTTCAGCGCCTCCTCCAGGCCGACGCTCTCGTCCTCGAGCTTCGCCACGACCTCCTCGAGCTCGGCGAGTGCGTGCTCGAACGTCTCCTTCGTCATCGACCCCCTCCCTTCAGCCCGGGGCACCGGGCACCGGGCACCGCCAACACACGGCCACGACGAGTCCCCTCATGTCTTGCCCCCGTCTCCGTCATCAGGCGTCTGCCGCCTGGCGTCCTGGGCTCGCTTCTCGATGCCCGGGGCCCGGCGCCCTTTCTCCGGTTCTTCGAACAACGACCCCTGGGTCGCGTTGCTGCGGCCCACGACGAGCAAACGCAGTTGCCCGCGCGCCAGCGTCGTCACGAGCCGCTCGCCCGCGTTCACCGCGGCGGAGTCCCTGACCGGCCGCGGGTCGCCCTCGCGGGCCGTGATCGAGTACCCCCGCTCGAGTACGTTTCGCGGCGACAACGCCGACAGCGCCCGCTCCCTCGCCCCGAGTTCCAGCGTCCGCCGCGCGAGCAGCGAGCGCAGGCGTTCCCCCGCAACCGCGAGGCGGACGGCCACGAGTTCGCGCCGCCGCGGCGCCCCGAACCGCACCGGCCAGTGGTAGAGCCGGGAGCTGGCGTCGTCGGCCCGCCGGTGCCGGCCCCCCACCAGCGCGCGCAGGAGCTGGGGCAGCGCCTCCAGGCGCCGGAGCTTCTGCTCCAGCTCTCGCAGGCGCGACGGCAGGCGCGCCAGGCCTCGAGCGCCCTCGAGACCCCGCAGCCGCAGCCCCGCGTGCTCCAGCTTGCGGTTGAAGGCGACCGCAATCCCGCCCCGTGCCGACTCGACCCGGCGCTGCTGACCTTCCAGGGCGGCAACCACGATCTCCGCGGCCTGGGTCGGCGTGGCGGCGCGAACGTCCGCCACGAAATCCGCGATCGTGAAGTCGACCTCGTGCCCGACGCCGGAGATCACCGGCACGCCGCACGCGGCGATCGCCCGCGCGACGACCTCCTCGTTGAACGCCCACAGGTCCTCGAGCGAGCCGCCGCCGCGCACGACGAGCACGACGTCCACCAGGCCCGAGCGCCCAAGGTAGGCCACCGCACGGGCGATCTCGCCCTCGGCGCCTCTCCCCTGCACGCGCACCGGGGCGAGCAGCACCGCCAGGTGCTCCCAGCGCGAGAGCACCTTGAGCACGTCGCGCACCGCGGCGCCGCTCGGGGAGGTTACGAGGCCCAGCCGCCGCGGCAGGCTCGGCAGCGGGCGCTTGCGCTCGGCGGCGAACAGCCCCTCCGCTTCCAGCCTGGCCTTGAGCTGCTCGAAGGCCAACTGCAGCTCCCCGACGCCCTCGGGTTGCAGCTCCTCGACGATCAGCGACAGCGAGCCGCGTTGGGCGTACACCTCGAGGCGGCCCCGCACCAGGACCGCCTGTCCGTCCACCAGCTCGAACCGGAGCCGGTCGGCCCGCTTCGCCCACATCGCGCAGGAGAGCTGCCCTTCGGCGTCCTTGATCTGGAAGTACCTGTGGCCCGAGGTCGCCACCTTGACTCCCGACAGCTCGCCTCGAACCCACACCTCGCCGAAACCCTGCAGGGCCGCGTTGACCTCGCGGACCAGCTCGCCCACGCCGTACGTGCGGTCGCTCACGCCGTAGCCGCCTCCACGCGGCCGACGCCCGCGCCGAGGAGCACGAGCATGAGGTACTGGATGTTGGCGAACCAGAAGTTGTATTCGAACAGGCCGGCGACCGAGATCGCAACCGCCGACGCGAGCGACGCGGCCACCGCGGCCCGGTGCCTCCCCGAGAGGTGCGGCAACGCGCGCCATGTCACCGTGAAGAACGCCCCCATCAGCCAAAGGTACGCCCCGAGGGCGGGAAGGCCCCGCTCAGCGGCGATCTGCATGATGTTGTTGTGCAGGTGGGGCACGCGCCAACGCGGGGCGTCGTCGCGCCGGTAGAGCGGGTACATCCGCTCCACCATGTCGAGTCCGACGCCGGTGATCGGGTAGTCGCGGATCATCTGGACGCCAGACAGCGTCATGCAGACGCGGTCGTAATTGGCCGCCTGTTGGAGGTCGAAGATCGAGACCACGCGGTCGAGGACCGAGCGCGGGAACACGAGCCAGAGCGCCAGGGCCATCACCGGGTAGAGCAGCAGCAGGCGCCGGCGCCACACCGCCGCGAGCAGCAGGAGGGCGGCCGCGAGCCCGACCCAGGCGTTCCGCGTGTACGACAGCAACAGGGCAACCGTCCCGAGCACCGCGGGCGGCAGCAGCAGCCACACGCGCCGGACGGGGTTGAGCAGCAGCTCGGCGAGCACGACCACCACACCCAGGAGCACCCAGCCCGCGAACAACATATAGTGCGAGAGCGGCCCGGTGATGCGGTGTTCGAGGTCGTTGAAACCGCTGGCGTACTGGACGAGCCCCCACACCGCCAGGATCGTCGTCGCGACCGCCAGGCTCGCCACCAGGCGGCGCCACCACACCTCGTCGATGAGGGCGGCGGAGAGCGGCACGAGCAGCAGCACGGCGAGACGCGGCAACTTGTCGAAGCTGTCGAGCGGGTCGAGGGAGAACACGGCCGAAGCCAGCGAAGCGACGGCGAACAACACCAGCGGCGGGAGCAGCGCCCGGGCGCGGGGACGCCCGCGCAGCTCGCCCGCGCGCCAGGCTCGCCACGCCGCGATCCCGGCGATCACCAGCAGCGGGTTCGCGATCCCCAGGCGCGTCGAGGTCGCCGCAGCCGCCACGATCGCGCCCGCAGCCAGCGCCCGCGCGCGGCCAGGGCGGAGCGAGACTCGGTCCTCCAACGCGCCTTACCCTTCGGCGGGGAGCGCCTCGTCGATCAGCATCACCGGTATGTCGCTGACGATCGGGTACACGCGCCGGCAGCTCGCGCACCTGAGCCCTTCACTGACCTCCGGCGTCTCGTCGCGGAACTTCTCGCGGTAGCGCTCCACCAGCATGGCGCACGTCTCCGAAGCGAGCGGAACCAGCTCCACGTCCGCCTTGCACGCAGGACAGACAAGGATCTCCAACAGCTGCGGATCGACGGGCATGGCAGCCTCCGCGGGAATGCTACCACTGCCGCCCGTCCGGCACGTTGGGAGTCGAAGGAAGAGGGAAGAGGGCGGAGGGGAAACGGAAGACGGAAAACAGGAGACGGAAGAGGGACCACGGGAAGCCTCGTCTTTCCTCTCCCTTTTCCCTTCTTCACCTTTCCCTCCTTCACCCTTCAGCGCTGGCTCTCGGCTACCATGGCGCCGATGCGGGTGCTCCAGCTCGTCGCCGCCGACCGTTGGACCGGCGCCGCCGCCACCGCCCTCCAGCTCGCCGAGGCGCTGCGCGCGGCCGGCCACCAATGTGTCTTCGCCTATCGACCGGGCCGCAACCTCGAGGAGCGGCTGCGCGGCCTCGACTGGTGCCGCCCGGCCCTCGACAAGGAGCGAACGCTCGGCGACGTGCGCGCCTCGATTGCCCGGGTACGGGAGCTGGCCACCGGCTGCGACCTCGTTCACGCCCACCTCCCCCACGACCATCTGCTCGCCCGCCAGGCGCTCAGGGATTCCGCCACGCCCCTCGTGCGCGGCGTCCACCACCTCGGTCACCTCAGGCCCGACCCCTACCACCGGTGGCTCTTCCGTGGCACGTCGGGTCTCGGCCTGGCCAACTCGGCGATGCTGCCGGCCAGCAGCCGGCTCCCCGCGGTGTGCGGCGCGCCGGCCCGCGTGCTGCCCGTGGCGCTCGAGGACCGGTTCCGTCCCGGCGGCCGCAGGCGCGCCATTCGGGAGCGCCTGGGGATCCCCCCCGAAGCCGTCGTCGCGGGAACGATCGGCAAGCTCGACCGCGGCCGCGGCCACGATCTTTTCATCCACGCCCTGGCCGCCGCCCCCGGGGTCTGGGGGATGATCATCGGCAAGGGGCCGCATCTCGACGCCCTCCACACCCTCGCCGGCCGGCTGGGCGTGACCGACCGCCTCGTCTATCCCGGCTACGTCGAGGCCGGGCTCGAGGAGCTGTACGCCGCCATGGACCTCTTCGTCTTCCCCGCCGCCGGCTCCGACCACGCCCACCGTGCGATCGCCGAGGCGGCTGGATGCGGCGTCCCGGCGCTCGCCGCCGACCTGCCCGGCGTGCGCGACCTCGTCGAGCCGGGTGTCACCGGCGACGTCTACCCCGCGAGCGACGCCGCCGCCCTGGCCGTGCTCCTCGCCGCCTGGGCCCGCGACCCCGCGGCGCGCCGCGCCGCCGGCGCCGCCGCCGCGGCCCGCGCGCGCGAACGGTGGACGCCCGCCGCGCTCGCTGGCGCGGCGCTCGCGCTCTACGGGTCGTTACCCGTCGGCTCACGAGACTAAATCTTCTGTGATGCACCCCTCTTGACACGCGTGGGCCGGGGGTTTAGAGTCAGCGTCGGAAAACATATCGAGCGTTCGTTTTGTGAAGGGGTGAGGATGAACCGAAGGTACCGAAGGCACACCCGCCTTTCGCGCGACGGCTCCGGCGCCCGCATGCGTGCGTGCGTAATAGAGCCGTCGACTCGCACCTCTCGAATGTCAACCGCCAACTCGGGACTCTTTTTCGGATCAGGGCGCAGCGCGCCCAGGAGGAGACAACCATGGTGATGCGAACGCTTCCCAACCACGCGTGGCCGCGGCGAGCCGCCGCAGTCGCGGCCGCCTGCCTGATCGGCCTGCTCTTTGCCGGGCCGGTCGTGGCGCAGGTCAGCAACGCGCAGATCGAGCTTCGGGTCGCGGACACCGGCAAGCTGCCGTTGCCCGGGGTGACGGTGAAGCTCACGAACACCGCCACCGGCCTGGAGCGGACGCTGCCGACCGACGCCGCGGGCCTCGCGCGCTTTGCCGCGCTCCCCCCGGGCACCTACGCGATCCATCTCGACCTCGACGGGTTCGCGCCGGTCTCCGAGGAGAACATCGCACTGCGGGTCGGCCAGGTGCTGCGGGTCAACGCCGTGATGCAGCAGGCCACGACCAAGACCGAAGCTGTGACCGTCACGGGCGAGGTCCCGCTCGTCGATGTCGTGAAGACCGACTCCTCGACCAACATCATCCCGGAACAGATCCAGTCGTTGCCGGTCCCCGACCGCGACTTCCAGAAGCTGGCGTTCATCGCCCCCGGCGTCGAGCGCGAGCGCGGCGGCTACCGCTTCATCAGCGGCGACCCGGTGATCGGCGCCGGCGGCAACGCGTCGCAGTCCACGATCATGGTGGACGGCGTGGACTTCACCGACCCCGCCCTCGGCCTGGCCCGGGTCCAGTTCTCCCAAGATGCGATCAGCGAGTTCCGCGTGATCACCAACCGGTTCGACACCGAGATCGGCGGCTCCGCGGGCGGCGCGCTCTCCATCGTGACGCGCTCGGGAACCAACAACCTCCTGGGGACGGTGTTCGCGTACTACCGCTCCAACAGCCTGCGCGCCAAGGGCGCGCTCGAGACGGGCGACCTCCCATTCGACCGCGGCCAGTACGGCTTCACTCTCGGCGGCCCGATCGTCAAGGACCAGACCCACTTCTTCCTCTCGGCCGAGTACGTCAAGACCCATGACCTGCCGCTGCTGTTCCGTCCCGGCGGCGCGTTCGCCTCAGAGGCGAAGGACATCCCGCACCCGTGGGACCAGATGATGACGTTCGCCAGCATCGACCATTCGGTGTCCGAGAGCCAGCGAGTGACCGCCAAGTTCACCTACGAGCGCTACCGCGAGGACAACTTCCACGTCGGCGGCGTCTCCGACCAGTCGTGGGGGAACCAGCTCAACCGCGACAACTGGAACCTCACCCTCCAGCACACCCTCGCACCTACCCAGAACTACCTGAACGAACTCTACCTTCAAGTGGGCGGCCGGAAGTACGACGAGCCCACCAACTCAACCGCGCCGGAAGAGTGGTTCTCCGTGGGCAACACGCTCAAGACCGGCACCAACACCACCGGCGACATCCTCGGCAAGGGCACGCAGTGGGAGATCCGCGACACCGCCCACATGTACGGCGACAAACACGAGTGGAAGGCCGGGTTCTCCTTCCAGCGCGTGAACGAGGAGTCGAGCATCCCCACCTTCAGCAACGGGACGATCCTCTACCTCAACGACACCCGCGCCCTCCCGATCGAGTACCTGTACGGCGTCGGCTCCGCCGACGTCAAGCTCAACACCAACCTCATCGGCGTGTTCCTCCAGGACGACTGGCGGGCGGCGTCGAACTTCACGTTCGAGTACGGGCTGCGCTGGGACCTCGACACCAACGGCAACAACCCGGACTTCCGCTCCCCCCTCGTCCCCAACGGGCGCAAGCGCGACTACGACAACTACCAGCCTCGCCTCGGTTTCTCCTGGGACGTCGCCGGCGACGGGCGCAACCTGGTCCGCGGCGGCGTCGGCCGCTTCACCGGCCGCTTCCTGCTGGTCCCGGCGTTCGCCGAGCTGCAGCAGAACGGCTTCACCGGGCGCATTCTCTACACGAGGGTCAGCGGCGTCCTGTTCGGCCTGCCGTACGCGAGTGGGACCTGGCTGGACCCCAACAATCTGACGACCACCGGAATCCTGCTGCCGCCCTCGGTCACGATGCTCGCAAAGGACTACAAGAGTCCGTACGCGGACCAGGCCACCCTCGGGTGGACGACGCGTCTGGGCGGCACCGGGTTGTTCTTCGACACCGAAGCGATCTACGTCAAGGGCCACGACGAGATCTTCGTGAGGGACAGCAACTGGACGGGGAACGCGACCCACACGCGCATCAACCCCGCCTACACGAACATGGCCACCTACACCAACGACGGCCACTCGGAGTACAAGGCGCTGGTGTTCAGCCTCAACGGCACCCTCAGAGGGGGCCACCTGATCACCGCTTCGCTGACGTTCGCCGACAAGAAAAACCTCTCCGACGACTTCAGCCCCGTGTACACCGCCGGCTACCCCAACGACCCGGCCAACCCCGAGGGCGAGTGGGGACGCAGCCAATCCGACGAGCGCTACCACCTCGTCGTGTCCGGCGTGTTCAACCTCGGATGGGGGCTGACCGCCGCGCCGATCCTCGAGTACGGCTCGGGCCAGCCGTGGACCGAACGGTTGGGGTACGACTACAACGGCGACGGGTACAACTCCGACCGGCCCCCGGGCGTCGCGCGCAACGCTCAGGACGGCCCGGTCTACCGCAACGTTTCGCTGCGGCTCACCAAGACGCTCGCCATGCACTCGGCCGGGCGGCTCGAGATCATCGCTGAGGCGTTCAACCTCTTCAATACCGTCAACTATGACGTCAACTCGATGAACTCCGGCCATTATCTTTCCGGGCCGACGATCGCGAATCCGAGCGCCCCGTACGTGCCCAACCCGCAGTTCGGCAAGTACAGCTCGACGCTTCCCGCCCGGGAGGTCCAGCTCGGCCTGAGGTGGTCGTTCTAGAGATCGGGATCCGGGGTCAGGGATCCGGGGTCCGAGCCCCCACCCTGCCCCCGAACTTACCCCAAGACCAAATAGGGCCGGCGAGACCCGGCCCTGAAGAGAGGCGAGCCATGGCTATCGAAACAGGGTTGCAGGGGAAGGTTGTCATCGTGACCGGGGCGGCCGCCGGGATCGGCAGGGCAACAGCACGCCGGTTCGCACAGGAAGGCGCCAGGGTCGCGGCGTGGGACGTGAGCGACGGCAAGGCCGCCGACGTCATCGCGGAGATCCAGGCGGCCGGTGGCGAGGCGATGTTCACCAAGGTCAACGTCGCCGACGGCGCGGCCGTCGCCGAGGCGGCGGCCGCGGTGATCGCCCGCTGGGGCCGGATCGACGTGCTGGTCAACAACGCCGGGATCGTGCGCGACGCTCAGCTCGTCAAGGTCAAGGACGGCGTCGTCGTCTCCACCATGACCGACGAGGCATGGGACGCGGTCATCGGCGTGAACTTGAAGGGCGTGTTCCTGTGCACGCGCGCGGCGGTGCCGCACATGATCGCCGGCGGCGGGGGCGTCGTTCTCTCCGCGTCGTCTGTCGTCGGCCTGTACGGCAACTTCGGCCAGACGAACTACTCGGCGACCAAGGGTGGCCTGATCACGATGTCGAGGACGTGGGCGCGTGAGCTCGGCAAGTTCAAGATCAGGGTCAACGCCGTGGCGCCCGGGTTCATCGCCACGGAGATCATCTCCTCCATGCCCGAGAAGGTGATCGACGCGATGGTCTCCCACACCCCGATGGGCCGGATGGGCCAGCCCGAGGACATCGCCAACGCGTACGTCTGGCTCGCGTCCGACGCGGCCACGTTCGTCCACGGCGCGGTGATCTCGGTGGACGGCGGCATCGTGCTGGGGACGTGAGGTGGAGAGACCGCCCTCGGCTGCGGTGAGGTGGGCGGGCGAGGGCGCCCGCCTTACGGAAGAATGAAGAGGGACCTATGAACCGATACGCCAACATCGTGGCAACCGGGCGTTACCTTCCTGAACGCGAGGTGACCAACGACGAGCTGCGGGCGCACTTCGACGCGGCGGTGCCCGAGTTCGTCGACAAGATGGAGGCTTCGACCGGAATCAAGAGCCGCTGGTGGGCGCCCGACGACTGGGCCACCTCCGACGTCGCGTTACCGGCGGCGCGCCAGGCGCTCGAACGCGCCGGGCGGACACCCGAGGAGGTGGACCTCATCATCCTCGGCACCGACTCCCCCGACTACATCACCCCGGCCACCTCGGTCGTGCTGCAGCACAAGCTCGGCGCGAAGAACGCCGGCACGTTCGACGTCGGTTGCGCGTGCGCCTCGTTCCCGACCGGGCTCGCGATCGGCGCCGGCATGATCGCCACCAACCCGGGGCTCAACGTCGTCCTGGTGGTCGGCGCCTACATGATGCACAAGCTCACCGACCCGAATGATCCGATGATCTTCCTTTACGGTGACGGGGCCGGAGCGGCGGTCCTCGAGCCCAGGGCCACGCCCGGCTTCATCTCCTCGGTCAGCGAGGCCGGCGGCGAGTACCACCGGAACTCGGGAATCTATTCCGGGGGCACCTTCGAGCCCGCCACCGTGGAATCGGTCAAGGCGGGCCGCACCACGACCAAGATCCTCGTCCGCTACCCGCCGGAGCTCAACCACGAGGCGTGGCCGCGACTCACCAAGCGGGTCGCCAAGGAGGGCGGCTTCGCCGTCGAAGATATCGATCTCATCATCTTCACCCAGGTGCGCAAGCCTTCGATCGAGTTGGTGATGACCGACCTCGGGCTGCCGATGGAGAAGACCCACACGGTCATGGAGCGGTGGGGCTATACCGGCTCAGCCTGCATCCCGATGGCGCTCGACGATGCCCGCGAGCAGGGCAAGCTCCATCCTGGTGACCTGGCCGTGTTCATCGCCTCTGGAGTGGGCTACAACCTGGCTGGGGCGGCGTTCCGGATGTCGTAGCACAAGGGGCGGCGTTGATCTCGCTGAATGGTGGGATCGTTCTGGAAACGTGAGAGTGAAAGAGAAGAAGGGAAAATGTGAAGACGACGACGGAGAGGCACGGACCCCGCGGCCAACGTGTCGGGCCGCGCTTGATATCCGCAGGCCCTGGCCTTTCTAGTCCCCTTAGCCATTGACGCTTAACCCTTCACCCAGAGAACCGAGGTGATCATGGCCAGAATCGCCAACATCGTAGCAACCGGGCACTACCTGCCCGAACGCGAGGTGACCAACGACGAGCTGCGGGCGCACTTCGACGCCGCGGTGCCAGAGTTCGTCGACAAGATGGAGGCGTCGAGCGGAATCAGGAGCCGCTGGTGGGCGCCCGACGACTGGGCCACCTCCGACGTCGCGTTACCGGCGGCGCGCCAGGCGCTCGAACGCGCCGGGCGGACACCCGAAGAGGTGGACCTCATCATCCTCGGCACCGACTCCCCCGACTACATCACCCCGGCCACCTCGGTCGTGCTGCAGCACAAGCTCGGCGCGAAGAACGCCGGCACGTTCGACGTCGGTTGCGCGTGCGCCTCGTTCCCGACCGGGCTCGCGATCGGCGCCGGCATGATCGCCACCAACCCGGGGCTCAACGTCGTCCTGGTGGTCGGCGCCTACATGATGCACAAGCTCACCGACCCGAATGATCCGATGATCTTCTTCTACGGCGACGGCGCCGGAGCGGCCGTGCTCGAGCCGCGCCCGACGGCAGGGTTCGTGTCCTCGGCGTCGCAGGCCGGCGGCGAGTACCACCGGCACTGGGGAATCTACTCGGGTGCCACCTTCGAGCCCGCCACCGTGGAATCGGTCAAGGCGGGCCGAACCACCGTCAAGATCCTCGACCGTTATCCGCCTGAGATCAACCACGAGGGGTGGCCCCGCCTGGCCCGGCGGGTCGCCAAAGAGGGAGGCTTTGCCGCCGCTGACATCGACTTCATCATCTTCACTCAGGTGCGCAAGCCTTCGATCGAGCTGGTGATGAACGACCTCGGGCTGCCGATGGAGAGAACCCACACGATCATGGAGCGTTGGGGCTACACGGGCTCTGCCTGCATCCCGATGGCGCTCGACGACGCGCTGGCAAAGGGTAAGATCCACGCGGGAGACCTCGTGGTCATGATCGGTTCGGGGGTGGGGTACAACCAGGCCGGGGCGGCGTTTAGGATGCCATGACGACCGCGGTCCGTCACCCGTGGTCCGTGGACCGAGAGCAACGCGGGGGTGGGTCGCCTGAGCGCGTTGCTTTCGGACAGCGGACCACTGGCCACGGCTCACGGAGGGCCGGATGCGCGCGAGAGTGATCGTGCTGATTGGAGTTATTGCTGCGGTCGTCGCGACGGCGGTCTGGGTCGCGTGGATGGTCAGGTACCGGCCGCTCACCCTTTTCGCCTGGCAGACGCGCGCCGCGTTGCGGACGGCGGGGCTGCGGAAGGTGCACGTTCCCGCCCCGGCCGGCGAGCAGACCGTGTTCGTCGGCGGGCACGGGCCCGTTGTGGTGCTCTTGCACGGCGCCGGCGACAACGCCGGCACCTGGTTCAAGGTCGTGCCGGAGCTGGTCGGGTCGCACCGGCTCATCGTCCCCGACCTCGCCGGCCACGGCGACAGCGCCCCGAGCCGCGGACCGATCGACGTCGCAGACGTCCTCGCGGGCGTGGAGGCCGTCCTCGATGCGGTTGCCCCGAAGGAGAAGGTCGTCATCGTGGGCAACTCGCTCGGCGCGTGGATCGCGATGCTGATGGCTCAGCGCCAACCGGATCGGGTCGCGATGGCCGTCTGCGTGGACGGCGGCGCGATCCGGGGCGACAACCTGCGCGCGCGCGTCCTGCCGCAGAACCGGCGCGAGGCGCGCGAATCCGTCGAGCAGACGCGCGACCGCACGAGCCCGCCCGTGCCCGACTTCGTGCTCGACGACATCGTGCGCCAGGCTCGCGAAGGTCCCCTCGGCCGCTTCGCGGCCACCGCGGCGACGATGGATTCCCACGTGCTCGACGACACGCAGCTCCGCGAGCTGCGCGTGCCGGTTCAGCTCATCTGGGGCGCGTCCGACCGCCTCGTCCCGCTCGACTACGCCGAGCGCATGAAGGCGCAGCTTCCGCACGCGGGCCTGGTCACGCTCGAGCGTTGCGGCCACGTGCCGCAGATCGAGTGCCCCGACGCCTTCGTGGCGGCGCTCCGCAAGGTCCTGGAAGCCGCGCCGTGAACCTCCGCGCCACTCCAAAGGCAGGGGCGGCCTTTGCGGCCGCCCGCGGCCGGGCGGGGACAAGCCCCGCCCCTACACACGGCTTCGCAAGGCGATCGACCCTCCACAGGCTACCGATCGCCGACCACCGGCCACGGACCACACCCTATCGGTGCCCGGTGCCCTGTGCCCTGTGTCCGGGCCGGGAAGGAGGGCCGGATGCTGCACGGTGACGTCCTCGGCGAGCGCACGCGTCTGAGCCCCGACAAGACCGCCCTGGTGTTCGTACCCACCGGCGAGCGCCTCACCTACGGCCAGCTCGACGCCCGCGCAGCCACTTGCGCCATCGCCTGGCGGGATCGGCTCGGTTTGACCAAAGGCGAGCGCATCGGCCTCCTCGCCCACAACCGGGTCGAGTTCCTCGACAACTTCTTCGCCGCCGGCAAGAGCGGCGTCGTCATCGTGCCGCTCGGCACACGCCTGACCGCGCACGAGCTCGCCTTCATGGTGCGCGATTCCGGCATGCGTGCGCTCGTCTACGACGGCGCGTTCGCCCCCGTGGTCCGCGAGCTCAGGGGGCTGGTCGAGCTCGACCACTGGATTGCCCTCGACGATCCCGCCGACCCGGGAGACCTCCAGTACTCCGATCTCCTGTCTCGGACCACGGACCACGGACCACGGACCACGGTCTCTCCAGAGGACACCTACTGCCTCCTTTACACCAGCGGCACGACCGGCAAGCCCAAGGGGGTCATGCTCCCCCATCGGATGATCGCGTGGAACGCCTACAACACGGTGATCTCGTGGCAGCTCCGCGAAGACGACGTCTCCCCGATCTTCACCCCCCTGTACCACGCCGGCGGCCTGGGCGCGTTTCTTCTGCCGATCTTCGCCATCGGCGGGACGATCGTGTTGCACGCCGGCTTCGATCCCACCGAGATCTGCCGCATCATCGAGAGTGAACGCTGCACCGTCGTCCTCGGTGTCCCGACGATCTGGAAGCTGTTGATGGAGACGCCCGAGTTCGCCTCCCTTGACCTCTCACACGTGCGATGGCTGGCCTCGGGCGGCGCCCCCCTTCCCCTCTACATCATCGAGGCGTTCCAGCAACGCGGGATCGTTTTTCGCCAGGGGTACGGCCTCACCGAGGTGGGGGTCAATTGCTTCGCCATGTCGAACGAGGAGTCGGTGCGGAAGAAGGGGTCGATCGGGCGTCCCCTGATGTTCACCCAAGCCAACCTGGTCGATGCCGAGGGGGGCGAGACTCCCGTCGGCGAGGTTGGTGAGCTCCTCCTGAGAGGACCCCACGTCTGCACCGGGTACTGGAACAACGCGGAGGCTACCGCGGCCGCTCTCGACCCCGATGGCTGGTTCCACACCGGGGACCTGGCGCGACGCGACGAGGACGGGTTCTTCACCATCGCAGGCCGGAGAAAGGACATGTTCATCTCTGGCGGCGTCAACGTCTACCCAGCCGAGATCGAAGGTGAGTTGTTGCTCCACCCGGGGGTCAAGGATGCGGCGGTGATCGGGGTCCCCCATCCGACGTGGGGCGAGGTCGGGGTCGCGTTCGTGGTGCAGCGCGCCGAGCCTGGGCCGAGCGCCTCCGAGCTGGCGGACTTTCTCGAAGCCCGGATGGCGAAGTACAAGATCCCGAGAGAGTTCATTTCGACGGACTCCCTTCCCCGAACGGCCTACGGCAAGGTGGTCAAGGGGGAGCTGCAGGCGCGTTACGCTCGTCTACAGGGAGCGGGGCACACGACGCCGGGAGAAGGCAAGGGGTGAACGTGGACCAGAAAGGCGTATTGGCGCACCGGCTGGACGGCGACGGCGAGCCGCTGCTGCTGCTCAACGGCGGGATGATGAGCATCTCGTCGTGGGACCCGTTCATTGACCGGTTCGTCGAACGGTACCGAGTCGTTCGCTGTGACTTTCGCGGCCAGCTGCGCTCGAACGAGCCGCCGCATCGGACCCTCGACGGGCACGTCGCCGACGTGATCGCGCTCCTCGACGCCCTCGAGATCGAGCGCATCCGGGTGATCGGGGCCTCGTTCGGGGCCGAGGTCGGGCTGCTCCTGGCCGCGAGGCACCCCGCCCGGGTTGCCGCGCTGGTGGCGGCGACGGCCACCGACGTCGCAACCCCGCTGATGCGTGACGGCGGTGGCGAATTGGGACGCGCATGCCGCGAGGCCGCCGCCGGGCGGGGAGCGGACGCGGTGGGCGAGATCCTGGTGCCGTATTTCTACTCGCCGGCGCACGTGGCCGCGCACCGCGACGAGCTGGCGGCTCGCGCCGCCCAGATCGCGCTCCTCCCGCCGTGGTGGTTCACGGCGGCGGCGGAGCTGCTGGTGTCGGTCGAGGACCTCGACCTACGCCCCGTGCTCGGGGAGATCACCTGCCCCGTCCTCGTCCTGGCGGCTTCCGGGGACCTCGTCATGCCCATCGACCATGCGCGGGCGCTCGCGGACGCGATCCCGGGCGCGCGGCTCGAGGTCGTTCCCGACAGCGGCCACGTGCTCGTGGTCGAGCAGCCGGAGCGGTTCGTTCAATCATGTCTCGATTTTCTTGCATCGGTGCAACGCTATAATCGAGGAGACGCCGGCGCGCCCCAGCCAGCGCGCGCCTGACCGTCTCCCTGGGAGGACATCATGAGGAAGCCCGTATACATCGCCGCCTACCACCAGTCGAAGTTCGGCAAGCTCATGGGAATGCAGCCGCCGGACATCATCGCCAACGCCGTCACGGAGGTCTGCGCCGAGATCAAGGCCGACCCCGCCGTCATCGACGTCGGCGCGATCGGCGCCGTTTGCAACGTCTCCCTCAACAAGCAGGGACTGCTCTCCGGGTTGATGGCGATGGTGCCGGGTCTGGCCGCCAAGCCGATCGAGGCGGTGGAGAACGCCTGCGCCACCGGCGGCCAGGCGATCCTCTCGGTGATCCACAAGCTGCTCGTCGGCGACGGCGAGGTCGGAATCGCAGTCGGCTACGAGAAGATGCGCGACAACGACGGCAAGATGGACGGCAAGCTCATCGGCGAGGTGCTGGGCTACTTCTCGCACCCCGACGAGCGCGCGGGGAAGGTGTTCATCTTCCCGCACCTGTTCGCCGAAGTCATGGAACTCTACATGAGGACCCACGGCGTCACGGAGTCGCAGCTGGCGCAGATCGCGGTCAACGAGTACGGCAACGCGAAGTACAACCCCTACGCGCAGATGCAGAAGATCCAAATCACCCTGGAACAGGCGATGAAGATCGAGGGGATCAACCGCTACGTCGTCGAGGGGTTGCCGTTGAAGACCTACGACTGCTCGCAGATCACCGACGGGTACGCCTCGATGATCGTCGCCACGGAAGAGGGCCTCAAACGGCTGGGCGTGGCCAAGGCCGACGTGGTGGAGATTTCCGGTTACGCGCAGGCGACCGATCCGCTCAAGAAAGAGGGCCGCGACGTCCTCCACCCCGCCGGCGCCTACGCGGCGATGGGCAAGGCGTACGCGATGGCGGGGGTGACGCCGGCCGACGTCAACGTCGCCGAGGTGCACGACTGCTTCACGGTGATGGCGGCGATCGCCGCCGAGGTGCTGGGCAAAGCGCCGGCCGGCAAGGGCGCGCAGTACTGGGTGGACGGCAAGGCCGCGGTCGGCGGCGAGTGCGGCATCAACACCGGCGGCGGCCTGATCGCCAAGGGGCACCCGATCGGCGCCACCGGCGTGGCGATGATCGGCTGGTCGGCGTGGCAGCTCCTCGGCAAGGTCCCGCCCGAGCTGCAGGTGCCCAACGCCAAGGTCGCCGCGACGTTCAACATCGGCGGACCGATTTGCGCCTCGGTCTGCACGGTGCTCAAGCGCGCGTAGCGAGCTCGACGAAACGGTGTAGGGGCGGGGCTTGCCCCCGCCCGCGGGCGGCGACAACGGTCGCGTCTCGCTGCGCGGGCGCCCGCAAGGGGCGCCTCTACACGCGTTCCGAAGTGGAGGAGCGAATGGCCGACCAGCCCGTTCCCGACCGCCAGGGATCGATCGAGGCCGACGGGCACTCGATCCACTACGAGTACTTCGGCGACGGCAGACGCGAGGCCGTATGCCTCCTCAACGGTCTCGCCATGCACACCAAGGCGTGGTACTCGTTCCTGCCGCTGTTGCGGCCCGAATTCGACGTCCTGCTCTACGACTACCTCGGCCAGGGCGAGTCGTCCGCGCCCGACGAGCCGTACTCGATCACCCGCATCGCCGGCTACCTGACGACGATCATGGACGCGCTCCGCATCGAGCGGATCCACTCGATGGGGATCTCGTACGGCGGCTTCGTCGCGATCGAACACGCCCGCCGGTTCCACGACCGCCTCCACACCCTGACGCTGTCGGGGATCATCCTCTCGCGCGAGGAGCTGTTCGAGATGTACGAGGCGCTGTCGCTGCGCTTCTACCGGCTCGGCCCCGAGCAGTTCGGTCTCTACACCCACTACCTCTACGAGAAGATCTTCGGCGAGCCGTTCGTGCGCACGATCGGCCGCGAAGCCCTCGAACCGATGCGGGCGCGCTTCGAGGAGCGCTACAGGAACAACATCCACTCGCTGATCCGCCTCACCGAAGCGCAGGAGGAGTACTTCGGCGAGCTCGACGCCCGGATGCCGCAATACCGGGCGGTCACGACCCCGACGCTGATCATGCCCGGCGAGCAGGACCGCGCGATCCCGCTCTGGGCGCAGAGGAAGATGCTCGACATCTTTCCTCATTCGCGCTGGCTGCCGATCCCGGCGTGCGGCCACGTCGCGTACCTCGAGCAGCCGGCGCTCTTCTTCGGCAACCTCAAGGCGTTCATGCGCGCCAAGTCGTTGGACTTCACCGCCGGGGCGTAGGCGGCGGGCCGGCGGCGCCGTCCCCGGTTGTGGTCCGGCCGCCGGGCGCCGGAACCACGGTGAGGGCGTGGCGTCGGTCGAGGTCTCCGCCGAGAGGAGCTAGAACAGCCCGCCGCGCCGCCGGCGCGACGAGGTGCCGAGGAGCGCGCCGAGCAGGCCACGGGTGACCTCGCGGGCGACGGTGCGGGTCACTGAGGACTTCAGGATCTGCTCCATCGTGGAGGGCGGCTCCTTGCCGGCGCGGCGGGGGGCGGGCGGCGCCTGCACGTCCCATCCGCCGCCGCTCGGAACCGGCTGGGGCGCCGCCTCCGCTGGCGGCGCCATCCGGCGGGCGAGGATCTCGCGGGCGCTGTCGCGGTCGATCGCCTGCGCGTACCGGCGGATCTGCTCGGAGTCCGCGAGCTTGGCCGCGAACTCCGCGTCCGTGAGGGGGCTCATGCGGGAGGCCGGCGGGATCAGCCGCGTCGCGAACGGCGCCGTCGGCACGCCGTTGGGCGCCAGGACCGTGATCAGCGCCTCGCCGATGCCCAGGCTCGTGAGGGTCGTCTCGATGTCGTAGAACTCTGTCCTGGGAAACGTGCGCGCCGCAGCCTTCAGCGCCTTCTCGTCGTCGGGGGTGAAGGCGCGCAGGGCATGCTGCACGCGGTGGCCGAGCTGGCCGAGGATCTCCGGCGGCACATCCTTGGGGCTCTGGGTGACGAAGAAGATCCCCACTCCCTTGGAGCGGATGAGGCGGACGACCTGCTCGACCTGGGTGAGGAACTCCTTGCTGGCCTCCTTGAACAGCAGGTGCGCCTCGTCGAAGAAGAACACGAGCTTGGGCTTGTCAATATCCCCCACCTCGGGGAGGTCGTGGTAGAGGCGGGCCAGCATCCACATCATAAACGTCGAGAACAGGGCGGGCTTGTCCTGCACGTCCGTGAGTTCGAGGACGGAGACGAGCCCCTGGCCGCTCACGGTGCGGAGCATGTCGTCGAGGTCGAACTCGGGCTCGCCGAAGAAGGCGAGCGCGCCCTGCTGTTCGAGCTCCACCATCTCGCGCAGCAGCACGCCCACCGAGGCCTTGGACATGCCGCCGTACATCTTGAGGTCGGCCGCCCCGTCCCCCGACAGGAACTGGAGCACGGCCCGCAGGTCGGGAAAGTCGAGGAGCGGCAGCTTGCGGTCGTCGCAGTACTTGAACACCAGCGACAGCACGCTCGACTGGGTGTCGTTGAGCTCCAGCACCTTGGAGAGCAACAGCGGGCCGAACGAGGAGACGGTGGCGCGCAGCTGCGCCCCCCGCTCGCCGGTCAGGCTCAGGAACTCCACCGGGAACCCCTTGCCCGCCCAGGCGTAGCCGGTGTCCTTGGCGCGCTGGGTGATCCGGTCGCCGGCCGTACCGGCCACGGCGACACCGGAGAGGTCCCCCTTGAGGTCGGCCATGAACACCGGCACCCCGGCCGCAGAGAGCTGCTCCGCGATGAGCTGAAGCGTCTTGGTCTTTCCGGTTCCGGTGGCGCCGGCGATGAGACCGTGCCGGTTGGTCATCGCGAGGGGAAGCGTGACCAGCGGCTCGGGGTGGCAGATCCCGTCGCGCACGACCGCCCCCAGCGTGACCGCAGCGGCCGGTGCACCGAACGCCTTGCGCGCAGCCTCCACGACCCTCCCGTCCGTCGGTGCCGCACCGCCCGTGCTCGCCGCCATGAACGCCCTCCCCGGTCCGAGGCTCCCCGCCCCGAAACGCACGCCCTATGGCCATTCTACCGGCCGCGAGTGGGGAGGCCCAGGAACGGGGCGGACCATTCGCTCTGAAGGAGATTGCGACCCTCGACCCAATTCCGCGTTTCCTGCAGGCCCACCCTCACATTTCGCAGGCTCAGTTGCTATGATGCGGTTGACGGGTCGCCACGCGGGATCTGTCCGACACCGATTGCAACGGGTGCCAACCAAGGGAGGAATCGAGATGAACGTCTTGGTGTATTTGGCACTGAGCGCGTGCGCCGCGATCTTCGTCGTGGCCACCGCCGCCCGAGCGTGGATGTACGCGAGGGCCCCGATCCACCTGCGCTGGGAACTCTACCCCGTGCCCCACGAAGATCCCGAGAAGGCGGCGCACGGCGGGTCGTACTTCGAGGACAAGGACTGGTGGACGCACAAGCGCCACTACAACCTGGCGGGCGAACTCCGGGTCATGGTCCCCGAAATGCTCTTCCTGAAGGCGCTCCACGAGTGCAACCGGAAGCTCTGGTACCGCTCGTTCCCCTTCCACTTCGGCCTCTACACGCTCGCGGCGACGTGCGGCATGGTGCTCGTCGGCGCCCTCGGGGGTCTGTTCGCTCCCGCGCTCATGGCGGGGCCCGCGGGAGCGATCCTCCACTGGGTCGCTACGGTCTCCGGTGCCGCGGGCATGGCGCTGGCCCTGTTCGGCGCCGTGGGGCTCCTGCACCGGCGGCTCACGGACCCGGATCTGAAGACCTACACCACCGCGGGCGACGTCTTCAACCTGCTCTTCTTCATCGTGGCGTTCGGCGTCCTGGCGGCCGGCATCCTCCTGCGCTCGCCCGCTGACCCGAGCATGGTGACGTTGACCCAGGGGCTCCTGACGTTCGACCGGACGGTCCAGGTGCCGGGCCTGCTCGCCGCGGGCATCGTGCTCTCCTCGCTCCTGGCCGCCTACATCCCCCTGACGCACATGTCGCACTTCGTGGGCAAGTATTTCACCTATCACGACGTGCGGTGGAACGACCAGGTCAACCTGCGCGGCAGCACGATCGAGGCCAAGCTGGCCGAGTACCTGACCTACAGGCCCACCTGGTCCGCAGCGCACGTCGGCGCCGACGGCCAGAGAAGCTGGGCGGACATCGCCACCACCAACCCCTGGGAAGGGGCCAAGAAATGAAGGACAGGATCAACCTCTCCGACATCTCCCGCCGGGACCGGAAGCCCCTGGCGCACCTCGAGAACCAGGACCTCATGCCGCTGCCCTACCCGCTCGACTCGCCCGAGAAGGACCACGACTGGACCCCCCTCTCGGAGAAGGTCCAGGCCGCGGTGGAGTGCGGGCTCGACGACACGTGCGCGATCAACATCCCCCAGCCCAAGACCAAGGAGGAGGAGGACGAGCTCGTCCGAAAGTTCCTGGCGGGGCTGGACAAGCTCTTCACCCGGGAGAACAACTGGACGTTCCTGCAGCCGCTGGTCCTCTCCATGGAGCACTGCGCCAAGTGCCAGACGTGCTCCACCGCGTGCCACATCTACGAGGCGAGCGGCGGCAACGAGCTCTACCGCCCGACGTTCCGCTCCGAGGTGGTCCGCCGCCTCTACTTCAAGAGCGTCAAGCACGGGGGCGTGCTCTCGGCGTGGCAGCACGGCGACGTCGAGATCAACTGGCCCCTGGTCGCGCGCCTCGCCGAGCTCGCCTACCGGTGCAACCTCTGCCGGCGGTGCGCCCAGACCTGCCCGATCGGCGCCGACAACGGCCTGGTCGCCCACGAGCTCCGCAAGCTCTTCAGCCAGGAGATGGGCATCAGCGCCAAGGAGTGCCACGACAACGGCTCCGTCCTCCAGCTCAAGGTGGGTTCCTCCACGGGCATGAGCTCTCTGGTGGTGAAGGACAACATCGAGTTCATCGACGAGGACATGATGGATCGGACGGGGATCAAGGTCGAAACCCCGTGGGACGTCGAGGGCGCCGACGTCCTCCTCATCCACAACGCGGGCGAGATCCTCGCCTGGCCCGAGAACCCCGGCGCCTTCGCGTTGCTCCTGAGCGCCGCGGGCATCAAGTGGACGCTCTCGTCCGAGCTGGCCGGCTACGACTCGATCAACTACGGGCTCTGGTACGACGACGCACAGTTCGCCAGGGTGGCCATCAAACACGCCCAGGCGGCCAAGAAGCTCGGGGTGAAGAAGATCGTTCTAGGGGAGTGCGGCCACGCGCACAAGGCGCTCTCGGTCATCGCCGACCGCGTCCTCACCGGCGACCTGAACATCCCCAGGGAAAGCTCGATGACGCTGTTGCGGGACATCGTCATGAACGACCGCCTCAAGCTCGACCCCAGCCGCAACGACTTCCCGGTCACCCTGCACGACCCCTGCAACCTGGTCCGGCTCATGGGCGTCGTGGAGCCGCAGCGCGAGATCGTCCGCAAGATCTGCCCGCAGTTCCGCGAGATGGAGCCTCACGGCGTGGACAACTACTGCTGCGGCGGCGGCTCTGGCTTCGCCATCATGAGCGGCAACAACTTCCAGGACTGGCGCTTCCACGTTTCGGGGCGGAAGAAGTTGGAGCAGGTCTTCAACGCGTTCTCGGAGTGCATGGACCCGTCCATCAACAAGTACATCTGCGCCCCGTGCAGCAACTGCAAGGGGCAGTTCCGCGACATGCTCGCCTACTACGACCTGTGGAACAAGAACAGGATCCTGTACGGCGGGCTGGTGGAGCTCATCGTGAACTGCATGGTGGACGCCAAGCCCGGCTTCATCGATTGGGAGTGGCACTGAGGAGGGGTTGCTCATGAGCAAGAGGATCCTGGTGGTGGACGACGAGCCGGACGTGGTGACCTACCTCAGCACGGTGCTCAAGGACGCGGGATTCGAGACGATGGAAGCCGCCAACGGGGACGAGGCCATGGAGCAGATCGGAAAGGCCCGCCCCGATCTCATCACCCTGGACATCACGATGCCCGAGATGACCGGCGTGAAGACCTACCGGCAGCTCAAGGAAGACGAGACGCTCAGGAGGATCCCGGTCATCATCGTCACCGGGGTGACCCACGACTTCAAACAGTTCATCTCGTCCCGCGCCCAGGTCCCGGCCCCCGAGGGGTACTTGGAGAAGCCGATCAAGCCCGAGGAGTTGCTTGCCGAGGTGAACCGCCTCGTGGGTGACGCGGAACCCGCACTGAAGCCGGCGTAATCTCCGCTGCCGCCACGCGGGTTGCGGGTGGCCAACCCCCGCGAGCGACACGGCCCGCGGCCGTCAGGACTTGGACCTGAGCAGGTGCAACGCCTGGGCGAGGGCCTCGGGATCGGCGGTGCGAGCGAGCCGTTCGAGTTCGCTTCGCAGGTCGACCGGTGAGGGCTCGCCCTCCCCGCCTTCGGGCAGTTCGACGCCCGCCGCCGCCGCCACGGCCCGGACGAACTTCTCGGCGGTCACGGGCTTCTCCAGGTAGGTCGCCGGGCCGGACATCGTGCTCTGCGCGAGAGACGCGGCGGCGTCCAGATCGCCCTTCACCTTCTCGTCCTTCGCGTGCCCCGTCACGAAGAGCACGGGAACCCTGGCCCACGCGGGGTTCTTGTGAAGCTCGTGGAACAGGACGATGCCCGACTTCCCGGGCATGACCATGTCGAGGGAAATGCAGTCGGGGGGCGAGACCTTGACCTTCTCGAGTGCCTCGTCGACGCTGCGGGCCGAATCGGTCTGGAAACCGGCGTCCTCGAGGGCCATGGTCAGAAACGTGATCACATCTTCTTCGTCATCCACCACCAGAACGCGCCTCTCACTGGGTCTCGCCACGGGATGCTCCCTCCTTCTGACCCTCGTTCACAGCCTCGCCGACCGCCGTCACGACCGGCAGCCGCTCGCGCGGCAAGACGATGCGGAATCTGGTGCCCTTGTCCGGATCCGATTCTACCAGGATCTTGCCCCCGTGCTCTTGCACGATCTTTCGCGTCGTCAGGAGCCCGACCCCCGTGCCTCCAGCGCCCTTGGTCGTGAAGAACGTCGTGAAGATCTTCTTCTTGACCTCGTAGTCCATGCCGCAACCGTTGTCCGCCACCTCGTACACCAGGGCACCGTCGGCCTCCGAGGTCGTGAGCACCACCTCGCGATCCTTCTTCTCGCTCGCCAGGCACGCGTCGACCGCGTTGGAGACGAGGTTGGTGAGGCAGGCGTGGATCCCCTCGGCGTCCAGCGCGGCCGGTTTCAGGTCTTCCTCGAGGATGCCCTCGAGGACGACGCCGGCCTGGCGCGCCATCCCCGAGTAGAGATCGAGGACCTCGCGCGCGGGGGCGTTGGGATCGACCATGGTCACGCACGGCTGTCTGCCCTTGGAGAAGCTCAGCAGGTTCTTCACCAGCGAGGAGATCTTCTCCACGTTGCGCTTGAGCATCTGGACGCCGCGGTCGACCCGATCCATCTGGCCCTTGCGCATCCCCGATTCCATGACGTAGATGCCGCCCTCCACGCCCATGAGGATGTTCTTGATCCCGTGCGCCAACCCCGCGACAGTCTGGCCGACCGCGGCCATCCGCTCGGCCTCGATCTTTTCGTGCTCCAGCGTTCGAAGGTGCGTGACATCGGTGGCGATCTCGATGACGAAATTCACCCTCCCGTTCGGCGAGCCCCCCTCGCGGGAAAGAGGCGACGCCGTGACGACGTAGTGCGCCGCCTCTCCGTTCGCGGTGACCCCGACCTGCTCGGACGTGTGCTCCTTTCCGTCCTCGAAGACCAGGAGGGCGGGGCACTTCCGGCAGGGCCGGTCGCGCCGTTTGTAGGCCTCGTAGCACTTCTTGCCCGCAGCCTTCCCGAAAGTCTCGCGCATGCGGCGGTTGGCGCGAATCACTTCCAGGTCCCGGTCGAGGACCGACACGTAGCACGGCACCCCCTCGAACAGGATGTCGTTCTCGCGCTGCAGGATGCTGGCCTCGTTGACCTTCGAGGCCATCCACAGGAGGTACGGACCACCTCCGTTCCCCGGTTGCCCCAGGGGTGCGACACGGACGATGAACTGGGAGGTGGTGTCCCGGGCGACGGTCAGGAGTTCGTCGCACAGCCTGGCCTTGCCGTCGGCAAAAGCAAGCGAAACCTGACACTGCTCGCACTGCGACTGGCGCCCCTTCATGAGCTCGAAGCAGCGCTTGTCTTTCCACTCGCCGAAGAGCCGGGCGAAAGCCGCGTTCGCCTCGACGATCCGGAACTCCGAGTCCAGCGCCACCATCATGACCGGCGCCAGGTCGAAGAGGCGATCGCTCAGGAGCCTTCGGATCTCATCGTGGTCCGCTTTGGGTTTCATCGCGCTCCAAGAGCCTCCGCAACGTGGCGAGCAACGTGGGCACCGTGATGGGCTTCTCCAGGAAGCCGTCGGGGGGAGGCAGCCGTCCCGACTCCAGCTCGTCCAGGCCCATCTTCGAGAAATCGTCCTTCCGCGCGTAGCCGCTGATGATGACCACGGGGACCCGCTTCGTCGCCTCGCCCTCGCGCATCGCCCTGTAGAGGGAGAGGCCGGTGTGGCCGGGCATCATCACGTCCAGCAAAACGAGGTCGGGTTTCTCGGCCGCGATCCACTCGAGGGCCCCCTTCGTGTCCGCCAGCCCCGCAGCCCTGAACCCGGCGTCCTCGAGGGCCATGGACAGGTACTCTACGATGTCGCGCTCATCGTCGATGATGAGGATCTTCGCTGGTCCACTCGGAGCTTTCGGGCGGTCGCTCATGTCCAGTCACCGCCTCTCCGGGCCTCTTGGGCCTGTCAGGGGCAACGGCTCCCTCCTGACGCCCGGGACGCGCCCGGCGGGGCAAGGCCCGGCAACCCTCCGTCGATGGCGTTCGCAGGGGGTGCGGGAAGCGGGGGCGGAGCGCCGACGTGCCACAAACGGCATACTACCACCTGTCAGCCGGCGGAACGGAGCGCGCGTGGAAACGCCGGTTACGCGCGCTCGAAGTCGATGAAGCCGCGCTCGACGTCGGTGCGCACGAGGCGGACCCGCATCCTCTGGCCAACGTCCGCCCCGTCGAACCCGCGCATCACGCGCCCCTCCACCGGCGGTTGGAAAACCCGCACCCACGTCCCCTTCTCGGAGGCGCCGGTCACGATGCCGTCGAACTCCTGGCCGATCTTTCCCGCCAGGAGCATTGCGGCCGCCGATTTGGCCACCTGGCGCTCGACCTTGTTGGCGGCGTCCTCCTGCTGCGTGCAGTGCGTCGCCAGCGCCGCGAGTTCCGTGTCGGCGT
This sequence comes from uncultured Acidobacteriota bacterium, assembly GCA_963789745.1. Taxonomy (GTDB): domain Bacteria; phylum Acidobacteriota; class Thermoanaerobaculia; order Thermoanaerobaculales; family Thermoanaerobaculaceae; genus RBG-13-68-16. The sequence goes on along the minus strand of CAWBLW010000012.1, from coordinate 39,771 downwards.
ACGGGGTCGGCGCGCCGGCGAGCGCGGCCTTGAGCAGGCGCTGCGTGATGAGGTCGGGGAAGCGCCGGTTGGGCGCGGTGGCGTGGGTGTAGTCCTTGACCGCGAGCCCGAAGTGCCCGGGCGCGTCCTGTCCCGGGCGCTCGACGACGTACTCGCCGGCGCCCAGCAGCTTGATCACCGTGAGCGAGAGGTCGGGAAAGCGCAGCGGGTCCGCGGCCCGCCGCCTGGCAAGGAACGAAGCCAGCGCCCTGGCGTCGGGGTGCGCGGGCAGCGCCTCACCGAAGTGGCCCGCCACTTCCACGATGCGCTCCCAGCGCTTGGGCGTGCGCACGACCCGGCGCAGCGACGGCAGTTCCTTCGCTGCGAGGAATCGCGCGGTCACGCCGTTGGCCGCAATCATCAGGTCCTCGATCAGCTCCTTCGCGCGGTTGCGCTCCTCGGGGCGCAGGTCCGTGATCTCGCCCGCATCGAACACCGGGCGGGCTTCGATCGTCTGCAGCTCGAGGGCGCCGTGCTCGTGCCGCGACTCGCGCAGCCGCTGCGCCACCTCGTCCTGCATCCGCAGGTTGGCGTCGAGGCCGGGCACCGCGGCGAGCGGCGCGGGGACCGGGCCCGTTCCCTCCAGCCACGCCGCCACCGCGTCGTACGCGAGCTTGGCGTGGTTGGTGACCAGCGCCCGGTACACGTCCGAATGCGTTATGGAACCCTCGGCGCCCACCGTGATCTCGACCACGACCGCGGGGCGGTCCTGGCGGTCGGCGAGCGAGGTGAGGTCGGTCGAGAGCTTCTCCGGCAACATGGGGAAGATCTCCGCCGCCGTGTACACCGAGGTGGTGTTCGTGCCGGCGTGGGCGTCCACCGGCGAACCCTTGCCGACCAGCGCGTCCACGTCGGCCACCGCCACCAGCACCTGCACCGCCCCGCCGTCCGCGCGCCGCGCGACCGAGAGTTGGTCCAGGTCCATCGAGTCGTCGTTGTCGATCGAGCACCACAAAAGCGCGCGCAGGTCGCGCGCCCCGGCGCTCTGAGGCGCCGCCGCCTGGAGGCCTGCGACCTGGGCGAGCACCGCTGGCGAGAAGTCGGGCTCGAGCCCGCGCTCGCGCATGGCGCGGTGGGCGATGCGTTGCAGGATGGCGCGCTGGCGTCCGTCGTTCGAGGTCATGCCAGCACTTTACCGCAGCTACGTCCGGCGGGAGGCGAACCGTAGGTGGCGACGAGAGGTTACAATTGCCCGCCTGCCCGACCGGCGCTCGACGCCGGGGCGCCTCGCGGGCCCGGCCCTTTCACCTGACCATGAGGAGGTCTGAATGTGCGGCATCTTCGGCATCGTCTGCGCGAGCGAGCGCCCCCTCGGCGAGATCCTGACCGCGGCGGCGAGGCGGCTCGCCTACCGCGGCTACGACTCGGTCGGCGCCGCGACGGTGGAGGCGAGCGGCCGCATCGACCTGCGCAAGGACGTCGGCCGGGTGCAGGAGGTGGCCGACAAGCTGCGCTTCGCGGAGCTTCGCGGTCTGCGCGGCATCACGCAGCTGCGCTGGGCGACGTTCGGCGCCCCTTCGATCGCGAACGCGCAGCCGCACCTCGACTCCGAGGGGACGATGGTCGGCGCTCACAACGGCAACGTCGTCAACAACGCCTCGCTTCGCCGGCAGTTTCTGGCTGAGGGGATGACCGTGCGCGGCACCAACGACGGCGAGTCGTGCGTCCACGCCGTGGAGCGTTACGTCAAGCGCGGCATGGCCCTCCCCGAGGCGGTGCGGGCGGCGACCGGCGACCTCGCCGGCGACTTTGCCTTCGTCGTCACGGACCGCGAGCACAACCGCCTCGTCGCCGTCAAGAAGGGCTCGGGTCTCGTCGTCGGGATCGGTCCCGACTTCACCTGCTGTTCCTCCGACCTGCCCTCGATCCTGCCGCTCACCCGTACGGTCGTCCCGGTGGAGGACGGCGAGATGGCCGTCCTCGAGCCCGATCGCGTTCGCCTGTTCAATGTCTCCGACCTCAGCGAGGTGATCCGGCCGCCCAAGCAGGCCAACGAGGGGATGGGCTCGTCCGAGAAGGGCGGCTACGCCCACTTCATGCTCAAGGAGATCCACGAGCAGCCCGAGACCGCGCGGGCGCTCCTCCACCTGCTCGAGGCGTCCGAGTATCTGCCGCGCATGGTGGAGGCGCTGCGCCACGCGCAGCGGGTGTTCCTGGTCGGCTCGGGCTCGTCGTACCACGCCTGCGTGCTCGGCTCCACCTTCTGGTCGCGCCTCGCCGGCACGCTCGCGCTCCCGGTGCTGCCGCAGCAGTTCCAGGAGCAGTTCGGCCCCGCGCTACGCCCCGGTGACGCGGCGCTCTACGTCTCCCAGAGCGGCGAGACCAAGGACGTCCTCAACGCCATCAACTTCGCTACCCCGAAAGGGGTCGTGCCGCTCGGTCTCGTCAACGTCCTCGGCTCGACGATGACGCGCAAGGTGCAGGTTTACCTGCCGCTGGCGTGCGGCTGGGAGATCTCGGTGCCCGCCACCAAGACGTTCACGAACCAGGTGATCGCGCTGATCGCGCTCGCCGCCGCCGTCGGCGGGTACCCCGTCGAGGAGCTGGACGCCGCGCCCGCCTGGATCGAGCGCGCGATCGCCCAGACGGACCTCCCGATGGCCAAGCTCGCGCAGCAGTTCGCCGGCTGCGACCGTCTCTTCATCCTCGGCTACGGCCTCGGCCACGGCGTCGCCCTCGAGGGCGCGCTCAAGTGCAAGGAGGTTACCGGCCTGCCGTGCGAGGGGCTGTTCTCCTCCGAGTTCAAGCACGGGCCGCTCGCCATGGTCGAGCGCGACACCCCCGTGTTCTTCACCGCCCCGCCGTCCGGCGCCGAGATGCTCACCAACCACGTCACCGAGGTGACGTGCCGCGCCGGCCACGCCGTCGTGCTGGCGGCACCGAACCCGCAGCTCCAGGCCGAGGCCTCGCAGTTCGTTCCGCTTCCGGTCGGCTCCGACCTCGAGTACGCGGTCGCCGGCGCGGTGCCGTTCCAGCTCCTCGCCTACTACCTCTCGGTCGCCAGGGGGATGGACCCCGATTACCCGCGCAACCTGTCGAAGACGCTGACGGTGGATTGAGGTTCCGCCCCGCCGCGCTTGCACATCCCCTCCCGGGGACCGATACTTCCGAATATAACCGCAACTGGAGCAGGAGGTGGGCTATGACCTTCGCAAGGGAATTCGTCATGGCGTCCTCGCGCTTGCGCTGGCTCGTCGTCGCCGCGCTCGCGGGACTCGCCGGTTTGAGCACGGCACCCGTCCTCGGAGCCGAGGACCTGCAGCAACGCGGGACCGCGCTGGTCGCCCGCGCCGCCCAGCTCGAGAACCTGTTGTCGCCGGACACCGGGCGGTTCCGCCTGCGCGTCCACGTCAAGCTTTTCGGCCTCGTGGCCGGGCTGCGGGAAGGCGAGGTCCTGCTCCTGGCGGCGTCGCCCTCACAGTGGTTTCAACAGGTCCGCTTCCCCGGCTACACCGAGTCCACCGGTCTGGCCGACGGCCAGCGCTGGCGCAAGCGCAACGTCATCGACAAGCCGTTCCGTTTCCACGAAGTCTCGCAGCTGCTCGACGTCGCGTCGCACTTGAGGGTGGCCCCGGAGGAGGAGGTCAGGAGCATTTCGCAAGACACCGTGGCCGGCAGGCCCGTAATCTGCGTGGAAACCGGGCCGACGGCGGCGCTCTGGCAGCTCGACATCGCCGGCCGGGCGGCGATCCCCGAGGTGAAGCGCTGGAAGGACAGCCGGGCAAAGCGGTGCTTTGCTGCCGACACCGGCGCCCTGCTTTCCGCGGAGTACGGCAAGGAGTTGCCGCGGTTCGAGTACGAGGGCGAGGTCGCGCTCGGCGCCAAGACGTTCCCCAGGACGATGCGCTGCTTCGAGGGGAAGGAGCTGGCGGTCGAAGCGACCGTGGAGGAACTGGTCGCCGACTCGGGCGCCCAGACCGAGGGTGGCTTCGCGGCACCGGCCGGCGCCGACCGGTGGCCGGAGTGCGAGGCGCCTGTGCCTCCCAGGTTGATCGCGAAGAAGGACCCGGGCGTAGACACCTATGCCAAGGCCCGAAGGATGTTCGGGACGGTCATCGCCCTCGCCGAGGTGGGCAAGGATGGCCTGATCCATGACCTCGCGTTCATGGAGATGCGCGGGGGGCTCCACGGCAGCGTCAAGGAGGCGGCGAAGCAGTGGAAGTACGCGCCGGCGACGTGCAACGGCGTCCCGGTGCCCTCCGAGATCTACCTCGCCTACACCTTCATGCCGTAGCGGACCCGAGCGACCGGCCGCGGCCCGCGGGCATCAGAAGGCCGCCTCGCGCAGCGAAGGGGGCGACCGTGGCTCACGCCACCTTGAGCCAGCGCCACAGTTCGGCCGGGCTTGGCCGCTTGCCGTAGGAGAGAATGCCGATCCGGAAGATCTTGGCGGTCATCCAGAAGAACACGTAGATGGTCGCGACCGACAGCGCGACCGAGAGACCGACCTGCCACATCGGCGGCTCGCTCACGATGATGCGCATGAACATCGTGATCGGCGTGAACACGGGGATCAGCGAGAGCACGGTCGCCAGCGTCGACTCCGGGTTCTGCAGGATCGGGAACGCCAACATCCACGGGACCATCGCGATCATCATGATCGGCCCCATGAACTGCTGCGCCTCCTTCTCGGAATTGGAGATCGCGCCTCCGACGGCGTAGATGCAAACGAACGTCAGGTACCCGAGCAGGAAGAAGACGAAGAACCACGGGATGATCCGCAAGTCCACGTACTGGAAGACGTTGACGCCCGCTACCATGGCCGCGCCGCCGGAGTAGAGGGCCATCGCTCCGCCCATCGCGAGCCAGGCGCCGACCTGCGTGAGCCCGACGAGGGCGAGGCCTGCCACCTTCCCCGAGAGCAGGTCGAACGACGGCATCGAGGAGATCAGGATCTCGACGACGCGCTCGGTCTTCTCCTGCACGATCCCGCGCATCACTTCCTGGCCGTGGATCATCGTCGGGAACAGCAGCAGCGCCGCGAAGATGAACCCCACCAGGAACGAGAGCTCGCCGCCCTTCTTCTCCTTGCCGCTCTTCGAGAGCTGGACGCTCTCGAGGTCGAGGCGCTTGAGCAGCCGGTCGGCGTCGGCGGCGTCGATGCCGCGCCCCGCGAGCCGGCCCCTCGCCAGCGCGTGATTGACCGTGCTCGCGAGGCGTTCCTGGGTCATGATGTCGGACGCGGCGCGGCTGTAGTAGACGAGCTTCGCCGAGGCGTCGGCGAACGCGTCGGAGGGGATCACCAGCACGCCGTCGAGCCGCGCCCGCGTGTCGTCGTTCTCCCTGAGCCGATCCAGGTAGGGCTGGGCCGCGGCCTTCACGTCGCCCTCCGCGGCGACGTACTCGGTAGTGAGCGCGGCCACCTTGGTCGCCTGCGGCCCCTTGGCCTGCTTCGCGAGCTCGCGGCCGGCCTTGCTCGCGGGCTGCGGAGGTGCGTCGGGAAGACCGGCGGCGAACGCGTCCTGCAGCTTCCCCGTACCGTCCACTACGATCACGCGCTTGTTCTCGATCCCCTTCATCATCAGGAGCGTGGGGACGAACATCAGCGCCGCCATCAGGAACGGGAAGATCAGGGTCATGATGATGAACGACTTCTTGCGAACGACCTCCACGTACTCCCGCTTGAGCACCGCCAGCGACTTCTTCATACCGCCACCTCCGCCGGCCGGTGCTCGAGCGCGCCCGCGCTGACGCGGTCGATGAAGATCTCCTCCAGCGACGGTGCGGCGATCTCGAACCGGCTGACCCTGACCTTCGCCACCGCGGCCGCCAGGATGGACTGCGCGTCGGCGCCCTGACCGAGGCGCAGCTCGGCGGCGTTCGTGTCCACCCGCGCGGCGGCGACGCCGGGCAGGGCGGACAGGAAAGCGCCGTCCCCCTCGAAGGCGAGGTGCACGGTGTTCGACCCGAACGAGGCCCGCACCTGCTCCAGCTCCCCCGTCAGCACCGCCCTGCCCTCGTGGATGAGGACGATCTCGTCCACGAGCTTCTCGGCTTCGCCCATCATGTGCGTGGAGAGCAGAATCGTCCTCCCGTCGGCCTTCAGCTCCTTGAGAATCGTGCGCACGAGGACGACGTTGACCGGGTCGAGCCCCGACATCGGCTCGTCGAGGATCACGACCTCGGGGTCGTGGAGCAACGCACCGATGAGCTGTACCTTCTGCTGGTTCCCCTTGGAAAGCTCCTCGAGCTTGCCGGCGCGCTTGTCCCAGAGGTCGAAGCGCTTGAGCCACGCCTCGGCGCGCGGCCTGGCCACGGCCGGCCGCTGTCCTTTGATCTCGGCCAGGAACAGGAGTTGGTCGAAGACGCGCATCTTGCGGTACAGGCCGCGCTCCTCCGGGAGGTAGCCGATCCGGTCGCGCACGGCGCCCGCGTCCGCGGCGCCCAGCAACTCGATTGCCCCCGCGTCCGGCAGGAAGATCCCGTTGATCATGCGCAGCGTCGTGGTCTTCCCCGCCCCGTTGCGGCCGAGCAGGCCGGTGATCGCGCCGCGCGCGACCGCGAACGACAACCGGTCCACCGCCCGGACCTGCCCGAACGTCTTGGTCACCTCGCGCACCCGGAGAACAGCGTCAGCGCTCACGCATCGCCTCCCCAGAGGAACTGCGGCACGGCCCGCGAAACCGCCGGTCGTTGCAGCGTGTACGGCAAGAATAGCAGGCGGGTTTCGCGACGGCGCGGCGGCGAGCGCGGGCTCAGGCGTCGGGACGCAGCATGCCGTGGCGGAGGATGTCGGCGGTTTCCCGGATCACGGCCTCGCTGTCCATGCCGAAGTGGTTCGGCACGCCGAACAGGATCTCGACGGCAAAGTAGTTGATGTAGAACCGGGTCGCGAACATCGCCGCGGACACGGGCGAGATCCCCGGGCGCAGGTGCGCCGCCAACACCTTGACGCCGCCGTGCGTCGCGATGAAGTTGGCGTAACGCTGCGCCATCTCCGCGTAGAACTTGCGGATGTGACTGCCCTCGAACTCGACGACGTCGACGTAGATCAGCGCGACGTGGCGCCGGTACACCCGCACCAGCTCGCGGGAGGCGAATCCGACCTCCTCGATATTTTCTGGGAACGTCCCGGTCGCCAGGGCGCGATTGAACGGCAGTTCGGGGTCGCCGATCGCCTCCCAGTACTGATTGAGCAAGGTCAGGTAGATCGTCTCCTTGTCGGGGAAGTGGTGGTAGACGTTGCCGGTGGAGAGCCCCGCCTCGGCCGCGATCTCCCGCACGCTCGTGGCCCGGTACCCCTGACTCGAGAAAAGCTGCAACGCCGCTTCCAGAATGCGTTCGCGTGACCGTTGTGATTTCTCAGCTTGGTTCATTCACCGATCATCCGTTCGGTTTTGAGAATACCTTGCCCAGTGTCAAGCGTCAATCCGAAGGAAGTAGAGGCGTGGCCGGTGGCCGGTGGCCGGAACCGGCTGCGCCGGCCGCAGGCCGCGCGGCCTCTCGCTCCTCCCTGGAAGATGAACGCGAAACCGACAGGCAGGGTGCCGCAGCTTGCGGCGTGCAGCCGCGCCGCCGAGCGATGGCGGTGCCCGTGCATCCCGCCACCCGCGGGCGGCCGCAAGGGCCGCCCCTACGCAGAGGAGCAACGACAGCGCGTCCGGCGGCCACGCCCCGCATGAGATGCAAAAGGAATTCCAGGTCAGAACCGGCTGCGCCGGCCGCAGGCCGCGCAGCCTCTCGCGCCTCCCTGGAAGACAAACCCAAAACCGACAGGCAGGGTGCCGGAGCTTGCGGCGTGCAGCCGCGCCGCCGAGCGATGGCGGTGCCCGTGCATCCCGCCACCCGCGGGCGGCCGCAAGGGCCGCCCCTACGCAGAGGAGCAACGACAGCGCGCCCGGCGGGCACGCCCCACATGAGATGCAAAAGGAATTCCAGGTCAGAACCGGCTGCGCCGGCCGCAGGCCGCGCAGCCTCTCGCTCCTCCCTGGAAGACAAACCCAAAACCGACAGGCAGGGTGCCGGAGCTTGCGGCGTGTAGCCGCGCCGCCGAGCGATGGCGGTGCCCGTGCATCCCGCCACCCGCGGGCGGCCGCAAGGGCCGCCCCTACGCAGAGGAGCAACGACAGCGCGCCCGGCGGGCACGCCCCGCATGAGATGCAAAAGGAATTCCAGGTCAGAACCGGCTGCGCCGGCCGCAGGCCGCGCAGCCTCTCGCTCCTCCCTCGCAGACGAACCCAAAATCGACAGGCAGGGTGCCGCAGCTTGCGGCGTGTAGCCGCGCCGCCGAGCGATGGCGGTGCCCGTGGATCCCGCCACCCGCGGGCGGCCGCAAGGGCCGCCCCTACGCAGAGGAGCAACGACAGCGCGCCCGGCGGGCACGCCCCACATTAGATGCAAAAGGAATTCCAGGTCAGAACCGGCTGCGCCGGCCGCAGGCCGCGCGGCCTCTCGCACCTCCCTCGAAGACGAACGCAAGACCGACAGGCAGGGTGCCGCAGCTTGCGGCGTGTAGCCGCGCCGCCGAGAGTGGGCCGGATGCAAGGCGCCCGAGGCGGACGCAGCGGAGCGTAGCCGGAGGCTACGTGAGCACGCGAGCCGCCGAAGGGCAACGCAGCAGACGGTCCGCTATCGGCGGCGCCCCTAGCGGGCGAATTCGACGGCGCGGGTCTCCCGGATCACCGTCACCTTGATCTGCCCCGGGTACGTCAGCTCCCCCTCGATCTTCTTGGCGATGTCGCGCGAGAGCCACACGGCGTCCTCATCCGAGAGCTTCTCGGACTCGACGATAATCCGCAGCTCGCGGCCCGCCTGGATCGCGAACGCCTTCTGCACGCCCTTGAACTCGTTGGCGATCCCCTCGAGCTTCTCCAGCCGCTTGAGGTAGCTCTCGAGGATCTCCCGCCGGGCGCCCGGCCGCGCCGCCGAGAGCGCGTCGGCGGCCGTCACCAGGACCGCTTCCACGGAGCGCGGGTCGACGTCGCCATGGTGGCACTCCATCGCGTGGATCACCTCGTCGGACTCGCCGTACTTCTTCAAAAGATCGCGACCGATGGTGAGGTGCGTCCCTTCCATCTCGCGGTCCACCGCCTTGCCGATGTCGTGGACGAGCCCCGCCCTCTTGGCGATGCGGACGTTGACGCCGAGCTCGGTGGCCATGTGCCCCGCGAGCCACGCGACCTCCTTCGAATGGGAGAGAACGTTTTGCCCGTAGGACGTCCTGAACTGCAGCCGCCCGAGCAGGCGCAGGATCTCGGGGTGGAAGTCCGGCTGACCGAGTTCGATCGCCGCGGCTTCGCCGTCGCGGAAGATCTTCTCGTCCAGCTCGGCCTGCACCTTGCCGACGACTTCTTCGATCCGACCGGGGTGGATGCGTCCGTCCAGCATGAGCCGCGCGAGCGCCAGGCGGGCGACCTCGCGGCGGACCGGGTCGAAGCACGAAAGCAGCACGGCGCCCGGAGTGTCGTCGACGATCAGGTCGACGCCGGTCGCGGTCTCGAGCGCCCGGATGTTGCGCCCCTCGCGGCCGATGATCCTTCCCTTCATCTCGTCGTTGGGAAGGTCCACCACCGAGACCGTGCTCTCGACCACGTGCTCCGCCGCAATCCTCTGGATGGCGAGGGAGATCAGGCGGCGCGCCCGGTTGTTGCCCTCCTGGGTCGCTTCCTCCTCGATGCGACGGACGATCCTCGCGGCGTCGATGCGGGCCTCGTTCTCCATCCTCCGCATCAGCTCCGCCTTCGCCTGGTCCGAAGTGAGGCCGGCGATCCGCTCGAGCTGGGCCCTCTGCTCCGCCGAGGCCGCCGCAAGGGCGTCCTCCTGCATCGCGACGACGTTCTCCCGCTCATCGATCTGGCGCTTCCGGTCCCCGAGTCCCTTCTCCTGCTCTTCGAGAGACCGCGCCCGCTCGTCGAGCGCGACCTCCCGCTGGTCCAGGCGGCGCTCGATCTCCAGCAGTTCCTGCCGGTACTCCTGGGATTCTCGTTCGAACTCGGAGCGGGCATTGAGGAGCCTCTCCCGCGCTTCGATGCCGGCGTCACGGAGCCGCTGCTCGGCCTCCTGCTGCGCGGCGGCCAGCAGCCGGCGGACCTCCTGCTCGGCGTCCAGCTGCGTCTTCTCCAGCCGCGCCGTGGCCCTCCGGCCCACCAACCAGATAGCTGCAAGTGCCGCCAATACAACGACAACCACATCGGCAACGATGACGATCGCGGCCATGAACCCCCCCTTTCAATGAACCTGGGCGCGAAACCGCGCGAGGGGGTGGAAGGAGGAGGGTTACAGAGCCCCCGCCTCGGCCGTGTGAGCAAACCCATTTGAACCTGTAAACCACAGGTTAGGATCCTGCCCATCCACCGTTCGCTCGCCGTGAGGCTGCAAGGGAGGATGGGACTCGGAACCCATCAAATAGGTGTTGGTTCAAGAATAGTTTTGCTCATCACCAACCGCGCAGGGGCTCCTTTCTCAAGCTTTCCGCGACCCTCCATCAGGAGGGCGTGAGAACCTCGTCCAACCGTTGAATCAACCCCTCCACCCGCTGTCGAATCTGTTCGGCTCGAATCCCAGGTTCCGTCTCTTGTTCCTTGAACAGCTCGTCCGCGATGTTCAGCGCCGTCAGCACCGCGAGCTTGGACGTGTCAACGTGCGGCGATACCTCCGCCAGCTCGCGCATCCGCCGGTCCACGAAGTGGGCGAGTTCCTGCACCCGCTCGCTCCCCTCCGTGGCGCGCAACTCGAACCGGCGTCCAAAGATCTCAACCGTCGTTTGGCTGCTCACGGTCGGCGCACTCTCCTGAAACCGAGTATACACCGACCGTCAAACCAAGGAGGGACAGCCGCTTCAGTCGCGCTTGAGGGCCCCGTCCCCGGCGCCGTCGGGCGATCGCATCTCGACCCGGCCCTCGAGCTTCGCGCCTTCGACCACGTGGAGCGCGGGTCCGCTCACGTCACCCTTCACGACAGCGGTCGCCAGCAGCTCGACCAGCTTGCTCGCGCTCACGTTGCCGGTCACGGTCCCGGCCACCCGGACCAGGGTGCCGTGCAGGTCGGCCTCGACCGTTGCGCCCTCGGCCACATCGCACGCCGCTTCGAGGGTCACGCTCCCCTTGAGGGCGCCTTCGATCCGCACCGCCCCGCCACCGGTGAGGGACCCCTCGAAACGGCTCTGCCGGCCCACCACCGTCGCCGGCGTCTGCCGAGCATCGAGCCTGCCGTCCGCGTCCTTCGCCACGGGAACCTCCCTGCTCCGGGGGGATGGAGCGGGCAACGGGATTTGAACCCGCGACTTTCAGCTTGGGAAGCTGACACTCTACCAGCTGAGTTATGCCCGCTCACGCCCGGATGGGCACGAGGAAGGTAGCCTGGGGCTGTCGGGCTGTCAAGGTGTCGGGCACGAGATCCCCGTCACAGGGTGGCCTTGCGGCAGGGAGCCGGAAACCCTACGATGCCCGTGCACGCTGGAGGGAACGATGAGGACGTCGGTGATCGGAGCAGTGTTGGTGCTGCTGGCCTCCACGGCGACCGCCGCGGAGAAGCACGAGGTGATCGAGAAGTCCTACCCCGCCCCGGCCGGAAAGGTCGTGCTGGTGGACGCCGGGCCGCTCGACCTCGCCGTGCGTGCCTCGGATATCACGGAGATCCGGCTCAAGGTGGACATCGTTGTGGACGCCCTCAGCGAGGCCAAGGCCGCGGCGTGGCTCGCTGCGCACCGCCCCACGATCGAGGACAAGGAGGGGGAGTTGCGCATCACCGCCCCGGACCCGGCCGGCATCAGCCTGCTGAAGGGCGTGTTGGTGACGCGGGCCCGCATCGAGCTGACCCTGCCGCCAAACCTCCGTCCCGACCTCTCGACTTCTTCGGGCTCGCTGCGCGTGGAGGGCGAGTTCCCCGACGTACGGCCCCTCCGCGTGCGCACCGCCGGCGGCGACAGCGAGCTGGCCGGGTGGGCCCCGGAGATCGAGGCGAGGTCCACCTCGGGCGACATCGTGCTGCGCGCGAGCCGTGCCATCGACAAGCTGATGATCCGGTCCGCCAGCGGGTCGGTCGACCTTTCCGGCGGCGCCCGCAGCGTGCGCTGCGACACCTCGAGCGGCGACATCCACATGTCGGGCCTGCTGGGGCCAGTCGGGATCGCGACGACGTCGGGCAACGTCGTCGCCCGGTTCGACGCTCTGGCGCCGGCCGACGAGGTGCGCATCACCACCTCATCGGGCCGGGTCCGGGTCGCCCTACCTCCCGGGACCGAGCCCGGCGGCGAGCTGGTCACCGGCAGGGGCGAGATCCGCTCGTCGTTCCCGGGCGTGACCGATCCGAAATCCCCGCGGCTCGACCTTTCCGGCAAGGGGCCGAAGGTCTTCATCACGACGACCTCGTCCCGGATCGAGCTGTTCTGAAGCGGTCTGGCGGGGCCGGGCGGCAGCTTTACGGTGCACCAGCCCCATGCTAGACTCCCCGTCCGACGGGTGGGGCCGTAGCTCAGCTGGGAGAGCGCTAGAATCGCACTCTAGAGGCCGGGAGTTCGAACCTCCTCGGCTCCACCAAATCAAACCGATCGCATACGGGCCGCCCGCGGGCGGCCCGTCGCTTACCCCGGCTGGGCGAAACCCCGCTCAGCCAGGCAGTGTACGGGGCCGAACCCCGGGGCCGGTCGCGGCCTCCCCGGAGCCGGCGTCCGCCGCGGGCTGCTCGCCGGGCCCGTAGTGCACGAGCGCGCCGCGGATGACCTCCCTCGGCTCGAGCCGGGCGAAGTCGTAGCGGAACGCGCCGTGCCCGCCCTGGCGCGCCAACACCACGCCCAACAGGCGAAAGAACTCGCCCCGGTACTCGATCACCTGGCGCGGGGCCCATGGTTTCCGGCGGCTGGCGAAGACGGTGAGGGCGGCGTTCGCGCCCTCCCATGCGACGACCTCGTCGGGCCGCTCGGGGCCGAGCAGCAGCGCCATCCTTGCCCGCTGCCGGCCCCGTCCTGCCGCTTCGACCGCCCGCCACGGCAGCGCCACGACCGCCATCCCGAGCATTCGTGCCGAGAACGCGGCGTCGAGCGCCCGCAGGATCCCCTCGCCGAAGCAGTACACCGTGACCCACGCGGTCGGGGTCAGCATGTAGCTCAGGTAGCCGAGAGCGCCCACCCCGAAGAAGTCCCCTGGGGTGAGCGTGGGCTGGTGGACCACGTACGTCCAGCCCGCGCCCTGGTTGAAGCCGTCGACATACAGCAGGAGCCCCACCACGAACAGCGCGGCAGAGAGGAACGTCTCGACCCACCCGGAAACGATGTGCGCCGCCGGCGACGCGTAGAACGAGGGCCAGCCCACCCGCTTGGACTTCTCCGGGAACGCGCTCACGACCAGTGCGGCCAGCGAGAACCCGATCCACTCGACGACGCCACGCTTCGAGGACACGCCCGCTTATAACCCCGGTGTCGCCGCCGGTCAAACGACGAGAAACCGGGGTTCGGGATTCGGAAACAGAGGACGTGGTCAGTCTGTGTAGCGGCCGATGCTCGCATCGGCCGACGGTTGCGGGCGGCCGCAGGGTTGACCCTCATTGGATCACAAAGGCAACCGGCGTTTGCGAGCAAACGCCGCTACAGGATCAAAACCGCGCGCCCAGCGGGCCCACATGAGACGCCGCAACCCCCAGCCAGGATCGTGGTCCGCTATCGGCGGCGCAAGGATGAAGGAAGGCGGGCGGCGCGACTGCGCCGCCCGCCCCTCTACTAACTTCCGGAACGGTTCTCGTACGCCGGACGGTGCGGCACGACCGGCGGCTGCTCCTTGACGAGGCGCGTGACCTCCTCGATCGCCCGGTTGAGCTGTGGGTCGTCGCCGTTCCACATCTTCGCCGGGTCGTCGACCACCTCGATGTCGGGATCGACGCCGTGCCCCTCGACGATCCACTTGCCCTCTGTCGAGTAGATGCCGAACGTCGGCACCGTGACGGCACCCCCGTCGATCAGCGTCGGGGCGCCGGAGATGCCGATCAGTCCGCCCCAGGTGCGGCGGCCGATCAGCGGCCCGAGGTGCGCCATTCTGAAATAGAGCGGAAAGGCGTCGCCGCCGGAGCCGCTCCAGCCGTTGATCAGCATCACCTTGGGGCCCGGGATCGAGACCGGCGGCCACTGCCAGTCCTTGCCGTCGCGCACCGCCCAGAAGTTCGTCACCGGGCGGTTCAGCAGCTCGATGAAACGGTCCGGGATCTGGCCGCCCGAGTTGAAGCGCTCGTCAACGACCAAACCGTCCTTCCCGAGCTGCCCGATGAACTGGCGGTAGAGCTCGGTCTGGCCGTCGGTGCCGGTGTCGGGCACGTAGATGTAGCCGATGCGGCCGCCGGTCGCCTTGTCCACCTTGAGACGGTTGGCGTTGATCCACGCCAGGTTGCGCAGACGCACCTCGCTGTCGAGCGTCTTGACCAGCACCTGCCGCGCGCCCGCCATCGTCGGCTTGTCGTTGACCGTGAGCATCACGTCCTTACCCGCGAGCCCGTCGAACGCGGCCCACGGATCCTGATGCGTGTCGACCGGGACGCCGTCCACGGCGAGCAGGTAGTCGCCCTCGCCGACCTTGACGCCCGGCTCCGACAGCGGCGAACGCGGCTCCAGGTCCCAGGGCGCGCCCTGGTAGATCTTCGTGATGCGGTACGCGCCGTTCTCGAGCGCGTAGTCGGCGCCGAGCAGCCCGACGCCGCGCTTCTCGCCGCGCTGGAGGTCGCCGCCCCCGCGGTAGGTGTGCGAGGAGTTGAGCTCGGCGATCAGCTCGCCAATGACGAAGTTGACGTCGTCGCGGGTCACGCAGGCGTCGAGCAGCGCGCCGTAGCGGGTCCGCATCTCGTTCCAGTTGACCCCGTGCATGCCCGGGTCGTAGAAGAAGTCGCGCTCGAAGCGCCAGGCGTCGGTGAAGATCTGGCGCCACTCGGCGGCCGGGTCCACGGTCATCTCGAGCGTGTTGGTGGCGAGCTTCTTCTCCATCTTCTGGTCGGGCTTGGGATCGACGAGGGCAAACGTCTTCTTCTTGACCACCAGGAGCTTCTCGCCGCCGGCCGCGATTTCGAACGCGTCCGCATCGGCCACGACCGTCTTCTCCTCGCGTTCCTTGACGTCGTAGAAAACGATCGGGCTCTTCTCCTCTTCCGAACCGGTGCGCGGGGGGCGGCGGTAGAAGAGCTTGCCCGCGAGCGCCTGGAGGTCGGCGTAGCGGCCGGCCTTCGGCGGCAGCACTACGGCGCGCTCCTCGAAGTTCGCGAGGTCGATCTTGACCGCCTCCGGCTTGGCCGGCTTCTCGGCTTTCTTGCCGGCCTTGTCGGCCTTGGCCCCGTCCTTCTTGCCGCCGTCCTCGGCCTTCTTGTCGCCATCCTTCTTGGCCTCGTCCTTCTTCCCCTCCTCGACGTCGTTGCGCGGCGCCAGCGGCGACGCGACGTCGGCCCGAAGCGGGACCGCGATGAGGTTGTCGGTGTTGGCGTAGATCCAAGTGCCGTCGGTGCCGTACGACGGCTTGAAGGTGCGGCCGGAGATGTAGTACAGGTACTTCCCTTCGGGGTCGAACACCGGATCCCTGTCGTCGTAGAAGCCGGACGTGGCCTGGCTGAGCTTGTTGTCCTGCGTGTCGTAGAGGAAGATCGTGCTGGAGCGGTTCGCCTTGTCGCGGCTGAACGCCACCCACCGGGAGTCCGCGGACCAGCTCGCGGTGAAGCCTTCCAGCTGACCCTCGAACATGTAGAGGCCCTTGTCCATCCTCGTGACCGCCCCGGACGCGACGTCGCACACGTTGATGTCCTGCGCCTGATCGGCGAAGACGACCTTGGTCGAATCCGGCGACCAGAAGAGGCGATAGCGGAAGCCGGGCCCGAGCTTGGTGACGGTGCGCTCCTCCCCGGAGCCGTCGGCGTTGCGCACGACGAGCTGGTACTCGCCGGACCGGTCGCTCCAGTAGGCGATCAGCTTGCCGTCGGGCGACCACGCCGGGAAGCGCTCGGCGATCCCCGAGGTGCGGGTGAGGTCGAACGTCGGGCCGTGCTCGGCCGGGACGGTGAACACGTCGCCGCGCGCCTCGAACGCCACCCTCTTGGCCGAGGGCGAGACGCTCGCGTCCTCGATCAGGTCGGTGACCTTCTCGAGGCGCGGCTTCAGCGTCGCGCGGTCGGTCACGACCTCGATCTTCACCTCGTGCGCCTTCCCGGTCGCCAGGTCGAGAAGGTAGAGGAGGCCGCCGTTCTCGAAGACGATGTCCGAAGGTCCGATCGAGGGGAACTTCACGTCGTACTCCGTGTACGACGTCACCTGGCGCATCGCGCCGGAGGCCGTGTCCAGCGCCCAGATGTTGTTGCGCCGGTTCGCGTCGCGGTCGGAGAGGAAGTACAGCGTCGTGCCGTGCCACATCGGCTGGCTGTAGCTCGCGTCGTCGTCCCCGACCCGCTTCGAAGCGTGCGTTGCGAGGTCGAACAGCCAGATGCGCGAGACGTCGCCGCCCCGGTAGCGCTTCCAGGTGCGCAGGTCCTCGCTGTTCGGCACGAACGCCAGCGTCTTGCCGTCGGGCGAGATCTCGCCGAACTCGCCGTATGGCACCGGCAGCCTCTCGGGCAGCCCGCCCTGGGCGGAGAGCTTGTAGAGCTGGGAGAAGCGCAGGCGCCCGCTCGCCATCGGCGAGGCGTAGAGGATCGACTTGCCGTCCGGGTACCAGTTCAGCATGCGGTCCGGCATCGGGTGATGGGTGAGGCGCCGGGGCATCCCGCCGTCCGCAGGCATGACGTAGATGTCCTCGTTGCCGTCGTAGTCGCCGGTGAAGGCGATCAGCGAGCCATCCGGCGAGAACCGGGGGAACGACTCCTCGCCTTTCGGGGTCGAAAGCCGGGCGGCGATCCCACCCCCCTTCGGGGCAACCCAGACGTCGCCGGCGTACACGAACGCGATCTGCGTCGCGGACACGGCGGGTTGGCGCATCAGCCGGGCGTCGACGGCCGCAAGGGCCGGTACGGCGGCAGCCGCGAAAACAGCGACCAAAAGCGCTCTGCGAAGAACTCTCATCAACTTGCCTCCCGGAGGCGGGGTCGCGCGACCCCTTGGTTGCGTGCCCCGCCAGGCGGTCGCCGTAGCTGGGGCGGTGCGTTGCTCGACCGAGGGTGGCGCTTCTCGGATGGACGACAGCGGGCGCCGTTCGGGCGTATCCCGACGTCCCGCAGGTCGCGATTCGGACAGAGACGTTCGAGCCTTGCTGCGCACGTCACCGCGCCGCGAGGCTAGGCAGCAGGAGCGCCAGCGGCCGGCGCCGGAGCGCCGTTTGGACGACCGCTCCGATCCCGACGACGTTGGCGAGGAGCCACACGGCGGCGCCTACCACCGGAACGAGCGTGAGGCCGCAGAGGACGAGCAGCGCCACCCCCGCGCGGGCGATCTCGCCGCGCAGGGCGACCGGAAGGCGGCGTCCGAACGCCTCACCCAGGAGGGAGGCGACGGCCACGACGCCCACGAGCTTTGCGAAGAGCAGGACGGCCACCGCGAGGAGCAGGCACGCCACGCCGCCCGGCGAGCCGGTCAGCGCCAAGGCGAGAACGACCGCCGCGAGCCACACCAGCAGGGCGAGCGCCCCCACGAGCGGGGCCCGCCAGCGTTGCTCGACGAGCTGCCTCCTGACCGAACGGACGGGACCCGGGAACGCCAGCAGAAGCAGCGAGCCGAGCACGGCCCAGGCGCCCGCCCGGAGCAGGGCAAACCCCCAGACGGACGCCGCGTCGCCGCGGCGCGTGCCGCCGCCCGGAGCGAGCGGCGCGAGCCCCCACTCGGAGGCCACGCGCCCGCTCACCGCGCCGGGCCCGGACGTCCGCCCACCCAGCGCGACGACGTCGCCGCGGACCGAGCTTCCGGGGGCGAGCTCGACGTCGCCGCCCACGGCCACCACGTCCCCGACCACGGCGGATGTGATCCGGACATCGCCCAGTAGCGCGACCACGGGGCCGGCGGTCGGCCGGTCCACCACGATGGTCCCGCCCACCTGAGGGAGAGGCGCGGCGGCGAGGACGCCCGCCAGGAGAACCCCGATCATGGCCGTCCCCCGACCCGAGCACGCCCCACCAGCGAGACGACCGCCCAGCCGCCACCGAGAGCGGCGACGAGGAGCCAGACGACCAACCACACGCCCCCGGCCGCGGCCAGCACCCGGGCGGCGTCCGCGCCGGCGCGGGCTGCCGTCAGCGCGTCGAGCGCCGAGGCCGCGATCCAGCCGAGCACGCCCCCAAGGGCGGCCGGCAACCCGGCGACGGCGGTCGCGGCCGGGACGCCGCCCAGCAGCACGAGGCCGAACGCGACCAGCGCCAGGCCGGCCGCGAGCGGCAGCCAGGCGGCGAGCCGGCGCCGTTGCCATGCGGCCGTAGGCAGCGCCGCCATGATCTGCCGCACGCTGTCGGGGTCGGCCTGGGGTGGTTCGAGACTGCCGAGCACGGCAAGGATGGCCGCGTGGGCGCGGCACCCCTCGCACGCCTGGAGGTGGGCGGCCGCGTCCGCATCGCTCGCAGCCCCGCCCGCTTCCAGCCTCCGGCGGATCTCGGCACAGCTCTCGTTCACCCCAAACCCCCCAACTGCCCCAGGTACGGTTCCAGGGCCTCTCGTAATACGCTGTGCGCGCGGAAAAGTTTGTTCTTCACCGTGCCGAGCGGTAGCTCTTTCAGGTCAGCGATTTCGTTGTACGACAACCCGACCAGGTGGCGCAGGCTCACCAGCTCGCGGTAGGCGGCCGGGAGGCGCTCGATCTCGCGGGCGAGCGCCTCGGCAAGCTCGCGGTTGGCAAGCTCGCCGAGTGGGCCGCGGCGCGGGTCCGCGGGGTCGAGACGAATCTCGCCGCCCTCGTCGTCCTCGCCGACATCGAGCGAAACCGTAGGCTGGCGACGCCGTCTCAGGTGGTCGATCGCCACGTTGTGCGCGATGCGGAACAGCCAGGTCGAGAAGCGGAAGCGCTCGTCGTACTGGTCGAGGTGCCGCCACGCGCGGATGAACGACTCCTGGACGAGGTCGCGCGCCTCCTCCTCGACCGCGACGATCCCGCTCACGTAGGCGCGGAGCTTGGGCTCGTAACGGCGCACCAGGGTGGCAAAGGCTCCCTCGTCGCCCGCAAGGACACGGGCAAGCACGATCGCATCGTCGTCCGGCACCGCCGGTAGTGTAGCCCGAATCCTGCCCGCCGCGGCGGGGCGCGCACGCCCAGGATCGGCGCGGGCACGATCTTGTGAAATGATGTTGCAAAGTCGCGCGACCGGTGTAGAATGCACCAGCCACGCGGGGGAGCGGGCCGGATCTCCGGCCGCGGCCCGGTACGCGCGGTAACTCCCCGCCCGCGGGCGGGAAACCCTCAAGGAGAGAGGCCAATGTCCAAACTCAACCCCTTTGAAATGGCCCAGCGCCAGTTCGACGAGGTTGCGGACCAGCTCGGGCTCGAAGCGGGCGTGCGCGCGATGCTGCGCATGCCGTTGCGCGAGTTCCACTTCCGCATCCCCGTACGGATGGACGACGGCAGCCTCAAGGTGTTCGACGGCTTCCGCGTCCAGCACAACGACGCGCGCGGCCCGGCCAAAGGCGGAATCCGGTGGGCGGCCAACGAAACCATCGACACCGTCCGCGCCCTCGCCACCTGGATGACGTGGAAGTGCGCGGTGGCCGACATCCCGCTCGGCGGCGGCAAGGGCGGCATCATCGTCGATCCGTCGACGCTGTCCGTCCCGGAGAAGGAGAAGCTCTGCCGCGGCTGGGTCGACCAGATGTGGAAGAACATCGGCCCGCGCACCGACGTGCCGGCGCCCGACGTCGGCACCACGCCGCAGATGATGGCGTGGATGATGGACGAGTACTCGAAGCTGCACGGCGAGTACACCCCGGGCGTCATCACCGGCAAGCCCCTCGGGGGAGGCGGCTCGCTCGGCCGCACCGAGGCCACCGGTTTCGGCGTCATCTACACGGTCCGCGAGGCGCTCAAGCAACTCGGGATCGACCCCAAGGGTAAGAAGGCCTCGATCCACGGCTTCGGCAACGTCGCGCAGTACGCGGCGATCGGCTTCATGGAGATGCTGGGCGGCACCGTCGTCTGCGTCGCGTGCTACGACCGCCACGACAAGAAGGCGTACACGTTCGGCAAGGACGCCGGGATCGACCCGCACTTCCTGATGTCGATCACCGACCAGTACGGCACGATCGACAAGGAGAAGGCGAAGGCCGCCGGCTATGCGATCGAGGACGCCAACGCCTGGATCGCGAAGGACGTCGATGTGCTCATGCCGTGCGCCATCGAGGGCGTGCTCACCGCCGAGAACGTCGCCATGATCAAGCCTTCGGTCAAGGTCATCGCCGAGGGCGCCAACGGCCCGACGACGCCCGAGGCCGACGCCGAGATCAAGAAGCGCGGGATCTTCCTGATCCCCGACTTCCTCTGCAACGCCGGCGGCGTCACCTGCTCCTACTTCGAGAGCGTGCAGAACGACATGAACTTCTACTGGTCGAAGGACGAGGTCGTCAAGCGTCTCGACGACAAGATGACCGTCGCCTTCCACGCGGTGCTCGAGATGTCGAAGAACAAGAAGGTGTACATGCGCAACGCGGCGTACATGGTCGCCATCGACCGCGTCGCGACCGCCATGAAGCTACGCGGCTGGGTGTAGAGACAAACCACCGGGGCTCGAGGTTCGGGGCCCGGGGTTCGAGAAGAGCAAGACAAGACGAAGCAGCGAACAGGGGGCCCTCCGGGGCCCCCTTCGTCTTCCATGCGGCTGCTGCGGACTGCGGCGACCGCCACGCGGCAGGGGTTCCCCTGTGGCGCGGCCGCCCTCGGCCGCGCGCGAGCGGCGCACGTCCTCACGCCATCGCAGGGCGGGCGAGGACGCCCACCCCACGCGATCGGTGATGTCCACGCCGCTTCGATCCCCGAGCCCCGATCCCCGGCCTCTCCGCGACCCGCGTTGCTGCTACGATCGTCGGTATGACGATCGGGACCGCCGCGGCGCTGCTGCTCGTGGGGCTCGTTTTCTCGGCGTTCTTCTCCGGCGTCGAGACCGCACTCACCGCGCTGCCGTACTCGCGGGTGAGCGCGCTTGCCAAACACGGCGGCCGCGCCTCGCGGTGGGCGTGGCGACGGTGGGTCAGCCGGCCGCAGAAGATCCTGACGGCGATCCTGGCCGGCAACACGCTGGTCAACATCGGCCTCTCCGCCGTTGCCACCGACGCCGCGGTCAACATGTTCGGCGACAAGGGCATCGGTCTCGCGATCGGGGTCATGACGCTGGCCGTGCTCCTGTTCGGCGAGGTCACCCCGAAGACGCTGGTGCGTGCCGGCCCCGAGGCCATGGCGCGGCACGTGATCGTCCCCATCGCGGCGCTCGAGTGGGTGTTGACCCCGGTGGTCGTCCCGTTCCTCGCGCTCGCCCAACTCGTCGCCCGTGTCCGGCAAGTCCCGCTGGAGCGCTCCCAGACCCCCTCGCGGCCCGAGGATCTCCGGTTTCTCCTGGCGATCGCCCGCCAGGAAGGGCACGTCTCCGAGCAGCAGCACGCCATGCTCGAGGCCGTCCTCCGTTTCGAGGGGGCGCACGTCCGCGACGTGCAGGTCCCGCGCACCGATGTCGTCTTCCTCCCCGACACCATCCCGATCGACGAGGTCCGGACCCGCGTGCTCCGGCACGGGTACTCGCGCTACCCCGTCTACCACGGCCGCGACGACAACGTGACCGGCATCCTGCTCGCCAAGGACCTGATGCGTCCGGAGGCGCGGCAGGGCGCGTGGACCGCGTTCCTGCAACCGGCGCTGTTCGTCCCGGAGAGCAAGCGCGTCGTCGACCTGCTGCGGGAGATGCGCGACCGCCGCAGCCACATCGCGCTCTCGGTCGACGAGTACGGCAACCTTGCCGGCCTCGTGACCCTCGAGGACCTCCTCGAGATGATCGTCGGGGACATCCAGGACGAGTTCGACACCGAGGAACTCCCGGTCCGCGTCGAGGCGCCGGGACGCTGGTTGGTGCGCGGCTCGCTGCCCCTCGGCCGCCTCGCGCGCCTCACCGGCCGGCCGATCGAAAGTGCGACCGATTACACCTCGGTTGCCGGGCTGCTGCTCGCGCTGGCAGGGCGCGTTCCGGAGGTGGGGAGCCGCTTCGAGGTCGACGGCCTGGCGTTCGAGGTCGCGGAGGCGTCGGCGCGCCGCATTCACCAGGTCCGCATCACGATCGCGGCACCAACGGTTTCACGGAGGGGGTGAGCGGGGGCTTCCCCGCGAGGACCGCGAGCACGTTGTCCACGACCAGCTCCGCCATCGCCGTTCGCGCGTCCCTGGTGGCCGAGCCGAGGTGCGGAAGCAGCACGACGTCCATGCGCTCGAGCAGGCCGGGGTTGACCTCGGGCTCGCGCTCGTAGACGTCGAGGCCGGCGCCCCCAAGCGAGCCGCTCTCGAGCACCCGCACCAGCGCCTCCTCGTCCACGACCTCGCCTCGGCTCGTGTTGACGAGGATCGCGCCACGCGGCAGCAGGCGGAGCCGCCGCTCGTCGATCAGGCGCCTGGTCTGGGGTGTCAGGGGGCAGTGCAGCGACAGCACGTCGGCGCGCGCCAGCAACGCGTCGAGCTCGGCCACGAACTCGGCGCCGGAGGTTTCGTCCGGCGGTTTCGGCGTCCGCCCGTGATACGCGATCTTCATTCCGAACCCGACCGCGCGCCGCGCCACCGCGGCGCCGATCCGCCCCATGCCGACGATCCCCAGCGTCTTCCCCTGCAGGCCGGTCCCCAACAGCAGGTCGGGCTTCCAAGCCGTGAACCCGCCGCTACGGACCAGCCCATCCCCCTCCCCGACGCGACGGGCGACGGCGAGGATCAGCGCCCAGGCGAGGTCCGCGGTGGCTTCGGTCAGGACGTCGGGGGTGTTGGTCACCCAGACGCCCGAGATGCGCGCTGCTTCGAGGTCCACGTTATTGACGCCGACTGCGTAGTTGGCCACGACCCTCAGCCGCGGGCAGAGCGCGAACACCTCCGCCGCGACCCGGTCGGCCATCAAGCAGACCAGGGCGTCGGCCTGGCCGACGAAATCCACCATGTCGCGGCCGGCGAGCGCGGGACCGGCCGGCCGCACACGAACGCGGTGACGCTCCTCTAGGCGCGCGATCGCGCCGCCGGGAAGAGGCGTCGTGACGGCGATCTCAGCCAGCGGGGATCTCCCAACCCTCGATCGGCGCCAGGATGCGCGCGAGGTCCTCTTCGACCCGGCCGGACTTCGGCGTCTCGACGATCCTGCCGACCTCCGCCCCTCCCGCGGTCACGACGATGGTGGGCACCAACTCGACCGGGCCGAACGGGAACGAGGCCGGGTCCGCGGCCTTGCTGCGGTCCACGCCCACCAGGCGCGGCGCGTCGAACGGCGACGCCTTCCCGAGCGCCGCCAGCACCGCCTCGAGGCGGGGGACCTGCTCCCGCGAGTCGGGGCACCAAGTGCCCATCGCCACCACGAGCCCGTAGCGCACCTTTGCCGATCGCAGCAGTTTAAGCCACTTCGCCTGCGGCCGGTACGCCGCCTCCTCCTCGTGCCAGCCCGGGATCTCGCGCTCGAGCCGCGCCGGGTCGAGTACCCCGTACCATACCGGGACGTACCGCGGCAGCGGACCCTCGCCCGCACTGGCCCGGAGGATGCGGTCGCCGACCCGCAGGCGGGTGGCGACGTCGAAGCCGGCCGCGACCGTTCCGACGTGCGGGTAGCGCCCGAGCAGGTGCGGGCGGGGCGCCAGGGTGACGAAGAGCTGCGAGCCGCCGGTGTCCGGCCCGGAGAGCGCGATTCCCACCGCCCCTGCGGCGAACGGCGCCAGCGAGAGTTCGTCGCGCATCACGAACCCCGGCCCGCCCCAACCATCGCCACGCGGGTCACCGCCCTGCACCACGAAGTCCGGCTCGACACGATGGAACGTGAGCCCGTCGAAGAACTTCCTGCCAGCCAGAGCGGCGAGGCGGAAGCACGCCAGGGGGGCGCTCGAGGTATCGAGCGCGATCTGCAACGTGCCGCGCACCGTCACGACCTCGAGCCACCGGGGCGAACCGGCCCAGCGGACCACCTCGCGGTAGAACGCGGGGTCCTCGCCGGTCTTCACCTCCGGCAGCGGCCGCCGCACGCCGTGCGCGGCAAGGACCTGCCACGCGGCCCGCGCGACGACGCCTTCCGGCGATCCGGTCAGGCCCTCGAGCACCTCCCGGGTGCCGTTGGACAGGTCCTTCCGACCGCCGAGCTCGCCGATCAGCGCCACAGCCGCATCCGGCGCCGCCGCCCCACGTTCGTGGGCGAGCAGCCGCAACAGCTCCGGCTCGGGCGGTGAAGCCTTTCGCCCGGCCAGGGCCTCGACCGCCGCCGCCCGCACGACCGGGTCCCCATCCGCAAGTCGCAGTGCGATCGCCGGCGTGACCGCAGCCCCGGCGCCGGCGCGCAGCGCCTCGACCGCCGCGAGCCGCACCGCCGCAACCGGGTCGGCCAGCGCAGTTAGAAGCGCAGGCTGGCCGTTGCCCATCTGTCCCAGCGCCCGCACCGCGGCCAAGCGCTTCGGCAGCTCGGAGGAGGCGAGCCACGCGCGCACGATGGCGTCGCTCCCCGGCGCGCCGATCCGCGCGAGGGCCGCCAGCGCCTCGCCGGCGACCCACGGCTCCCCTGCGGCTACGATCGCTTGCAGCTGCGCCGCGCAGCAGCGCGCGGCCCCCGCCAGCCGCACCGCCACGACCCTTGCCTGCACCCTCCTCGGGTCGGCGTCGGCAAGCGCGCGCGCGACCGCCGCCACCGCCTCTTGCGACAGCTTGCGCGCCGGCTCCCGGTCGATCGCGTTCGCGAGGCCCTCCATCGCCGCGATGCGGACCCGGGCGTCGACATCGGCCACCCCCGCGAGCAGTTCGCCCCAGAGCGCCCCCGGGGCGGCGCGGCGGGCGCCTTCCAACGCCGCCATGCGCACCAACGGGTCGGCGTCGCGGCAGGCCCGGCGCAGGCCGGCCACCGCCTCGGGCCGGCCGGAGCGCGCGAGCGACCACGCCGCCGCGTAGCGCACGCCAGGATCGCGGCTCGTCACCTGCCTGGTGGCGCGCTTGATCCACAACGTGCCGGGGAACCGCCACAGCTCCTGCAGGATCGCGGCCTGCACCGCCGGGGCCCTCTCCCGGCCCAGCCGCTGCAGCAGCCAGAGGTCGCACTCGGGGCAAACGGCCCTTCCGGCGCCCCAGGCCGCGGCCGCACGGACGTCGGGCGCGGGATCCTGCAGCAGGCGGCGGAGCTCGCCCCCGAGCGCCTCGCGCTCGCGCGCTCGCGCCGGCAGGGTCGCAGCGAGGCGGCCGGCCGCCGCCGCTGCAGCAGCGCGGACGCTGGCGTACGGGTCGCGGGCCAGCCGCGCCACCAGTGGAACCGCGTCTGAATTCGCGAGCAGGCCGAGGACGGCGGCGGTCCCGGCGCGGACCGCCGGGTCCCCGTCCGCCGCCAGCGCCGCGAGTGCGGGCTGATCGAAGCGGCGGGCATCGGCCAGCGCCAGCAACCGTGCCCGCGCTTGCGGGCCCGCGGCGGCCGGCGCCGCGGCCGGCGCAAGCGACGGCCAGAGAGCGGCAGCCGCGAGCAGGACCGCTGCCAGTGCCGGATGGCGAACCGCGGCGCGCCTCGTCCGCGGCGCCGCGCCGATCATTGCGGGCGCTCCGGGGCGCGCTCGGTGGCAGCCGCTTCGTTGAAGCACGCGTAGCAGATCGGTCCCGCCTCGGTGTCCATCTTCTTCCACTCGCCGAGCGGACCGAGATCGCGCCCGCAGCGGAAGCAGTGGCGTCCGTCCGTCGTCTCGACTCGGTTCTCGTCCGTCACGGCTGCGGCGTCCTCTCAATCTCCCCTATTCTCGCTGATTCCCCGCGCCGCCGCCACTGACGGGCACGGCAGAGACGTGGCCGGTGGCCGGTGGCCGGTGGTCCGTGGTCCGTGGTCCGTGGTCCGTGGTCCGTGGTCCGAGAAGGCCAACACCGCAGCCGAACACGGAATGCCAACATGCGCGCCCGGCAGGCGCGCCCCACAGCAGCGACGTGGTCGTTGGTCGGAGCCGACTGCGCCGGCCGCAGGCCGCGCAGCCCCAAACGCCTCTCCCGAAGACAAAGAAGCGCGCCCGGCGGGCGCGCCCCACATCAGAACTAACGACACCGACAGGAAGGGCGCCGCAGCTTGGGGCGTGTAGCCGCGCAGCCGAGAGTGGGCCAGATGCTAGGAGGGCAAGGCGGTCGGACCGGAGTGTGGCCGGAGGCCACATGAGGATCCGAACCGCCGCAGCCCGACAACGCCGGGCGAGACGCGGCTGGGCCGCGGCTCGCGGGGGGCTCGGGGGGTCGAGAGCGGCCGGGCGGGCGGTGGAGCGGCCGCGGGACCCCCCGCCAGGATCGACACGCGGCTGGGCCGCGGCTCGCGGGGGGCTCGGGGGGTCGAGAGCGGCCGGGCGGGCGGTGGAGCGGCCGCGGGACCCCCCGCCAGGATCGACACGCGGCTGGGCCGCGGCTCGCGGGGGGCTCGGGGGGTCGAGAGCGGCCGGGCGGGCGGTGGAGCGGCCGCGGGACCCCCCGCCAGGATTGTGGTCCGCTATCGGCGGCGCCCTCGCTAGGCGCCGTGGACCAACCGCTCCGCCAGGACCTGCGGCAACCCCGCGCCCAGGATCCTCCGCCTCGCCCCCTCGACGTCGTACGCCACCCGGTAGAGCGTGAAGCGGCGGACGTCCGAATCGTACATGCCGTACGAGGCGCGCGGGTCGCGATCGCGCGGCTGTCCCACCGAACCCGGGTTGACGAGGTAGCGGCGCGCGGGATCGAGGTCGATGACGACCCGGTTCCCCCGCAGCAGGACGCCGACCAGGCTCTCGCGCCCGTCCACGTTGCTCTGCTCGAACATGCACGGCACGTGCGAGTGGCCGAAGAACGTCACGCTCGCCTTGATCGCCGCGAACGCCCCTTGCGCCTCGCCCTCGTCGAACAGGTACTCGTCCTCGTCGCTCGGCGAGCCGTGGCAGATCGCGAGGTCCGCCTCGACGTTCCTCGGGCCCACCGGCAGCGCGTCGAGGTAGCGCCGGTTCACCGGCGTCAGCACCTCGGCGGTCCACAGCGCGGCGCGCCGGGCGTGGGGGTTGAAGAACACCGCCCCCTGGGCCGGGTCCAGCACGACGCGGTCGTGGTTGCCGCGCACCGAGATCACCGCCGCCCCCATGCGCCGGAGGCGCTCGATGACCTGGTTCGGCGCCGCGCCGTAGCCCACCGCGTCGCCGAGGAAGAGCACGGCGTCCCGGCGCTTGCGGGCGGCGTGGGCGAGCACCGCCCGGAACGCCTCCAGGTTGCCGTGGATGTCCGAGATGACGAGGTACTTCATGCCGCTTCCCGGATCGGTGGTCGTTGCGTCTCTGCGTAGGGGCGGCCCTTGCGGCCGCCCGCGGGTGCGTGAACGCAGACACGTGGAGTGCGGCGGGCGGGGGCAAGCCCCGCCCCTACATCAGAACGGTACGGGGCGCGACGGCGGGGCGGGCGAGGACGTCGCGGGATCACTGGCGCCCCTCGAGCAGCATGGCGAGCCGCCCGGCGAGCGCCTCGGCGTCCTCCCCGGGCTCCGGCCGGATCGTCAGGTCGGCGGCGCGATAGTGCGGCAGCCGCTCGGAGTAGAGCTCGAACGCCCGCTCGGGGGAGTCGAACAGCGGCCGCTCGCCTCGCTTCCCCGGCAGGCGGCGCGTGATCTCGCCCCAGGGCACGTCCAGGAAGACGGAGACGCCGGCTCGGCGGATCAGCTCACGGTTGCCGGGCTGCACGAACGTGCCCCCCCCGGTGGCGACGACGCACGCCGCGAAGCGGGCGCACGCCGCCAGCTGGCGCGCCTCCTCGGCCCTGAAGGCCCCTTCCCCGCGCTCGCTGAAGGCCCGCGCCACGCTCGTCCGCAGGCTCGCCTCCACCCGGGCGTCGAGGTCCAGGAACAGCGTCCCGGCGCGGCACGCCAGCGCCCGGCCCGTCGCGGTCTTCCCCGCGCCCATGAACCCGATGAGGAACACTCGCACGCGCCCCGCCTTCCATGCCGGCGCTACTCACGGGTCGCGAACCGCTCCATGAAGCGGGTCGAGAGCCTGCCCTCGACGAAGTCGGGCTCCTCGAGGATCCTGAGGTGGAGCGGGATCGAGGTTCGCACGCCGCCGATCGTGAACATCGAGAGCGCCCGCTTCGCCCGCCGGATCGCCTCGCGCCGGTCCGCGCCGTGGACGATGACCTTGGCGAGCAGCGAGTCGTAGTTGGGCGGGACGCGGTAGCCGCGGTAGATGTGGGTGTCGATCCGCACCCCGGGTCCGACCGGGAACGCCAGCTCCGTGATCTCGCCGGGGGATGGCGCGAACGTCACCGGGTCCTCGGCGTTGACGCGGCACTCGATCGCGTGCCCCCGGATGGCCGGGCGGCGGCGGATCGACAACGGCTGACCGTTCGCCACCCTGAGCTGTTCGAGCACCAGGTCCACGCCCGTCACCTCCTCGGTCACCGGGTGCTCGACCTGGATGCGGGTGTTCATCTCCATGAAGAAGAACTGGCCGTCGTCGTAGAGGAACTCCACGGTGCCCGCGCTCGTGTAGCCGACCGCGACGGCGGCCTCCACCGCGGCCGCGCACATCTGCTCGCGCAGCGCGGCGTCCACGGCGACCGAAGGGGCCTCTTCGAGCAGCTTCTGGTGGCGGCGCTGGATCGAGCACTCGCGCTCGCCGAGCGCCACCACCCTGCCGTGCGCGTCGCCGATCACCTGGATCTCGATGTGCCGGGGCTCGGTGAGGTACTTCTCGAGGTAGACGTCGCCCGACCCGAACGCCCGCTCCGCCTCGTGCCGCGCCGTGTCGAAGACCTGGCGCAGCTCGCGCGGGTCGCGCGCCACCCGCATTCCCTTGCCGCCGCCGCCGGCGGACGCCTTGAGAATCACCGGGAACCCCACGCTCTCGGCGAGCGCGACCGCCTCCTCGCGGGAGGCGAGCGGCTCGGAGGAGCCGGGGAGCACCGGCACGCCGCGCGCGATGACGGTCTTCCGGGCGTTGGCCTTGTCCCCCATCGCCCGGATCGCCTCCGGCGGCGGCCCGATCCAGACCATGCCGCACTCCTGCACCACCTCGGCGAAGTGTGCGTTCTCCGCGAGGAAGCCGTACCCGGGGTGGAGCGCGTCGGCGCCGGTGATCTCGGCGGCGGCGATCACCGCCGTGATGTTGAGGTACGAGGCGGCGGCGGACGCCGGCCCGATGCACACGGACTCGTCGGCCATGCGTACGTGGAGCGCCTCGCGGTCAACCTCGGAATGCACCGCCACGGTCGCGACGCCGGCCTCGCGGCACGCGGCGATGATTCGCAGGGCGATCTCCCCGCGGTTCGCGATCAGGACCTTGGAAATCATGGCTGGCTAGGACGGCCGGATCCCGAACAGGCGCTCCCCGAACTCCACCGGCTGCGCGTTCTCCGGGAACCGGCGCACGAGGAGCCCCGAGACGTCCGCCTCGATCTCGTTCATCAGCTTCATCGCCTCGACGATGCACAGCACCTGGCCCTTCTGCACGAAGTCGCCGATCTTCACGTAGGGTTCGGCGTCGGGGCTCGGGGCCGCGTAGAAGGTGCCGACGATCGGCGACGTAACGAACGAGAGGCCGTCGTCCTCGGCCGGCGCGACGGCGCCATGCGCAGCCCGCGCCGCGGTGTCGCCGCCCGGCAGCCCCGGACCGCTCGCCATCTGGCTCGCCGCGGCGAACTGCGGCGGGAGCAGCGGCGCCCCGAGGTGGGGATCGAGCTGCGGGGACGACGGAACCCCGTCCACACGCACCCGCTCCCCGTCCTTTTCGATCTCGAGGCCGCCAATCCTGGTTTCGGAGACGATTCGAATCAACTCGCACAGCTCGGAAAAAGTGAACATCCCCATCCTCTCAGACGAACTCGTGGCGCAGGCGGTGGGCCGCGAGGCGACTCGCGAAGCGCGCCTTGCCCGGGTTGCCGTCACGGCCCACGACGGTCAGTAGGAAGTACGCGTCGGTGATGCTGGTGATCAGCACGACCTTGCGCTCGGCCGCAACCGTGACCTGGTCGAGGGCGCCGAGCTGCAGCTCGCGGTTCGCCGAGGTGACGTCACGCAGGAACGTCGAGAACTCGGCGATCAGCTCCTCGACCTCGTCCGGCCGCTCGGCCCAGCTGGTCACGGGGATCCCGTCGCGGTCGGCGATCACCATCACCGATACGCCGGCACACTCCCTGACGCCGGTCAAGGCGCTTTCAAAGGTCATGGCTGCGCTCGTTCCTGGCCAAGTGTAAGCGACGCCAGCCAGCGCTGCAACGCCGCGATCTTGCGCTCGCGCGGGGCGAGCGGAGGCGGCTCTTCGGGCAGCGGCACCATCATGTCCCGCACCAGAGCCAGCAGATCCCCCGCCTCGACGTTGGCGGGCTCGCGCTGGAGCAGCCTCTCGAGCACGGCCACGGCCTCGCCGAGCGCCTGCTGCTGGACGTACAACCGGGCCAGCGTCAACGACGCGGGCGGCTGGATCGGCTCGTCGGAGGCCTGCGCGGCCGAGGCCTGCAACACGGCCTGGAGCAGCGCCGGCGCCTGGTCGGTCTCGGGCACGGTGAACAGGTCCGAATCGGGAGACGCCTCCGGAACCGGGGGCGCCGCGGCCGGCTCGGCCGGAAGCGCCTCGGGCGGCGCTTGCGAGGACCCGGTACCGACCGGCGCCGGGAACGCCTCCTCGAGTGCCGCTTCCGGCGCCGGCGACTCGACCGCGGCCGGCGCGACCGGCGCGGCCGGCGCTTCGGGCTCGAACCCGAAACCCACCAGCGGCGCCGAGGCCGGCTCCACCACCGCCGCCAGTGCCGGCGGCTCGGCTGCCGCCGCGGCGCCAGCCGTGAACTCCTCGGGCCGAGCCACGGCGGTGCGGGTCTCCGACGGCTCGACGGCAGGTGCGGGCGCGGCTTGGGCAAACGGCGCGGCTGTCTCGGCCGGGGACGCCGCCGCCGCCTCCACGGCCGGCGCGGGCGCACCCCCTCCGAACGGCTCCTCGGCAGGGGGCACCGGGAACGGCGGCGCCTCGGGCTCGGGGGCGGCCGCGTCGCTCGAGAGGGCATCCACCGCGGCCTGCAGCACCGCGTCCCCCGGAACCAGCTCGAGGCAGCGCGCCATCGCCTCGAGCGCGCGCGGGCGCTGGCCGAGCGCCAGGTACGCCTCGCCCAGCAGCCGCCAGGCCACGGGATTGCCGGGGTCGAGCGCGAGTGCCTCGCGCAGGCCGTTCACCGCCTCGGTGGACTCCCCGGCCTCGATACAGGCGCGCCCGAGGGAGACCCAGGCGGCGACGTAGCGCGGGTGGTGCGCCAAGCCCGCCCGCAGCGCGTCCGCGGCCTCGGCGGCGTGGCCGTCGCGGCGCAGCAACTCGCCCAGCTGGTAGAACTGCCGCGACCCGGGGTTGGCCGCCAGCTCCCGCTGCAGGTCGGCGATCCTGCGCGTGTTCACAGTCATCGGGGCATTCTATACCGAATCGAGGTCCCGCGGACCGCGGCGGCGAAAGCCCAACCGGGTGACGTCGGCTCGCCAGCGGGCTTGCCGGCCCGCTGGCCACCCGTTGGAGCCACCACGTCGGCGGGAGGCCGGCGGCGCCGGTCCCGCGCTGCGCGCGAACCCGACAACGCACGCGTGACCCAAGAAACCTGACCCCAATACCTTCGACGTCGGCGAGGGTGGCCTGCCGCCCATCCTCGATCGCGAGCGAGGCGGCGCCGGCTGGGGTGCCCTCGCGCTATACTGTAAAAAATCTGCCGCAGAAGGAGACACGGGAGCGCCAGCGCATGACGACGACGGACGGCCCTCCGCGCGCGGACGCGGACCTCAAGAGCATCTTCTGGTCCGTGCCTGCCCTGTACTTCAGGGTCACGGCCGACGGAACGATCGTCGACTTCCGGCCGGGGCGGGCGGATGACCTCCATATGCCGCCGGAACGGTACTTCGGCAAGCGAATGGCCGAACTGCTGCCCGAGGCGGTCGGGCGTCAGGTGGCGGATGCGATCGCGGCGACGATCGCGCAGCGAGTCGCCACGACCGTCGAATACCCGCTGGCGGTCCCCTCCGGCGAGAAGAGGTTCGAGGCGCACCTCGTCCCCTATGCGGCCGACCAGGCCGTGCTGGTGGTGCGGGACGTCAGCGAGCAGCACCGGGCCCTGGAGGCGATGAACGCCGCGCGGGCCGACCTCGAGACGCAGGTGGCCGCCAGGACCGCGGCGCTCGAGCGGACGCTGGCGGCGCTGCGGGAGAGCGAAGAGCGCTTCCGCGCGCTGGCGGAGAACTCCCCCGACGTGATCATGCGCTTCGACCGGGACGGCCGCCACCTCTACGCCAACGGGGCGGTCCTGGCGATGACCGGCATCCCGGCCCGCGACTTCATCGGCAAGACGTACCGCCAGCTGGGTTTCCCGCAGGTGCTGTGCGAGTTGTGGGAGGGGGCGATCGCCAGCGTCTTCGCCACCGGTCGGACCCAGCACGTCGAGTTCGAACTGCCCACGCACATCTGGATCGACTGGCTCCTGGTGCCCGAGCTCGCCGCCGATCGAAGCGTCGCCGCGGTGATCGCCGACGCTCGCGACATCACCACGATCAAGCACGCGGGGGAGGCGCTCGAGCGCCGGGTCGCCGAGCGGACCGCGGAGCTGGCGGCGGCCAACGCGGCCTTGCAGGCGGAGATCGCCGAGCGCCGGCGGAGCGAGGAGGAGGTCAGAAGGTCGCTGGCCTGGCAGGAGGCGATCTTCGAGGGCTCTCGCGACGCAATGTTCATCAGCGACGCTCGGTCCCGCTTCACGGCGGTGAACGGCGCGGCGTGCGAGCTGAGCGGCTACTCGCGCGACGAACTCCTGCGCATGCGCATCCCCGACCTCCACGAAGACGTGGACCTCCTCGCCTACGAGGCGTTCCACGACCGCATCCTCGCCGGAGAGGAGTTCGTCAGCGAGGCGAGGATCCGGCGCAAGGACGGACGCAAGGTCGACGCCGAGTTCAACAACCGCCGCGTCGTCATCGGCGGCGCCAGCTACATGCACACGGTGGCCCGCGACGTCACCGAGCGCAAGCGCACCGAGGCTGCGCTCCTCCGAAGCGAGAGCGAACTCCGCGCGATGTTCGAACTGGCTTCGATCGGAATCGCGCAGGCGGACCCGAGTACGGGCCGGTGGCTGCGCGTGAACCAGAAGTTCAGCGCCATCACCGGATACACCGCCGAGGAGCTTCTCGGGTTGCGGATTCCCGACATCACGCATCCGGACGACCGGCAGGAGGATGCGGAGCTGTTCGAGCGCGTCGTGCGCGGCGAGGCGGCGGACTATCGCTTGGAGAAGCGGTATATCCGCAAGGACGGTTCGGTGGTCTGGGTGAACGTCAACATGACGGTCATCCGTGACCCGAGCGGCCACCCGATCCGCACCATCGCGACGATCGAGGACGTCACCGAGCGCAAGCGGGCCGCAGAGGCTCTGTCCGAGAAGAACCGGGAGCTGACGGAGACACTTCGGCAGCTCGAGCAATCCCGGACCATGCTTCGAATGATCATCGAATCGATACCCGCTCGCGTCTTCTGGAAGGACAGAGATCTCCGCTACCTGGGCTGCAACAGCAACTTCGCCAACAACGCAGGTTTCAGCGATCCCGGGCAGGTCGTGGGCAAGGACGATTTCGCCATGGTGTGGAGAGAACAGGCGGAGCTCTACAGAGCGGATGACCGACAGGTCATGGCGTCCGGCCATCCCAAGATGAACATAACGGAACCGCAAACCACACCGGCCGGCAACACGATCTGGCTGAGCACGAGCAAGGTACCGCTGATGAAGGCCGACGGTGAAGTCTTCGGACTGCTCGGTGTGTACGACGACGTCACCGAGCGCAAGGATGCCGAGGAGGCGCTCCGGGAGAGCGAGGAGCGCTATCGCTTGATCGCGGAGAACACCGCCGACGTCATTTGGACGCTCGATATCGCGACCCTCCGTTTCACCTACGTGAGCCCTTCCGTCGAGAGGCTGCGCGGATTCACCGCGGAAGAGGTGCTGGCACAGCCGTTCGCGGCCGGCCTGACGCCGGATTCGTTGCACCGCGTCGTAGCACACCTCGCCGCGTCCCTCGCGGCGCTAGCCGCCGGGGACCAATCGGCCCGGACCAGCACGATAGAAGCCGACATGCCGACCAAGGACGGCGGCGTCGTGCGGACCGAGGTCGTGGCCACTGCACTGTGCGATGGGAGCGGACAGGTGACCAGCGTTCTCGGTGTCACGCGCGATATCACCGAGCGGAAGCGTGCCGAGGCGGCCCTGCGGGAAAGCGAGGAGCGGTATCGCAGCCTGTTCGAGCAGTCGCCGCTCGGCATCTACCGCACCACACCGGACGGACGCATCCTGGTCGCGAACCCTGCGCTCCTGCAGATGCTGGGTTATGCCTCGATGGACGAGGTGGGGTCGCTGAACCTGGAAGACACGGGTTTCCAGCCCGAGTATCCGCGCCATCTATTCAAGGCCGCGATCGAGCGCGTGGGCGAAGTCAGGGACTTCGAGACCACCTGGACCACGAAGGATGGCCGGCGGGCGTACCTACGGCACACCGCGCGCCAGATCCGGGACGCCGACGGAAGAAGTGTCTACTACGAAGGCATTGTCGAGGACGTCACCGCGCAGCGACGCGGCGAGGAGGAGCGGCGGCGGCTGGTTGCCGCGGTCGAACAAGCCTCCGAGACGATGGTGATCACCGACACCGAGGGCCGGATCGAGTACGCCAACCCGGCGTTCGAGCGCACCAGCGGCTACACGCGCGAAGAGGCGATCGGCCATGAGCTCAACATGCTCAGGACCGGCGAGCACGACGACGCCTACTACGCGAGGCTCTGGCAGACGATCACCCACAGTGAGAACTGGCATGGCCGCTTCGTCAACCGGCGCAAGGATGGCAGCCTCTACACAGAGGAGGCCGCCATCTCGCCGATCCGGGACGACACCGGGACGATCGTGAACTTCGTCGTGGTCAAGCGGGACGTCACGCAGGAGGTGACGCTCCAGGATCAGCTTCGCCAGTCTCAGAAGATGGAGGCGGTCGGCATCCTTGCGGGCGGCGTGGCGCACGACTTCAACAACCTGTTGCAGGGGATGCTCAACCAGGTCGAGGTCGTTCGCGGCCGGCACGCCGATGCCGACCGAATGGCAGCGACGATGGCAGAACTGGAGGCCCAGATCCGCCGCGGGTCGACCCTGACTCGCCAACTCCTGCTCTTCGGCAAGCGCGAAACGGCGAAACCGGAGCAGTTCGACCTCAACGCCGGCATCCGTGGCGCGGCCACGTTCCTCGGCCGCCTCATCCGCGCCAACATCGGCTACCGCATGGACCTCGCCGGCGAATCGCTGCCCGTGACCGCGGACCGCGGCCAGATCGACCAGGTCCTCATGAACCTGGTGGTCAACGCCGTGGAGGCCATGCCCGGCGGGGGTCGCCTGACCATCCGCTCCGGCCGCGAGGGGGAGGACTGGGTGTGGTTTGCCGCGGACGACACCGGGGGCGGCATCCCGGACGAGGTCCGCGAGCGGATCTTCGAGCCGTTCTTCACCACCAAGGGCAAGGGAACGGGGCTCGGGCTCTCGGTGGTGCACGGCATCGTGACGCAACACGGCGGCAAGGTGACGTTCGAGGCCCTCCCCGGTGGCGGCACCTCGTTCCGCGTCACGCTCCCGCGAGCGGGCTCGGGCGAACACCCCATCGTGCCCACCCCGGTCGTAGACCCGTCCGCGACGCCGGCCGGGCATGGCGAGCGGGTGCTGGTGGTCGAGGACGAGGACGGGGCGCGGCAGGGCTTGGTCGAGATCCTCCAGATGCTCGAGTACGACGTGGTGGCGGTCAGGAGCGGCGAGGAGGCGGGGCTGCTTCCGCAGGATCCGGGGTTCGACGTGCTGCTCACCGACCTGATGCTGCCCGGGGTCGCGGGCAACGACCTCGCGCGCGGGCTGGAGGACCGCTGGCCCAAGCTCAAGGTGATCCTGATGTCCGGCTACGCCCAGGACGAGGCCGTGCGGCGCGGGGCCTTCACCGGGCGTGTCCGCTTCCTGCAGAAGCCGTTCGACCTGGCGTCCCTGGCCCGCGAGATCCGCGCCGCGCTCGAGGAGTGAACGGGACGTCCCCTGGGGGCGCGGCCCGAGCCTCCAGCCCAAAGGCGTGGTCCGTGGTCCGTGGTCCATGGTCCGTGGAGAAGCGTGACGCCAGCGGGTGTAGGGGCGGGGCTTGTCCCCGCCCGCGAGGCGCTTGGCAATAACGCAACAATGCCAGCCTGACCCCAATACCAGTCAATAATGTCAACACGCGCGGACGTGGTACCAATCTGGTACCAATCCCGCCCGCCGTGGCTCCGGCGTCGTCATCGTCGACCCGCGGGCGGCCGCAAGGGCCGCCCCTACACAGACGAACGGTGGCCACGCGCCCGGCGGTCGCCCCCCACACGATCGACACGGGGGGCGCTTGCCCCACCATGCCGAATTCGGGTGTAGGGGCGGGGCTTGCCCCCGCCCGCCGCGCGCTTCGCAAGGACGCAACAACGCCGGTCTGACCCGAGATATCCCCGAGCCGCGGGCCCAGAGCGTGCTCCCAACGTGGGCCGGGTTACCGGTACGCGGTGTCGTGGTCCGGGTGGAGGGTGAGGAGGCGCAGCCACTCGCCCTCCCGGTACGCAACGCCGCGGAAGCTGCGCCCGATTCGCAGCGAGTAGAGGCGACCACCGCGCGGCCCGAAACGAGACAGGATCGCTTCCCAGCGCAGACCGGTGTCGGCGTAGACCTGCTGCCATGACATGCCGGCGAGCTTGCGCAGCGCGTTGAGCACGGCGGTCTGGCCGTCCTTCGACAATGCGAAGAGCTGACGCTGGAAGACCGGGCTGTTGAGGTCGAGGCGCACGGGCGCCGGCTCGCTCATCGCTTGCCGCGCCGCGAAAGCCTCTTGACGTCGGAAGGCGCAGGCGGGGCCGCGCCCGCCCAGGCCACGGCCTCGTCCAACGCTTCGCTGACCCGCGCGGTGTGGAGCCAACGCTCGTTGTCGGGAACGAAGTCGCCGAGCTTCACGACCCAGACGCCGGCTTCGAGTTCCTCGACAACGACGTGGCGCCCGGCGTACTCCTTGCCGAGGGCGATCTGCCCGCTCGCGCCGATTGTCTTGATGCTGCTCATGCGGTCCGTGCCTCCTTTCATGCGGCATGATGGCATTACCGCACGAGGGCGTCAAGGAGCGCATCTCCCACCCCGATGTGGCGTCGTCCGGTGTAGGGGCGGGGCTCGCCCCCGCCCGCGCGGCTCCGGCGTCGTCCTGGTCGACCCGCGGGCGGCCGCAAGGGCCGCCCCTACATAGACGAATGGTGGCCACGCGACCGGCGGTCGCCCCACACACGATCGAGACGGGCGGCGCGTGCCCCACCATGCCGAATTCGGGTGTAGGGGCGGGGCTCGCCCCCGCCCGCGCGGCTCCGGCGTCGTCCTCGTCGACTCGCGGGCGGCCGCAAGGGCCGCCCGTACATAGACGAATGGTGGCCCCGCGACCGGCGGTCGCCCCACACACGATCGGGACGGCCGGCGCTTGCCCTACCGATGCCGAATTCGGGTGTAGGGGCGGGGCTCGCCCCCGCCCGCGCGGCTCCGGCGTCCTCGTCGACCCGCGGGCGGCCCCAAGGGCCGCCCCTACACAGACGAACCGTAGCCACGCGCCCGGCGGTTGTTCCCCACACGATCGAGACGGGGGCGCTTGCCCCACCATGCCGAATTCGGGTGTAGGGGCGGGGCTCGCCCCCGCCCGCCGTGGCGCTTGGCAAGAACGCAACGACGCAAGCCTGGCCCCATCATATGCTGGGCGCACACGCGAAAAGGCCGCGGCGTTTGCCGCGGCCTTGCCACATTGTTGCAGAGGTTACGGTTATGGCGTCGGTGTCGCTGTCGGTGTCGGTGTCGGTGTCGCTGTTGGCGTCGCTGTTGGCGTTGGCGTTGGCGTTGGAGGAGCAACGCAGGGATTGCTACACGGGGGGTCGATCAGGATCGCGTTGGGAAGAGTATTGGAACAGCCGCTATTCACGTTGGTCACGCTGACGCCGACCGCCGTCTGGACGAATTGGAGGCCGGTCCCGCCGTTGCAGGGAACCTGCTGCAGATTGATGGTGCTGAGATCCGGAAGGTTCACGGTGATGGTGTTGGCGTCCACGACGGTGCCGACGACCGGACCAATGTACTGGAAGCTGACGTTCGCCGTCGGGCCCACGAATCCCGACCCCTTGATGGTCACCGTGCTGCCGCCGGTTACCGCGGTGCACGTCACGACGTTGCTGCCGCCGCCGATCTGCACCGAGGTGATGAGCGGGCGCACCGCGCTGTAGGTGAACGTCCCGGTTGGGTCGGACTTGAGGTTGGAGTCGAGGTTGGTGACTGTGATCGTCGCCGACTGGTCGGTGCAGGTGCGGTTGTTGTCGGGGATCGGCAACGCCTGAGCGACGATCTGGGTGCCCGCGACCGACAGGACGGTCCACGTCGGCACGCTTGCGATGTTGGTGGTGACGCTCACCGGCCCGACGAACCCCTGGCCGGTGATGGTCACGGTGGTGGCCGCGTCCGCCGGGCCCTGCGCCGGCGTGATGCCGGAGATGAACATCGCCTGGCCGTACTGGAACGGGAGTGCGTTGGAGACCTTGGGGTCCCCCCGGCTTGGAGTAGGTTGGTCACGGTGACGTTCGCCGTCGTCGGGGTGGTCGGCTGGCTCGGCGTGATGTTCGGCGAGATGCAGACAACCTGGTTGAAGTTGTTCGACACCACCTGGGCCTGCAATGCACCCTTGTCGGTGGTGAATAGGACCTGCACGGGGTACTGGAACCCAGAGCCCGTGATCGTCACGCGGGTGCCGCCCTCGAGCGGGCCGATGTTCGGGGTGAGGACGTAGAGCGTCGGGGTCTGTCCCTCGAGATAGGTGAACGCCGCGGACAGCGTCGCGGTGCCCTGCGCCGTGGTGACCGTCACGTCCTGAGCCGTGGTCGGGACGGTGCCGCCGACCGCACGGGTGAGGATCGTGATCGAGGTGCCGTCGCCGGAGATGCTCTGCACGATCTCGCTCGTCGAGCCGATCGTCACCGATGCCGGAGCCGCGAAGTTCGTGCCGAAGATCGTCACGGTGTCGTTGCCGGCGACGGACCCGTAGCTCGGCGAGATGTAGTAGATCACGGGCGGACCCGATACCGGAGGCGTGAAGGTGAAGACATTATTGAAGGTGGCGCTCTTGCTCGAGGCGCTGCCGACCATGTTCGTGATCGTGATGTTCACGGTGGTCCGTCGCCGCGATCGTGACCTTCGGCGTCACGACCTGGGCGACGTCGATGCCGTCAGCCCCGTGCTGGACCGAAGTCACCTGCCCCGGCACGGTGGCGCCGGCAAAGACGAAGATCACCTGCAGCGGCTCGGTGAAGTACTTACCGGTGAGGGTGATGATGTCGCCGCCGTTGGACGAGCCGGAGTTGGGAACCACGCTGAAGAGCTGCGGGATCCCCGTATCCGACACAGACGTGTACGTGAAGGCGTTGGCGAGCGTCGCCGAGACGAGGCCGCCGCCCGGAGCCACGACCCCGGTCAACGTCACCTGAATGCTGGCGAGCTGGTCGCCGGAGGAAGCAGGGACCTGGGGCGTGAGCGCCGTGATCGAGCTGCCGTCCGCGGCGACCGCAGTGACGGTCGCAGGGTACGGCGTGCCCGACACGATGAAGTTGACGGTGAGCGGCGTCACGAAACCCTGACCGCTGATCGTCACCTGGTCGCCGCCCTG
>CAWBLW010000011.1:0-18269 GCA_963789745.1 uncultured Acidobacteriota bacterium | reverse complement strand
GTGGGGCTCGGTCCCCGAGCCGTTCACGCTTCGCCGGGCGGTCCGCGCCGTCCCCTCGGGCCACTACCTGATCGTCGACGAGGGGCGGGTCGGCGAGCCGCGGCCTTACCATCACTGGACCGGCCCCGGCCCCGCGACGCGGGCCGACCATTCAGGAGGCCCTGACGGACAGCGTGAGAGCCCACCTGGTCGCCGACGTGCCCGTGGCGGTGTTCCGCTCGGCGGGCCTCGACTCGGCGCTCCTCACGGCCCTGGCCTCCCGCCTCTTCCGGAGCCCCCGGTCACGTTCACGCTACGGTTCGCGAGCTTCTCCGGAAGCGAGCTCGACGAGGCGCCGCTGGCGGCCGAGGTCGCGCGGGCGCTCGGGACCCGCCACGTGGAACGGCTGGTTGAGCGGGAGGAGTTCCTCGACCTCTGGCCGCAAGCGATCGCCGCCATGGACCAGCCGAGCATCGACGGGTTCAACACGTTCGTGGTCAGCCGCGCCGCGCACGCGGCCGGTCTCAAGGTCGCTCTCTCCGGCCTCGGCGGCGACGAGTTGTTCGGCTCCTACCCGTCGTTCGCCGACGTGCCGCGCTGGGCCGGGCGCGTGCGGCTGCTGCGGCGGGTCCCCGGCCTCGCGGCCGCGTGGCCCCGCCTCTCGAGGCGGTTGCGGCCGCGCCAGCCGCGGCTTCAAGGGCTCCTGCGGTATGGGAGGAGCCTGCCCGGCGCCTACTTCCTGCGCAAAGGGCTGTTCTTGCCGGAGGAGCTTCCCGGGCTGTTGGGGCGCGACGCGGTGGCGGAGGGCCTGGCCGCCTACGACGCGATCGCGGATGCGGGCAAGCTGCTCGACGGCGCGGGCGGCCGGGGCCCGGCCGGCCGCGAAGCCGCGTGGCGCGCCGTGCACCTGATGGAATCCACCCAGTACATGCGGAACCAGTTGCTGCGCGATTCGGATTGGGCCTCGATGGCGAGCTCCCTCGAGCTGCGCGTCCCGCTCGTGGACCCGCGCTGCGGGAGAGGGTCGCCGCGCTCGGCTTCGAGCCGGCGCGCAGCGACGGGAAGGCGGCGGTCGCGCGCCGCGTGGCGCCTGGGTTGCCGGAGGCGATCTACCGCCGGCCCAAGACCGGCTTCCACATCCCGGTCATGGAGTGGCTGGGAGGCGAGCGCCGGACGGCCGGCCCCCGCGACTGGGGCGCCGACTCGCGCCTTCTCGCGTTGCGGGTGCTCGGGGAGTTCGGAATCAAGGCGGGGACGGCGGCGTGATGGCGGGAAGCGCAACCCAAGGGGCGGGGGGCCCGTGCGCGTCGTGATCGCGGCCGGCGCCTACTACCCGAGCCACGCCTCGGGCGCGGACCGGCTCGCCTACGACGAGGCGGTGTTCCTGGCGGCCCGCGGTCACGACGTGTGGATGGTTTGCCGGGCCGAGCAGGACGGGGAGCCGGACCAGATTGTGGATCGCGGCGTGCGCGTGCTGCGCTATCCCTCGCCGCGAATTCGGGAGGTTCGATCCGCGGCGTGCTGGCGTCCACCAGCGCTGACGCGAGCGCGTCTCGCGCGCCACCTCGCGGAGGGTGTGGACCTCATCCACGGGCACTCGCTCCTGCAGTACCGCGGGACGCTCTCGCGCCTCGGGGCCGGCGCTCGCACCGCCTACTCGGTGCACTCCCCGGTGCGGCTGGAGTTCGAGGCGACCGCCGGGGAGCGAGCGGACCGTGGAGCGGCTGCGCCTCCGGTGGCGGCGCGGATGCTGGGGCGGCTGGAGCGCGCTACGCTGCGCCGGTCGAGCCTCGTCACGGCGGACTCCGCCTACACGCGGGAGCTGCTCGGCACGCTGCACGGGCGCGGCGGTCCGTGACGGACGGTCGTCGTCCCGGGGTGGGTGGACCTCGAGCGCTTCTCGAATCATCGCGGACCGCGACCGGGTCAAGCGCCGCCTCGGCTGGCCGGCCGACCGGCCGGTGTTCCTCACGGTGCGCCGCCTGGTGCCGCGGATGGGGCTGAGATCCTGGTCCGAGCAGGCGGCCGCGATGCTGCGGTCCGCTGGCCACGTCGTTTCGCCTGGTCGTCGGCGGCTCCGGCCCGCTCCGCGGGCGTCTCGAAGCGCTGGTCGGCGAGCTGGACCTCGGCGACAGTTCGTCAGTCTGCCGGGGTTCATCGGCGAGGAGAACCTGCCCTTGATGTACGGCGCCGCCGACGCCTTCGTGCTCCCGACCTCGGAGTTGGAGTGCTTCGGCCTTCCGGTGCTGGAATCGCTCGCGTGCGGCCGGCCGGTGCTCGCCGCGCCGGTGGGCGCCATCCCGGAGCTGCTGCGGCCCTTCGAGCCCGCCTGGCTGGCCGACGGTTCGTCGCCGGAGGCGATCGCGGACGCTGCTGGCCCGCTTCCTGACCGGCGCTCTGCCGGCGCACGAGCCTGGCGACCCTTCGCGCCGAGGTCGCCGCCGGCTTCGCCCGCGATCGGGTGCTCGAGCGGCTGACGCGGCTCGCGTTCGGCGAGGACGCCGACGTGAATCGGGTCGCCCAGCCCGACCGGCCAAGGATCCTCGTCGTCAGCGACTGGTACCTGCCGGGCCGGAAGGGCGGTGGGATGGTCCGCAGCCTCGTCAACCTGGTGGACTGGCTCGGCGACGAGTTCGAGTTCCTGGTCGTGACCCGCGACCGGGGGCCTGGAGACGATCAGGCCTTTCCTGGTGTTCGCAGCGGGGCGTGGCAGCCGGTGGGGAAGGCGAGCGTGTTCTACCGACCGGCGCGAGGCGGCGGACTTCGGTTCTGGCGGCGTTTTCTTGCGGCCACTCCTCATGATGCGGTCTACCTCAACGGCTGCTTCGCGACCTCGGTGGTCCAGGTCCTTCTTCTGCGCAGGCTCGGCATGGTCCCGACCCGAGCCCACGGTCGTCGCGCCCCGCGGCGTGCTCGGCCCGGGCCCTGGCGCTCAAGAGCTTCAAGAAGAGACTCTTCCTCGCGCTCGCCCGGTTCTTCAAACTCCAGTCCGGGGTGACGTGGCACGCGACCAGCGAAGACGAGGCGAGAAACATCCTGCGGTGGTTTCCTGAGCCTCCCGTTCCCGGGCTCCGAGCGCCGGTCCGCACACGGGGTTGCCAGGGGCGTCCTCGGTCGCCGTCGTCCCCAACCTCCCGTCGCGAGGGCTGGCAGAGCGCGCGGTGCCTGCGCACCTTTCGAAGGTTCCGGGCGAAGCGACGGTCGTGTTCCTGTCCCGGATCGACCGCAAGAAGAACCTGGACGTAGCACTCAAGCTCCTCGCCGGCGCGAGAGGCCGGGTGTCGTTCGACATCTGGGGACCGATCAGCGACGGCGCGTATTGGCGGGAGTGCCAGGCGCTCGATCGCCGCGCTGCCGCCCGCCGTGACCGCCGCGTACCGGGGCAACCGTGGGCCTGGACGACGTCGATGGCGTCTTCGCGCCAGAGTCACCTCTTCCTGTTTCCCACCGGTGGCGAGAACTTCGGCCACGTGATCCTGGAGGCGCTCTGCGCCGGCTGCCCGGTGCTCGTCAGCGACCAGACACCCTGGAAGGACCTGGAGCGGAAGGGTGTGGGTTGGGACGTTCCCGCTCGGCGAGCCGCAGCGCTTCCGCTGCAGCCCTTGACGAGGTGGTCAACATGGGCGACGAGGAGTTCCAGGAGCGGGCGCGCAAGGCGGAGGCGTTCGGCCGGGCGTTCGCATCCGACCCTCGACGCGATCGACGCCACCCGCGCCCTCTTCCACCGCGCCTGCTGTCGGAGCTGAATGAGTCGGCGCCCCGACTCCGGCCAACGGTCAACTCCTGCGACACCTGGGCTGGGTCGCGCGTCCGCGGCGCGACCCGCGGCCGGACGCAGCTAACGCGGCGCGACCACGGGTCGTCATCGCGATCGATCACTACCTGCCAGGCACCAGCACAGGCGGCCCTGTTCGGACCGTCGCGGCCACCGTCGAGCGGCTCGG
Organism: uncultured Acidobacteriota bacterium; assembly: GCA_963789745.1. Lineage (GTDB taxonomy): Bacteria > Acidobacteriota > Thermoanaerobaculia > Thermoanaerobaculales > Thermoanaerobaculaceae > RBG-13-68-16. The sequence goes on along the minus strand of CAWBLW010000011.1, from coordinate 14,346 downwards.
CGACGAGTTCGAGTTCGTCGTGCTGACCGGCGACCGCGATCGGGGCGACGCCGTGCCGTACCCCGGCTCTCGCGCCCGGGGGCGTCGCGCGTGTCGGCAAGGCCGAGGTCCGCTACCTCCCTTCGGGCCGCATGCGCCCGCTCAGCCTCGCTCGCCTGATCGGGGAGCTGCGGCCTGGGGTCGTCTGCCTCAACGGCTTCTTCGCGCGGACGAGTCGCAGCACGCTCGTTGCGCGCAGGGTGGGGCGGCTCGGGGGCGTGCCGGTGATCGTGGCGCCGCGCGGCGACTTCTCGCCCGGCGCGCTCGCACTGAAGCGCTCGAAGAAGAGCGCGTATCTGCGGTTGGCGAGGGCCTCGGGGTTGTGCCGCGGGGTGATCTGGCAGGCGAGCAGCGAGCATGAGGCGCGGGATATCCGGGCGGCGTTGGGCGCGGCCGCGGAGGCGGCCGGCTCGCGGATCGTCGTGGCGCGCGACCTCGTGTTGCCGCAGGCGAGCGAGCGTCCCGCCGCTCGCGCTGTTGCCGGCGGCGCGCAGGCGCCGTGCGGCCGGTCAAACGGCCGCGGCGCGGCGCGGATCGTCTTCCTCTCGCGCATCGCGCGCAAGAAGAACCTCGACGCGGCCATCCGGTTGCTGCGCGGCATTCAGGGGGAGATCGAGTTCGACATCTTCGGACCGATCGAGGACGCGGCGTACTGGCGGGAGTGCGAGCGACTGCTCGCGACGCTGCCTCCTAGCGTCCGCGCGCGGTACCGGGGGGCGGTGCGCGCCGGAGCGCGTCCCCGAGGTGTTGGCCGGCTACCACCTCCTCGTCCTGCCCACCCGCGGCGAGAACTTCGGGCACGTGATCCTCGAGGCGCTGCTGGCGGGCTGCCCGGTGCTGGTGAGCGACCAGACGCCGTGGCGGGGTCTCGCGTCCCGCCGGGCTGGGTGGGACCTCCCGCTCGCGGCCCCGGATCGCTTCCGCGCGGCCGTTGACGAGGTGGTCGCAATGGACGGGCCGACGTTCGCCGACTGGTCGAGCCGCGCCGTGGCGTTCGGCGCGTCGTCCGCGGCCGACCCGGCGGTCGTGGAGGCGAACCGTGGCATCCTGGAGCTCGCCCTGGCATCCGGAGGCGTGATGGAGGAACGGTCGTGAGAGCGTTGGTGACCGGCGGCGCCGGCTTCATCGGGTCGAACATCGTCAGGCTCCTGGTCGAGTCCGGGCATGCCGTCACCGTCCTGGACGACCTCTCGTCCGGGTTCCGGAAGAACCTCGAGCCGTTCCCGAGCGTGCGCGCTCGTGGAGGGGGACGTCCGCGACGCGGCGGCCGTCGCCGAGGCCATCGCGGGCGCCGAGACGGTGTTCCACCTCGCGGCGTCGGTGGGGAACAAGCTCTCGATCGAGCACCCGGTCCGCGATTCCGAGATCAACGTCATCGGCACGCTGCGGGTGCTGGAGGCGGCGCGCCACGCGGGCGTGCGCAAGGTGGTCTACTCCTCGTCGGCCGGCATCTTCGGCGAGCTGAGGACGCTCCCGATCCGCGAGGACCACCCGGTGGAGCCCGACTCGCCGTACGGCGCGAGCAAGCTGGCCGCCGAGAAGCTCTGCCTCGCCTACGGCCGGCTCTACGGGATCGAGGCGGTGTCGCTGCGCTACTTCAACGTGTACGGGGTGAACCAGCGCTACGACGCGTACGGCAACGTCATCCCGATCTTCGCCAAACGGATGTTGGACGGCGAGCCGGTGACCGTGTTCGGCGACGGCGAGCAGACGCGCGACTTCGTGAACGTCCTCGACGTGGCGCGGGTGAACCTCGCCGCCGCCCTCGCCACCGGGGTCTCGGGCGCTTTCAACATCGGCAGCGGGACCCGCGTCACCATCAACCGGCTGGTGAAGTTGATGGCCCGAGCGGCCGGAGTGACGCCAACGACCGAGTACGCGCCGCCCCGCCCCGGGGACGTGCGCGACAGCCTGGCCGACATCTCGGCCGCCGCCGCGGCGTTCGGCTTCCGACCCGCGGTCACGCTGGAGGAGGGCCTGGCGCAGTACATGGCATGGGGCCGCAAGGAGATAATGTAGCGATGCGCGTCCTCATCCTGGGTGCGACCGGCATGCTCGGGCACAAGCTCTGGCAGGCGTACCGCGAGCGCTACGAGGTCTGGGGCACGGCCCGAACGGTCGTCCCGGCGGCTGCGTCGAGCGGCTTGTTCGACCCGGCCCGGATGATCTCCGGGGTCGAAGCGGCGGACCCGGCCACCGCGGCGCGCGCTCTCGACCAGGCCGAACCGCAGGTGGTGGTCAACTGCGTCGGCATCGTCAAACAGCTCGCCGCGGCGCGCGACCCGATCGCGAGCATTACCGTCAACTCCCTGTTCCCCCACCGGCTGGCGCGCCTGTGCCGGGATCGGGGGTGCCGCCTGATCCACCTCAGCACCGACTGCGTCTTCTCCGGCCGCAAGGGCGGGTACGGCGAGGACGACCTGCCGGATCCCGAGGACCTGTACGGGCGGTCCAAGTTGCTCGGAGAGGTCTCGGGCGAGGGCGCGCTGACGATCCGCAGCTCGATCATCGGACGCGAGCTGGCGACGTCCAACGGACTGGTGGAGTGGTTTCTGGCCCAGCGTGGAAAGGCCGTGCCCGGCTACCGGCGCGCGATCTACTCGGGCTTCACGACGATCGCGATGGCTCGCATCATCGCGGACATCATCGACGGCCAGCCGGGCCTCTCGGGGGTCTGGCACGTCTCCTCGGATCCGATCAGCAAGTACGACCTGCTTCGTCTCCTGCGCGGGGCGTACGGCGTCGAGGTCGAGGTCGTGCCCGACACCGCGGTCGCCGTGGACCGCAGCCTCGACAGCTCGCGCTTCCGGGCGTTGGCAGGTTTCGTTCCTCCGTCCTGGCCGGAGATGCTGCGCGAGATGGCCGCCGACGTGACGCCCTACGAATCGTGGAGGACACCTCATGGAGCTTGAAGGCAAACGCATCCTGATCACCGGCGGCACCGGCTCGCTCGGCCAGCAGGTCGTACGGCGGCTCCTCGCCGGGGAGATGGGCACGCCCGCGCGGGTCACGGTGTTCTCGCGCGACGAGGCGAAGCAGCACTACATGCGACTGTCGTACCTGCACCGCGAGGCCGCCACGGACGAGGTCATCTACCGCAACTTCAAGAGTCTGCTGAGCTTCAGGATCGGGGACATGCGCGACTTCGCGGCCGTCGCCGAGGCGGTGCGCGACGCCGACGTGATCATCCACGCGGCGGCGCTCAAACAGGTGCCGACGTGCGAGTACTTCCCCTACGAGGCGGTGAAGACCAACGTGGTCGGGGCGCACAACCTCGTGCGCGCGGTGAAGGAGAGCCCCACGCCGGTCGAGGTCGTGGTCGGGATCTCCACGGACAAGGCGTGCAAGCCGATCAACGTCATGGGCATGACGAAGGCCCTGATGGAACGGACGCTGGTCGAGGCGAACCTCGGCTTCCCCCGGACCCGCTTCGCCTGCGTGCGCTACGGCAACGTCATCGCCTCGCGCGGATCCGTCGTGCCGCTGTTCCTCGACCAGATCGCGCACGGCGGCCCGGTCACGGTGACGATGAAGGAGATGACGCGGTTCCTGCTCAGCCTGGACCGGGCGGTGGACACCGTCCTCGCCGCGATCCGCAGCGCGTTGCCCGGCGAGACCTACATCCCGAAGGTCCCGGCCGCCCGCGTGGTGGACGTCGCCGAGGCCATGATCGCGGGCCGCGAGGTGCCGATCGTTTTCACCGGGATCCGGCCCGGCGAGAAGATCCACGAGATCATGGTGTCCGAGGAGGAGTGCTATCGCACGATCGAGCGCGACGGCTACTACGTCATCGGCTCGATGCTGCCCGAGGTGGGGGGCGCGCCGGTGCGCGCACCGGCGCTCGACGGCGAGTACTCCTCGGCGGTCGTCACGCTCGACCGCGCCGGGCTGGAGGGGTTGCTGGCGCCGTTCTTGGCGGGTCGGCTCGAAGGGAGCGTGCAGGCATGAAGATCGTCACCGTGTTCGGCACTCGCCCGGAGATCATCCGACTGAGCGAGACCATCAAGGTGCTCGACCGCGCCTGCGAGAACGTCCTGGTCCACACCGGCCAGAACCACGACTTCGAGCTGTCCGACGTGTTCTTCCAGGAGTTGAAGGTGCGGCCGCCGGACGTGCACCTCGGGGTCCAGGCGAGCGGCTTCCCCGAGCAGCTCGGGCTGATCGCCGCCGGCGCCGCGGCCGTCTTCGAGCGGGAGAAACCGGACCGCGTGCTGATCCTCGGCGACACGAACAGCGGTCTATCCGCGATCGTCGCCGCGCGCATGGGAATCCCCGTGTACCACATGGAGGCCGGCAACCGCTGCTTCGACAGCCGTGTCCCAGAGGAGATCAACCGCCGGATCATCGACCACTGCAGCACCGTGCTCATGCCCTACACCCAGCGCAGCAAGGAGAACCTCGTGCGCGAGGGGATCGAGCGGCAGCGCATCTTCGTCACCGGCAACCCGATCTTCGAGGTCTTGCAGGCGCATGCGGCGGAGATCGCGGCGAGCAAGGCGCTGGAGACTCTTGGCCTGGCGGAGGGCGGCTACTTCCTGGCCACGGTGCACCGGGCGGAGAACGTGGACGAGCCCGCGCGGCTCGCCGCGCTGCTCGAAGGTCTGGCGCGGGTCGCGGAGCAGTACGGCCAGCCGGTGATCGTCAGCCTTCATCCGCGGACCGCCGACCGGCTGGCGGCGAACGGCCTGGCTCCGCGTTCCGACCTCGTGCGGCTGGCGAGGCCCTTCGGCCTCTTCGATTTCGTCAAGCTCGAGAAGCATGCCCGCTGCGTCCTCACCGACAGCGGGACCGTGCAGGAGGAGTGCTGCATCTTCGGCGTCCCGAACGTGACGTTGCGCGACGTGACCGAGCGGGCCGAGACCATCGAAGTCGGGAGCAACATCCTCACCGGCGCGGATCCAGATGCGATCCTGCGCGCGGTCGCGTTGGTGCTGGAGCGGCGGTGCGCCTGGACGGTCCCCCCGGAGTACCTGGAGCCTGCGGTTTCCTCCACCGTGGCCAACGTCCTCCTCGGCTTCACGCTCGAGCGCTGAGCGGCCCTCCCTTGCGACGATGACGACGAGACGATGCGAGTCCTGATCCTCTCGCAGTACTACAAGCCTGAACCGATTCCCAAGCCTGTCGAGTTGGCGGCGGAACTGGCGAAGCAGGGGCACACCGTCTACGTCCTGACCGGCCTGCCCAACTACCCCAGTGGCACGTTGTACGCCGGCTTCCACCTGAGGCTCGTCCAGCGCCAGGTTGTGGACGGCATTCCGGTGGTTCGGACGTTCGAGCTCCCCTACCACGGCCAGCGGGTCCTGGGGCGGCTCCTCAATTACGGGTCGTTCATGCTGTCCGCTCCGCTCGGCAGTTTCTTCTTGCCGCGGTGCGATGTGGCCTACGTCTGGCACCCGCCGCTGTCGGTCGGCGTCGCCGCATGGATGGTGAGGCTGTTGCGAGGGACGCCGTTCGTCTACGACGTTCAGGATATCTGGCCGGAGAGCGCGGTGGCGTCCGGCCTGCTGCGAAACGGCTGGCTGGTCTCCGGAATGTCGCGACTGGAGCGGTTCGTGTACCGGCGCGCGGCCCATGTCCTGGTGCTCACCGAGGATGCGCGTTCGAACCTGATCGGCAAGGGAGTCCCTCGGGAAAAAGTCTCGGTGGTGCCGCAGTGGGCGGAGGAGGACCTCTTCATCGGCGGCGACCCGGAGGCGGCGGCGGGGATCCGCAAGGAGTTCGGTTGGGGGAAGCGCTTCGTCGTGCTCTTCGCAGGGAACATCGGCCTTGTCCAGGGGCTCGAGACCGTTGTGCGGGCCGCTGGCGAGCTGAGCGGAGACCCGTCGGTTCGCATCGTGCTCGTGGGTGATGGCTCCGACAAGACGCGGCTCGAGCAAGTCGCCCGCAAGATCCAAGCTGGCCCCAACCTGCAGTTCGTGGACAGGCAACCGTTCGAGCGGATGCCGGCGTTCATGGCCGCGGCCGACGCCCTGCTCGTCCACCTCAAGAGCTCGACGCTCAACGGCTTCGTCATCCCGTCCAAGACCTTCGCCTACATGGCGGCGGCACGGCCGATCCTGATGGCGGTGAGCGGAGCCGGAGCGAAGCTGATCGAGCAAGCCGGCGCGGGAGTGGTCGTCGCTCCCGAGCAACCGCAACAGCTCGCGGCGGCGATCCGATCTCTTGCCTCCCAGCCGATCGCGGCACGTGAGGCGATGGGTCAAAGGGGCAGGGCGTACCTGTTGGAGCATCAGTCCAAGGCGAAGGTCATGAAGCGCTATTTCGAGGTGCTGGAGAGAGCGGCGCGAGTGGGGAGAGAAACGTGATCGGCCGAGAGGCCGGCAACCCTTCGGCCGGAGGCGAGCGCGGCCAGGCCGGGCTCGGCACTGGCGCCGCCGAGCCACGGTCGCGGGCGCTGGTGACCGGAGCGACCGGGGCGCTGGGTCCCTGTGTTGTCGCGGAGTTGCGGGCGGCCGGATTCGAAGTTCGCGCCCTTTCCCTCGATAAACCACGCCCCGGCCTGCTGCCGAGTGACGTCGAACACCTGGTGGGCGATGTCAACGACGCGACCGCTGTGTCTGCGGCTGTGCAGGGTTGCGCGGCGGTCGTCCATATGGCGGCGCTACTTCACGTTTTCGATTCACCACCCGAGATGCACCGACAGTACGAGTTGGTGAACGTAGGCGGCACGGCCGTCGTCGTCGCTGCGGCCGCGAAAGCCAAGGTTGGGCGCGTGGTGTTGTTCAGCACCATTTCGGTCTACGGCCGCTCTGCCGCGGACCCGTTGACCGAGGACACGCGACCGCGGCCGGAGACGATGTACGCCGAGAGCAAGCTGGCTGCGGAGCAGGTGCTGCTTTCGGCGCGGCGGCCGGATGGCGAACCTCTGGGCGCCGTCTTGCGACTGGCGGCCGCGTACGGTCCGCGGGTCAAGGGCAACTACCGTCGTCTCCTGCTTTCGCTGGCGCGAAGACGGTTCCTGCTCCTCGGGCGTGGGCAGAACCGCAGAACCCTTGTCTACGACGCCGACGTCGCTCGCGCCGCGGTGTTGGCGGTTCGGGATCCCGCAGCGGCCGGGCGGATCTTCAACGTGACCGATGGGTCGTCTACACACGGTGCGCGGGATCCTCGAGGCGATGTGCTCGGCGCTCGGCCGCCGGCCCCCGCGTTTCTCTGTGCCGGTCGGTCCGGTGCGCCTCGGCGTCGGCCTGGTGGAGGGGGCGGCGCGGGCCGTGGGCCTCACGGCGCCTGTTACGCGGTCCGCGATCGACAAGTTCACGGAAGACGTCGCTGTTGACGGCAGCCGCTTCCAGCGGGAGGTCGGGTTTCGTCCTCTGTACGACCTGGAAAGCGGGTGGCGCGAAACCGTCGAGGAACTCCGCAGGAGAGGCGAGCTTTGAGCATGGCCGGGGTTCGCCGCGCGCGGTCGGCGCTTGCGAGCCAGCGGCGCCGCCACCGCGGCCTTGGGGCGCTGAGCGCATGACGGAGCGCGTGGACTGCACGGTGATCGTCCTGACGCTCAACGAGGAAGCCAACCTCCGGCGGCTCCTCGAGTCTCTCGACGGATGGGCTGCCGCCGTCCTCGTCGTGGACTCCGGGAAGCGACGACCGCACCGTCGAGATCGCCAGGGACTTTTCGGCCACGGTGGTCGCGCACGAGTTCACCACCCAGGCGCAACAGTTCAACTGGGCGCTCGACAACCTCCCGATCACGACGGAGTGGGTGATGCGCCTCGACGCCGACGAGTACCTGCTCCCGGAATTGAAGGACGAGGTCGGGGGCCTCCTACCAACGTTGCCTGCCGGCGTGGCGGGCCTGCTCGCGAGACGGCGAGTCCACTTCATGGGTCGCTGGCTCCGCCACGGCGGGATGTACCCGATCTGGATGCTGCGCCTCGTGCGCCGGGGCAAGGGACGCAGCGAGCAGGTCGAGATGGACGAGCACCTGGCGGTGCTCGAAGGGCGGACGCTGCGGCTGCGGCACGACTTCGTCCACGACGATCGCAAGGACCTCGCCGCGTGGACGGCGAAACACGAGGACTACGCGCGCCGCGAGGCGTCCGCGATGCGGCAGTTGGCCGCGATGCCGGCCGCGGACCCCCGCCGAGGCGGTCTCGCCGGCGGGCAAAGCGGGCGGAAGCGCTGGCTCAAGCGCAACGTGTACGCGCGGTTGCCGCTGTTCCTGCGGGCCTTCCTCTACTTCGTCTACCGGTACTTCCTGCGGCTCGGATTCCTCGACGGCCGGGAGGGGTTGGTCTACCACGTCCTGCAGGGGTTCTGGTACCGGTTCTACGTGGACGCCAAGCTCTGGGAGGCCGGTCGAGTGGCGCGCTCGCGACCGGAGGCGGGGACAACCCTCGTGAACGGCGAGCGCCGGGCGTGGGGGATCCGGTCGGCGTCTTCCTGCTGGCGGCGGCCGCGTCGTTCGGGCTCGTCGGGGCGGTCCGGCGCTGGGTCGTTGCGGCGGAACGTGCTCGACATTCCCAACGATCGCAGCTCGCACACCGACCCGACCCCGCGCGGCGGCGGGCTCGCGATCGTCGCGTGTCGTGCTGCTCGGAGCCATTGTGGCGGGTGTGCGGTTCGCCGCGGTTACGCCGGGGCTGTTCTTGTGCGCGGCCGGGGCGCTTCTCGTCGCTCTCGTGAGCTGGGCCGACGATGTGAACCGACTGCCGGTCACGGCCCGCCTCCTGGCCCACCTTTCGGCCGCCGCTCTCGCCCTGGCCGGCGTCGCCGCGTGGCGCATTCTCGCGCGTCCCGTACGCCGGTCCCGTGGCGGGCGGCGTCGCTGTCGGGTTGCTTGCGCTCGTCTGGATCGTCGGCCTCACGAACGCGTACAACTTCATGGACGGCATCGATGGGATCGCCGGAAGCCAGGCGGTCGTGGCCGGCCTTGGGTGGGTGGCCCTCGCGTGGGGCGCCGGTCGCTTCGAAATGTGGGCCGGCCTGCTGCTCGCCGCCGCGAGTCTCGGTTTCCTGGCGCACAACTGGCCGCCGGCGAAAATCTTCATGGGGGACGTGGGCAGCGCCTTTCTCGGCTTCATCTTTGCGGCGCTGGCGATCATCGGCGCGCACCACGACCCCACGGCTCGCGATCGCCGGGGTCCTGCTCGTGTGGCCGTTCGTCTTCGACACGAGCTTCACGTTCCTCCGGCGGCTGCGAAAGGGCGAGAACGTCTTCCAGGCGCACCGGTCGCACCTGTACCAGCGGCTGGTGCTGGCCGGCTGGAGCCATCGGGCGGTCACGCTGCTGTACGCCGCTCTTGCCGGGGGGGCGGCGCTCGCCGCGTTCCGTGGCTGGAGGGGCGAGGGGAGGGCTCGGTCTTGCGATCGGCGAGGTCGCGGCCGGGATCGTGTTGCTGGTGTGGCTGGTGGTCCGGGCCGAACGGGGCTCTCCCCGGAGGCAGGAGACGGCTTCAACCGGCGGCGGTTCGGTGGTAGGATGACCGTCATCATGAGTGCGACTCAGGTACAAGATGACGAGGAAGAGTCTCAGCTGTGGGATAATGAAAATCATAGTGAGTGCGATGACGGCCAGGGGCACCCTCGAGCAAGGGTTGGAACGGCGCGGCCTGCTCGCGTCGTCGCTCTTCCGTATTGCTCTGCTTTTGAGCTTCGACGGGGCGGCGGCGGCGTTGTGCCTGTGGTTCGCCCTCCTGCTGCGCTTCGAGGGCCATATCCACGAGGGCTTTGCGGGACACCTGCCGGCCTACCTTGTGCTGCTCGTGGTCGCGCGGGTGGCCTCCAACCTGCTGCTCAAGCTGCACCGCTGGTCGTTCAGGTTCTCCGGGCTCACCGACGGGATGCGCATCGGGATCGCCGGCCTGCTCGGCACCGGGACGTTCCTGGCCGGGGCGTTCCTGTTTCAGGTCCCGATGCCGCCGCGGTCGGTGGTGGTGCTGGAGTTCTTCCTCACGACGACGGCGATGGCGGTCGCGCGCTTCTCGCCCCGCCTGGGGTGGATGTACCTCGCCGACCGCACGAGGACGCGGAGGAACGGCACGCATCGGACGATCATCGTCGGCGCCGGCGCGGGCGGCGAGATGCTGCTGCGCGACCTGCAGCGCTCTTCCGAGCACCGCTACAAGATCGTCGCGTTCGTGGACGACGACCGCTCCAAGCTGGGGATGATCGTGGGCGGCAAGCCGGTCCTGGGCGCGATCGCCGACCTACCGGTGCTGGTGCAGCGGCACGAGGTGGCGAACGTCCTCATCGCCATCCCCCGCCTCCCGGCCCAGCGCATCCGGGAGATCCTGGCGCTGTGCGCCGATCTCAAGCTGAGCTTCAAGACCCTGCCGGTCTCGTTTGCGTACCTGAGCGATCGGGCGGCGGTCACGATGCTGCAGGACCTGACGCCGGAGGACCTGCTGCCGCGGGTCCAGGTGGACCTCTCGGACAGCGGCCAGCGGGTGAGCATTCTGGGGCGCCGGGTGCTGGTGACCGGGGCCGCCGGCTCGATCGGGCGGGAGATCTGCGTCCAGCTCCTGCGGGCCGGCGTGAGCCAGCTCGTGATGGTGGACCTCAACGAGAACGAGATGTACCTCGCCAGCCGCGAGCTGCAGCGGCTGCACCCGGAGGCGGTGCTGATGACCGAGGTCGGCGACATCCGCGACCCCGGGCGCATGGATGCGGTGTTCGCGAAGTACCGGCCCCAGGACGTGTTCCACGCCGCGGCGCACAAGCACGTGCCGCTGATGGAGATTGCCCCCGGGGAGGCGATCAAGAACAACGTGCTCGGGACGCGCAACGTCGCCATCGCTGCCAACCGCGCGGGTGCGGAACGCTTCGTGTTCATCTCGACGGACAAGGCGGTGCGGCCGACCAGCGTCATGGGCGCTTCAAAGCGGGTCGCCGAGATGATCGTGCGCGAGATGGCCCGAACCTCGCACACGCGGTTCTGCGCGGTGCGGTTCGGCAACGTCCTCGGCTCGGCCGGGTCGGTGGTTCCCGTCTTCCGCGCGCAGATCGCGGCCGGGGGGCCGGTGACCGTGACCGACCCCCAGGTCCGCCGCTTCTTCATGACCGTGCGCGAGGCCGTGGGCCTCGTGCTGCAGGCGGGGTACGGCGACTACGGCGAGCTGTGCGTCCTCGACATGGGCGAGCAGATCAAGATCGTGGACCTGGCGCGCCACATGATCACGATGGCGGGACAGGTGCCGGACGTGGACATCGCGATCGAGTTCACCGGCCTGCGCCCGGGCGAGAAGCTCTACGAGGAGCTGCTTACCGAGGAAGAGGAGCAATCGCATCAGGTCAACCGGAAGATCTTCGTGGCCAGGTGCCCGGCGCCGCCGGAGGACCTCGACAGCCGCGTCGTCGAGTTGGCCGAGGCGGCCGCTGCGGAGGACGGAGAGCGGGTGCGGGCCGTGCTGCGAACGCTGGTGCGGTCGTACAGTTGTCCGGATGCCGGCAAGCGGCCAGAGGCTGCGGCGCCCGCCGCTTTTCTCGATAAGAAGATCTCGGTGATGTGACGTCGCACGGGACCGCACGTGCCGGCCCCACAAAGCCGGCTCACGGATGGGCGCACTTCGGTGCGCCCTCGTTGTTTATGGTCTATGTAGCGGCCGATGCTCGCATCGGCCGACGAGCCGCGGTTCACGTGGAGAAGGCCGGCGTTTGCAAGCAAACGCCGCTACGGAAGCAACGACAGCGCGCCCGGCGGTCGCGCCCCACATAGAGGCGGCAGACGGTCGACCTGCCGGCGGTCGGGTTTTTGTTGGGGGGCGTCTCGCCCGCCCAGTGGTTTGCGCTCCCCTCGGCATGGTCTGTGTAGCGGCCGATGCTCGCATCGGCCGACGAGTGGCGCGAACGGCCGGCGTTTGTCAGTCCGGAGGAAGAGCCGGCGTTTGCAAGCAAACGCCGCTACGGGAGCAACGACGGCGCGCCCGGCGGTCGCGCCCCACATAGAGGCGGGAGACGGCGGCGCGCCCGGCGGTCGCGCCCCACCGTGAAGCAGGATTTGTCTCGCCTGCGTGACGCCCAATCTGTTGCGGTCAGCCGGATTCGAAGATTCGACTGATCTGCGTGGCGGGAATTGCGATCACACCCTGGCCGATGGGGTATTCGTCCGCGCCGTTGTACAAGCAGTATCCGCGACGGCAGCCGAGGTCCGCAAAGGCGGTCCAAAAGCCCTTTTCGAGGTGTGGCGCGGAGCCGGCCTTGATCTCCACCGCGATCGGAGCCGCGCCGGTACGAACGAGGACGAGGTCGATCTCGGCGCCTGTAGCGGTGCGGTAGAAGTAGGGCTGCCAGCCGGTCGGGAGCGAGGTGACGATCTGCTCGATGATGAAGCCCTCCCATGAGGCGCCCATGATGGGATGCGCGAGGATCTGGTCGAAGTCGACGATGCCGAGGAGCGCGTGCAGAAGGCCGGTGTCGCGAATGTAGACGCGGGGGCGCTTGACCAGACGTTTGGCCACATTCGCATGGTAGGGCTGGAGCTGCCTCACCAGGAAGGTGTCCTCCAGGATCGCCAGGTAATGGGCCGCCGTCGGGGAGGTCACGCCAAGGCTCCGAGCCACGTCGCTCGCGTTCCAGAGCTGACCGTGAAGGTGGGCGAGCATCTGCCAGAAGCGCCGGAGTTGGGCGGCAGGTACACGCACGCCGAGCTGAGGGAGATCACGCTCCAGATACGTTGCGATGAACGCCTCACGCCACTGGAAACTGGCGCGATTGTCGTGCGCCAGAGTCGACCGTGGAAAGCCGCCGCGCAGCCAAATCCTCCTGACATCGATGCGTTGCGCTGCGACCTCGGCGAGGGTGAAAGGGGGCAGCTCGAAATAGACGATGCGGCCGGCGAGACTCTCGGAGGTCTGGCGGAGAAGATCAGGCGAGGCGGACCCGAGCACAAGGAATCGGCCGTTCCGGCGACTTTCGTCCGCCAGCGCCCTGAGGATCGGGAAGAGGTCGGGACGGCGTTGCACCTCATCGAGAACGACGAGCCGCTTGTTGTACTGCTGAAGAAAGAGTTCCGGGTCAGCGAGCTTGGCGAGGTCGGCTGGGCGCTCGAGGTCGAGGAGAACTGAACCATCGTACTGCTGGGTGATCGCCCGTGCCAGCGTGGTCTTGCCGGTCTGTCGTGCCCCGACGATGGCCACGACAGGGAAGTTGCCGAGGGCCTTCACGATGGGTGTTTGCAGCGCCCGAAGGACCATGCGTGCATTATTAAACACTATCTTTAACTTTGCAAGCATCGCAATCACCGGAACCGGCGCGGCGTCCGGTGTGTGCCCTTGCGCTCCACGCCCGCGGTCGCGCGCCAGTCGACCGCACGCCACCGCTGATCTCCTGAGGGGGACGCCCTCGCCCGCCCTGCGAAGGCTTCAGGACGAATTGCCGTGGTGCGCGGCTGAGGGCAGCCGCGCCACAGAGACCTGAATCGAAGACAACGACCGGCGGGCGGTTGTCTGTCCGGAGGAAGGCCGGCGTTTGCAAGCAAACGCCGCTACGGGAGCAACGACAGCGCGCCCGGCGGTCGCGCTCCACATAGAGGCGGGAGACGGCCGCCCTGCCGGCGGTCGCGTTCCTATTGGGGGGCGTCTCGCCCACCCAGTGGTTGCGCTCCCCTGGCATGGTCTATGTAGCGGCCGATGCTCGCCTCGGCCGACGAGCCGCGGTTCACGTGGCGGAGGCCGGCGTTTGCAAGCAAACGCCGCTACGTACGGCTGTCTTTCAGGTGGGCGGCGAGAACCAACACGATGAGCAGGCTGGGATAGGGCGAGCCGAAGACGACGGGCTCGACCTGGGCAAGAATGTAGAGCAGCAGGAGAATCGCAGCGACCGAGAGGGACTGTGGGCGCCTCGAGATGAACGCTTGAGCTGCCGCCGCCCTGAGGCTCGTCGCCATGAATAGAACGATCAGGAGCGCGGCCGGGATGCCGGCGTAGAGAGCGGCCTCGAGTTCGAGGTTGTGCGAGTGTTCCTTCTTCGGGCCTACGAGCGGAGCGTATAGCACGGGCGTTGCAGCCATGCCGTAGCCGGTCCAGGGGCGCTCGCGGATTCGCGCCAGGGCAAAATCCCAGTACAGCGATCGTTCGCCGGTGTCTAGGATGGCACCGACGCTGATCGGCTCCTGAATCCGTTCGGCTGTGGTGGCGGACCGATCACCAATCCCTCGGCTCGCGTTGAGCGAGAGAAGCAAAGCGCCCGTCGCTAGCGCCGCCGCCACCGTGCTGGCCAGAATCACGAAGACGCGGCGATGCGGGGTGGGCGAGGGTCCGAGCGTGCGCCAGGAGGCGGCAGCGCCGATTGCCAGGACGACGAGCGCCAAGGCGACCCAGGCGCTGCGGGAGAGGCTCTGCCACATAAGATAGCAGGAAACCGGGATCG
>CAWBLW010000010.1:0-183779 GCA_963789745.1 uncultured Acidobacteriota bacterium | reverse complement strand
GCAACGAACTCAGAAACAACTGCCTCCGAATCATCGTCGCCGCCCGGGCCGCCCGCACGTCGAGGGCAAGGTCCGCTTCGGTCGGATCGACGATCCCCTGGCCCGTTCCCCCCGCCGTGACCCACCGACACCGCAAACGGCGGTACCTTGGGGACCGCCGTCGAAACCGCAGGAGCTGGGGACGGGGACGACGTCGAGTCGAGCGAAAGGAGCGCGCGATGACGAACGTTCAGAGCGAGTGCTGGGTTTTGACGGGATACCCCGAGGGGGTGCCGGACGACACGACCTTTCGGCGGGAGCTCCAGCCGCTGCCGGACCCCGGCCACGACGAAGTGCTGCTGGAAACCCTCTACATTTCGGTGGACCCCTACATGCGCGGGCGGATGAGCCCGGTCAAGAGTTACGTCGCCCCCCTCCAGCCCGGCGACGTGATCGCCGGTCAGACGGTCGCGCGCGTGGCGGAGTCCCGGCACCCCGACTTTGCCGCCGGCGACCTCGTGCTGGCCCCTCTGGGCTGGCGGACGGCAGGCGTGCTTCCGGGCGGCTTGCTGCAGAAGGTGGAGCTGCCCGCTCAGCGCGCCTCCCTCGCTCTCGGCGCTCTCGGCATGCCCGGGCTCACCGCCTACTTCGGCCTGCTCGAGGTTGGGCAGCCCAAGCCGGGTGAGACCGTCCTCGTCTCCGGGGCGGCCGGCGCGGTGGGCTCCCTCGTGGGCCAGATCGCCCGCCTGATGGGGTGCCGCGCCGTGGGGGTGGCGGGAACCGACGAAAAGGTCCGCTGGCTCACCGAGGCGCTCGGCTTCGACGCGGCGCTGAACTACAAGGCGCACGAGGACCTGCGTGAGGCCCTCGCCCCCCTCTGCCCCGACGGGGTGGACGTCTACTTCGACAACGTCGGCGGGGCGGTGAGCGACGCGGCGCTCGGCCTGATCAACCTCAGGGCCCGCCTGGTGATCTGCGGCCAGATCGCCCAGTACAACGCCAAGAACCCGCCCCGCGGCCCCCGCCCCTTCGCAACCCTCCTCGTCCGCCGCGCCCGCGCCGAGGGCTTCATCATCTTCGATTTCAAGGATCGCTTCCCCGAGGCGCAGCGGCGGCTCTCGACCTGGATCGATGACGGGCGGCTGCGCGTCCGCGAGACCGTGGTCGACGGTTTCGCCAACGTGCCCAAGGCGTTCCTGGGGCTGTTCACGGGCGAGAACACGGGGAAGATGGTCGTGAAACTGTAACGCCCCGGTTCAAGCCCACTCGGTTGTCACGTTGAGGCACGGCGCTCACCACTGGTTCGGGCGGCCGCTGGCTTCTCGCTGTCGGCCGCCTTGCGGCCCCAGAACGGGTAGAAGCAGTACCACTGCTCGGGGTACTGCCTGATCCGACGCTCGAGGATCCCGGCCCAGGTCTTCATCGCGGCGCGGGCCCTTTCCTCGATCCCGTCGGCGCCGGCGAGGTCGATCGGCGGTTCGTAGATCACGTGGAACGTCCGTTCGGGGGTGAGCAGGAAGAACGTCGGGACGACGAGCGCGCCCGAGCGCGCGGCGAGCAGGAACGGCCCGGGCGGCAAGCTGGCGGTGGCCCCGAAGAACTCCACCGGCCACCCCTGGTCGTTGAAGTCGCGGTCGCCGTGCGCGGCGACGACGCCGCCCGCCTGGAGGATACGCAGCGCCGGGACGACCGAGAACGGCGAGGAGTCCACCGGGATGCCGTGGACGTTGCCGCGCAGGCGCGCTTTCGTGCGGAACTCCTCGGCGGTGGCGAAACGATCGCGCCAGTACAGGACGTGGACCGGCTCGAAGTGCGTGCCCATCGCCACCGCGCCCACCTCGGGGTTGCCCATGTGGGCCGAGAGCAGCAGCGTGCCGCGCCCGCAACTCCGCGCCGCGGTGAAGTGCGCCTCGCCCTCGACCGCGACGATGTGCGCATCGAGCGCCTCCGGAGGCAACTGCGACCAGCGAAAGAAGTCGATCCAGTGGTACGCGTGCTCGTACCCCATCCGCCACGCGATGCGACGCACCTCGGGGTGGTCCGGAGGCAGCCCCAGGATGCGCGCGGAGTTCCCCTTGATCGCGCGCAGGTACTTCGGCCGCACCACGTTGAACGGCAGCATCACGAGGGCGCGGGCCATCCAGTACATGAGGCCGAGCGGCCAGCGGATCGAGGCCCAGACCAAGAGCGGGATCGTGACGCCGAAGTAGAGGCGGTAGAACGCTTGCAGGATGCGGGGAGATCCCGCCATCTTGGACTGCATCGGCGTGGATTCTAGCAGCCGGGGGGGAGCCCGGGCAGGAACATGAGGACGATCCCCCCCTCCACCCGCACCTCGATCGCGCCGCCATTGGCGATGTTCGAGACGCTGGTGCGCCCCGCGAGGTCCAACGAGCCGCCGTCGAGCTCCCAACGCAGTCCCCGCGTCCACACCCGCTCGCAGCGGCCGAGCGGCATCAGCGAGACCGTGGCCCCGGCCGCGGCCGCGGTGGTGAACTCGCCGCTGACCGCGACGATCCGGTGCTCCTCGTCGAGCAGCTCGACGGCGCCGCGGCCCGCCCAACGCCCGAGGAGGGCGAGGTTCTCGATGGCGTGGTCGAGCCTGCCGCCGGTCGCGGCGAGGACGGTCACCCTTTCCGCGTTCCGTTCGTCGAAAGCGTAGGCGAGGGTCTTGTGAAGATCGGTGGATTCCTGATCGGGGCGCGCCACTATCCGGTCCTCTCCCACCCAACGACGCACTCCGGGACGGATCGAGTCGAGGTCGCCCACCACCGTGGCCGGGCGCACGCCGATGCGCGCCAGGTGGTTGGCGCCGCCGTCGGCCGCCAGCACGAGCGCCGAACGGCGCACGAGCGCCACGAACTCCTCCCGCCAGCGCCACGGCGCGTTCGCCACGACAAGGGCGTCCCGCATTGGCCCATGCTACACTTTCGCCCGTTTCCCGAGTGCCCAGGCGCTGCTCGTGCAATTGAACCGCCTCCTCGAGGGCGTCCCGGGGATGATGGAGGACCGCGATGTCTTCTAACAGCCCGACCAAGGCGCGGGAGGTCATGGTCGTCGGCGGCGACGTCGTCGTGGTGTGGGCCGACGGCCACGAGTCGTACTACCCCGGTGCGGAATTGCGCCGGGCGTGCACTTGCGCCCAGTGCAAGGGGGAGGGCCACCTCTTCGGCCGTTCGACGTTGCCGACGTTGAGGCCGCTCGGCCCCGAGGCGTTCGTGCCCGTCGCGGTCGGCCTCGTCGGCAATTACGGTCTCCAGGTCACCTGGGGCGACGGCCACGACTACGGCATCTACACCCTCGCCGAGCTGCGCGCTGCCTGCCCTTGCGACGCCTGTGCCGCAACCCCCGGCCACCCCGCTCCGTAGGCGCCCCCGGTCTGCCCACCCGTGCCGCAGGGAAGGAACGCAGGCCCGGCGCGGTTGGCATCCTCAATGATCGCCTCCACCTCGAGCGATTCAGCGAGCTCGTGCCGCTTCGGCCCGGCCGACCGGGTGAGCTTCCTGGCGGAGCAACGCCGGCGGCGACGCGAGACGTGGCGCCTTTCGGCGCTGTGCACGGCCGCGGTGCTGGTCACCGGCCTGCCGCTCTCCGTCGTGCTGACGCCGGCTGCGTACGCCGCGCTCCTCGGTGCGTTCCGCGTCGCCGGCTTGCCTGCGGCGGCACGGGAGGTATTGCGCCGCTACGCGACGCTCGTCCCGCGGGTCTTCGACGCCCTCGGTGGGCACACCGGGGTACCTCTTGCACAAGCGATCAGGGGCGGACTGATCGTCGTCGCCCCCGGTGTCCTCGCGTCTCTCGTGCTCTGGCTCGCGCTCAGGTCGTTGTTCGTGCGCACGGGCGCCGGCGGGGCGCTCCTCACGTTGGGTGCCCGCGAGCCGCGCCATGAGGACCTCGACGAGCACCAGCTCGTGGACCTCGTCGGGGAGATGGCGATCGCCGGAGGAGTTCCGCCGCCGCGCGTCCTGATCCTCGACACCCAGGCCTTGAACGCGGGCGTGCTCGGCTCCTCGCCTCGCGACGCTTCGGTCGTCGTCACTCGCGGCATGTTGCAGGGCCTCGATCGGCCCGAGAAGGAGGCGGTCGTCGGACACCTGGTGGGGTCGATCGGGAACGGCGACCTTCGCATCGCCGTGACGATTACGTCGACGTTTCACAGCATGGCGCTCGTGCTGACGGCGCTCGAGGCGTTCGTCGGGCTGTCCGGGAGCGCGTGGAAGGAGCTGGACGCCACCCTGCGGTGGGCGTTCTCGCAACGGAACGACGTGGCCGCAACGGAGGGAGTTTCCGAGATGCTCGCGCGGGAGATCGGCCGGACCCGCGAGGACGGGATCGCGGCGGTCATCTCCGACTCGCAGGGCGGCGAGGCCCGCAGCGTCCTGGCGCGGGCTGCACGCCGGTTTCCTCCGCTGAAGGTCCTCCTGCTGCCGCTCTACCTGCCGTACCTCGTCGTGCTCTTCCTCCGCATGGAGATCTTCATGCTGCGCGCGTTCGTGGTCGGGCCGCTGGTGATGCTCGTGTGGCGCACCCGGCGCTACCTCGCGGATGCGATGGCGGTGCAGCTCACCCGCGACCCCGACGGCCTGGCGCGCGCCCTCGAGCGGCTTGCAGGGGCGGATACCGCGGTGCCGAGGAGCCAATGGGCGTCCCACCTGTTCGTCGTGAGCTCGATGCCGCGAGGGACGCGGGATGGGGGCGGCGACAGTGATGCAGCCGAACTCGGCGGGGTCGTCGGCTCGCACCCCCCTCTCCCCCGGCGGCTGAAACGGCTGGCTGCGATGGGCTCGAGCCTCGCGGCCGGCGGCCTCACCGCGACGCGGCGCCTCGGGGCCGGAGGCTTCGTCGCGGTGCTCGTCCTCGGGCCGCTCGTCGTTCTCGCCGGGGGGCTCATGCTGGCGGCGCTCGGGATGACGTTCGCTCTCGCGGGTGGGGCCTCGCTCATGTTCGCGGGGGTCGCGATGGCTCTGATCGCCCGCTTCCTGCTGTGAGCACGCGGCGCCGCTACAATGCGCCGGTGAGCGAGACACGCACCATCACCATCGAAGGCACGGCTCTCACGGTCGTCCTCGAGCGCAAACGGGTCAAGAACATCAACGCGCGGTTGCACGGCGCGACGGTGCACCTGAGCGCTCCGTTCCACGCCACCGCGACCGAGATCGAAACCGCGATCCCGGAACTGGCCCGCACCCTGCTGCGGCGGGCGCGCGCCAGTCAGGTCAACCGCGAAGAGGACGCTCTCGCCCTTGCACGCCGCATCGCCGCCCGCTTTCCCCGCACGCCGGAGGTTCACGCGGTGGTCTTCGTCACCACCCAGCGCGCACGCTGGGGGAGCTATTCGCCCGCCACTCGGACGATCCGGCTCAACGCGGTCCTGCGCCAGATGCCACCCTGGGTCCTGGCGGCCGTCGTGGCGCATGAGCTGGCGCACGCCCTGCACCTGCACCATTCCGAGGCGTTCTGGGACCTCGTGCGGCGCGTCTGCCCCGACACCGAGCGCGCCAACGCGTTCCTCGACGGCGTGAGCTGGCTGGCGGGGAACTGGCCGAAGCTCCACCCTGTCGAGCGCGCGCTGCTGGTCGGGACCGACACCGGCGTCGACTAGCTGCGGCCAGGGACCCACGCCGAACGGGCACGGGCGATCTCGCGTCCGTCGCCGGCGCGCACGAGGGTGTGGCGGAACGTGGCCGGCGCGTCCGGCTCGCGCTGCGCCCGCACCCCGATCGTGTCGCCGTGGTGGGCCTCGGCGCGAAACTCCACCTCGAGCTCGGTGCATGAGGCGCCGAGCACGATCTCCTGCGGCAGCGCCTCGAGCGCCCAGGCGATCACGCTCACGTTGTTGGCGTGATGGTTCATGTCGAGGTCGGCGAAGCGCACCTCGACCGCGGTCTCCGAATCCGGGCTTTCGGTCTCGGGCAGTCGGTCGAACGGGTCGTCGAGCACCCTTCCCGGGGCGTTGCGCGCGATCGCTTCGACTTCGGCGAGCGACCGCAGCGGCCGGTGCGTCGCCAGGTCGAGCAGCAGCCAGCCGGTCGTCGCGATCCCGAGGTCCCGCCCGTCCCCGCTTTCGATGCGAAACTCGCGCAGGGCGAACACCCTGTGCACCCCGGCCGGCCAGGTCGTGACCCGCACCTCGTCCCGCCACCGCGGCAGCTCGGCAAGACGCAGGTGCAGCCTGGACAGCACCCATGTGCGCCCCTGCGCCTGCAGCGTGTCGACCGCCCAACCCAACGCGGTGGCGTGGTTCCCGGCGGTTTCCTGCAGCCAGTTGCACACCGCCGGCAGCGTCACCCGCCCGTCGGCGCCGACCTCGTACGCCCGCACCCTGTACTCGTCCGTCCACACCGCCGGCGCGTCGGTCACCTTCGCACCCCCAAGCACCCGGATGATACCCGCTCTGCGCGCCCCGGGGACCGGAGGACCGGGCGCAGTGCGCAGGAGAGACGGGGCTCGGGGTTCGGGGCTCGGGACTCGGGGCTCGGGCACAGAAACACGTGGTCCGTGGCCCGTGGTCAGTGGAGATCAACGACAGCGCGCCCGGCGGTCGCGCCCCACATTTGAGTTGGCTGCGCCGGCCGCAGGCCGCGCAGCCTCGAGCGCCCCCTCGGGGACGACCACTCCGTCGAAGGCAGGGCCTCGCCACTTGCGGCGTGTAGCCGCGCCGCCGAGAGTGGGCCAGATGCTAGGAGGGCAAGGCGGTCGGACCGGAGCGTAGCCGGAGGCTACGTGAGGACCCGAACCGCCGCAGCCCGACAACGCAGATGGTCCGCTATCGGCGGCGCCTTTAGTAGGCGTGACGGTGGCGCCAGAACCGGAGCGCCGTCAACCACAAGATCTTGAAGTCCAGCCCCAGCGTCCAGTTGTCGATGTAGTACAGGTCGTAGGCGATCCGCTTCCGGATCGAGCTCTGGCCGCGCAGGTCGTGCACCTGCGCCCAGCCGGTGATCCCGGAACGCACGCGGTGGCGCGACATATACTCCGGGTAGCGCTCGCGAAATCGCGCCACGAACTCCGGCCGCTCGGGGCGCGGCCCCACGAGCGACATCTCGCCCCAGACCACGTTGACGAGCTGCGGCAACTCGTCGAGCGAAAGCCGGCGCAGCCAGGTCCCGACCCGGGTCGTGCGCGGATCGTTGCGGACCGCGAAGCGCGGTCCGGAGTCCGCTTCGGCGTCCGGGACCATCGTGCGGAACTTGATGATCCGAAAAGGTTTGCCGTCGAGCCCCATACGCAGCTGACGGTAGAACACGGCGCCCCGCCCCTCGAGACCCACGACCAGCGCGATCACGGCCAGCAACGGCGACAGGAGCACGAGGGCGAGCGAACCGAGAACGAGGTCCATGACCCGCTTGACGAAAGTGTTCCAGCCGGCGAGCGGGATCTGCGACAGGTTGATGACCGGGATCCCGTCGAGGTCCTCGACGCCGGCGCGCAAGGCGTAGTACTGCAGCAGGTCGGGCACGACCCGCACGGAGAGCAGTATCGGCTCGGCGCGCTTGAGCAGCCGAACCGTCTTGTGCTGCGCGCCGATCGGCAACGCAACGTAGAGCTGGTCCACGCGTTGCGCCCGGGCGACCTCCTCGATTTCGTCCAGCGTCCCGAGCACCGGCAGGCCCTCGAAACGGCCGTTGGCCTTTCCCGGGTCGTCGTCGAGGAAGCCCGCGACGTCGAGGCCGAGCTCGCGGTGCTCAACGAGTCTTGCCGCCACCATTCGCCCCAGCTCCCCGGCGCCCGCGACGAGGGCGCGACGACGGTGGCGCGATGACGACCAGAAGCGAGCCATCACGTTCCAGAAGGTGACCCGTCCCGCGACGACGAACGCCACGTCGAGGACGGCGAAGATGCCGAGCAGTAGGCGGGAGTAGGTGAAGTCGCGGTAGAAGGCGAGACCGGCGTTGAGGACGAGCATCGAGACGGCAACCGCGATCACGACGGCGAACGCTTCCTCGACCCGTGAGCGCTGCGGCCTGCCCTGCAGCAACCCGCGGAAGTAGAACACGACCGGCCAGATCAGCGTGATGATCGGGAACAGCGCCACGTACGGCGCGAGCGGCGGTACGCCCTTGGTAACCGGGAACACCTCGACGTCGAAGCGCAGGTGAAAGGCGAGGTACAGCGCCAGGTAGGTCGCCACCAGATCCACCGCCACCAGCCCGGTGCGGTTGATGCGCAGCTTCTCGTCGATCATGGCTCCCGGCGCGCCGGCAGGACGCGCTCCAGCAGGTAGGCGAAGCGACGGCGGAAACGCTGGCGGGAGAAGCTCTCCGCCCTGGTGTGCAGGTTGCGGGCATCGAACCCGCGCGCCAGCACCTCCCGGCACGCGGCCACCAGCGAGCCGACCGAGCCGTCCCCGGCGAGCGCCCCGTGCTCGCCGCTGACGACGACGTCGACGGTTCCGCTCCCCTCGAGTCCGACGACCGGCGTGCCGCACGCGAGGGCCTCCACCGTCACCATGCCGAAGTCCTCGACGTTGGGGACGAGCAGGAGCGCCGCCGACCGGTACTCGTCTCGCAAGCGCTCGCGGGTGACGCGCCCGAGGAAACGAACGTTCCTCGTCGCCTGCCAGGCGAGCGAACGGCGCATCGGCCCCTCGCCGATGATGTGCAACGGCATGCCGAGCTGCTTTGCGACCGCGATGCCGACCTCCACCCTCTTGTACGGAACCAGCGCCGCAACCATCAGGAGGTGAGCTTCGTGCTCGCCAGATGGGGTGAAGAAGTCGACGTCCACGGGCGGCGGGATCACCTCGGCATCGCGGCGCCAGTAGCGTTCGATGCGGCGCGCGACGAGGCGCGAGTTGGCGACGAAGTGGTCCACGCGCGCGGCCGAGACGACGTCCCAGGTGCGCAGCTGCTCGAACTGCCGCCGCAGCAACGGACGCAACGGGGCGGCGAAGCGCAGCACGTAGTCGTCTCTCTGGTCCCACAGGTAGCGCATCGGCGTGTGGCAGTAGCAGACGTGGACCGCCCCAGGCGGCGGGATCACGCCCTTGGCCACGCAGTGGCTCGACGAGATGATGAGGTCGTAGTCGGCAAGCTGAAACGCCGCGACGGCCTGCGGCATCCACGGCAGCAGCGGCCGGTAGACCCGGCCGCCGAACGAGAACTGCTGCAGGCAGGAGGTGTGGATCGGGTGGGACGCCACCTCCCCCGTCACGGCGCCCTTGCGGTGGAACAGGGTGTAGATCGGGGCGCCGGGGAAGAAGCTCGCGATCTCCGCCAGCACCCCCTCGCCGCCCCGCATCCCGGTGAGCCAATCGTGTACCAGCGCCACCCGCATCACGACTCCTCCCGCACCGAACGGTACACTTCCAGCGTCGCTTCCGCCGCGCGCCGCCAGGGGAATTCCTGCGCCCGGGCCCGGCCGCGCGCGCGGAGGTCGTCCCGCAGGTCGGCCTGTTCGAGCAAGCGCCGCACGGCGGCGGCGAGTTCGACGACATCCCGCGGGTTCACCCGCAGCACCGCCTCGCCGGCGACCTCGCGCACCGCCGCGATGTTGCCGGCGACCACCGGCACGCCGCACGCCATCGCCTCCAGCACCGGCAGCCCGAAACCCTCGTAGAGCGTGGGGTACACGAACACGGCCGCGCCGCGGTACAGCGCCGCCAGCTCCGCGCGCTCGACGTGGCCCAAACAGCGGACGCGGTCCGCCAGCCCCATGGCGGCCGCGCGCCTCGCCAGCTCGCCACCGGGGGGAAAGCCGCCGACCATGACGAGCGGCGGCACTGCGACCCGCCCGCGGTGGGCCAGGATCTGGTACGCCTTGAGCAGCCCCTCGGCGTTCTTGTGCGGCTTGTGGTTGCCTACGTGCAACAGGTACGGCGGCGCGACCCCGAGCCGGTGGCGCAGCGCCTCGTCGCGCTGCGGCTCGCCGGGTGCCAGGAAATCCGCGTGGACGCCGTGGGGGATCACGCGCATGCGCTCCTCGCTCGCCCCGAACAGCCGTTTCAGGTCATCGGCCGTGGTGCGCGAGACCACCACGACCCGGCGAGCACGCCTCACCGCCGCGCGGATCGAGAGGCGTGCAAAGGCAAACCCCAGCGAGTTGGGCAGGAACTCTGGGAAGAGCACGTGGATGATGTCGTGCACCGTGACCACCATCCGGCGCGGGAGCAACCAGGGGAGGACGTAGTGCGGGACGTGCAGCACGCCCACCCGTGCGCGCAGCGCGGCGCTCAGCACCGCGGCCTGCTCCTTGAGCGAGTAACCGGGGGCGTTCACCTCGACCAGGCGCCAGCTTTCGGGGAGGTCGGGGAGCAGGTGGCGGTGCTCGCTGTCGACGAACACGACCATCCCGCCGGGAGGGTCGATGCGGACGAACTCTCCCAGGAGCCCCTGCAGGTACGAACCGATCCCGTAATCAGCGAGCTTGCGGGCGTCAATGCCGAGCCGAAGCATCGCCTGGCATTCTAAGCTGCGCCGCCGCGGATTGCCCGCCAGCGACGTCCTCGAGCAGCGCCCGCCACGCGGCCAGCGGCCGCGCCCAGGTGAGCTCCGTTCCGCGCCTCCGCGCCCCAGCGCGCAGCGAGCGTTGCGCCTCCGGCTCGAGGGCGGCCGCGAGCGCCGCCGCGAGCGCCGCCGCGTCCCCGCTGGCGACATGCCGCGCGGCGCCGGCAGACACCTCCAGGAGAGCTGCCGCGTCCGAGGCCACGCAGGCGGCGCCGCACGCCAGCGCCTCTGCAAGCGGCAGGCCGAACCCCTCCTCCTCGGAGACCAACGCGACGATTTCCGCGTGGCGCAACAAGGCCCGGGCATCCTCCCGGCTCACGTACCCGGGACGGTGGACGCGGCCGGGCGCGGGGTGGCGGGCCAGCGCCGCGGCGAGCCACCCACCGCCCCAGCCGCGCCCGCCGGCAAGGACGAGGTCGGGGGCGTCGGGGCGACGATCGAGCAGCAGCGCGTGCGCCGCCAGCAGCGTGGCGATCCCCTTGCGGGGCTCGAGCGTGCCGAGCTGTACCAGGTACGGGCGGCCGCCGGCGAAGCGGCGGCGCGCCCCGGCGCCGTCTTCGCTCGCGCCGGCGGGGGAAAAGAACGGATCCACCCCGGCGCCGATCACCCGGGCGCGGCGGGCCGCGCCGGGCTGGAAGCGGGCCACGGCCGCGCGCGTGGCCTCGGACATGCACACCACCGCTGCAGCCGACGCCAGCGACTCCTCGAGGTAGGCGTTGAAGCACAGGCGGTTTGCGAACGTGTGCGCGAGCGGGCGCGTGCGAGGGGTGACGTCGTGCACCATCAACACGTCCGGGACGCTCAGGCGCCGCGGCCGCACGCCGAGTGACCCCACGAACACCTCGGCGCGGCCGGCAAGGGAGGGACCCGCCAGCGTGTGCAGCCAGAGCGTGCCGGGGAGCGGCAGCGGCGGCGCCAGGATCCTGGCCCGGCCCCCGAGGTCCTCGATCCCGAGCTCCGCCCCTCGCCGCGGCAGGCACAGCACGAGGTTCCAATCGGTCCCGGCCGCGAGGCCGCGGAGGAGACCCTCGAGCCACACTCCGACGCCGGTGCGCGGCCCGACCAGCGGGCGGGCGTCAAACGCGATACGCATCGGCCGACCTCCCGGGCATCCCCGCGGCCCGCCGCAGCACCGCCGCGGTTGCCGCCGCCGCCTCCTCCCACCTGAAGCGGGCGGCGCGCTCGCGGCCGGCGGCGGCCAGGCGAGCGGCGAGTTGGCTGTCGCCGGCCAGCCGCACGATGGCGGCCGCAATCTCCGCCGAGCTTGCCGGGTCGACGTAGAGCGCGGCGTCCCCGGCCACCTCGGGGAGCGACGACACGCGCGAGACGATCACCGGCACGCCACACGCCATCGCCTCCAGCACGGGCAGGCCGAACCCCTCGAGCAGCGAGGGGAACACCAGCGCCTCGGCGCGCCGGACCACCGCCGCGAGCACCGGGCGCTCGAGGTAGTCGAGGTGCCGGATGCGGCCGCGCACCGGCGAGCGCGCGAGCGCCGCCTGCGCGGCGCCGGTCCGCCACCCCCACCGCCCGACCAGGACCAACTCCCCCGGGTACCCGCAGGCCACTGCGCCCGCGAATGCCTCCAACAGGGTGACGACGTTCTTGCGCGGCTCGAGCGTGGAGACGAAGAGGAGGTAACGGGGGGGCAGGCCGGCGGGGGGGACCCCTTCCGCCGTGGCGAAACCCTGATCCACTCCTTCGTGGATCACGTGGACGCGGCGGGGGTTGACGCCGCCGAACTCCTCGAGGTCGCGCGCCGTCGCCCCGGAGACCGCGATCAGCGCGTCGGCGGCGAACAGCGCGCCGGGGAGATGGCGGCGGAGGTTGTCCATGGTCTCGCGCTGGACCGTCTGCGGCAGGCGCAGGAACGCGAGATCGTGCACGGTGGGCACGAGCGCCCGCACCGCAGCGAGGTGACGCCTCGGCACGAAGAAGTTCGGCGCGAAGAAAACGTCGTTGCCGTCGAGGAAAAGAAGCAGCGGCTCCACCACCGCGCGGAGGACGGCGAGCGTGCCGCGGACCGGTAGCAGGAACCCGTCGGGGATGTGGTGGACTCGGAAGCGGGTGCGCAGCGCCGTCGGCAGCGCCCCCGCAGCGGGCTCCTCCGGCGCGACGAACGTGTGCGCGTACAGGCGCAACTCGATCGCGGGGTCGGCCTCGGGAAGGCGACCGAGCAGGTTCCACTCGTACCACCCCACGCCGCTCATCCGCTCGAAGAACGGGAAGATGTCGACCCCGACCGCAAGCGTCTCCTCGCCGAGGACGGCGCGCCGGTACCGCCGCCGCACGCGCGCCGCCAGGGTGCCGAGGATGTCGCGCAGCAGGTGACCGAAGAACACAAGGGTGACCCGGAGACCGCGTGCCATCGCTGGGAAAGGGTACACTACGGCACCGGACCATGCGGCGGATTGCCGTCCTCCTCGTGCTGGCCGCCCTCGGCGGCGTCGTCGCCTCGCTCGCATGGCGCTGGTGGACCGGTCCGCCGTCCGCTCGCAGCGAGACGCTGGCCGCGGCGGCTGCGGCCGTCCCGGCGAGGGCCGACGGGCTCGTCGTGATCGCCGAACCGAACCGGGCGCTGCGCTGGCTCGCCCGCCGGCCGCAGGCGCTCGCGCTGCTCGCCCTCGCCGCCCCCGAGGCGGATGCGGCGCTCCCGCGGATGCGCTCCCTCCTCGCCGCCCTCGCCGGCGACGCGGTCGGCCCCATGGCCGTGTGGTGGCGCGGTCCGGACTTCGCGGCCGCCGCCCCTGTCGCCGCCACCGCGGCGCGAACGATAGGCGACATCGCCGCAATCGAAGGCGTCCCGTTGCGCACGGCCCCCGGCGGTGCCGGAGATGTCACGGTCATGACGGCATCCGCCGCGACGCTGCTCGACGGCGGTGGGGGCGCTGGACCGCGAGACGGAGCCCCCGCCGAACTGGCCGCGCTCGGCCGCAGCGGCGCGCGCTGGTGGCGGGTCGGGGCGGGACGCGACCGACTCGACCTCGTCTCGGGCGTCCTTCCCGAACTTCCCCAGGCCGGGGAGGCGAGCGTCCTGACGACGGGCGACGTCGCCGCCCTGGCGGCGCTCCTCGGGTCCGCCAACGACCTGCCGCACGTTCCGGCCCGCCTTGCATTCGCCGGGAACGACTGGGCGCTCGCCCTCCCCTCGACGACGCCGTCAGCGCAGTTCCAGCGACTCTTGAGCCTCGGCGGCGAAACGCCGGGTCCCGCCGGGTCGCGCCGTTGGCGCGGGGTGCTCGGCGACCTGTGGGTCGCCCCTCCCCCGGGCTTTGCGGTCGCGTCGCGCCCGGCGATGCTCGCCGCGGTGGCAGGCGGGCCGCCCGGCGGTGAAACCGGGGCCGTGCGCGGCGCCGACCTCGCGGCCGCCTGCGCGGCCGTCGCGGACGCGCTCGATCGCGTCCCCTGGCTCGTCGCGCGCGCCGCGGCGCTGCGCCGCGCCGCGCCCTTGGCGGCCTCCGTCCGAACCGCCCGATGGGCCATCACCCCCACGGGCGGGCGGATCCTCCTCGAGTGGTAGCATTCGGGCGATGACCCTGGTGAGAACCGAGCGGCGGGGTGGGGTCGCCGTCGTCGAGTTGGCGCGAGCCGACGCCGGCAACGCCCTCTCGAACTCCCTGGTGGACGAGCTGACGCGAGCGGTCGCGGTCGGCACGGACGGCGCACGGGCGCTCGTCGTTACTGGCGCCGGGAGGCACTTCTGCGCCGGCGCCGACCTCGCCGAACTTGCGGCCGGCGCCGGTACCAGCGAGGAGGAGCGCGTCGCCGACGCGATGCGCCTCGGCGCGCTCTACGCCGCGCTCCTGCGCTGCCCGCTCGTGACCGTCGCGGCCGTCCACGGCGCGGCGTTCGGCGGCGGCGCCGGCCTCGCCGGCTGTTGCGACCTGGTGATCGCCGGCCCCGGCGCCCGCTTCCAGTTTTCCGAGGCCCGGCTCGGGTTCGTGCCGGCGCTCATCTCGACGTTTCTCCCCCGCCGGGTCGCGCCGGCCCGCCTGGCGCGGCTCTACCTCGACCCCCAGCCGCTGGGGCCGGAGGCCGCGCTGGCGGTCGGACTCGCGGACGAGATCGCGGACGACCCGCCCGCGGCGGCCGTGCGCCGCGCCGACGAGATCGCGCGCAAGGTCGCCCCGAGCGCCGTGGCCGAGACCAAGCGCCTCCTGCTCGAGCTCACCCTGCCGGACCTCGACGCGCGGCTCGCCGCCGCTGCCCGCGCCAACGCGCGGCAGCGCACCCACGCCGAGTGCCGCCAGGGGCTGGCGTCGTTCCTCGCGACGAAGAGCTTTCCCGATTGGCCCGAGTAAGGTCAGCCGGCCGCGGACAGCGGTGCCGAGGCGACCGGCCGGTACAGGGTGTCGCGCTCGACCGGCACGCGCTGCGCCTCGCGGATCAGGTGCTCGAGGTCGGCCCGGGCCATCCCGGCCCCCGCCTCGCCCCCGGCCGCACGGGTGATGCGCTCGTCCACCACTGTGCCGTCCAGGTCGTCGGCGCCGAAGTGGAGCGCGACCTGGGCCGCCTTGGCGCCGAGCATGATCCAGTAGGCCTTGACGTGCGGAATGTTGTCGAGCATCAGGCGCGAGACCGCCACGGTCTGCAGGTCGAGCCGGCCCGTGCTCGGCGCGACGTGCTCGAGCCGGGTATTGGCCGGGTGGAACGCGAGCGGGATGAAGCACTGGAAGCCGCCGGTGGCGTCCTGCAGTTCGCGCAGGCGCAGAAGATGGTCGATGCGCTCCTCGGCCGTCTCGATGTGGCCGTACAGCATCGTGCAGTTCGACCTGATGCCGAGTGAGTGCACCCTGCGCGCGATCTCGAGCCAGCGCCCGCCGGAGGTCTTGTGGTCGCAGATCACCGCGCGCACGCGGTCGGCGAAGATCTCGGCGCCGCCGCCGGGGCAGGAGCCGAGCCCGGCCGCAACCAGGCGCCGCACCACCTCCTCGACCGGCAGCTTCGCGCGCTGCGCGAGGAAATCGATCTCCACCATGGTGAGCGCCTTGAGGTGCACCCAGGGGAAGCGCGCCGAAAGCGCCGCGAACAGCGCCTCGTAGTACTCGACGCCGAGCTTCGGGTGCAGGCCCCCCACGATGTGCAGCTCGGTGACGTCCTCGGTGACGTCGCGCTCGGCCACCTCCACGGCCTGTTCCACCGTGTAGGTCCACCCGCGGGCGCCGCCGTACTTCTCGGCGAACGCGCACAGGGCGCACGAGGCGACGCAGACGTTGGTGGGGTTCAGGTGGCGGTTGACGTTGAAGAACGTCGCGTCGCCGTGGAGCCGCTCGCGGACGAAGTTGGCGAGGCGGCCGACGCCGAGCAGATCCGGCGTGGTCGCCAGGAGCGTCCCCTCGGCGAACGAGAGACGTTCGCCGGCGACCACCTTCTCGGCCACCCCAACAAGCCCCCTGTCGAGGAACGGACCCAGCCCCCCCGCGTCCACGGCCGCAACTCTAGCACGAAGAACAAGGGATTGCGACAGAGTCCCATGCGCGCCTAAACGGTCGCCTCCCGACCCCTGATCCGGGGTGATAGCATCCGGTCCACGACGGGTTGGCGCCGAACCAAAGGTGGGGTCACCAGACCGCCCGCCCGAGCGCGGAGGACTGCTCTTGGAGACAGGGGTCGGCCGGCACGCCGGCACGCACGACTGCGGCCGGGACCGGAGGCGGGCGACGGCGGCAGTGGCCCTCCTCGGCCTCATGGTGGTAGCCCAAAGTTGCTACCGCGCCGCGCACCAGTCGATCGCCCACGACGAGGCGTGCACCTACAACTGGTTCATCGCCACGCCGGCCAACGTGTTCAACTACGACCCCAACAACCACGTCCTCGCGACCTACCTGGAGATGGCGTGCGTCGCGGCGCTCGGGGCGAGCGAGTTGACCCTGCGGCTCCCAACCCTCCTCGCGGCGCTCCTCTACGTCGGCGCCGTCGTTTTGCTCGTGCGCATCGCGGTGCCATCGCCGACGTGGGCCGTCGCGACCGGCGCCCTCCTGCTCCTCAACCCGCTGGTGCTCGACTACCTCGTGCAGGCGCGAGGGTACGGCCTCGCGCTCGCGTTCCTTTTCTGGGGGGTGGACCTCACGCTGCTGGCCCTGCTCGTGCGGCGTGGGGACGCGGTGGACACCAGGAGGTGGTGGCTCCTGGCGTCTCTGGCCCTCGGCCTGTGTGTCGCCAGTTCGCTCGCGTTCCTGATCGTCGCCGGCTGTTTCGCGGCCGTCGTCGCAACGGTGTGGTGGGCAAGGGGGGCCCGTACGTCGGCCGGGGGGACCGCCCGGACGTTCCGGTCTGGGTGCCCGCGCCGGCCGCCGCTGTGCTGCTCATCGCCTACCTCCCGCTCGTCGTGAAGGTGTTGGTCAGCCACGCCGCAGCGCGGTGGGGGCAAGTCGCCCGCCGCCTCGCCTCGGCGGGCGCGCTCGCTCCGACGCCGCCGTTCCCCAGCGCGCTCCCCCTGCCCGCCCCGTGGCTGGTGATCGCCGTGAGCGCGCCGGTCGTGGCACTGGCGTGCGTCGGGCTCGTCGCGGTCGCACGGCGCGCCGCGCGTGGCCGCGATGCCGTCCGCCAGCCGGCCGGCCGACGCGCGCGCCACCGTCGCAGCCGGGTCCTGACGTGGCTCACGCTTGCCGCGGCGCTCGCCGTCGCGGTCGCGGCGGTCCCGGTCGCCTCGCGCCTGGCGCGGCGCTACATGTACGTCGGGAGTGGAACCGCCGCTGAGACCGTCGAGACGTGGTTCGAGGCGAGCCTCGCGCGCGACCACAACAGCTCGCAGGAGCCGTTCCTTCCGCCCACCCGCTGGCCGGCCAGCGTCGGGGTCGTGCTCGTGGTGAGCGCGGCGGCGGTCCTCGGCCTGCTCCTGCTCGCCGCGCTTCGCCTCCTCCTTGAGATGAGGCAGGCGGGCCGGGGCGGCCTGGCTGCCCCGCGTCTCGCGGCGCTGCTGGTCGCGGGAACGGTCTCCGCCGCGGCGGCCGCGTATCTGGCCGCGCACCTCGTCGTCGGGCTGCACTACCCCCCGCCGCGCGCGGCGGTGTACGTGCCGCCGCTGACGAGCGCAGCCCTCGCGCTTGTGCTCTACAGCTGGCGGGGGCGCCCACGCGCGATCACAATGCTGGCCGCGGCCGTAGCGCTCGCCCTCGCCGCCAGGTACGTGCAGCAGTGGCGGCCGGACAGATTCTGGGGCGACACCCTCAACGCCAACACCCGGACCGCCTTCGATCGGATCTCGGCGCTCGCCGCCGGCCGGGGCGGGCCTCCGGTGCGCGTGGGGGGGCTGTGGGTGTTCGAGCCGTCGCTGAACTTCTACCGACAGACGCGCGGCGCGTCGTGGATGGCGCCGTACCTGCGCGTCTCCAACCCGAACCCCGACGCGTACGACTACTTCGTCGGTGACGGTGCCCGGGCCACGGCCCTGGAGCGGCGCGGGTGGGTGGTGGTGTACAGGGACCCAGTCGCCGGCGTAAGGGTGATGGCGAGGACGTCGCCGGGATGATGGCTGGGGGGGACGAGCGCCCGCCGCCGCCCCCCACTACAATGACGCGGTGCACCACGCGCAGCCGCTCGCCGCCGTTGCCGCCGGGGTCATGTGCCTGGCGATGGGCGTTCACGACGCGTGCCGCCGGCCGGCCGCCTCCCAGCGCGAGCCGGCGTTCGCCGGCGTGCTGCAGCCGCTGGCGGCACTGCCCCTTCCCGCCGCCAGCGCCGTCACCCTGGTCGTTCCCCCGGAGATCGTGGTCGGAGGCACAGACGGCCGGTCGGTGTTCTTCGAAGCCGTCTCGCGCCGCCCCGACCTGCTCTGGTCGTTCTCCCCGAAAATGGGCCAGGGGATGCCCGGCCGTTACGTCGTCGTCGTCGGCCCGACCGTGTTGCCCGAACCCTGGCGCCGGATCTGGGGGCGCGGCCACCTCACGCTTTTCGAAAGGCTGCCGTCGTGAGCGCCTGGGCTGCCGTGCTGTCCGTCCTGCTTCTCGGTTGGGGACTGACCCGGCTCGCAACGACGGGCGGCGGCCTGCCCGGCACGGTGACCGGCGCCGTGGTGTGGGGCGCCGCCGGCCAGGTGGCTTGGATGGCGGCGCTCGACCTCGCCGGCGTGCGCTGGTCGCCGTTTCTCCTGCTCATCCCGGCCGTGGCCGTCGCGGTGGCGGGCCTCGCCAAACGCCCCGCTCCAGCGAGGGCGGCCGCTTCGGCCCCCGTGACGTTCGCGTCCGGGCATTGGCGTTGGGGCGGTTTGGCGGCCGCCGCCGCGCTCGCGCACGCCGTCGTGATCGCGGCGGCGCCGGCGTTCGGGTGGGACTTCCGCTACATCTGGGGGCTCAAGGCCCGCGTGTTCGCGCTGGCCGGTGGCTACGACCCGGCGTGGCTGTCGTGGCCGCCGTACGGCTTCGCTCACCCAACCTATCCGCCCCTGTGGTGCGACCTCCTGGCCGGGGGCGCGATCACCGGGGCCACCGTGGCGACGACGGCCTCCGCCTGGCAGGCCGTGCTCGCCGTCGCCCTCGCCGCCGGCTGCTGGGAGTGCAGTCGGGGTGCCGCCGCGCCTGCCCGCGCGCTGGCCGCAGCGGTCGGCGCGTGGAGCCCTGTCGTGTTCTGGCCCAGATACTCCGGATACGCCGAAGCGCTCCTGGCCGTGCTCGTAGTCGCGGCGTTCTGCGGCCTCGACCGGATTGCGAACGGCGAGCTCGACGCCATGCCAACGCTCGTGGCATCGGTCGCCGCGCTGACACTCGTGAAGGACGAGGGCACCGCGCTCGCACTTGGCGTCGCGCTGGCGACGATCCGATCGGTCGGCTTGCGGCGCGCCGTCCCGGTCGTGTGCGGGTTCCTCGTGCCGTTTGCGGGTTGGCACCTCTTCCTCCTGCACGCCGGGGTCCGGCAGGGCGCATATTCGGTGTCCCTCCCGCTCGCGCTCCGTCACCTCGCCGAACTCCCCGCGTCGCTTGTGGCCGCCGTCAAGCCGAAGTTTGCGCTCGTGGCCCTCGCCGGGGCGTTGGCGGCTCCCGGCCTCCGCGGCCCCCGCCTGCGCGGCGTCCGTCTGGCGCTGGCGGTGTGGGGTCTCGCCGTTGCCGGCGCGTACCTGACCACCACGGCCGACCTCACCTGGCACCTCTTCACGTCCCTCGACCGGGTGCTTGCCGCGCCGCTGCCCGCGATCCTCGCGCTCAGCCTGCGTGCCGGCTGGCCGGCTCCGGCGCTCGGCCACGGACAGGCCAAGGCGCCGTCCGAACGGGGCTTCGCGCTTGACACCGCGGGCGACGGCCTCTAGCATGACGCTCCCCGGAACCGCGAGGTCCGCGGGAGGTTAGCTCAGCGGTAGAGCACCTGCCTTACACGCAGGGGGTCGCGGGTTCAAATCCCACACCTCCCACCACTCGCCGGGCTGATCTGGAACACGATGCGGGGTGGTAGTTCAGTTGGTTAGAACGCCGGCCTGTCACGCCGGAGGTCGCGAGTTCGAGTCTCGTCCACCCCGCCAACCCCTTCAGCCTTCCAAGCTGGGGACTCGCCTCGGTCGTGCCACCCACCCTCCCCGCCGCACGGTCGAGTCTCGTCCACCCCGCCAACCCCTTCAGCCTTCCAAGCTGGGGACTCGCCTCGGTCGTGCCACCCACCCTCCCCGCCGCACGGTCGAGTCTCGTCCACCCCGCCAACCCCTTCAGCCTTCCAAGCTGGGGACTCGCCTCGGTCGTGCCACCCACCCTCCCCGCCGCACGGTCGAGTCTCGTCCACCCCGCCAACCCCTTCAGCCTTCCAAGCTGGGGACTCGCCTCGGTCGTGCCACCCACCCTCCCCGCCGCACGGTCGAGTCTCGTCCACCCCGCCACTTCCTCTGACCTTCCAAGCTCGGGACTCGCCTCGGTCGTGCCACCCACCCTCCCCGCCGCACGGTCGAGTCTCGTCCACCCCGCCACTTCCTCTGACCTTCCAAGCTCGGGACTCGCCTCGGTCGTGCCACCCACCCTCCCCGCCGCACGGTCGAGTCTCGTCCACCCCGCCAACCCCTTCAGCCTTCCAAGCTGGGGACTCGCCTCGGTCGTGCCACCCGCCCTCCCCACCGCACGGTCGAGCCTCGTCCACCCCGCCAACCCCTTCAGCCTTCCAAGCTCGGGACTCGCCTCGGTCGTGCCCCCGTCACCTCCAACCTGGCGTCTGCCCTCACCCGCGCCGCTGGCGACCGCGGCGGGTCTGAGCGGCGGTCGCGCTATGATTCGCGGCGACATGACGCGACGCTACCCGTGCCCCCCCCGAACTGAAGGTCCACGCCGCACGCCCGTGCCGCAGACCAGCGTCCCGGCCCCCGCCGTCGAGCGGCCTTCTTGCGACTTTGAGCTCCGTGTTCGTCGCCTGCCGGCCGTCGGCCGCGTCCTCCCTCCATGGCCCTCCTCCTAGGCGTCGCGGCCGTCTTCTCGACGCTGCTGGGCGGCCTGTTCGCGCTCAAGTGGCAGGACAAGCTGCACCTGATCCTGGGGTTCTCCGCGGGCGCCGTCGTCGGCGTCGCGTTCTTCGACCTGCTGCCGGAGGCGCTGCAGTTGGGCACGAACGCGTATGGCGCCCATACGGTGACGGCGTTGATCGGGGTGGGGTTCCTCCTGTACATGCTGCTCAACCGGGTTGTCCTCCTGCATCCGCACGCCCCGGAGGACCACACCGCCTCGGGCGCGCTCACCACGTGGATGGGCGCGGGCAGCCTTTCCTTCCACAGCTTCCTCGACGGGGTGGGGATCGGCCTCGCGTTCCAGGTCTCCAGTTCCGTCGGGTTCATCCTGGCGATGGCCGTGCTGGCGCACGACTTTTCCGACGGCATCAACACGGTCGGCATGGTCCTCAAGAACCGGGGCGAGCGCGCTCAGGCGCTCCGCTGGTTGCTCGTCGATGCCGTGGCGCCACCGCTGGGGGTGATCTCGACATTCTTCTTCGCCCTGCCGGAGGCCGAACTCGGCCTCGTCCTGGCGCTGTTCTGCGGCCTCTTTCTCTTCATCGGCGCGAGCGACCTGCTCCCGGAGAGCCACCACCGCCACCCGAAGTTGGTGACCAGCCTGACGACCGTGCTCGGCGCCCTGACGATCTACGTCGCGATCCACCTGTCGAAGCTGTAGGGCCCCGGGGCGCATCGCTCGCTGGCCGGCGCCCTGCGGCTCGCCGATAGCTCGTGACGTTGGCACGCGACGGCCTCCGCCGCGACGCTTTGGTGCTGCCTCCGGCGGCGCACCGCCGCCGGAGCCCATGCCTTCGTCAGAAGCGATACTTCACCCGCACGGCCACCGTCCGCGGCGGGATGACGTGAGTGCCTCCGAACACCGAGAGGATGTTGTACACGCCCTTCAAGTTGAAGGCGTTGAGCAGGTCCACCTGGATCGAGACGGGCGCGTGGGGGAGGTCCGCGCCAACGGAGAAGTCCCACACCGTGCGCGACTTGACCCGGTCTGGATTGAGGTTGGTGTTGTCGGTGGCCTGGATGTACGGAATCGCCCACGAGTTGTCGGGGTCGCCCACCAGATCGGAAGGGGCAGCGCCCGAAACGAGGCCCGAGTCGTAGCGCACGTTGGCCCCGACCCACGCGCCGCTCGTGCCGAAGTCGTACGTGACGCCGCTTTGCAGCGCCAGGTTCTCGTCGTGATCGATGAGGAAACGGCCGGCCGTCAGCGCATCCAGCGCTCCCGCGTCCAGGAACAGGCCGCCCACCGGCGGCGCGACGTAGATCGCGCGGGTGTGTCCGAGCGAGAGGAAGCCCCGCAGTCCCTCTGCGCCTCCGAGGTCGAGCCGCACGTCCCACCCGTGCAGATCGCCGTGGGCGAAGGCGACGGGAAACACGATGCCGGTGTTGAACAGCTGGTCCTGGTCACCCGCGTAGGTGCTGCGCCGCTGCCAGAAGTCCACGTCGAGCCGAGCGTGGTCGCCGATCGCCTGCTGCACCCCGACCGTAAAGGCGTTCTGCCGTTCGGAATGGATCAGCAGATCGCCACCGCCCAGGGCCCTCGACTGCTGGATCGCCGGCGGGGCGAGCGCGGCGACTTCGGCTGAGGAGCCGAACAGGATGTTCTCGTACTCCGGCGTGTAGAGCACCCTGTTGTACGACGCCCTGACGGCGGTGCGGGTCTCGGGGAAGAAATAGACGACCCCCACTCGCGGCTCGATCTGGGAGTCGTTGACGGGGAGGTTGTTGTGGTCGTACCGCACCCCGACGTTCGCGGTGAAGTTGCCCAGCCGAATGTTGTCCTGGATGTACGCCGCGTAGTACGTGCCCGTCCGGACGCCGTGGAAGACGAACAGTTGGCCGCCCCGCGTGAGGTCGAACGGCGTCAGGTTCGGGTTGTAGTCCGGCGAGGCCGGGTCGTTCAGGGTCGGATCGGTCATCCCGAACGAGAAGCGCTCGTCGATCGGGAATCGCTTGATCTCGGCTCCCATCTTGATCTCGTGGATTCCGGTCGCCCACGTCAGCGACGGGGCAAGACCGTAGTTGTCGAGGGAGCGTTGCGAGGTCACCGTGACCGGGGTGTCCCCCACCGAGGGGTCGAGACGGAAGGTGGACAGTCGCGCGAACGCGTTGAACTCGAGGACGCTCGACTGGGAGAGCACGCGCTGCCAGCCGACGTTGAAGTTCTGGTCGCGCGACTCGACGCGCTGGTTCTGGCCCGCCGCCTGCTGCGTGTAGGTGTTTGGCACGTCGCGGTTCGTCCGGCCGGCCAACACGGTGAAACGGAGCGAGTCGGAGGCGTCGGGCACCCAGTCGAGGCGCAGGAACCCCCGGGCGGAATCGCCGCTGTTGTGCAGGTTGTCGAAGTTGACCGGGTCGAGATAGCGGTCCGATTCCGACCCGGTCACCGAGGCGAAGAGGCCGAACGAGTCGGTGCCGTACCCGACCGACGCGCCCCCCTCGTAGGTGGAGAACCGCGACGCGCCGAGGAACGCCTCGCCGTGGAGACGCCCGCTCGCGAGGCCGCTGCGGGTCGAGAGGTTGATGACGGCGCCGATCTTCTCCCCGTACTCGGCCGGGACGTTCCCGTAGATCACCTCCATCGCCTGGGCGATGCCGGGATCGATCGAGTTGGAGAAGGTCGCACCCGTCTGGTCGGAGATCGTCTGCCCATCGATGACGTACTCGCTCTGGCTGTGCGCGCCCTGAAAGTGGAAGCGGCCGTTCTCGTCCTTGGCGAACCCGGGCGTCGATGTGATGATCTCCTCCATCGCGCGCGACGCCACCGTCGCCGGCGCTCTCGCGATGTACGACTTGTCGATGTCGACGTGGCTCGTCGACGTGTCGGTCTCCAGTTGCACCCCGGTGGGTTCGGCGGCGACTGTCACCGACTCGCTCACCGGAACGAGCTCGAGCGTGATCGCCACCTTTTCGGGAACGACCGAGCGCACCTGCAACTGCCGGTGAACGGTCTTGAAGCCCTGAACCTCGACGTGCAGCTCGTAGGGGTTGAACGGCACGTTGATGAACCTGAAGCTGCCGTCCCGGCCCGTCGTAGCTGACGCCGAGAACCCTGTGATCGCGTTGCGGAGCAGGAGCACGACCCCGGGCATCGCCGCCCCGTCCGGCCCGATCACGTCCCCGGACACGGACCCGGCCTCCTCGCCGGACGCAACGCTCACCACCCCTGCCAAGAGAACGACACACACTATCCACGACGGAACGCTCGAGCGGCGCGAAATGCGCATGGTTTGACGCCCTCCTTCTGTGAAGCTCGTGATGGTTGACGCGTGCCGAGTTGGGACGAGCCTGCGGTGGCTACGGCCTCAGCACGCCGAAGGGGGCGCCCGCGCGCCTGGTGGACACGCGAACCGATCGACATGGGGCAGCGGCACGGCGCCCGCGGTCCATGCCACCGCGATGACGGCGCCCGCCCCGCTCAAGCACCCCGGCGAGGCTGGCTGGTGCGACAGCATGC
Source organism: uncultured Acidobacteriota bacterium (assembly GCA_963789745.1). Lineage (GTDB taxonomy): Bacteria > Acidobacteriota > Thermoanaerobaculia > Thermoanaerobaculales > Thermoanaerobaculaceae > RBG-13-68-16. The sequence continues at coordinate 159,487 of CAWBLW010000010.1, read as the reverse complement.
ACGCAGCGCATGGGTCCTGGTTCGAGGTCGTCCCGGCGTGCCAGTGCTGGTTCGGTGACGGCTGATCGGGGTTGGCGATGACGCTGATCGGGGTCCGCGAGAACCAGCCGACGAGGTTGCGGGCTTCGTTCGATCCGTGGGTGTGCGCGACCGACAGCACCGCCGACACGACGAGCACGAGAGCGGAGGTGAGCGCCAGATCGCGCCGGTGTCTCAATCGCTGGAACACGACGCGAGTCTAGCCGTCGCCCCTCGATCGGTCAACGCGGCCCTCCGGCGCCGGCAAAGGCACGGGCCGGAGGCGCCGGGAAGGTGGCGATGTGCGCATTGTCACATTGCCCGGGCGCTCGGCGAACCCCGCTTTTGCTAAGCTTGTGTCATGAACTGCCGTAGAAGCGCCCGCATCGGGCTCGCGGGCGTCGGGTCGGGGCCGCCCTGCGCGACGGCGTGACCGCGAGCGGAGGGCCAAGATGCCGACGATCGAACCGCGCGAGATCACCGAGAGCTTCCGCCTGGAGCGGGTGCTCAAGTCCAGCCGCTCCGCGATCGTGTTCCGCGCCACCGACCCGGCCACAGGCAGAACCGTCGCGATCAAGCTGATCCCCCCCGCCTCCCCCGCGACGCTCGAGGCGTCTCAGGAGCGCTTCATGACCGCGATGTCGGCCCTCGCGTCGGCCGCGTCGGCGACGTTCCCGGCTCTCCTCGACCACGGCTTCACCCCCGACGGCAGCGCGTTCATGGTGATGGAGTTCGTCGAGGGGGAGCGTCTCGACGCGCTGATCGGCGCCGCGCCCGCGCGCATCCTGGGCCTGGCGCTCGAAGTCGCGCAAGGGCTCGCCGCGCTCGCCCGCGCCGGCGCGTCGCACGGCAACCTCTCGCCCGAGAACATCGTCTCCCACCGGCGGGCCGGGGTGGAGCACGTTTCGATCCTGGGGTTCGGCACCGCCGCCTTCCACGCGGGCGCGCGAGCGACCGGGGAGGGCGCGCCGCCCAGCGGCGCTGGCCGGTTCGTCGCGCCGGAGCAGCGCGGCGCCGCTGCAGCGGCGGACTGGCGCACCGACCTGTACGCCCTCGCCGCGATGTGCTGCGCCCTGTTGCGCGCCGAGGTGGCGGGCGACGACGCCCCCGCGGTAACGCTCCCTCAAGCCGTGGGGCAACGGATCCCCGAGCCCGCGGCGCTGGCGACGGTCCTGGGCCAGGCGCTGCGTGCCGACCCGGCCGCGAGGCCGCCGACGTTCGAAGCGTTCCGCCGGGCCATTGTGACGTCGCTGTCGGGGAACGACCCGCGGACGGTCCCAGCCGCCGCCGCTGCGGCGCCTCAGGGCAACACCGGCACCGATGAGTCGCAACCCGGGCCCGCGGCGGCTGCGCCGGAACCGCCACGAGCGCCGGACGCCGGCGAGGACACCGCGCCCGCGCGGGTGGTGCCGATCATCGTCGGGCCGGTACCCGCAGCGTTGCCGCCCCCCGCGCCCGAGACTTCTTCCCGCGAACAACCGACGGACGAGGCAGGTACCGGGCCGCTGCCGGTCCAGCGCCCTCCGGAGCCGGCCGCGGTCCCCGATGCCGTCGCCCCCATCGCTCCCGAGCCGTCCGGCGCGACCGAACCGCCGCAGCCTCCCGAGCCCGCGACGCCCGGCCCGGCGTCCGCCCCGAGGAGAGCCCGCCGCGGCGCCATGCCCTGGGCCGCCGCGGCCGCGGGCGTCGTCGTGATCGCGGCGGCCGTGGGAGCCGCCTGGTATGCGGGCACCCGGCCGGACCGCACCGTCCGCCCTGTCACCCCCACCCCAGCGCCTCACCGGCCGACGCAGGCCGCTCCTCCGCCGACCGTGCCGGCGGCCGCGGTCCAGCTGCAAATGGCCGAAGCCGCCATCGCCCTCGACGACCTTCCGGGCGCCCTTGCGCGGCTCGATGGGATCTCGCCGGCGGAGCTTGCCGGCCTCACGCCGGCGGAGCAGGAACGGTTCAAGGAGCTGCGCGCCGCGTACGCCGCCAAGAGGCAGCGTGCGGTGACGCGGGAGATGCAGGCGGCGCTCGCCGCTGGCAATATGACGCTGCTCGCGGGGACCCTGCGCGGGCTTTCCCGCGCCGAGGAGGCGTCGTTCCCCCGCAACCGCAACTTCATCGCCACCCTCGAGGACTCGAGAAGGGCGCTCGAGGTCCACGCGGCGTTGCTGAAGGCCCAGCGCCAGGGCCAGCTCGGCGACGTGGTCCGCGACGCCGGGGTCCTGCTCGGGCTGTCCCCGCGGTGCGCGCAGGCCGCCGAGATGCGCTCGCAGGCGGCCGCCACCCTCGAGCGCGACGCCGACACCTCCGCCGCCGCCGGCGACTACGCGGCGGCACTCGCCGGTCTGGCGACGCTCCGTGACGCCTGGAACGACCGCCCCGGACTCGCCGGCCGGATCGAGCGGCTCAGGGGCGAGCAGGCCGCCGAAACTAGGTTCGCGGCGGTGATGGCCCAGGTGGAACAATCCGGACGCGACCGCGCGCCGGAGAACGGACTCGCGTTGCTGCGGGCGATTCCCGTCGACCCCAGGACCCGCGTGCGGGTCGAGCAAGCCCGCCAGCGGTTGTCCAAGCAGCTCGAGCAACTCGACCCCGGACCCCCGACCGTGGCGCTCGCGCCGGGAGCCAAGCTCGAGTACAAGAAGGGCGCCCCGGCGACGATCCCGCTGCGCATCCGCGACGACCACCGCGTCCAGGGCGCCCGCTGCTTCGCCCGGGTGGAGGGCGCGGCGGAGTTCGTCGAGCTGCCGATGCGGCGCGGCGCCGGCGAGGACTGGTCGGTCGAGATCTCGCCGGAGTTCCACCACAACCAGACGGTCGAGTTCTACGTGACGGCGTCCGACTACTCCGGCCACGTCGGCGGCCTCGGCAGCGAGCGGCAGCCCCTCAAGCTGAAGCGGAAGAAGTGGAGCCTGTTCGGACGCTAGGACGACGGCCTCACGCGGCGCCGAGATGTTTGCGGGCGAGCGCCGCGATCCCCTCGGCCGTCTCGCGCGCGAGGGCCTCCTCGGCGGCCTCGACCATGATCCGCAGCAGCGGCTCGGTCCCCGAGTAGCGCACATACACGCGCCCATCCGCCGCGAGGCGGCGCTCGGCCGCGCGAACGGCGGCGGCGAGTTCCGGTACGTCTTCGACCGGACGGCGGGCCGCCACACGGACGTTGAGGAGCACCTGCGGGAAGCGCTCGAGGTCGGCGAGGTCTTCGAGCGCAACGCCGTCGCGCCGCGCGACGGCGAGCAGGTGCGCCGCGGTGAGCAACCCGTCGCCGGTGACGGCCAGGTGGCCGCAGATCACGTGGCCGGACTGCTCGCCTCCCAGGGCCGCACCCTCCCGCTGCATCGTCTCCCAGACCTCGCGGTCCCCGACCGGGCAGCGCACGAGAGCGATCGCCTCGTGCCGCAACGCAGCCTCGAGGCCCAGGTTCGACATCACGGTCGCGACGACCTTCGCCCCCGGCAGCGTCCCCGCTGCCGCAAGCGCCCGGCCCCACATGAGGAGGGCATCGTCGCCATCGAGCACCCTGCCGGTGGCGGTGACGAGCACCGCGCGGTCGGCGTCGCCGTCGAGCGCCACACCGGCGTCGGCCTGGCGGCGGCGTACCTCCGCCGCGAGCAACTCGGGGTAGAGCGCCCCGCAGCGTGCGTTGATGTTGTGGCCGTCGGGGTCGGCGTGGATGAGGGCGACCTCGGCGCCGAGAGCGGCGAAGAAGTCGCGCGCGACCGGCGACGCCGCACCGTTGGCCGCGTCGACCACGATTCGCATCCCGGCAAGCGGCTGCGGCGGCAGCGACGCGGTGAGGAGCTCGAGGTAGCGCGCCCGCCAACTCCCGTCGGCGGCCGGCAGCGACGCCGTCGGGGCGTCCTGGCCGAGCGCCGTCAGCCGTTCCTCGAGCCGCCGCTCCTCGGCGACCGGCCACTTCGTGCCCGCGCCGTTGACGAGCTTGACGCCGTTGTCCGCCGCCGGGTTGTGGGAAGCGGAAATCACCACACCGGCGCCGAAGCCGCCGTGCTCGCGGACCAGATGGGAGACGGCGGGCGTCGGGAGCACGCCGGCCCAACGCAACTTGCCGCCGGCCGCCAGGAACGCCCCGCCAACCCACCCGGCGAGGGGCACGGTCGAGGCCCGTGTGTCCCCCGCCAGCAGCACGTCGAGCGGTAGCCCGGCATCGCGCAGGTGCCCGGCCAGCGCCGCCCCGAGGCGCGTCAGCGTGGAGCGGTCGAGGGGAGGCTCGAACGCCACCCCACGCATGCCGTCGGTGCCGAACAGCCGGCCGGTCACCGCCGCCTCCCGCTGCGGGCCTCGGGGGGGGCGGGCACGATTTCCGCGATCGCCCGCACGGTCAACGGCTCCAGGATCTGCATCAACGGCTGCGGTGAACGCACCGCCACGACCACGTCCACGTTTGCGTCGGCGCCGTCCACGTTCACCGGGTCGGTGGGCACGAACTGCAACCGTTGCAGCAGCAGCCGCGGGCCGCTGACCATCGCGGTTGCAGGCTGGACGCGGACGGCTCCGACCACCATGCCCGGTGCGGGCTGACCGGCAAGCCGCGGCCTGACCGCGACCCGCCGGCGGCCGATCTTCTCCAGCCGCAGCGGCACCTGCGGCGGCGACACCGCAAGCACCTCGACTCCGGGCGGCACGATCACGTTGCGCGTCTCCACCGGGAACTCGTGCTCGCCCTCGGTGGCGCCGCGCAGGTCGATCACCACCCCAGTCTGCACCTGATCGAGCGCGCGCAGGCGGGAAAGCGGACCGCGCACCCGCAACGACAGGAACCTCGGCACCTCCGAGGTGATCACGGTGTCCGCGGGCACGTTCACCAGCGTCAAGGGGGTGTCGAGCTGGCGCTCCGAGACGCGCTCCCTGCGGTCGAGGGCGTTCGCGTACCAAACCAGACACGCCAGCACGATCGCGAGCAGCAGAGTGACGGGGGAACGCGGCAGCAGCCTCACGCCTGCCTCCCCGAGCGTCCGAGCAGCAGGAGTTCGAGCAGGAGGTTCCGCAATTCGCGCCGGTCGAGGTCGGCGTGCAGGCGCCCGCCCTCGGCAACCGTGAGCGCGCCACGTTCCTCGGAGACCACCACCGCGACCGCGTCGGTCTCTTCGGCGATGCCAAGCGCCGCGCGGTGCCGCGAGCCATAGGTCGTGGACAGGTCTGCGCGCACGGACAGCGGCAGGAAGCACCCGGCGGCTACGATCCGGTTGCCCTGCACGATGGCGGCCCCGTCGTGCAGCGGCGTGCCGGGGGTGAAGATGTTCACGAGAAGGTCGTATGACAGGCGTGCGTCGATCGGGATGCCCGTCTCGACGAACGTGCGCAGCCCCTCGTCGCGCTCGACCACGATCAAGGCGCCGTAGCGGTGGGAGACCAGCGTCTCGCACGCCAGAACGATGTCGTTGATCAGGACCTGCCGGGGGGAGAGCACCGAGGTCCAGCGCAACAAGGGCGTCCGCCCGATCGCCGCAAGGATGCGGCGGATCTCGTGCTGAAACAGGACGATGATCACGAATGGGAGGTAGAACAGCATCTCGCGCAACACCGCCGCGAGGGTGATGAGGTCGAAGAACTGGGCCGCCAGGTAGGCGCCCGTCAGGATGAAAATCCCCCACAGCATCGAGACCGCTCGCGTACCCTTGACTGCGGTCAGCAGCAGGTAGAAGAGGACGGCGACCAGCGCGATGTCCACGATGTCGCGCACCCCGACCTCCAGGCGCGTGACCTCCCGCAGCGCGGCGAACAGCGCGCTCACGCCGCCTCCGCCACCGCGGCGAGCAGGGTGAGGAACTGCACCGTCTCGCGGACGTCGTGCGCCCGCACGATCGACCTCGGCAGCCGCACCGTGCCAGCGACGGCGGCGAGCGACCCCCCCAGCCGTTCCTCCGGACCCGCGCCGCCGGCGACCGCCGCGATGAACGACTTACGCGAGGCGCCGACGACCACCGGGCAGCCAAGCGCCGCGAGGTCCGGCAGCGCCGCCAGGAGACGGAGGTTGCCGGCGACGTCCTTGGCGAAGCCGATGCCGGGGTCGAGCAGGGTGCATCCGGCCGGGATCCCAGCCGCAGCGGCGGCGGCGGCCCGGCACGCCAGGAACTCGTGCACCTCGGCGACGACGTCGGCGTACGCGGTGTCCAGCTGCATCGTGGCCGGCTCGCCGCGCATGTGCATGAGAACGATGCCGGCACCGCGGCCCGCGACGACCGCCAACATGCGCGGGTCGCGCGCGCCCGTGACGTCGTTGACGAGGGACGCACCGGCCGCCAGCGCGGCCGCGGCGACCTCCGGTTTGGAGGTGTCCACGGAGAGGATTACGGCCGGCCGGCGGTGGGCCAGTGCCGCGACCACCGGCACCACCCGGTCGATCTCGGCCGCCACCGGCACCGCAGCCGCACCCGGGCGGGTTGATTCGCCGCCGACGTCGATGACGTCCGCCCCCGCGTCGCACATGGCGAGGGCACTCGCCACCGCGGCCTCGGGCGTGGCGAACCGCCCCCCGTCGGAGAACGAGTCCGGCGTGACGTTGATGACGCCCATCACCGCCGGGCGCCCCCGCCGCCACAACTCCGAAAGTTTGCGCTCCAGCACGTTCCAACTCTACAGGAGTGGGCGCCGCGGTTCCAAGCCGAGCCGCCGAGCGGCCGGCCGCCGGACCGCTTTTGCTATCCTTCGCGAATGCTGAACCGGAGGATGCTCATGCGGAGTTGCGCTGTGGCGGTGATGGTGATGGCGACCGCGGTCTCGGCCGGGGCGCAAGAGCTTCCCGAGCGGGTGTTCCAGGCGTTCGCGCGCGGCTTCCTGGCGTACGCGCCGGCGAGCGTGTACACACTGACCGAGAACACCACCGGCACCACGCCCGTGGGGTCCTATCAGGAGGTGCGGGTCGAGCGCACGACCATCCTGCCGGATGCCAAGGACCAGGTCGGCCTGCTCGCAGACCAAAAGACCAGGATGGTCGCCGCGGGGCTGCTCTTTCCGCTTCCCGCCGTCGACCCGCCGGTCACGCCGGCGACGTTGCCGCTCTTCGTCCAGCAGCATCTCACCGAGGCGATGAGCACCTGGCTCAGCAGCAGGGTGAAAATTCCGTGGCCGATGAGCCCGACCCGGCCCGGTGCGGTGGTCGCCCTCACCGCCGAGGTCGCGACCGGTTACGGCACGATGCACATGCCGATGGCGGTGACGGCTGACGGCAGGTTCCTGGTGATCGGCGGCACCTGGCCGCTCGACCGCGACCCGCGCGCCGTGCGGCGGGAGATCCTGGAGTCGAGCGTCATCCAGTGGGACCCCGGCCACGAGGCGGCGCCGGTCAAGGTCGTCGAGTTCTCCGACTTCCAGTGCCCGGCGTGCAAGCGCGGGTGGGGCGAGATCAAGCCGGTGCTCGCCCAGTTCGGCGACAAGGTCCGCCACGGACTGGTCAACTTCCCCCTGTACAACTCCCATCCGTGGGCGTTCCGGGCGGCGGTGGCGGGCGAGTGCCTCGGCAGCCTGTGGCCCGACAAGATCGTCGCTCTCAAGGAGGAGTTCTACCGCCTCCAGGAGACGCTCACCGTCGAGTCGGTGGATCCGGCCGTGTTCGCCTTCCTCGCCGAGCACAACCTGAGTAGCCAGAAGTTCCGCGCGTGCTACCTCAAGGACCCCGCCATCGACACCGTCCTGCGTCAGCTCGACCTCGGTTACCGTCTTGGGGTGACCGGCACGCCGACCTATTACGCCAACGGTGAGGCGCTGCCGTGGGCGGAGCCGGAGTGGACCTCGAAGCGGCTGGCGGCGATCGTGGCGGCCGGCGGCCGCCCCGAGAGCGCGGCTGAGATCGTCGTCACGCCGCCCACGCCAGTGCCTTCGCCAAAGCCTGCCACCCCGGCACAACACCCGAAGTAGCCGCGACCAGTGAAGTACCGCGCCTAGCCACGCTCGACCTGTTCGCGGACCGCCGCTGCCAGCGCGACAAACGCCGCCGCCGCCGCCGAGTCCGGGTGCGACGCCACGATCGGCGTTCCGGCGTCGCCCCCGAGCACGATTGCCGGGTCGATCGGAATGTCACCCAGGAACGGGACGCCGAGTTGCTCGGCGGTACGTCGTCCGCCACCGTGCTTGAAGATCTCGCTACGCTCGCCGCAGTGCGGGCAGACGAACGCCGACATGTTTTCGATCATCCCGAGCACCGGGACGTTGACTTTCTGGAACATCGCCAGGCCCTTCCGGGCGTCGATCAACGCAACGTCCTGCGGGGTGGTCACGATCACGGCGCCGTCGAGCGGAACCTGCTGTGTGATCGTGAGCTGGGCGTCGCCGGTCCCGGGCGGCAGGTCCACCACCAGGTAGTCGAGTTGGCCCCACTCGACGTCCTCGATGAACTGCTGCAGCGCCTTCATCACCATCGGCCCGCGCCAGATCACCGGTTGGTCCGGATCCATCAGGAACCCGAGCGACATCACCGCCACGCCGTTGCCGTCCACGGGGAGGATCTTCTCCTCCGCGTTCACGCGCGGCTTGTCGGTGCAACCCATCATCATCTGCTGTGACGGGCCATAGATGTCGGCATCGAGCAGCCCGACGGTCGCGCCGCCGCGCCGCAGGGCGAGCGCCAGGTTGGCTGCCACGGTGGACTTGCCGACGCCGCCCTTGCCCGAGGCCACCGCCACCTTGTAGCGCACCCCGGGGAGCGCCCGGCGCGCCGTGGCGGCGGCGGGGGCGTTCTGCGGCGCCTCGACCGTGCAGCCGAGCTTGACCTCGCGCACGCCGGGGAGCGCCTCGAGAACCGCCCGCGCGTCGCGCTCGACGCTCTCGCCCGCCTGCGGGTTGGCGGTCGTCAACGCGATCTCGACCGCGACGACATCGCCTTCAACCTGCACGCTGCGGACAAACCCGAACGACACGATGTCCCGGGAAAGTCCGGGGAATTTGACCCGCTTGAGAGCTTCGCGGACATCCGCTTCGGAAAGTGCCATCAATCTCTCCTTTATGACCGGCTATGACCAGCCGAAGTGCTGCTGCACCGAGGGCGCGGCCATCCCAGGGTTCCACGGCGGATCCCAGACGATCTCGACCTGAACGTCCTCGGCGCCGGTACCCCGGCGGATCGCGCTCGCCGCGTCGTCGGTGATACGCCGCACGAGAGGGCAGCCGTGCGTCGTCAGCGTGAGCTGCACGCGGACGGCGCCGGACGGCGCGACCTCGACCCCGTAGACCAGACCCAGGTCGACGACCGAGAACGGCACCTCGGGATCCATTACGGTGCCGAGCGCTTCCCACACCTTCGTCTCAGTGACCATGAACTGCACCTCCCGCATCAAGAGCAACGGTCTCGGCAACGCTGGAATTGCCGCGCAGCCTTTCGATCTCGGCCCTCACCCGCTCCATCAACACGCCCTTCTCCGCCAACCCCCGCCCGACGGTGGGGATCGGATCGCCGAAGCGAACGGTGACCGTGCCCGGGCGGATCAGGTAGTTGTACTTGCCCAGGCAACGGCCGGCTCCGTCGATCCCAACCGGCACGATCGGGATCCCCGCCTTGATCGCGATGAGGAACCCGCCGCGCTGCAACGGCAGCAAGTTCCCGTCCATCGACCGCGTCTCTTCGGGGAAGAGGAGCACCGAGCGGCCGCGGCGGATCCGCGCCGCCGCCTCCTCGAACGAGCGCACGGCTTCGCGCCGGTTCTCGCGGTCCACGGGAATGAAGCCCATCGCCGCGATCGCCCAGCCCAGGAACGGGACCTTGAACAGCGACTTCTTGGCGAGGAACCGCACCTGCACCGGGACCGCCGCCAGCAACGCCGGGATGTCGAGCCACGACTCGTGGTTGGCCATGAAGACGACCGGCTGACCGCGGGGCACCCGGTCCTGGCCCTCGCGCCTCAGACGGACGAAGCCGCCGAGCAGGATGCCGCGCGCCCACCAGCGCGCCCCCGCCAGCGTCCAGTCGCCGCGTGGCGGGATGAACCCGACGAGCGCGCCGTAGGTTCCGAACACCACGGTGTTGGCGACACCGAGGACCACGAACGAGAGCATCGCGAGGGCGCGCAGCACGAGCACGCCCGGATTGTACCTTGCACGGTGAAGACGTGGTTCGTGGCCAGAGCCGGCTGCGCCGGCCGCAGGCCGCGCAGCCTCGGGCGCCCTCTCGGGGACGACCACTCCGTCGAAGGCAGGGCCTCGCCACTTGGGGCGTGTAGCCGCGCCGCCGCCGTTGGGCCTATCGCAAGGCGCGCGAACCCCGCCGCAGCGGAGTGTAGCCGGAGGCTACATGAGCATGCGAGCGGGGCGAGCGCAACGCCGGGCGAGACGCGGCTCCGCCGCGGCTCGCGGGGGGCACGGGGGGTCGAGAGCGGCCGGGCGGGCGGTGGAGTGGCCGCGGGACCCCCCGCCCGGATAGATGGTCCGACGCCGGCGGCGCTCAGGTGGCGAGGGCGTCGCTGCTCGGGACCGGGTTCCCCGGCCCCTTGAGCTTGTCCACCGACACGCCGGTGTACTCCGACACCATCGCGTACACCTCTTCGCCTTCGAGCACCTCGCGCTCCAGCAGTGCCGCGGCGATCTTGTCCAGCACCGGGCGGTTCTCGCTCAGCGTTTGCTGCGCGCGCCCGTAGGCGTTCTCCACCAGGCGCTTGATCTCGCCGTCGATCTCGACGGCCGTGGCCTCGGAGTAGTCCTGGTGGCGGGCGAACTCCTTGCCGAGGAAGATCGCCTCCTCGCGCTTGCCGAAAGTGAGCGGCCCCATCGAGGACATCCCCCACTCGCACACCATCTTGCGGGCGAGCTCCGTGGCGCGCTCGAGGTCGTTGCCGGCGCCGGTGGTGATGCTGTCGTCGCCGAACACGATCTGCTCCGCGAGGCGCCCGCCCATCAGCACCACGAGCTCGTCGGAGAGGAACGACTTGGCGTGCAGGTAGCGGTCTTCCTCGGGGAGCTGCTGGGTGAGCCCGAGGGCGAGGCCGCGCGGGATGATCGTGACCTTGTGGAGCGGGTCGGCGTTGGGCAGCATCGCCGCGATCAGCGCGTGGCCGGCCTCGTGGTACGCGACCACACGCTTCTCCTCCTCGGATAGCGCGAGCGAACGCCGCTCCGCCCCCATCATCACCTTGTCCTTGGCGAATTCGAAGTCGTGCATCGCGACCGCGGTCTTGTCGAAGCGCGCCGCGCGCAGCGCCGCCTCGTTGACCAGGTTCGCGATGTCCGCTCCCGAGAAACCGGGGGTGGAGCGCGCCAGCACCGACAGGTCGACGTCGGGGGCGAGCGTGATCTTGGCGGTGTGCACCTTCAAAATCTCGTTGCGGCCGTTGAGGTCCGGGCGGCTGACGACGATGCGGCGGTCGAAACGGCCCGGACGCAGGAGTGCGGGGTCGAGGACGTCGGGGCGGTTGGTGGCGGCGATCAGGATCACGCCGTCGTTGACCTCGAAACCGTCCATCTCTACGAGCAGGGCGTTCAGGGTCTGCTCGCGCTCGTCGTGACCGCCGCCGAGGCCGGCGCCGCGGTGACGGCCCACCGCATCGATCTCGTCGATGAAGATGATGCAGGGCGCGTTCTTCTTCCCTTGCTCGAAGAGGTCGCGGACGCGCGACGCGCCAACGCCGACGAACATCTCGACGAAGTCCGAGCCGGAGATCGAGAAGAACGGCACCTCGGCCTCGCCCGCGACGGCTCGGGCGAGCAAGGTCTTGCCGGTCCCGGGCGGGCCCATGAGCAGGACGCCCCTGGGGATCTTGCCGCCCAGCTTCTGGAACTTCTGCGGGTCGCGGAGGAACTCGATGATCTCCTGCAGCTCCTCCTTGGCCTCCTCCACCCCGGCGACGTCTTTGAAGGTGATCCCCTTCTTCTGGGGGTTGAGCAGGCGCGCCCGCGACTTGCCGAACGCCATCGCCTTGTTGCCGCCAGCCTGCATCTGGCGGTAGAAGAAGTACCACATCACCGCCAGCAGCACGAACGGCAGCCACGACAGAATCGCGGTCCACATCGAGCCCTGCGAGGCCTGCTCGGCCTTGATCTTCACATTGTGCTCGCGCAGCACGGAGACGAGTTTGTCGTACCCCGGCGAGTAGGTCACGAAATCATAGGGACGGGCGGCGAGCGGCGGGTGAGCCCCGGCGGCCTCCGGCGAGCGCCCGTACACCTCGTCGCCGCGGATCAGCACCTCGGACACCTGGTTCTTCTCGACCCGGTCGAGGAAATCGGAGAACGCAATCTCCTTGGTGCCGGCCCGGGTCGTGGTGATGAAATTCCACAACAACACCACCGAAACGATGATGACGACGAACAACAGCGCGTTCTTGACGTTCTGGTTCACGTGTTCTCCGAACTCCTCCGGTAGTTCCGCTTCCGGGCGCCCGACCACCGTCGGGGCGCCGTCACGGGGCCCCGGCCCCGGTCACACCCCCTCAAGGACGTTGATGCCGGGAAGATTCCCCCACTTGCCCTCGAGCTCGATGCCATAGCCTACGAGCCGGCCCTCCGGCACATCGTCGAGGGCCACGTACTTGGGTTCCAGGGCAACCCGGCGGAGGAGCGGCCGGTTCACGAATGCCGCAACCTCGAGGCTGGCCGGGCCCTGTTGGGCGAGATGGGTGAGAAGGTAGTTTTCCGTCACCCCGGAGTAACAGATGTCCTTGAGGATGAGCGCGTGCGCGCCTGCCAGGTGCACGTGGGTGGCATAGGTGAGCTCGATGATCGCGCCGCGAGGCTCGGCCTGGTGCGTGACGTTGACCAGTTCGAATCGAACGTCGCCCTCGATCGCGCGCAGCAGGTCGGAGAGGAACACCGCCGCTCCCTTGAGCATCCCGACCAGCACGAGCTTGCGTCCGGCATAGTCGGCGCTGATGCGCCTCCCGAGCGCTGCGACCCGCGTCGCAATGACCTCGGGCGCGATCACCTGTCGCGGCGTTCCCATGGCTCCTCCAACTCGGCGACCAGACCGTCGCCGCCGTCCGCAACCCACCCATCGGCAACCCCGGAGGCGGGAAGCCAAATCATCGTACCACCCGCCACCAGGGCGGGCCACGCCCGCCGCCATTCGGCCGGCACGCCGGCGGCCGCCAGGAGGCGCACCACCGGGCGCCCGTTGAATCGCTCGCCGGCCTCGACCGGCCGCCACGTCAGGGGAAGGTCCGCCGCCTCGGTGCGGATGCGGGCCCGGTATTTCCCCGGCGCACGTCCCGCCACCCCGACCCGCCCGACGAACCCGCCAGCCAGCTCGACCGGCGACGGCCCCGTGGCGGCCTTGGGCGCGAACCGCTGGAGCGGCGGCGGACACAGCGCCAGCGTCGCGCCGCGGCGGCGCAGCACCCACCGGCGCCCGAGATCGACGGCCCCCGGCCCCGACCCGTCGAGCATGGCCAGCACGGCCTCGAGCTGGGCCCGGGAGGGAGGCTCGGCGAGCGGCAACCGCCCGGCCAGTTCCAGCGTCCAGCGTACCGCCAGGGCGCGCGGCAGCGCCGCCACGATCTCCAGCGGGACCGGACGGCCGATCTCGGGCCAGACGCCGCGCTCGCACAGCAGTCCCCCCAGGAACGTTTCATCCCCGGCCAGGGCCGCCGCGAACGCCGCGAGGTGCGCCGCGGCCCCGGGAAACGCCGCCGCGAGCGCAGGCATCAGCTCGTGACGGACCTTGGCGCGCGGAAAGGCGAGGTCGGCGTTGCTGACGTCCTCGCGCCACGCGATTTCGTGAGCGGTCAGGAAGCGGCGCAGCGCGGCCCGCGGGACGTCGAGGACCGGCCGGATGACGGTCCCGGCGCGCCGGCGCACCCCCGCCACGCCGCGCGGGCCGGAACCGCGCAGCAGCTTCAGGAGGACGGTCTCCGCCTGGTCGTCGAGCGTGTGCGCGGTGGCCACCGCCGCGCACGAGAACCGTTCCCGCACGGTCTCCAGGGCCCGGTAGCGCTCCCGGCGCCACCACGCCTCGCGGGACACGCCGCTCGGAACCCCCGGGTCGAGGTGCTCGACGGCCAGCCTCATTCCGAGCCGGCCGCACAGCGCCTCGCAGTAACGGGCGTCGGCGTCCGCGTCGGCGCCGCGCAGGTGGTGGTGCACGTGGGCCGCCGCGACCTCACAGCCGAGGTCGGCGGCAGCCTCGTGGAGGATGCAGGTCAGGGCGACCGAGTCGGCTCCCCCGGAGAGTGCGACCAGGACCGGCCTTCCGACGATGTCGGGAAAATGGCGACGGAAGGCGGCTGCGAAGCCGTTGGAGGCCATGGATATGGTGCCGACGAGTGGAATCGAACCACTGACACGGGGCTTATGAGACCCCTGCTCTACCGCTGAGCTACGCCGGCACGTAGCCTGCGGATTGTATCCTCCGCTGCGACAGCCGACAAGCCGCCGCCGAGTTCCGGGGATGGCCCGCAGGGGTGCGGTCCGCGGCTTGCGCTCGGGCGCGCGGAGGACGATACTCTGGGCGTGCCGGGACGCAACATCGGGGTGTGCGGGACGTGCGGCAGGGAGTTCCCCGTCTGGGCGCTCTCGAAGTGTCCCGTTTGCGGGCATGTCGCCTGCTTGAGGTGTGCAACATTCGCATATGGAAGGCACTTCTGCTCCAAGCGCTGCGCGGAGTACTTCGTCCATGCCGAAGGCGACGAGGAGGATGAGCAGCAGGAGGAGACTTGAGCACCGGCGGCGGTGCCGCTAGACTTGACGACTCACGGAGGCCGGACCGGACGATGGGACAGAGGGCAGACGAGCTGTTGACGCAGGCGCGCAAGGCGGTGCCGCTGGCTGGGCGGCGGGGAGAGGAATCGCTGCTCCTCGCAAAGGCGCAGGGGTGCCGGGTGTTCGACGCCGACAACGTCGCCTACCTCGATCTCCACGGCGGTGGCGGGTCCAACCTCCTCGGCTACGGCAACCAGTACCTGCTGGATGCAGTCCGGCGCGCGTCGACGATGGGCCTGGCGAACGGGTACCACATTACCGCCGAGGTCGAGCTCGTCGAGCTGCTCGAGGAGCACAACCCTGCCCTCGCGCCGTGGGTCATCACGCTGTCCGAGAACGAGGCCTGGCAGCTGGCCCTGCGCTGGTGCCGGCGGGAGACGGG
The DNA here is from genome assembly GCA_963789745.1 of uncultured Acidobacteriota bacterium. Lineage (GTDB taxonomy): Bacteria > Acidobacteriota > Thermoanaerobaculia > Thermoanaerobaculales > Thermoanaerobaculaceae > RBG-13-68-16. The sequence goes on along the minus strand of CAWBLW010000010.1, from coordinate 144,465 downwards.
CCGCAGTATCGTCGTGGTTTTCGACGGCAACCACCGCGGCGCCGTCGAGGCTTTCCACGTCGCCGCGGCGGGCCCGCTGGGGGTGAGCCAGCCGCTGGTCGCCGGCATCCCCGCCGAGTTCGCCCGCAAGGTCAGGGTCGTGCCTTGGGGTGACGTCGAAGCCCTCCACAACGTGCTGGACGAGGTCGGGGTGGACGCCGCGGCGGTCGTCCTCGACCCGATTGCGACGCAGTTCGGCGTGATAAGACCAACCCCCGCCTTCCTCCAAGAGGTTGCCAGGCTCACGCGCGCAGCCGGCGCCCGCCTCGTGCTCGACGAGACCCTCACCGGTTTCCGCCTGGCGCGCGGGGGAGCGTCGGAGGCCTTCGGGATCGAGCCGGACGTTGCGGTGTTCGGCGGCGCACTGGGCGGGGGCGTCGCCCGCATCGGGGCGGTGGCGTGGGCCCGAGCGCTCGCCACGACGCCCGGAGACGATCTTCCCGGCTCTCCGCCCCCGATCGCGGTCCTCGCGGCTTCCGCCACGCTCTCGGTGCTGCGCAACGAGTCGGTCCACCAGCGCCTCGAGGAGCGTGGCGCTCAGCTCGAGGCTGGCGTCGCGGCGCTGTCGGGGCGGTTCTCCCGCCCGCTGCGCTGCGCCCGGGTCGGTTCGATCTTCGCACTGGCGTTCACGCGACAGGGCGTGACCGACGGAAACTCGTTCGCCCGGGTCGACCAGGAGGCCTGGAGCCGTTTTGCCCGCGCGTGCCGCGAGGCCGGCACGTTGCTGCCGGCGCGTTCGCCGGCGACGTCGTTCCTCTCGCACGCCCACGGCGACAAGGACATCGAGAAGGCGCTCGAGGCGATGGAGGCGGCGCTCAAGAAGATGCAGAAGGAAGACGAGCTGTAAGGGACAGTCGGAGCTTCTCCTTCATGACCGGCGCCGTCTACGGTCGACAGTCCTTTGCCCACCCGAAGAGTGTGACCACACGGCGTCCACGCCATGTTCAGGACCGGGGGGGTGGGGGTCGGCTGCAAAACGAAAGACTGCGAACGGTCAAGCCTGCGGTGCCGCCCCGCCTTTCGGCCCCAGGAATTCCGGGAAGTGCCGTCCAATGGCCTTGAGGAGATCCTCCGGCTCGAGCGGCTTCTCGAGGTACTCGTGCACCTGGTACTGCAGCCGCGCCTCGGACTCCCAGCGCCGGCTCTTGTACACCGCAGTGACGATGAAGATCACCGGCTGGTAGTCCGGCGCGGCCTCACGCAGCTTGCCGATGACGTCGAACCCGGAGATGAGCGGCATGAGCGCGTCGAGGATGGCAAGGTCCGGGCGCTGCTCGAGCAGGATGTCGAGCGCCTGGCCGCCGTTCGTCGCCTCGAGCACTTCGAGGCCGTGCTCCCGCAGCACCTCGCTCGTCAGGATCCGGAAGATGCGACTGTCGTCAGCGACCAGGACCTTTGTGAGAGCCATCTTCCGCCTCCCTCGTGCTCCTCGGACATGCTAACACCGCGCCGCAGGCCGGCGCTGCGGCCGAGCCTGCCGGCGCGGCGCCGGGCCGCCCGTCCGCACTACCTACGGCTTGAAGCTCGAGAGGGCCTCGGTCTCGCTGTCGAACACGTCGAAGACGGTGATGAGCTGGGTGACCTGCAGGATGTCGTGAATCTTCTGCGTCAGGTTGAGGAGCTTCATTTTGCCGCCCTTGCGGGCCATGGTCGTGAAGCAGCCGACCATCTCCCCTATCCCCGAGGAGTCGATGTGGGTCACGCCTCCAAGGTTGAGGAGGATGTTGAGGTGCCCCGCGCCGATCGCGTCCTCGACCTGCTTACGCAGCTCGACGTCACCCGAGCCGATGGTGATCTTGCCTTCGAGATCCAGCACCCGAACGCTGCCCATGTCACGAATCTTCGTCTTCACGTCGGCCTCCTTGAGCTCAAATCTTTGACCAGCTCGATGCACGTCCCGCCGCGTTCCCCGGCACGGAAGAGGACCTCGTCCATGAACTGGCGCATGTAATACACGCCTCGCCCGCTCGACCGCAGGAGGTTCCCCGGTTCGGTGGGGTCGGCAACCGCCGCCGGGTTGAAGCCCTCTCCCTCGTCCTCGACCTCGATGCGAAGCTCGTGCCCGGGCTGCAGCGCCAGATGCACGAAAACCCGCTTTTCCGGGTTAAGCTTGTTGCCATGTTTGATCGCGTTGGCCAGCGCCTCCCGCAACGCCATCCCGGCCCAGTAGGTCGCTTCCCCCTCGACCATGTTCGCGTTGCAGAGCTCGGCAAGGACACGCTCGGCCAACTCGATGTTCTCATACGAGGAGAGCAATTGGAGCCGAGCTTCGCGGGCCATGGGCAAAAAGTATAACACCGTGCTCGGCGCTCTCTTCCTTGCCGGCACCGCGCTCGCGGCCCCCTGCCCGCCCGCAATCACCGCGATCGCCGGCCAGGTCGCCACGCTGCGGGACGTCCCCGCGCCGTTCTCCCCGCCGTGCCGTTTGATCGCCCCCGGGGCCTTGCGCGCCGCACTCGACCACAAGCTGCACCGCGACCTCCCGGTGGCCCCGGAGCTCTTCATCGAGGCGCTGGACCGGCTTGGCTTCATCGAGGGCGAAGCTGGGACCGTCTACAGCCATCTCCTCGACTTCTACGCCGGCCAGGTGCTCGGGTACTACGAGCCGGACGGCGACGAGTTGGTGGTCGTGGACACGCCGGCGGCGGCACGCGCCGGGGGCGATCTGGTGTGGGCGCACGAGCTCGAGCACGCCGCCCAGGAACACCGCTTCCATCTGCCGAGCCGCCTGCTCGCGATGCGCGGCGACAGCGACGAGCAACGGGCCGCCTCCGCCATCGCCGAGGGCGAGGCGATGCTCGTCATGTTCGTCCTCAACACACCGGGGGTCGCCCCCAAGGCCCTGGCACTCGCAGAGACGGCGGTCCGCCAGCAAGCCCGGGAGCTGGCGCCCCCGGGGGTCCCGAAGTACTTTGTTGCCGACCTGGCCTTCCCCTACACCGCCGGCTTTGCCGTTGTGCTGCGAGCGTACCGGGCCGGGGGCTGGCCCGCGGTGGACGGTCTGCTGGCTCACCCACCGGGCAGCACCGCCGCGCTCCTCCATCCCGACCGCCCCGGTGTGCCGGGGACGGTCCCCGCCAGTGCTCTGCCCCCCGTACCCGAGGGGTGGCAGGAGGTCTTTACCGATTCCGTGGGCGAGTGGGGTCTGGCCTTCCTCCTCGGACGGCGAGTGGGTGCGCCCGCAGCCGATGTCCTCGCCGCGGGATGGGACGGCGACCGGTTGCGGCTGGTGAGGGACCGCGCCCGGCCCGACCGTTGGGCCGTGGCGTGGCGCCTCGCGTGCCGCACCGTCCAGGCGCGCCAGAGCCTCGAGGAGGCGATGCAGCGCAACCTCCCCGCGCTCTTCGCGCACCTGGCGCCGCCCGGGCCGCCGGAGTTCACTTGGGTTGGTGCGGGGCGGACCCTTGAGGTGCTGGCGGCTTGGCCGCCGCCTTCGCCGCGACGACGCTCGCCTTCTTGATCACGACCGGCTGGAGCGGCACGTTCTGGTACGCGCCGACGTTACCGGTCGGAACCGCAGCGATCGCGTCCAGTACCGACATCCCCTCCACGACCTTGCCGAAAACGCAGTACCCCACTCCGTCCCTCGCGCTCGCCTTGTCGAGGAAGCTGTTGTCGACGAGGTTGACGAAGAACTGCGAACTCGCCGAGTTGGGGTCGGCGGTGCGCGCCATCGCGAGCGTCCCGCGCTTGTTGGCAAGCCCGTTCGCCGACTCGTTGACGATCGGCTCGCGCGCCGGCTTCTGCTGCATGTCGGCCGTAAAGCCGCCCCCTTGGACCATGAAACCCGGAATGACGCGGTGGAAGATCGTGCCGTCGAAGAACCCGCTCCTCACGTACTCGAGGAAGTTCCCCACCGTGATCGGCGCCTTGGCTTGCTCGAGCTCGACCACGAATGAGCCCTTGCTCGTCTCGAACCGTACCCTCGGGTTCGCGGCCGCTGCCGGCGCCGCCATCGCCACACCCACGAGGAACACCATGAGAAACTTGATCATCGTCGTCTTCCTTTCCCGCGGTCGGCCTCAGCGGCCGCGCACCGCCGTCAGCGAGAAGTGCGGCACCGACTGCTCGCCACCCATCTCGATCTTGAGTACGTAGCGCCCACCGCCGGCGAACCTCGCCGGGAGCGTCTGCTCGCCGAGCAACGCACCCGAGCCGTCGGCGAGGCGCACCACGACGGAGTGATCGCCGGCCCTCACCTTGAAAGAGTCGTCGATCACGCCGGATCCTTTCTTCTTGATGCCAAGGAACCCCTTGGTGCGGAAGTCGAACCTCTTCTCGGCGAGGTCCTGCCCATCGAGGCTGACCGTCACGAGCCCCACCGAGAGCGGGCAGTTGAAGTAGAGTTCTAGATTCGCGTCGCCGACAACCGCCGGTGGCGGCACGCTCGGCGGACCGACGGTGGCGGAGGGTTGCGACGGCGGCGCCCGGCGGATGCTCTGGTGCGCGCGCGCCAAGTCGAGAAAATCGGCGGCCACCGCGTCTCCGGGGACGAGATCGAGAACCCTCGCGAATCGCTCCTGCGCCTCGCGCCAGCGCCCCGCCTTCAGGTACTCCTTGCCCTCCTCCCGCAACGTCGCCGCCTCCTGCCTGCGCGCGGCCGTGTCGCGCTGGCTCTCCAGTTCGCCCACGGCCTGGGCGCGCAGGTTGCGGGCGACGTCGCTGTACGGCGCCTGGTCGAGCACCCCGGCGAGAAGCGCGAGGGCCTGGGCAGGCTGGCCCGCGGCCACTGCAACCGCCGCACGCCGCTGCGCCACTGCCACGCGGTGGCGGCGCGCCGCCTCACCCGGGGCCGGGCCGCCGTACGGTCCGCGGTCCACCTTTGCGGCCAGCACCGCCAGGAGCAGCAGGGGCGGGACGGTCACGGCCGCAACCGCGAGCACCGCCCACTTCGGTGCGATCGGCAGGCGCCAGACGCTCGCCCCGGCACCGGTCTCTTCCTCAGGCGGCGGTGCAGCCACTCCCGCTCCGACCGTCGCCCGCGTCGCGGTCGGCACCGCCGCTCCGGCGCTCGACTCGCCGGGGGCCGGCTGCGGCGGCGGGGCGCTGAACTGGCTGGCGTCACCGGTCACCCCGGCGAGCACCCGCCGCAGCGCCTCGAGCGCTCGTCCGACGTCGGCCCCATGGGCGTAGCGGCGGTCGGGATCCTTCTCGAGCAGCTTGAGGACGATCGGGTTGAACGCCGAGGGCAGGCCGGGTCGCACCTGCGACGGGATACGCGACGGCTCGTGCACGATCTTGTACGCCACTTCGGTCAGGGTGTGCCCCGGGAACGGGCGCTGTCCGGTCAACAGCTCGAACAGCACCACGCCGAGCGAGAACAAGTCGCTGCGCCCGTCCACGACGCCGCCGGCGACTTGCTCGGGCGACATGTAGTTCGGGGTGCCGATGAACTGCCCGGTGGCGGTGAGGTTGGACGACTCCAGACGGGCGACACCGAAGTCGGTGATCTTCACGACTCCCTGCGGGGTGAAGAGGATGTTGGCGGGTTTGATGTCGCGGTGGACCACGCCCTTGCTGTGCGCGTAGTCGAGGGCGACCGCGAGCGCCGCGCCGATGCGCGCAACCTCGGAGAAAGCGAAACCGTGCCCGGAGCGCAGGAACTCGCGCAGCGACCGCCCTTCGATGAACTCCATCGCGATGAACGACAGGCCGGTGGATTCGTCGACGCCGGCGTCGAACACCGTGACGATCCCCGGGTGGGTGAGGATGCCGGCGGCCTGCCCTTCGCGCAGGAAGCGCTGGCGGAACTCCTCGGCCTCCTCGGTGTCCTCGGGGATCGTCAGGGTCTTGAGGGCGACCCGCCGGCCGATGACCGGGTCGCGGGCGAGGTAGACGACACCCATCGCCCCCTTACCGAGAACCGACTCGATCTCGTAACGGCCAAGCCGGGTAGGGTCGGCCATGGCCCCTATTTTGCACCTTTCGTCGGCGTCGGTTGCGGGACGATCACGAGAATCTCGCCGGGCGCCACGGCGTCCAGCGCCTTGCGCGCCGCCCGCACGCGCGCCTCACGGTCTCCCTTGAGCGAGTCCACCTCGCGCTGAAGCGCCCGGTTGACGCGCTCGAGCCGCTCCCGGCGGCTGCGCAGCTCCTCAAGCTCCCGCCGCGTCGCACGCTCCCCGACCACCCCGCGCCACCATCCCAACGCGATCAACCCCACCAACAGGGGGAGGAGCACCCAGAGGAACCGGCGAGATGGCAGCCTCACCGAGCAAACGGGTCCCTTCCGGCGAACGCCGCGGTGCCGCCGAGCTCTTCCTCGATCCGCAGCAACCTGTTGTACTTGGCGATGCGTTCGCCGCGCGACGCCGAGCCGGTCTTGATGAGGCCGCAGCCGCACGCGACCACCAGGTCGGCGATCGTCGTGTCCTCCGTCTCGCCGGAGCGGTGCGACACCATGGCCCGCCAGCCGTGGTGCAGCGTCATGCGCAGCGCCTCTTGCGTCTCGGTGAGGGTGCCGATCTGGTTGAGCTTGATCAGCACGGCGTTGGCGACGTCCTCGCGCATGCCGCGGGCGATGATCGCGGGGTTGGTCACGAAGATGTCGTCGCCCACCAGCACGACCTTGTCGCCGAGGCGCTCGTTGAGCGTGCGCCACCCGTCCCAGTCGTCCTCGGCGAGGCCGTCCTCGATCAGCACGATCGGGAATTCCTCGATCCAGTCCGCGTAGAGCGCGATGAGGTCGTCGGAGGTGAGTCCGTGCCGCCCCTCGCCGGGGAGGAAGTACCCCTCGCCGGTGCGCAGTTCGCTGCCGGCCGCGTCGAAGGCGATCGCGACCTGCTCGCCAGGCACGTAGCCGGCGTCCTTGATCGCCGCCACCAGGAACTCGAGGGCGGCGCGGTTGCTCGGAAGGTTGGGCGCGAACCCGCCCTCGTCCCCGACCGCCGTCACCTGCTTTGCGGTCTTGAGCCGCTCGCGCAGCGCGTGGAACACCTCCACGCCGGCCCGGAGCGCGTCGGAAAACGTCGGCAGGCCCAACGGCACCGCCATGAACTCCTGGATATCGAGGGAGTTGTCGGCGTGGGCGCCGCCGTTGATCAAGTTCATGCACGGCACCGGCAGGAGGTTCGCAGCGGTGCCGCCCAGGTACCGGTAGAGCGCGAGGCCGCTCTGCTCCGCCGCTGCCCTCGCGGTGGCGAGCGAGACCGCGAGGATTGCGTTGGCGCCCAAGCGGCTCTTGTCCTCGGTTCCGTCGAGCTCGATCAGGGTCCCGTCGATGCCGCCCTGGTCGCGGGCGTCGAGCCCAACCAGGGTGTCGGCGATCTCCGTGTTGACGTGCTCGACCGCCTTCAAGACCCCCTTGCCGCGGAAACGCGCCTTGTCGCCGTCTCGCAGCTCCAGCGCCTCCCGGCTCCCCGTGGACGCCCCGGAGGGCACGATCGCGGTCCCCACGACGCCCCCTTCGAGCGCGACTTCCGCCTCGACCGTCGGGTTGCCGCGCGAGTCCAGCACCTCGCGTCCGATGACATCCTCAATCTCGAACATGGGTCGCTCCTTCCTCGGCTTCGCGAACCGCAACCCGCATCTCGCGCACCAGCGCGCGCAGCTGCCGGCTCGAGGGCGCTTCCGCGTAGATCCGCAGCTTCGGCTCGGTCCTCGCGGCCCGGGCCAGAACCCAACTCCCGTCCGCGAGCTCGAGCAGAATCCCGTCCCGGCGGTCCACCCGGGTCACCTCTTGTCCGCAGAACTCCTTGAAAACTCGCTTGCCGACCTTTCCCATCGCGGCCCGCGTGCGTTCGGACAGCGGCAGTTGCACCCGGCGCGACACCAGCGTCCCGTGCCGCGCGAACAGCCCGCGCACCAGCTCGTCGAGCGGCTTCCGCTCTACGGCCACCAGCTCGGCCATGAGGAGCGCGGCATAGATCCCGTCGCGAGCGGGCAGGTGCGACGCCACCGCAAGGCCCGCCGACTCCTCGGCCGCGATCGCGAGCCGCCCGGCGACGAACAGCGAGCCGAAGTGATGGAACCCCACCGGCGTCTCGACCACTTCGCGGCCGGCGGCGCGCGCGATCCGGTCGACGAGCCGCGTGGTCGCGACCGTCCGGCCGATCCCGCCCGTCGTGCCGCCCCGGCGAACGAGGTATTCCGTGAGCAGCGCGATGACCAGGTTCGGGGAGATCGAGCGGCACTTGTCGTCCATCACCCCGAAGCGGTCGGCATCGCCGTCGGTGGCGAGGCCGATCCGCGCGCCGGAGAAGCGCACCTTCTCCCGCAGCGCCCCCAGGTTCTGCGGTGTGCACTCGGGCGCATACCCGCCGAAGTAGGGGTCCTTGGTGTTGTGCACGACGTGCGTGTCCACCCCGTGGGCGATCAACACCCGGTCGAGGACCTCCCGCGCGGTGCCGAACAGGAGGTCCACCGCGACCACGAGGTTACTGGCGGCGATCGCCGCCCAGTCGATGTCGCGGTCGAGGCTCGCAAGATAGCCTTCGGTCAGGGGCGCCGTCTTCGCGAGCGAGGGCTGCGGCACGTAGAAGTCGTCGAAGGTCGCGGCCCGGGAGGCGACCACGGCCTCGATGGCGTCGGTGAACTCTTTCTCCGCGGCCGTTCCCGCCCGGGTGAAGAGCTTGACACCGTTGTACTCGGGCGGGTTGTGCGAGGCGGTGAACGTCACACCCAAGGAGGCACTGCGTTCCCGCACGGCGTACGCGACGCACGGCGACGGCAGGTCGCGCTCGGACATCACGGTCCTCGCGCCGTAGTGCGTGAACACCGCGACGGCCTCGCGGGCGAACTTCTCCGACAGCAAACGGGTATCGTAGGCAATGATGACCTCGCCCACCTCGCCGCGCCGGCGCAGCACCTCGTGCGTCGCGTCCAGCACCAGCCGCACGTTGCGGAAGGTGAAGTCCTGGCCAACGATGCCGCGCCACCCGGAGGTCCCGAAGTGAACCATCGCCATTCGCGGGGAGGCTACCACAACAGGTTGACCGCCGGCACCTTGGCGCTGGCATGCCTGCAGGCGTGCGCCCAGGTCCGCCCCCCCTCCCCAGTGCCCGCCGCTGCGCCGGCGGCGGGCCCGCTGGCGGCCGAGCGGGCGGCGGTGGTCGCCCAGATCAACCAGGCCCGTGCCGCCGCCGGCTTGCCCGAGCTCGCCGGCGACGGGACGCTCGAACGGGTGGGCAACGCGCACTGCGAGATCCAGGTCGAGGAGGGAACGGCGGGCCACTTCTCGCGCAGCGGGGTCCCGCCGTACCTGCGCTACCTCCTCGCAGGTGGGCACGGGTTCCACCGGGAGAACGCGGCGATGTTCTCGAGCTCCGCCGCGGTCCCCGAGAGCGCACTGGGCAGGATCCTGGCGCGCAGCGTCGCTTCCATGCTCGCCGAGCTGCCCCCAGACGACGGGCACCGGCGCGCGCTCCTCGATCCCGAGGTCACCCATATCGGGGTGGGACTTGCGGTGCGGGGGGGGGAGGTGCGCATGACCCACGAACTCGCAACCGAAACGACTGTGGCGTGGTCCGCCCCCCCTGTGGCGGCGACGCCCAGGAGTGGCGTCGCGCTCGCCGGCACGCTCGCGCGAGAGTGGTGGCCGGCCGCGGCTGAGGTGCTCTGGGGGCCGCTGCCGCGACCGCTCTCGAACGCGCAAGCCAATGCCATCCACGCCTACGGCTACCCGCCGCCGCTGGTCACGTTCGCGGCCAACCAGCCGTGGGGCCGACTCGGGGTCGGCAGTGGCCACGGCGCGGCCGGGCCGGCGGCCCCGTTTGCGGTGGACCGGTTCGGGAACTTCACCTTCAAGTGGTCCACCGGGACCGGCGAGGGGATCGAGATCGTCGTCGTGCTGGCGACCCGGGGCGCCGGCCAGCAGTTGGTCCCCGTGGCGGCCGCCGCGACCGTGGTGACCGACGCCGGCACGCTCCCCCCCGACCTGGCGTTCTGGCACACTCTGGCCGGACCGCCCCGTCCGGACCCGGGAGGCGCGAGGTGAAATTGCCGATCTACATGGACTGCAACGCGACCACGCCCGTGGACCCCCGCGTGCTCGACGCGATGCTCCCGTGCTTCTCGGACCACTTCGGCAACGCCGCCTCGCGCACTCATCCCTACGGTTGGGCCGCCGCCAAGCTCGCCGACGGCGCCCGCGCGCGCGTCGCGGCCGCCATCGGCGCCCACCCGGAGGAGATCGTCTTCACCTCCGGCGCCACCGAGGCGAACAACCTCGCGATCAAGGGCCTCGCCCGTTCGGTGCGGGACCACCGCGGGCACATCGTGACCTGCACCACCGAGCACAAGGCGGTGCTCGACCCGTGCGCCGCTCTCGCCCGTGAGGGTTTCTCCGTCACCGTGCTGGCTGTGGACTCCGACGGCCGTCTCGACATCCAGCGCGTCGCCGAGGCGCTCACCCCGCAGACCGGCCTGGTCTCCATCATGCTCGCGAACAACGAGACCGGCACCATCCACCCGATCGCGGCGATCGCGGCGCTCTGCCGGGAGCGGGGGGTCGTGCTGCACTGCGACGCCACCCAGGCCGCCGGCAAGGTGCCGGTCGACGTCAACACGCTCGCCGTGGACCTGTTGTCGCTCTCCGCCCACAAGCTCTACGGGCCGAAAGGGGTCGGCGCGCTCTACGTGCGCCGACGCGCGCCGCGCCTCCACCTCGTCCCGATCCTCGACGGCGGCGGCCACGAGCAGGGAATGCGTTCCGGCACGCTCAACGTCCCCGGCATCGTCGGCTTCGCGCGCGCGCTGGAGATCGCCCTCGAGGCGATGCCTGCCGAAAGCGCAAGCCTCGCGGCGCTGCGCGATCGGCTGCAGGAGGCGATCTGCTCGCGCCTCGAGGCCGTCACCGTCAACGGCGACCGCGAGCACCGCCTCCCGAACACGCTCAACCTCTCGTTCGCGGGCGTGGACGGCGGGGCGCTGCTCGTCGGCGTGCGCGAGGTCGCGGTTGCGTCGGGGTCGGCGTGCACCTCGGCCGACCCGAGGCCCTCGCACGTTCTCCTGGCGATGGGACGGAGCAAGGCTCTCGCCAACGCCAGCCTGCGCTTCTCGCTCGGTCGCGGCAATACCGCCGAGGAGGTCGAGACCGTCGCCGGCGCCGTGGTGCGCGAGGTTGCCCGCCTGCGTGAGAGCTCCCCGCTCTGGCGGAGGCAAAAAGAGTAGGAGAAGGGTAGAAGGTAGACGGTAGACGGAAGGGGAAAGACGGTAGACAACGGTATCGCCTTCACTGTCTTCCCTCTAACCTCTCCCTTCTTCCCTTTCCCTGTACCATCTACAATCCTGTTCGACCCGGCCGCCGGGCCGGCGGAGGCAAGCGCGAGCGAAGCGCCGGACGTCGTAGCCGCTGCCATTGCCCGCGTGCGCGCCAAGCTCCCCCCGGGGGAGCGCCGCACGCGGTGGCAGGGGTGTGCCCGGCGGCGCGCTCGCTGGCGCTCGCCGCGCTCGCGACCGGCGACGGCACCGTCGCCGTGGTGGTCCCGACCGAGCGCGACGCCGAAGAGCTGGCCGCCGGCCTCGATCTCCTCGCCCCTGACCTTGCCGCCGCGGTTCTCCCGGCCGAGGCCGTCGAGGCGTACCTAGGGCGAACGCCACCGCTGGGAGCGACCTCCGCGGCGGCGAGCGCGCTCGGGGGCCTGGCCTCCGGCGCCGTACGCGTCGTCGTGATCCCTGCCCGCGTGCTGCCGTACCCTCTCCCGCCGCCCGCCTCGCTTGTCGCCCGTTCGCCGCGCATCGTTCCGGGCGCGCGGCTCGATCCCGGCGAGTTCGCCCACGCGCTCACGGGCAGCGGCTACCGCCGGGTCGAAGTGGTCGACGAGGCCGGGGACTTCGCTCTGCGCGGCCAGGTCGTGGACGTCGCCACGCCCGAACGCTTCGTTCGCGTCGTGCTCGACGTGGACACCGTCGAGGCGGTGCACGAGTTCGACCCCGCCACCCAGCGTTCCGGCGCGGCCCTCGATGAGGTTGCGATCCCGCCGCTGCGCCTGTTCGCCGTTGGCGAGGATGCCCGGGAGACGCTCGCCTCCCGACTCACGCAGGAAGGGTGCGCCGGGGCGGCCGCCGCCGCCCGCGCCGGAACCGGCCCGGAGCTCTGGGAAGGTTTCCTCGGCTGGACCGAGGCGCACACCCACGGATGGGAGCTGGCGCCGCGCCTTGTCGTATGCGAGACCGACGCGGTGCGGGCCGAGCTGGAGCGGGTGTTCCAGGCGCTGGGCCGCGCGCGCGACACCGCCGCGCGGGAGGGCACCGTCCTCCCCACCCCCGCCGCGTGGCTCGCCAGCGCCGCTCGCTGCGCCGACGCGCTGGCGGCCGCCGACCGGATCGAGTCGCTCGCGATCGAGGACGGAACCCCATGGGTCCGGGTCGCGACCGCCCCGACACCAAACCTGGCGTCCCGCCCCCAGGCGCTCGCCGAGGAGTTGCGCGTCGGGGTCGCCGAGCGCCGGTCGCAGGTGCTCGTCGCCGCCTCGCACGGCGAGGCGCAGCGCCTGACGCACCTGCTCACCGAGGCCGAGCTGCCGGTGCGGCAGGGGTGGTCGCTGGACACGATCATCGGCATCGTCGACGGGCGCCTCGAGCGCGGGTTCTCGTTCCCGGAGACGGGGCTGGTGGTCTGGGGGCGTGCCGACCTCACGAGCCTCCCGGCACCTGCCCGGCAGCGCCGGTCGCTGGCCCGCGTCCTCGCCGAGATGCGCGACCTCGCCGTCGGCGATTTCGTCGTCCACGCCGACCACGGCATCGGCCGCTTCGCCGGCTTCCGTACCCTCGCGCTCGAGAGCGAGGAGCACGAGTGCGTCGAACTCGAGTATGCCGGCGGCGGCAAGCTGCTCGTCCCCCTCGAGCGCGCCGACGTGTTGGAGAAGTACGCAGGCGCCGAGGGGACGGCACCCAGGCTCGACCGCCTGGGCGGCACGAGCTGGGCGCGCACCAAGTCGAAGGTCAAGCGCGCCCTCAAGGACATGGCCGAGGAGCTGCTCAAGGTGCAGGCCACGCGCGAGCTCGCGGCCGGCTTCTCGTTCTCGAAGGACTCGCCGTGGCAACGCCAGTTCGAGGAGGCGTTCGAATACGAGCCCACCGCCGACCAGGGACAGGCGATCGCGGAGGCGAAGCGCGACATGGAGTCGCCGCGTCCGATGGACCGTCTCGTGGTCGGCGACGTCGGGTACGGCAAGACCGAGGTCGCAATGCGCGCGGCGTTCAAGGCGGTGATGGACGGCAAGCAGGTGGCGGTGCTGGCGCCGACCACGATTCTGGCCGAGCAGCACGTCCGCACGTTCGCGCGCCGCTTTGCGGGTTTCCCGGTCGAGATCCGCTGGCTGTCGCGCTTCGTCCCCGCCCCCGACCAGAAGATCGTGGTCGCGGGGATCGCCGAGGGAACGGTGGACATCGTGATCGGCACACACCGCCTGCTCGCCAAGGACGTGCGCTTCCGCGACCTCGGGCTGCTGATCGTGGACGAGGAGCAACGGTTCGGCGTGGCCCAGAAGGAGCGGTTGAAGGCGCTCAAGGCGAGCGTGGACGTGCTCGCGATGTCGGCGACGCCGATCCCGCGCACCCTCAACCTCGGGCTGCTCGGCCTGCGCGACGTCTCGGTCATCGAGACCCCGCCCCGCGACCGGCTGGCCGTCCAGACGCACGTGCTGCCGTTCCGCCGCGAGGCCGTGCGCGAGGCGATCACGACGGAGTTGGCGCGCGGCGGGCAAGTGTTCTTCGTGCACAACCGGGTGGCTTCGATCGCGGCGATGGCGGCGCTCGTCCGCGAAGTCGCGCCCGAGGCGCGGGTGGTGATGGCGCACGGTCAGATGGACGAACGCCAGCTCGAGAAGGCGATGGATGCGTTCCTCGGCGGCGAGGCCGACGTCCTCGTGGCGACGGCGATCATCGAGAACGGCCTCGACATCCCCAACGCCAACACGCTGATCGTCAACCGCGCCGACCGCTTCGGCCTCGCCCAGCTCTATCAGCTGCGCGGGCGGGTGGGGCGCTCCGACCGTCTCGCGTTCACCTATCTGCTGGTGCCGCCGGAGCGCTCGCTCACCAAGGAAGCGCGCGCGCGCCTGGCCGCGATCCTCGAGTTCGCCGACCTCGGCGCCGGCTTCCGCATCGCCGCGCGCGACCTGGAGATCCGTGGCGCCGGCAACCTGCTCGGCGCCGAGCAGCACGGTCACCTGCGGGCGGTGGGTTTCGAGACCTACTGCCACCTTTTGGAGGAGGCCGTACGCGAGCTGCGCGGCGAGGCGGCGCCGGCGCCGCCGACGACGGTCGAGTTGCGCCTCGGCCTCGACCTGCGCCTCCCGGAGCGCTACATCGGCGAGGAGACGCTGCGGCTGGCGGTGTACCGCAGGATCGCCGGCGGCCGCACCGACGAAGAGCTCGCGAGCCTCAGGCAGGAGTTCAGCGAGCGGTTCGGCTCCGCACCCGCGCAGCTCGACAACCTCCTCCTGCACCAGCGCGTGCGCCGGCGCGCCGAGGCGTTGGGCGTCACCAGGGTCAAGCGCGGCCCGCTCGCCTGGGAGTTGACGTTCGACCCGGCGCACCCGGCGGCGCACCCGGCCGTCATGACCCTCCTGGCCGCCGCACCGGACGCCGTCCTCACCCCCGCCGGCGTGCTGCGCCTGCCGCTCGCCGAGCGCGACCCGGCGCGCGCCGCGGCCGCGCTCGTCGCGCTCCTGCCGTCCGCGGGCTGACGGCCCGCCTCAGGCCTGGAACACGGGCGGGCCGCCGGCCCCCGACGGGTCGGAGAAGCCGAAGCCTTTGCAACCGCTGAACCACCCCCCGCCGGCGCCGCGCTCAATCGCGTGGCTTCTCGAGCACGAGCACGAGGAACGGATACAGCGGCACGCCGATGCGGCGCTCGAAGAGCAGGCGCGCGCCGGCCCGGCGCAGCGCCGGCGCCACCGACACGGCACGACAGCCCAGCGAGATGCCCGGAAGGCGCCACGCGAAATTCTCGACCGCGTCGGCAAGTGTGCGCACCAGGCCGGCACGCGCCTCGGTCGAGTGAGCGATCCCGAGCCGGCCGCCCGGCCGGACCGTGCGGTACATCTCGATCGCCCCGCGTGCCGGCTCCACAACCGGGCACAGGCTGTAGGTCGAGAGCACGCAGTCGAACGCGCCGTCCGGATACGGCAGCGCCGCCAGGTCGCCGGTGGAGGAGTCCACGCGATCGGCCACGCCGAGCCGCCCCGCCTTCGCACGCGCCTGTTCCAGCATGCCGTCGCTGAGGTCGAACAGCGTCAGCTTCGCCTGCGGCCCGGCCGCGCGCAGCGCCATCAGACCGGTCGTCCCAGTACCGGCCCCGCAGTCCAGAATCCGATCGCCCTCGCGCACGGCGTGGCGAACGAGAAGACGCCGTCCGCGTTGATCCGCTCGCAGCGTCAGCAGACCATGCTCCCAGTCGTAGTGTCCGGCGGCCCGGTCGTAGACCGCGCGCAGGCGTTCGGGCGGCAGAGCGGCCCTCACGAACCGGCCTCGGCGCGTCCGGCCCGCCGACGGCTTGCGCGTCCAACCGTTCCGTACGAGGAAAAGCGCGTGCTCTCCATTTCTGCCAATGCTAGCGCCGCGAGAGCCGCCGTCAAGGTTCGCCCAGGGCGCCCGCAACCTGCCGCCCCTCCAAGGAGCCTTCGCTTCACCACTTCGGAAGCGGCCGCGACCGAATGCGACACGCCAGGCGCGAGCCCTAGTAGCTGAACTTGCCGAGCTCGACCTTGCCGCGGAACACCCAGTACACGACCGCCGTGTACGCGGCGACGAACGGCATCCCGAGGAGGGCGATCGTCCGCATGATGCCAAGGGTCTTCTCCGAGGAGGCGGCGTTGACGATCGTCAGGCTCCACGCCGGGTCGCTGCTCGACACGAGCAGATTGGGGAAGAGCGCGACGCCGAACAGGAACACGAGGGCTGCGATCGAACACGAGGACGAGACGAACGCGCCGAGCGGCTTGCCCTTGAAGATGGCCCGAGGGATGTTGGCGACCGCGAGGATGTTGAGCAGCACGACCACCCACGCCCACGGCAGGCGCGTGAAGTTGCGCGTCGCGCCGGGCAGCGTCACCAGGGTCACGATCGTGACCATCATGTATGCCACCAGGAAGAAGCCGAACGTCCGCCACATCCAGCCGTGGATGCGCCGTTGGAGCTCGCCGCCGGTCTTGAGGTGAAGGTAGATCGAACCGTGCATGGCGAACGTCGCCACCGCCAGAACGCCGACCAGGAGGGCGTAGGGGCGAAGCAGCTCCGCGACCCCGCCGGTGTAGTCGCCTTCCGGGCCGATCGGGATGCCGAGCATCGAGTCCCCGACCGCGACGCCCATCAGGAACGTCGCAACGGTGCTCGCGGCGAAGAACGCCCAGTCCCAGAAGCGGCGCCACGCCGCGCCCTCGTGCTTGCTGCGGAACTCCATCGAGACCGCGCGGAAGATGAGCGCGAACAGCAACAACATGAACGGCAGGTAGAACGCCGAGAAGACCGTCGCGTAGGCGCGGGGGAACGCCGCGAAGAGCGCGCCGCCGAACGTCACCAGCCAGACCTCGTTCCCGTCCCACAGCGGCCCGATGGCGTTCATGAGCACCCGCCGCTCGTCGTCGCCGCGGGCCGCCAGATGCACGATCCCGACGCCGAGGTCGAAGCCGTCGAGGATCGCGTAGCCGGTGAGCAGCGCACCGAGAAGGGCGAACCAGAACAGGTGCAGGTCCATCGCCGTCACTCCCCGCCGGCGCGGCCGGCCCCGCCGCCGGCCGCGGTGAGCGACTCCCCACCCTGGCCTGCGAGGGCCCTTGCCGCCGCCAGCAGCCCCTTGCCCGTCGTCGCCGGCGGCGGCGCCGCCGGTTCGTCCGGACCGTGCTGGATCTTGTCGTTCAGCACGAACACGTACACCGCGAACAGGAGGGCGTAGATGACGGCGAACATGACCAACGACGCGAGCACCTGTCCCGCCGGCACGCTCTTGGATGTGGCGTCCGACGTTCGCAGCAGGCCGTACACCACCCAAGGCTGGCGCCCGACCTCCGCCGCGACCCAGCCGAGTTCGTTCGCGGCAAACGGGCCCAGCACGGCGAAGACGAACGCCCACAGCATCCAGCGCGCCTCGAACAGCGTCCCGCGCCAGCGCATGACGAGCGCGACGAGCGTCAGCGTGCCGAAGAGGAACCCCAGCCCCACCATGATGTGGTACGTCTGAAACGGAAGCGCCACCGGCGGCCAGTCCGCGCGCGGCACCCGGTCGAGGCCCGCCACGGGCTTGTTCCAGTCCCCCCAGACCAGGAACGAGAGAAGCCCGGGGACCGCGATCTCCCCCCGAACCCGTTGCTCCGCCGTGTCTGGGAACCCCATTACGGTCAACCGCGTGCCGCCGGGACTCGTCGCGTACAGCCCTTCGAACGCGGCGAGCTTGGCGGGTTGGGTGGTGGCGAGCGTGCGCGCCTGGGAGTCGCCGGAGACGATCTCGGCGACCGAAGCCGCGGCGGCGATCACGAGCGCGATCGTGAAGCTGCGGCGCGCGAACTCAAGGTGCCGCCCCTTGAGCAGGTAGAACGCCGAGACGCTCAGCACCACGAACGCCCCGACGATGAATGCGCCGAGCAGGACGTGCACGAGCCGCTCCACGCTCGAGGGGTTGAACACCATCGCCCAGAAGTCGGTGATCTCGGCGCGGGCCGCCGCGCCGACCCCGACGATGTGGAAGCCGGCCGGCGTCTGCTGCCACGAGTTTGCGACCACGATCCACACGGCGGAGAACATCGACCCGAGCGCGACCATCACCGTCGCGAAAAAGTGCATCCCCGGCGACACCCGGTCCCACCCGAACACCAGCACGGCGAGGAACCCCGACTCGAGGAAGAACGCGAAGATCCCCTCGGCCGCCAGGGCGGAGCCGAAGACGTCGCCCACGAACCGGGAGTACGTCGCCCAGTTCGTCCCGAACTGGAACTCCATCACGATCCCGGTCGCCACGCCCATCGCAAAGTTCACCGCGAAGATCTTCGTCCAGAACCTCGCCATCGCTTCGTAGTGGAGGTCCCGGGTCCTGAGGTACAGCCCCTCCATCACGACCAACAGGAGACCCAGGCCGATCGTCACCGGCGGGAACAGGTAATGGAACATGAGGGTGAAGGCGAACTGCAGTCGCGCGAGGAGGACCGCTTCCATGACCGTTGCAACCTCCGCTCGCGCGAGCATAGGCACCCGGCCCCGCCGGCGCAACAGGGGTTCGTGCGCGGCGCGGCCGCCGGACGCGCGGCCGTTGCTTCCGTAGCGGCGTTTGCTTGCAAACGCCGGGCTTCTCCGGGTACCCCTCGACCCCTCGGCCGATGCGAGCATCGGCCGCTACATGGGCGGCGCCGGTTCGCAACTGCGGAATTCGGGGACCGGGCGGCCCCTTCCCCGGAATGGCCGTTGCGCTACCATCGCGGCGGATCGGAGCCGAACATGAGCAACGCTTCCAAATCGAAGGGAACCATCGCGATCCTGACCGGCGGCGGCGACGTCCCGGGCCTGAACCCCGCGATCCGCGCCCTCACCGTGCGCGCGGTGCGCGACGGGTACAGGGTGCTCGGGATCCGGCACGGCTGGGCGGGGATCGTCGAGCTCGAGCGCGACAAGGCGGTTTCCCACGACGAGCACGTGATCGAGCTCTCCGAGGAGGTCGTGAACAAGGTCGGGCGCACCGGCGGCACCTTCCTCCACACCTCGCGTACCAACCCGTCCCGGGTCGCCCAGGCGCAGCTGCCGCCGCACCTCAGGGAGAAGTACCCCGGCGACGTCGTGGACGTCACCCCCGAGGTGCTCGCCAACCTCGAGTGGCTGGGGATCGACACCCTCATCCCGATCGGCGGAGACGACACGCTCTCGTACGGTGTGCGCCTGCACAAGGAGGGGGTGCGAGTCATCGCGATCCCGAAGACGATGGACAACGACGTGCCGGGGACGGACTACTGCATCGGCTTCTCGACGTGCGTGACCCGCACGATCGAGATGACCCACGCCCTGCGCACCTCGGCCGGGAGCCACGAACGCTTCCTCGTGATCGAGGTGTTCGGCCGCTATGCCGGGTTCACCGCGCTGCTGCCCACCATGGCCGGGGCCGCCAACCGCTGCGTCATCCCCGAACACGTGTTCGACATCGAGCACCTCTGCGAGCTGCTCACCGCCGACCGGCACACCAACCCCTCCAAGTACAGCGTGGTGCTGGTCTCCGAAGGCGCCACGTTCAAGGGCATGGACGAGATGGTGTACGAGGACCAGGAGATCGACGCCTTCGGGCACAAGAAGCTGGGCGGGATCGGCGACCGCGTCTCGCGTGTGCTCCGCGACCTCTCGCCGAAGTACAACAACGGCCGGCGCATCAACGTCATCAACCAGCGTCTCGGCTACCTCGTGCGCTGCGGCAACCCCGACGCCCTCGACTCGATCGTGCCGATGGCGTTCGGCAACCTCGCCATGGACCTCGTGCTCGACGGCATCGCCGGCCGTCTCGTCAACGTCCGCAACGGGCGCTACGACAACGTCCCGATCGACGTCGTCACCAGCCGCAAGAAGACCGTGGACGTGCGCAAGTTCTACCTCACCGACCGCCTGCGCCCGATCTACGAGCGCTTCGAAGCCAAGCCCCTGTTCATCATGACGAGCGACTACTGAAGCAGAGGCGTGGCCCGCGGCCGGTGGCCGGAAAAGACCGGGGTCCGGGCACCGAAAAGACGTGGTCCGTGGTCAGTGGTCCGTGGTCGGAGCCGGCTGCGCCGGCCGCAGGCCGCGCGGCCTCGAGCGTCTCCCTCGAAGACAAAGAAGCGCGCCCGGCGGTCGCGCCCCACATTAGGATGAACGACGCCGACAGGCAGGGCGCAGCAGCTTGGGGCGTGTAGCCGCGCCGCCGCCGTTGGGCCTATCGCAAGGCGCGCGAACCCCGCCGCGCCGGAGTGTAGCCGGAGGCTACATGAGGACGCGAGCGGGGCGAGCGCAACGCAGCGAGAGGTCCGACGCCGGCGGCGCCCTCAGGTGCCGTAGAGGCGGTCGCCGAAGTCGCCGAGACCCGGGAGGATGTACTTGCGGCCGTCGAGCTGCCGGTCGACGGCCGCGGTGTAGATCTCGACGCCGGGCGCCGCGCGCTGCAAGCGCTCCACCCCTTCCGGCGCGGCGACGATCGAAACGAGGCGTACCTTGCGCGCGCCCATCCCCTCGAGGCCCTCGACCGCCATCGCGGCGGAGCCGCCGGTGGCGAGCATCGGGTCGAGCAGGAACACCACCGCGCTGCCGAGGTCGGCGGGGACCTTCTCGTAGTAGCGACGGGCCACGGCGGTCGTCTCGTCGCGCTCGAGGCCGAAGTACCCGACCTCGGCCGAGGGCACGAGGTCGAGGAACGCCTGCAGCATCCCGAGCCCGGCGCGCAGCACCGGCACCGCGACGACGCGGGCCGCGACCCGCTGCGCCGCGGTGGTCTCGAGTGGGGTGTCGACCGTGCCGGCCACCGTCGGGATGTCGCGGGTCGCCTCGGCAACCAGCAGCAGGGAGATGCGGTGCGCGAGGATGCGGAACTCCTCGCAGTGGGTCGTCCGGTCGCGCAAGCGGGTCAGGATGTCCTGCAGGACGGGGTGGTCGACGACGTGCAATGCCATGGTGGTCAAACGATAGCATGCCACCGCAGGCTCCGGAACGCGTGCGGGCGCGGCGCGGCAGAGGAATTCAGCGGCGACCGAGCGGGTAGTATGCAAACGGGGGGACGGGCGCGATGAGCGATCACAAGGCGGGGGGTGCCGGCGCGCCGGCCGAGGAGGGAAGGAAGCTTCTCGGCGTCGATCCGGTGTGCGGCATGAAGGTGTCCGAGAGGCCGAACCCCGTCACCAGCGAGCACGCCGGCGCGACCTACTTCTTCTGCTGCGCCGGCTGCGCCGCGAAGTTCGACGCGGACCCTGCTCGGTTCATCGCCGACCCCGGGAGCGCGCCGATGCGCCAGCCGATGATGCCGGCGGTGCCTGCGATGCCTGTGATGGGGCGGCCCCCGGCCGGCAAGCTCCTCGGCGTCGACCCCGTGTGCGGCATGAAGGTGTTCGAGAAGCCCAACGTCCTCTCCCGCGAGTACGCCGGGACCACGTATTTCTTTTGCAACCCGCGCTGCGCCGAGCGCTTCGACGCCGACCCCGCCGCCATTCTCGCGGCGCCCGGCACCCACGGGATGCACCGCCCCGCGATGCCGCCGGAGCCGGCGCCGGCCGCGCACGCCGTCCCGGTCCCTGCCGCCGGCGCAGCCGAGTTCGTCTGCCCGATGGACCCCGAGGTCCACGAGGCCGCCCCGGGCGCCTGCCCGGTGTGCGGCATGGCGCTCGAGCCCGCGTCGCCGCTCGCCCCGTCGCGTACCGAGTACGTGTGCCCGATGCACCCCGAGATCGTGCGGCCGGCGCCGGGGGAGTGCCCGATCTGCGGCATGGCCCTCGAGCCCCGAACCGTCGCGGTCGAGGAGGGCCCCAACCCCGAGCTCGTCGACATGCGGCGGCGGTTCTGGGTGAGCACGGCCCTGGCCGCGCCGCTGCTCCTCATCGAGATGGCCGGCATGCTCCCCGCGCTGCGCCAGGCGTTTGCGGCGCCGTGGCTCATCTGGCTGCAGCTCGCTCTCGCGACGCCGGTCGTGCTCTGGGGCGGGGCGCCGTTCTTCGCGCGCGGCTGGCGCTCGATCGTCACCTGGCACCTGAACATGTTCACGCTGATCGCGATCGGGACCGGCACCGCGTACGCCTACAGCGTGGTGGCGACGGTCGCGCCGGGGATCTTCCCCGAGTCGTTCCGGCTGCACGGCCACGTCGCGGTCTACTTCGAGGCCGCAGCCGTGATCGTCGCGCTCGTGCTCCTCGGCCAGGTGCTCGAGCTCTCCGCCCGCGCGCGCACCGGCAACGCGATCCGGGCCCTCCTGGGCCTCGCCCCGAAAACGGCGCGGCTCGTGCAAAGCGACGGCAGCGAGCGCGACGTCCCGCTCGCCGACGTCAAGCCCGGCGACCGCCTGCGCGTGCGCCCCGGCGAGAAGGTGCCCACCGACGGCATCGTCGAGGAGGGGTCCGGCCTCCTCGACGAGTCGATGCTGACCGGCGAGCCGATCCCGGTCGAGAAGGCCGCCGGCGCCAAGGTCACCGGCGCCACGGTGAACGGCACCGGCTCGTTCGTGATGCGCGCCGAGCGCGTCGGCGCCGACACCCTGCTCGCCCACATCGTCGCGATGGTCTCCGAGGCGCAGCGCTCGCGCGCCCCGATCCAGGGCCTCGCGGACCGGGTCGCGGCGGTGTTCGTGCCGGTCGTGGTCGCGGCCGCGGCGCTCACCTTCGCCGCCTGGGCGGCGTTCGGACCCGCACCGCGACTCGCCCACGCGCTCGTCAACGCGGTCGCCGTGCTGATCATCGCCTGCCCGTGCGCGCTCGGCCTCGCCACGCCGATGTCGATCATGGTCGGCGTCGGCCGCGGCGCCGCCTCTGGTGTGCTGATCCGCAACGCCGAGGCGCTCGAGGCGTTCGAGAAGATCGACACGCTCGTGGTGGACAAGACCGGCACGCTCACCGAGGGGAAACCGCGACTGACCGCCGTGGTCGGCGCGGACGGGGTCTCCGAGGACGACGTGCTCCGGCTCGCGGCGGCGCTCGAGCGCGGCAGCGAGCACCCGCTCGCCGGCGCGGTGCTGGCGGGCGCGGCGACCCGCACGATCGAGCCGGCGGCGGCGGAGGGGTTCCGCTCGCTGCCGGGGATGGGCGTGACCGGCACGGTCGCCGGGCGCCCCGCGGCGCTCGGCAACGAGCGGCTGCTCGCCGAGTTGGGCGTCGCTCCCGGCGACTTCGCGGCGCGCGCCGAAACGATGCGCGCGGACGGGCAGACGGTAATGTTCGTCGTCTCCGCCGGCGCCGTCGTCGGCCTCATCGCGGTGGCCGACCCGATCAAGCCCACGACCCCGGAGGCAATCCGCGCCCTGCACGCCGCCGGCGTGCGCATCGTCATGCTCACCGGCGACTCGCGTACCGCTGCGACCGCGGTGGCGCGGACGCTCGGGATCGACGAGGTCGAGGCCGAGGTTTCGCCGGAGGGCAAGGGCGCGGTCGTCAAGCGCCTGCAGGGGGAGGGGCGCAAGGTCGCGATGGCCGGCGACGGCATCAACGACGCCCCGGCGCTCGCCGCCGCCGACGTCGGCATCGCGATGGGCACCGGCACCGACGTCGCGATGGAGTCGGCCGGGGTCACGCTCGTCAAGGGCAACCTCATGGGCCTCGCCCGCGCCCGCACGCTGTCGCGCGCCACGATGCGCAACATCCGCCAGAACCTCTTCTGGGCGTTCGGCTACAACTCGGTCGGCATACCGGTCGCTGCCGGCGTTCTCTACCCGGTGTTCGGCCTGCTGCTCTCGCCGATGATCGCCGCCGCCGCGATGAGCTTCTCCTCCGTCTCGGTGATCACCAACGCCCTGCGCCTGCGCAGGCTGAAGCTCTGACCGCCTCGTCGGCGCCGCAGTATGATCGCCTGCGGAAGGGGACCGCGTGCTCCACATCTACGTCGACGCCGACGCCTGCCCGGTGAAGGGTGAGGTCTACCGGGTGGCGGAGCGCTACGGCCTCGACGTCACGCTGGTCGCCGGGTCGTGGATGCGCAAGCCCGAGAACCCGCGCATCCGGCTCGAGGTCGTCGGGGAAGGGATCGACGTCGCCGACGACTGGATCGCCGAGCACGTCGGAGCCGGCGACATCGTGGTCACGGCGGACATCCCCCTCGCCGCGCGCTGCCTCGCCCGCGGCGCGACGGTCATCGGCTACGCGGGCCCGCCGTTCACCGCCGCCAACATCGGCGACGCCCTCGCCACGCGCGGCCTGCTGGCGGAGCTGCGCGACCTGGGCGAGATGACCGGCGGCCCGCCGCCGTTCACGAAGCGCGACCGTTCGTCCTTCCTGCAACGCCTCGACGAATCGATCAACGCCATCCGCCGCCGCACCGATGGAGAAACCGGGGCTCGGGGTTCGGGGCTCGGGGTCCGCGAAGACTGAAAACGCAGGGTCAAGGCGCAAGGACAACTGGCCCCTGGTCCGTCGCGCGAGCCGGCCGCGCCGGCCGCAGGCCGCGCAGCCCCGAGCGCCTCCCTCGAAGACGAACACTCCACCGAAGGCAGGCCGTTGCAACTTGGGGCGTGTAGCCGCGCCGCCGCCGTTGGGCCTATGGCAAGGCGCGCGAGCCGGTCGCACCGGAGCGTACCCGGAGGGTACGTGAGGATGCGAACCGGCGAGCGCAACGCAGCCAGAGGTCCGACGCCGGCGGCGCCTAGCGCACCTGGGCCGAATCGGGGCTCACCATGAGCCCCGATTCCTCCACCGCTTCGAAGTCGCTGCCGTGGACCTGGCTCAACAGGTGCAACTCGTCGTTGTTCCAGCGCTCGTCGGGCGCGCCCGAGATGTACCAGTTCGAGCCGTTGTCCGCCACGAACATGCCGTAGAACTTGAGCGCCACAAGGATCACCTGCACGCTTCTCGGGAAGCGCGAGACGTCGAAACCCGCCTTGAGGCGGAACCGCTGCCCCATCGGCGGGTACGCGGGGTTGCTGCTGCTCGAGGCCCGGTGGCGCGCCGGCCAGATGAACTCGTTGCGGGTGTGGGCGACGGTGAAGCGCAGCGCGTGGCGGATCGCACCCGCGGCCACCTCGTCGTAGCGCACCAGGCCCGGCAGGATCGGCAGGCCGGCGGCGTCCGCCGAGGTCCAGGTCGCCGGGCGCAGCGCGTTGCCGCGCAGGTCGAAAACGGCGCCCGAGCCAGCGCGCCAGCTCCCGTCCGGCTGCGGGTAGGCGGCGTAGAGCTCGTAGAGGAGGCAGCGGCCGCTGTCCACGAGCAGCACGTGGCGGTCGCCGGCGCTCGCGGGTCCGCCCTCGATCGGCGCGTCCGCCGGCACCGGGTAGGGGCCCGGGTCGCTCTCGTCGGCGTACTCGAAGCTCACCGGCACGGGCGCCTGGCTTCCAGGCACCACCGCGAACGGGATGCCGATCGGCCCGCCGTCCCAGGTGCCGGAGCCGAAGTCGGGGTGGAGGGCGGTGCCCGGCCCGATCGTGGCGATGTAGTCGGCGGAGCGCGGGTCCACGGGCAGGAGGTCGACCCGGGCGTTCCATACGTTGTCCGCCGGGAAGATCCGGCACCCCGCGAGCGTTGGGCCGGCCACAGCGGCGGAGGAGCGCTGCAGGTGGCGCCGCACCCGCGCTCGGGCGCCGAGCCCATCGTCTGCGGCGTGTGTCGGCGCCACACCGAGCAGGGTACCCGCACTCAGCAGAATCGCTCCGGCGACGCGGACACCGTGAGGTCGCCTTCCGACGTCCGGCATTGTTGCTCCTATCAGTTTTGTTTCTAACACGATGGGCATCTCCTCGCGGTGTCCGGGATCACAAAGGAAGCTGCTATTTAACGACGAAGATTACGAACCTCTGGCGACGTTGGAATTTTAGTGATGTATACTCATGTTCGTGGATTGAGGCCGGAGTGGGCGGCGCCGGCAGGAAGCGCTGATCCACCGAGCCGCAATGGGAGCAACCAAGATGACCAAGACCCTTTCTCTACCTGTGATCCCTCTCCGCCAGGCCGTGCTTTTCCCCGGCGTGACGGTCCCGATCGGGGCCGGCCGGCCGGCGACGCTGGCGGCGATCGAGGCCGCCCTCGAGGGGCCCGAACGGCTGGCGTTCGTCTCGACGCAGCGCGAGGACGCCGACGCCGCGACGCCGGAGATCCTCCACACCATCGGCACGATCGCGCGGATCATGCAGGTGCAGCGCGGCGGCGGCACCATGCAGCTCGTCGTCCGCGGCGAGCACCGGGGCATCGCCCTGCGCATCGCCGAGCACGGCGACTACCTGCTCGCCACGGTGCGCGAGGCCGAGGAGATGCCGCCGCTCGACCTCCAGGCGCCGACCTACGTGGCGTTGGTGCGCGAGGCGAAGGAGCGCGCCGCCGAGCTCGGCGCCAAGGCGGGGCTCCCGCGCGAGGTGGTCGGCCGCTTCCTCGCCGAGGTGGAGGACCCCGGGCAGTTCGCCGACGCCGTCGCCACCCACCTCGACCTCTCGCTCGCCGAACGGCAGGCGCTGCTCGAGACGCTTTCGGTCGAGGAGCGCTTGCGCCGCGTGCTGCTCTTCATCCAGCGCCAGCTCGCCGTCATCGAGGCCCAGGAGGAGATCAAGTCGAAGGTCCAGGAGGAGCTCGGCGGGCGGCAGCGCGAGTTCTACCTGCGCGAGCAGCTCAAGGCGATCCAGAAGGAGCTCGGCGAGGGCGACAAGGCCAACGAGACCGACGCGCTGCGCGAGAAGCTCACGGCACTGCCGCTCCCCGACGCCGCGCGCAAGGAGGTCGACCGCGAGCTGGCGCGCCTCGAGCGCGCCTCGGGCGAGTCGATGGAGGGGCAGGTGATCCGCACCTACCTCGAGACGATCGCGGAGCTGCCGTGGGGGAAGCGCAGCGACGAGAAGCTCGACCTCGCGCACGCCTCGGAGGTGCTGGAGCGCGACCACTACGGCCTCGGCGACATCAAGGAACGGATCCTCGAGTTCCTCGCCGTGCGCGGGCTCCGCGCCAAGGGACAGGCCGCGCAGGAGGCGGCCGCCGGCGGCGGGGACGGCGCGACCCGGGGCCGGGCGCCGATCATGCTGTTCGTCGGCCCGCCGGGCGTCGGCAAGACGTCCGTAGCGCGCTCGATCGCAACCGCGATGGGGCGCGAGTACGTGCGCATCTCGCTCGGCGGCGTGCGCGACGAGGCCGACATCCGCGGCCACCGCCGCACCTACGTCGGCGCGATGCCCGGCCGCATCATCCAGGGGATGAAGCAGGCCGGCACGGCCAACCCCGTGTTCCTGCTCGACGAGGTCGACAAGCTCGGCGTCTCGTACCAGGGCGACCCGTCGGCGGCGCTCCTCGAGGTGCTGGACCCGGCCCAGAACGACTCCTTCACCGACCACTACCTCGGCGTGCCGTTCGACCTCTCCGAGGTGCTGTTCATCGCGACGGCGAACTTCATCCAGAACATCCCGGGCCCGCTCCTCGACCGCATGGAGGTCGTCGAGTTCTCCGGGTACACCGAGGGCGAGAAGTTGGTGATCGCGCGGCGGTTCCTGCTGCCGCGGCAGCTTTCCGAGGCGGGGCTTGCGGACGGCCAGCTCACGGTGACCGACGATGCGCTCGCCGCCACCACGACCGGGTACACGCGCGAGGCCGGGGTCCGCCAGCTCGAACGTGAGATTGGCCGCCTCGCGCGCAAGGTCGCGCGCCGCATTGCCGCCGGTGAGATTCAGGACGCCACCCTGGACGCGGCCGAGGTGCGCCGCCTGCTCGGGCGGCCCAAGGTCCACCCCGAGCACGCCGCGGTCGCGGACCAGATCGGCGTCGCCACTGGGATGTACTACACGCCGATGGGCGGCGACATCATGTTCGTCGAGGCGTCCACGATGCGCGGCAAGGGCGAGCTCGTCCTCACCGGCCAGCTCGGCGACGTGATGAAGGAGTCGGCGCGCGCCGCGTGGAGCTACGCGCGCGCCCACGCCGAAGAGCTCGGCATCGAGGAGTCGGCGTTCGAGCGCGACGTGCACGTCCACATCCCGGCGGGCGCCATCCCCAAGGACGGGCCGTCCGCGGGCGTGACGATGTCGGTCGCTCTCGTCTCGGCGCTGGCCGGCCGGCCGTCTCGGTTCGACCTCGCGATGACCGGCGAGATCACGCTCTCGGGGCGCGTGCTGCCGATCGGCGGCGTCAAGGAGAAGGTGCTCGGCGCCGTGCGCGCGGGGATCACGACGATCCTGCTGCCGCAGGCCAACGAGGCCGACCTCGAGGACCTCCCGGCCGAGGTGCGGCAGCGGCTCACGGTGGTCACGGTGGGCCACCTCGACGAGGTCCTGGCGCTCGCCCTGCGCGGCGCCTCGCTGCGCGAGGGACGCCTCACCTTCGCCGAGACCGCGCTCCCGGCGTCCGACACCGCGCACTGAGCCCCGGCCAGGGGCGGCGCCGGCGTGGCGATCCGCCCCGGCGCCGCACCGGGTCTATCCTTGCTGCTCAGGCGCCGCCCGCATCGGGCGCCCCGGAGGCAGGCCCTTGATCGCCTTTCAGACCCTGTTCCTCGGTCTCGTGTTCGGGTTCGGTCCCGTCCAGGTCATGGTGAGCCCTCCCGTCGTTTCGGCCGAGGTCTTCCTCGACGGCGTCTCGCTCGGGACGGTGCGCGCCGCGCCGTGGGAGGTGGGGTGCGGCTTCGGCAACTCGCCGCTCCCCCACGAGCTCGTCGCCGTCGGGCGCGACGCCAAGGGGAACGAGGTCGCCCGCGTCCGCCAGTGGGTCAACCTGCCCCGGCCTTCCGCCGAGGCCCGCGTCCTGGTGGAAGCGGGCGCCGACGGCGCGCCCGCGTTCGCGCGCCTGGCTTGGCACACCATCGACAACGCGCGGCCGAAGCGCTTCGACGTCACGCTCGACGGCCAGGAGCTCCCAGTCAAAGACCCGGAGCGGATCCCGCTCCCCCGCGTCGACTTCAAGCGGCCGCACTTCCTCGCCGTCGAGGTCGTCTTCCCCAAGGGCGTCGTGGCGCGGGCGGAGACCAGCCTCGGCGGCGACGTCGCGGCCAACGCCGCGACCGAGCTCACCGGAGTCGCCGTCGTCGTGCGCCCCGGCCAGACGCTGCCGCCTGTCGAGGCGATGCAGGGGTGGTTCAAGAGCGGCGGCCGGCCGCTGCGGGTCGTCGGTGTCGAGGAGGGCCACACCGACGCGGTCATCGTCTTCGACCAGGACTGCGCCGGGCGGTTCCGCGGCATCACCCCGCCCAACCCGTTCTCCGCCGCCATGACCACCGCGATCCCGATCCAACCGAGCAAGGGAGGCAACCGGCTCTACGGGCTCTGGGCCGTGCCGCAGCCGGGCCAGGGCGGCCGCGGCGCGGCGCCCGGGCTGTTCCCGCTCTCGATCCCCCTCGACACCGACGTCGACGACGTGCGCACGCTCATCTTCCGCTTCAACTTCCCCGCCGCCCCTCCGCGGCAGCAGCAGCTCGCCAACGCGGTGGCGGCCGCGGGGATGGAGGCCGCCGCCCTCGGCCGCCGTCGCGGCGTCGTGCTCATCGTCGGCGAGGCGCCCGCGGACGCCAGCACGATCTCCGTCACCGCCGCACGCGCCTACCTCGAGAGCCTCACCGTACCGCTGTTCAT
This sequence comes from uncultured Acidobacteriota bacterium, assembly GCA_963789745.1. Taxonomy (GTDB): domain Bacteria; phylum Acidobacteriota; class Thermoanaerobaculia; order Thermoanaerobaculales; family Thermoanaerobaculaceae; genus RBG-13-68-16. The sequence goes on along the minus strand of CAWBLW010000010.1, from coordinate 115,328 downwards.
CTGGACCCCGGAGCGGCGGATCGCGGGGCTCTCCCTGCCCGGGTGGGGCGTCCCCGACGATATCTCCACCGACCTGCAGCTCCAGGGCGCCGTCGCCAGGCTGCAGAACGCGCTCGCGGCGCAGCGCATCGTCTGGCTCGTGGGCAGCTACCTGCCGCAAAGCGTCACACTCGCCCCCGGCGTCACACAGGTGTTCCTGGCGCGTGGCGTCGTGCGCGAGGCCCGCACCTCGCGCTGACCGACGTTCTTGTCTCTATGTGGGGCGCGACCGCCGGGCGCGCTTCTGTTGCTTCTGTAGCTGCGTTTGCTTGCAAACGCCGGCCTTGTGCGGCGCCGTCTCGGCTCGTCGGCCGATGCGAGCATCGGCCGCTACAGAGACCAAGGCGATGCTGGCGGCGGTCAAGCGACCGCTCGCGCGGCGCGTGAGCCCCACACATACAAGGCACGACATAACCTCGCTCTATTGTGGGGCGCGACCGCCGGGCGCGCAGTCGATGGGTTCTTGCGTAGGGGCGGCCCTTGCGGCCGCCCGCGGGCGAGCGGGGGCGTTGAGGGGGCGGCGGCGGGCGGGGGCAAGCCCCGCCCCTACATGGGACCGGTGTCGCGCACAACCGCAAAGGGGGAGGCACGGCGAGGTGAGGGCTCAGCGCCCGAGGGTGAGGGCGAGGAGGACCTGGGCGAGGTAGTAGGCGGGGAGGCCCCAGGCGCGGCTCGCGAAGCGGCGGACGACGAAACGGTCGCGCGCGACCGCAAGGTCGGAGAGGTAGAACAAGAGCGCCCCCGCCCACACCATCCACGGCGCGTGCCCCGCCACCGAGAGCGCGCCCCACGCCATCGCGGTGATCACCACGATGTAGGCGAGCACCGCGGCGCGCATCCGTCCGAGGTGTGGCCACAGCCACGCGGCCGCCGCGGCGCTCGGGACCGTCATCGCCGCCGCGACCGGCCACGGCCAGGCGGCGAGCGGCACGAGCGTCGAGAACGCCGCGGCGTACGCGAGGTGTCCCACCAGGAAGCAGACGAGGCCGGCCGCGAGGCCGCGCGGCAGCGCGAGGAGTACGTCGCCGGCCAAGCAGAGGCCGAGGGCCAGCAGCACCCACGCGTCGTACGGGGTCGCCACGTGGGCCCGGCACAAGCCGAGGAGCACGAACCCGAGCGACGCGGTCACCTTGGCGACCACGGCCAGGCGGCGTTGCCCGCGCATCTCCGCCGCCACGAGCGCGGCCGTCGCCGCCACGACCACGGCGATCAGCGCGACCGCAAGCACGTCGGCGCCCATCGCCTCACGCCAGAAGATGGCCGGTCGGGTGGCCGGGTTCGGCGAGCGCGCCGTCCACGATCACCGTCTCACCGCGCAGCAGCACGCGGCGAACGTCCCAGGTCGTCGTGCGGCCGGGGTAGGTCTCGTACGCGTCGGCGAGCGTCGAGACCACCGGCCGCTGCGGGCCGGCGGGATCGACCACGGCGAGGTCCGCATCGGAGCCCACCGCGATCGCTCCCTTGCGCGGGTAGATCCCGAGGAGCTTCGCCGGGTTGGCGGCGAGACGCGTTGCCAGCTCCCCGAGCCCGAGGCGCTGCCGCGTCACCAGCAGCTCGAAGAGCATCGGCACGAGCGCGCCGACCCCGGCGACGCCGCTCGGGACCGCGCGAAAATCGTCACGCCGCGCATCCTTGTCGGCTTTGGTGAACGCGCAGTGGTCGGTTGCGAACAGGTCGAACGCGCCTGCGGCGGCGGCCGCCTCGAGCCGGGCGCGCGTCGCCGCGGGGCGCAGCGGCGGCGTGCACAGCAAGCGGTGGCCGTTGCGTCCCGAAAGGGCCGCATCGGTGAGCAACAGGTAGTGGGGCGCGGTTTCGCAGGTGATCGCGGCGCGCGAGCGCGCGGCCGCGATCCTTGCGACGGCGTCCGCGGTGGAGACGTGGACGATGTGTACCGGACAGCCGGTGCGCGCGGCGAGGTCGATGACGCGCTCGACCGCGGCGACCTCGGCGGCCTCGGGGCGCAGCCGCGCGTACTCGTGCGCGTCGCCCGGATCGAGCGTGGACGCGTCCACCGCGTGCAGGACGTCGTCGTCCTCGCAGTGCACGAGCAGCCGCGCGCCGAGCGGGGCGAGGCGCTCCATCACCACGGCCAGCCGCTCGTAGTCGGTGAACAGCCCGGCCTCGCGGTACGTCGTGTAGAGCTTGAACGTGGTGCAACCGGCGGCCACGAGGCGCCCGACTTCGTCCCACGGCCACGTCGTCGGCGTCAGGTGGAAGTGAACCTCGCAATGGCTACGGCCACGCGCGCGCGCCCGGCAGCGCTCGACGGCCCCGGTCAGCGTCTCGCCGGGATGCTGGGTGACGAAACCGCCGAGCGTGGTGACGCCGGTCGCGAGCGCCAAAGCGGACGCGGTCGGAAAGGTGTCGGCGAGCGTGTACGGGCCGATCACGTCGTCGACGTGCACGTGCACGTCGATCATCCCCGGCAGCACGTGCAGCCCCGCCGCCTCGACAACGGTCTCCCCCGGGAGCGGCGAGAGATCGCCGATCTCTGCGATCGCCTCGCCGACCACGCGGAGGTCGGCGCGCCGCGCCCCCTCCGGCGTCCACACCGTCCCCCCCCGGATCAGAACGCCTGACCGTCCCCGGGCCCCAAGCCCCGAGCCCCGAGCCCCGCCCTTCAAAACCTCTCCCACAACGCCGCCGCGCGCTCGCGCGCCGCCGCCATGAGTCCGGCCTCGTCGAGATCCAGCTCCAGTTTCTTCCCTGCCATCAACACGCGGCCGCCAACAACGGTCGTGTCCACGGCCGCCTGCGACACGCCGAACACGAGATGACCGAACAGGGTGCCCTCGTCGAGCGGCGTCGGCGGGTCGTAGTCCACGAGCACGACGTCCGCCGCGCGCCCCTCGGCCAGCTCGCCGAGGCCTTCCTCCGGCCAGAACCGTTCCGCGATCCGGGCGTTGCCCGACACCAGCAGCGAGACCGTCTCCATGAAGCCGCACGACGGGTCGCCGGCGGCGAGGTGGCGCACGAACAGTGCGGCGCGCAACTCCTCGAGCATGTCGGTGGTCATGGCGTCCGTGCCGAGGCCGACGAGCAGGCCGGCGGCCAGCATCGCCGGCACGGCCGCGACGCCGACCGCGTTGTTCATGTTGGACTGCGGGTTGTGGACGACCGCGGTGCCGGTCTCGGCGAGCAGCGCCGCCTCGTGGCCGTCGATGTGGACGCAGTGGGCGGCGATCGTGGCGGGGCCGAGGACGCCGAGGCGGTGCAGCCGCTCCACCACCCGCTCGCCGTGCTCGCGCATCGAGTGCTCCTCGTCGGAGGCCGCCTCGGCCACGTGGACGTGGAAGCCGGCGCCGTGCTCGCGCGCGGCCGCCGCGGCGCGCTCGACCGTCGCGTCCGAGAGGGTGAACGCCGCGTGCAGGCCGAACATCGCGGCGAGGTGCGGGTCGCTCTCCCGCCGGCAACGCGCCGCGAACGCCGCGTTCTCCGCGATCCCCTCGCGGGCGATCGCCTCGCCGTCGCGGTCGGAGATCTCGTAGCACAGACAGGCGCGCACGCCCACCTCGGTGACCGCCGCGGCGAGCGCGTCGAGCGAGCCGCGCACCGCGTGCGGGCTTGCGTGGTGATCGATCAGCGTCGTTGTCCCGTGACGCACGGCGTCGATCGCCGTGACCAGCGCCGAGAGGCGGCAGTCCTCGAGGTCGAGGGCGCGGTCGAGCCGCCACCACAGGTGCTCCAGCACCTCGCGGAACGACGTCGACGGCGCCGCCTTGCCGAGGCCGCGCGCGAACGCCGAGTAGAAGTGCGTGTGCGCGTTGATGAACCCCGGCATCACGAGCTTGCCGGCGGCGTCGATGACCCTCGCCGTGCCGCCCGCGACGGTGCCGTGAGGCGCGATCCGCGCGATCCGCCCCCCCTCGCAGAGCACGTCGTGGCGGTGCAGGACGCGGCCGGCCGCCCCGAGCGTGACGACCGTGCCGTTCGAGATCAGCAGGCTGTTCACGTCCCCTCCTCCGATCCGGATTCCGGCCGTCACGCCTCGCGCAGCGCCGCCGCCTCGGTGGGCGTGCGGTCGCGCATCGCGAGCGCGCCGGTGAAGCACATCAGGGTGCAGAACGAGCAGCCGACGCAGCGCTCGGGGTCGGTGTGCGGCACCCCCTCGGCGTCCAGCGCGATCGCCAGGTACGGGCAGCGCGTGCAGTTGCCGCAGTGCACGCAAAGCGAAGGCTCGGCGTGCGAGATCTGCTTGACCGCGGGCAGTTCCATGAAGTCGGTCACCGGACCGGGCAGCGCGCGCCCGATCAGCTCGGCGACCGAGGCGAGGCCGCGGGCCTCGAGCAGGTGCGAGAGGCCGGAGTGCAGCTCGCCGACCACCCCGTAGCCGTACTTCATCACCGCGGAGCAGAACTGCACCGTGCGGGCGCCGAGGGCGAGGAAGTTGGCGGCCGCCATGTAGTCCATCGGGCCGCCGTTCCCGGAGACCACCACCCCGAGGTCCGCAACCTTGGCCAGGGTGAGGTTGGAGATCGGGGTCACCCCCGCGCCGCTCATCCCGACGACGATCCCCTCGTCCCAGCGCTCGCGACGCCCGGGCCGGAACGCGAGGGTCGGGAAGGTGTTCGCGAGCGTCACCCCGGCCTTGGCGGCGGGATGGCGGTCCAGCACCTCCCGGATCGCCGTCACGATCGGGGCGATCGCCGTCACCGCGCCGGTGAGCTTGAAGAGCTTGGGGACGCCGGGGTCGCCGGTCTCCAGCACCCAGCCGACGATCTTCGCGGTCAGCGCGGCATCCTGCGAGACGATGTCGCCCTTGGTGCCGTCGCCCCCCTGCGGGCAGGAGAGCGAGTACTCGATGCCGCAGGCCCCGGCCGCCTCGAGCTTCGCCGTGTTCGCCTGCCAGCCGCGGCGGTCGAACTCGTCGTGGCCGGTGACCGGACCTCCGGTCGAGGCGAGCGTCAGCCGGTCGGGAAACTCGCGGCGCAGCCGTTCGACCTCGCGGCAGACGCGCTCGAGCGCATGGCCGGAGACGTTGTCGCAGTTGGCGAACGTCGTCTTGTCGAACGCGAACATGTAGCGCGACGGGATGTGGATCGGGACGCCGTCGAACGCCGTCTTCATCACGCCGCCCGCCCAACCGGCCGCGTACGCCTTGCGCATCTGCTCGTAGCCGTCGGTCGGCGGCGCCGCCGAGAGCAGGAACGGCGAGGCGATCGGCCGGCCGAAGAAGTCGGCGTCGAGCGGCACCGGAAGGCGCCGGAAGCCGGGCAGGATCGCGAAGCTCTTGACCCGCGCGGGACTCGGGGCTCGGGACTCGGGGCTCGTCCGGGCTCGCGTCGTCTGTTCGGCGGCGGTTTGGTTCCCAGCCCCGAACCCCGAAACCCGAACCCCGAGACCGGCGAGCACCTCGAGGGCGGCGTTCTTGCCCGCCGCGACCGCTTCGACCACGGTGGTCGGGCCGTTGACCGCGTCGCCGGCGAACACAAGACCCGGCCGAGCCTCGCGCGGCGCAGCCGCCCGCGCCCCGATCGCGACGACCACGGTGTCGATGTCGCCGCGCGTCTGCTCGCTGCCGATGACGTCCTCCACCCGGCGCGGGTGGAACGCCTGCCCCGCGGGGAGGGCAACCTTGCGCGTCAGCACGCCGCGCACGGCGCCGCCGTCGGCGAGGACCGCCGCCACGCGCGTGCGGCCCGAGACCTGGACACCCGCCCGCATCAGCCCCGCGCGCTCCTTCGCCGTCAGCGGCATCTCCGAGAGCTTCTCGAGGGCGAACAGTTCGACATGCTCGGCGCCCGCAGCAGCCGCCGTCTCGGCGCAGTCGGCCGCGACAGCGCCCCCGCCGATCACCGCCACCCGCCGTCCGGCCGCGCTGCGACCCGTGCGGTCGGCCAGGAACGAGGTCCACGGCTGGGCCAACTCCTCGCCTGGGATGCCGAGGCGGAGCGGCTGCGACAGCCCCGTCGCGACCACGACCGCGTCGTAGCCCTCGCCGAGCAGCACCGCCGGATCGGCCACCTCCCTCTCGTGCACGCGCACGTCGCCGAGCGCGGTTACGAACGCGAGGTCGGCGGCGAGCACCTCGGCTTCGAGCCGGAACGACGGGATCAGCCCGGCCATCCCGCCCGCAGCGCGCGCCTCGAAGACCTCCACCCGGCAGCCGGCCTGCGCGAGCACCGCCGCGGCGCCCGCGCCCGCCGGCCCGCCGCCGACGACCGCCACGCGCCGTCCGCCGGGCGTCGCGAACGCGAACGCCGGCATCACGCCCAACTCCCGCGCCTTCGCGATGATCGTCGCCTGGACCGCGGGGATCTCGATTGGCGTGTCGAACGTCGCCCGGGCGCACGCCGCCATGCAGTGGGTCTCGGGGCACACGGCGCCGCACACGCCGCCGAGCGGGTTCGCCGCCATGATCATCCCGGCGGCGCGACGGAAATCGGACGGCGCGCCGACGCGCACCGCCATGATGAAGTCAGCCGGGGAGCAGTCGGCGGGGCAGGCGGCCTGGCACGGCTTTTCCTCGCAGTACTCGCACCTCGCGACCTCGGCTGTGAGCCGGGCGTCGGTCAGGGTGAAGGGGCTTCTCAGCGTCAATGGACCCCCCAAGAGGAACGAGCCTAGCACAGGGGTCCGCACCCGGGAGCGGTCCCGGAATGCCTGTGTTTAGTTTGAGACTCGTCGTGCCCGAACGCGGCAAAACCGATACAATGCGCTCCGGGAGCGACAGACGTGACCGACGAAACGAAACGACGCGCGCGCGCACACGCGGTGGAGCGCTGCCGGGAGCGCGGCATCGTGATCCCGACCATCGCCCAGCAGCGCGACCCGAAAACGATCGACGCCGCCATCGCCGAACGGCTGCCGGGGATCGACATGCAGGCCGTTGACCCCCTCAACCTCTTCCGCATCACGTGGCACAACGACCCGGCGACCGGCGGCTTCGGCCCGGTGAACGCCCTCGTGATCCCCCCCGAACTGTCCGGGGTGCCGGCCCGCATCGTCGGCCTCGTCGGGCGCCACTTCCCGACCGGCGCGCACAAGGTCGGCGCGGCGTTCGGATGCCTCGTGCCCCGCCTGGTCGCGGGAGGGTTCGACCCGGTGACGCAAAAGGCGGTGTGGCCCTCGACCGGCAACTACTGCCGCGGCGGCGCGTTCGACTCGGCGCTCCTGGGTTGCCACGCGGTGGCGATCCTCCCCGAGGAGATGAGCCGCGAGCGCTTCGAGTGGCTCGCCTCGATCGGCGCCGAGGTGATCGCGACGCCGGGTTGCGAGTCCAACGTGAAGGAGATCTTCGACGCCTGCTGGGAGATCCGGAAGACCCAGCCGCAGGCGGTGATCTTCAACCAGTTCGACGAGTTCGGCAACTACCTCTGGCACTTCGGCGTCACCGGCCCCGCAGCCGAGGAGGCGTTCGCCGCCGTCGCCGGCCCGCGCGGTCGGCTGGCCGCGTGGGTGGGCGCCTCCGGCTCCGCCGGCACGCTGGGCGCCGGCGACTTCCTCAAGCGCACGTTCCCGGGGTGCACGACAACGGTGGCCGAGGCGCTGCAATGCCCGACGCTGCTGGCGTCCGGGTTCGGCGGCCACCGCATCGAGGGGATCGGCGACAAGCACGTGCCGTGGATCCACAACGTCCGCACGACCGACTTCGTCGCGGCGATCGACGACGAGGCGACGATGCGGCTGCTGCGGGTGTTCAACGAGCCGGCGGGGCGAGAGGCGCTGCTCGGCCGCGGCGTCGCCTACGACCTCGTCAACCAACTGCCGCTGCTCGGCATCTCCTCGATCTGCAACCTGCTGGCGGCGATCAAGACCGCTCGTCATTACGAGCTGGACGCCGACGACGTGCTCGTGACCTGCTTCACCGACTCCGCGGCGCTGTACCAGACGCGTCTCGCCGAGCTGACGGCCGAGCGGGGGACGTACACCGAGCGCCAGGCCGAGATCGACTTCGAGCGCTACCTGCTCGGCGCCACCACGGACCACGTCAAGGAGCTCACCTACCCCGACCGCAAGGCGATCCACAACCTCAAGTACTTCACCTGGGTCGAGCAGCAGGGCAAAACCGTGTCGGAGCTCAACGCGCTGTGGTCGCCGACGTTCTGGACCGACCTGCAGGCCGAGCTGCCGGCGTGGGACGAGGCGATCGAGGCGTTCAATAGAGACACCGGGGTTCGGGACTCGGGGCTCGGGGTCCGGGAAGAGGCACGGTCATGACGACGCTACGGGGTGCAGAAGCGTTGGCGGCGGCGAAACGGTACGAGACCCAGATCGTGCGCTTCCTGCGCGAGATGATCGCGATCCCGGCAGAGAGCGGCCGCGAGCGCGAGCGCTGCGAGCGCGTCAAGGCCGAGTACGAGGCGTTGGGGTTCGCCGACGTCCACTTCGACCGCATCGGCAGCGTCGTCGCCCGCGTCGGCGACGGGCCGCTCGTGATCATGATGGACGGCCACATCGACTGCGTCGGCATCGGCGACCCGCAGGCGTGGCGGTACGACCCGTTTGCCGGGAAGCTCGAGGGCGGCAAGGTGCACGGGCGCGGCGCGGTGGACGAGCTTCCCGCGGTCGCGTGCATGGCGTACGGCGCCAAGCTGATGCTGGAGCGCGGCCTGCCCCCCGGCGTGCAGCTCGTCCTCGTGGCGTCGGTCATGGAGGAGTCGTGTGACGGTTATCCCCTTATGCACCTCATCGAGGCGGAGGGCGTACGGCCGGACGCCGTCATCCTCGGCGAGCCCACCAACCTCGACGTCTACCGCGGCCACCGCGGGCGGATGTCGGTCGAGGTCGTGACCAAGGGGGTCTCCGCCCACGGCGCCCACTGCGAGCGCGGGGTCAACGCGGTGTACAAGATGGCGCCGATCGTCGCCGACATCGAGGCGCTCAACGCGACGCTGCGTGCCGACGACTTCCTCGGCAAGGGCACCGTCACTGTGTCGTTCATCGACTGCAAGACCGCGTCGCTCAACGCTGTGCCGGACGAAGCGCGGATCGTGCTCGACCGCCGCCTCACCGCCGGCGAGTCGCCCGAGAGCGCGCTGGAGGAGATCCGCGCGCTGCCGCACCTCGGCGACGCCGAGGTGCGCGTCCTCTCCTGGGAGGGCCAGGCGTGGACCGGCGAGCCCGCCCGCCAGGAGCAGATCTTCCCCACCTGGGTCGTCCCCGAGGCGCACCCGCTCGTGCAGGGGGTGGCGGCCTCCGCGCGGGCCGTGCTCGGGCGCGCGCCGGGGATCTCGCGCTGGGTATTTTCCACCAACGGCGTGGCGACGATGGGGCGGCTCGGGATTCCGACGGTTGGTTTCGCGCCGGGCCGTGAGGAGCTCGCCCACACCACCGACGAGTGGGTCGAGGTCGCGGACCTGGTCACGGCCACAGCGGTGTACTCGCTCATCCCCGAGGAGCTGGCGCAGCGCCTGAAGACGCCGCCCCTCGGCTCGTAGCTTTTCGTCTCGTGGCTGTCAGCCGCACGCTGTCGATTGACAGTCTCGACCTTCGGCTTTTTGACTTTTGACTCTTCGGGAGCGCACATGCAGACCAAACTCAGGGGCAAACACTTCATCACCACGCAGGATTGGACCACCGACGAGCTCGAGACCGTGCTCGAGCTGGCTCGCGACCTCAAGGTCGCCAAGGCCGCCGGCAAGAGGATGCGGTTGCTCGAGGACAAGACGCTCTACATGATCTTCTTCGACTCCTCGACGCGGACGCGCAACTCGTTCGAGACCGGGATCACGCAGCTCGGCGGCCACGGGATCTTCCTCTCCCCCGACAAGATGCAGATCTCGCACGGGGAGAACGCGAAGGACACCGCCTCGGTGCTGTCGCGCTACGGCGATGGGATCGCGATCCGCCACTGCGCGTTCCGCGAGGGGAACCCGTACCTGCGCGAGGTCGCGCGCTGGTCCACGGTCCCGGTCCTCAACATGCAGTGCGACGTCTACCACCCGTGCCAGATCATGGCCGACTACATGACCATCCGGGAGAAGTTCGGGGCCAATACCCGCGGCCTCAAGATCGGCGTGGCGTGGACCTCGGCGCCCAACTACATCCGCCCGATCTCCGTGCCGCAGAGCCTCATCCTGATGATGCCGCGCTTCGGCCTCGACGTCACGTTCGCCTGCCCCCCCGAGTTCAGGCTCATGCCCGAGATCGAGGACCAGGCACGGGCCAACGCCGCCGCGGCGGGAGCCAAGTTCGAGATCGTGGACGACTTCGAGGCGGCGTTTGCCGACGCCGACATCGTGATCCCGAAGTCGTGGGGCCCGCTCATGCACACCACCGACAAGAAGGAGGGGTTGGGGCTGATCGAGAAGTACCCCGCGTGGCGCTGCGACGCTGCGCACATGGCCCTCGGCAAGAAGCGCATGATCTACATGCACCCGCTCCCGGCCGACCGCGGCCGCGAGGTCACCGACGAGGTGATCGACGGGCCGCAGTCGGTGGTCTACGATGAGGCGGAGAACCGGCTGCACGTGCAGAAGGCGCTGATGGCGCTGACCATGTGAGTGTGGCGCGGCCGCCCCCGGCCGCGCGGAGAGAATAGAGGTGGGCGGGCGAGGGCGCCCGCCCCACAGAAGCGGGGTCGGCGAGGGCGCCCGCCCCACGGGAACCCGATGGCGACCTTCACCTTCGTCTGCGGCGAGTGCGGGGCGCGCTACCCCGAGGGCGAGGTGCGCTACGTCTGTCCCGTCTGCACCCGGCAGCAGCGTCCCGGCGGCGTGACGCGCGGCGTGCTCCGGGTCGAGATCGACGAGCTGCCGGCGCGCTGGCCGGAGGCCCGCGTCAACGACCCCGGCGCGCTGACGGCGTTCCTGCCGATCGCGTCGCCGGTCTCTCTACCCGCGCTCAGGGTCGGCGGCACGCCGCTGCTCCCGGTGCCGCAGCTGCGGCGCCGGCTCGGGATGCCGCGGCTGTGGGCCAAGGACGACACCCGCAACCCCTCCGGCTCCACCAAGGACCGCGCCTCGCTCCTGGTCGTCGCCAAGGCCGTCGAGTACGGGTACGGCACCATCGCCACCGCCTCGACCGGCAACGCCGCCTCGGCGCTCGCCGCGGTCGCTGCAGCCGCGGGCGTGCGCGCCGTCGTCTTCGTGCCGGCCGCGGCCCCGCCCGCCAAGCTCGTGCAGATGGCGAGTTACGGGGCGCGCGTCGTGCCGGTGGCCGGGAGTTACGACGACGCGTTCGAGCTTTCGCTCGCCGCCTGCGAGCGCTTCGGCTGGTACAACCGCAACACCGCGTTCAACCCGTTCACGATCGAGGGGAAGAAGACCGCGGCGATCGAGGTCGCGGCCGACCTCGCACCGGAGTGGCCCGACGTCGTGATCGTCCCGGCCGGGGACGGCGTCATCGTGGCGGGCGTCGCAAAGGGTTTCGCCGACCTCGTGCGGTGCCGACTGCTGCGGCGCGCGCCGCGCTTGCTCGTCGTCCAGCCGGAGGGCTCCGCCGCGCTCGCACGGGCGCTGCGCGCCGGCGCGACCGAGATCACGCCGGTGCCGGACGCCGCCAGCGTCGCCGATTCGCTCGTGGTCGGCGCGCCGCGCAACGCGGTCATGGCGCTCGCGGCGGTACGCGCCTCCGGCGGCTCCGGGGTGATCGTGAGCGACTCAGCGATCCTCGACGCGATCCCGTTGCTCGCCGGCACCACGGGCGTCTTCTGCGAGCCGGCCGCGGCCGCGGCGCTGGCCGGCTTGCTCGCCGCCCTCGACGAGGGGTTGGTGGCGCGCGACGATCGCGCGGTGCTGCTCCTCACCGGGACCGGCCTCAAGGACATCGCCGCCGCCTCGCGCCGGATCCGCATCCCCGATCCGGTTCCGCCCGATCTCGACGCGATCGCTGCCGTTCTCGCGATCGACGAGGGTTGAGCCGGCTGCGGCGTTCGCTCACCCCTCCGGAACGGCGAGGTCGGAGGCGTGTGTGGGGACGGTCAGCCGGCTGCCGCCCTCGCGCCTGGGCACGAGGGTGGCCGGGCGATGAGATCCGAACCCTCGAGGTGGAACGCCCCGACCGCGGCGCGCGGCCGGCTCACGCCGGCTGGACAACGACCGCGGTCCCGTAGCAGACCATTTCGGTCACGCCCTGCATCACCTCGGTCGCGTCGTAGCGGATGCCGACCACGGCGTTGGCGCCGACTTGCTCCGCATGTCTGACCATCATGTCGAACGCCTCGGCGCGGGTCTTCTCGCACAGCTCGGTGAAGAGCGAGATGTTGCCGCCCACGAGGGTCTGCAGCGACCCGCCGATCGTGCCGAAGATCGAGCGCGAGCGAACGGTGATCCCGCGCACCACCCCGAGGTTGCGCACGACCCGGCTGCCCGGGATCTCGAACGTCGTCGTGGTCATCGCGTGGTTCATCGTCGCCCTCCTCCCTCCTTGCAGCACCCGGCTGTCGCGTCGCGGCAGCTACTTGCTCCCGCCCGGCGCCGGCGCGCGGAGCTTCGCGAACTCGTCCCCCGGCAGCCACGCCGGCATCGCGTTCGCCTGCGCCACGCTGAGGCCGGCGAGGAAGCCGAGTTGAGTGTCCTCGATCATCCCGTCGAAGTTCCAGCTCTCGGAGAACTCGTCGCTCGGCTGATGGTAGTGGGCCTTCAGCCACTCGTCGTTGACCCTCTCCCCCCAACCGCGCTCGCGCCCGACGTAGTCGAGGCCGCCCCTGAAGTAGAGCCCGGGCACGCCGATCCTGGCGAAGCTGAACTGGTCGGAGCGGTAGTAGGCGCCGCGGTCGGGGAACGACTCGTCGGTGACCACGCGCCCTTGCAGAGCGGCCGCCGCCTCGACCACCGCGTCGAGCGTGGACTTGCCCTTGCCGACGAGGGCGACGTCGCGCGTCCTGCCGAAGATGTTGCCCGCGTCGAAGTTGATGTCCGCCGCGATCTTCCCCGGCGCGAACGTGGGGTGGGCGGCGTAGTACGCGGACCCGAGCAGCCCCGACTCCTCGCAGCTCACGATGGCGAACAGTACCGACCGCCGCGGCCGCTCCGGCAGCGCCATGAACGCTTTGGCGATGGCGAGCACCTGCGCCACCCCGCTGGCGTTGTCCACGGCGCCGTTGTAGATCGTGTCCCCGCTCGCGTCGGGCTTCCCGATGCCCAGGTGGTCGTGGTGGGCGGAGAAGATGACGACCTCATCCTTCAAGGCGGGATCGCTTCCGGGGATGAGTCCGAGCACGTTCGCGGTCTCCCCGTGCGTCAGGGTGTTGGCGAGCGCGAGCGACGTGCGGATGCCGAGGTCCACCGGCTTGAAGTCGCGGCTGCGCGCCTGCGCGATGAGGCGGTCGAGGTCGAGGCCGGCGGCTGCGAGCAGCCGACGGGTCGCGTCCTCGGTGGTCCAGGCGCGCACCTGCAGGCGGGGCTCAGGTCCGGCCGGCAGCTCGAACTGTTCGCCGGTCCATGAGTTCTGCACGACCTGCCAGCCGTACCCGGCCGATGGCGTCGTGTGGATAATGATCGCGCCGACGGCGCCCTCGCGGGCAGCGCTCTCGTACTTGTACGACCAACGCCCGTAGTACAGCCGGCGAGCGCCCCCGAACAGGGCGGGGTCCCAATCCGGGTCGTTGTTCAACATCAGCAGAACCTTGCCCTTGAGGTCCGCCCCCTTGAAGTCGTCCCAGCCGTACTCGGGCGCCTGGATGCCGTACCCGACGAAGACAAGCGGGGCGTCGGTGATCGCCGCAGCCGGGGCCTGAACGCCGGAGGCGGCGATGTAGTCCTGCCAGAACTTGAGCGCGACGTCGTTGCCGCCGGCGCGGAACGTCCAGGCGTCGGGGGCCTTGGTGGTGATTCCTACGAGCGGGAAGCGCTGCTCCCAGCTGCCCCCCGGCCCCCCCGGCTGCAACCCCAGCGACTCCATGACGCTCGCCACGTAAAGGTTGGCGAGCGCGTCGCCGCGGTGCGACGGCGCCCGCCCCTCGAGCAGGTCGTCCGCCAGAAAGCGCACCGGACCGGCGAGGCTCGCCCGGTCGATGACCTTTGCGGCCTGTTCCGCCCCCGCCGGCAGCGTCAGCGCCGGCGGCGCCGCCAGTGCCACGCCCGCGGCCGCGATGGCCGCCGTGATTGCCGCACAACGAGCTATGTGTCGCATGCAGTTCCCCCAGACGTCGCGACACGGTACCAGATCCTGACGATGACGGCGCGGCGCCGGCGTATCCTCGCGGTGACGGGGAAAGGCGGGCGTACCAGCGTGAGGGTGGTCCCCACGGTGATCGTGCCGGCGTGCCTGCTGGCGCTCACGGCGCTGGCGGCGCACGCCGCCGGGCGGCTTCCGGAGGAGTTGACCGCGTTCCTGCGCGTCTACCCTGGGATCGTGGTGGCCGCCGGAGTCATCCTCGGGCTCTGGTTCCGGCGCGGCCGGGTCGTGCTCGCCATGCTCGCCCTGGCCGTCACCGATCTCCTGCTCGCCCGCTTCGGTCCGGGCGCCGCCGGGTTCGAGGTCGGCCGCTACGCGCTCAACGCCGCGGCGTTCCTGTTGCCTCTCGACCTCGCGTGCCTCGCCGTGGTGCGCGAGCGCGGCACGTTCACCGCACCCGGCCTTCTCCGCCTGGGGGCGCTGGCGCTGCAGCCGGCGGTTGCGGCGTTCGTCTGGCTGTCGTACCAACCCCGCCTCGTGGCTCTGCTGGAGAGCCGTTTCCTCCCCGGCCGGGCCTCGCCGGAGGGTGGGGTCGCTCACCCGGCGTTGCTCGCCTACGCCGTTGCACTCGTGACCGTAACCCTGGTCTGGGCGCTGCGCCGCACGACGCTCGACGCCGGCTTCGCCTGGGCGGTCCTCGCATCGTTCCTTGGTCTCGCCGTTACCCGCTTCACAACGCTGTACCTCGCGACCGCCGGATTGATCCTGGTCGTCGCGCTGCTCGAGACCACGCTCGCCATGGCCTTCCGCGACGGTCTCACGTCGCTCCCGAGCCGGCGCGCGTTCGACGAGGCTGTCGGCAAGCTCTCCGGCCGCTACGCCATCGCGATGGTGGACATCGACCACTTCAAGGCCGTCAACGACCAGTACGGCCACGACATCGGCGACCAGGTGCTGCGGATGGTCGCGGCACGACTGGAGGCCGCCCGCAGCGGAGGGCGCGCGTACCGCATCGGCGGCGAGGAGTTCGCCATCGTCTTCGCCAAACGGCAGGCCAAGGAGGTGATGGCCGAACTGGAGTCGCTGCGCGCCGCGGTGGCCGCGAGCGGTTTCGTGCTGCGCGCGCCCGACCGCCCGGCCCGCAAACCCAAGCGCGTCACGACGAAGCGGGAACCGGACAGGAAGATCGCGGTCACCGTCAGCATCGGGGTCGCCGATCGGGCAGGGCGCCTCACCTCGCCGGAGGAGGTCGTCAAGGCGGCCGACGACGCCCTCTACCGCGCCAAGCGGGGGGGCGCGACCGCGTGTGCGCCTCGGCGAAATCCTCCCGGGCGTGAGGGAAACGCCGCAGGATGCTACTCTTAAAGGCTGGACCCGCGGCCGCCTCAGGGCCGGCCGGGCGCAGCGCCGGCGAACGGCATCGAGGCGAGCGCCGCGGGTCGCGGATTGGAGACCGCTTGAACCGCAAGATGCTCATCAACGCGCAGCGCGCCGAAGAGGTGCGCGTCGCGATCGTGAACAAGGACACGCTCGACACGTACCAGATTGCGGTGGCCGAAGCCGGCCTCTGCCGCGGCAACGTCTACCGTGGAGTCGTGGCGAACGTCAATCCGGCCCTGAACTCGGCGTTCGTGGACTTCGGCGCCGAGCGCGACGGGATGCTTCCCGCCCACGACGTTGTGCCGCAGGCCTACCACCGCGCCGCGCCCGCCGGCGACGCCGCGCCGCGCATCGACCGGATCATCGAACGCGGCCGCAGCGTGCTGGTCCAGGTGACGAAGGACCCGATGGGCAGCAAGGGCGCCGCGGTCACGACCAACCTGAGCTTCGCGGGCCGCTACCTCGTGTTGACGCCGTTTGAGGACACCCGCGGCATCTCGCGCAAGGTGGAGGACGAGGAAACCCGCGCCGCGATGCGCGACCAGGCGGACAAGCTCGAGGTACCCGAGGGGTGCGGCATCATCCTGCGCACCAACGCCCTCGGCCAGACCAAGACGACGCTCAAGGCAGACCTCGCCGCGCTGCTGCGCCTGTGGAAGCGGGTGCAGGCCGAGATGGCGAAGGGCAAGGGTCCGCGCCTCTTGTACTCCGACCAGGACCTCATCGTGCAGGCGTTGCGCGACCTCCTCGACAGCTCGATCGACGAGGTGCTCGTCGACGACGACGCAGTGTTCGAGAAGGCGCAGGCCTACATGCAGGCCTCGATGCCGCGCTCCAAGACGCGCCTGGTTCGCTACGCCGAGCGCATGCCCCTGTTCTCGCGCTTCAACCTCGAACCCCAGATCGAGGGGATCTACAAGCGCACGGTTCCGCTCCCGGGCGGCGGTTCGATCGTGATCGACCCCACCGAGGCCCTCACTTCGATCGACGTCAACTCGGGCAAGGCCTCGCACGGGACATCGCAGGAGGACAGCATCTACGCCGTCAACCTCGAGGCCGCTCACGAGGTCGCCCGCCAGTTGCGGCTGCGCGACATCGGCGGGTTGGTGGTCGTCGACTTCATCGACATGCGGCCGCGCAAGAACCAGCACGGGGTCGAGAAGGCGATGCGCGACGCGATGAAGGCCGACAAGGCGCGCTCGACGGTCGGGCGCATCAGCCCAAACGGCCTGCTCGAGATCAACCGGCAGCGCGTCAAGCAGGCGCTGGCGCTGCGCACCCACCGCCCCTGCCCGACCTGCGCCGGCACCGGCACCATCCCTTCCCCAGAGTTCCTGGGTGTCAACCTGCTTCGGCGGATCGAGGCCCGCGCCGCCGACGGCCGCCTCAAGGCGGTGCGCGTCGGCCTTCACCCCGAACTCGCGGACGCCCTCCAGAACGGGCGCCGCCAGGAGATCGCCGCCCTCGAGCGCGAGTTCGACATCCGCGTCGAGATCAACGCGACGACCAGCTTCCACCGCTCCGAGGAGAAGCTCGAGTGGGTCGTGCGTGAGGCGGCTGGACACGGGCAACAGGCGCCGTCGGCCGTGAGCGCGGCCGACCTCACCGGAGGCGGCGCGACGCCCGACCAGCCCGACGGCGAGAAGCGCCACAAGCGCCGTCGCGGCGGACGCCGCCGCAAGGACGAGAAGCCCGAGCAGGCGTCGGGCGAGAGCGCCACCGAGCCGGGCGTAGCGCCGCCGGACGCCGAGGCCGAGGCCGAGGCCGCACCCGCCGCGGAGGATGCCGCCGGGAAGAAGCGCAAGCGCCGCCGCGGCGGCCGCCGCCACAAGAAGGGCGGAGGATCCGCCGCCCCAGACGAGAGCCAGGCGGCCGGCGATCCCGCTGCCGGCGCCGAGCCGGCGGGCGAGCCCCCCCCGTCGTCCGAGGGGTCGGCCCAGGTCCCGGCCAAGGAAGTTGGAGACCGCAAGAAGCGCCGCCGGCATCGCCGCCGCCGGGTGCCCGCGGGGACCGACGGGGCCGCCCAGGAGGGAGGGACCGTATGACTCCGGTTCAGTCGTTCGACATCACGAGCGGGTGCGACCTCCAGGAGGTCGACAACGCGGTGAACCAGGCCTCAAAGGAGATCGGCCAGCGCTTCGACTTCAAGGGGCTCAAGGTCGCCATCGACCTCGACCGCAAGGAGAACCTGCTCGTGATGACCGCCCCCGACGAGTTCAGGCTGCGGGCGATGTGGGACGTGGTGCTCGGCAAGATGACCCGACGGGGGGTGCCGGTCAAGAACCTGAAGACCGGCACGATCCAGCCTGCTGCCGGAAGCACCGTCCGGATGGAGGTCACCCTGCAGCAGGGCGTGCCCTCCGAGACCGCGCGGGCAATCGTCAAGCTCGTCAAGGAGCACAAGTTCAAGAAGGTCCAGTGCGCGATCCAGGGCGACCAGGTGCGGGTCTCCTCGCCCTCGCGCGACGAGCTGCAGGCTGTGATCGCGCTCGTCAAGGGCGAGGACTTCGGCATCGAGCTCGCCTTCGAGAACTACCGCACGCAGTGAGCGGGGTACTGCCCGTGCCCGACGCTGCGCCGCCGCCGCGAGTAAGGTATCGTTGCACCGTGGCGAATCGTTCTCTCGTTGCCGCGGCGGCCCCGGCGGGTTCCGGCCCGCAGGCGGGCCTGGGGGGTTGATGGCGGTCACCGGCAACCTCCGCACGATGCCGTTCCCGGACCTCATGCAGTGGATCTCCGCGAGTCGGAAGACCGGCACCCTCGTGATCAAGGGGCAGCGCTACACCAAGAAGATCCTGTTCCAGAACGGCCTCGTGTCCGCAGTCACATCCAACAACCCGCGCGAGCACCTCGGCTACTACCTGGTCGGCTGGACCATCCTCACCGAGGACGAGCTCGAGCACGTTCTCGACCGCCAGAAGGAGCTCAACGTCATGCTCGGCGAGCTCCTGGTTCAGAGCGACCGCCTCAGCCGCGAGCAGGTCGACCACCTGGTGCGGGTCAAAACCGAGGAGACCGTCTACGACCTGATGCTCTGGGAGGAGGGGGAGTTCTTCTTCCTCGACGACGTCAAGCCCCGCCGCGACTTCAAGGAGCTCCAGCTCCCGGTCGACCACTTCATCCTCGAAGGCGCCCGGCAGGTGGACGAGCGCCGCCGCATCGCGGCGGTCATTACCGACTCCGGCGCCATCCCCCGGGCGGTCAAGGCGATCGACGAGAGCCGCCTGACCCCGGCGGGCACCGCCGTCCTGGGCGAAATCGACGGCGCCAGGAGCATCGAGGAGATCGCCCTCGCCTGCCGGATGCCCGAGTTCCCGGTGCTCAGCTTCATTTTCCAGGGCGTCACCAACGGCGTTTTCGAGCTCCTGCCGCCAGTGCTGCCGCCGAAGCGGATTCCTGGGTTCCTGCGCTCGACGTGGCGCGATCGCATCCAGGAGGCCGAGAGCAGCCTCGCCCTGGGCGACGCTCTCGAGGCCTACCGCAAGGTGGTC
This sequence comes from uncultured Acidobacteriota bacterium, assembly GCA_963789745.1. GTDB lineage: Bacteria > Acidobacteriota > Thermoanaerobaculia > Thermoanaerobaculales > Thermoanaerobaculaceae > RBG-13-68-16. Next base: position 96,417 of record CAWBLW010000010.1, on the reverse strand, counting down.
GAGGTGCGCGAGCGCTACCCGAGCATCCCGAAGGCGCTCGCGGCCGCCGATGAACTCGAGCGTGAAATCGTCCAGGATGTCGAAAGGCTCCCGATCGGCCCTTCCACTATCCTCGAGCTGGCGCTGGCGCCCAGGGACATCGTCCAGCTCAAGTGCGACCCCGAGGAGGGTTTCGTCCTCTCACGCATCAACGGCCGCTACACCGCCAACCAGATCCTCGCGGTGCTTCCGGGCGTCAGGCTGCACAACCAGCTCATCATCCGCAACCTGATCCAGCGCGGCGTGGTGCAGCTGCGCGAGTCGCAGGAGATCACCCGCCACCAGGGCCCCCCGCGCCTGCGAACATAGAAACAGGGGCTCGGGGTTCGGGCTCCGGAACGACGTGGTCAGTGGTCAATGGTCCGCGGTCCGAAGAAGACAGGCGCAGGGGCAGAGACCCGACGACGCGAGCCTGACCCCGCTGCGGGTCGCTTCACTTCGCCAGTTTCTTCAGAAATGCGAGCAGGTCGGTCACAGGCGGCCGCTTCGTGAAGTCGACGTCGATTCGGACGTAGCGGACGACTCCTTTGCGATCGATCACCAGCGTCGCCGGGTACGCCATGTTGCGACGCGCCTCGTTGAGTACGCCGTATCTCTTCGTGACCGCGAGGCCGGAGTCCGCGAGCAAGGGGAACTTGATACCCCGGACCTGCGCGTAGGTGGTCAACTTGTCCACGGGGTCGGTCGAGCTGATCGCCCACACCTCGGCACCGAGGCCGCGGAACTCCGACAGGTGCTCTTGCAGCTCGCCGAGCTGCATTCGGCAGTAGACTCACCACACCCCGCGGAAGATCACGAGCACGAGACGTTTGCCGCCTCGCAGGTCGGCGAGACGATAGGTCTTTCCGTCCGCCGCAGGAAGCGAGAAGTCGGGGGCCCGCTCGCCGACCTTGACGACTCCGGCTTCCGCAGCGCGATCCGTGGGGCCCTGCGCCGATGCCGGGCTCCAAGCCGCAGACGTCACCACCAACGACCCGAACGCCAAAACCGTCCTCAAGAACAGCCGCTGCATGGCCTCACCTCCATCCGAGATCCGCACTCCCGCGACCGACGGCGCTCACGCCCGAGTGTGCCACAGTTCGGCCTCCGGGTCGCCGTCAGGCCGGCCCCCCCGACGCGAGGCTGGCCCGGGTACGGAAGATGCGTGGTCTGTGGTCCGTGGTCCGTGGTCCGAGCCGGCTGCGCCGGCCGCAGGCCGCGCAGCCCCGAGCGCCAACCTCGAAGACGCACGTTCCCCCAAAGGCAGGGCCTCGCCACTTGCGGCGTGTAGCCGCGCCGCCGCCGTTGGGCCTATCGCAAGGCGCGCAAGCCGGTCGCACCGGAGCATAGCCGTAGGCTATGTGAGGATGCGAACCGGCGCGGCGCAACGCAGCGAGAGGTCCGACGCCGGCGGCGCCCCTAGCGGCGGTGCAACGTGGTGTCGGTGATGACCGTGGCGCCCTCGGCTGCCAGCGCCGCCAGGAACCCCTCCCGGTCCTGCGGGTTCACGAACAACCGCCCGTCGCCCTCGATCATCACGCCTTCGTCGGCCGCGGAGGCGAGCACCGACGTGGCCATGGTGTCGAGCACCCACGAGCCGACCCGGTAACCAGGCAGCGGAAGTCCTGCCAGGCGGTGGCCGGCCAGCGGCCGGTGCGCCCGCGCCCGCACGCCGGCGAGCGGCACGACCCGACGCCGCAGCAGCATGCGCACCTCGAGCGCGCCGCCGGCCACGGTATAGCGCAGGCGCGCCGGGGCGACGAAGAGGACGACCGCGAGCGCGGCGATCGCGAGGGCGCCGACGCCCGCCACGACGAACAGGTTGACCCACCACGCCGCGCCCCGGCGCCCGGGGGGCGTAAACACCGCTCGCCGGCCCTCTCGCAACGCCTTCAAGAAGGCGTCCGGGTCCGACGGCGTCACCGCGACGGGCGTGGCCTCGGCGCTCGAGGTCACCACGACGCCGTGCTGGGAGCAGTCGGTGATCTGCCATACCTCGCCGAGCCGCGGATAGGCGAAGAAGCCGACGCAGTAGCCGGGCTTCTCGGTCCCGAAACGCAGCGCGCCGTCGTGCAACCACTCGATCTTTGCCTCGGCGATGCGCGCGAGATCGATCGTCTTTTGCTGGTGCTCTGACCCCAGCACGCTGGTGATCGTCAGTGCCCGGCTGTCGATCTCGTAGCGGATTGTCGGGGTGCGCAACAACGAGAAGAGCAACCCGACGACAGCCACGGCGACCGCGGCCGACAGCGCCGCAAACCAGATACGCGCCGGCCCGACGACCGGCACCGGCCGAAAAATGCGCGACGTATTCTGACTCATGTTGGCTCCCTGCCCCAAGTGTAGCGGATCGGAGGGTCAGCGACCGGTCGCCTGGACCCCGACCAGCCCGTCCGCGCCCACGACCACGATTCCCCGCGCGGCGAGCGCCGGGCCGAGGGCAACGCGCCGCCGCTCCGACGGGACGACGAGGGTGCTGCCGGTGGGCAAACCGGCGATGGCTGCGGGCGGCACGAACGTGAGCGGGCGCTCCATTGCGGCGCGCGCAAGGAGCGCCCGGGCGGCGAGCAGTCCCGCGTCGTCCGGCAAGCCGGCGAGGTCGTCGAGGACGTACGTGGTCGAACCGCCTCCCCGCGCCGCCTTACCCTCGGCGAGGGCGGCGCGCACCGCGGCCACCGCGTCGGGCCTCGGTTTCCAGTCGGCGCCGAGGAGCTTCCCCGCCGACGTGGCGAAGGCCTCCGCGTAGCTGACCTTCAGGAACTCGTAGATCAGGCTCGCCGGAGCGAGCGGCGCCGCGACGGTGGCGAAGACGTGCAGCTCGTCCTGGTCGAGGACCGCGCCGTCGCACTCGTTGCCGCCTTCGAGCACGTACGCCGGCTTGCGCAGCAGGGCGCCGAGGCGGAGGAAGTTGACCATCGCCGCGTCCGAGGCGTGGCCGCCGTCGGGGTACTCGCAGTTGGTGTATGCCGACAGCCCGAGGGCGTCCGCACGGGTCATCCAGTCGAAGATGTCGAGGGCCGCGAACGCCGGCCGGCCCTTCTCGAACTTCTCCGGCACGTATCCGGAGAACTGCAGCACGAACGGCACGCGCCGCCGGGCGCGCGCGCGCCAAATCGACCTGCAGCGGTCGAGCTGGCGCACGACCCAGCCGTTGACCGCCGAGACGAAGTCGAAGTACGCGGCGACCGGCTTGGCAAACCCGGGGTCGCGCTCGTTGACCGGCATCGGCACAGCGGCGAGCGCCGGAAAGCGTGTGCCGTAGGCGCGGTTCACGCCGCCGATGCCGCCGTACCTTCCCGTCAGGAACCGCCGCCAGACGGCCGCGGCGTACGGCGTGTACTGGCCGATCTCGTAGGAGTCGGTGGCCGGGTCGAAGCAGAGCAGCGAGCCGCGCTGCGAGACGAACGGCTCGTTGAACAGGCCGACGCCGAAACCCATCAGGGCGGGCTCGGCGGAGAAGTTCTTCGCGTAATACGCCGTTTCCTCGGCGAGCCAGCGCTCGTACGCGGGGTTGCCCACCGTCGCGAGGAAGAAGTCGGGGGTCTCCCTGCCGGACGGCAGCCGGCCGCGTTCGGTCAGGACGTTGGTGTACAGCCAGTTGCGGCGTTCGCCTGCGGCGTCGGGGAAAGAGCTTCCGTCGATGCGGCTGAGCACGACGCCGACGCCGTGCCTGCGGGCGGTGGCAAAGATCCGCCGCAGCACCGCGAGGCTTTCCGGCTGCTCCCAGATGTGCGGCGGCGGCACCACGTTGAGGATCTCGGCGCCGTTCGCAATCGCGAACGCCACCAACCGGTCGGCCTCGGAGGGGCTCGCGAAGAAGTCCCAGTGCACCGTGAACCCGACCAGCGGGCGCTCGCCCACCCCGCCGGGCAGGGACCCCGCCGGCGCGAGTTGCGCGGCGCCGGCAGCGGCCGCGCAAAGGGTCAGCCCGGCGGCGGCCGCCGCGAGCGCCCGCGCCCACCGCCTGCGGATTCCGCCGATCGCCCGCACGCGGCGACGGTAGCACACGGCGGCGGGGCACCCGCGTGCTAACATCGCGGCCGTCAAGGCGTTCACACTGCGCACCGGCGCCCCAGGGCGGGTGTGGCGGGGTGCGTTGGGGCACGATGCGATCGAACCATTCTCTGCGGCACCCAGGCGGAATCGGATGGACGCTTCCGGTTGCACTGGGGGCGCTCGCACTCGCGGCTGCCTCCCTTGCGGCCGGCGACGAGATCAAAATCAAGAAGGTGCTGATCGTATACGAGCCCGGCCCCACGCCGGCGGCGAGCGGGCTCGGCGACGCCCGTCAGCTGCAGCAGCTCCTCGGCCACTTCTCCACGGCCGTCACCCTCGAGTCGGCGGACGCCTACCGGGCGGGCGAGATGGCGATGGCGGACGCCACGTTCGTCGTCGGATTCACAAAGGCGTTCGACCCTCCCGCGGCGGTCATGCGCGACGCCTATTCGGACGGGGGCACGTTCGTCTGGCTCAACACCGGCCTGGTCGAGTTCGGGCGGGCGTTCGACCTCGGGGCACGGTTCGGGTTCGTGGACGAGGGTTTCGACACGACCTCCGTCTTCGACTCCGTCCAAGCCGGTGACGACCGCTTCACCAAGACCGAACCCAACACCAACGTGCTCAAGGTCGTGGACCCGGCCCGCTGCCAGGTGCTTGCCGCCACGACGTCGAGCAGGACGCGCCGGACGGTGCCGTACGTGGTCCGCTCCGGCCCGTTCTGGTGTGTGGCCGACTCGCCGTTCTCCTACGCCACGGAGTCGGACCGCTACCTGTACTTCGCGGACCTCCTGCACGACATCCTCGGCGAGGACCACCCGCACTCCCACTCGGCGCTCATCCGCATCGAGGACACCAACCCGTTCTCCGACCCGGCGAGCCTGCGCGCCGTGGCGGACCTCCTGTTCGCCCGCAAGATCCCGTTCCTCGTCGGGGTGATCCCGTTCTACGTCAACCCGGCCACGCAGACGCGGGTGGCGATGTCGGAAAAGCCGGACTACGTGGACGCCCTGCATTACATGATGGAGCACGGCGGCACGATCGTCATGCACGGCGTGACCCATCAGTACAAGGGCGAGACGGCGACCGACTACGAGTTCTGGGACGAGAGCGGCAACCGGATCCTGCCGGAGGACTCCAGGGAGTACGTCAACCGGAAGCTGCGGATCGGGTTGGCCGAGTGCATCAAGAATGGCGTCTACCCCCTCGTGTGGGAGACGCCGCACTACAGCGCCTCCACGGTCGACTACTCGGTGTTCGCCGAACACTTCTCGACCGCGATGGAGCAGCGGCTGGTGCTCGACAACCTCGACTACAGCCAGTACTTCCCCTACATCATCAAGCGCGACATGTACGGGGAGCGCATCCTCCCCGAGGACCTCGGCTACGTCCCCCTCGACCCCGACATCGCCAAGGAGGATGCGTCCGTCGAAAAGCTCCTCTCCTACGCGAAAGCGGACCTCGCGGTGCGCGACGGGTTTGCGTCGGCGTTCTTCCACCCGTTCGTCCCGATCGAGTGCCTCGCCCGTTTGGTGGACGGCATCCGGGCGCTCGGGTACACGTTCGTGGACGTGCGCGAGATGTCCAACTCCGTCGTCATGGACGACCGGGCGATCGTGAGCGGCAACGCCACCGTCAAGCTGACCCTCGCCGACCAGTACCTGCGCGAGTCGTGGATCGACGGCAACGGAAAGCTGGTGCGGCGCGAAGTCTCCCCGACGCGGCTCCGCGGCCAGGTGGAACGCGACGTGAAGCTTCCTCCGCGCTGGATCTACGTCGCCGAGCCTCGCGAGTACAGGGAACGCCCGCTCTCGTTCTGGGAGAAGGCGAAAGGCCAAGCCGGCGACCTGCTCGCCAGGGTCGCCAGGAGGGAGGAGCGCTACGCCCCCGCCGACGTGCTATTCCTCTACGACCCGAACGCCACCGGGGGTGCCGCCAACGACCAGGCGAGCCTCGCGGCGCCGTTTCGCGCTTTGAACATGCCGGTAGACCAGACGCCGGTGACGCCGTTGCTCGCCATCGACACGCGCGACCACAATCTGGTGATCGTGCCGTATTCGGTCGCCGAGGCGCTTACGGAACGGCAGGTCGGGGCTCTCAAGAGCTTCGTGGAGGGCGGCGGCAACCTGATCACCGACTTCCGCAACGACCTCGCCACCGCCTTCGGCGTCCGCTTCCTCGATTCGACGCTGCTCATCGAGCGCGTGCGCGACCGCCTCTACCCGGACGAGCCGTTGCACTGGAACTCCGGCGAGGTGATGCACAAGTTCGAAACCGCCGACGAGGACGAGGTCCTCGCATCCGACGAGGTGACGGGCGTCCCTGTCGTCATCGGGCGGCGCTACGGCGCCGGGCGGTTCATCCTGTTCGGCACTCGCTTCGACCCTGTGAGCACGGGCGGGTACTCCCGCTACCCCTACCTCGCCAGCTACGTGCAGCGGTTCTTCAACCTGACGCCGCTCGTCCGCCGGGAGCAGCTCGAGATGTTCTTCGACCCCGGTTACCGGCACACGGTGAGCATCGAGCAACTCGTCGTTCGCTGGGCCGCGGCCGGGATCCGCATCCTCCACGTCGGAGGGTGGCACGAGTACGCCAAGTGGACCTACGACTACGCCAAGCTGATCGCTCTCTGCCACGCCAACGGCATCCTGGTGTACTGCTGGCTGGAGCCGCCGCAGGTGAGCCAGAAGTTCTGGCAGGACCACCCCGAGTGGCGGGAGAAGAACTACAAGGGCGAGGACGTCCGGCCTTCCTGGCGCTATCCGGTTGCGCTCACCGACCCGGCGTGCCTCGCCGCAGCGACCGAGTTCTACCGCACGCTGCTCACCGGCGCCGACTGGGACGGCGTCGACATCGGCGAGCTCTACTTCGAGGCCGGTCGCGGCATGAAGGACCCGCAGCTCGTCACACCGCTGCACCCCTCCGCCCGGCGCGAGTTCAAACAGCACTACGGTTTCGACCCGATCGAGCTCTTCGACTCGGCGTCGCCGCGCTACTGGCGCCGCGACCCCGCGGCGCTCGCCGCGTTCGACCGCTACCGGGTCGCGAAGAACGTCCAGCTCCACGAGGCGATGCTCACTATGGCCGCCTCGGTCGCCCAGGGGAAGCCGGGGTTCCAGACCGTGGTGACGGTCCTCGACAGCCTCGCCGCCCCGGAGCTGCGCACCTGGCTTGGCGTGGACACGAAGCAGATCGCGGCGCTGCGCTCGAGGTTCGATTTCCGCCTTCAGGTCGAGGACCCGGAGAGCATGTGGTCGTCGGACCCCCGCCGGTACGAGGCGATCGCCGCCCGTTACGCGGGGCTGGTGGACCCGGAACACCTCGCGCTCGACCTCAACATCCTCTCGTTCCGCGCCGCGAACGCGATCACGCCGTTCCCCACCCGCGTCCAGACCGGGACGGAGGCGGCCTGGCTCGTCCACTCCGCCGCGCTCGGCGCGCAGCGGGTCGCGATCTACTCGGAGTCGAGCATCAACCAACAGGACCTCCCGTTCCTCCCCTCGGCGTACGCCGCGCGCACCAAGGTCAAGCGGGTCGAGGACGGCTGGGCGATCGACACGCCGACACCGATCGTGCTCCAGCTCGCGACAGACGCGCAGGAGATCTGGCGCGACAACCAGAGGGTGCGCACCGTCGGCCGCGGGCGCTTCCTGTTGCCGGCGGGGAGCTACACGGTTCTCGATGTGGAGCCGACGCTGCAGGCGCTGCAGCCGGGCGTGCCGGACTCCCACCTGCTCTCGATCACGGGCGACCTCCTGTTCCAGAAGAGCTCGCAGCGCAGCGTGACGTTCGGGTACCGCTCCGGGAACCGCTGCATCGCGACCCTGGCGAGGCAGCCGTTCGCCCTCTTCGTCGACGGGCACGAGACGCCGTTCACGGCGCTCGAGGGCAGCGGCTGCGACGCGGTGATCCTTCCACCCGGCCAGCACACCGTGCTCCTGGTGACCCAGAGCGGCGTGTCGTACGGCGTCGACATCACCAGCTTCTGGTCGTCGTACGTGATCGAGATCTTCGGCGCCCTCGCGGTCGGGCTGCTGGTCAGCCTCTACCTGATCGTGCGCGTGCGGCCGCAACTCCGCCGGCGGCCCGCGTGAGCGCCCTCCAGCTCGACCTCTCCATTGTCTTCGTCGTGGCCGTGATCCTGATCTGGTTCATGATCGCCTACCAGCTCGTGCTCACGGTGGCGGGGTTCTTCCACGTCCTGCGCTCCGCGAAGGAGAAGCGCGAGGTCGACGCCCTCACGTTCGACTGGCCCGACGTCGCGGTCCTGATCCCGGCGCACAACGAGGGGATCGTAATCCGCCGCACGCTGGAGGCCATGCTCGCGTTCGACTACCCTTTCCAGCGCTACGAGGTGCTGGTGATCGACGACGGCTCCTCCGACGACACCGGCGCAATCGTCGCAGAATTCGCACGCCGCGACCGGCGGGTCCGCCTCGTCGAGGTCCCCCCGGGCGAGGGCGGCCGGGGAAAGTCGCGCGCCCTCAACATCGGGCTCGCCCGCACCGACGCCGGTCTCATCGCCGTCTACGACGCGGACAACACGCCCGAACCCGCCGCGCTGCGCTACCTCGTGGCGCAGCTCCTCCTCCACCCCGAGCTCGGCGCCTGCATCGGGAAGTTCCGCACCGTCAACAAGGACACCAACCTGCTGACGCGCTTCATCAACGTGGAGACACTCTCGTTCCAGTCCATCGTGCAGGCCGGGAGGTGGGCGCTGTTCCGGGTCTCCACGCTGCCCGGCACGAACTACGTCATCCGCCGCCCTCTCCTCGACCATCTTGGAGGTTGGGACGAGAGCGCCATCACCGAGGACTCCGAGATGTCGATCCGCATCTACATGGAGGGCTTCCGGATCAAGGTGATCCCGTACGCGGTCACCCACGAGCAGGAGCCGGAGACGTGGAGGGTCTGGTTCAGGCAGCGTACACGCTGGGTGCGAGGCAACAACTACGTGGCGACGAAGTTCTTCCGGCGGATCCCGGCGTTCAAGGACAAGGTGCTCGCGATCGAGGTGCTGTACCTGCTCTCGCTCTACTACGTCTTCTTCGTCGCCATCCTGGTCTCCGACCTGCTGTTCCTGGCGAGCCTCGCCGGCCTCATCGCGATCCCCTTGCCGGGGCCGTACACCGCCGTGTGGCTGCTCGCGTTCCTGCTGTTCATCATGGAGATCCTGCTCGCCCTCGCGTACGACCGCGAGGACTCCTTCGGCAAGATCGGCTTGATCGTGCTGGCGTATTTCACCTACTGCCAGCTGTGGATCGCCGTTGTCGCGCGGGCACTGTGGCTGGACGTGGTCAAGCGCGAGAAGCAGACCTGGGTCAAGACGATCCGCTTCAAGCGCAAGACGGCGCGCGGCTGAGCCACTTCAGACGAGCGAAAGCTCCATCGACACGCGGTCGCCGGCGGCGCCGGGATGTGTTTCGGTCTGGCGGAACCCCATCGAGCGGTACATCGCGATCGCCTCCTCCATCCACGGCGCGACCTCGAGGCGCATCAGCGTGTGACCGGCCTCACGTGCGGCTCCGATCACGGCGAGCGCCAGCCGCTTGCCGACGCCCTTTCCCCGGAACTGATGGCGGACGAACAGGCGTCTCATCTGGCAGGCGCCGCCGCCGAGGGGGCGCAGCGCGACGCACCCCGCCAGGCGGCCGTCGCAGCGGGCCAGCAGCAGCGTCCCGGACGGAGGTGCGTAGACACCCGGGAGTTCCGCCAGCTCCCGGGCGAAGTCCTGGAGGGAGAACTCGCGCCCCAGCGATGAGGCGTACTCCTTCATGAGCGTACGGGCCTCGGCGAGATCCCTTTCCCCGTTCACCGGGCGGATCTCGATCTTGCCCTTCCTGCGGAACACTTCAGGCCCCTCCGCGCGCATCTTCCCACACAACCGCGCCAATTGTGCGCTTGAGACGCGGGACAGACAACCGGGCGCCGAACCGCCGCCGTCCGCGCCTTCACGGGATACGGACGATCGCGCCGGCCTGGAGGAACCACAGCTCGAAGCGCGGCCGACGCGGCAGGCGCAGCGCCTCCTCGAGGGCACGCCGGTAGACCGCACCCTGCGGCGCGTATGTGGCGGCCCTGGCGGCGAGCTCGGCCGCGCCCGTCACGTCGTCGGTCTTGTAGTCGGCGACGACGAGGTCGCCGGTTTCGGGGTCGCGGTAGAGGAGGTCGATCGCCCCGGAGACGAAGCCGACCGGCGCAGCCGGGCCCCCGTCGGGCGGGAGCAGGACCGCGAGCTCGCGCGCGACCACGTGCGGCGCGACCATGCGCAGGCGGTCGAGCAGCGGACCGGCGGCGAGGCAAGTGAGGACCTCCGCGGCCCGGCGCTCGGCCTCGCGCCGCCCGTCGGCTCCGATCAACCCTTCCACCAGGGCGGTGAGCAATCCCCGGGCGGCGGCGAGCTGGCCGCCGATCTCGGCCTCGAGGTCGATCGTCTCGAGGACACGGTGGACCGCCGCTCCGGCCGCCGCCGCGGGCGACGCGCTGCTTTCGCGGGCGCGCGCCGACGCGGCGCCGCCGCTCTCCCCGTCCGGATCCGTCGCGGTCGCGTCCAGCAGCCGCCGGTGCGCCTCCTCCGAGGCCGGCGCGGAGAACGCCGTCGCCATGTGGGCCGCGGCCTCGGTCCGCAGTGTGGCCAGTCGCTCGGCGTCGCGCGCGACACGCTCCGGGGTGGCCAGTGCCGGCGCCGGCGTCGCCGGCGCGGCCGGGCCGGCCTCCAACCCGCCGAGCGCCGGGAACACCCAGCGCGCCCCGTCGCCGTCGGCGTCGCGGCCGCCGGCGGCGCGCGCCCGCGCTGCGACCGCAGCCAGCCCCTCCGCCGGCGCCCGGCGCGCCAGCACGTCCATGTGCGAGCGCGGTCGGACATGAACCGCCGGCGCGGCCGGCCAGCTCCCCGCCACCACCAGCCGGTCCTTGGCGCGGGTCATCGCGACGTACAGCGTCCGCACCAGCTCCGCCTCCTCGACCCGCCGCCGCCGCGCCTCCACCTCGTGCCAGCCGGGGGTGCAGGCGCCGAGCAAGGCGTACTCGAAGCGGCCGCCGATCTCCTCGGCGCCGGTGCCGAGCCTGCTGCCGCCGCGCGGCCGCCCGTGCGCCTGCAGCAGGTAGACGTGGGCGAAGTCCAACCCCTTCGCCTTGTGGATCGTCATCACCCGCACCGCGTCCTCGGCCGCCGCGAGGGGGCGCCCCTCGAGCGCCTCCCGCGCCTCGGCGACGCTCGACCGCAGGCCGCGCACGATCGCCTGCGGCTCGCCCCCGCTCTCGATCCCCTCCAGCAGGGTGCGGAAGAAGCGGTCGAGGTTGGCGGTCCGGTACGCGCCCAGGGCGCGCGCCGCCTCGCTCGCCTCGAACAGCGTCGCGGTGCGCAGGCGTTCGACGAAAACGGCCGCGGGCTCGGTCGCGAACGAGCGGCGCAGCTCCGCCAGCCGCGCCAGGAACGCCGTCAGGTTGCGCTCCCACCCCGTCACGCGCGCGAGGCCGGGGATCCCCGCGGGAAGCGCGCCGGCGGCCTCCTCCACGAGCGCCGCGAGGCGGCCGAGCCGCGCCTCGTCCGGCGCTGGAAGCGCGCCGGCGTGATCGGGCAGCCCGCGCGCCCACAGCGGCACGAGCGCGGCGTCGGGCACGCCGACCAGGCCCGAGCGCAGCACCGTCACCAGCGCGAGGTGGTCGCCGGGGTCGAGGACGGTGCGCACGAGCGCCGCCGCCTCGATGACCTCGCGGCGACGGTAGTAGGAGCGGTCGCGCTCGACGGCGTGCGGCACGCCCGCGTCGCGCAACGCGCCGACGACGACGTCGAGAGAGCCGGTGGTGCGCAGCAGGACGCCGATCTCCCGCCACGCGACGCCATCGCCGTGCAGCTCGCGGATGTCCGCCGCCAGGGCGCGCGCTTCGATCTCCGCCGCCGCGCGGGCGCGCGCCGGCGCGAGCGCGTCCGAACCTTCGGCGCGCTCCCACGACACCCAGTGCTCGACCGCCGCCCGGCGGCCGCCGGGGGCGGGCCGCGCCGCGGCACGCGCCGCGCTCGGGAGGAGCGGCTGGAACGCCGGCTGCACGCCCGCCTGCCTCACCATCGCCGGCTCCACCACCCGCCGCACCTCGTCGAGGACCTGAGGCAGCGACCGGAAGTTGACCGAGAGGCCCATCGCCTCGCCGCCGCCGTCGCACACCAGGTCGAGGAAGGCGTCGTACGCCGCCAGGTCGGCGTTGCGCCAGCCGTAGATCGACTGCTTCGGGTCCCCGATCAGGAAGAGGCCGGGGCGCTCGCCGGGCGGGCCGTCGAGGGCGAGCAGGCGCACGATCTCGCACTGCAGCCGGTCGGTGTCCTGGAACTCGTCCACGAGCAGCTGCGTCATCCCCGCCCGCACCGCGGCGCGAACGGCGGGCCGGTCCGCGAGCAGGTTGCGCGCGTCGCGCAACAGCGCCGCGAACGTCTCCGCACCGCGCGCACGCATCGTGCGGTCGAGCTGGACGTACAGGGGGCCGATCGCCCGCCACGCGGTCGCCAGCAGCTCGGGGTCGAGGCGGGCGACGTGTGCGGCGAGCACGGCAAGGCGCCCGGCCGGCGCGCGCAGGTCGGCCGCCACGTCCGCCAGCGCGTCCGCCTCGCGCCCGGTGGACTTGCCCCGGCCCCACTCCTCCAGGCGCTCGACGAGGCTGTCAGGCAGCGCGCCGGCCACCGCCGCAGCCAACTCCGCGAGCGTCCCGAGGGCCGCCGCCCCGAGCGCCTCGCACCCGTTCGCGATCTTGATCGCCTTGGCGGTCTTTCCCAGCCCCCCGACTCGCCGCCCGACGAGCGCGTCCACCTCCGCAGCGGCGCCGCGCACCTGGCCGACGAGCGCCGCCACCGCGGCGGGCGCGAGCGGGTCCTCGGCGAGCGCGGACGGCGGGACGCCGGCCGCCGCCAGTTCGGCGAGCGCGTCCGCGACCTCGGCCGGGCCGAAGCCGCGCACCGCCAGGGCCACGAGCGGCTCATCTCCGGAGCTCGCCAGCGCCGCGCGGAACGCCGACTCGACGGTCTCCCTCGCGACCTCGTCCACCACCCGCCCCTCGGCGTCCACGGTGAACGCGGGGTGCAGCCCGGCTTCGAGCGGGGCGTCTGCCAGGAGGCGGCGACAGAAGGCGTGGATCGTGGCGACCACGAGGTGGTCGAGCGCGACGAGCAGCGCCGCGGCCCGCGGCCCGCTCTCGCCGTCCGCCACGACGAGCGCCTCGGGGAGCAGCCCGGTCGGGAGCCTGCCGGCACTGACCTCGGCGAGCGCCTGCGCCACCCGGCTCGCCATCTCGGCGGCCGCCGCCTCCGTGAAGGTGATCGCGACCACGGCGTCGAGCACCCGCCCCGCGATCCTCTCGGCGGCCGGCGCCTCGGCGCGGTGCGGGCGCGCCGGCTGCGCCGCCAACTCGGCCGCCGCGCGCCGCCAGCCCGGCCCGAGGCACCACGCCACGATCCGCGCCACCAGCGTTGCGGTCTTCCCGGTACCGGCGCCGGCCTCGATCACGAGCGCGCCTGCGAACGACGTCTGCGCCCGAAGCCTCGCCGCGGCGTCGGCGGCGCGCACCGCGTCGAGCATCGGCCCGGCGCTCACCGTCCGCCGTCCGCGGAGGCCGCTTGGCCGGCCGCCTTCTCGTGCAGGCGCCAGACCGCGAGCAGCGCCGCCTCGGTGTCGGAGAGGCCGTCCGCGTCGGCGTTCGCGGCCGCCCACGACGCCAGGCGCCGACGGGACCCGCTGTCGCCCCGCAGGCACGCGTCGCGCACCTCGCAACTCGCGCAGCGTCGCGGCTCGTCGCCCCCGTTCGGCTCCTCGAGACGGGGGAAGAACGCGCCGCGCTCCCACGCGCTCGCCACCGCTCCGGCCGCCGCCGCGAACGCCGCCGCGACCTCGCCGTCGTCCGCTCTCACGACCGCCGCCGCAACCTCGGGATCGAGCTGGGGGCGCAGGAACAGGTAGCGCCCTTCGGCGCCGCCGCCGCCCGCCAGCGCGTACGCCGCGACCTGCAGCGCCGAGCCGCGACGCACCGCCTGCAGCAGGTGGCGGCGGCGGGTCGCTTCCTGCTTGCCCTCCGCGATCGGCGCGCCGGTCTTGAAGTCGGTCAGCACGGCGCGGCCGTCCGCGACGTCGACGCGGTCGACCCGAAAGGCGAGCGAGCGCTCCCCTTCCGGCCCCTCGAACGCCAACGCGCCGCTGACCTCCGCCCCGGCGACCGACGCCGGGCCGGCCTCGGGCCAGGCAAGCCGGCGCGCCGACTCGAGCAGCGGCGCCGCCTGCCGCGCCAGCACTCGGTCGAGGCCGGGGAGCGCGAGGCCACTCTCGCGGGCAAGTCGCGCACAGACCTCGCCGACGAGCGCCTGCAGCGCACCGTCGTCGGGCCACGCCACCGCCGCCCCTGGCGCGGCGAGCGCCTCGGCGAGCGTCTCCGGCGCGGCCGGGATCGCCGCGCGAACGATCCCCTCCAGCACGCGGTGCACCGCCGTCCCGACGACCGCACCCTCCACCCCGGGCGGCGCCGCGAGCGCGTCGGGCGAAGGCTCGAGGTGCAGCAGGCGCCGCAGGAACGCCTGCCACGGGCAAGCCGCCGCCTGCTCCGCCGTGGTGACCGCGAGGCCGCGGCGGCGGGGGTCGGCCGCTGCCAGCGCCGGCCCGACGAATCCGAAGTACGGCCCCAGCTCGCGCGCCCTCGCCCGTCCCGCCGCCGTGCCGCGCTCCGGGTCGAGCTCGTCGAGCACGGCCAGGCGTCCGGCGGACAGGGTCTCGTCGCCGGCCTCGCCGCACGCGAGCGCGAACGCCTCGGCGAACGCGGCGCGCGGCGCGTGCACCCCCGCCAGCACCGCGTGCTCGTGCGCCGGCCGGAGGTCGCCGCCCGGTTCCACGGCGATCGCCGGCGGGGCGACCCGCGGCTCGCCGAGGCCGGCGCCGAGGCGCAGCCGCTCCACCAGCGGCGAGGCCGGCCGGGCCCGGCCGTCGTCGTCGCAGGCCTGCCACGAGAGCGTCACCTCCGCCGCGGCGGAGATCAGCTCGGCGAAGAGGAAGCGCTCCTCGTCGAGGCCGCCGCGCTTGATCGGGATGTCGGGCAGCAGCGCCGCGAGAGGCTGCCGCACGCGGTCGGGTAGGAGCGGGTCCTCGCGCACCTGGCGGGGAAACGCGTCGCGGTTGAGGCCGACGACGAACAGGTGCGCGAACGTGCGCGCCCGCGCCGCGGTCACCGAGAGCACCTGCACGCCGGCGCCGGGGCCGCCGAGCGGTGCGCCGCCGACCGCCGCCAGGGCGCGGCGCAGCAGCAGGAGGAACTCGTCGCGGGCGAGCCGAAACCCGTCGGGCAGCTCGCCTGCCACCTCCGCCACGACGCCGGTCACCGCCGCCGCTTCGGGCGTTTTGTCGCGCAAGGCGAGGTCGTCCGCGAGCATGCGGCGCAGTCGCCGCACGTGCGCGGCGAGCGTCGCCTCCTGGGGCCATTCGTCGAACCGCGCCGCGAGCGCCGCGGCCCGCGCCACCGCCCGGCGCAGCCGCACGCCGCGGAGGCGGCGGCGGGGGGCGACGGCGATCTCGTCCACCTCGCCGCCGTCGTCGTCCGGTCGGTCCGTTCCCTCGTCCTCGACGGCCGCATCCGCGTCTGCGGCCCTCGTCGCCAGGCCGGTGCGCGCCGGTAGCGGCAGGCCGTCGCGCTCGTCGAGGACCGCCGCCGCGTCGAGCGCGGCGACGTCGCGGACGCGCGCCGCCCCGCAGGCGTGCAGCGCCAACCGCAGGTCGTACTCCCCGTCCTCGCCGGCGGCGGCCAGCCAGCTCTCCGCCGACGCCGCGGCCTGACGCCGCAGCAACTCGGCGAGGGCGCGGGCGCGGCGCGCCCCGGCGTCGGCCGATCCCGGGCCGTCGAGCATGGCGAAGGGGACACCCAGGCGGCCGAAGTGGCGGTGGACCGGCCGCGCGTACGGCGCCAGCTCGCGCGCCACCACCCCGATCCGCTCCGGCGCCACGCCGGCGTCGAGCAGCGCGCGAACCCGGCGCGCCACCTCGCGCACTTCCGCCTCCCCGCCCGGCGCGGCGAACAGGTCGAGGCGCGGCGGCGCCGGCACGACTTCGTCCCGCTCCACCGGCGCCGCGCCCTCCAGCCGCTCCGCGAGCCGCCGGCCGAACGCGACGCCGGGATCGGGGCGAGACGGCTCGGCCGGGTCGGGCGGCTCGTCGAGGTAGACGTCGGCGCCGCAGTGCCGCACCAGCGCCTGGACCAGATCGGTCGCGACGCCGGTGGCGTCGGCGAAGCCGTGCACCAGCACGGCACGCGCGGGCAGCGCTCGGGTCGGCTCCTCCGCGATCAGGAGGGCGGCGCGCCGCAGCAGGTCGCCGGGGAGGTCGAACCCGCCCGCGTCGAGGGCGAGCGCGACGCCGGCGGCGATGCGGACGAGGGCCGCGGCGCGCGTCCGCTCGTCGGAGTCGGCGTGCCCGGCCAGTACGTCGCCGAGCGCCTCGGCGCCTTCCGGCGCGAAGCCGGCGTCGAGGAGGTCGCGCACCGTCGCCACGACCGAGAGTTCGCCGTCCTCGAACCCGGAAGCGAGCGGCGCCAGCGCGGGCTCGCGCCGCGCGAAGCGGCCGGCGAGAACGCCGAAGAGCAGCCGCCCGGGCCGGCGGCGCTCGCCACAGCGCGCCGCCACGTCGGCGGCGAGGCCGTGCAGGGTGAGGATCTCGACCCCCGCCGCGGACCGCCCGCGCGCAGCCACAACGGCGGCCGCCAGGTGGAGGCGGAGCGAGCGCGAGGGGACCACGACCACCACCGGTCGCGCCAGCAGGCGGGGGTCGGCCTCCGCCTCGGCCAGCAGCGCCTCGATGTCGGCCAGCACCAGCGTCTCGACGGCGCGTGCGCCGCGGGCCACCTTGATGCGCCCGCCCGAGCGGGCGCGGCTCTCCTCGTTCACGTGGCGTCCCCTGCGGCATGCGAGCACGGCGGCGGGGGGCCTGTCAATGCCGCCGCGACCGCCGCGAATCACGTCGCGGGGTTCGCCTCCGCCGGCGTCGCCAGGCTCCCCTCCGCCACCGCCGCCTCGATCAACGCGCGGGCGTGGCGCCAGAGTTCCTCCGAGCCCTCGGCCATGCGGCTGTTGCGGGCGATCACCTGGTCCGCGGTGATGCCGTGCTCGCGCCACGACCGCCCGCCGGTGTGGACGTTGTGCAGCACGGGCATCAACCGGTCGAGGGCGGCGGCGAAGCGCGCGTCGGCGGTGGTCGCTGCCTCGAACTCCTCCCACAGCTCCCGCAGCTCGGCCCCCTGGTCGGGCGGCAGGAGCCCGAAGAGGCGGTCTGCGGCGAGCCGTTCGCGCTCGGCCTTGTCGGCCCCGCCCGCCGGGTCGTACACGTAGGTGTCGCCCGCGTCCACCTCGACGATGTCGTGCACCAGGAGCATCGTGACGACCCGCCCCACGTTCACCGGAGCGCCGGCGTGCTCCGCCAGCACCACCGCCATCACCGCCACGTGCCAGGAGTGCTCGGCGGAGTTCTCGCGCCGGTCGGCCCCCACGAGGTACGAGCGGCGCAGCACGCCTTTGAGCTTGTCGATCTCCATGATGAAGCGTAGCTGGCGCTGCAGGCGGTCGTCGGTCATCGTTCTCCCCGGCGCGGCGCGGGGCGCGCGCTCAATCAGGATAGCCTGCACCCGCGGCGCCGCACGGCCCGCTCGCGTAACGGGCGAGGTAGCGCTTGACGCGGAGCTTGCGCGCCGCGTTCGCGGACGACATGTAGCGGACGGTGCCGAACACCGGACGCTCAGGGCCCCAGGGGCGATCGTACCGCCCGAGGCACCAGAAGATCCCGGAGGTCGAGTTCGGGTCGCGCCCGTCGAGCGCCCAGCGGTTGTTGAGCTCGAGCAGCGCCGCGAGCGCCGCCGGCGGCGACGGCGACCACTCGAGCACCTTCTTGCCCCAGAGCATCCGGAGGTAGTTGTGCATCGTGCCCTCGCGCACGAGCTGGGTCTGGCAGGCGTTCCAGAGCGGGTCGTGCGTCTCGGCCCGTTCGAGCTGTTCGAGCGAGTAGAGGTGCGGCCGCGGGTCGGCGGCGTGCTTGGCGAGCGTCGCCAACGCCCACGCGGGCAGCGCCTCGAAGCGTTCGGCGTCGTCGCGGTGGGCGGCGAAGTTGAAGCCCAGCTCGCGCCAGGTCACGAGCTGGTCGACGAACGCCTCCGCCCCCTCGCCCATCCCCCACCACCCGGCGCGTCGCCCGGAGGCCTTCGCCGCCAGGCGCTCGTGCGTCCACCCCTCCTGCGCCGCCACCGCGGCGAACGCCTCGTGGGCCGAGAGGTGGCCAAAGTGGAGGTAGGGCGAGAGCCCGCTGCCGCCGTCGTCGTCGGGGTGGTTGCGCGTTCCAGGGTAGAGGTCGAGGCGCTCGGCCACGAAGCGTGCGAGCATGTTCCGGCTCGCCGACGAGCCGCCGCGCACCCCAGGCACGGGCGCCACCCCGTGGTCCACGGGAAGCGCCGCGAGCGCGGCCGGTTCTCCCGCGAGCAGCGCCGGCGACGCGGGGGGCCAGCGCCGCGCGACCTCCTCGGGGAGGGCGGCGAGCCGCGGCAGGGCGGCGCCCGCGAGCGGGTCGGGGTCGGGCAGCCGCTCGAGGTGCGCCGCCAGCACGGCCTGGAGGAAGCGCCGGAACGCGAATGCGGTCGGGAAGACCCGCTCGGTCGCGGCGAGCGGCAGCAAACCGTTGGAGTCGACGGCTTCGAGCCGGATCGGGATCCGCGCCGCCGCCGCGAGGGCGCGCGGCAGGAAGAACACGGGCGCGTCGTCGGCGACGACGACGCACGCCCGCGCGGCCAGCGCCTCCAGCAGGCCGCGCCCGGCCCCGGGGTTCGGCTCGACGTAGGGCACGTAGGTGACGGCCGCACCCTGCAGCGCCCGCGCGTTGTCGGTCATCCCCTGGATCACGAAGGCGTGCAGGCGGTCCGAGGCCCAGCGGTAACCGCACCGCAACCCCTCGAGCACGACCAGCGGCTTGCCGAGCGAGCGGGCGTTCTCCACGGCCCGCTGCAGGGCGAAGTTCCACCCCGTGCGGCGGAACGCCGTCATCCAGTAGAGGACGTACGCTCCGTCCGGCCGCACCGGCCGCTCGTTGCACGCGCGCACGCGGACCTCGGGAACGCTCAGGATCCCGCCCCCGCGCGAAGGCCGCGCCGCGCAATCGGAGAACGTCCGACCATCCGTTCAGTCTACTCACGTTCCCGGGCGGGAACGAGCCGGCCGCCGGCTGTGTTGCAGGTGGGGTACGGCGCCGCCGCGAGAACCAGCGCCGACCGTTCATGCGCGGCGCGAGCGGCGCTAGACTCGAACCGTCCAACAGAAGGGAAGCCAGAGATGAAAGCCGTTGCCGTCTTTCCCGCCGAACGCCGGGTCCGCGTGGTCGATCACCCGGAGCCCGTCCTCACATCGCCCACCAGCGTCCGGTTGCGGATGCTCGAGGTCGGCGTTTGCGGCACCGACCGCGAGATCGTGACGTTCCAGTACGGCACCCCGCCGGCGGGCTCGCCCTACCTCGTGATCGGCCACGAGTCGCTGGGCGAGGTCGTCGAGGTCGGCGCCGCAGTGACCCGCGTCAAGCCCGGGGACCTCGCGGTCCCGATGGTGCGGCGGCCGTGCCCGCACCCGGAGTGCGTCGCGTGCCGCGCCGGCCGCCAGGACTTCTGCTACACCGGCGACTTCACCGAACGCGGCATCTCCGGCGCGCACGGCTTCATGACCGAACAAGTGGTCGACGACGAGCGCTACATGAACGTTGTGCCGGGGGCGCTGCGCGACGTGGCGGTGCTGACCGAGCCTCTGACCATCGCCGAGAAGGCGATCACGCAGGTGTGGCAGGTCCAGCAGCGCCTTCCCTGGGTCTCCCCGGGGCGGCCCGGCGCCGGGCCGGGGCACGGGCTGCGGGCGGTCGTGCTCGGAGCGGGCCCGGTGGGACTGCTCGGCGCGATGGTGCTGGTCAACGCCGGCTTCACGACGACGGTGTACTCACGCGCCTCGGGGCCGCACGACAAGGCCGGCCTCGTCGGTGCGATCGGCGCCACCTACCTCGCCGCCGAGGATCACACCCTCGCCCAACTCGCCGCGGCGGTCGGCAACATCGACCTCGTCTATGAGGCGACCGGCGCGTCCCTGGTGGCGTTCGAGTTGATGGAGGTGCTCGGCACCAACGGCGTATTCGTCTTCACCGGCGTGCCGGGACGCAAGGGGCCGGTCGAGCTCGACACCGACCTCATCATGCGCAACCTGGTGCTCAAGAACCAGGTCGTGTTCGGCACGGTCAACGCGGGCCGGGGGGCGTACGAGAACGCGATCGCGGACCTCGCGGCGTTTGTGGCGCGCTGGCCCGGGGCCGTGCACCGTCTCATCACGGGACGCTACCCGATCGCGGACGCGCCCGGCGTCCTCGTCGGCGCACCCGCCGGGATCAAGAGTGTCATCGCCATCGCCTGAGCGGCGGCGGCTGGCGGAGGACGCCGCGCGCGAGCGGAACTGGAAGCGGTGGGGACCGTACCTCGCCGAGCGGCAGTGGGGTACCGTGCGCGAGGACTACTCGGCGGACGGCGACAGCTGGACCTACTTCCCCCACGACCACGCCCGCAGCCGCGCCTACCGCTGGGGGGAGGACGGGCTGCTCGGCATCTGCGACCGCGAGGCGCGCCTGTGCTTCGCGCTCGCGCTCTGGAACGGCCGCGACCCGATCCTCAAGGAGCGCCTTTTCGGACTCGCCAACGAGGAGGGGAACCACGGCGAGGACGTCAAGGAGGCCTACTTCTTCCTCGACGGCACGCCGACCGCTTCGTACCTCAAGGCGCTGTACAAGTATCCGCAGGCCGAGTTCCCGTACGAGCGGCTGCGCGTCGAGAACCGCGCCCGCTCCCGCCGCGATCCGGAGTTCGAGCTCGCGGACACCGGCGTGTTCGACGGGGGCCGCGTCTTCGACGTGCAGGTGGAGTACGCCAAGGCGGCGCCCGACGACATCCTGATCCGGATTTCGGTCAGCAACTTCGCCGAGGACGCGGCCACGCTGCACCTGCTCCCGACGCTGTGGTTCCGCAACACCTGGAGCTGGGGACGCAGCGGCGACGAGTACCCGGCAAAGCCCGCGATCAGCGCTGCAGGTCCGGCCGCCATCGACGCCGTCCACCCCACCCTCGGCCGCTTCACGCTGGTCGCCGGGGCGGGCCCCGGCGGCCTCCTGCCCGAGTTGCTGTTCACCGACAACGAAACCAACACCGAGCGTCTGTACGGCAAGCCGAACCAGGCGCCGTTCGTCAAGGACGCGTTTCACGACCGCGTCGTCGGCGGGAGGGAGGGCGCCGTCAACCCGGCCGGCGAGGGCACCAAGGCGGCGGCGTGGTACCGCCTCGCGCTGCCTGCCGGAGGCAGCGCCACGCTGGTCCTGCGCCTCGCCGCCGCGGGCGAGATGCCTGACGAGCCGCTCGGCGCGGCCTTCGACGCCGCCTTCGCCGCCCGCGTCCGCGAGGCCGACGAGTTCTACGCAGCAACCATCCCGGCCGGTATTGAACCCTCCGAGCGCGCGGTGGCGCGCCAGGCGTACGCCGGCCTGGTCTGGTCGAGACAGTTCTACAACCTGGTCGTCCCCGAGTGGCTCGAAGGCGACCCCACGCAACCGCCGCCGCCGGCCTCCCGCCTGACGGGGCGCAACGCCGACTGGCCCTACCTCCACGCCCGTGACGTGCTGTCGATGCCCGACACCTGGGAGTACCCGTGGTTTGCGGCGTGGGACCTGGCGTTCCACATGCTGCCGCTGGCGCGCCTCGATCCGGAGGCCGCCAAGGGCCAGCTCGTGCTCCTCCTGCGCGAGTGGTACATGCAGCCGAACGGGCAGCTGCCCGCGTACGAGTGGGGGTTCGACGACGTCAACCCGCCGGTCCACGCCTGGGCGGCGTGGCGCGTCTACAAGATGACCGGCCCGCGCGGCGGGCGCGACCGGCTCTTCCTCGAGCGCGTCTTCCAGAAGCTGCTGCTCAACTTCACCTGGTGGGTCAACCGCAAGGACGTCGAGGGCCGCAACATCTTCGGCGGCGGGTTCCTCGGCCTCGACAACATCGGTGTCTTCGACAGGTCGAAGCCGCTGCCGACCGGCGGCACCCTGGAGCAGGCGGACGGCACCTCGTGGATGGCGTTCTACTGCGGCACCATGCTCTCGATCGCCCTCGAGCTCGCCTCGGGGGACCCGGCGTACGAGGATGTCGCGTCCAAGTTCTTCGAGCACTACGTCGCGATCGCGGATGCGATCAACGGGTTGGGCGGCGTCGGCCTCTGGGACGAGCAGGACGGCTTCTACTACGACCAGGTCCACGTCGACGGCCAGCACCTGCCGATCCGCCTGCGCTCGATGGTCGGTCTCATCCCGCTGCTCGCGTGCGAGGTGCTCGAGCAGGACGTGCTCGACCGGCTGCCGGGCTTCTCCAAGCGCATGCGCTGGTTCCTCGAGCACCGGCCCGACCTCATGGGCATGATCAGCTGCACGGAGGCCGGTCCCCGCGGTGGCGGGGCACGACGTCTGCTCGCGATCCCCCCGCGCGAGCGCCTGCTGCGGGTGCTTCGCGTCCTCCTCGACGAGGGCGAGTTCCTCTCGCCGTACGGGATCCGCTCGCTGTCGCGGGCGTACCGCGACCGCCCGTTCGCATTCACGCTCGCCGGCGAGACCCACACCGTGGCGTACGCGCCCGGGGAGTCGGACAGCGGCATGTTCGGCGGCAACTCGAACTGGCGCGGGCCGGTGTGGTTCCCAGCCAATTTCCTCCTGATCGAGGCACTCGAGCGCTACCACCACTTCTACGGCGACGCCGTCAAGGTCGAGTGCCCGACCGGTTCCGGCCACCTCGTCACACTTGCAGGGGCCGCAGCCGAGATCGAGCGCCGCCTCGTCAGCCTCTTCGTTCCGGACGACGCGGGACGGCGCCCGTGCCACGGCGCCGACCCCCGATTCGCCGCCGACCCGCACTGGCGAGACCTCGTCCTCTTCTACGAGTACTTCCACGGCGACACCGGCCGTGGCTGCGGCGCCTCGCACCAGACCGGCTGGACGGCGCTCGTCACGCACTGCCTCGAGACGCTCGCGGCCAGGCGTGCCCCCTCACCCCTTTGACCGCACCGTCCGCACGATCGCCTCGAGCCTGCGCCGCAGTCCGCCGGCCAGCGCCGGATCGGCCAGCGCCGCGCCCAGGTCGTCGCCGGTGTCGATGTCGCGGAGGGCTTCGAGTTCCTCGTGGCTGACGCCGAGCCTCCCCAGGCGCGCGCGCGTCGCCGCCAGCGTGCCAGGCGACGACCATGGGACGCCGGCGAACATCGCGACGCCGGGCGCCCGCTGTGCGACGAGCACGTAGCCGCCGTCCACGGCGGGGCCGAGCACGACCGGCGTGCGGCCACACGCCTGGGCCGCGCGCCGGAGCACCCCGGCGTCGAGACGGGGGATGTCCGAGCCCACCAGCACCACGATCCCGGCGCCGGAGGCGAAGTGCGCCGCGAACGCAGCCGCCATCCGCACGCCGAGGTCCCCGGCCGGCTGCAGCTCGACCCCGACCCCCGGCGGCGGCGCCCACGCCGCACCGGGGCCAGCGGGTTCGGCGAGCGCGAGCGCCACCGAAAACCCCGAGGCGACCGCCTCGCGCAGGGTGTGCTCGAGAACCGCCCGGTAGGCTTCGGCCGCGGCCGCGTCGCCGAGCGCCGCCGCCAGGCGCGTCTTGACCCGGCCCGCCTCCGGCGCCCGCCCGAACACGACGACGTCGGTCCTCACCGCACGTCTCCGTACCAACGGGCGAGGCGGTGCGGGCTGACGCCGAGCCGGTAGAGGAGCGGAAACGTCGCCGTGCACAGCCGCGCCCGCAGCGGGCGGCGGGCGAAGCGCCGCGCCGTCGTCCGGACGGCCAGGGGCAGACGCGCCAGGCGGCCGTACTGCAGACAGCGGCGGACGAACTCGACGTCCTCCATCAACGGGATCACGGGAAAGCCGCCAACCGCATCGAGCACCTCCCGCCGCACGAACAGCGCCTGGTCGCCGTACGGCAGGCCCAGGCCGCGGCTGCGCAGGTCGAGCAGGCGCCACCACCAGCGCCCCACGGGGCCGACCCCGCCCCCCTCGGCCGGCTCCGTGTGCAGGCGAAAGCAGCCGAGCGCCACGCCCGGGTCGGCGAGCGCGGCGCCCACCGCCGCCGCCCACCCCTCCGGCAGGCGGCAGTCGGCGTGGACGAAGACGTACGCCTCGGCTCGGACGGTGGCCGCGCCCAGGTTGAGCTGGATGCCGCGCCCCGCGGCGCCCTCGACCACGCGGGCCCGCGGGAACTCCCGGCGCACGACGGCGACGGTGGCGTCGCGACTGCCGCCGTCGGAGACCACCGTCTCGATCCCCGCGCCGTCCCCGACCGCGATCAAGCACGCCCGGATCGTGCGCTCCTCGTCGAGCGTCGGGACGACCACCGCCAGCTCGAGGTGGCCGGTGTCGGTGCGGGGGCTTGGAACGCCGGGCGCCATGCGCGCATACTACTCAATTGCGGCGGTTCGACGCGGCAACCTTTGCGGCCGCGGTACGTAGTATCGTCGAATCGGGAGCTTGCCCACCGGCCGACCCCCGCCGGGAAAAGGATGGAGGAGCGTGCAATGAAGCGGCGCACGAAGGTCATCATCGGAGTGCTTGCGGTGGTCGTGGCGGCCGCCGTCGTGGCGGGCGTCGTGGCCGGCCGTAAAGGTAAAGGGATCCTGGTCACCACCGCGAAGGTGAGCCGCAAGGACCTCGTCCAGCTGGTGACGGCCAACGGCACGGTACAGGCCAAAACGAAGGTCGAGCTCTCGGCCAACATCATGGGGCAGGTCACCGAGCTCAACGTGCAGGAGGGCGACCGCGTCACCAAGGGCGAACTGCTCGCGGTGATCGACCAGGCCCGCTACGCCGCCGCGGTCAACAGCGCCAAATACAACCTGCAGGCGCTCGAGTCCGAGCTGACCCGCTCGCAGGAGGCGACCGCCCAGGCCAAGCGGGACCTCGACCGCGCCAACCAGCAGTTCAAGGACGGGATCCTCGCCGAAGCCGACCGGGAGCACACGCGGAGCACCTACGAGCAGGCCGTGGCGTCGACGCAGCGCGCCAAGCGGCAGGTCGAGCAGGCGCGCGCCGACCTCGCGTCGGCCGCCGATTCCCTCATGAAGACCGAAATCCGCGCCCCGATGGACGGGATCGTCACCCGCCGTAACATCGAAAAGGGCGAGGTGATCGTCACCGGCACGATGAACAACCCGGGGACCGTGCTGATGACGATCTCCGACATGTCCACGATCGAGGCCGACCTCGAGGTTGATCAGACCGACGTGCCGCAGCTCCGCATCGGGCAGCCCGCGCTCGTAAGGATCGACGCGTTCTCCGACGAGCGCTTCCCCGGCACGGTGTCGGAGATCGGATCGAGCCCGATCCAGGGCACCTCCGCGCTAGGTGGCGCAGCGACCGGCACGGATTACACCGTCAAGGTGATCCTGCTGAAACACCCTGAGCGGATCCGCCCCGGCCTTACGGTCACCGCGGACATTACGACCGCAACCGCGAACGGCGCGCTGACGGTTCCGATCGGCGCCCTCGTGCTGCGTCAGCCCGAGGCCAAGGGCACACCGGTCCCCGCGGCTCCGGATGCCGCCGCGGCCGCCACCTCGACCAGGAAGGAGTCGGTCGCCTCCCGCGCGCGAGAGATCGAGGGGGTCTACGTCGTGGCCGGCAGAAAGGCCGAGTTCCGCCCCGTCGTCACCGGCATCAAGGGCGAGCTCGACGTGGAGGTCACGAGCGGCCTCAAGGAAGGCGAAGACGTGATCGTCGGGCCGTTCAAGGCGCTGCGCGATCTCACGCCGGGGGCGGCCATCCTTGTGGACAAGAGCACGAAGCCCAGGAGTGAATGACGACACCGCCGATGTTCTCCAGCGTGTGGTGTCGGAAGGGGGGAATCCGATGATGCATCGCCGCCTTTCACTCGTCTCTCTCTCGTTGATCGTCGCCGCCGCCGCCGCGGCGCAGCCGGCGCCGGCCGGTTACCGCCTCGCGCGCACCATCGCGCTCGGCGGCGAGGGCTTTTGGGACTACGTCACCGCGGATCCCGCGGCGCACCGCCTCTACGTTTCGCACGCGACCAAGGTGCAGGTCGTGGACACCGCCAACGGCGCCGTCGTCGGCGAGATCCCGGACACGCTCGGCGTGCACGGCGTCGCGATCGCTTCGGAGCTCGGGCGGGGGTTCACCAGCAACGGCCGCGCCGGTACGGTCACCGTGTTCGACCTCAAGACGCTGGCCCCGCTCGCGACCGTGACCGTGACCGGCAGCAACCCCGACGCGATCCTCTACGAGCCGACGTCGCGCCGCGTCTTCACCTTCAACGGCGGGAGCAAGGACGCCACCGCGATCGACGCGGCGACCGCCAAGGTCGTCGGCACGCTCCCCCTGGGCGGAAAGCCCGAGTTCGCCGCGACCGACGGCAAGGGCCGCGTCTGGGTCAACATCGAGGACACGAGCGAGATCCTCGCGTTCGACGCCGGCACCTTGAAGGTCGTGGGACGGTGGCCGCTCGCGCCGTGCGAGGAACCGAGCGGGCTCGCCATCGACCGCGAGCACCGGCGCCTGTTCACCGTCTGCCGCAACCGGCTCATGGCGGTACTCGACGCAGACAGCGGCCGCGTTCTCGCGACCGTGCCGACCGGCGCGGGCACCGACGGCGCTGCGTTCGACCCCGGGACCGGCCTGGCCTTCGCCTCCAACGGCGAGGGCACGCTGACCGTCGTCCGCGAGGAGTCGCCCGAGACGTTCACCCTCGTCGGCAACGTGCCGACGAAGCGCGGCGCCCGCACCATCGCGTTGGACGCGGCGACGCATCGGATCTACCTGCCAACGGCCGACTTCGGCCCCGCACCGGCGGCGACGGCCGAACACCCGCACCCGCGGCCGAGCATCGTGCCCGGGACGTTCCAGCTGCTGGTCCTCGAGCGCTGACGGGGAGTTTCGCCGAGAGATGAACGCCATGCCCCGTTTCCAACCGACCACACCCGGTCCGTCCGCCGACCGCCGACCGGCCCGCTGGGGGCGCCGGTGATCCTCGGCGACATCGCCCGCATCGCGCTGCGCTCGCTCACGGCGCACAAGCTGCGCCTGTTCCTCAACCTGCTCGGCATCATCATCGCCGTCGCCACGATCGTGGCAGTGATCTCGGTGGTTTCTGGCCTGAACAAGTACGCCGCCGACGTGATCTCCGGCCTCGGACCGAACACCGTGATCTTCACCAAGTTCGGAATCCTCCGCAGCCACAAGGCGTACCTCGAGGCGCTCAAGCGCAAGGACCTCACCGACACCGACCTCGAGGCGGTGCGCCGACTGGTGCCGCAGGCGCGCCGCGTCGCCGGGCGCGTGTTCTCGACCCGCCCGGTGTACGCCGGGGGGCGGCGCCTCGCCGACACCTTCGTCCTCGGCGCCGAGTCCGAGTTCCCGTGGATGGTCGGCCTCGAGCTCGCCGATGGGCGGTTCTTCACCGCGAGCGAGGCGGCGGCCGCGCGGCCGGTGGCGGTGATCGGCTGGGACGTCAGGGACCAGCTCTTCCCACACGTGGACCCGATCGGGCACCAGATCACCGTCGAGGGGAAGCCGTTCCGCATCATCGGCACGATGGCCAAGCAGGGCAGCACGTTCGGCCAGAGCCAGGACCGCTTCGTCCTGGTGCCTCTGGCGGCGTACCAGCACGCCTTCGGCATGGTGCGCAGCCTCGACATCTTCGTCGAGGCACCGGACTCGACCTCGGTGCCGGCGATCGAGGACGACGTCCGGCTGGTGCTGCGCTCGCGCCGGGGCACGCCGTTCTCGGCGCCGGACCCGTTCGGGATCGTGGACGCCGCCGCGCTCTCGACGCTGTGGACGAGCATCACGCGCTCGGCGTTCCTGCTGGTGATCTTGATCTCCTCGATCTCGCTGGTGGTGGGCGGCGTCGCGATCGCAAACACGATGTTCGCCTCCGTCGTCGAGCGCACCCGCGAGATCGGCCTGCGCAAGGCGCTCGGCGCTCGCCGCCGCGACCTCCACCGCCAGTTCCTCTTCGAGGCGGTCGCGCAGAGCTTCGCCGGCGGCGTGGCCGGCGTCCTCGTCGGTTGGCTGGCGGCGCTCGCGGTCGGGCACTGGAGCCCGTTCCCGGCGCGGGTGACGCCGTTCCTGGTGGGGACCGGCCTCACCGTCGCGACGCTCGCCGGGGTCCTCGCGGGCTGGCTGCCGGCGATGCGTGCCTCCCGCCTCGACCCGATCGTCGCCCTGCGGGAGGAGTGATGTCCCCCGCTCTGGTCATTCTGTCTCTTTCACGGGCCCCGAGCCCCGAGCCCCGAGCCCCGGTCGTCCGGGTGGGGGTTTAGATGGGCCGCCTCGACAAGGTCGTCGCCGCTTGGCGCGAGAACGTCCTCACTGCGCTGCGCACGATCCGGGCGCAGAAGCTGCGCTCCGTCCTCACCTGCCTCGGCATCATCATCGGCGTCGCCACCGTGATCGTGATGGTCTCGCTCATCCAGGGTTTCAACCGCACCTTTATCGGCCAGTTCGAGAACTTCGGCGCGACCCTGGTCCAGTTTCAGCGTCTCGACGACCGTTTCGGCGGCGGCGGTCCGCTCCCCGAGGAGCAGCGTCTGCGCCCGGTCCTCACCCTCGACGACGCCGAGGCGATCCGGCTCTACGCGTCGGCGATCGCGTTCGTCTCGCCCGAGCGCTGGAACACCAACGGCGTCGAGGTACGCTACCGCGGCAACCGCACGAACGACGCGTCCGTGGGCGGTGTGACCCATTACTATCCCGACGCGAACAACCACTTCGTCGCGCAAGGGCGGTTCTTCTCGGCCGGGGAGGAGCTGCACTCGGCGCCGGTCGCGGCGATCGGGACCGGAATCGTCGAGGCGCTGTTCCCCCACCTCGATCCGCTCGGACGGGAGATCGAGATCAACGGCCGGCCGTTCCGCGTCATCGGCGTGATGGAGAAGAAGGGCGGCCTCTTCGACTCCGGCGCCGACCAGCAGATCGAGATCCCGATCGGGATCTTCGACCGCATCTGGCCGGACGTGAAGCGCACCTACGGCTGCGTCATCGCCACCGTGCCCAAGAAGCCCGAGTGGGTGGACCTCGCCATCGAGGAGGGCACCGAGATCCTGCGCGAGCGCCGCGGCCTGCGCTTCTCCCAGCCCAACAACTTCGGCGTCCGTACCCCGGAGCGCACGATCAGGACGTTCCGCCAGATCACCGGAGGCGTCTCCGCCGCGATGCTGTTGATCGCAGGGATCTCGTTGATCATCGGCGGCGTCGGCGTGATGAACATCATGCTCATGAACGTCACCCAGCGCACACGCGAGATCGGCGTCCGCCGCGCCCTGGGCGCCCGCCGCAGCGACATCCGGCAGCAGTTCGTCACCGAGGCGATCACCCTCGCCCTGGTCGGCGGCGCGACGGGCGTCGCCGTCGGGATCGGCCTCTCGCGCCTCCTCGGGGCCGTGAGCCCGTTCCCCACCAGCATCTCCCTCTGGGCGGTCGCCGCGGGCTTCGGCGTCTCCGGCCTCGTCGGTTTCTTCTTCGGCACCTACCCGGCGTACAAGGCCGCGAAGCTCGACCCGATCGAAGCGCTGCGCTACGAGTAACCGCCCCCGGGTGGCGCGGCGTTTGCGGGATAATGACGGCATGGACGCCAGCCGCGGCCGCCCGGTGTACTCGACGCAGGCCGGCAAGCTCTGCCCGACGTGCGGGTGGCCCGCCGACCGCTGTCAGTGCTCGAGCCGGCTCGAGGAGGCGGTCCCGGCCAAGGTCACGGCGCGGCTGCGCCTGGAGAGCAAGGGGCGCGGCGGCAAGAGCGTCACGGTGGTGGACGGCCTGCCGCGCAACGCCGCGTTCGTCGAGGAGCTGCTGCGCGCGCTCAAGCGCTCGCTCGGCACCGGCGGCACCGCGCGCGACGGGGCGCTCGAGCTGCAGGGCGACCGGCGCGAGGCGCTGCGGACGTTGCTCGCGGCGCGCGGCTTCACGGTCAAGGGGTGACGCCGGCCGCGGACGCTGGTTCGAGGTCGATCTCGCCGTACCGGGCGGCCGCCGAGCTTTGCGTGTCGTCGGCGTCGGTCATCACTCCGATGTGGGAGACCGGCGGCGGCGGGCCGCCGCACGCCGCGGCCGCGTCGGCGCGCACGTCGCGCTCCTCCTCGACCCAGGTCCCGAGCCGGTCGGCGCCGGAACGAACCACGACGAGCAGCAGGCGCGGGTAGTCCGGGTGGCGCAGGCGCGTGCCGACCGGCGTCGCCGCCGCCCAGACGTAGGCGATTCCCGCGTACGGGGGGTACTCGCCCTGTTTCAGCCGCGCCAACCAGTAGGCGAGGCGCTGCCCGAACGGCACCAGAGAGGGCGCATAGCGAAACCCGACGTAGACGCGTGCGCCGGCGTCGTCGAGGGCCCGCCGCCGCACGTCGCCGCCCGACGGCAGCCGGTCGACGCGCCAGCGCCAGCGCAGCACGGGCGTCGTCTCGAGGCTGCCCTCGACGCGGGTGTAGAGCAGGCTGGCCGAGCGCTCGGCGGTGGCGAGCAGCACCGTGCGGCCGCCTTCCGCGACCTGCCGGTAGCTCGTCGCCGGCACGCCCGCGAAGCGAAGCTCGCGCCAGCCATCCTCCGGCCGGAGCGCCTCGCCGCCGTCCCCGCCAGCCGCGCCGCCGACCGCCGCCAGCAGCACGGCAGCTGTCGCGAGCATCAGACACGGTCGTCGCATCACCGGGTGATCGTAGCAAGGAACGGCTTGGTCCTGCGCCGCGTTTGTCCGATGATGCGTCAACGGAGCTGGCCGGACGCCGTGTGCACGTGACGCTGGTGCGATCCGGCCGGGCGGGGGAGGTCACGATGAGGATCGCGTTTATCGGACTGGGACGGATGGGGACGCCGATGGCGGCGAACCTGCTGCGCGCCGGGCACGCCGTCGCCGTGTTCAACCGCAGCGCCGGGCGAACCGCTGAGTTGGAGGCGCTCGGCGCCACCGTTGCAGCCAGCCCCGC
The DNA here is from genome assembly GCA_963789745.1 of uncultured Acidobacteriota bacterium. Classification (GTDB taxonomy): domain Bacteria; phylum Acidobacteriota; class Thermoanaerobaculia; order Thermoanaerobaculales; family Thermoanaerobaculaceae; genus RBG-13-68-16. Next base: position 65,387 of record CAWBLW010000010.1, on the reverse strand, counting down.
CGCCGCGGCGGCGGGCGCGGAGGTCGCGGTCACGATGCTGGCCGACGACGCGGCCGTGGAGCAGGTCGTGCTCGGCGCCGACGGCCTCCTCGGCGCGCTGCCGCGTGGCGCGGTGCACGCCGCGATGAGCACGATCTCGGCCGCGCTCTCGCGCCGGCTCGCCGCCGCCCATGCCGCTGTCGGGCAGCGCTACGTGGCGGCGCCTGTTTTCGGCCGGCCCGAGGCGGCCGCCGCCGCCAAGCTATGGATCGTCGCGGGCGGCGACGAGGCCGCGATCGCCGCGTGTCGCCCGGCGTTCGACGCGATCGGACAGGGCGTGTTCATCGCCGGGCCCGCGCCCGAGGCCGCCAACGCGGTCAAGCTCGCCGGCAACTTCATGCTCGCGTCCACGATCGAGGCGCTGGCGGAGGCGCAGACGCTGGCGCGCGCCTGGGGCGTGGACCCCGGCGCGTTCATGACGGTGATGAACGCCCTCTTCCGCTCGCCGGTCGTCGAGAACTACGGCGGTGCGATCGCCGCACGGCGCTTCGAGCCCGCCGGCTTCGCCCTCGCGCTCGGCCTCAAGGACATGCGCCTCGCGCTCGCAGCCGCCGACGCGCGCTCGGTCCCGATGCCGTTCGCGAGCTGCCTGCACGACCGCTTTCTCGCGGCCGCGGGGCGCGGCATGGGCGGGATCGACTGGTCGGGGATCGCCCGTCTCGCCGCCGCGGACGCCGGCCTGCCGGAGTGAGCGGTCCGCGCAGCTTGTGAAACGTCGTATCATGGCGGCGCGCGATTCGGCGGGGCCGGCGGCCCGGCCGGGAGGGACCCACTCATGCCTGTGACCCTGGACGGACAGCACCTGAGGATCGAGGACGTCGTCGAGATCGCGCGCCACGGCGAGAAGGTCGAGTTGTCGCCCGCCGCGATCGAGCGCATCAAGACGTGCCGCGGCACGCTCGAGAAGAAGATCCTGGCGCACGAGATCATGTACGGCGTCAACACCGGCATCGGCGAGTTCTCCGAGGTCGTGCTTTCCGACGAGCAGGTCAAACAGTTCCAGCGCTACCTGATCTACAACCACGCCGCCGGCATCGGCGCCCCCGCCCCGGTGGAGCACGTGCGCGCGGCGATGGTCTCGCGCGTCAACGTCCACGCCCGCGGCTACTCGGGCTGCCGCCCCGAGATCCCGCTCACGTACGTGGCGCTGCTCAACGCCGGCGTGACGCCCGTGGTGTGCGAGAAGGGCAGCGTCGGCGCCTGCGGCGACCTGGCGCCGATGAGCCAGCTCGCGCTCTCGCTCATGGGCGAGGGGGAGGCGTTCTACCAGGGCGAGCGCATGCCGACCGCGAAGGCGATGGAGCGGGCCGGGGTCCCCGTCCCGGGGTTGCAGGCGCGCGACGGCCTCGCCGCGATCAACGGCTCCAACCTGATCACCGGCATGGGCTGCCTGCTGCTGCACGACATCGAGCGCTGGATCAAGCAGGCCGAGATCGCGGCCGCGATGTCGCTCGAGGCGCTGCTCGCCAACATGAAGCCGTACCAGGCGATGCTGCACGAGCTGCGCGGGTTCCCCGGCGCGGTCACCTGCGCCGCCAACCTGCGCCACGTCATCGACGGCTCCGACCTCGTCACCGGCAAGCTCAAGGTCAAGGTGCAGGACGCCTACTCGATGCGCGCGACGCCGCAGGTGATCGGCGCGCTGCGCGACATGATGGCGTACGCCAGGAAGCAGTTCGAGATCGAGCTGAACGGCGTCGCCGACAACCCGATCTTCGTCGCCGCGGAGAACCGGGTGCTCACCGGCGCCAACTTCCAGGGGACGCCGGTGTCGCTGCCGCTCGACACCGTCGGCGCCGGGGTCACGATGGTCTCGGTGCTCTCCGAGCGCCGCCTCAACCGCCTGTTGAACCCCGCCCTCTCGGTCGGGTTGCCCGCGTTCCTCACCAAGGGCGCCGGGATGTACTCCGGCCACATGCTCTCGCAGTACACCGCCGACATGCTGATCGTCGAGCAGCGCATCCTCTCGGCGCCGTCGTTCGTCCAGTCGATCCCGGCCGCCGCCGACCAGGAGGACTTCGTCAGCATGGGGATGAACGGAGCGCTCAAGACCAAGCAGATCCTGACCAACGCGTTCGGCGTGCTCGGCATCGAGATGATTGCCGCCGCCCAGGCGCTCGACTTCCGCGAGTTCACCCCCGGCGCCGGCACCCGCGCCGCCAAGGCCGCGGTGCGCAAGGTCGTCGAGCACCTCGAGGTGGACCGTCCCCTGTTCGCCGACCACAACGCGATGATGGCCTGCGTCGAGCGTTGCGACGTCCTCGCCGCCGTCGAGCAGGCGATCGGCCCGCTCGGGAGCTCCTGGTAGAGAGACCGGGGCTCGGGGTTCGGGGCTCGGGGTTCGGAACTCAAGGCCTTGGGGCGTCTCCTGTGCCTTGAACCGGGCTATGCTCGGCACCGCCATGCTGACGATCCGCCCGATCGCGGCCGAATTGAACCCCCCAGCCCAGGTCGCCGCGGCGATCGGCCGTGCCGCGGCGCTTCTCGACCGGCGCGGGGTCGCCCACCGCTTCGTGGACGGCGAGGGCGAGCCGCCCGACGCCCTGCTCCTCGTCACCGGGGGAAGCGAGCGGCTCGCGCTGGCGGCGGCTGAACGGCTGCCGGGGCCGGTGTTCCTGCTCGCGCACGCCGGGCTGAACTCGCTCCCCGCCGCACTCGAGGTCCTGGGCCACCTGCGGCAGCACGGACGGCCCGGGCGGATCTTCCAGCTCCAAGACTCCAGTGACCGCTCGCTCGCGCGCCTCGCCAGCCACCTCGAGGTGCGCCGTCGCCTGCACTCCGTGCGCCTGGGCCGCATCGGCGTCCCGTCCGACTGGCTCGTCGCGAGCACGCCCTCCGCGGAGCTCGTCCAGGCGACGTGGGGCCCGGCGGTCGTCGACGTCCCGATGGAGGAGGTCTTCGAGGCGTTGCGCGACGCTGATGCCGACGAGACGGAGTGCGCGCGGAACGACGCCACGGCGGGCGCCGAGACGGTTCGCGAGCCGTCACCGCTCGATCTCGACGCCGCCGCGCGCGTGACCGTCGCGCTCGGCGCCGTCGTCCGCGCCCACCGCCTGGACGCGTGCACGGTGCGCTGCTTCGACCTCGTGACCGGGGCCGGCACGACCGGCTGTCTGGCGCTCTCGCGGCTGCAGGACGAGGGCATCGTGGCGGGGTGCGAGGGCGACGTTCCGGCGGCGCTGACGCTGCTCTGGATGCAGCTGACGACCTGGCCGGCCGGGGTTCATGGCGAACCCGCAGGAGGTCGACCCGGCGGCCGGCACGCTGTGGCTGGCGCACTGCACGATCGCCCGCCGCCTCGTGTCGCGCTACTCGCTGCGCTCGCACTTCGAGTCGTCGCTCGGCGTCGGCATCGCCGGCGAGGTCCCACTTGGGCCCGCCACCGTGGCCCGCGTCGGCGGCGCCGACCTGCGCGCCCTGTTCGTCTCGGACGCCGAGATCGTCGCCAACGGCGACCACCCGGAGCGCTGCCGCACGCAGGTGCTCGTGCGCCTCGCCGCGGGCGCCCGCGAGCTTCTCGAGCGCCCGCTCGGGAACCACCACGTGCTGGCGCCCGGCAACTGGGCCGAGGACCTGCGCGAGTACCACGACCTCTTCGTCGCCGCCGGCAGCGCGAGATGTTGACCGGCGGCAGCCTGCGCGCCGCGCTCGTGCACCGGTGGAGGAGCGGGTCGGCGATCGTCGGCCTGATCGCCGCCGGCACGCTCGCGCTCCACCTCGCCGCGGCCAACCTCTACGGGCTGTTCATCGACGAGCTGTACTTCCTGGCCTGCGGGGAGCACCTCGCGTGGGGGTACGTGGACATGCCGCCGCTGACGGCGGTGCAGGCGTGGCTCGCGCGCGCCCTGTTCGGCGACTCGATGGTCGCGATCCGGCTGTTCCCGGCGCTCGCCGGCGCCGGCCTCGTCCTGCTCGCCGGCGCGCTGGTGCGCCAACTGGGCGGGAAGCGGTTCGCGCAGGGGCTCGCCGCCCTCGCCGTCGCGACCGCGCCCGGCAACCTCCTCGTCGCCAGCTACCTGTCGATGAACTCGATCGAGCCGCTGCTGTGGATGGGGTGCGCGCTCGTGCTTCTCCGCATCATCGGGACCGGCAACACGAAGCTGTGGCTCCTGTTCGGCCTGCTCGCGGGGATCGGGCTCGAGAACAAGGACACGATGCTGCTGTTCGGCTTCGCCCTCGTGGCCGGCCTGCTGCTCACGCCGGAACGCCGGCTGATCGCGAACCGTTGGTTCGTGGCGGGCGGCGCGATCGCCTTCCTAATCTTCCTGCCCAACGTGATCTGGATGATCCAGCACCACTTCCCTCACCTCGAGCAGCTCGCCAACATCCGCCGCAACGGCCGCAACGTCGAGCTCTCGCCGCTGCAGTTCATGGCGCAGCAGCTCGTCTTCACCGGACCGCTCGCCGCCCCGATCTGGCTGGCGGGCCTCTGGCGCCTGCTCGTGGGCCGGGCCGCCCGGCCGTACCGGGCGCTCGGGCTCGCCTACGTCGTCACGATCGCGATACTGCTGGCCGTCCACGGCCGCGTCTACTACCCGCTCCCCGCCTACCCGCTCCTGTTCGCCGCCGGGGCAGTGGCGCTCGAAGCGTGGCTCGCCCGCCCCGGACGGGGATGGATGCGGACGGCGTACACAGGCGCCGTGGCGCTCGCCGCTGCGGTCCTGGCGCCGATCGCGATGCCGCTCTTGCCGCCCGAGACGTACCTGCGGTACACGCACGCGATCCACCTCAACCAACCCCGGATCGAGCACCGTAAGGCGAGCGCCCTGCCGCAGCTCTTCGCCGACCGCTTCGGCTGGCCGGAGATGGCGCGGGCCGTCGCCAAAGCGTACTTCGCCCTTTCCGCCGCCGAGCGCAAACGCTGTGCGATCTTCGCCAACGACTACGGGGAGGCGGGCGCGATCGACTTCTACGGCCCCGCGCTCGGGCTCCCCAAGGCGATCAGCGGGCACCTCACCTACTGGTACTGGGGGCCGCGCGGGTACACCGGCGACGTCATGCTCGTCCTCGGCGACCGGCGCGAGGTGCTGGAGCGCGAGTTCGAGGACGTCCGGCCGGTCGCCGAGATCGGCCAGGAGTACGCGATGGCGCAGGAGCACTTCACGCTCTTCCTCTGCCGCAAGCCGCGGGGGTGGACGCTCGAGAAGGTGTGGCCGCGCCTGAAGAACTGGAACTGACGCCTGGCGCTACCGCTCGTTGTGCCCTGCGCTTTGTCTCTTTGACCACGGACCACGGATCACGGACCACGTCTCCCCGGAGACCGCTGCCCTGCGCCCTATCTCTTCGGGAACCACGGCACGAACGCGCTGGTGGTGCGCTGGTACTCGCGGTACTCCTCGCCGCGGGAGGCGAGTGCGTGCGCCTCGGTGGCCGGGATCCCCGTGACCTTGAGCAGGAAGTAGAGCATCAGCGCTGGACCGACGAGCGAGACCCACCACGCCGGCGAGCCGAGCGCCAGCAACACGTACGACCACCAGTGCAGCCACTCGAAGAAGTAGTTCGGGTGGCGCGAGGCCCGCCAGAGACCGATCCGGCACGTCGCGCCGCGGTTGGCGGGATCGGCGCGGAAGCGAGCGAGCTGGGCGTCCGCGAGCGCCTCGCCGAGCACCGCGACGACCCAGACCGCGACGCCGGCGAGGCCGGCCGCGCCCAGCGCAACGCCGCCGCGCATCGCCACCAGGAACGGCAGCGACAGCACGACATCGGCCACGGCCTGCGCCTGGAAGAAGACGAAGAAGCGCGCCTGCGCCCGCTCGCCCCACCGCGCCCGCAACTCCTGGTAGCGCCCGTCCTCCGGCTTGCCGACGATCCTGTCGGCGAGGAGATACCAGGCCAGGCGCAGCGACCACCCGCCCGCCATGACCCCCACCAGGGCTCGCCGCCACGGGTCGCCGCCGCCGGCGGCCGCGTACAGGATCGCCAACACGCCGAGGCCGGCCGCCCAGCCGACGTCCACGACGCCGGCATCGCGTCGCGCGCGCTGCACGAGCCACAGCGCCGCCATCATCGCGGCCATCAGGACCCAGCCGACGAGCAGGAGGGTTGCGGTGCCCATGAGACGCCTTACCAATATCTTACACGCGCGGCACCCGGCAGCGGGGATGAAAACGGCGGCGGTCGCCGTTGTGATCAGCGTGATGACCGAAGCTCCTGCGCCCTCCGCGGCGCCCGCCGCAGTCGGGCGCACGTTTCCCAGCGTCTCCGGTCGGTCCCTGGCCGGCGAGAGCGTGCGCCTGCCGGAGGCGTTTGCCGGCGCGCCGGTCGTGCTGCTGGTGGCGTACCGGCGCGGCACGCAGGCGGATATCGGCCGTTGGATCGAGATGCTGGGCCGCGACCTCCCCGCGGTGCGCTTCCTGGAGGTGCCGACGATCGCGAGCACCGCCTGGCGGCCGCTCGCCGGCTGGATCGACGGCGGGATGCGCCGCGGCGTGCCGCCGGCGATGTGGCCAAACGTCGTCACGGTCTACCGCGACGGCGCCGTGCTGCGGGAGTTCCTGGGCGACCACGGGGGCTTGACGGCCCACGTGGTGCTGCTCGACGCCGACGGGACGGTCGCCTGGTTCAACGCCGACGGCTACGGCCCGGAGGCCGCCGCCGGATTGCGGGACGCCGTGGAGCGTGCCGCCGAGGCCGAGCGAGGGGCCGGACGATGAGGGCGCACGCCGGCGTGGCCGGCAATCAGCCGCCGCTGTGGCCGATGGCTGCGGTCACGCGCCGCACCGGGATCGGGCCGCACACGCTGCGCGCCTGGGAGCGGCGGTTCGGCTTCCCGCGGCCGGTGCGGCTGCCGTCCGGTCACCGGCGCTACACCGAGGAGCAGGTCGCCCACCTGCGGCTGATCGCGCAGGCGATCGGCCTCGGCCACCGTGCCGGCGATGTGGTCCCGCTCCCGCACGAGGGGTTGCAGAGGATCGTCGGCGCACCGCGCCACGGCGCCGACGCCGGGGTGGAGTGGTCGGTCGGGGTCCTCGAGAGAGTCCGCGAGTTTGACCGCGAGGGGATCGTGAGCAGCCTTTCCCAAGCGTACGCGGGCCTCGGCGCGCACGCTTTTCTGCGCGAGAGGCTGACGCCGCTCACGGCCACGGTGGGCGACGCGTGGGAGGCCGGCCGCATCGACATCAAGCACGAGCACTTCCTCTCCGAAATCGTGGAGGACACCCTGCGCGCCCTGCGGACCTCGCTCGAGCACGGCGCCAAAGGACGGCCCGTCGTGCTCGCAACGCTCCCCGGCGAGCGTCATACCATCGGGCTGCACGTCGCGGCGCTCGTGACCGTCCTCGCCGGCCGGCGCGTGCGGATCCTCGGAGCTCAGACGCCGGTCGCGGAGATCGCGGGCGCCGCGGCGCGGCTCGACCCCCTGGCGGTCGGGGTTTCGGTCACGCGGCGAACCGCGCTCCCTGCCACCGCCAGGCAGGTCAGCCGTCTGCGCGCGGCGCTGGCGCCCACGGTGGCGCTCTGGATCGGCGGCGCCGGGGCGCAGATGCTGCCGGAGCTGCGACCCGGCGTTATGTGCCTGGCCGCCCTCGACGACCTCGAGGACGAGCTGCGCCGGGCGGCCGGGGGCGACTCGTACGCCGCGCCGTTCTAGACTGCGCTCATGGTCGCCGTCGTCGAGCTGGTCGGGGTGAGCAAGAGCTACCACCGCGGCGACGAGCTCGTCCACGCCCTGCGCGACGTCTCGTTCACGCTGGCCCGCGGCGAGATGGTCGCGCTGGTCGGCCCGTCTGGGTGCGGCAAGTCCACCACGCTCAACCTCATCGCCGGCGTCGATCGCCCGGATTCCGGGGCGGTGATCGTCGCCGGCGCCGACCTCGCGACCGCGGGCGAGTCGGTGCTCGTGCAGGCGCGACGGCACTCGACCGGGATCGTGTTCCAGTCGTTCCACCTGATGCCCCACTTGACCGTCGAGGAGAACATCGCGCTCCCGCTCGCGCTCGACGGCGGCAGGGACTCCGCCCGGGTGCTCGAGTTGATCCGCCGCGTCGGCCTGACCCACCGTAAGGACCACTTCCCGGCGCAGCTCTCCGGGGGCGAGCAGCAGCGCACAGCGGTCGCCAGGGCGCTCGTGCACCGCCCCGCGGTGGTTCTCGCCGACGAGCCGACCGGGGCGCTCGACTCGGCCTCCGGGGAGGCGGTCCTCCGGCTCATGGACGGACTGCGCCGCGAGGAGGGGAGCGCGCTCCTGCTCGCCACCCACGACGAGGCGATCGCCACCGCCGCAGATCGCGTGATCCGGATGCGCGACGGCGCGATCGAGGCGGTGCCGTAGCCGTGCTCCTGCGCACCCTCGTCCTGAGGCCGGCCCGCCGGAGGCCGCTCCGCCTGCTGACGACCGTGGTCGGCGTGGCGGCCGGGATCGCGGCGCTGGTGGCCACGGTCGCGGCGAGCCGCGCGGCGGTGGCCGCGCTCGAGCAAGGGGTCGAGGAGGTCGCGGGCCGCGCACGTCTGGAGGTGACCGGCCCCGACGGCGTGCCCGAAGCGTTCCTCGGGCGACTGCGGCCGCTCACGGGCGACGCGGTGGTGGCGCCGGTGATCGAGGAGATCGCGCTGCTGCCGGCGCTCGGGGACGCCGTCCGCGTGCTGGGGGTGGACCTCCTGCTCGACGACCAGGTCCGCGCCATCGAACCCGCGGCGACCGCGCTCCCGTCCCCGCACGAGGTCGCGACCCTGCTGGCCGGCCGCGGAGTCCTCCTGCCGGCGCGCCTCGCCGCTCGTCTGGGACTGCGCCCTGGCGACCGGCTCGAGCTTTCGGTGCGCGCCCGCCGCGCGAGTCTGACCGTGGCGGGGACGTTTTCCCCGCGCCGCTTCGGTTCCGCCTGGGACCGCGTCGTGGTGATGGACGTCGCGCTCGCACAGGAGCTGTTCGGCCGCCTCGGCCGGCTCGACCGCATCGAGCTCGTCCCCCGCCGCGGCGTGGACGAGGCCAGTCTGACCGCCGAGGTCCGCCGCCTGCTCCCCGCGGGCGTCACCGTCGAGGAGCCGCGCGCACGGGCGAGCGCGACCTCGCGCATGGTGCGCGCCCTCGAGTTCAACCTCGCCGCGCTCTCGGGGGTCTCGCTGTTCGTCGGCGCGGTGTTGGTGGCCACCACCCTCGCCACCTCGGTGGTGCAGCGGCGCGGCATCCTCGCGCTGGCGCGCTCGCTCGGCGCTTCCCGGGCCCAGCTCGCGCGGGCCGTGCTGGTCGAAGCGGCCGGCATCGGCGTCCTGGGCGGCGCCCTCGGGGTCGCGGGCGGCGTCCTCGGCGCCCGCGCGGCGCTCGCCAGCGTGCGCTCGACGGTGGCCGCGGTGGTACGCGGCATCCCCGCCACCGAGATCCGGCTGCCGTTGTGGCTGGCGGCGGCCGGGATCGCAGTCGGGTTGGGCGCGTCGCTGCTCGCCGCCGCGCTGCCGCTCGTCGAGGCGGTGCGCACGCCGCCGCTGCAGGGGCTTGCCGCGGAACGGCCCGAGTTCCTCCGCCGGCCGTCGCGCCGGCGCGCGGTCGCGCTGGCGCTCGCCTTCGCCGCCATTGCGGTGGCGCTCGCCCGCGCCCCCGCGTGGCACGACCTGCCGGTGGCCGCCCTCCTCGCCAGCCTGGCGCTGCTCGGCGTGCTGCTCGTCAGCGCTTCGCCGCTCCTCGACCTCCTCGCCCGCCGCGCCGCCGCGCCGCTCGCCCGCGCTGCGGAACGGACGCCGGTGCGCCTCGCGATCGCGGCGCTCGCCGCCGGACGCCGCCGGGCGAGCTGGGCGGCCGGTGCCGTCGGCGTCGCGGTTGCGCTCGCGGTGGCGATCGGCACGATGGTGCACTCGTTCCGCGCCACCGTCATCGACTGGGCGAACCAGGGGATGCGCGCCGACATCTGGGTCCGCCCACTCGCCGCCGACACCGGCGTCCAGGTCGGGCGGCTCGACCCCGAGGTGGTGCGGGTCGCCGAGCGCCTATTCGGCAAGGACGCCGTGGACCCGTTCCACACCGCGGCGGCCACCTTCCACGGGGAGCAGGTGGCGCTCTCCGGCGGCGCGTTCCCCGTCGTCGCCCGGCGCGGCGGCGTCACGTTCCGCGACGGCCGCGACTCGCGCGTTGTGTTCGCCGCGGCGCTCGCGCACCACGCCGCGGTGGTCGGCGAGCCGTTCGCGACCCGGTTCCACGTCGGGGAAGGCGACACGATCACGCTCGGCGTCCCGGGCGGGACGCTCACCCGCCGCATCGAGGGCGTCTTCTACGACTACTCCCACCCCCAGGGGATGGTCGTGATCGACAACGCCGACTTCCTCGCCGTCTACCCCGACGACGGCCCGCAGGATCTGGCGCTGTTCCTGCCGCCGGGGACGGACCCGCGCGCCGCCCGCGAGCGCCTCCTCGCCGCCCTCGGCGGGCGCTTCCTAGTGGAGCCGCTTCTCAACCGCGAATTGCGCGCCGAGGTCGTGGCGATCTTCGACCGCACCTTCGCGATCACCCGGGCGTTGCAGACCGTGGCGGCCGGGGTGGCGGTGCTGGCGGTGCTCACCGTGCTGTTCGCGCTGCTCGGCGAGCGCCGCCGCGACCTCGCCTTGTTGCGCTCGCTCGGCGGCACGCGGGCGCAGGTGGCGGGCGTCGTCGCGGGCCAGGCGGCGCTGCTCGGGCTGGCGGGGGCCGCGGCCGGCCTCGCGACCGGCCTCGGGATCGGCCTCGTGCTCGTCAAGGTCGTCAACGTCCAGTCGTTCGGCTGGACGCTCCGCTTCCTGCCTGACTGGGGGTCGTTGGCCGCCACCGCCGCGCTGGTGACGGCGGCGTGCCTGCTGGCGGGGCTCGCCCCCGCGCTCGCCGCCGCCCGCATGCACCCGGGCGACGCCCTGCGGGAGGAGGGGTAGCGTGTCGCGCGGGCTCGCCCTTCTCCTCGGCGCGCCGGCGCTCGCCGCGGCCGCGTGGCAGACGGTGAGCGCGCCTCCCGTTCTACAGTTTCCCCGCGACCACGGCGCCCACCCGGCGTTCCAGACCGAGTGGTGGTACGTCACCGGCCAGCTCGCGGATCCCGCCGGCAAACGGTTCGGGTTTCAGCTCACGTTCTTCCGCCAGGGGGTCGAACCCGGTCCGCCCCGGCCAGGGGAGTCCGCACTTCGTGCCCGCCAGGTCCTCGCCGCGAACCTCGCCGTGGCCGAGATCGGAGCCGGCCGGTTGCGGTTCGCCGAGCGCGTCCGCCGCATCGGCGGCGGCCTCGCCGGCGCCGCCGAGGGCGACCTCGACCTCGTCCTCGACGACTGGGCGATGCGGCGCTCGCCGGACGGCACGGTGACCCTTGCCGCCGGCGATCGCGGCGCCGCCATCGGCGTGCGGCTCGAGCTCGCCCCGTCGAAGCGGCTCGTCCTCGAGGGGGATGCGGGGCTCTCGCGCAAGGGGCCGGGGGCGGGGAACGCCTCGGTGTACGTCAGCTACCCGCGACTGGCGGCGCGGGGCACCCTCGAGGTGGGCGGGCGCGCCGTGGCCGTGCGCGGCGAGGCGTGGTTCGACCACGAGTGGGGGACGAGCCAGCTCGGACCCGGCGTCGTCGGCTGGGACTGGCTCGGTTTCCGCCTGGCCGACGGGCGCGACCTGATGCTCTACCGCTTGCGGTTGGCCGACGGCACGCCGGCGCCCGAATCGGCCGGCACGCTGGTGGCGCGCGACGGTTCGACGCGCCGCCTGGCGGCCGGCGACTTCAGCTTCGTCCCCCTCACCTGGTGGACCAGCCCGCGCACCGGCGCGCGCTACCCGGCGCGCGCCCGCGTCACGGTGCCGGTCGCCGGCCTCGACCTCGAGGTGCGGCCCGAGGTCGCCGACGCCGAGCTCGACGCGCGCCGCTCGACCGGGACGATCTACTGGGAAGGCCCGGTGGCGGTCACGGGCTCCGTCTCAGGTGAGGGCTACGCCGAGTTCACCGGCTACGCCGGCTCGCTGGAGCGCCGGTTCTGATCCCACACTGTTGGACCGGCGCCGCGATTGGCCGGCAACACGGGAAGAGCGAGCCGCGCGGCGGGCGGCCGGCACGGCGCTGCCGCGATTCTGTGACCACGGACGACGGACCCCGCCTCTTCCGTCCCCGGTGCCCTGTCGTTCCAGAGGCTACGCCACGACGACGAGCACCTGGCCGCCCTCGACGGTGACGCCGGGGGCGACGAGGATGCGCTCGACGCGGCCTGGGCCCTCGGCGCAGATCTGGTTCTCCATCTTCATCGCCTCGAGGATGACGAGCGTCTGGCCAGCCTCCACCTCGTCCCCCTCGGCAACCGCCACGCTGACCACGCGCCCGGGGATCGGAGCGCGCAACTCGTGCGGTCCGGCGTGCGCCGCGGCGCCGGACGCCTCGCGGTCGAGGGGATCGCGCAGCCGCACCTCGAACTGGCGCTGGCCGAGGGCAACCCGGTAGTGGTTGCGGGCGAGGCGCTGGCTCGCGACGCCGAAGTTGCGCCCGTCCGGGCAGAAGAGCGCGTCGAGCCCGGGGTGGAGCGGCAGCATCTCGACCCGGTTGGCGGTCCCGTCCACGCTGACTTCCCACGCGCCATCGAGCCGTTGCACCGCCACTTCGACGCGGCGGCCGTCGCGCTCGACCCACCAGCGCATCACCGTTGCCCCCCGTGGAGGTCGCGCCGCCCGGCGAGGCGCCAGCCGCGGCCGTCGCGCTCCGCCGCCTCGAAGCCGTCGGCGGGGAGCCGCTCGGCCTCGCGCGCGGCGAGCACCGCCGCCGCCACGATCGCCGCGCGCTCGAGGTCGGGCTCGACGACCGCCTCCTGCGCCTGCACCGGCCCGCGCGCCAGCAGTTCGTCGAGGAGCCCGGTGTGCAGGGCGCCGGCGGCGAACTCGGGGACGTCGAGCAGGAGGCGGAACAGCGGCAGCGTGGTCGCGATCCCGGAGATGCGGTACTCGGCGAGCGCCCGCCGCAGGCGGGCGAGGGCGCGCGGCCGGTCCTCGGCCCACACCACGAGCTTCGCCAGGATCGGGTCGTAGTCGAGCGGCACGACCGAGCCCTCGCGCACGCCGCTGTCGACGCGGACGCCGGGACCGCCGGGGCGCTCGAGGTGGTGGATCGTCCCCGGCGACGGCGCAAAGGCGCGCAGCGGGTCCTCGGCGTAGATGCGGCACTCGAGGGCGTGGCCGCGGGCGACGAGGTCGTCCTGGCGCAGCGACACGCGCTCGCCGAGCGCCTCGCGGATCATGAGCTGGGCGAGGTCCACCCCGTACACCGCTTCGGTGACCGGGTGCTCGACCTGCAGCCGCGTGTTGACCTCGAGGAAGTAGAACTCGCCGGTCGGCGCCAGCAGGAACTCCACCGTGCCCGCCGAGCGGTAGCCGGCCGCGCGGGCGACGGCGAGCGCCGCCTCGCCCATGCGCGCCCGCAGCGCGGCGTCCACCGCCGGCGACGGGCACTCCTCGAACACCTTCTGGTGGCGGCGCTGCAGCGAGCACTCGCGCTCGCCGAGGTGGACGAGCGTGCCGTCACGGTCGCCGAGGATCTGGATCTCGACGTGGCGCGGGCGCTCGATGAGCTTCTCTGCGTAGACACGGTCGTCGGCGAAGAACGCCTTGCCTTCCGATTTGGCGCGCGCAAGCGCCTCGGCGATATCCGCCTCGGCGTGGACGGCGCGCATTCCCTTGCCGCCGCCTCCGCCGACCGCCTTGAGGAGGATCGGGTAGCCGATCTCGGCCGCAAACGCGCGGGCGGCCGCCGCGTCCGCCAGCGGCTCGCTCCCCGGCACGACGGGGACGCCCACACGGCGGGCGACCTCGCGCGCCGCGGTCTTGGCGCCGAGCAGTTCGATCACCGCCGGCGGCGGGCCGATCCACACCATGCCCGCGGCCTCGACCGCGCGCGCGAACGCGGGGTTCTCGGCGAAGAAGCCGTACCCCGGGTGGACCGCGCCCGCCCCGGTCGCGCTCGCCGCCGCCAGTACTGCCTCCTGGTCGAGGTACGAAGCGCGCGCCGGAGGCGGCCCGATCCGCACCGCGAGGTCGGCCGCGAGGACGTGCGGTTGGAGGCGGTCGGCGTCCGAGTAGACCGCGACGCTCTCGTGTCCGAGCTCGCGACAGGCACGGATCAGCCGGACCGCGATCTCCCCCCGGTTCGCGATGAGAATCCTCACGCCCAAACCCACCCCGGGGTTCGGGGCTCGGGGCTCGGGGTTCGCACACCCATCCACGAGCGGGATCTTTCCTCGAGTCCCGAGCCCCGACTCCCGAGCCCCGGTCTCATAACGGGATGTTCCCGTGCTTCTTCGCGGGCATCCAGTCGCGCTTGTTGGCGGCGAGCGCGAGCGCCGCGATGACGCGGCGGCGCGTCGTGCGCGGGGCGATCACAGCATCGACGTACCCCCGCTCGGCGGCGACCAGCGGGTTCGCGAACTTCGCGACGTACTCGCGCACCAGCTCGGCGCGCCTCGCCTCGGGGTCGGGCGCGCGCTCGATCTCGCGCTTGTAGAGGATGTTCACCGCCCCCTGCGGCCCCATCACGGCGATCTCCGCAGTGGGGAAAGCGAAGTTGAAGTCGGTGCGGATGTGCTTGGAGCCCATCACGCAGTAGGCGCCGCCGTACGCCTTGCGGGTGATCACGGTGACCTTCGGGACGGTGGCCTCGGCGAGGGCGAACAACAGCTTGGCGCCCTGCCGGATGATGCCGCCATGCTCCTGCTCGACGCCGGGGAGGAACCCGGGCACGTCCTCGAGGATCAGCAACGGCACGTTGAACGCGTCGCAGAAGCGGACGAAGCGCGCCGCCTTGACCGAGGCGTTGATGTCGAGCACGCCGGCGAGGTGCGCGGGCTGGTTGGCCACGACCCCCACCGGACGTCCGGCCATGCGCACAAAGCCGACCACGATGTTGCGGGCGAAGTGGGCGTGGACCTCGAAGAACTCGCCCTCGTCGGCGATTCCGCGGATGAGCTCCTTGATGTCGTAGGGCTTGTTGGGGTCGGCGGGGACGAGGGCATCGAGCGCCGCGTCCTCCCGGTCGGGCGGGTCGGCGGTGGGGCGCACCGGCGGGTCGGCGGCGTTGTTGGCGGGGATGAAACCCACCAGGCGCCGGATGTTCCCCATCGTGTCGAGGTCGTCCTCGCAGGCGAAGTGCGCGACGCCGGAGACCTGGCTGTGGGTGGCGGCGCCGCCGAGGCGCTCCATGGTGACGTCCTCGTGGGTCACGGTGCGGATCACCTCGGGGCCGGTGACGAACATGAAGCTCGAGCTCTTCGCCATGAACACGAAGTCGGTGATCGCCGGCGAGTACACCGCGCCGCCCGCGCACGGCCCCAGGATCGCCGAGATCTGCGGCACGACGCCTGACGCGATCGTGTTGCGCAGGAAGATGTCGGCGTAGCCGGCGAGCGAGACGACCCCTTCCTGGATGCGGGCTCCCCCCGAGTCGTTGAGCCCGATGATCGGAACCCCGAACTTGAGGGCGAGGTCCATGATCTTGCAGATCTTCTCCGCGTGCGCCTCGGAAAGCGAGCCGCCGAAGACGGTAAAGTCCTGCGCGAAGACGGCGACCTGGCGGCCCTCGATGCGGCCGAAACCCGTGACGACGCCGTCGCCCGGGATGCGCTGGCGCTCCATGCCGAAATCGTGACTGCGGTGGGCGACGAGGCGGTCCACCTCGTCGAACGACCCGGGGTCGAGGAGCAGGTCCAGCCGCTCGCGCGCCGTGAGCTTGCCCGCGGCGTGCTGCCGCTCGACGCGCTCCTTCCCGCCCCCCTCCAGGCTCGTGGCTTCGAGCTCAGCAATCCGCCTGCGGACGTCGTCGCCCACGTCGCCCCCCAACCGTCGTCCGGCCGTGCCGGAAAGCGGACTATGCTATCACGGCGACGTGATGGAACGGGACGAACGATCCGGTCTGGCTGAGCTCGCCGCGGCGGTGGCGCGCGCCCGCGTCGCGGGCCTGGTCGACGTCTACCTCGAGCGCCGCGCCGAGGCGTTCTGGCGTCTCGCCGCCGGCCGCGTCGTCGCGCGGGAGACGTTGCTGCGCGAGGGCGCCGCCGTGCGTCGCGACGGCGCGTTCGCCTCCAGCGACGGCCTCGACCGCCCAGCGCTCGCCGGCCTGCTCGGGGTCACCAGCCGTGTGTTGCCCGCGTTCGCCGTGCCGCGGTTCCCCGAGACGCCGGTGCTCGAGGCGACGGTGCCGGCGTTCCCACCCTCCTGGAGCGCCGTGCGCTGGCGCTGGGGCTGGGCGGCCGTCTTGACGGGCGGCAGCGCGGTCACCGTGTCCCGTCCCGAGCTCGCCGAGGTCACGTTCCGCGACGGCCGCCGCGCGCTCACGTGCTGGCCAGGGCTTCCGGCACCCGATGCGGACGTCGAGCTCCCGGCCGCGGTCACCGCGGCGCGCCCCGGCCCGACGCGGGCGCTGCTCGCACCGGCCGCAGCCGCCGTCCTCGTTCACGAGCTGATCGGCCACCCGCTCGAGGGCGACATCCTGCTACGGGGGGGCTCGCCGTGGGCGGGCCGTGGCGGTCAGCGCATCCTCAAGATTTCCCTCTCGGTCACCGACGACCCCACCCGGGGCGACCTCCCGGGCGGGTTCACCGCCGACGACGAGGGTGAGGCGGCCGCCCCCCGCCCGCTCCTCGCCGACGGGGTCCTGGTCGGCGAGCTCGCCGATCGCGGCACGGCGGAGGCGCTCGGCGTGCGGCCGGGCAACGCCCGCCGGGCCGGCGTGCACACACCTCCCCGGCCGCGCATGTCGAACCTGATCGTCGAGGCGAGGTTTCCGCTGCCCCGGCCGCCGCGCGGCGACGCCGCGGTCGAGGTGGTTTCCGTGTCCTCGGGCACGCTCGAGCCGGCCTCGGGCGCCATCCTGCTGCACGTCCAGACAGCGTTCGCGCTGCGCGGCGGCAGCCGGCGGCAGCGCCTCGCGCCGTTCACGCTCGTCGGGACCGTCGCCACGCTCGCCCGCGGGATCCTCGCGGCCGCCGAGCCCGCGGCCGCGGCGCCGGAACCCGGGTGGTGCGGCAAGGACGGCGAGGCCGTACCCGCCGGCGCGGTCGCGCCGTGGCTGCTGCTGGAAGGGATGGAGATCCGGTGAGGGCCGTGGCCGATCTTCTCCTGGCCGCGCTCCACAGCGCCGGCGAGGCGTTGTCGGGGCACGGCGTACGCTTCGAAGCGTTCGCGCGGCTCGGTGAGAGCGTTCACCTCCACCGCGGACGCGACGGTTCTCTCGAGCGCCGTTCGAGCCGCGAGTTCGGCGTCGCCTGCCGCATCGCCGGCGGCGGCCGCGCCGGTTTCGCCGCCGCGTCCGGCTCGGGCGCGCGCGCAGGACGCGACGCCGCGCGCGCCGCGTTGGCCGCGATGGGGCCCGCCGCCGACCCTCTCCCCCCGTTCGGTCCTCGGCAGCAGCGCGGCAGCGCTCCAGTTCCAACCTCCGGACGGCGACCGTCTCGGCTCGATCGTCGAGGACGTCGCCAGCCGCTTCGCGGCGGGCAACCACGGGCTCGCGCTCGTGCAGCTCCGGGGACTGGCCGGATCCTCGGCGGCCGCCCTCGCCACCGGGGAGGGGTTCCACACCCTGGCGAGCGCGGGCGGCGCGGTGCTCGAGTTGCTCGTGGCGCCACGCGAAGGCCCCTGGCGCCACTTCCACTTCGCCGCTGGGGCGCTCGGCGACTTCGACCCCGAGGCGGTGGCCGAGCGCGCCCGCGAGGCTGCGCTCCTGGCCACCCGGGGCCGGCCCCCAGGCCGCCAGCTCGCCGATGTCATTCTGGCGCCTGCGGTGGCGGCCCCGCTCGTCGCGGCGCTCGCCCAGCGGTTGACCGCCGGAGCCGACACGATCGGCGCCGCGAGGGTCGCGCGCGCCTGGCGGCTGGTGGACGACCGGCCCGGCCCGGCGGGCCTGCTTCCGCTCCCTTGGGACGGGGAAGGGCTGCCCGCCCGCCGGATCGAGCTGATTGCAGGCGGCCGGGTGCGCGAGCGGCTGGCCACCTGGGCCGACGCGGAGGCCACCGGATGCGCGCCCGGCGGCGCCGTCCGCCCCTCCTACCGCCACCCCCCGCACGCCGGCCCGGCGAACCTCGTCGTCATCCCCGACGTGGCGTTGCAGCAAGCGGAGCTGCTCGCCCGTCTCGAGGACGGCTTCTACCTCGCCATCCCCGCCGGCGCCGTCCAGCTCGACGTCGCCAGCGGCCGCTTCGAGCTGCGCGCCGCCGCGGTCGCGGTTCGCCACGGCAGGCCCGCCGCCGCGCACCCGCTCGTGACCGTGCGCGGCTCGCTGCGACGCCTCCTCGGCGGCCTCACCGCCGTGGGGGGCGACAGCGAGAGCTTCTCCCTCGCCTGTGCCGTCACCACGCCCTCCTTGCTCTTCCGGCGCCTGGAGATCGCGTAGGGGCCCGTGGGCAGCGGGCAGTCGTCGAGTGTTGACAATTCATACGGCCGTTTGATATAAGCGTTTGGATTGGACCGTCGATCGCCCGTGTCAACCCCACACAACCCGTCCCACGTCGAGCAGGGAGCCCAGACGCGGCAACGCCTCCTGGACGTCGCTGAAACCCTTTTCGCGGAGCACGGCTTCGCGGCCACCTCGGTGCGCGACATCACGTCCTTGGCCGCGTGCAACCTGGCGGCAGTCAACTACCACTTCCGCGGCAAGCAGAACCTGTACCTCGAGGTGTTCCGCCACCGGTTGGTAGAGCTGCGCGACCGGCGGATCGCGAGCATCAGCGAGGCGCGCAGCGGCACCGGGTCGCTGGAGGCCGTGCTCGGCGCCTTCGCGGCGGCGTTCCTCGAACCCCTCGTCGACCGCGGCCGGGGCCACCTGCTCATGGCGTTGCTCACCAGGGAGATGCTCGACCCCCAACTGCCTGCGGAGTTGTTCAAGTCGGAGTTCATCGAGCCGGTGCACCAGGTCCTGGTGGAGGCGCTGATGACGACGACCCCAGGCCTCACCCCACGGTCGGCCCGAGCCTGCGTCCTCGAGATCGTCGGACAACTCCTCCAGGTGGCGCAGCGGGAAGGACGCGCCAGGCTCGACCCGGCGTGGGAAGCCGGGTTGCCGCCGCTGCCGGAGATGGTCGCTCACATCGTGCGCTTCTCGGCGGCCGGCGTGCGCGCGAGCGCTGAGGCTGCGGAATGAAAAGCCTTCTTCTTGCTTTTACCCTAGACGTTGTCCCTGCCCGGGGCCAGGCCCCGCGCCCCCGTGGAGATCGACCGATGCCCTTTATCTCGTCACAACCGTTCCGGCGCGCGCGTGTACGCGCCGCAGCCGCCGCCTGCATCGCGGCCTTCGCCGTCGCGGGCGCCGCGTCGGCCGGGGGACCTCCCGCGCCCGTGCCGGACAGCCCGGCCCACCAGGTTTCGCTCTCGGCGCAGCCGGCAGCGGCGCCGACGGCGCAGCCGGCGATCCCCGAGGCCCTGCTCAAGCCGGGCGCGACGATCACGATGGCCCAGGTCGTCGAGATCGCGCTGGAGAACAACCCGCTGACCCGCGCATCGTTCCTGCAGGCGCGCTCGGCGGCGGCGTTGCTCGGCAGCAAGAAGGCGCCGTACTACCCGACGGTGAACGCGACCGCGAGCTTCACCCGCACGAACTACTCGGTCCAGGCCCCGGTCGCCGGCACGACCATCGATACGTACGGACCGGCGCTGACGGTCAACTACCTGCTCTTGGACCTCGGCGGGCGCGCGGCGAACGTCGAGGACGCACACCTCGGCCTCATCGCCGCCGACTGGACCCACAACGCGACGGTTCAGAACGTGATCCTCGGCGTCGAGACCGCATACGTCGGCTATCTCAACGCCAAGGCGCAGCTCGAGGCCGCCAACGTCAACGTCACGCAGGCTCAAGCGGCGCTCGACGCAGCGACCGCCCGTCACGATGCCGGACTCGCCACGATCGCCGAGGTGCTGCAAGCGAGAACGGCGCTGTCGCAGGCCGTTCTCGCCCAGCAGAGCTTCGACGGACAGGTGCTCGCGCTGCGCGGAGCGCTCGCCACCGCGATGGGGCTGCCGGCGAACACGCCGTACGACGTCGGGCGGTTGCCGTCGGAGCTGCCGCTCGATCACGCGACCGGCGCCGTCGAGGACCTCATCGCGACCGCCAGGTTGCGGCGGCCCGACCTCGAGGCGTCCCGGGCGCTCGCCGCGAAGGCGACAGCGCACGTCAGGTCGGTCCGCTCCGACGGTCTGCCCACGTTGTCCCTCTCCGCCACGGGCTCCCGGACCTACTTCGACCCTTCGTTCGGCGACAGCTACCGCAATTACTGGTCGGCGTCGGCGCTGGTGACGATTCCGCTCTTCACCGGCTTCGCCAACACCTACAACATCCGCCAGGCCGTCGAGGACGCCGGCGTCGCCCAGGCGCAGGCCGACGCACTCGATCAGGAGGTCATCCTCGAGGTGTGGCAGAGCTACTACTCGTTCAAGACCGCGACGCAGCTCGTCAAGACGAGCCGCGACCTCCTTGCGAGCGCCGAGGAGTCGGAGCGCGTGGCGCTCGGGCGCTACAAGGAGGGTGTGGGGACGATCATCGACGCGCTGACCGCGCAGGCCGCCCTCGCCAGCGCCCGAGCGGAAGAGATCGTCGCGCGCTCGAGCTGGTACGTCGCGCTGGCGCAACTCGCTCACGACACCGGCACCATCCCACCGCTGGACCAGCCGATCGAGATCACCAAGAAGGCTAAGGATTGAAAACCATGAGAATCCCGTTCGCCAACCGTCCGATGCCCGCCTTTGCGATGGCCAGCCGTCGCTCCCTGCCGGTGTCCGCCGCGCTCGTCGCCGTCGGCATCCTCGCCTCCTGCGGCGGCCCTGCGAAGATGGGCGGCGTGCCTCCGGCGCCCGTCACGACGGCCCAGTCCGTCCGCGAGGACGTGCCCATCGTCGTGACCGCCATCGGCACCGTGGAACCCTACAACTCGGTCAACATCAAGCCCGTCGTGGGAGGGGAGATCACGCGGGTCGCCATCAAGGAAGGTCAGGACGTGCGCAAGGGCGACGTCCTCTTCGTCATCGACCCACGCCCGTACGAGGCCGCCCTCGGACAGACCCAGGGTGCCCTGGCGCGGGACAAGGCCCAGTTGGTGAGCGCCGAAGCCCAGGCCAAGCGCTACGCTGAACTCGTCCGCAAGGACTACGTCACCAAGCAGGAGTACGACAACGCCGTCGCCTCGGCCGGTGCCCTCCAAGCGTCGGTCCAATCCGATGAAGCGGCGGTGGCGGCGGCCCGCCTCAACCTGGCTTACTGCACGGTCCGCGCTCCCGTTCCGGGGCGGACGAGCAACCTCCTCATTCAACTGGGCAACGTGGTGAAGGCCAACGACGTCCCCGTCCTCGTCCTCAACCAGATCACACCGATCTACGTCAACTTCTCGGTTCCCGAGGACCAACTGGCCGAGATCAAGAGAGAGCAGGCGGTCGAGCCGCTGCAGGTCTCGGCAGACCTTCCCTCCGGCGGCGGACACTTCTCGGGCGAGCTGAGCCTCATCAACAACGCCGTGGATTCCACCACGGGCATGATCCTGCTCAAGGCGACCGTGGCCAACGAGGACCGGGGGCTCTGGCCCGGATCGTTCGTCCAGGTCTCCATGACCCTCGGCACGAAGAAGGGCGCCGTCGTGGTCCCGGAGAAGGCCGTCCAGCAAGGACAGCAAGGCACGTACCTCTTCGTCGTCAAGCCGGACCACACCGTGGAGATGCGGCAGGTGTCCGTAGGCCAGCGGCGGAACGACCGGGTCATCATCGAGAAGGGCCTCGAGGCCGGAGAGGAGGTCGTCACCGACGGCCAACTCCGTCTCTTCCCGGGCGCCGCCGTGGAGATCAAGAGCGGTGCTGCTCCCGCGGCCCCACCCGCGCCGGCAGGTGGACAGAAATGAGCGCAAAGGGCACTCCCGTCGAGGCCACGCCATGAACATCTCCGCGATCTTCATCAAGCGGCCGGTCATGACGACCCTCGTCATGCTGGCCATCCTCCTCTTCGGCATCACCGGGTACCGCCTCCTGCCGGTGAACGACCTGCCCAACGTGGACTTCCCCACGATTCAGGTGAACGCCTTCTTGCCCGGCGCCACACCCGAGACCATGGCCTCCGCCGTGGCGCTGCCGCTGGAGAAGCAGTTCTCGACCATCGCGGGCATCGACTCGATGACCTCGACGAGTTACCAGGGCTCCACCACGATCACGCTCCAGTTCTCCCTCGAACGCAACCTGGACGCCGCGGCGCTGGACGTGCAATCGGCCATCTCGGTGGCGGAGGGCCAACTCCCGACCGGCATGCCCACGCCGCCGTCCTACCAGAAGGTGAACCCGGCGGATCAACCCATTCTCTACCTCGCCCTCACATCCCCCACGCTCCCCATGAGCCAGGTGGACGAGTACGGCGAGACGCTCATGGCCCAGCGCATCTCCATGGTGAGCGGCGTGGCCCAGGTGCAGGTCTACGGCTCTCAGAAGTACGCCGTCCGCGTGCAGGTGGACCCCAACAAGCTGGCCGCCAAGGGGATCGGTTTGGACCAGGTGTCCGCCGCCATCAGCACGGGCAACGTCAACCTGCCCACGGGCACGCTCTACGGCCCGCACGTGTCCTACACGGTCCAGGCCTCAGGGCAGCTCCTCAACGCCGCCGCGTATCGCCCCCTCATCGTGACCTACCGGAACGGCCAACCGGTGCGCCTCGAGGCCCTCGGGCGCGTCATCGACAGCGTGGAGAACGACAAGACCTCCGCCTGGTACATCGATCACGCCCGCAACCAGCGTTCCGTGGTCCTCGCGATCAGGCGGCAGCCGGGCACCAACACGGTCGCCGTGGCCCAGGCGGTGAAGGACCTGATCCCCACCTTCGAACACCAGCTTCCCGCCTCGGTGACGCTGAACAACCTCTACGACCGGTCGGAGACAATCAAGGCATCGGTGAACGACGTGAAGTTCACCCTGCTGCTCACCCTGATCCTGGTCATCCTGGTGATCTTCCTCTTCCTGCGGAACGTGTCCGCCACGGTGATCCCGAGTCTGGCGCTGCCCATGTCCATCGTGGGCACCTTCGCGCTCATGTACATGGGGGGGTACAGCCTCGACAACCTCTCCCTCATGGCCCTGACCCTCGCAGTGGGTTTCGTCGTGGACGACGCCATCGTCATGCTCGAGAACATCGTGCGCCACATGGAAATGGGGAAGGGCGTCCTCGAGTCGGCCATGGACGGCTCGAAGGAGATCGGCTTCACGATCCTCTCCATGACCTTCTCCCTGGTGGCCGTCTTCATCCCCATTCTGTTCATGGGGGGCATCCTGGGGCGCCTCTTCCACGAGTTCGCGGTCACCATCGGGTCGGCGATCCTCATCTCGGGTTTCGTCTCCCTGACCCTGACCCCGATGCTCGCCAGCCGCTTTCTCAAGCATCAATCGGAAGTCCACCACGGCCGCATCTACAACGCCTCTGAGAAGGCCTTCCTCTGGCTGCTCGGCGGGTACGAGCGCGGGCTCAAGTGGGCCATCGTCCACCGCCGGCTCGTCATGATCTTCTCGGGCGCGGTTCTGGTCCTCACCGGCTGGCTCTTCACGGTCATCCCCAAGGGGTTCATCCCGAGCGAGGACGCCAACCGGGCGATGGTCTTCACCCAGGCCAAGGAAGGCATCTCGTACGACGCCATGGTCCGGCACCAACAGGCCATCAACCGCATCCTCCAGGCCAACCCCGACGTGGACGCCTTCTTCTCCACCGCCGGCGGCCGCGGCTTTTTGGCCAGCAACCAGGGGATCTGCTTCATCCGCTTCAAGCCGCGCGACCAGCGCGCGCTCTCCGTGGACCAGGAGATCGCCAAACTGCGGCCGCAGCTCATGGCCGTACCGGGGATCATGGCCTTCATCCAGAACCCCCCTCCGATCCAGATCGGGGGCCGGCTCGCCAAGAGCCTCTACCAGGTCACCTTGCAGGGCGCCGACACGAAGGAGCTCTACAGGGTGGCCACCGACCTGGAAACCAAGATGAGGGCGCTGCCCGGCCTCATCGACGTCACCACAGACCTGCAGATCAAGAACCCGCAGGTGGAGGTGGAGATCGACCGGGACAAGGCCTCCTCCTACGGCGTGACCGCGCGAGACGTGGAGGACACGCTCGACAACGCCTACGGGACGAGGCAGATCTCCTACATCTACGCGCCGAACAACACCTATCAGGTGATCCTGGAAGTGGAGGATCAGTACCAGCGGGATCCGGCCGCCCTCTCCATGCTCTACGTTCATTCCAGTACCGGACAGCTGGTTCCGCTCGATGCCGTGGCCAAGTTGACGCGCGACCTGGGGCCCCTCTCGATCAACCACACCGGGCAGATCCCTTCGGTGACGGTCTCCTTCAACCTGGCCCCCGGAGTTTCCCTCGGCAACGCCGTGGACCTTGTCCAGAAGCTCGCACGTTTGATCGTCCCGGCCGACATCACCACGAGCCTCCAGGGCACGGCGCAGGCCTTCCAGGCGAGCACGAGGGGCCTCGGCTGGCTGCTGCTATTGGCGATCCTGGTGATCTACATGGTGCTGGGCATCCTGTACGAGAGCTTCATCCACCCCTTGACGATCCTCTCGGCGCTGCCCTTCGCGGGGTTCGGCGCCCTGGTGACGCTGCTCATCTTCCGGGTGGACCTCTCGATCTACGCGTTCGTGGGCATCATCATGCTCGTCGGGCTGGTGAAGAAGAACGGCATCATGATGGTCGACTTCGCCCTCGAGGCGCAGCGCAAGGAGAACAAGTCGGCGGCGGACGCCATCTACGAGGCGTGCGTCATCCGCTTCCGGCCGATCATGATGACCACGATGGCGGCCCTCATGGGTACGCTGCCGATCGCCATCGGCCTGGGCGCCGGCGCCGAGTCCCGCCGCCCTCTCGGTCTGGCCGTGGTGGGCGGGTTGATCTTCTCGCAGTTCCTCACGCTCTTCGTGACGCCGGTCTTCTACGTCTACATGGACCGCTTCCAGTCCTTGGTCAGTCGCCGCATGGCGCGCTCGGCCAACGGCTCCACCATCCCCGAGAGCGCGTAGTCCGAACGTTTCTCTCAACTTGCGAGGGCGGGCCCTACGGCCCGCCCTCTTGGTTTCTGGGCCGCGCCTGCCTCACTGCAGCTTCGCGAGCAGCTTCTCGGCCTGGGCCTTGATCTGGGGGTGCTCCGGCGCCCAGCGCGGATCGGGCGTCATGGCGACGATCTCCTTCAGTTGGGCGACCGCTTTGGGCTTCATCCCCTCCGACTTGTAGCTCTCGGCGAGGTAGAGCTTGGTGAGCGCGTTGGTGGGCGCGCCTGCGAGCGACTTTTCGAGGAACTCGATCGATTTCTTTGTGCTGCCCCCCTTGAACCACGGCAGCTTGAAGTACAGCCGCCCGAGCACCCGGTCCGGGCCGTACCCCTCGACCGCCGGGTCGAGGTCGAGGCAGGTCTTCATCTCCTGCTTGATCTCCGGCACCAGGGCGAGCGACTTGAAGATCCCCTTGGCCTCGCCGTAGACCCCGTCGAGCACGCCGAGCCAGAAGTGTCCCTCGACGTTCTTGGGGGCCAGCGCAATCGCTTCCCTTGCCAGCGTGATCCCGCCGTCGAAGATCGCCATCTTCGCGCTGTCGGGCGCGGCGGCTTCCGTGTAGTTGCCGTAGAAGTACGCGGCCCTGGCGCCTTCCCAGCGCGCGTCGACCGAAGCCGGGTCGGCCTTCGCGGCCTCGCGGAAGAGTTCCACGGCGGCCTTGGCGCCGGCCGGGTCCGCGCGCTGCTCGTAAGCCGCCCGGGCGGCGGCGAGCCCGCTCTCCGGCGCTTCCTGCGCCGGCATCGACAACGCCACAAGAACACCCAAAGCGGCCGCGGCAGCGGTTTTCCAGGTCGTCATGGCAAGGCTCCTTGAGATGAGTCTACCAGTAGCGCAAACTCCCGTCAGCTAGAATCCGAGCGGAGGCGACCATGGAGTTCGGAATTCTTGGCCTCGAGCTTTCGGGCAAGACCACGTTGTTCTCGCTCCTGACCGGGCACGATCCGGCGGCCGGGCACGGCAAGCCGGGCGCCCGCGTCGGGATCGCCCAGGTGCCCGACCCGCGGCTCGACCGCCTCTCGGCGCTGTTCGCGCCGCGCAAACATACGCCCGCCACGGTGCGCTTCGTCGACATCCCCGGCATCGTCAAGGGGGGCTCGGCGAGCCTCAACGTCCCCGAACTCCGAACCATGGACGGCCTCGCGGTCGTCGTGCGCTCCTTCGCCTCCGACGCCGTGCCCCACCCCGAGGGGGACCTCGGGCCCGCCCGCGATCTCGAGCTCGTGGAGACGGAACTCCTCCTTGCCGATCTCGCCGTGGCGGAGAGCCGCCTCGAGCGCCTCGCCCGCGACCTCGCCCGGCGCAAGGCGCCCGAGCTCGAGGCCGAGCGCGACGCCCTCGAGCGCTGCCACACCGCGCTCGAAGCCGGCACGCCGCTGCGCAGGATCGGCCTGACCGCCGACGAGCGCCGCGTGCTCAAGGGGTTCACGTTCCTGACGGCGAAGCCGATGCTCGTGATCCTCAACGCCGGGGAGGAGGAGGCCGGCGACCTCGCCGGCGCCGTCGAACGGGCCGGCCTCGCCGCGGTCGGGTCCCAGCCCTGGGTCGCGGCGAGTGCCGTCTGTGCCACCATCGAGCAGGAGATCGCGCACCTGGCATCCGAGGACCAGGCGGCGTTCCTGGCGGACCTCGGGCTGCCGGACCGCGCGCTCGACCGGCTGCTGCGCGCCGCGTATGCGTTGCTCGGCCTGGTCTCGTTCTTCACCGCAGGCGAGGACGAGTGCCGTGCGTGGTCGATCCCCAGCGGCACGACGGCGGTGAAGGCCGCCGGGGTGATCCACTCGGACTTCGAGCGCGGCTTCATCCGCGCCGAAATCGTGCCCTGGCAGGAGCTGCTCGACGCCGGCTCGTTCGCCGCCTGCCGCCCGCGCGGCACCCTCCGCCTCGAGGGCAAGGACTACGTGGTCCGGGACGGCGACGTGATCACCTTCCGGTTCAACGTGTAGGCGTCGGCGTCGGAGGCACAGCCGCCGGGCGCGGCGTGGCGGTGCCTAGACCGCCGGGCAGCAGGCGCACGGGCGGCGGCGCATGGCGGGTCGGATGCGGCGGTGCCACCGGCGCGGCGGCGGGCGGCACGGCGGCCGGCGCGGCAGCCGGCGCGGCAGTCGGCGCGGCGACCGGCGGGGGGACGGGCGTCGCCTGAGGGCGCGCCTCCATCATGCGGCGAACCTCGGCGGGGTCGATCTCGGTCACCGGTAGAGTCGAGGTTGCAGCTTCTTCTTCGTAATGAAGGAGGACCGCCTCGGTCTGCAGGTGCGAATCGTAGACGAGCGGGTTCTTCTTGGGGTTGGCGAGTTGCGGGGCGTACCGATACGCCTTGGCGTAGTCGCGGATGGCGGCGTCCCTGCGGCCGCACCGCTCTTCGGCCATGGCGAGCATGAATCGGGCCTGCGCATACCCCCGCCGCTGTTTGAGGGTCATCTTGTAGTAGCGCACCGCCTCGCGGTCCCGCCCCTGGCGCTGGAGGACGAGACCAAGCCGGTAGGCCGCTTCGTAGTTGTGCTTATCGAGCTTGAGGGCGGCCTTCAGGTAGTCCTCGGCATCGCCGGGGAACCCCTTCTCGAAGATCAGCACCCCGAGGTTGGCGAGGTCCATCGAGGAGGCGCGCCCCGACTTCGCGAGCGTGAGGTAGTTCGTGATTGCGCGGTCGGCCGGGTTGTCGGGCGAGAGGTAGCGCTCGAACACGGAGCCGCTCGCCGCCGTTGCCAACATCAGAACCGCTGCGCCGACCGTCAGCCGCCTCATGCCTGCCTCCCTCGCCGCACGCGTGCTCGCACGCGAACGTTGCCGCCGTCAACTACCACCTCGAACCCCTCGACGAGCGCGCCGCGCGACTCGATCTGGCGGCGCTGCTTTTCCAGGGCGTCCCGGAAACCCTCGAACCCGACCGCCGCCTCCCGCCCGGCGCCGCCAAGCGCTTCGGTGTAGCGGGCAAACGCCAGCCGGTACTCGCTGTCTGCTTCTGGTACGGGCGGCGGCGGCGGTTCGTTGAGCGCGCGCCGCGCGGCGCCCGCCCCCTGTCGCGCCTCTTCCCGCTCGCGGAGCTGGCGCTGCCAGAGCTGGTTGTGGGTTGCGAACCGGTGCAGCAGTTGTTCCATGCGGAACCTCTCGCCCGCGGTCGGCGGTTCCGTACGGCTCAACTCCTGCAAGCGGCGTTGCAGCGCCGCCCGCTCGCGCTCCGGCGGGACGGACACCTGGCGGTCGCCCGCGAAGAACCGCTCCCACTTCCTCGCGAGCTCGCCGAGCCAGCGTTCGAGCTCTCCCACCAGGTCAGGCGCACTCATCCTCCCGAAGGATACACGCTCTCCTCCCGCTCCGCCCCAGGCTCGCCTCTCGCTTTCCGACTCCCGAACCTCCCCGGGGATCGGGCCGCGCCGCGGGTACAATCAGACATGGTCAACCCGCTCGCCGCACTTCCCGCCGTCCACCGCGTCCTGGCGCTTGAGATGTTGGCCAGCGAGCGGGTGCGAAGCGGCGCCGCCGCGGTGCGCGAGGCGGTCCGCGAAGCCCTCGGCGGGGCGCGGGCGCGGGTCGCACGCGGCGCGCCGATCCCGACCCCGGAGGTGGTGGCGGCGGAGGCGCTCGCGCTGCTGTCGCGCCGCGCCGCCGCCGCATATCCGGACGTGGTGAACGCCACCGGGGTCGTGATCCACACCAACCTCGGTCGCGCCCCGCGGTTCGGCGTCGCGGCGGGAGGGTACCTGGCGCTCGAGTACGACCTCGCCGAAGGCGTCCGAGGCGAACGCCTGGCCCCCGTCGCCGCGCGTCTCGTCCGCTATCTCGGCTGCGAGGCCGCCACGGTGGTGACCAGCAACGCGGCCGCCCTCGTGCTGCTGCTCGCCGCCCACGCCGCAGGCCGCGAAGTCATCGTCTCCCGTGGGGAGCTGATCGAGATCGGCGGCTCGTTCCGGCTCCCCGAGATCATGGCGGCGAGCGGCGCCCGTCTCGTCGAGGTCGGCTGCACCAACCGCACCCATCTCGAGGACTACGCGCGGGTGATCGGCGACGCCACCGCAGGCATCCTCGTGGTCCACCGCTCCAACTTCAGCCTCGAGGGGTTCGTCGCTGCGGCCGGGCTCCCCGACCTCGTCGAGTTGGGCCGCAGCCACGGCGTGCCGGTTTGGGTCGACCAGGGCTCCGGCTGCCACCTCGACCTCGGCCGCTACGGCCTCCGCCCCGAGCCCACCGTGCGGCAGATCGTCGCCGCCGGCGCGGACGCGGTGCTTTTCTCGGGCGACAAGCTGCTGGGCGGGCCACAGGCCGGGATCGTGGCCGGCACCAAGACCGCGATCGGCCCGTTGCGCCGCCACCCGTTGCGCCGGGCGTTGCGCCCGGACAAGAGCGCGCTGGTGGGCCTCGCGACGACGCTCGACTGCTACCTTGCCGAGCGACCCGAGGACGTGCCGCTGTACCGTCTCCTGGCCGCCGACGAGCCGTCGCTGCGGCGCCGCGCGCGTGCGCTGGCGGCCCGGCTGCGCCGCGCCGGCGTCGAGGCCGGCACCGGCGCCACGCGCGCGGTGATCGGCGGCGGCACCACTCCCGACCAGACCCTCCCGTCGTGGGCCGTGACCGTCACGGGGGGCGACGACGACGCCGCACGGTTGCGCCTGGGGCGGCCGGCGGTGATCGGCCGGGTCGAGGACGGCAAGGTCGTGCTCGACCTGCGTGCGGTCTTCCCCGAGCAGGACCGGATGCTCGCCGCCGCGGTGGCCGCCGCGCTCGGCGTCCCAACCTAGCCGGGGCTATTGGCGATCGAGCGCGGCCCGAGGAACGCCGAGGAACCGTGCCAGCTCGTCGGCCTCGTCGCCGACCAAGCGGAGCGCGAGGCGGCGCGCCTCGGGGTCGGTGAACCCACTGCCGCAGGCGACCGGGTCGAGGCCGAGCTCCCCCACCCCGACCGGCGCGCCCTCGGCGAGGATCACGACCCTCTCCAGCAGGTTGGCGAGCTCACGCACGTTCCCCGGCCACGGTGCGAGCACCAGCGCCGCCATCGCCGCGGGCCGCAGCGCCGGAACGGCCGCCGCGTGGCGCCCGCCGGCGCGCTCCAGCAGGTGCAGGGCGAGGGCCGGGATGTCCTCCCGGCGCTCCGCGAGGCCAGGCAATTGGATCGGGAACACCGAGAGTCGGTGGAAGAGGTCGCGGCGGAAGGAACCCGCGATGACGGCGTCGTCGAGATCCCGGTTGGAGGCGGCCACGACCCGCACGTCCACGACGACTTCTCCCTCGCCTCCCAGCCTGGTGACTCGATGCTCCTCGAGGGCGCGCAGGAGCTTGGCCTGGGTCGCCAGCGGGACCTCGCCGACCTCGTCGAGGAAGAGCGTCCCGTGGTGCGCCTGCTCGAAGCGGCCGACGTGGCGGGCGCTGGCGCCCGTGAACGCCCCGCGCTCGTGGCCGAAGAGCTCCGACTCGACCAGGCTCTCGGGCACCGCGGCGCAGTTGAACGCCACGAACGGCCCCGTGCTGCGGTGCGAGAGCTGGTGCAGGGCGCGGGCAAAGAGCTCCTTGCCGCTTCCGGACGGCCCGAGCAGCAATACGGCCGCGTCGGTGGGGGCGACCCGCCTGAGGGCGGTCACGGCGCCGGCAAAGACCGGCGCGGCGCCGACCAGCTCGCGGGCGCCCGCGCCGGTGGGCGGCGTGGCCAGCAGCGCGCGTCGCGGCTCGCACGCGGCGCGGATCGCATCGAGCACTCGGTCCATGTCGAGCGGCTTGGGGAAATAATCCCTCGCCCCGAGCTTGAGCGCGGCCACTGCGGTCTCCACCGTCGCGAACCCGGTGATCAGGAACACTGGAAGGAGAGGGTCGGCCGTGCGGGCCGCGCGCAGGACGGCGAGCCCGTCGGCCCCGGGGAGTTTGAGGTCGGTGATCACGGCCAGGTACGGCCCTCCCCGTTGCAGGCTCTCGACCGCCGCATCGCCCCGGAACGCGAGCTCCACCTCGTGCCCCTCCTTGCGCAGCGTCTCCGCGAGCATCTCGCCGAGACTCCGGCGGTCCTCCACCACCAGCACCGGCGCGCTCACACGACCCCCTGCTGCGGCAGCCAGACCGCGAAGCGGGCGCCCCCGCCTTGGCGCGGCTCGTACTCGACGTCCCCGCCGTGCAGGCGGGCGAACCGGCGCGCCAGCGCAAGACCGAGCCCGCCCGACGGCTTGCTGGACACGAACGGGAGAAACAGGCGGTCGCGGAGCTCCGCGGGCACGCCGGGACCATCGTCCTCGATCACGACTCGTACGGCCTCGGGGGCGCACTCCACGCGGGCGGTCACGAGCCCGCCACGGCCGGCCGCCTCGGCGGCGTTGCGAAGGAGGTTTTCGACCACCACGCCGAGAGCCAGCGCATCGCCAGTCGCCCCGGCGGCACCGGCTTCGACGCGAATGTCGACCGCGGGGAACGCGGCGCGCACCCTGCGCGCCGCCTCCTCGACGAGCGTAGCGATGTCGAGCGGTTCGCGGCGCAGCTCGTGCGGTTGCGCGAAGCGCAGGAAGCGATCGAGGAGCTGCGCGACGCCCTCGGCCTCGTCGTTGATTGCGGCGAGAAAGCGCGTGCTCTCTTCGGACCTCGCGCCGGGAAGCAACCGCAGGTAGCCACGAACGGTCGCCAGGGCGTTGCGCAGCTCGTGCGCCATGCCTGCCGCCAGCTCCCCGAGCCCCGCCATCTGCTCGCGCTCCGCCAGGGCCCGCTCCAGCGCCTCGACCCCGGTGCGGTCGGAAAGGAACAGGACCTCCCCCTGGGCCTCGCCGCTGGCCGCGAGCAGCGGCAAACGGCGTATCTCGACCATCCGCCCGTCGAGCCGCACGCTCCTCGCAGCTGCCGCGAGCAACGGCGGCAGCTGCCCGCCGACGGCGAGCGCCGGCACGAGGGCCAGCGCCTCCGGGTTCGCCGCTCGCACAGAGCCCCCTGGCTCGGTGATCACGACGCCCGCCGAAGACCCGCGCGTCAACACCCCCGCCAGTAGCTCGAGCTCGTCCGCGCGGCGCCGCAGTGCCGCTTCCGACTCCTCCAGCCGCCGCACCGTGTCGCGAAACGTTTCCACCAGGAAGCGGTCTTCGGCCTCGTTCTGCGGCCCGCCGGTCACGCGTACGGCCTCGGCCAGCAGCTCCCGGTACGGCGCGAGCACGCGCGCGACCAGCGCCCACGCCAGCAGGCCGCCGCACACCGCCACCAGCACCGCCATGCCCGCGCCGACGGTGCGCCAGCGCCCCACCGCCCCCGCGCCCGCCACCGGCACGAGCGCCCGTACCACGCGGCCGTCGGCGAGCGGCTGGTAAGCGATCAGCACGCTCCCCCCCGCGGAGGCGAGCGGGCCCGCCACCGGCCGTCCGAGGCGCTCCCACTCGGCCCGCGACGCCCACGGCCACCACGGGGACTCCTCCGGGCCGGCGACGCCGGCGGACTCGACGACCTTGCCGGCGTTGAGGACCGCAAGCCCCCACCCCTCGGTCCGCAGCGCGGCGCTGAACCGGGGGGCCTCGCCGCCCGCGATCCGGCCGGCCAGCACCTGAGCCGCGGCGCTGGCGGCGCGCCTGGCTTCCTCCTCGACGAGACCCGTGACCGCGAGCAACCCCGCCATCTCCGCCATCACCATGCCGACGAGCATCACCAGGGTGACGCCGATCAGAATGCGTGCCTCGCGCAGGCGACGGGAGCGGACGCGAACCGTCACGACGCCACCCATCCGAGCGCCCGGGCGAGCGCAGGCCCCGCGAAGAGCACGACCGCCGCCGCCCCCGCCAGGAACGTGCCGAACGGCAGCTCGGTGTCGCGGCGCCCGCGGCCGGAGGCGATCAGCGCCATGCCGACGGCCGCTCCGGCCGTCGCCCCCAGCCCGAGGGTGAGCAGCATCCCCCGCCAGCCGAGAAACGCCCCGATCATCGCCAACAGCTTGACGTCCCCCATGCCCATTCCCTCGACGCCGCGCACGCGCCGGTAGACCACGATCACCGCGTACGGCAGGCCGGCGCCGGCCGCCGCGCCGACGAGCGCGCCGGTGAAGCCGACCAGGCCGCCCGCCGCGGATGCAGCCAGGCCGAGGGCGATCCCGGGCAGGGTCAGCACGTCAGGCAGCAAGTGGTGCTCGAGATCGATGAACGCCAGCGGCAGCAGCAGCATCACCAGCAGCATCGCCTCCGCCCCCATGACCGTCAAGCCGAAGCGCGCCGCGACGGCAGCAGCGAGCGCGGCACAGGCCAGCTCGACCACCGGGTAGCGGGCCGAGATGCGCGCCCGACACGAGCGGCAACGGCCGCGCAGGAGCACGTAGGAGAGCAGCGGTACGTTGTCGAACCAGCGCACGGGCGCGCCGCAGGCGGGGCAGTGCGATCGCGGGCGCAACAGCGACATCCCCCGTGGCAGCCGGTACACGACGACGTTGAGGAAGCTGCCGAACACGAGCCCGTAGGCGGCCGCGACCGCCGGCACGAACCAGCCGGGCACGAACGCTTCAGTCACGCCGCCCCTCCGTCCTGCGCCCTGCGCCCTGTGCCCTGTGCCCTGCCTCTTCCACCAGCTCCAGGTACAGGGCCTCCTGCTGCCGGACCATCGTGGCGCGCTCGAACTCCTCGATCCCCGCGGACGCGTTGGCGGCGAGACGAGCCCGCAGGCCGGCGTCAGCCAGGATCTCGCTGACCCTCGCCGCCATCGCGCCGCCGTCGCCGGGAGCGACGAGGAAGCCGTTCTCGCCGTCGCGAACCACCTCGGGCACGCCGTCCACCTCCGTCGCCACGACCGGGACGGAGGCCGCCAACGCCTCGACCAGCACGCGCGGCAGCCCCTCGAAGCGGGACGTCAGCGTCACCACCGTGGCCGCGTCGAGGAGCGCCGGAACGTCCGTCCGCCACCCCGGCAGGTGGAGGCGGCGCTCGAGGCCGGCGGCGCGGCGGCGGCGCTCGAGATCTCCGCGCAACGCGCCGTCGCCGGCGAGCAGGAAGTGCGTCTCGGGAAAGCGGGATGCCAGCGCGGCCGCGAGCTCGACGAAGCGCTCGGGGGCCTTCTGCGGCTTGAAGCACGCGATCTGGACGACGAGCGGCGCCGCCGCGGGGATCCCGAACTCGCGCCGCACCGCCTCGCCGCCCCGGTGCGAGCGAAACGCGGTCAGGTCGATCCCCGAGCGGATCAAGCGGGCGCGCCCGGCCGGAAACAGCCGAAGTCGCACGCCCTCCTCGAGGTTGCGGCGTGACACGGCGATGAACGCGGTCGTCCGCCGCGCCGCCCGTCGTTCGGCGGCGAGGAACGCGGCGCGCACCGGCGCCGCCTGGTGCGCCCCGAAGCCGAAGCCGTGGATCGAGTGGACGACGATCGGCACCCGCTCGGACGCAGCCGCGAACCGCCCGAGGATGCCGGCCTTGGAGGAGTGGGTGTGAACGATGTCGGGCCGGAAGCTTCGGATCACCCGGCGAAGCTCCGCCAGCGCTCGCAGGTCCGCGAACGGGCGCACCTCGCGCCGCAGGTGGCCGAGCTCGAACAGCTCGACGCCGGCCAGCCCCCGGGCCTCCGGGAGCAGATCGCCGACGTTCGCGCACGCCAGCGCCGGCTCGAACGCGCCCCGGTCGAGCAGCGCCACGGTGTCGAGGGTGTTGCGCTGCGCGCCGCCGGGCTCGAGCATCGTAATCGCGTGCAGGACGCGGATGCGGCTCATCGGGCGAGCCGCCGCGCGACCGCTGCGCCGTCCCAGAGAGCGTCCTCCATCGTCGAGTACTTCCACTCCGCCCAACGTCCCGCGACGGTCACGCCGGCGGCGCGGAACGCGTCGCGCAGCGCGGCAACGGCGGCAGGGCGGGCGACATCGAAGATCGCGTAGGCGGGATCGAGACGGACCTCCTCGACGACCGCCACGTCCCCCGCATCGCGCAGCAGACCGAGCTCCGCGAGGCCGGCGAGGCAGCGCTCCCGCAGGCCCGCCGGGACCGCCGCGCCGGCCGGCACGCTGACCTCGACCGAGAGCGTGTGACAACCGGGCGGCGCCACCCGGCCGTGGTTCGACGGGATGCCAACGCGGTAGAACGGGAAGCGCTCCTCGGGGACGTACAGCCAGTGCTCCCGCCGCGGCGCCGGACCCCGCACCCCGAGGTTCAGGTTGACCACCCCGACGGCGCGCAGGCGAGCGGCGGCCGCACGGGCGGCGGCCGGGAGGTCCGCCGTCATCGCCGCGAGGTGCGAAAGCGGCGCCGTCACCACCAGGGCGTCCCACGCGAGCGTTTCCCCCGACTCCAGCTCGACCTCTCGCGCACCGAGGCGGACCGACCGTACCTGGTGGCCGAGCCGCACCTCGGGAAGTGAACGGGCGAGCGCGTCGGCGACGACCTGGATTCCGCCCACCCGCGGGTACAGAAACGTCGCGTTGTACCCCACCGGCGTCCGGTACAACCCGAACGCGCCGGCGATCACGTCGGCGACCTCCGGGCGAGGCACGTACCGCCCCACCCACTCGGTGGTCAGCTCGGCCGGATCGGTGCAGAACAGCTTGCGGTTGTACGGCAGGAAGAAGTGCCTGGCGAACCCCTCGCCGAAGCGGTCGAGCGCCCAGCCGGCGAAGGAGGCCGGCGCCTCGCCGCGCCCCGACCTGCGCGCATGCGCCTCGACGAAGCCGAGTACGCACTCCCGCCGGAGCTCGCGCGGGAGGCGGTAGGTGTTGATCTGGATCGGGTACGGCGTGACCGTGCCGGCGAGCGCGATCCCGGCCCGCCGCCGGTGCGGGCGCAACTCGCCAAGCACGCCAATCGCGTGCAACAACTCCCGGCTCTCGGCGCGCGCGAGGTGCAGCAGGTGTCCGGTGAGGTCGAATTGGAACCCCTCGCGAACAAGCGTGCGGCAGGCTCCACCCACCGCGTCCGCCCGCTCGAGAACAACCGGCTCGGCGCCGTGCGCGCGCAGATGGTACGCAGCCGAGAGGCCCGTCAGACCGGCGCCGACGATCACGATCCGCCTCACTCGAGCGCCTCCATCCGAACGCGCGCCAACACCGCCAGGAGCACGACCATGGCGAGCGCGTAGCCGCCGAGCGCGGCGATCCCGACCTCCCACGGCCAGAGGACAGCGGTCCCGACGCCGACAACCGCTCCGAGCGCCGAAAGCGCGACGATCACCGCCGTCGCCTTCGCCGTCCTCCCCCCCAACCGCGCCCGCAGGCGCAGCGGGAAGTGGTCCGGGCTGCCGTGCCAGAAAGGCTTGCCGGCGCGGGCGCGCAGCACGCTCACGTACGCGGTGTCGGCGAGCGGCACCGCGAGGATCGCCAACGGCGCGAGGAACCCCGCCGCGCTCCGGTCGCTCCAACGGATCGCGATCGCGAGTGCGCCGAGGGTGAGCCCCACCGCGAGCGAGCCGGCGTCCCCGAGGTAGATCCGCGCCGGCGGCGCGTTGAACACGAGGAAGCCACCCAGGGCGCCGGCCAGCGCCAGGGATGCCGCCGCCTCGGGGTACTCGCCCGTCGTCAGCGCCACGACCCCGAACGCGAGCGCCGCGACCGCGCCGACGCCGGCTGCGAGCCCATCCATGACGTCGAGAAGGTTGAACGCGTTGCACACCGCGAACAGCCAGATGGCGGCGAGCGGCCAGCGCAGCCCGGCCGGCACCCCGGTCAGCTCGATCACGGCGCCGCTGCGCAGGAGCACGAACACCGCGACCGCCTCGCCGGCCAGCTTCGCGGCGGGCGTCAGCACGCCGAAGTCGTCCACGAGGCCGACGAGCAGCGTCAGCGTGCCGGCGAGCAGCAGGCCCAGAAGGAGGCCGTTGAAGGAGAAGACGAGCCCGAGCGCAACCAGGTAGGCGAGAAAGACGGCGAGGCCGCCCAGGTACGGCACCGGCTCGGCCTGCCGCTTGAGCCTGCCGTCGGGCTGGTCCACGATGCCGAACCGCAACGCCGCCTGGCGGGCGAGCGGGGTGAAGTACAGCACCAGCAGGAACGCCAGCACGAAACCGGCGGCAGCCAGCACGGGGCTCACAGCAGTCCCGCCAGCGGCCGGCGCCGGATCAGGCGGCGCTGCGCCGCCGCCCGGCGCACGCGCGGCAGCGCCGCGCGCAGCCTGCCCAGCACCCGCGGATGACGCAGCAGCACCCAGACCAGCATGGCGACCTCGCCCGGCAAAAGTACCGGCAAGCGCAACCAGAAATCAACCGGGTGCAGGTTGCGCACCAGCGTCGCCCAGCGGTTCGCGATCACCGCAGCGGCGAGCTCCGGGGGGCGCCGGAAGATCAGGCGCCCCGCGCCGGGGGCGGCCGTCGCCCCACGCCGGTGGATCGCCACGGCGCGCGGCTCGTACAGGACGCGCCACCCCGCCGCGCTCACCCGCCAGCCGAGGTCGAGGTCCTCCCAGAAGGCGAAGAAATCGGCCGGGAAGACCTCCCCCGCGACCGCCGCCGCGGCGAGCGCCGCGCGACGGTACACCATGGCGGCGCCGCACGCCGCGAGCACCGTGGCCGGCTCGGCAAAGCGACCGGCCGCGGGTCCGTCGTAGCCGCGGTCGCGCACCCGCAGCAGCAGCGGCGTCAACACCTGGCCGCACGAGTCGAGCACCTCGCCTCCCGGCCGCTCGAGGCGCGCCGCCACGCCGCCGGCATCTGGGCGGCGTGCGAACGCTTCGAGACATACGGCGAAGAACTCCGGCGACGGGACGCAGTCCGGATTGAAGAACCCGATCACCTCGACTGCGGCGTCGAGCGCCGCGAGCCCCGCCGCGCACCCGCCGGCATAGCCGGCGTTCCTCGCCAGCGGCAGGCCGCGCACGCCCGCCGCAGGCCGCTCGGCGAGCGCGCGGGTGCCGTCGCCGGAGGCGCAGTCCACGAGCACGACCTCGACCGGGACCGTCTGCGCCCGCAGGGCGTCCAGGCAGCGTGGGAGGTCCTCCCCGCCGTTGAAGTTCACGATCACCGCGCCGGCTCTCATCGCCGCTCCAGTGTGCGCCACACCTCGAGGTGGCGGCGGGCCGACCCGGCCCACGAGAAGCGGGCCGCGAGCGCGGGGCCTGCCGCTCGCAGCGTGCGGCGGGCCTCCCCGTCCTCGAGTACCCGGGCCAACGCTTCCTCCAGCGCCTCGACGTCGCCGCTGGCGAACAGCGCCACCGCGGGAGCGAAGTGCTCCCGGTGCACCGGGATGTCGGACGCGACGACGGCGCCGCCGCAGGCGAGCGCCTCGAGCACGGGGAAGTCGAAACCCTCCCCGCGCGACGGCGCCAGCACGGCCGCCGCCCCCGCGTAAAGCGCCGGGAGTGCGGCGTCCGCGACGCGCCCCAGCCGCCGCACCCAGGAAGGGGGCTCGCGCAGCGCGGGGACGTCGGCGCGAACCTCGCCCACGAGGACGAGCTGCAGCCCCGGATGGCGCCTCCGCAGCGCCGCGCAGCCCGCCAGCGCGAGGTCCGTCCCGCGCCGCGACTCGAGCGCCCCGACCTGCAGCACGTACGGCCGCGTCACGCCGAGGTGCGCCAGCGCGGCCTCCGCGGCATCCTCGAGCGGCGGCGCGAACCGGGCGTGGTCCACGCCGTACCCGGTCACGTGGATCCGCGTCATCGGCACCCGGCAGCGTTCGCTCACCGCCTCCGCCACGCTCGGCGAGCCGACCATCACCGCGGCGGCCCGGCGCGCGCCGGCGGGGATGAGCAAGCGGAGCGGGTTGGCTATCCCGTGGGGGAACCACTCCGGGTGCTCGAGCGCCAGCACGTCGTGCACGGCCACGGTGGCGGGGCAGCGCGGCGCGAGCGGCGGGTAGTAGAACGGGAAGTGGAACGCGTCGTAGCCGCGGCCGGTCGCCCGTTGCAGGTCCCACATCACCCACCGCAGCGTGCCCCGGGGGTGGTCCGGGGATACGACGTCGAACTCCGCCCCGGGCGTTCCGAGCTCCGCCAGCCCACCCAGCAGCCCCTCCAGATAGCGCGCGACCCCGGCCCGCGCCGAGAGCAGCGGCTTGCCGTCAATTCCAACGCGCATGGACCCTGACCCCTGTGACCAGCCGGAGGAGCGCGAGGGGCAAGCCGAGCGCCACCGCCCGGTCCCGTACCGCGCCGCCGGCGAGCCGAAGCGGCAGCCACGCGAGGTGCGCAAGCCACCGCCGCCCGCGCAGGTGCCGCCACGTCACGAGGAGCCGGTTGCGCTCGTAGACCACCCGCCGCTTGGCTTCGGGTTCGCGGCCGACCGAGGCCCCGTGGCGGTGCGTGACGATCGCGCCGGCCACCACGACCGTTGCGCCGACGCGTTCCCGCACCCGCAGCGAGAGGTCCACGTCCTCCCAGAAGTAGGGCGCCAGCCTCTCGTCGAACCCACCGAGGCGCAGGAAGTCGCGCCTCCTCAGGGCGAGCGCCGCGCCACAGAGGTACGGCACCGCCGGATCGCCGGCGGCGGTGAGCGCCAACTGGCGCGCTTCCAGGACACCATGGCTCCACGCCAGCGTCGTTCCGCTCTCGCTGCGCCCGAGCGTTTCGCTCATGACGTCGGGGCCGACGGCGCCGACCCCTGGCGCCCCCAGCGCCGCCTCCAGGCGCTCGAGAACCCCCGCGGACACGGTGACGTCGTCGTTCAGGAAGAGGAGGAGCTCGCCGCGCGATTCCCTCGCCCCGCGGTTGCAGACGGGCGCGAACCCGCCCCTGCCGCGATGGACGACGACGCGGCAGCGGAGGTCGCCGGGGGGCGGGAGCGCCGGGTCGCGGCCGTCCCCGACCACCACCACCTCGTCGGTCGGTCCCATTGCCGCCAGCAGCGGCGGCAACGCCGACTCGAGGTGCGCCCACCCGGCGACGGTCGGGATCACGACGCTCCAGCGCGGGGACGAAGTGGCATGATGGAGATCGTGCGGATCGGCTTCGACGCCAGGGCGGCGTTCCTCGACCCCGACCGGGGGTTCGGACGCTTCACGCGCGCCCTCGCGGAGGCGTTGCTCCAGGCGGTCCCCGGCGAGGTCGTCGTTTTCGTTCCGCACGGTTTTCTCGTTCCTCCCCCATGGTACCTACGCGCGGCATCGGTCGTCCAACTCCTCCGCCCGCGCCGGGGGGCGTTCCTCGTCGACGCGCCGGCGTGGGCGTTCACACTGCGGCGCCACCGGGTCGACGTGCTGCACCTGCCCACGTGGGGCGTCCCGCGCGGCGTCGGCGTGCCGGTCGTGGCGACGTTCTACGACGCCACTCCGTTCCGCTTCGCCTCGCCACGCCAGCGCTGGCGGCGCCGGCGCGCGCGCCTCGCGATCCGCTCGATCGCTCGCGCCACTTTCGTGCACGCGATCTCCCGCCATGCCGCGACGGAACTCCTCGACGTCGTCCCGATCTCCCCAACGCGGGTGTCCGTGGTGCCCCTCGGCGTCGACGCCGCCTTCACGCCGGCGCCGGCGCCGGTGGCGCCTCGCCACGCACTGTTCGTGGGCGGCGGCGACCCGCACAAGAACCTGGATCTGGCGCTGGCCGTCTGGGCGCATCCGGCGGCCGTCGCCCTGCCCCCGCTGGTCGTCGCCGGCGCCGCGGCTGCCGACCCGCGCCTGCAAGGACTCGTGCAGGAAGGGGTCGCGCGCGCGGTGCCCCACCCAGGCGACGACGAGCTCGTCGAGCTCTACCGCCAGGCGTTCGCGCTGCTCGTGCCGTCGCGCAACGAGGGGTTCGGCCTGCCGGCGCTCGAGGCGATGGCGTGCGGCTGTCCGGTGGTCGCGGCACGCGCCGGCGCCCTGCCGGAGGTGTGCGGCGATGCCGCAATCCTGCTCGACCCCGACGACCCCGCGGCGTGGCGGGCCGCCATCGCCGGGCTCGCCGCCGACCCCGCGCACCGCGCCGCGCTGGTCGCAGCCGGGATCGGACGCGCCCGCGATTTCACCTGGGAGCGAACCGCGCTCGGGATGCTCGAACTCTACCGCGCGGCCACCCGCAGCGAAAGTTCGTGAACCTCCCGCCGCACGGCGCTGTCGCGCGCCGCGACCGCGGCGGCGTACGGTCCGGGGAAGGCGGCGAACGGATCGACCCTGGTGCGCGCGGCCCACAGCATCCGCATGTTGGCGAGCCACGAGCCGTTGCGGTCGAGCAGGCGGCCGGACCCGTACTCCACCTCAGGAAAGTCGTCGACGTGCGGGAGGGTGTTTGCCACCAACGCGGCGACGTCGCGCGGGCCCAGCAGCAGCATCGCCGCGAGATCCCCGGGGTCGTGAACCCCGGCCTCCGCAAGGGTGGGCGCCAGCTTCGGGTCGGTGACCGCCCCCCAGCGCAGCCGCACCGGGCCGGGGTCGATCGAGCCCGTGACCACGGTGAACTCGTTCAGCACCACGGGGTCGTACCAGATGCACGTCGAGGGGAACACCTCCCAGAACGCCCGCACGATCGCGAGGTACGACTCGGTCGTCAGCGAGTAGAGCGGCAGCCACATCGAGACGACTCCACCCGGACGCAGGTGCGTGCGGCACAGCTCGAAGTACTCCCGCGTGTAGAGCGTCGAGTTCCCCGCCCACACCGGGTGGATCGAGTCGGAGAGGATCACGTCGAACCTCTCGCTGGTCGCCAGCAGGACGTTGCGGCCGTCGTTCAGCACGACCCGGACGCGCGGGTCGGCGAGCACGCCGTGGTTCACATCCGCGAACACGGTTCCCGAAACTTCCAGGACCTCCGGCGAGATCTCCGCGATCGTGATCTCCTTCACCGGGTGCTGCGCCACGGCCCAGGCGGTCCCGCCGGAACCGAAACCGATGTGGAGGACGCGCTCGGGGCGGGCGTCGAGAAGGAGCGGGAGGTGGCCCTGCAACCGTTGGATCGCCCGCAGCTCGGGGGAGGTTCCGGCAACGTTCACGCCGTTGAGCTCGAGCGAGCGCCAGGTGCCGCGCCGGTCAACGAACCGGCGCACGACGACCGTCGCCGAGGCGCTCTCCCTGATCGTTTCCACCGTGCCATCGGCGATGGCTGCGGCGCCGCGCAGCACCGTTCCGGCCGGGACGACCGCGCCCTCGATCGCGAGCAGCGCCGCGACGGCGCACCCGGCCGCTCGCAGCGGACGCCGCGCCGCGAGGGCGGCGCCGGCCACGGCGCTCGCGCCCCCGAGGGCGAGGATCAGGTCCTGGCTGCCGAGGAGCGGAACCAGAGCCAGCGGACCCAGGATCGTGCCGGCGATCGCTCCTGCGGTGTTGGCCGCCGCGACCACCCCGGTCTTCGCCTCGTCCGCAGCCGCCGACGGGTAGGCCGCCACGGCCAGGGGAAAGCTGGCGCCGAACGCCAGCGTCGGGAGCAGGAGCGCGGCGGCGACCGCGACGGCGAGGCCGAGCTGCAGGCCGGCAAAGCTCCTGAAGTGTGCGTGCACCGCGAGCCACCCCAGCACATCGCCGAAGTGGGCGAACAGGGGGATCTGCAGCGCCATCGCCACGCCGACCCCGATCTGACATCCGGCGAGGGCGCGGCGCGGGTTTTGCACCCTCCCGCGCACCAGCG
Organism: uncultured Acidobacteriota bacterium; assembly: GCA_963789745.1. GTDB lineage: Bacteria > Acidobacteriota > Thermoanaerobaculia > Thermoanaerobaculales > Thermoanaerobaculaceae > RBG-13-68-16. The sequence goes on along the minus strand of CAWBLW010000010.1, from coordinate 23,036 downwards.
CGGCCCCCGCCGCGATCCCGGCGAGGTACACGGCGAGGATGAGCGCGAACGCGTACACCCGTGAGCCGAGGTGCAAGAGCAGGACCCGCGTCCACACCAGCTCGCTCGCGAGAGCGACGAAACCGAAAAAGGCGGGGTAGAGGAGCCAGGCGCGCCGCGCGCCTTGAGTCACGCCATCGGGCGCGGCCAGTGCGGGCGGGACCGCCGTCTCCGCCAGCCACGCCGCCCCCGCCACGAGCAGGCCGACGCTGGCAAACGCCGCGAGCGTGGCGCGCTCGCCGAGGGCGGGCAGCGCCACGAAGGCGGCGAGCACCGTGCCCGCCACGGCGCCGAACGTGTTCGCCGCGTACAGCCGCCCCACCCGGGCGGCGAGCGGGCCGTCGCGGCGCACGCGGGCGACGAGCAGCGGCAGCGTCGCCCCCATCGCGATCGTCGGCAGCGCCAGGAACCCCCACGCCAGGGCAAAGCGCGCGGCCAGCGGCGCGCCCCAACCGGCGAGCGGCGCCGGGCCGAAACCGGCGGCGACCCGCTGGAGCGGCACGAGGGCGGGCCCGGTCGCGAGTGCCACCAGCGCCGCGGCCGCCTCGGCTGCGCCGTAGAGCCGGAGGTGGTGCCGCAGGCGTCCGGCCCAGTGCGCCACCAGCGCGCTGCCGATCGCCATCCCCCCCATGTACGCCGCCACCACCGCGGTGGCCGCCCACAGCGAGTTCCCGACCACCAGACCGAGCGCGCGCACCCAGACGACCTCGTAGGCGAGCGCCACCATGCCGGAGAGGAAGAACAGAACCGTCACCAACGCCGCCATGCCACCCCCAACAGGACACCCAGACCGGCGAGCGACACCGCGGCGCCGGCGATCAGACCGGGCGGCCGGTAGCGCGCGCTCACGAGATGATCGCCCGCCGCCACCTCGACCCCGTGCAAGATGCCGGCCCCGGCGACGCCCCGGGCCGGCGCTCCGTCCACCCGGATCGCCCACCCCGGATCCGGCGTCTCGAGCCAGAGGAAGACCCCTCCGGCCGCCCCCACCTCGACCCGCCACCCGCGGACGTCGTCCCCGGCCGCAATCGGGCGCACCCGCCCGCACGGCCGCGGCGTCTGCCCGGGCTGCGGCATCGCGCACACGATTGCGGCCTGCGGCCACGCCTCGGGGTTGTCGTACACCACGAGACCGCCCTCGCGGCAGAGCTCGGGAAACCCGGGGATGGGATGCTGCGCGACGATCCGGTCCGCTCCCAACGCGTTCAGCCACCAGCGCCCCGCCGGCCCCCTGTCCGCCTCCTCGAGTTGGGCCGCGAGCCTGCGCGAGGCGAGCGGAGCGAAGGTGCGAACGGTGCGCCGGCCGTCGAGGAGTGCGGTGTACCCAAAGGCAAGCGAGCGCGCCCGCCACGGGTCGCCCTGAATGAACGCGATCTGCTGTGCCGAGGGGGCCACGACGTACACCCGGCGCCCATCGCGCTGGGCGGTCAGGCACAGCGCCGGCCGCATCGGGCGCACCTCACGCAGGCCGAGGGCGGCGTGGGTCCGCCACGCCACCGCCGCGGCGCCGATGATCGCCGCGGGCGCCGGGCACGCGGCCGCCAACACCGCTCCGGCCGTCACCGCCCCGGTCGCGGTGGGCCACGGCGACCCGCCCAGCGCGAGCCCGCCGGCCGTCGCGAGCACGACCAGGCCAGCCGCCAGCCACGGGCGCACGCGGCGCGTCCCTACCGCCGCCGCGGCGGCCGGGACGAGGGCGACCACCGCGGGGAAGAGCAACCGTCCCGAGTAGCGCACGAACCCCGCGGTCAGCGCGTTCCATATGGTCAACCCGCCTGGGAGCGCGGGCAACACGCTCGCGGCGACGAGGACCCACCCCGAGAGCGCCAGGCGGCGGACCCTCGCGCGCTCGTCGACCGCCGCCACGAGGCCGAGCGCGAGCGCCCACAGCGGCACGGCGAGGTGCGGCACGAAGTGGACCCCGATGTACGACGGACGCGGAGCGCCCGGCACCGCCATCGCCGCCAGTTCGACGGGGAAGACGACCCCCGCCGTTCCCGACTCCCGGTCGCCGCCGGGGCCCCTGTCGCCCCCCCGCACCCACGCCGCGAACGGCAGCGCCTGGATCGCCACGACCGCGACGGCGAGCGCGAGCGCGGCGAGGGTGCGGCGGCGCGGCGCAAGCACGAGCGCGACGAGGCCGGCGACGAGCGCGAGCGCGGGCTCCGCCGCCAGGTACGCGAGCGCGAGGAACCCCGCGGTCGCCGGCACGCTGCCGGCGAGCGCGGCACCCCACACCCAGGGCATCCAGGCGAGGGACTCGAGGTTGTTGAGGACCCCGACCGCGCCGAGCACCGGCCCGGCGGCGAGCACGCTCCACGCGGCGGCGACGTCGAGCCAGCCGGCGGCGCCGAGACGGCGCGCGAGCAGCGCGCAGCCGACGCCGAGCAGCGCGAGGTGGAGGCCCGCCTCCGCCCCGACCGCCGCCGCGGCCGGGAGGACGGCCGCGAGCCACGCGGGCGGGTACAGGAGCGCGCTCTGCGGGTTGGCGAAGAACGGCTCGCCGCACCCGGCGTCGGGGTCCCAGAACGGACCGCGCGCGCCGGTGACGACCGCGGCGGTGCGCTGCCGCAGCGGCACGAAGTAGCTCGGCAGGTCGCCGGCGGCGGGGGCGAACCCGAAGGCCCCCGCGAGCGCCAGCGCGAGCCCCGGCGCGGCGGCTGCGGCCAGCCGCCAGCCGGGCCTCATCTCCCCCTCTCCCCGAGCGCCGCGCGCAGGCGCGCGACCGCCGTCGGGTCGGCCGACGCCAGCGCGCGTTCGTAGGCGGTCACGAAGCTCCGCCCCCGCGCCTCCCGCGCGATCGCTTCCGCCCGGTCCAGTGCGTCCCGGGCCGCGCCGATCTCGCCCCGCGCCAGGTGCAGGTACGCCAGCTCGGTCCACGCCGGCGCGCAGTTCGGCTCGAGGCCGACCGCGGCGTTGAAGGCGTCGCGCGCGCCCACCCGGTCGCCGAGCGCGAGGAGCGCCCGTCCCTCGCCGACCGCCGCCCAGACGTCGAGCGGGTTGGCGCGGCGGGCGCCGGCAAAGGCATCCGCGGCCGCTGCGGCGAGGCCGGCCTCGTCGCGCACGCTCGCGCGCGCGAGCCGGAGGCTCCCGAGCGCTCTCCAGGCGCGGGCGAACTGCGGCCGCGCGGCGCAGGCGCGCCACGCCAGCGCCTCGGCGTCCGCGAGCGCGGCGTCGGTGGGCCGATTCGCGTGGAGCGCGGCCTCGGCCGTCGCGACCAGGCGCGCCGGGGCCGGGCCCGCGCCCCAGTCGGGGAGCGCGAGGACCGCCGCCGCGGCGACCGCGGCCGCGATCAACGCCACCGCCGTCGCCGGGGGCGGACCTGCGCGCGGCCCCGGGCGCGGCCGGTCGAGCACGCTGCCCAGCGCCAGCGCCGCCGTCCACGCCACCGCCGGCACCATGAGCTGCGAGTTGAGCGCCGAGGTGACGCCGATCGCCCCCGCCACGCTCCACGCCGCGGGGCCGCGGCGGCGCACGGCGGCGGCCACGCTCGCGAGCAGGCCGGCGGCGAGCACGGCCCCCGGGATTCCCAGCGACGCGGGGACTGCGAGGAGGTCGCTCTCGGCGAGCTCCGGGAGGCGGGCGAAGCGGGCGAACTCACCCTCGCGGGGGAAGTTGTGCGCCAGCGCCGCGTCCGCGTACCCTCCCGGCCCGCAGCCGAACGGAAGCTCGGCCGCCGCGACTCTGGCGACCACGCCCCAGATGCGCAGGCGCTCGTAGCGCAGCGGGTCGCGGTCGCGGGCGAACCGGAACGCGAGACCCAGCACGGCGGCCGCCGCGACCAGCCCGGCCGCGAGCGCCATCCCGCGGCGGCGGCCCGCCAACCCCCACGCCGCCGCCACCACGCACGCTCCGATCAGCGCGGCGCGCGATCCCGAGGCGACGACCCCACCCGCCGCGAGCGCCATCAGCGGCAGGCGCGCGCCGAGCGGCAGGCGCAGCGACGGCGCCAGCGCGAGGGCGAGGAGCGCGGCCGTGGCGGACCCGTTGGGGTTGCCGAACGGGCCGGCCGGCCGCGCGCTGTGTGCGGCCCGCTCCACCACCATCCAGGCGGCGGCGCAGGCGCCGCCCGCCACCACCGCCAGGCGGCCCCACGCCGCCGACCGCGGCCGGGCGGCCACCAGCAGCAGCGCGAGCGCGACCAGGCCCGCGGCGAGCACGCGGGCCGCGTCGTACGTCGCCACCGGGCGCAGCGCGGCGTCGAGGCCCGCCCATGCCAGCAACGCCGCCAGCCAGAGCGCCGGCCCCCGGCGCAACGCTCCGGCGCCGCCCGTCCACGCGAGCGCCAGCGCAACGGCGACGGTGACCACGGCGACCGCCGGCCGCACCACCGGCCCGTCCGCAGCCAGCACCCACGCGGCGGCTACCGGGACGAGCACGGCGGGGGCGAGCTTCAGCGCGGCCGGGCGCACGCCGCCTCCAGCCCTGCGAGGTCGTCACGCCACGGCGCCCGACGGCGTGCCTCGCGCACCCACACCAGGGCCTCGCCGGGGCGCCCCTGGGCGAGCAGGAGGCGCGCACGAGCCTCCGCCCAGGCGGCCGACCGCGGTTGCACCCACCACCGCGCCGCGAGCTTCTCTCCGACGACGGCGAGGGCGGCGGGGGCCGATCCCGGCTCGAGGGCGTACCCGGCCGCCATCTCCACCGGGGTGACGGTCCACGGCGCCCAGCGAGCGGCGACGAGCGCCGTCTCGACCGCCGCGGCCGGGGGCACCCCGGCGGCTGCGGACGCCGCGGCCTCGCTCCGCCACGACAGCGCGGCGAGGAGGGCGCCGCCGGCCAGGAGGGCCGTCAGGGCGGGCGCGGGGACGGGCCGCCTGGGCGCCGGCCACACCCGTCCGGCGAGCGAGCCCGCGAGCACCGCCCAGGGGAGCAGCACCTCCGGCCTGTAGGCGGAGAAGTCCACCAGGTTGTGGAGGGGGACCGCCGCGACCGCGAGCGCCAGCGCCGGGTGTTCCCGCCACCCGAGCCGGAGCAGGCGCGCCAGCGCCCAGGCGGCGGCGGCCAGGAGCGGAACGCCCGCGACGCCGAGCTCGGCGAGGAGCTCGAGCGGGGTGCAGTGGGCGTAGGGGGTGATGTTGACGGCGGCGGTCGGCGCCGTCAGGCCGGCCTGCCCGATCCCGCCGAGGCCGACGCCGAGCCACGGGTGGTGGAGGAACACCCAGGCGGCGGTGCGCCAGTTGAGCCAGCGCAGCTGCAGCGGCTCGAGCCGCGCGAGGTCGCCGCGCCCGGCGAGGACCGCGCCGGCGAGCACCACGAGCGCGGCCACCGCCGCAATGCCGGCGCGTCCCGTCCGCCGCCGCGCCAGGAGCGCGAGCAGCAGCACCCCCGCGACCCCCACCGCCGCGAGCGACCGGCTCAGCGCGACCGCCGCACCCGCCAGGACGAGGAGGGAGGCCCAGCCCGCACGCCGCCAGCCCACGGCGCGGAGCAGCCGGTCGGCGAGGAGCGGGGCCGCCATCACCATCAGCAGCGCGAAGTGGCCGGGGAGCGCGGCGGTGCCGAACACCCGCGCCGTCGCGAGCCTGGCGGCGGCCGCCTCCCGCAACCCCGGCGGCAGCGCGCCGAGCAGCGCGCCCGCCCGCTCGAGCCCGCCGCACGCCTGCCCGATCGCCACCAGCGCGGTGAGGGCGAGGCCGGCGGCGACGAGCCCGAGGAGCCGGCCGGAGGGCACGGCGATCCGCGCCATCCCGAACAGCAGCGCCGCGGCGGCGAACAGCAGGGTGTGCCGGAGCGCGAGCTCGTGGTCGGCGGCGACGACCCAGGCCAGGGCGAGGACGGTGGCGCCGGCCAGCCACCAGCCGGGGCCCGCCAGGCGGCGTTCCCCGGGCGGGAGCGCCAGGACGGCCGTCAGCAGCACGGCCCAGAGCAGGGGGGAAAAACCGGCGAACGACGCGGCGCACCATCCGGCCGCCACGCCGGCGCACGCCGCGACGATCGCGAGCCTTCGCGCCCCCACCGCGGCAGTCTAGCGTGGATCGCCCGCCGCCTCCGAGCCCCGCCCGGAGCGCCGGCACAACAAAAAGGGGGGACGCTGGGTCCCCCCTTGGGCGTGCAACAGGACGGCAGGACTAGTTGGTCTGCTGACCTTCCGGCCAGGTCACGAACTGCCCGTCGGAGAAGATGATCGCCTTGCCAAAGTCGGTGGTGATGCCCGGCCCGTCAGTGATTGCCCCGCCGCCGCCCTTGGCCTTCGACCAGAGCGTGTACCCGGTGCCGACGGTGGCATCCCCAAGCCACTGGAAGGCCTGGTTCCAACCGTCGTTGGAGGGCAGACGCTTGATGTAGGTCGGCTGAAGGTACGTATTGAGCTGAGCGATATCTCCGGCTGCAACCTTGGGGTAGAAGTTGAAGTCCACCTGGTACGACTCGACCGCCGTCGCGATCGAGCGGATGTCCGCCATCGTCCGCTTCTGGCGGCCGCGGTTGATCGCGTTCAGCAAGTTCGGGATCGCGATCGCCGCGATGATGCCGATGATCGCGACCACGATCAGCAACTCGATCAGCGTGAAGCCCTTTTGCTTTCTCATGGATTCCTCCTGTCGAGCCATTGTCCAAGCAAGGCCCGTGCCACGGGAGGGGGTTGCATTCGTGCGGGTGAGTGACGCCCGGCGTCACTCACGCGGCCGCAGAGTGCCATTCCGCGGCACATCAGTTGGTCTGGACCCCTTCCGGCCACTGCAGGAAAATGCCGTCCGTCATGACGATGTCGTCGGCGAAGTGCGCCGTCGGACCGGGCGTGAGCGAGCCCTGCGCCACCCCGTCGCTCCCCAGGCTGCGGACCGTGTAGTCCAGCCCCTCGCTCTGGTAGAGCATCGGCGTGTGCCAGCCGTCGGCGCTGGGGAGCGTCCGCACGTACGTCGGGACGAGGTACCCCATCAGGCTCCCCACGTCGCCGCTGGCGAGGCGGGGGACGAAGCCGAAGTCGGTCGCGTAGCTCGAGACGGCGGTCGCCACCGCGCGCAACTCCACCATCGTGCGCTTCTGCCGCGCCCGCTGGATCGCCGAGTTCAGCGCCGGAATCGCGATCGCGGCCAGGATGCCGATGATCGCCACAACGACAAGCAGCTCGATGAGGGTGAACCCCCGCGGTCTTTCGCGCATCGTCTCTAGGTCGATGATGCAAGAGACGGGCCACCGGTCCGGCGCGCGGCGGACCGACCTGATTCGCTACACTCGCTCGCGGTGCTCTCGCGCGCGAAGCTGCCGCCCGCCGTGCTCGTGGCGTTCTGGGCCGCGCTCTACCTGCCGCACCTGTTCGCGGGCCAGACCCTCCCCGCCCGCGACGTCGCGGGGACCCAGATCCCCTGGCGGACGGTGTGGCGCGAGCAGGTCGCGTCCGGGTCGGCCCCGCTCTGGGACCCGTACTCGAACGGCGGGCGGCCGCTCCTCGCCAACCCCAACGCGATGGCGGCCTACCCGGGGACGCTGCTCTTCCTCCTCATGTCCCCGGAAGCGGCGGCCGCTTGGCACCTCGCCCTCCACCACCTTCTCCTCCTCCTCGGCTGCTACCGCCTCGCCCGCCGCAGCGGCGCCGCCCGCGGCGCGGCCGCGGTCGCCGCCGCGGCCGCGGGCACCTGCGGCGTCGCGTGGTCGGGTCTGACGTTCCTGAACACGCAGGCGTCGCTGGTGTGGGCGGTGTGGGCGCTCGGGACGGCCGCCCGCGCGCCGACACCCGGGCGGCAGGCGCGCGCTCGCGCGCTGGCGACCGGCGCGTTGCTCGGCCTTGCGTTCCTCGCCGGCGAGCCGGTCACCGCCGCGCTCGGGGCGGCCGCCTGCGCCGTCGTGACGCTGGCGTGGTGGCGGCCGCGCCCATGGGCGCACGTCGGCGTCATGGCGGGCGCCGCGGCGATGCTCGCGGCGCCGGTGCTCGTCCCGCTCCTGGCGATCTTCCCGGAGACCGTCCGCGGCGGGCTCGCCCCCGCCCCGGGGGCCCTGGCTGCAGACGCGCTGGCGCCTCGCCGCTTCCTCGAGCTCGTCTTCCCCAACCTGCTCGGGGCCCCGCTCGGCGACCGCGCCTCGGGCTTCTGGGCGGCGCTCTCGTTCCCCTGGCAGCGCTACTTCCCGCTCGTCTTCGTGGGCGCCGTTCCGCTCCTCTGCCTCCCGTTCGCCGCGCGACGCCCGCGCCTGGCGCCGTGGTGGGGGCTGGCCGCCGCCGGCGTGGCCGGCGCCATCGCCCTCGGGGTTCCGGCCGTCGCCGCACGGGGCCAGGACGTGCCCGGGCTCGAGGGGATGCGCTTCGCCGTCAAGTTCCTGGTCCTCGTCGTGCTTGCGCTGCCGCCGCTGGTGGCCGCCGGCTGGAGCGCGCTGGCCGGCGGCTGGCTCTCGGGAGGGCGGCGGGCGGCCCGCGCCGCGGCCGTTGCTTCGCTCCTCCTCGCCCCGGCCGCGTTCGCCCCCGGCGCCCTGCTCCGGCCGGTCCTCGGGGCGCTGTACCCGGCCTCCCGCCAGGCGCTCGGGGCGGTCCCGCCCGCGGCGCTGCGACGCGCCGCGCTGACCGACTGGGCGGCGCTCGCCGCGCCGCTGGCGGCGGTGGCGCTCGCCGGGCCGTCCGCGCTGGTCGCCACGGCCGTGGCGCTCGCCGCCAATACCGCGGCCGGCTCGGGCGTGCTGCTGTTCGCCGGCGACGCGGCGTGGGCCGCGCCGCCGCCACTGGTCGCCGCGCTCCCCCCCACCCGGTCGTCGCGGTCGTGCAGCTCCGCGAGCCGCCCCGCCATGAGGCCTCGCCGCTCGCCAGGTTCTGGCGCATGCACCGCGAGCTCGTCCCGGAGACGGGCACGCGCTGGGGAGTGGCGTACGTGCTGACGCGCGGACCGGACGGCCTCGAGCCCGTGTACCAGGAGCTCCTCGCCGGCGCCGCGGCCCACATGGGCCCGGCCGAGCGCGCGCGGCTCGCCGCCGCGCTCGGCGCGAACGCGGTGATCTGCGCCTCCCCGCTGGCGGGATGGCACGGCGCGACGATCGACGGCGTCTGGGCCGGCACCGTCGAGCATCCCTCTCCGCGCGCATACCTCGCCCGCCGCCTCCTCCCGGCGGACAACATGGTCGCCGCCGCGACGATCATGGCCGCCGAGAGCTTCCGCCCCGGAGAGGACGCGGTGGCGCCCGGCGGCGGGGGCGCGGTCGCCGCCGGCGGCGGCGACGTCCGCGAGCTCGCCGGGCCGCCGCACGACCGCCGCTTCGACATCGCGGCCGACGGCCCCGGCCTGCTGGTGGTGCAGCAGAGCTTCATGAGTTGCTGGCGGGCGCGGGTGGACGGCCGTCCGGCGGCGATCGAGCCGGCCAACGGCGTCTGCATCGGCGTTCGCGTCCCGGGCGGGAGCCACCGCGTCGAGGTCGCCGTCGACCTGGCCCCCTACCGCGCCGGCCTCGCCGGGCCGCTGCTCCTCCTGCTGTTCGCCGCCCTCAGCCGCGCGGCGGGCTCATCGCGGGGCCGCGCGGCGTCCAGCGGTGGCGCGGCGCGTACGAGCCCGGCCACCCCACCGGCGCCGTGACCGTGAACGCGAGCACCTCGCAGGCGTAGTCGTAGGCGAGGCCTCCCCTGGCGTGCACCGCGGCGTCCACCAGGTAGCGCCCCGGCGCCAGCTCGAGGCGCGGGAACTCGAGGGTGATCTCGCCGCTCCCCGCGAGGCGCTCGGGCCGCCAGCCGTCGAGCTCGGTGTTGCTGCCGAAGACATGGCTGCCGTCCTCGCGGTTGATCGCCACCCCGAAGACGAAGTCCTCCTGCGGCACGCGCACGGTGTAGGCGATGCGGACCCCGGCGGGCTCGCCGCTCGCCAGCAGGCGCAGCGGGCGGGCAGCGCCGTCGACCAACTCGACCGCGTCGAGGCTCACCGCGCCGTTCCCCCAGCGCCGCGCGCTGCCCGCCGGCTCGCCGGCGCCCGCCTCCTCGCCGGCGACGTCGGATCGGTAGCGGGCCACGGCGACCCCGGCCGGTCCGGTCATCACCGGCGCGCCGCCGCGCAGGTACAGCGCGCGCTGTGCGAGCTGCTCGACGAGCCCGAGGTCGTGGCTCACCAGGAGGATCGCGGTTCCGCGCCGCTGCAGCCTGGCGATGCGGTCGAGGCAGCGGTGCGCGAAGGCCTCGTCCCCGACCGCGAGGATCTCGTCCACGACCAGCACGTCCGGCTCGGCGACCACCGCGACCGCGAAACCGAGGCGAACGTACATCCCCGAGGAGTAGGTTTTCACCGGCTGGTCGAGGAACGGACCGATCCCGGAGAACTCGACGATCTCCGGCAGGCGGCGCAGCACCTCCGCGCGGGTCAGGCCGAGCATCATCCCGTTGATGACGGCGTTGTCCCGCCCCGAGATCTCGGGGTGGAACCCGGCGCCGAGCTCGATCAGGGCGGTGACGCGGCCGTCCACCTCGACCGTACCCGAGGTCGGCCGCATGATGCCGGCCACCAGCTTGAGCAGCGTGGACTTCCCCGAGCCGTTCGGCCCGATCACGGCGAACGTCTCGCCGTGCCCGATCTCGAGGTCCACCCCCTCCAGCGCCAGGAACCCCTCCCCAACCTGTCGCGCCCGCCAAAGTTCGCCGTGCAACAGCGCCCCCTTGAGCGAGTGCAGCCGCCCCCGCGGCGTGGACATCGGGTAGCGCTTGGAGACCGCGGCGAGACGGACGGCCGGCCGCTCGCTCACACCGTCTCCGCGATCGTCTCGCGCAGCCGCGAGAAGATCCAGACGCCCGACAGCCAGAAGACGAGCGCGACCGCGGCCGCCCACGCCCACATGAGCGGGGACGGGACGACGCCGAGGAGCACCACGTCCCTGTAGACCTCGATCAGCGGCGTCACCGGGTTCGCCTCGATCAACCGCCGCAGCAGCCGCACCGGGATCCGATCCAGCGTGTAGATGATCGGGGTGGCGAAGAAGGCGAGGTTCAGCACGTTGTGGAGCAGGTCCTTGAGGTCGCGGAAGTGGACGGCGAGCGCCGCCACTGCGAGGGAGAGGCCGCCCACGGCCAGGACCCAGATGAGCAGGGCGAACGGCAGCAGCACGACGGTCCAGGGGAAGCGCACCAGCCCCATGCCAGCGGCCACGGCGATCGCCGCAAGCAGTATGGGCAACGCCAGCAGGTGGTGCACGAGGTGGGAGAGGACCGTCACCGCCGGGAACACCTCCGGCGGGCACACGACCTTGCGGAGGAGAGGACCATTGTCCGCCAGGACGATCGCGGAATCGAGGAGCGCCCCCGATCCGAACAGCCAGGGGAGCAGTCCCGCAAACAGGAAGATCGGGTACGGCACGTCGCTCGTTGCCCGCGCCGGGATCACCCACGTGAACACCGCCGCGTACACGGCGAGCAGGAGCAACGGGTTGAGCAGCGACCACAGATAGCCGAGGAACGTCCCGCGGTAGCGGGCCTTGAGGTCGCGCGCGACGAGCACGCCAACGAGCCCGCGGTGGCGGTAGAGGGAGGCGACCACGCCCGCGGGCGGCGCGCCGGCGCTCACGCCCCGCCGCCCCGCGACCGCTGTGCGCCGTCCTGCCGCGGGAGTGCAACGTAGTCCTCGACCTTGCCGTTGTGGATCCAGTAGTCGCCGAGCGTGTGCACGATGTCGCCGTCGTCGTCGAAGGTGATCGCACCGGTCACCCCGGCGAGTCCGGAGAGCGCGTGCAGCCGGCGCGCGACCTCGCGGCCCGTCGGCTCCGCCGTCCCCTTGAGCGCGGCCAGCGCCGCGAGCGCGGCGTCGTAGCCGTGCGCGGCGTAGATGTCGGGCATCAGGTTGTAGGTCGCCAGGTAGTTGCGCACGAACGACCGCACCGGCTCCTGCTGCGAGGTTACGTCGACGCCCGCGAGGGGGAAGAACACGCCCTCCGCGAGTGACGCCGCGCGCGCCAGCAGCGACGCGGCCGAGAACGCCGAGGTCGTGCAGATCGTCCCCCGGTACCCGAGGCTGCGCAGCAGCCGAATGCCGGCCAGGATCGCCTCCCCGTAGCCGCACACGTACACGCCGTCCGGCGCATGCCGGCTGACCGCCTCGCGCACCTGGGCGTGCCATCCCGTCTCGTCGAGGCGGATCGAGCCCGTGATCCGGCCGCCACGACTCGTGAACTCGCCCACGAACACCGGCAGCAGGCCCCGCGTGTAGTCGTTGTCCTCCTGCAGGACGAGCACCGTGCGGACGCCGCGCGTCACCGCGAGGAAGTCCGCCGCCTTGACGCCCTCGAGCTCATCCGAGGGGTAGACGCGGAAGAAGAACGGCGAACGGCCGCTGAGGTTCGGGGCCGACGCGGAGGGGGAGAGGAGCACGCGCCCGGCCCGGTCCGCGACCGGGATCATGACCTTGGCCTCCGCCGAGGTGACGCCGCCGATGACGAGCACGGCCCCACTCTCGAACAGCGCCTCGGCCGCGCTGGCCGCACGCGTCGGGTCGGACCCGGAGTCCCGATAGAGCACCTCCAGTCCCTGAGGCGCCGTGCGCCTTGTCTGCGCTTCGTCGAACGCGAGCTTCACACCGCTCTTGACGGAGGCCCCGTAGACGGCAGCATCCCCCGTTTCGGGGACCACGACCCCGACCCGGAGGGGTGGGTTGCACCCGCCAGCGGCCAAAAGGACCGCCAGCGCGGCGGCACGCCGCATCATCGGATTCCTCCCGCCGCCTCGTCCACGAGCCACAACTCCCGCGCAGAAGGGCGTGACCCGAGGGTAGAGAGATCGCCTGCGGTCGTCAACATGAGGCGCACATAGGGACCACCCCACCCTAGAGCAGGTCGTCGCGCCCCACCTCGCGCAACCTCGCGACGAGTTCCTTGACGCGCTGCGCCTGGTCCTTCGGCACCACCAGCACCGCGTCGCGGGTGGCGACCACCACCAGGTCCCGCACCCCGAGTGCGGCCACCAGCGGTCCGTCGGAGATCAGCACGCAGCCCTCGCTGCCGGGCGCCACCACCTCGCCCATCGTCACCCCAGCCGGCGACGCCGGCAGCAGCTCCGCGAGGCCCGACCACGACCCCACATCGGACCACTCGAAGTCCACCGCCACGGCCCACACCGGGGACGCCCTCTCCATCACGCCGAAGTCCACCGAGACCCGCGGTAGCCGCGGGTAGTGGCCGGCGAGCGCCTCGGCCTCGCCTACCTCGTCGCCGGCCGCCATCATGCCGTCGAGACCCGCCGCCAGCTCCGGGAGGTGGGTGCGGATCGCGCCCTCGATCGCCGCCACGGTCCAGGCGAACATCCCCGAGTTCCAGCGGAAGTTCCCGGCCGCCATGAACGCCTCGGCGCGGGCGCGCTCCGGCTTCTCCACGAAACGGCGCACCGCGTAGACCTCGTGGGCCGCGGCGGCCCCCACCCGGTCCCCAAGCTCGAGGTAACCGAACCCGCTCTCGGGCCTGGTGACCCGCAACCCCAGCGTCACGAGCCCCCCCGCTCGGCCGCGGTCGCGGCCGCCGCGGCGAGCGCGGCGCGGAGCGCCGCGCCGTCCGGGACGACCTGGTCTGCCGGGACCACGACCATGACGGCGCCGGGCGAGGAGCGGGCGAGGCGCCACGCAACCCAGCCGATGCACGCCGCGGTGTCGCGCCCGGCCGGCTCGGCGAGGACGTTCTCGGCGGGCAGTTCGGCCAGTTCGTCCCGCACCGCATCCACGAGGAGGGACGACGTCACGACCAGCGTGCGCGCAGCCGGAACGAGCGGCGACAACCGCTCGACCGCGGCCGCAAGCAGGGATCGTCCCGCAGCAAACGGGAGGAGCTGCTTGGGGCGGCGGCAGCGCGACAGCGGCCAGAAGCGCGTGCCGGCGCCCCCCGCCATGACGACCGCGACCAGAGGTGTCGTCTCAGCCGATGAGCTCATACAGCCCCCGCAGATCACGGATGCGGACGTAGCCGTCCGTGAACGTCCCGGCGCGGTCGAGGAGCACCGCGCGCATGCCCGCGCTCTCGGCGCCTCGGACGTCGTCGAGCGGCGAGTCACCCACGTGCAGGCACCGCCCCACCGCGACCCCGAGCCGCTCGGCGGCGCGGCGAAAGATCTCCGGCTCCGGTTTCTCCACCCGCTCGAGCGACGAGACCAGCACCGCGCTGAACGAAGCCGCCAGCCCGAGCCGTTCGAGCAGCCCCGGCAGGCGGGAGTCCCAGTTGGAGACGGCCGCGAGGCGGAGACCCCGGGCGGCGAGACGCTCCAGGACCTCGGGGACCTCGGGAAAAACGTGCCAGAGGGCCGGATCGGAAAACGCCTCCATCAGCTCGGCGAGCACGGGTTCCCACGGCGCCGCATGGCCGAGGCGCGTGAGCACCCTGCGCAGGAACTCGCCCCACCACTCCCGCTCGCTCCCCTTGACCTGGTGGTAACGATCCTGCCCGCGCGGGTGCTCCTGCGTGAGCTCGGACCACACCTCGGCAAACGCCGGCGCGACCTCCGCCGCGGCGACCGGCGCCCCCCACCGCGAGAGGACGTCGGCGTACACCTGGGCCGCGCTGGGGCGGCACTCGATGAGCGTGCCGCCCACGTCGAAGAGCACCGCCTGTGGGGAATCGTCCTGGCGCACCCGAGGTTGCCTCCATCGTCGTCCTGACGCGCTATTCTACGCGCGACCGCACGACGGGGAGGATCGATGCCGATCACCTGTTCACGCTGCGGCGGTTCCGCCGAGGAGATGGCGCAGCCGCCGATGCCCACAGCCCTGGGGAAAGAGATCCAGCGCAAGGTGTGCCCGGCGTGCTGGCGGGAGTGGCTGGGCAACCAGGTCATGCTGATCAACGAATTCCGTTTGAACCTCGTGGACCCGGAGGCGCGCAGGACACTCGAACGGGAGATGCGCGCGTTCCTGAACGTCCCGGCAAGCCAACCGGAGTGACGCCGCTCGCCCGCCTCGCCCGCTCGATGTTCGCCGCCGCCGTCGCAGCGGTCGCGCCCGACGCGCTCGTGCGCCGGATCGAGTTCACCCGCGGCGGCATCGCGTTCGACGGGTGTGAACTCTGTCCGCCCGGGAAGTTGCACCTCGTCGCCCTGGGCAAGGCTGGGCCGGGTCTCGCGGCCCAGTTCCTGAGCCGAAGCCGCCGCGCCCCGGACACGGTGTTCGTCCTCGCCCCCGACGGTGCGCCGACACCGGCATCGGTCGCAGGGGTCACTCGTTTTGCGGCCCACCCGGTGCCGGACGGACGCGGCGCCGGCGCAACCCGCGAGTTGTTGGCGGCGCTGTCCTCCACGGCTCCCGAGGACGGCGTCGTCGTCCTCCTGTCAGGGGGGAGCTCCGCCCTCCTCGCGGCGCCGCTGCCGGGCGTGGACCTCGACGACGCCGAGGCGCTCTGCAGCGCCCTGCTCGCGGCCGGGACGCCGATCGCGGAGCTCAACACCGTGCGCAAGCACCTGTTCGCCGCCGGCGGCGGCCGCCTCGCCGCGGCGACCCCGGCGGCGCTGGTGGCGTTGGTCATCTCCGACGTTCCCGGCGACGACCTCGCGACGATCGCCTCCGCACCGACGTTCGGCGACCCGAGCACCTTCGCCGACGCTCTCTCGGCGCTGGAGCGCGCCGGGGTTGCGTCGCGGTTCCCCCGCGCCACCCGCTTCCTCGCCGAGGGAAGCCGCAGCGGCGCCGGCGAGTCCCCCGAACCACGCGATCCCAGACTCGCCCGTGCGGCGACCCGCTTGCTCGGCTCCAGCGCCGACGCCCTCGCGGCCGCGGCGACGATCGCCCAGGACGCCGGCTTGCGCACGTTGGAGGTGACGCGCGCGCTGTGCGGCGAGGCGCGCAGCGTCGGCACCACCCTCGCGGCGCTGGCGGCGAGCCTCGCTCCTGGGGAGGGTTTGGCGCTGCTCCTCGCCGGGGAGACGACCGTCCGGGTGCGCGGCCGCGGCCGCGGCGGCCGCAACCTCGAAGTCGCGCTCGCCGCCGCGTGCGGCCTCGCGGACGTCCCCGAACGCTGCCTTCTCGCCGCCGGCAGCGACGGTGTCGACGGCAACTCGCCCGCGGCGGGCGCGGTGGTGGACGGCGCCACGATCCGCCGGGCCGCGGCGTGCGGACGCGACGCCGCGGCGGCGCTCGCAGACAACGACGCCTGGGGGTTCTTCGACGGGCTGCCCGAGGCCGTCGTCACCGGCCCCACCGGCACCAACGTGGCGGACCTCGTCTTCGTGCTGGCCGCCGGCGCCGTTCCAGATTTCCTGCCGACGGCCGCGACGCTCCCCCGCCGCGCCCCCTCGGTCCCGAGCGGCGTCCTGCCTCGGGCGGGGCGTCGTACGCGCTGACCGGCGCGCGTCCGGCGTCGAATTGGCTACACTGGCGGCGATGATCCTTCACCCTATGGCCGACGGTTGCGTGGCGATTGCGCAGTCCGCCCACGCCTTCCTCGCGTTCCAGATCGCCGAGCATTGGGGCAACCGACTGACGCCGCGCCCGTCGCCCCGCGCCGAGACCCTTGCCGCGGTCCTCCTCCACGACGCCGGGTGGGACGGGCGCGAGGAGCCGCGCTTGGACCCCGACGGCCGCCCCGTGGCGTTCGACACCCTCCCCGAGGATGAGCACGAGGCCGTCTGGGCCTCCGCGGTCGAGCGCGCCGCGGTGCGCGGCCGCTACGTGGCGTACCTGGTCTCGCACCACGTCGCGAGCCTCGCCGAGCTCGGTTCGCATCACCGTCATGCCGAGTTCGTCGCCGCCCAGCAGGCGCTGCGCGCCCGGCTCCGGGACGAGCTCGCAACCGATCGGCGCTACCGGACCGCCCTCGGGTCGGAGACCGACGCGGTCAATCGCGCCGTGGTCCGATTGACCGACGCCCTCGCCGTGCACCTCGCCCGCGGGGCGCAAGGAGCGATGGTGCTCGCGGAGCTCCCGCGCCGCGACGGCACCGCGCCTCTGAGCCTCACGCAGGTGGCGGAGCGGACCTATCGCCTGCGCCCGTGGCCGCTGGTCGGCCGGCGCCTCGACGTCACCGCCGAGGGACGCCTGCTCCCGGCCAGCCGCTTCGCCGACGCGGCGGGGTTGCGGGCCGCGTGGGAGACCGCGCCCACGGTGCGCCTCTCCTGGTCGCTCCTCGCGACCGGGACCTCCGATTGACAGGAGCAGGCTCGCAGTGTAGAAGGAATGGCCCAGCTTTCGGGGGCGGCGTACGTGCTCCGCAGTAGCTCAATGGTAGAGCATCCGGCTGTTAACCGGAGGGTTGGGGGTTCGAGCCCCTCCTGCGGAGCCAGTTACACTCTCACGTACCAGACACTTACAGCACAAGCCTGAAGCCACACCGGCGCTCACTAGCCGCGGGTACCAGTCGGGTACCAGCGAGGTCGAAAGTCGTCTGTAACAAGGGGCCGAAGGTCTGAGGGCGCCATGCCGACCAGCGTCCGCCGTGCTCGCACGTGGGCGCGGACTGATTCCGCCATCCCGCGACCGCCGCACGGGGGCCAGCTTCCGGTGTGCACCGCCACCGCAGCGCGCGAGACGCCACTCGCGACGTAGGCCCAAGATCGACGCGCGGTAAGTGAAACGGGTAGCTTTGCCCAGCCTCCACGCGGACGTGTGGCCCGGTGACGGTGGGCGCGGGCGCGCTCTATCCTCGTGGTTGTGGCGTGGTTGGCTCAGGCCAGCGCCGGCCTGCGGGCGTTCTGAGCCTCAAAGCGGGCTCAGCGCCATGGGCGCTCGGGTGACAGACTTCGTGTATCTGGCGCCACCGAATCCGACGGCCGGGCAGGTGGTCTGCCCCCCGCGGGCTGGCGGGCCTGGGCAGGGTCAGGTGCCCTACCTCGCATGATGGTGGCCAAAACGTCGCGCCTCGAATGACGTTTGTCCTTCATTCGGGCCACCTCCGACCGGCCCCCGCCAGACTGGACCGGGTTGTTCCGTGGAACCAAGCGCCCGAGCCCGGCGACACGTCGGCTACTACTGCATCTGTGAATTCGTGCCGCAATCACTCATCTAGCGTAGGATGAACGAACTGGAGACCGCATGAACGCAGACACCTTAGGTGCTGCCCCGGCTTGGCAGTGGCTCATCTTTATCGCGGTGCCGGCACTCTCAGGTTTCTTCGGTGTTCTTGTTGGATCGTTACTATCGAGCAGGAGAGAGGCGGCCCAGCGCCGGCACTCCTTCGTCGAGCGGCAACTCCAAGAACTCTACTCGCCCTTGCTCGGCATCAGATTGGAGATTGAAGCCCTAGCTGAGGTTCAAGCTAAGGTTAGCAGCGTCGGAGACTCGGTTTGGCGGCAGCATTGTGACCGTTTTAGAGCCGATCCGGTGGCAATGGCAAAATGGTGCGAGGAACACAAGGACACCTACACGGCAGACATCAAGTACAACAACCACCAGTTCGAGGACGTGCTGCTGCCGGGCTACAAGCACATGGTTGTGACGTTCAGGGACAACCTCTGGCTGGCGGAACCAGAAACCCGCACCCACTTCGCAAAACTCGTGGCGTACGTCGACCTTTGGCTGCGCTGGCTTGAGGACACAATCCCTGCCGATGTTATGCACGAGATCGACCTTCGCGAGTCTGAGTTACGTCCCTTCTACGAGGATTTACAACGTACCCACGACAAATTGCAAAACCGGCTTAGGACAGGCAAGGTGTAGGTGACCAGACCATCCAACCAGCGCCCGAACCGGCCATCCCTAGTGGCGTGCTTTCAGGGTGCGGGCGGCATCGGTCATCATCGTGCCATACCCCGCGCGGACGGCGCATGCGGCGCGCCCCTGAAGCGCGGCGCTGGGCGGCTACCGCTCACCCATGCTCTATCCGATTGGCGACTGCTCTGCCGGGCTGTGAACCGAGCAATGCACACATACGAAAACCGCTGGTCGGGGAGCGTCTGAGAGCATGAAGAAGGCGTTCCTCGAAACCTCAGCGATCGATCACGCCTACCGGGCGGGGATTGATGCAGCACGTCTCTCGTCGCTACTCAGTGACTTCCAGCTATCACCCGCCTTGGGTATGCATGTGGTCTACGAGCTCGCCAGGATATTCTTCGCCGATGAGAACCGAGACGCAGGCTGCCGCATCTTCCAGATCCTTGACGCAATGGACCTCTCTCTCCAGCCACCAGCCGACCACTTGCTGCGGCAAGAACTCATCTCCCTTCGTACGAATGCTGCCGTCTTGCCTTTCATGAACACCCACAATCAAGCCTCCGCCCGTACCGAGATCGCGCGCCTGGCCTCTGGCAACCTGACCGACGAAGCGCGCGCCTTCATCGCGAAAAGAGAGACCGAGGCGGCTCAGGTCCATCCTCAGTGGGCCAACTCGCTCATAGCTCAAGCAGGTGCTTGGAGGCGCCAGACCCAGCCGCCCCGCGGTTCAAGAGTATTGAAGATGTCCTCTCCCACTTTGGGGCACAGCAAGACGCCCTGCCCAAGCTGATCCGCGAGCTCTTTGCGCTGCAGGGCGACACCGTTTCCCGCTGGGAATCGACCGAGTTCGTTGCTCGAATCCAGTCTTTCCCGGCGGTGCGCTCCATCGTCCGTGCAACCTGCTATCTAACGCTCATCTGCCTGCGCGACCACCGTATGCCTTCCTTCAGCAACGTAGGTGACTACCGCCACGTTGTCGAGGCAGCGTACTGCGAGAGTTTCCTCACCTCGGACAAGCGACTCGTATCCACTGCACCACTTCTAAACCCCGGTCTAGCGGTCGTTAACTTCGACACACTCCTCCCCTAGGGTGCTGCTGGACTTGAAACGCTGGCCGCCGATGAATGGTCGGAGGACCTCTCGGTAGGCGCATTCTTGGTAGGTAGTAGTTAGCTCTTCCTGTGAGGAGTACTCGGGGGATCGGTTGGATAGCTTCTCGGCGGCGCGATGTGGGTCTCGGGCCAACTGCGGGGCCAAAGCCCCCCGCCTGTCCGCTGGGCATGGCGGCTGTTGCGGACCGGGTCCCTCCTCTGTAGGCGCGGGTATCGCACCCCTTCCCCTTAGTGTCGACGTCCCAGGTGCTGGCCCATTGCCCAGGACTGCCCGACCTGCCAACAGGGTTGCTAGGAGAAACAGCAGCACCATTGCGTTCCGGAACCACACTTGTGCGCCTATGAGGTAGTTGGCTTTGCCGTTCACCACTGCGTGATTCCGTTCAAAGCAACGTAGTACCGTTCCGGCGCGCTCTCGCTTCGCCACTATCAGCGGCACTTCGCCCAGATGCCGTACCTCGTCGACGCCTGGGTAGGCAAACCGATACGTCCCAACCTCGACGACTCGCAGCGCAAGGAGAATCGTAAGCAGCAACGCGGAGACGATCACGAAATAGAGCACGGCTACACATCCCATGAAAACGCCAACCCCGAGTTTGGAACCGTCGAGCATCAGCCCTGCAAAACCGACTACGAATGCCGTGGCGACCCGTCGTCCCGAGCAGCGTGAACGCCTTCCGCTCCATGGAATCACGTCGCTGCTCCTCGTGATCCAGTAAGTCCATCGAGAAAGCGAGTTCGTCTTCTACAGTGTTTTCGTCCCTGACTTCCCCGAGGAGACCGTCCGTTTGGCCGGCCGCCGGGAAGGCCGAAGCGGCCTCGTCAGCAAAGTGCCGCACCGTTAGGTATGGGACATAGTCAAGGCCGGTGAAGCTGCAAAACCCACGAGCCGCTCGACCGAGCCAGGCGGTGACAGCTTCCCTCCCGAGATCAGTAGGTCGGCCAGGGATTTCCGAATCGGGAGATTCGGACAGAGTTGTTGTAGCCAAGCCCACTGGCCATTTGGGTTAATCTCAAGGAACAATACTCCCCGGCTGGAGTTAGCACCAAGTCAACTGCTCCAAACGCAAGTCCCAGGGCCTCCACGAGGGCGATGCATCGTCCTTCGATGTCGGTTGGCAGCAAGCAGGGTTCATGCGGCAACTGTTCCACGGCGGCTCGGCGCCAATCATGCCGTGATTGTTCTTGGCTCTGAGAGTCAATCGATACTGCAAACACGCGCGTGCCGATTATGGTAACCCGGATCTCGCGTGACTTGGGAACGTACCCCTGCAGTAGGACCGGGGCGTACCTTGTCCGATCGAAGTGCGCAGCGCTCCGCCGGTAACAGGGTTCGTATAGATCAGCGAGAGGGTCCCGTCCCTTTCTAGCCGGCCACTTCGAAGAGGTTTGAACACGACATTACCACCGAGGTTCTGCCAAAACTCCCTAACCGCTTCCGGGTCATTGGAGACGATCGTGGGCGGGATCGTGAATCCGATACCTGTTGCGACTTGCAGTTGCTTGAGTTTGAACTCGGCTTCACGGAGACGGTCGGGTCGGCTTATCCAGAAGCAATCCAGCGTGCGCCAGATGCCGCCCAGGGCGGCCTCACTCTCCGAGAGAGCGAACTCGCGGGCGGTGCCATCGACCCAGTCAGGCCAAAGGCGCCCGCGGTGGGCCGCCTGTACCAGACGCTTCGGACTTCTTCAAACGGTACGGTACTCTGCCGAAGTCGAAGAGACGCTCTGACCTCTGCGCCGCGAAGCTCCCAGTATACGGTCGCAGAGAGAGGGAAATCCTCGGTGTTGAAACGAACGTAACGTGCTCCGCGTCGCATCAGTTCAAGGATGAGGTAGTCCGCGGTGTAGTCGAGGCGATTCGTAACAATCAGGATCACGTCAGCCCGATTCGCCGTTCTGCCGAGTCAGTGGTCTCGCGACGCACTTCTGTAAAGGTCTCGGTTTGCATCAAGGCGGCCTGCTTGTCCTCGGAGGTCCCTACACCGTGACAGTCGGAATCGGTCCCCTCCTCCCCCGTCTTCGTGTAGGTCATCGTCCCGGCGATTTGCGCGGGCGGCGAGGCGTCGGTGTCCTCTCGCTGCATCCTTGTCTCGGTCGCAACAGTGCCCTGATGGCACGCACGAAAGGGTCCCGAACCGCCTCTCCGATCTGAAGATAGGAAACACCGTCAGTTTCGTCATACGTCGGAAGCGTGTGGAACGGAGGAGCGACGGGAGCTTCCTCTTCAAATAGCAGACCAAAGGGGGTGGGGGGCTGTATTCTGCCATCTTCTGCCTCCTTGTCATCATCGCGACACATTGGAACGCTAGCGATGATTATAGCTCCTGCAGCATACAGCAGGGTGTCGGGCAACGCCCTCACTTAGGCTTCCTACGACATCCGAATAGGACCGGCGTCTACAGCAACACGGGTTCCACGCCGTGCAGGCGCTTGACTTACCGGCGTTTGGACCTTTTCAGCACCGTACTAGCTCATTCCGAAGAGGACCGGTCCGCGAGGAGTAGAATTTTAGGAGGCAAGCGAGATCGGCCCGGCGCACCGAAGACGCCAGCGACGATCCGCGGAGGCGGACGGAGGTGGAGTTGACGGGGAAGGGATCAACCATGGTCGTTGAGGAGCGTGTGCTAGGTGGGCTCCTTATGCTCTCCCAGGTCGAGAGACATTTCCTGATACTGCTGGTGAACTGGGCAATGATCTGACAAATCTGAGCAAGCTGACCGCTGCGGCCAACCGGAAGCCTCCCTGACCAGCTGGAAATGAAGGCTAACGCGGTGCTTGATTTGGTGCTGCTGAAGCTTCTAAGTGCGCGCATCTGGCAGAGCTGGGAACTCCTCAGGTTCTATAAGAAGAAGGTCTTGGCGCAAGCACCCTGGCTGAAGGGTTACACCTCACTCCAAGACCAGAATCAAGGATCTAAAGCCAGAATTCAAGGACGGTTGCGTCTGGGATCGCATCCACAACAAATTCGCCTATCATTACGATTCGACGGTTCTGAGCGTGGATAGTGGCAATGACGTCCTTGGCGACCAGTTTGAGCTAATTTCCTCCGGGACGGTCGTCAATTCCTTCTTCATCTCTTCAGAAATGGCAATCTGGTCCTCGATTCTCGGTGTCGATGATGATGACGGTTTTTCGGTGGCGTACCCGGCTTTGGTTAGCAAGGCTCTTGACCTCACCTTGAGCCTTGTTGGGATCATCCGTGAGCTCTTTGCCGCGTTCGTTGACCACGTTGTAGGGGACCTAGGGGGGACCTGGGAGGTAAAGGCAACTAGCGTGTCGATCTCAGCCATCCCCTATGAGAGCGCTTTGCTACCCTTGTTTGGCGTCTAGCAGCTGCTTGTCCCGTGCGCTACAAGGGGGCAACGGCCGTGGCCGCTCGGTCT
>CAWBLW010000009.1:0-236339 GCA_963789745.1 uncultured Acidobacteriota bacterium | reverse complement strand
ATGTGGGGCGCGACGGCCGGGCGCGCTGTCGTTGCTTTCGGAGGGCAAGAAGAAGCGCGCGCGGCGCGCGCGCCCCACACGTGCAAAGCAAGACACGGCTTCGAAGTTAGGCGCGACCGCCGGGCGCGCTGTCGTTGTTTTCGGAGGGCAAGAAGAAGCGCGCGCGGCGCGCGCGCCCCACACGTGCAAAGCAAGACACGGCTTCGAAGTTAGGCGCGACCGCCGGGCGCGCTGTCGTTGTTTTCGGAGGGCAAGAAGAAGCGCGCGCGGCGCGCGCGCCCCACACGGATACGGCGAGACTCACCTCGACGTGGGGTGGGAGCGCCTCCTGCGGGGGGGACAGACGGCAACGGGGCGGGCCCGCGCCCGCCCCGTTCGGTGAAACGTGTGCCGGAAGCGCTACTGCAGTTCCTTCCACCAGGAGATCGGAGCGCCTGCGCCGCCCGCGCCCGCGATCGGCAGGTCCTTGACGACGAAGAAGTAGGCCTTGCCCCCGGTGCCCGCGAACGACTTGGCCACCACCGGCAGGGTGCCCGCCAGGACCATGCCGGACGCGGCGCCCTCGCCCGCCTGGGCGACCTTGACCTGCGCGACCGTGAGGGTCCCCGGGTCGAAGTCGAGACGCACGACGTACGCGAGGCCCTTGCACCCGGCATCGGGGTCGAAGAGCAGGTAGAGGGCGATCACGTTGCCGGTGGACCCGACCCTGGGGGTGAGGAGCAGCGGCGAGGCCGTGACCTGGGTGCGGTGGCCGAAGTACGGCGTGCCGGTGGGGTCGATCGAGAACGTCATGCCGCCGTCGGTGCTGGTGGAGCCGACGAAGCTGCGGATCTCGATCCGGTTCACCGTCGTGGTGGTCGGCGTCGCGATGGTCCTGGACACCAGGTACAGCGCCGGGATGAAGTTCTTGGGGTCGCCCGACGTCGCCGGATCGAGGCCGACGCTGCCGCCGTTGATGTAGGTGCTCTGCTCGTAGAACGTCCCCGACGAGAAGGCGAAGACGTTGTACGTCGGGAGGTCCGACGGGTAGTTGGCGACCGCGGCCGAGTAATAGAGCGGCTCGCCGGCGATGACATGGCCTGCGTCGGAAAGGGTCGCCGGGTTGCGCCAGTTGTTCGTGGACATGTTCTGGCGGTCGAGCAGCCAGACGTGCCCCTGCAGGTCCAACTGGACCCCTTCGTTCACGTCGTCGTCCGGTTGGTAGTAGCCGGTCGAGGTGCTCCAGATCGACGAGTGGGCGAACATCTGGTTGCGCACCCAGGGGCCGCCCAGCGCCTGGTCGGTGTTGAAGTTCGTCACGGTGTTGTCGGAGCGCTGAGCCCCGGTCAGGGGATCGAGGCGGAGATAGTCCGGCTGCGGGTTGTCGGTGGCGGCGGAGCTGGAATTGTAGACCGTGTACCCGTTGCCCATCATCAGTTCCCAGTTGGTCCCGTTGTCCGTGCCGCCGATGCCCGGGATGCTCCAGGATTGGCTGAGGTCGGACTGGACCTTGGTGAGGCCCAGGCCGTTCTGGGTCAGGCTCCACAGCGGCTGCACCGGCGGCGCGGCCTCGGGGGCGGCGGAATTGTACGCCGTGCCGTAGCCGTAGTTGGGGTCGGTGGGGGTCGGGTGCGTGACGTCGATCCCGTGCACACCGGTGCCGCCGGGACCCTCGGTGAGGTACATCATGGTGCGGTAGTCCGAGCCGTCCAAAACGTCGGCGAAGCGCGGCGAGTTGGCGACCCCGTACAGGTGCGCGTTGGGGGTGAGGAGCTGCCCCATGCCGTCGTCGGTGGGGTTGGCCTTGTAGGTGTTGTACATCGTGACCTGGTTGGCGAGCTGGTCGGGCGGGATGAGGGCGACCAGTTCGGACCCGTCGGTGACGTCGAAGCCGTGCACCATGCCGTCGGAGGAGCCCATCCACGCGACCGAGTTGCGGCCCGCGTAGGTCGTCTCGAAGCCGAGGTGGCCGGTGACCTGCTTCCACTGCTCCGGCGCGCCCACGATCGCAGCGGTCGAGTTGACGATCGCGCCGAGCTTCCACGGCCTCGGGTTGCCGTTGCCGTCGTTGCCGCGGATGAAGTCCACGACGTGGGCGTCGATCCCGCAGCTGCCGCACACCGTGTTCAGGGCGGCGAGGTTGGCGGCCTCGATGGGGACGAGGACGGGGTTGAACGCGCTCCCGTTCCATCCCGGGTTCCAGGTGTAGATCCGGCGCGGCTTGCCGTCGTTGTTCGCGGTCAGCACGGCGCCGCCATCCCAGAGCAGGTGGAACGTGTCCGGCGCGATGCACTCGCCGGTCAACGTGTTGCACGCCCCGGAAGTGGTCGGGTTCGTCGGGCACTCCGAGTCGCTGGTGCAGACGATCGGTGCGTTCAGGTCGTAGGCGTACACGTGGCCGCGCCACTTGGGATACTCGGCAGTCGTGATGAAGCCGATGTTCGTCGCCGTCGTGGCGCTCGCGGTGTTGGCGATCGAGGGGGCCGAGGTCGTGTAGTCGCCGACGCCGTAGGAGCTCAGCACCTTGTTGATGGCGTCGTAGAGCTGGCCTGCCGACCCGGCGAAGAACGCGTAGTTGCCGTCGCCCACCGTGGTGTGCCCGGCGTCGTGGACGAACGACCCGCAGGTCGCCGTGGTCGGGCCGTCGTACGTCCCCGGGCTCCCCTCCGGGAGGTACGGGTCGGGGCCCGAAGCCGAGTCGATCCCGGCCAGGCCCGACGGGTCGGAGGCGTCGGTGCGGCCGCGGTAGGCGGTGTAGTTCAGCTCGCACGGGCCGACCTCCGGGCTGATGCCGATCACCCAGGTGCGGGCCTTCAGCTGTCTGGGCAGGCCGGTCACCGGGTCGAGCACGTTCGCCAGCCACGCGTCCTCCGCCTTACCGGCGACGAACTCCGTGTAACTGTTGGGGCAGGTCACGCCCGAATCGCCGCCGTCCGGGCATCCGGGGCCGCCGCTGAACCGATTGGTGGGTACGGCCCCGCATGCGCACGAGAGGCACGGCTCGATCCAGTTTCCCCATGTGCCCCCGTCCGAGCCGGTGCTGCACCCTCCCGGGTTCCCGACGTTGGAGAGACCGTCGGTGACCAGGATCGAGGCGTACTGGCGGTTGCACTCGAACTTGGGGTCGGGCGGCAGTGTGAACGAGTCGTTGAGATCGTCGACCACCGGCGCATTCGTCGCGGTGCCTGCAGCGACGTTCTGCAAAATCGTCTTCGCGAACTCGAGCGCGCCGCTCGTGGGGGTGCTGCCGAACACGTTGGTGCCGCCGTTGGCGAAGAGCTGCAGCGCCGCCTCCACGGCGGTGACGTCGCCCGAGTCGGAGGAGTCGATCATCGCCAGGATGTGATTGCGCTTGCTGCCGTCTGTCCACGGGGTGCCACTTGCCGACGTGCTGGCGGGAACGTAGTCCACGTTGGTGGAGAACACCAGCAGGCCCCAGTTCACCTGGTCGGCGTTCTTGCCGACGACGTCGAGGTGGGTCTGGAGAACCGCACCCGAACCGAACTGGTCGCCGGCGTCGGTGTAGACGTTGGGCCACGTCAGCCAGGTCGCCGGGTCGGTGGCCTGGATCGCCGTCCGAGTCGGGTCGGTGGCGGGGGCGGCGTAGATGCCGAACGGGGGCCCCGGGTCCACGTGCGGCGTGGCGTCGTAGGTCAAGGTCCAGGTGGCCCGGTGGGTCCAGTGCTCCCCGACGACGGTGGGCGCGACGTCTACGGTGACCGGTCCGGTGACCTGGCAACTGCCGCTGCACTGCCAGTTCGGGTTGGTAATCGCCGGCCACACCAACGGCGGCACCCACGGCGTCGTGATGTCGACGGAGTTGCCGAGGACGTTCTTGACCACCGCCATCCGGCTCGGGTAGTTCTGGTCCACGACCAGCGTGTAGCTCCACGACAGGCACGACGGCGGCTCCGACCCGGTGTCGGCGAGCAGCACGCCCGCGGGGAAGAGGCCGTACATCGGACCGACCCACGGCGTCGGCGTCGGCGTCTTCGTTGCGGTTGGCGTGGCCGTCGCCGTCGGCGTGTTCGTCGGGGTCCGCGTGGCCGTCGCCGTGAACGTGGGCGTCGGGGGAACCGTGGCCGTCGCCGTCGGTGGGATCGGCGTGCGCGTCGCCGTCGGCGGGATCGGCGTGCGCGTCGGCGTCGGCGGAATCGGCGTGATCGTCGGCGTCGGCGGAATCGGCGTGATCGTCGGCGTGACCGTCGCCGTCGGCGGGATCGGCGTGTTCGTCGGCGTCCGCGTGATCGTCGGCGTCGGCGTCGGCTGCGTCGGGGTGCGCGTCGGCGTCTTCGTCGGCGTCGGCGTGATCGTCGGCGTCGGCGTCGGCCGCGTCGGCGTGCGCGTCGGGGTGATCGTCGGCGTCGGCGTGATCGTCGGCGTCGGCGTCGGCTGCGTCGGGGTGCGCGTCGGCGTCTTCGACGGCGTCGGCGTGATCGTCGGCGTCGAAGTGATCGTAGGCGTCGGCGTGGTCGTCGGCGTGCCGGTCGGCGTCTTCGTGGGCGTCGGCGTCTTCGTGGGCTTCGGCGTGCGTGTGGGCTTCGGCGTCTTCGTGGGCGTCGGCGTCCGTGTGACCGTCGCCGTCGGCGTGACCGTCGCCGTTGGCGTGACCGTCGGGGTCGGTGTGACCGTCTCGGTCGGGGTCGGGGTCGGCGTCGGCGTCGGGCAGGTCATGCTCGACACCTCCCAGGTGAACCGGGGGACCGTACCGGTGCTGTCGACGCCGTTCCAGACGATGTCGGGGGGGTACGTGGAGCCGAGCGGCGAGTAGATGTTGAGGTTATTGCCCTTGTAGTCCCAGGCCATCGAGCCGCTGACGTCGAGGGTGATGAGGATGTTCACCTTGACCTGCTGGAAGGTGATCTGCTTCATGAGGTTGTAGCCCTCGTCCGAGGGGTTGAGCGTCGCGGCCAACACCGGCACCGCCAGCCCGACCGCCAGGGCGATCCCCATCAGCTTCTTCCGCATGAGCTTCTTGGCCTTCCGTCGCATCACGACCTCCACATCGGGGCCCGCGCGGGCGTTCGGCCCGCCGGACCGCTCAACTTCCGCCGGCCCACATCCCGGAGTTCGTGGCTCCGGCGTTCACGTCGATCTGGTTCGGGTTGCCGCCGCCCTGCCCACCCCAGTTCAGCTCTTCCTCGAGGATCTTCACGGCCAGCACGTTGGCGGCGCCCGTGGTCGGGTCCACCCCTTTCCAGTCGGTGAGGAACCCCACCGAGACGAGGCGCAGCCGCGTGTCGAGGTTGAGGTTGACGGGTGTTGCGGGGGTGCCCGGGACCGGTGTCGGAGTGGGGCCCGGGGTGGCCACGTTGTAGATCGGGTCCTCTTCGTTGTTGCGCACGTACAGGCTGTAGTACGCGCGCACTCGGTCGTACTGCTGACCGGAGGCGGCCACCTGCGTGACCTCCTGGTTGGCCAGCTCGGTGCCGCCGCCAACGTTGATGGTGAGGTAGGTCCCGAGGTGCGCGTTGTCCCACCCCGGCGGCCGCACGGGGACCGTCGGGTTCACCGCCGCGGTGGTCGCCACCGCGGTGTGAGCCAAAAACGCGGTGAGGTTCGTGTTGCTGTAGGGCACGTTCTGCAGGATCGCCTCGCCTCTCCTCAGCCCGGCGTCGGCGGCGTAGAACGCGGCCTTCTGCGTCTCCTGGCGGGAAGAGATGCGGTCCTCCTGGGTCATCAGCATCGTCGCGGTGATCCCGAGCGCGGTGAGCACGAGCAGCAACAGGATCACCATCACGAGCGCGATGCCGCGCTCGCCGGAGTTGGTTGGGAGGTTGCGCGCGTCGGCCATGGTCAGAACCCCGCATCCCGGTTGCGCAGCAGCGACGTGGACGAGAGCTGGTAGCGGAAATAGGTGTCCGGCGCGATCGCTCCCGGGTCGTGGTCCTCCGCGGCCGGCCGCCGCATGAACGCCTTGCCGCCGCCGATCACCGGCGCCGAGGAGCGCGCCGTGACCGTGATCCGGAGGCCGATGACGCGCCGGACGTCCCACTGGTCGAGCGGCGTTCCGCCCATGATCGGCACGTTTGCTGCCGTGGTCATGGCGCCGGCCGGCCCGTTGCCGACGGTGCCGGCGTCGAACAGGTAGGCGAACTGCAGGTCTTCCACGTTCGGCAGCAGCGGCGACCACCCCGCCTTGGTCACGTACGGCGGGAACGCCGCCCCGGCCGCAAGGGCGGGGCAGTTGTTGTCGGTGGCGGGGTTGAAGATCCCGACCTTCTGCTCGAGCCAGCCGTCGCAGACGCGCAGCGCCGCGTACTGCAGACCGACGATGAGCGTCACCGGGTCCGTGTAGCTCCTCTGCCCCCCAGGCGCGTTGAGCGCGGAGTTACCGGGGTTCGCGATGACCTGCAGGCACGGCACGATCAGCCCGGACTGCGGGTCGGTGCACCACGCCGCCGGGGGGTCGCTGCAGGTGGTCGCATTCTGGCTGTCCTTGTAATCGGTGATCTGGTAGAAGACCCAGTTGCCGGTCTTGTCGAACAGCATCAGCGGCTGGCTCCAGCCGGGGTGGGCCGGGTTGCTGCCGCGGCCGGTCACCTGGTCGAACAGCGCCTTGTTGGCGGCGTCGTCCGGGCACCCCTCGTTGAACTCCCACCCGGTCGGGCTGCTGTTGTCCGCGCTGCCGGGCCAGGTCGCGGGCTTCAGCCGCAGCGGGGCCGACGGTACGCCGATCGTCAGGATGTCCGTCCCCGGGGTCGCGAGCGTGGCGTCGGTCACGTTGTCGTAGGAGAGCTGCACGCAGGGGGCGCCGGTCGACCCGTCGCACGTCGGGATCGGGGTCGACGGGCCTCCGCTCGGCGAGCCCAGGTAGAGGAACGTGAGGATCGCGGCGGGGTTGCGCGGGTTGGTGATGTCGTTCATGTCGGTGGCGCCGCGCACCAGCATCGCCACGTAGTCGGTGGCGCCGCGCGCGGTCTGGCGCGCCTCGACCTGCAGGCGCTGGCGCTCCGCCGCCCTCTGCATCGGGAAGAAGAGGGCGCCGACCATCCACAGGATCATCCCGAGCGAGGCCACGACGACCAGCACCTCGACCAGCGTGAAGCCGCCGCCGGGCCTACTGGATCTGCGCCACATAGACCACCGCCTTGTTCGCCGTCGGACCGAGGTACAGGTTGGCGCCGCTCGTCAGGGGCACCGCGTTCACCGTGACGCTGCCGCCGGTGTCGATCGAGTACGTGAGCGAGTAGCGAGCGTTCGTCTCCACAACGTTCGCCCCGTCCGGGCCCCAGAACGCCGTGCAGTCGCCTGGAGCGATCGTCTTGCTGCTCCCCACCCCGACCGGGCAGCACGCGTTGTCCGCCGCCTGGCCGAGAAAGATCCGATAGCGCTGCAGCCGGATCGTCTCGACGACGCGCTGGGCGCGGTACGTGAGGTCGGTGCGGGTCAGCGACCCGAGGTTCACGAGGTACGCCATCGAGAGCATCTGGAGGATCGCGAGCGTCACGACGAAGAGGATGAAGAACGCCACCAGCACCTCGATGAGCGTCACGCCCCGTTGCCCCTTGGCCTTCCCTGCGGGTGTTGCCATCGCGGCGGCGCTCATAGGAGGACCTTCTTGACCGTGACGGTCCAGATCGGGAAGAGGAGGACGTCGTCGCGGATGTTGGGCTGCAAGGTGCCGTCCACCATGTCGGCGTGGGTGACCGACAGCGTCTTGACCTCCAGCACCGGCTGCCCCGGCGTCTCGGCGCCCGCGCCGGTGAAGGTGGCGGCGACCACGGGCGACAGAGGAGCCACAGGATAGGCGGGAACCATCGTGCGCCCGCTCGGGTCGCACATGATCGCCCGGACGTTGCCGTTGACCGACGACACCGGCCACCCACCCGCGCTCGCCAGGGGGTTGTCCGCGAAGCTCACGAACTCCGGCAGCACGAGGAGCCGGCTGCCGTTGAGCGGCGGCGGGGTGAGGTAGAGCTCCCACCGCGCGGTCCCGGCGTTCCTCTGCAGCGTCACGACCACTTGCGTGTGCTGGTTGATCGCCTCGTAGTAGGCGGACTGCAGGAAGTTGCGGATGTCGCCCGACGTCGTCTCGAGGCGCGACCGCTGCCAGTAGGAGTTGATCGGCACGATCGCGACGAGGACGAGCAGCCCCACGATCGCAACCACGACCAACGCCTCGATCAGCGTGAACCCGGCATCGCGGCCGACACGTTGTTTCACACATATCACGGGGTGTGTCAACGCAACCCCCGTGCCACGGTGTGGATCTCTTGCAGGAACACGATATGCACTCCATAATCGTCGCTGCATCACACCCTACCCCCTTTGAAATCGGAAAAAGTGTGACACCAGGAAACACTTGCTCCCCGGGCCGACCACGCGCGCAGTGCGCCGCCCCTCGCGTACGCCGTCAAGAGCCGAAGCATCCCCGTCAGTTTACCGCACAAAGCCATGCTTTGAGGTGTTCGGCCTCACGGCAGAACGCCGAGACCGGGTGGTCCGGCCCCGCCCCCCGCCGCTCCAGCACCCGCAGCGCGCGGCCGGCATCGAGCGCGGCCGCGGCCAGCATCTCGCCGAACTGCGCCTCGCCGACGAGCGCCGAGCACGAGCAGGTGAGGAGCAGGCCGCCCGGCTCCACGAGGCGCATCGCGTAGAGGTTGACGTCCTTGTAGCCGCGCAGCCCCGCCTCGAGGTCGGCCTTGCGCTTGACGAACGCGGGGGGGTCCGCGACGACGACGCCGAAGCGCTCGCCGGCGGCCGCCAGCGCGCGCACGATGCGGAACGCATCACCGGCCACGAAGTCGGCGTCGTCCGCTCGCAGCCCGTTGAGCGCGTACGCGCGCCGCGCCAGGGCGAGGGCCTGAGGCGAAGCGTCCACGTTGACCGCACGCGTGGCGCCGGCGGCGAGCGCCGCGACCGCGAAGGCGCCGCTGTAGGCGAAGAGGTTCAGCAGCGACGCACCTCCGGCGAGCGCGGCCACGCGGCGGCGGTTCTCGCGCTGGTCGAGGAAGAAGCCGGTCTTCTGCCCCCCGAGCAGGTCCACGGCGAAACGAACGCCGCCCTCGCGGATGACGACCTCGGCCGCCGGGGTGCGGCCGCGCAGCACGGTGGGCGTGCCCGCCGCCGCATCGCCGCCGCGCAGCAGCACGTCGGCGGCGCCCAGCTCGCCGGCGAGCACCTCGACCACGGCCGGGAGGAGCGGCTCCCACGCCCGCTCGAAGAGCTGGCAGACGGCGACCGCGCCGTAGCGGTCGATGACGAGGCCAGGCAGGCCGTCGCCCTCGGCGTGGACAAGCCGGAAGGCGTCGGCGTCGAGGGCGAGGCGCTCCCGCAAGGCGGCCGCCGCGCGCAGCCGCTCGCGCAACGCCGCGGCGTCCCAGCGCTCGTCGCCGAACGCGACCATGCGCAGCGCCAACGACCCGCCGGAGCCGCCAGGGAGCGCCGTGCCGAGCGGCCGGCCGTTCGCCGCGACCACCCGCACCGGCGCCGGCCCCGGCGGCGCCGGGCCGGCCAGCGCGCCGCGGTACACCCAAGGATGGCGCCCGCGTACCGAACCCTCGCGGCCGGGCTTGAGCCGGACCTCGGCGGCGCAGGCGAAGGGGTCGCTCACCGGTCCCCGCTCCGCCGCGTCAGCGCCTCGACGACGCGCCCGGCCACCGGCACCCCGGTCGCCGCGGCGAAGTGCGTCCACCCGGGCGAGGGGTTGACCTCGGCCACCACCCAGCGGCCGCCGTCCGGGATGAGGTCCACACCGGCGAACGCGAGGCCGGTCGCCCGCGCGGCGCAAAGGGCGAGGTCGCCCGCGGCCACGTCCACGGCCACCTGGCGCACCGCCGCGCCGCGCGCGGCGTTGGCGCGGAACTCCCCTTCCGGCGCGCGGTGCTCCGTCGCCCCGAGAACCTCGCCGTCGAGCACCAGCACCCGCCGGCTCACGCCGCCCGGCGGGCAGAAGCGCTGCACGACCACTTCGTCGCCGACCCGCCAGAGCGAGTCGAGCACCGCCTCGAGCTCGGCCGCGCTCGCACAGCGGACCACCCCGATCCCCCGCCGGGAGCTGCGTTGCTTGACCACCGCCGGGAAGCCGAACGCCGCCGCGGCCGCGGCGGCGAGCACGCCGGGCTCCGACCCCGCAACGGTCGCGGGGTGCGGCACACCCGCGGCCGCCAGCGCGCACGCCGTCCGCCAGTGGTCGCGGCCGGTCCGGATCGCCTCGGGCTCGTTGAGCGAGCCGACGCCCAGGTCCCGCATCACGCCGAGGACGGCCAGCACGGCGTCCGGGCGCCAGTTCCCGACCCTGGGGAGCACGGCGCCGAAAGCGGCGGCGTCGAGGGGTTCCCCGCCTCGCCAAAGGCGCGGGGGCGCGTCCTGGGCCGCGACCGAGAGGGCGTCGAGGACCTCGACCCGCACCCCGCAGGCGTCCCCCGCCGCCTCCAGTTCGCGGTGGACGGGCAGGTCGGGCTTCGCGGTCAACACCGCCACGGTCAACACGCCGGCTAGTGTAGCCCTTGGAGAAAGACGAAAGAGGGAAAAGGGCGGGCGAGGGCGCCCGCCCCACGGGACCGTCATTGTGGGGCGCGACCGCCGGGTGCGCCTGCAGTTCAAATGTGGGGCGCGACCGCCAGGCGCGCCTGCCGCTCAAATGTGGGGCGCGACCGCCGGGTGTGCCTGCAGTTCAAATGTGGGGCGCGACCGCCGGGCGCGCTGTCGTTGCGCTCGGAGGGCAAGAGGAAGCGCGCGCGGCGCGCGCGCCCCACACGAACAAAGCAGGGCGCTGCTTCAGTGTGGGGCGCGACCGCCGGGCGCGCCTGCAGTTCAAATGTGGGGCGCGACCGCCGGGCGCGCTTGCGGTTCAAATGTGGGGCGCGACCGCCGGGCGCGCCTGCAGCTCAAATGTGGGGCGCGACCGCCGGACGCGCTGTCGTTGCGCTCGGAAGACAAGAAGAAGCGCGCGCGGCGCGCGCGCCCCACACGAACAAAGCAGGGCGCTGCTTCAATGTGGGGCGCGACCGCCGGGCGCGCCTGCAGCTCAAATGTGGGGCGCGACCGCCGGGCGCGCTGTCGTTGCACTCGGAAGACAAGAAGAAGCGCGCGCGGCGCGCGCGCCCCACACGAACAAAGCAGGGCGCTGCTTCAATGTGGGGCGCGACCGCCGGGCGCGCCTGCAGCTCAAATGTGGGGCGCGACCGCCGGGCGCGCTGTCGTTGCACTCGGAGGACAAGAAGAAGCGCGCGCGGCGCGCGCGCCCCACACGAACAAAGCAGGGCGCTGCTTCAGTGTGGGGCGCGACCGCCGGGCGCGCCTGCAGTTCAAATGTGGGGCGCGACCGCCGGGCGCGCTGTCGTTGCACTCGGAAGACAAGAAGAAGCGCGCGCGGCGCGCGCGCCCCACACGAACAAAGCAGGGCGCTGCTTCAATGTGGGGCGCGACCGCCGGGCGCGCCTGCAGCTCAAATGTGGGGCGCGACCGCCGGGCGCGCTGTCGTTGCACTCGGAGGGCAAGAAGAAGCGCGCGCGGCGCGCGCGCCCCACACGAACAAAGCAGGGCGCTGCTTCAATGTGGGGCGCGACCGCCGGGCGCGCCTGCAGTTCAAATGTGGGGCGCGACCGCCGGGCGCGCTGTCGTTGCACTCGGAGGGCAAGAAGAAGCGCGCGCGGCGCGCGCGCCCCACATCTTCAAGACAGGACCTTCCTTCGTCACTATGGGGCGCGAGCGGCGGGCGCGAGACGATCCCGGTCAGGCGGTGAGACTGCGCAGCAGGGCGAGCAGCTCATCCTCGTCGAACGGTTTGGTGACGTAGAAATCCGCGCCGGCGGCGTGCCCTTTCTCCTGGTCGGCCTTCTGCCCGAGCGCGGTCAGCATCACGACCTTCACATCGGCGAGCTCCGGATCGGCTTTCACCGTCCGGCACACGTCGAAGCCGTCCCGCTTCGGCATCATCGCGTCGAGGAGGACCACCGCGGGATGCAAGGCGCGGATCTTCCCGAGCCCGTCCTCCCCGTCCTCGGCGGTCGCGACCGCAAAGCCCTCCATCTCGAGGATGAACGACACCGTCTCCCGGATGCTGGGCTCGTCGTCAACGAGCAAGATGAGGGCGTTACCCATCTGCGGCCTCCGTCCTGCGCACGATCATGATGGTCTGGTCGTCGATCGCCGGCGAGCCGCCGGTGAACGCCGCCACGCTGTCGAGGACCGCATCGAGCGCCGCGGCCG
The DNA here is from genome assembly GCA_963789745.1 of uncultured Acidobacteriota bacterium. Classification (GTDB taxonomy): domain Bacteria; phylum Acidobacteriota; class Thermoanaerobaculia; order Thermoanaerobaculales; family Thermoanaerobaculaceae; genus RBG-13-68-16. The sequence continues at coordinate 224,204 of CAWBLW010000009.1, read as the reverse complement.
CCGAGGCGAAGCCCGGGCCGAGCGCGCACCGCAGACCCTCCACGCCGAACGGGGCCGAGGAGTCGCCGACCGCCTCGCTGATCCCGTCGGAGTGGAACACCAGCAGGTCGCCGGTCTCCAGGCGCCCCTCCTGCAGGGGAAAGTGTTCGCCCGACCGGATGCCGAGCGGCAGCCCGCTTCCCTCGAACACCTCGATGCTCCCGCCCGCCCGGCGCACGAACGCTCGCGGGTGCCCCGCCGTGGCGACGGTGAATCGCCCGGTGTCGGGGTCGGCGAACGCGATCACCGCGGTGGCCATCGTGTACCAGTTGAAATCCCCGTGCGTGAGCTGGCCGTTGACCAGCTGCAGCAGGCGCGCCGGCGTCTCGACGGCGTCGGCGACGGCGTCGAGACGGGCGTAGAGCGCCGCGAGGGCCAGCCCGACGCCGATCCCGTGGCCCGTCAGGTCCACGATGCCCAGGAGCATCAAACCGGTCGCGAGGCGGCGTTGCAGAAACCCGTCGCCGCCGACCGGGGCCACCGGCCGGCAGCGCGCGGCGATCTCGAACGTCCCCAGTCGCGCGGCCGACGGCGGAAAGAGCCGCTGCTGGATCTCCGCCGCCAGTTCGACATCGCGCAAGAGGCGGGCGTTGCGGCCAGCCTCCCCGACCAGCATCCGATTCGTGAGCGCCACGCTCGCGAGGTCGGAGAGCAGCTGCACGAGCTTGACCTCCTCGGCCCCGAACGCGTTCCCGCCCGGCCCGCGGGCGAGCATCACCAGGCCGAGCACGCGTTCCGCGCTCCGCAACGGCACGATCAGGCAAGGCTGCCCCGCCCCGACCGCGACGCCAATCTCGGCCTCCTCGCTTCCTTCGGCCGGCGCCGAGAATGCGATCGGCTCCCCGGCGTCGAGGACCTCGGCCGCCAGTCGGGTCACCGGCACGCAGTCGCCGATCTGGAGGCCGGAGGGCAGCGCGCCCTCGGCCACCTCCAGGTCGGAGCCGTCCCAGGTGCACACGACGACGACCTGCGGCTCGATCACCTTGAGGCGGTCGACCAGCCAGCGGTCGATCTCGCGATCGCCGAAGCCGTGTCTGAGCAAACCGCCGGACGAGAAGACGAGGTTCTGCTCCCACCACAGCCTGCGGGTGACGGACGCGAGGTCGTCGATGGCGAAGCGGGCCGCCGCCATCCGCTCGAGCGCCGCGACCGCGACCCCGCCGATCCCATCACCCGCCGGAGGGGGAAGCAGCAACGTGCCCCGGGCTTCGCCGCAGCGCACCGCGAGAGCACGAGTGGCGGACGCGGTGTCGCCCGACTGCCAGACCAGCTCGCCGGCCGGGTCGAGCAGCACCGCGCCTCCGGCGGCGAGCGCCACGGCGTCCAGGAACGGCCGCACGTCGCGCTCGAGGAACCACCGCTTCATTGCTTCTCGGCTCCGGCCACCGGGAACAGCAGGCTCACGACCGTACCGCTGCCCTCCTCCGAGGAGACCTCGAGGGAGCCGCCGTGGTTCTCCGCCACGCGCCGCGCGACCGCGAGGCCGAGGCCGAGGCCGCGCGGCTTGGCGGTGAGAACGTTGCCGCCTTGCCAGAACACCTCGCTCACGTGCGGCAAGTCGTCCGGCGGTATGCCGATGCCGGTGTCCTCGACGCGCATCTCCACCATTGCGAGAACGCCGCGTCGCAGCGGGCGCACCGTGACGACGACGTTGCCGCCGTCGCGGTTGAACTCGATGGCGTTCTTGACGACGGCACGCAGAGCGGCCTCGATCTGGTCGCCGTCGCCGACGATCTCATCCAGGCCCGACGCCACCTTCACCTGCACCGTCAAATGCTTGGCGGCGACGTCCCCCTTGAGCGGAGCGAGGACCCGCCGCAGGAGGTCTGGGATCTCGACCGCGGTGGGGGCCGGCCGGCCCTCCGGCACGCCCAGCACCAGCGCCTGGAGCGACGACGAGATCAGCTCGGCGAGGCGGGTGGCCTCCTGGGTAATGATCTCGACGAACTTGACGGCCCGTTCGGGGGGCATTTCGTCGTAGCGCGCCAGGATCCGCCCGGCGGTCTGGATCGCCGTGACCGGCGTGTTCAGCTCGTGGGCAATGCGCTTCAGCAGGTCGCCCTTGAGGCGCTCGAGGTCGCGCAGCTGCCGGTTGGCGGCCTCGAGGGCGAGGTTGCGGTCCTCGAGCTGCTCCGCAAGGGTCTGCGCGTGGTCCAGCGTTTCCTGAAGCTTGCCGGTCCGCTCCGCCACGGCCTCCTCGAGGGAACGGTTGAGCTGCTCGAGCGATCTCCAGGCGCGGGAGTTCGCGAGGGCGGTCGCCGCGTTGGCGCCCAGCGCGGTCGCGAGCTCGAGGTCGTCGTCGGCAAACGCGCCCCGCGCCTGGTCCGCGAACGCCGTCACGATCCCGAGGGGCCTGTCCTGGGCCACGAGCGGAACGGCCAGGAGCCCGATCAGGCTCAGGCCGCGCACCTCGTCGGCCCACGGCGACTCCAGCAGCTGGGCCGGCTCGAGCTCGTCGACCCGCGCCAGGAACGGCTGGCGGGACGCGAGGATGACTCCGGCCGGGGACTCGCCCTTTTCGTTGCGACGCGCGAGCGGGTCCGCGGCGAGCCCGCGGCGCAGGACCTCGACGAGCTCGCCGTTGTGGTCGAGCAGCAGCAGCGAGCCGCAGCCGACCCGCAGCTCGGAGAGGAGGCGGTCGAGAAACGAGTTGGTGACGTCCTCGGGCTCGCGCGCCAGCGACATCACCCGGCCGAACTCGTTGATCGAACGGAGCATCGCCACGCGCCTCTCGAGCTCGCCGGTAATCTGGTCGAGGCGCGTGTTGAGGTCGGTCATGGCGACGTTGGCGCGCACGGCCTCGCCCACCAGGTCGTCGTCGTGCAGGTCGTCACCCGGCGTCGCCGTCCGGATGACGACCGGCGCCTCGACGTTGGGCGGCGGCCCCTTGCGCGTCAGCGGCTGCAACGCCGCGGTCACGTTGGCCACCAGACGCTGGAGGGCGTCGGGCTGGTTCGACATCCCCAGACGGTCAGCCACCGCGAGGACCGTGGCCTGGGTGACCGCGGAGAACGCCTCGACCACGCCTTCGCCCGAGGTCGCCACGGTCTCGAAAGCGGGCAAGCCGCGCGCGTTCAGAAGCTCGTCGAGCTCCGCACGCGATAGCACATCCGGCAGGTCGCGCTTGTTGTAGGTCAGGATGATCGGGACGACGTTCGGGTCCACCCCGTTGGCGCGCAGGTTCTCCATGAGGTTCGCGAAGCTCTCCTCGTCCGCCTTGGCAAGGGCCCGCTGGGAGTCGGCCACGAACATCACGCCGTCGCAGCCGCCGAGCACGGCGCGCCGCGTCGCGTTGTACTGCACCTGGCCCGGCACCGTGTAGAGCTGGAGGGTCAACCGGTAGCCGCGGACGCGGCCGAGGTCGAGACCGAGGAGGTCGAAGAACAGGGTGCGGTCGGTCGCCGTGTTGAGGGTGTACAGCTTGGTCCGGCGCTGCGGGTCCGTGACCCGGTGGATGTATTGCAGGCACGTCGTCTTGCCGCACAGGCCCGGGCCGTAGTAGACCACCTTCAGCTTCACCTGACGGTACTGGTTGTCAAACTGAACCATCGCGCCCCCGCCCCCCGCTCCCACCCGGCAACTCGACGACGAAGAGCGCGCCGTGCGTGCACCCTGGCTCGGCCCATATCCGGCCGTTGTGCTTCTCTACGATCTGGCGCGAGATCGTCAACCCGAGCCCCGATCCCCGGCGCTGGTCCTCCATCCCCAGTTGCTCGAAGCGCTCGAAGATCTGCTCTTCGCGGCCCGCCGGGATCCCAGCCCCCTCGTCCTCGACCTCGAGACGAACCCCCTTCCCGCACGGTCGGTACCGCAACCGCACGGTCGCGCCGTCCGGCGAGTGCTTGATCGAGTTCGACACCAGGTTCACCAGGACCTGCGTGACCTTGTCGCGGTCGAGCTCCACCACGACCGGTTCGGGCCAGGGCTCGACCTCGAAACTGAGGTTGCGTTCCCCGACGAGCGCGGAGAACGACTCCTGCACGTCGCGCACCAGCTCGTCCACCGCCGCCGGAGCGAAGCTCCACTCCACGTGGCCCGCTTCGATCTTGGCGAGGTCGAGCAGGTTGTTGATGAGGCGCGTCAACCGCCGGCCCTCCTGGTGGATCACCTTGGCGAACCGCTCCACCGAGTCGGGGCGCTTGGCGCCGTACCTCATCAGGACGTTCGCCGCGGAGAGGATCGCGGACAGCGGCGTGCGGATCTCGTGGGAGACCATGGAGAGGAACTCGGTGTGGCGGTCGTTGACGCGCTCGAGCTCGTCGGCGCGCGCCGCGTGGCGGCGGGTGGAATCGACCCGCCGCAGCCCGGCGCGCACCCGCGCGATCAGCTCGTTCCAGCGGAAGGGCTTGAGCAGGCAGTCGTCGGCGCCCTTGTCCATTGCCGCAAAGAGGTCCTCGGGCGAGGCCACACCCGTCATCAGCACGACGTACATGTCCGCGAGCCGGCGGTCCCCCCGCACGCGGCGCAGGAGCTCGAGGCCGCCAACCTCGTCCATCATGACGCCGCTGATCAGGAGGTCGACGGCGCCGCTGCGGGCGGTCTCCCATGCGGCGGCACCGTTCTCCGCAGTACTGATCGCCACGTCCGGAAACTGACCCGCAAGGGCGGATTCGATCGCCGCGCACAGCGTGGGATCCTTATCGACGACAAGGATCACCGACCGCTTGCTTCGCTGTTCGACAGACATGAACGGAATTGTAGCAAGAAACAGATCGCCCCTGCAGAACGGATGTGGGGCGCGGCCGCCGGGCGCGGCCGTTGCTTCTGAACGAGACGACTCAACTCGTCAGGGACACGAGACCGCGCGCGCGGCCCGCCATCCGCCGGAGGCGATGGTGGGCTACCGGGCGCGGTGCTTGAGCCCTTCGATCGAGAAGGTCGGCACCGGAAGCGCTGCGGGAACGGACCGCGCCGCGACCGCGCGCACCGAAGCGGCCTGCGCCGAGAGGCCGACCTTGCTGATCTGCGCCTCCACCGAGGCGGCATCCCCGGTGGTGCTGTCCAGGACCGTCGCGTACGGGTAGACCATCGCGTTGCTCGGCCCGCCCACGGTGTACACGGCGACCGTCCCGCCGGTTAGGCCGCGGGCCTCGAGGCGCCACTGTTCATGCCCGTTCGGCGGGATCACGTGATCGTAGCGGCCGACGACGTTGCCGCTCGGGTCCTGGATGTCCTCGCGGACGGTGACCCAGTCGTTGGTCCACGACGCGACGCCCACGTTGGTCCTGAAGTCGCCGTCGTCGGAGATCTGCGGCAGGTACGCGATCACCGAGGAATCGACGCCGAGGCTCGCCGGGAAACCGGGAAAGTCGGTCCCAAACTCGCCGCTCGCGCCGGTCGGGGCAAGCGTGTACGTGCGCGCGAACACGGCGAAATCGCAGCTCGTGTCGCCGGCGGTGTTCGGGCAGTTGTTCGCCGCGGTGTCCGCGTAGACCAGCATGGCGCCCTTGTCGCCGCGGGCGTTGAAGCCGTACGGTCCCAGGACGTCCCAGAGGTTGAGCGTCTCCCACGGCTGCACATCGACGAGCGGCGCCGTCGGCGCGCCGCCGCTGTTGTCCCGGTCCGTGGGCAGGAAAACCAGCTTGACGTAGAGCACCGTCTGGTGGGGGTTGTAGAGGGTGAGGTCGGTGTGCCAGTCGGTGCCGTTGAGACCCGTCAGGTTGGCTACCGACGTGACGACGTACGCGCTGGTCATCTCCCGGGCCATCGCCGGGACAGCCACAGCGACCACGGCCACGAGCAGCACGAGCCTGCGGATCATGGACACCTCCTAAACTATCGATGATGCAGGGGCCGTGCCAGGCCCCGGTGCGGCGGCGGCCCGCCTGCCGGGCGTTAGCGTCACCTTTTGCGGTCACTGCGGCCGGACGGTGTATCGTTGCAGCAGCGGAGGTCCCGGTGCGCTCGATCTTCACTCTCCTGGGCTTGCTCATCGTCATGGTCGTCGCGCTCGTGCTCGCGACGCGCCAGACCCACCGCGATGTCGAGACGGTCAAGAGCGTGACGTTCGCCCTCCCGAGCGACGCGACGCCGCGGCCGTTCGACGCGGCGGCCGCAACGCGCCTCGCCGGACGGCTGGAGGAACTCGCTGGTCAGGAGCAGCTCCCCGCCGACGAGCTGCGCGAAGCCGCGGCGACGGCTGCAGGCTGGGCAGCCGGCCAGACGGCGGGCACCCAGGAGTACCACACGGCGGTCAACCTGCGCGGGGCCGCCGACGAGCTCCTTGCGGCCTCGGACTCCCTCGCCGACCCGCACCGTGCCGCCGCCCGGCGCCTGCTCGCAGCGGCCGAAGCCGCGCCCGGGACCCCTGGCGGCGGCCCGCCCGGGGCGATCGGCGGGCTGCGCGACAAGCTGCAGGAGATCCAGCAGTCGCACCGGGAGCAGCTGCAGCAAGCCGACCACGACTGAGGCGCGGGGTCGGGGCTCGGGGTTCGGGGCTCGGGGCTCGGGCACAGAACGACGTGGCCCGTGGTCCGTGGTCCGTGGTCCGTGGTCAGTGGTCCGTGGCCCGAGCCGGCGGCGCCGGCCGCAGGCCGCGCAGTCCTGAGCGCCATCCTCGAAGACATACACCCGACCGAAGGCAGGCCCTCGCAACTTGGGGCGTGTAGCCGCGCCGCCGCCGTTGGGCCAGATGCAAGGCGCGCGATCCCGGCCGCACCGGAGCGTAGCCGGAGGCTACGTGAGGATGCGAGCGGGGTGAGCGCAACGCAGCAGATGGTCCGACGCCGACGGCGCCAAAAGTCAGAGGAGGTCGGGGATGTTGGTGGTGACGACCTCCCCCGCGCCGAACGCCGCCACCTCCTGGGCCACCCGCGCCAGGAAGCGCTTGACGCCCGCGGTCCGCTCCACCGCCACCGGGCCCCACAGGTGCGCCGCCGTGGTCGGGCCCGCGCCGTGCGTGACGAGGACGATCGGGTGGAGCGGCCGCCCGTACTCGACGACGACGCCGGCGACGAGAAGGCAGACCGCATCGGAGCCGAGGTAGCAGCCCTCCACCCTGGCCACCGTCGTCCCCCACCGCCACGGCCCGCGCGGGAGGCCGCGCCATGCGGCGGCGAGGTCCGCGTGCCCGCCCCGGATCACGTGCGGCATCGGCTACCAGTTGAACGCGAGGCCCAGGTTGGCCGTGAAGATCTGCGGCCGCTCGGCGTGCTGGGTGCGGTGCATCGCGATCTCCGCCGTCACCCGGGAGCGGCGGGTCAAGCTGAACCACTCGCCGACCCCCAGGTACCAGCCGAGCTTGGTTTCCTCGACCCCCGCGGGCGGGCGTCTGGCCTTGAGGTCGAGCTTGTACGAACCGACCCCGGCCGAGAGCAGCCAGGTCCCGAAGGTGTCGGCGAGGAGGTAGTCGATTCCGACGGTGTAGGCGCGGTAGCGAGCCGGCCATTCGACCCCGTCGATCACCGTCACGTGCGGGAGGTCGGCCACCTGCAACCGGAACAGCGTGCCGTCGCTGATCGGAAACGCCACGAACGCGGCCGGCGCGCCGTCCGAGCTGTGCAGGAAGTTCGTGTTCGGCGAACTCGGCGCCTGCCACTCCCAGCTCGCGCCCCACGACGCGCCCACCCAGGCCACCTGCCCGTTTGCAGCACTCGCCACGCCCAGTGCCAACAGCGCCGCCCAGGTCCAACGCATGGTCGCCTCCTGCCGCGAGTATACGGGCATCCGCCGCGCGCCGTTGCCCGCCGCGCGCGGGGGCGGCGGCAGTATCGTGCGGAACTGATACAATCCCCCCGCCATGGCGAAGCTTGCCGAGGCCCTCGCCTTGACCTTCCTTCCATCCACCTGCGCGATCTGCCGCGGTGCTCTCGCGTGGAGCGGGAGCCGCGCCGGGATCTGCCCGGGCTGCTGGGGTCGGGTCGCGCGGCACACCGGCCCGCTCTGCCCCGTGTGCGGCAGCCCGGACGCGGGCGCCGCCGAGCCTTGCCTGGCGTGCCGGACGGCGCCGCCCCCGTGGCGGGCCGCCGCCAGCGTCGGCCCCTATCAGGGCGCGCTGCGCGAGCTCGTGCTCCTGTTCAAGACACGGGGGCGGGACGAGCTGGCCGCACCGATCGCCGCGATGATGGCGGATGCCTTTCGTCGCGCCGGATGGGAGCGCCCCGCACACGTGGTGGCGGTGCCGATGACCTGGCTGCGGCGGTTGCGGCGGGGCTACGACCAGGCGGAGCTGCTCGGCCGCGCCGTGGCCCGCGAACTCGAGCTCCCGTTCGTGCGGGCGCTGCGCCGGCGCGGCCGGGGCGCGCAGGTCGGCAGGAGCCGGTCCGAACGCCTGCGCCTCCCGGCCGCCACGTTTGCCGTGCGCCGCCCGGTCGCCGGCGCGGCGCTGTTGATCGACGACGTCCTCACCACCGGCGCCACCGCCGCTTCGTGCGCGCGGGCGCTGCTCGGCTCCGGCGCGAACGAGATCGACGTCCTGACATTCGCCAGAACACCACAACCCGGGAGGAATCCATGAGTGTGTTCGACTCGGCCGTGCGGGCCACCTTGCCGCTCACGCCGAAACCGATCGTCCGCTTCTTCGCCCGCCGGTACGTCGCGGGTGCGACCCTCGCCGACGCCGCCGCAACCGTCCGGAGGCTGGCGCAGGAGGGGTGTTGCGCGACGCTCGACGTGCTCGGCGAGAGCGTCAGCGAACGCTCGCACGCCGCGACCGCGGTGGCGGCGTACCACGAGGTCATCGAGACGATCGCCGCCGAGAGGCTGCCCGCCAACATCTCGCTCAAGCCCACGCAGATGGGGCTCAACATCGACTACTCGTTTTGCCGCGACAACGTTGCGGCGGTGCTCGAGCGCGCCCACGGCCGCGGAATCTTCGTACGCATCGACATGGAGGACGCCCCCACGACCGACTCCACGCTGCGCCTGTACCACGAGCTGATTGCGCGCTTCCCGGGCGGCACCGGCGTGGTCCTGCAGGCCCGCCTCCGGCGCACCCTCGGGGACGCGGCGGCGCTCGCGGCCGCGGGCGCCAACGTCCGCCTGTGCAAGGGCATCTACCTCGAGCCGCGCCCGATTGCCTACGAGGAGCGCGAGATCATCCGCAACGCCTACGTGCACGCCCTCCGCGCCCTGTTCACGGGCGGCGCCTACGTCGGGGTCGCCACCCACGACGAGTGGTTGGTGTGCGAGGCCCTGGGCATGCTCGGGCAACTGGGGATCCCCTCCGACCGCTACGAGTTCCAGATGCTGCTCGGCGTCGACCCCGAGCTGCGCCGCATCATCACCGGCGGCGGCCACACGCTCCGGGTCTACGTCCCGTTCGGCTCGCACTGGTACCCGTACTCCGTCCGCCGTTGTCGCGAGAACCCGTCGATCGCCAGGGCCGGCATCGAGTCGTTCTTCAAGGGGAGGATGGAAGCCTAGGGACCGAAACGACGGGGCTCGGGGCTCGGGGTCCGAGAGACATAGCACGGCAAAGACGGGGCTCGGGGTCCGGGACTTGGGAGAGACACGGCGCAGCAAAAAGCCCAAGAAAAGTGTATTTCTAAAAGGTTCTAAACAGACTAACCCGAACCCCGAACCCCGAACCCCGCAGCCCCGAACCCCGAACCACGGTCTTTAACGGCTGACGAGGAACTTGACCTCGTCGTTGCCGCGAGGGTGCTGAACGGCGACCACCAGGAGCCCCTGGCCCTTGTCGAGCGTGGGGATCGTGCCCTTGAGCAGCACCGTGCCCGTCTCGTCGCTCGTGCCCTCGGCGAGCCCGGCGGGCTTCATCGTGGTGCAGAGGAAGCGAGCGGTCGCATGCGCACCGGCGACCGGCGCCTCCCCGGGCGCCGTCTGGATGGTCACCTCGAGTGCGAACGGAGCGCCGAAGGTCAGGCTCTCGCCGCCGGCCACGCGGAGCCGGAGCCGCTCCCCGCGTTGCTGCTCGGCGAGCCATTCGGCGATGACCTCGTCGAGCGTCTTCTGCGGGGCCTGCGCCACGCCCGCCGGCCCGCCGCCCGACCGGCCCGCGACCGGCGAACGCCGACTGACCGTGGTGTCGCTCGCCCCGCCCACCGGCGGCTCGATCAGCTGATCGAGGCGTCCGAAGCGGACGGCGTCCACGATCGTACGGTGCTGGCGCTCCATCAGGGTCTGGATCGCCGCCATCTCGGCGCCGGCCTGGAGCAGGCTGCCGTACTCCGTGCGCCGCGTGGCGAGGATCTCGCCCCTGACGTAGACGAGCGATTCGATGAGCGGTTTGGAGGCGCCGCGGTCCTCGGTCTGGACGTGATAGGTCACGCCCTCGAAGTCGATCTCCGTGTTGAACCCCGTCAGCACTCCAGGCCCACTTCCTTCCAGCCGTGAGATGCTACGGGAACCGTGCTCGCAGTGTCAATTTCCCGCGCGCGGCCGCCCGCTCGGTGGTAGACTTCGCCGGGCGGATATCTTGCTCCGGCTCATCCTCTTCGACGTTGACGGAACGCTGCTCTCCACCGATGGACAGGCGGGGAGGGCGATCGGCGTCGCGCTGCACGAGACGTTCGGTACGGCGGGCCCGATGGCGGGCTACTCGTTCGCCGGCAAGACCGATCCTCAGGCCGTCTTCGAGTTGATGGCGGCGACCGGCCTGTCACGCAGTGAGGTCGCGCCGCGCCTTTCCGAGGTGTTCGATCGCTACTGCGGTCACGTTGCCGGCGTCCTCACCAGCGCCAACACACGCGTCCTGCCCGGCGTCCGCGAGTTGCTCGCGACGCTCGCCGTGCGCGGCGACGTCGCGCTCGGCCTGCTTACCGGAAATATCCGCCGCGGCGCCGAGATCAAGCTCCGGGCCGCGGGTCTGCTGGAGTACTTCGCCGTGGGAGCGTTCGGTTCGGACGAGGAAGACCGCAACCGCCTGGTCCCGGTCGCGCGAGCTCGGGCCAGGGACCACTGGGGCGAGGAGTTCCCCGGCACCCGCACCGTGGTGGTCGGCGACGCCCAGGCGGACATCCGCTGCGCGCGGGCCGGCGGCGCGCGGTCGGTCGCGGTGGCGAGCAGCAAGACGTCCAAGGCGGAGCTCGCCGCGCTCGCCCCCGACGTGCTTCTCGATTCCCTCGCTTCGCCGGAGGCGTTGACGGCGCTGGTTTCGGCTGACGGTTAGACCACAACCGGTGGGCCCGGCCGGCCGCGGCGCGCGGCGGCCGGGAGCCGCCGACAGGAGGATCCATGCAGGAGTTTCTGAAGCACCTCGCCGGAGAGATCGACAAGCTGCGCGAGGCGAAGACGTTCAAGACGGAAGTCGCGCTCGAGGGGCCGCAGGACCACCGCGTGCGGGTCAACGGCCGCGACGTGGTGATGCTCACCTCGAACAACTACCTCGGGCTCGCCAACCACCCGCGCATCCGCGGCGCGGCAGTCGCGGCGATCGAGGAGTGGGGCGCGGGGATGGGGTCGGTGCGCTTCATCTGCGGCACGCAGACGCTGCACAAACAGCTCGAGGCGACGATCTCGCGGTTCTACGAGACCGACGACACGATCCTCTACAGCTCGTGCTGGAACGCCAACGAGGCGTGCTTCGCCACCCTCACCGGCGCGGAGGACGCGATCGTCTCGGACGAACTCAACCACGCCTCGATCATCGACGGCATCCGGCTCGCGAAGGCCAAGCGGTTCGTTTACAAGCACAACGACATGGTGGACCTCGAAGGCAAGCTCGAGCAGGCGCGGAGCGAGGGCGCGCGCTTCGTCCTCGCGATCACCGACGGCGTGTTCTCGATGGAGGGCGAGCTCGCGCCGCTGCCCGAGATCGTTGCCGCCTGCGAGCGGCACGGCGCCGTGCTCGTGGTGGACGACTCCCACGCCACCGGCCTGCTCGGCGCGCGCGGGCGCGGCACCGCTGAGGAGCTCGGCGTCTGGGGGAAGGTGCCGATCCATACCGGCACCCTGGGGAAGGCGATGGGATCGGCGATGGGCGGTTACGTCACCGGTCCGCGCGCGGTGGTCGAGACGCTGCGCCAGCGATCGCGCCCGTACCTGTTCTCGAACTCGCTCGCCCCGGCGGTCGCCGGCGCCGCGATGGAGGCGTTCCGGATGGTCATGGAGGACCCCTCCCGCACGGCGACGGTGCAGGCGAACGCGCGATACTTCCGCGAGCGAATGACCGCGGCCGGCTTCAAGATCCCGCACGGCATCCATCCGATCGTCCCTGTGATCGTCGGCGACACCGCGCTCGCGCTGGCCATGGGCAAGGACCTCCTCGAGCGCGGCGTCTACGTGTCGGGCTTCGGCTTCCCCGTGGTGCCGCAGGGCCACGCCCGCCTGCGGGCGCAGGTCTCGGCCGCCCACACTCGCGAGGACCTGGACCTTGCAGTCGCCGCGTTCGTGGAGGTCGCGAAGCAGCACGGCGTCCTGTAGTCGGGGGACGGGCACCGAAGAAACGTGGTCAGTGGTCCGTGGTCAAAGAAGGCAGCCACATAGCGCCGAAGGCAGGGCGTGGCAACTTGGGGCGTGTAGCCGCGCGGCCGCCGTTGGGCCTATGGCAAGGCGCCCGAGGCGGCCGCTGCGGAGTGTAGCCGGAGGCTACATGAGCAAGCGAGCCTCCGAAGGGCAACGCCAGGGGCGACACGCGGCTTCGCCGCGGGTCGCGGGGGGCACGGGGGGGCGAGAGCGGACGGGCGGGCGGTGGAACGGCCGCGGGCCCCCCCGCCAGGATTGTGGTCCGGCGCCGGCCGCGCTACTCGGAGAGGTCGTACTCGCCGGCGCGTTGGGTCTTCAGGTACATGCGCTCGATCAGCGCGCCGTAGCGCTCCGCGACCACGCGCCGGCGGACCTTTTGCGTCGGCGTCAGCTCCCCCTCCTCCAGTGACAGCTCCCGTTCCAGGACGGTGAAGCGGCGGATTCGCTCGTGGATGGCGAGGTCGTCGTTGACTTCCTTAATGGCGGCGGCCACCAGCGCCTCGGTTTCGGGGTGTTTCGCCACTTCCGGCTGGGCGAGACCGGTCACCCCCTTGGAGGCGAAATGCACCTGCAGGTTCTCGAAGTTCGGCACCACGAGCGCGGTGAGGTACGGGAACTTGTCCCCGATCAGGACGGCCTGCGTGATGTACGGCGTCGCGCCGAGCCGCCCTTCGATCGGCTGCGGTGCGACGTTCTTGCCGCCGGAGGTGACGATGATGTCCTTCTTGCGGTCGGTGATGAACAGGTATCCGTCGCCGTCGAGGTAGCCGACGTCGCCGGTGTGCAGCCAGCCCTCGGCATCGACGGCCTCGGCGGTGGCCTCCGGCTGGCCCCAGTACCCGAGCATGATGTTGGGACCTCTCGCGAGAATCTCCCCATCGGCCGCGATGCGCGCCTCGACGCCCGGGAATATCTGGCCGACCGACCCCAGGCGGTTCGCGTCGAGCCGGTTGGCGGCGATCACAGGGGACGATTCGGTCAACCCATACCCCTGCAGGATCGGCAGGCCGACGATGTCGAAGAACTGCGCCACCTCGCGGGCCAGCGGCGCGCCGCCCGAGATGGAGAAGCGAAGACGGCCGCCGAGGCGTGCGAGGACCTTCGAAAACACGCGCGAGCGCGCCACGGCGAACTGCCCGCGAGCGAACGCCGACGCGCGCTCGCCGCGCCACTGCGCCCCGCGCACCTCGCGCCCGACCCGCACCGCCCACTCGAACAGGCGGCGCTTGGCCCCGCCCTCCTGCTGCACCTTCGAGATGATCTTGATGTAGGAGCGCTCGTACAGACGCGGCACCGACACCATGATCGTCGGGCGGATCTCGGTGAGCTGCGCCGCCACGCGCTCGATCGACTCCACGTAGTTGATCTGGGCGCCCCGGTCGAAGAAGACGTAATCCACTGTGCGTTCGAACACGTGCGAGAGCGGCAGGAACGACATGCAGATGTCGCGCTCCGTGATCGGATAGAGGCCGCGGACGGTCTCCACCTGCGAGATGAAGTTGCGGTGGGAGAGCATGACGCCCTTGGGCTCGCCGGTCGTGCCCGAGGTGTAGATCAGGCTCGCGAGGTCGGAGCCCGAGAGCGCCGGGGGCTCGGGCCAGAGCCGGTGCGGCGGCAGCGGCAGATCCCCGAGGGCCTCGAGGCCGGCCGCGAGGCCGCGGTCCACCCCGAGCAGCCGCACCCCGGGCAGGTCGGAGGCGGCCTCGAGCGCCGTGCGGGCGCGCTCCTTCCCCGAGATCACGAGCAGCTTGGCGTGCGAGTCGGCCACGATGTAGCGGACCTGGTTCCCTGGCAAGGTCGAGTAAAGGGGGACGGACACAGCCCCCAGCAAGTGACAGGCAAAGTCCAGGATGTGCCACTCCGGCCGGTTCTCGACGAAGAGCGCCACCTTGTCCCCGGGTTCGATCCCGGCCCCCGCCAGTCTGGCCGCCGTCTCGCGCGTGGCGCGCTCGAACTCCTTGACCGTGTACGCCCGCCACGACTTCCCGGCGCGGATGCGCAGCAGCTCCTTGCGCGCCGGGTAGGCGGCGACGACGTACTCGAAGAGGTCCCGCAGGGTCTCCATAGTTCACTCCCGTATGCGCGATGCCAATCTTGATTGTACGCCTCACCACGCGCGCGGATCTCGGCGAGGCCGGCCATAATACCCGCATGGACCGGCTGCCGCGGATCGCCGTCGAGCTTGCGTACCTGGGCGGCGCCTTCGCCGGGTGGCAGCGCCAGCCCGAAGCGCGCACCGTGCAAGGGGAGCTCGAGCGGGCGCTCGGGGAGCTCTACCGGCTCCCGGTGCGCGCCGTCGGCGCCGGGCGCACCGACGCCGGCGTCCACGCCGCCGCCCAGGTCGCGCACTTCGAGGCGCCGTTCGCGGTCCCCACGGCCGGCATCGTCCGGGCGCTCAACCGAGCGCTGCCCCCGGAGGTGCGGATCCTGCGGGCGTGGCCCGTCCCGCCCTCGTTCGACGCCAGGGCGAGCGCGACCGGCAAGCGCTACCGCTACCGGCTCGCTTGGATGCGAACGCTGCCGCCGTGGGAGGCCCAGCGCCGCCTCGCCGTGCAATTCCCCCTCGACCCGGAGGCGATCGCCGCCGTCTCGGCGAGCATTCTCGGCGAGCACGATTTCGCCGCGTTCGCGCTGGCCGGACACGCCGGCCACGGACGCCGCGGCACCGTCCGCACCGTGACCCGGGCCCGGGTGCGCGGACGCGGACGCCGCCTCGACATCGTGATCGAGGGCGACGGGTTCCTGCGCGGCATGGTGCGGAGGATCGCCGGCGCCCTCATCGAGGTCGGTCGGGGGGCCCAACCGCCCGGGTGGTTCACACTCCTCGTCGGCGAGCCGGCCACGCGCCCGCCGGCACCGACCGCGCCGCCGCACGGCCTTACCCTGGAGCGGGTCTTCTACCCGCCGCCCGACGGCCCAGTCAAGAGGTGAGAGAGGAAAAGGGAAAAGGGAGAAGGGAGAAGGAAGAGGAAAGAGAAACAGAGACAATTCCGTCTTCCCTCTTCCGTCTTCCGTCTTCCGTCTTCTCTCTTCCGTCTCCCCTTTTCCCTCTTCCCGCCCCCGTTTCCACTTGCCGGAGTCCGGCCGGCTGCGTGATAGACTTCGACGGCCCATGAAGGACCTGGATCGACTCGCAGCCCCAGGCACTCCCGAGCGCGAACTCCTCGACCGGCTCGCACCGGAGTCGCTGCCGCGCCACGTGGCCGTCATCATGGACGGCAACGGCCGCTGGGCCCGCCAGCGCGGTCTGCCGCGGGTGGAGGGGCACCGAGCCGGCATCCGCGCCGTGCGCGAGTCGGTGGAGGCCGCCGCCCGGCTCGAGCTCGACGCGCTCACGCTGTACGCCTTCTCCACCGAGAACTGGAAGCGCCCTCGTTGGGAGGTCCGCACGCTCATGGCCCTGCTGAAGGAGTACCTGGCCAAGGAGCTGCGCACGATGGTGGACAACAACGTGCGTTTTCGTCCGATCGGACGGCTTGCGGAGCTGGAGCCGGAGATCCAGGCGAGCCTCGCGCGCGCGGTCGAGGCCACCGCCGCGAACACCGGCCTGGTGTTCCAGATCGCCCTCAACTACTCGGGCCGCGCCGAGCTGGTGGACATGGTGCGGGCCGCCGTCGCCGCCGCGCACGCCGGGACGGTCGCCCCGGAGGAGGTCGACGAGGAGTGGGTCGGCGCGCACCTCGCCACCGCCGGCCTCCCGGACCCCGACCTGTTGATCCGGACCTCGGGCGAGCTGCGGGTGTCCAACTTCCTGCTCTGGCAGATCGCCTACGCCGAACTTCACTTCACTCCCGTTCTCTGGCCCGACTTCACGACCCGCGACCTCCTCGCCGCGGTCGCCGACTATGCCCGTCGCGAACGCAGGTACGGCGGCGTCGTCGAGCCCGGCCACGACAACGGCGAGGAGGGCGGCGACTGATGGGCAAGCGCGAGACGATCGCGCTCGTCTTCATGCCGCTCGCGCTCGCGGCGATCGTCTTTCTGCCGGCCTGGGTTTACCTGGCCATGGTCTGGGCGATCACGATGCTCGCGGCGCGCGAGCTGCTGGTGCTGCTGCGCCGCCTCGGACAGCCCGCACCCGTCGTGCCCACGCTGGTGGCGCTCGGGCTGACGCTGCCGGCACTGTGGGTGATGGGCCTGCACAAGGCCGGAGCGGTGCTCGCCCTGGTGCTGCTGGTGATGCCCGCCGTGTACCTCCTCGGCCACTACCCGATCGGCGGCGCCGCCGCCGCGATCACCGGCGCCACGTTCACCGCTCTCTACTTTCTCGTCACCGGCGGCGCCATGGGCCTCATGCGCACCTCCTTCCCGGGCGACCTCGGGGTCAAGGTCGTGCTCATCCACTGCCTGGCGATCTGGGGCGGGGACTCGGGGGCGTACTACCTCGGGAGCGCATTCGGCAAGCACCGTCTCGCCCCGCACGTGAGCCCGAAGAAGTCGTGGGAGGGGCTCGCCGGCGGCATCGCCCTCACCGCCTTCGGCGTGTGGCTCTGCCGCACCGTGTTCTTCGGGGAGCTGGCGGTGGGCACTGCGGTCGCGCTCTTCGTCGCGCTGGCCCTTCTCGCCCCGGTCGGCGACCTGGTGGAGTCGGTGTTCAAGCGCGACGCCGGCGTGAAGGACTCCTCCGACTTGATCCCCGGGCACGGCGGCTTCCTCGACCGCACCGACTCGCTCTACTTTGCCGCGCCGTTCGTGCTGGCGCTGATGATCCTGCTCGGGGTTTCCGGTTGAAGCATCTCGCCGTCCTCGGCTCCACCGGCTCGATCGGGACCGCCACGCTCGACGCCGTGGCGCGCTTCCCCGAGAAGTTCTCGGTCGTGGCGCTCGCCGCGGGGCGCAACGTCACTCTTCTCGAGACACAGGTCCGCGCGTTCCAGCCGCGCCTGGTCGCCGTCGCGGACGAGGCCGACGCCGCAAACCTGCGCCGGACGTTCCCGGCGGTCGAGGTCGTCGCGGGGGCCGCGGGGCGCGAAGCGGCGGCGACCCACCCCGACGCCACGACCGTGGTCGCGGCGTTCGTGGGCGCGCTCGGCCTGGTGCCGACGTACCGCGCGCTCGCCCTCGGGCGCGAGGTGGCTCTCGCCAACAAGGAGACGCTGGTAGCCGCAGGCGAGTTGATGACCGCTGCCGCGCGCGCGAGCGGCGCCGTCATCCTCCCGATCGATTCGGAACACAACGCGCTGCACCAGGCGCTGCGCGTCGGACCGGCGGGGAGCGTCCGCCGCCTGATCCTCACCGCCTCCGGGGGGCCGTTCCGCACCTATTCCAAGGCGCAACTCGAGGACGTCACCGTGGCGCAGGCGCTCGCCCACCCGACGTGGGCGATGGGCGCGAAGATCACCGTGGACTCTGCGACGATGATGAACAAGGGGCTCGAGATCATCGAGGCCCGCCACCTCTTCGACGTGCCCGAGGAGCGCATCGCGGTCCTCGTCCACCCCGAGAGCCGCGTCCACTCGCTCGTCGAGTACGACGACGGCACGCTCATCGCTCAGCTCTCCGTCAACGACATGCGCTTCCCGATCCTCTACGCGCTTGCCTACCCGGAGCGCCTCCCCTCGCCGTTCGGGTTCCTCGACCTCGCCGCGCTCGGGGCGCTGCACTTCGAGGCGGCGGACGAGGAGCGCTTCCCCTGCATGCGCCTGGCACGGGCGGCGCTGCGCGCCGGCGGCACCGTCCCGGCCGTGCTTTCCGCCGCCAACGAGGTCGCCGTCGCTGCGTTCCTCGCCGGGCGCCTGCCGTTCGCGCGAATCGCCGGCGTCGTCGAAGCGGCGATCGGCCGCGAGGCGGCGGCGGCACACGCGCTCGGCTCGCTCGACGAGGTCCTCGCCGCCGACGGTCGCGGCCGGCGGTGGGCCGACGAGGAGATCGTGAAATTCCCCAGAGCCGCCACAGGTTCAACGTGAGAATGCGGATCGTCCTATGCTCCTGAATATCGTCGCCCTCGTCATCGTGCTCGGCGTGCTGGTCCTGCTCCATGAGGGCGGCCACTTCGCGCTGGCGCGCGCCCTCGAGGCGCGGGTGTCCGTGTTCTCGTTCGGATTCGGGAAGAGACTCTTCGGCTTCGAGCGCGGCGGCACCGACTACCGCGTCAGCCTCATCCCGCTCGGCGGCTACGTTCGCATCCACGGCCTCGGCCCGGACGAATCCGACGTCGTCGGCAGCTCTGACGCGCCCCCCGAGCCGCTGCTGCCGCGCTGGCGGCGCACTCTGATCCTCCTCGCCGGGCCCGGCGCCAACCTGATCGGGGCGCTCGTCTTCGTGGCCGCCGCGTTCGTGATCGGCATGCAGGTGTCGGCCACGCAGGACAAACCGCCCCGGGTCGCGTGGGTGGACCCAGCGTCGCCCGCCGCGGCGGCCGGGGTCAAGGCCGGCGACCTCGTGCTCGCGGTCGACGGCAAACCGGTGCCCACGTGGGAGGACCTCAACCTGGCGACCATGGGCGCGCCCGGGCGGGCCCTCGACCTGCGCGTCCGCCGCGGCGATCAGGTGCTGAACGTGTCGTTGACCCCGCGCTCGATGACCCGCGACAACCTCGGCTACGCGGGTCTGGCCCCGGAGCTTCCGGCCGAGGTGCCCGGCGTGCTCCCCGGCAGCGTGGCCGAGAAGGCGGGGATTCGCGCCGGCGACCGCATCCTCGCGGTGAACGGCGAGCCGGTGCGCCACTTCTTCGACGTCATGCGCCTGGTCGGCGCGAGCCCGAACCGCGAGGTCACGCTGACGATCCGGCGCGGCGCCGAGACCCTGACCGTGCACGCCACGCCCAGCGACGTGGACGGCCAGGGCAAGCTCGGGATCCCGGCCCCGTACCCGACCGTGCTCCGACGTCTCCCGCTGCCCGCGGCGATCGCGGCGTCGGTGCGCGAGAACGTGCGCATGACGCGGGAGACGTTCGCCGTGATCGGCCGCATGCTTTCGGGGCGGACCTCCATCAAGCAGATGTCGGGGCCGATCGACATCGCGCGCTTCTCCGGCGAGGCGGCGCGCTCGGGGCCGGTCTCGTTCATCTACCTTCTGGGGGTGATCTCGCTCCAGCTCGGGATCTTCAACTTGCTGCCGATCCCGGTGCTCGACGGCGGCCATCTCGCGATCATCGCGGTCGAGTCGGTGTTGCGGCGCGACTTCTCCGATCGCACCAAGGAGCGCATCCTCAACACCGGCTTCTGGCTCATCATCGCGCTGATGGCCGTGGTCATCTTCAACGACATGGCGAA
Source organism: uncultured Acidobacteriota bacterium (assembly GCA_963789745.1). Classification (GTDB taxonomy): domain Bacteria; phylum Acidobacteriota; class Thermoanaerobaculia; order Thermoanaerobaculales; family Thermoanaerobaculaceae; genus RBG-13-68-16. The sequence continues at coordinate 204,588 of CAWBLW010000009.1, read as the reverse complement.
GAACGTCCCATTCCTCGACCACCTGATCCCCGGCCGCAAGTAGAGGCGCTGCCGGCGTCGGACCATCTATTCGGGCGGGGGGTCCCGCGGCCGCTCCACCCAACCGCCCGGCCGCTCTAGACCCCCCGTGCCCCCCGCGAGTCGGGGCTGAGCCCCGCCTCGCCCGGCGTTGCGCACCGGCGGAATGACGATACCCCCGCCCATCAGTCGGAGATCCTGCTTTAGGCCGAGAGTCGGGACAGGAGGCTGTGGTGCGCGGGCGAGGGCGCCCGCGCCACGGGAGTTGGCGCCCGTGTTGGCAAGTGGGGGTGGGGGCGAAACCGCCCAGCGGGCGGAGGCCGATTGCCCCTGCGCGTGCGGGTCCCGAGCGGCCGGAGCGGCGGGTGGAGACGCCGGCCGAGCCGGAGCGCAGCGCAGGCGAGGAACGGCGAGGCTCCGCCCGGCGGTCTGGCCAGCTCGGTCGCACGCGCAGGCGGGTCGGAGGGCGGCGCTCGACGCGCCGCCCGAGCGACCCGGCCGCAGCCCGCGGGCAAAGAAAACCCGGCCTTTCGCAGTCAAGAGAAGACTCCATCACCCGCGGCGCCGAGGAGCGAAGAGGCCTGCACGCGGTGGAGGAAGGATCAGCGAGTTCGATCGGCCTGGCCGGAGCACGCAGCGAGGACTCGGGACTGGCTCACGGTGTGAACAGGAGAGGCCCCGTCCGCGGGGCGAGGCGCAGTGGGCGACTCACGCCCTCGCCTTCTTCTGCCATCGCCTGAGGCGGGCGAGCGCGCGCCGCACGAGCGCGTTGCCCTCGCCGGGAGGGATCTCGAGCACGATCGGCAGCGCGGCGCAGCGGGCGTCGGCGAGCAGTTTGCGGAAGAAGCGTTCGCCGAGCCGGCCGTCCCCGGGCGCGGCGTGGCGGTCGCGCCGCGAGCCGAGCTCGACTGCGGTGTCGTTGCCGTGCAGCAGGTGCGGCGCCTCAACGCCCCAGTGCTCGGCGAGCTCCGCGAGCGCCCGGTCCCAGCCGTCGTGCAGCAGGTCGTAGCCGGCGCCCCAGAGATGGGCGGTGTCCAGGCAGATGCCGACGCGGGTGCGGACGTCCGCGGCGACGACGCGGGCCAGCTCCGCCGGCCCGCGCCCGAGCTGGCCGCCCGCCCCCGCCGTGCCCTCGAGCAGGAGTCTCGCCGCGCCACTGCCTGCGCGCGCGACGGCCTCGGCGAGCGCCGCGCGGCAGCGCGCCTCCGCCTCGCCCCGGTCGCCGGCTCCGGCGGACCCGGGGTGCAACACCACGCCGGCCAGGCCGAGCGCGCCGGCGCGCTGCAACTCCTCGACGAGGACTCCCACGGACCGCTCGCGCAGGACGCGGTCCTCGCTCGCGGGGTTGAGCAGGTACGGCGCGTGCGCGAAGCAGAGCCCGCCCAGTCCCGCGGTCGCTGCCGCGGTCCGGAAGAGAGCCGGTTCCGCATCGGCCACCGCCGGCGCCGCCCAGCGCGCCGGCGGCCGCAGGAAGAGCTGCAACGCCTCACAGCCCGCGGCCGCTGCGGCCTCGACCGCGCGCCACGTCCCCCCGGCGGCGGACAGATGCGCTCCAAGGTACGGCATGACATCGGTATGCTACCCTCATCGCTCGATGGGGGTCAGCCGTCTACTGCGCTGGCTGCTGGCAGGCGTTGGCCTGCTCGTCGGCTGCGGATTCGCCGTCTGGATGGTGCTCTGGGTCAGCCTGCGCTCGTCCGCGACGCGCGTCCCGGACGTCGTCGGGATGGATGCGTCGCGCGCCAGCGCCCTGATCCAGGGCAGTGGACTCGCGGCGCGCATCCAGGAGGGGATCTTCGACGCGCGGGTCCCCTCCGGACGGATCTCCTCGCAACGGCCGCCGGCCGGCCTCGAGGCCAAGCGCGGAGGCACGGTGCTGCTCTACCCCTCGCTCGGCACGGCCGTGCAGAAGGTCGGCGATCTCACCGGGCTGCCGGTTTCGCTGGCGGAGGCTGAGCTGGAGAGCGAGCACCTCACCCTCGAACGGAGCTGCGACGTCGACGGCGAGGCTGACGCGATGATCGTCCTGGCGCAGATGCCGGCGCCCGGGACCCTGGTGGCGCCGCAGTCGGGCGTGACCCTGCTCGTCAACCGCGCGCCGCGCGAGAAGCGCTACGTCATGCCCGAGTTCGTGGGCGCAGCCGAGCCCGACGCCACCCGAGTCATCCGCGCACTCGGTTTCCAGCTCGCGACGGTACAGCCGGTCGCCTACCCGGGCATCGCCCCGGGGACCGTGCTGCGGCAGGACCCGCCCGCGGGCGGGCCGGTGGCCGAGGCTGCCGTGATCGGGCTGTGGGTGAGCCGGTGAGCCGCGTGCGCATCGCTCCCTCGCTGCTCGCGTGCGACCTCGCCCGGGTCGCGGACGAGGTGCGGTCGGTCGAGGCCGCCGGCGCCGACCTGCTGCACTTCGACGTCATGGACGGCCACTTCGTCCCGAACCTGACCTTCGGGCCCGGCCTGTGCGCGGCGGTGCGCCGGCTCACCGAACTGCCGCTGGACGTCCACCTGATGGTGACGAACGCCGACGACCTCGTGGAGCCTTTCGCGGCTGCCGGCGCCGGCCGGATCGCCGTCCACGTCGAAGCCGTCATGCACCTCCACCGCACGCTGAGCCGCATCCGCACGCTGGGCGCGGTTCCGGGAGTGGCGATCAACCCCGCGACGCCGATCGCCGCCCTCGACGAGGTGTGGCCGCTCGTAGGGTTCCTCCTGGTGATGTCGGTGAACCCGGGTTTCGGCGGACAGCGCCTGATCCCCGAGGTGCTGGACAAGCTGGCCCGGCTGCGCGCCATCCGCGACCGCAGGGCCCCGGGAGTCGAACTGGCCGTGGACGGCGGCGTCGAGTCGGACAACGCCGGGGAGCTGCAGCGGCTCGGCGCGGACGTTCTCGTCGCCGGCACCGCCGTCTTCGGCGCCGCCGACCGTTCTGCAGCGGTGGCCCGGCTGCGTGGAGAGGAGGCTTGATGAGAAGGTTGATTGCACTGGCCGCGATCGTCGCGCTCGCGGCCTGCACCACCCACAAGAAGGACGCGCAGAGCTTTCTCGACGAGATGGGCGCGCAGTCGAAGGAACAGATCATGGCGCGCGGGGATGCCCTCGTCAAGCAGAAGAAGTGGGCGGAGGCGCGCAAGTTCTACAGCTTCATCTCCGACACGTTCCCCAACGACCCGCTCGGACGCAGGGCCGCGCTCAAGGTGGCGGACACCTTCTTCGCGGTCCGGGACACCGAGGGGTACACCGAGGCGGAGCTGCGCTACAAGGACTTCGCCAACCGCTTCCCGAGCGACCCCAACCGCCCCTACGCCTTGTTGATGCTGGCGAAGTGCAGCTTCGCCCAGCGCAAGGGCCCGCTCCGCGATCTCAAACCGGAACGGGAGGCGGCCGAGAGCCTCCGCAAGGTGCTCCAGCTCTACCCCTCGTCCCCGTACGCGGCCGAGGCCAAGGACCTGCTCAGCAAGTGCCTCGAGGACCTTGGCATGCACGAGCTGCTCATCGCCAGGTACTACGCCAACGTCAAGGCCTGGGTTGGAGCCCGGCAGCGCCTCGACTACCTGTTCGCCAACTACCCGGACACGAAGGCGGCGGAGGAGGCGAAGCCGCTGATGGAGAAGACCCTGCAGAAGCTCGCCCAGGTATCGGGGGCGGTGGCCACGCCGGCGCCGGCGGCGCAAACCACGGGCAAGCATTGACGAACGTGCGATCGCTGCGCTATTTTGGCTTTGGAGTCATCTCAAGCATGCGGAACAGGAGGACTGCTATGGTCCGCGCAACATTCGCCGTCCTAGCCGTGCTGTGCGTCTGTGGAGCCGCAGCGGGCCAAGCAGACAACCCGCCGCCGCAGCCCCTTCATAAGGTGGACGGCCGCTGGACACCCTACCAGCCGCCGACGGAGTTCGCGCCCGACGCGAACGTGTACATCATCCAGAAGGGGGACACGCTCTGGGCGCTCGCCCAGAAGTTCCTCGGCAACCCCTACCTGTGGCCGCAACTCTGGGAGAAGAACAAGTACATCCGGGACGCCCACTGGATCTACCCGGGCGATCCCCTGGTCCTCGGCGTGAAGGCCACCGAGGTCGCGGTCCCCACCGCACCCCCGCCACCCACGACGCCTCCGCCCCCATCCGCATCGGCCCCCCCGGCGGCCCCGGGTGGTCCCGGCGAAGCCGGCAACCAGGGAGCGCCCGAAAACCTGGTGGCTGCCGGCACCGAGGACGACATCTACTGCTTCGCATACCTCGACGACAAGGACGCTCGCCCGCAACTGACGATCAAGTCGGCCGAGCGGATCGAGTCCGAGGACAACTACTCGACCAACGACATCGTCTACCTGTCCGGCGGCGAACAGGAAGGCGTCAAGGCCGGCCAGGAGTACTTCATCGTGCAGCCGGTCCGCAACCTGCGCCACCCGGCGACCAACGCGGTGCTCGGTAAGCTCATCCGCTACCTGGGCCGTGCCCGCGTGCTGTGCACGCAGGACCACACGGCCACGGCGGAGATCGTGGCGTCGTGCGACGCGATCCAGATCGGGGCGTGGCTCAAGCCCTTCGACCCGATCCCGATCCCGATGACCATCCTCACCGCACCGGTCAACCGTTGCGACCCTGCCAGCACCAAGCCCAGGGGGTACATCGTCTACAGCCGCGACGACCACGTCAGCTTCGGCGAAGGCGAGGTCGTGATCATCGACCTCGGCGACGCCGACCAGCTCGCGCCCGGCAGTCAGGCGGTCATCTACCGCGACGACCCGGTGCCCGGCACCCCAAGGATCCTCCTCGGCGAGCTCGCCGTTCTGACGACCGGCAGCCACTGGGCGACCGCCAAGATCATCCGCTCCTCGGGGCCGATGCGCGTGGGTGACCGGGTCGAGGTCAAGTGAGCCCCAGCAGCGTCGAGGAGCGCCGCGCCGCGCTGCGCGCGATCGGGGATGTCCTCGGCACGGTGGCGGACGGTCTGCTCGACCGTGGTCTCCACCTCGAGGAGGCCATCAACGTGTTCGAGGCGCGGTATGTCCGCCTGGCGGTGGACAGGGCGAGCGGCAACATCTCGCAGGCGGCTGCGGCGCTCGGGATCCATCGCAACACCCTGCGGAGCAAGCTGCAGAAGAACGGGCAGCGGCGCCGCACCGGCGCCTGAGGCGGGATCGCCGTGTTCGGCGGACGACAGGCCGCTGCGGTCTGGGGTTGCTTCGTCGTTGGCGGCGTGCTGGCCTTCCTCGCGCAGCGCCCGGACGGCCGCCGACATTTCCCCTCGCAGTTGATCGAGGGCACGCCGCGCGGCTCGGTGCCCTTGGAAGGCGACCCGTTCGCCGGCGCATCCCCGTTCGAGAAGCGGGTCATCGCCACCGCCACCAAGGCCGGCATCGACCCCGCGCTCGTGCTGGCGGTCGTCGAGACCGAGTCGGGTGAGGCCCCCGACGCGGTTTCGCCCAAGGGTGCGATCGGCCTGATGCAGCTCCTGCCGGAGACGGCGGCCGAGGTGGGGCTGCCCAACGCGGCCGACCCGGCCACGAACCTCGAAGCCGGCTGCCGCTATCTGGCGGCGCTGCTGGAGAGCTTCGGCGGGGATGTCGAGCTGGCGCTGGCCGCGTACAACGCCGGCCCCGGCGCGGTTCGCCACTGGGGCACCGTGCCGCCCTATCGGGAAACCAGGACGTTCATCGCCCGCGTCGCGGCAACCTACAAGCAACTGACCGGGCTCGATCTCGAGGGAGCCACCCAGTTCGCGTACGAGCCGTCAGCTGTTCTTTGACCCGTCGTCGCCGTTGGGAGGGTCACTCTTGGGGGGCTGGTTGCCCTTGAGCGAGTCGCGGAAGTTGCGAATGCCCTCCCCCATGCCCTTGCCCAACTGGGGAAGCTTGCCGGCACCGAAGATGATGATCACGATCAGGAGGATCAGCAGTAACTCAGGAACTCCAAGCGACCCGAACATGTGGCTCCCCTCCGGCGATGATTATAGCCCCCCAGGAGAGGCCGAGACCAGGGCACGCACGAGACCCGGCGGCGTCTCGAGCCCCTCGAGCGCCCGCGCCGCCCCCTCGCGCACCCCGGGGAGCCAGACGAGGTAGGCGGGACGCCCGGCCTCGGCCAGGCGCAGGAAGGTGCCGATGACCTTCAACCGGCGCTGCGCCGCGCACTCCAGGTAGCGCTGCCGCCACCCCGGCTGCCATCCGAGACGTGCCGCCGCGCGCTCACCCCAGGCAGCCTCGTCGGCGCCGAGGCCGGCCCCGCCCCGTTCGCCCAGCAAGGATGCCAGGTCGTAGGTGTCGGGGCCTCCGCGCATGTCCTGGAAGTCGACCGCCCGCACCCTGCCCTCGTGCAGGAACAGGTTGTTGAAGTGGAAGTCGCGATGGGTGAGCCGGTACGGGTGGCAGGCCAGGCGGCGGGCGAGGTCGTCGAGGAACGCCGCCGCGTCACGACGCAGGCCCGCGTCGGGCGCGAGCACGTGCCTCTCGAAGACCGCGAGCTCCTGGCGGAAGAACGCCGCGTCGAAAGCCGCCGTGGGGAGGGAGCGCCACTCGCACGCCTGGAACGGCGCGAGCGCCTCGAGGGCGAGGGCCAGGGCGTCCTCGCCGAGAGCGGCCACGGTGCGGTCGAGGTCGAGGTCGCCGAGGTCCTCGCTCGCGACCACGAGCCCGTCCCGCCCCGCCGGTCGCGGGATCGGGAGTCCGCGCGCCCACCCCCACACCTGCACCGCGTGGTCACGCGCCGCCTGCGCCTCGTGGCCCGGAGGGTACAGCGCCGCGATCAGCGTCGTGCCGTCCGCGAGGAAGGCGCGGAAGAAACGGCGCTGCGACGCGTCGCCGGCGAGCGCGGTGACGGACGCTGCGGTGACGCCAAGGGCCGCAAGGCTTTCGTACACGATCTCCACGGCGTCGCATGGTACCGCGGGGTCGAGGAAATTGAGCGCGCCCCCGCGAGGTTATAGCTGGCGTGAAAACGCGAGGATCGTCCCCGGACGCGACCGCCCTGCTGTTCTCGTTCGTCGAGACGCTGCGGAGCCTGGTCGAAACCGACGAGGCGCTGCGGGCGGCGTGCACGGGGATGGAAAGCCTCGGGCTCGCGCCGCTGGTGCGGGTCGAGCTGGTCGCCGGCGCCGAGCGACCGAGGGTCGTCGGCGCCGACCGCCGCGCCGCCGTGCCACAATGGAGCGAGCAGGACGCCGAGGTCCTGCGTTCCGTGGGAATCGCCAGTGACCGAACCGATCCAGAACCCGGCCCGCCCCAACCTCGTCGGCGCGAGCCGCGCTGAGCTCGCCCAGCTCCTCGCCGGGCTGGATCCCCGTCCGTTCCGCGCCGAACAGGTGTACCAGTGGCTCACCCGTCGCATGGCCGGTAGCGTCGCGGAGATGTCCAACCTGCCGAAGGCGCTGCGCGAAGGGCTCGCCGAAAGCGCCCAGCTGTGCGACCCGGAGGTCCTCGAGACCCGGCGCGGCGCGGACGGCACCGCGAAGTTCGCCCTTGCCTTCGCCGACGGCGCGGTTGTCGAGGCGGTCGCGATGCCGATGGAGGGGCACGCCACCATCTGCCTTTCGTCGCAGACCGGCTGCGCCGTCGGGTGTGTCTTCTGCGTCACCGGCGTGCTCGGCGCCGGCCGCAACCTCACCGGCGGCGAGATCTTCGGCCAGTACCGGGCGGTCCTGCGCCACGAGAGGCTCGTGGGCGCGCCGGTCAACGTCGTGTTCATGGGGATGGGCGAGCCGCTTCTCAACGTCGGCGGCGTCGCCCGCGCAGTCGAGCTCATCGCCGAGACCGTGAGTCCGAAGCGGGTGACCGTCTCGACCAGCGGCATCGTCCCGGGAATCGCGAAGCTGGCGGCGCTCGAGCGGCGCCCAAAGCTCGCCGTCTCGCTCAACGCCACCACCCAGGCGCAACGCGAGCGGCTGATGCCGGTCGCCGCGCGCTGGCCGCTCGAGGAGCTGCTGGCGGCGCTGCGCGCGTTCCCGCTCGAGCGCGGGCGCCGGATCACCTTCGAGTACGTCATGCTTGCCGGCATCAACGACTCCGACGACGACGCCCGCCGCCTGCCCCGACTCCTCAAGCGGATCCCGTGCAAGGTCAACCTGATCCCCCTCAACCCGGACGAGCGCTACCTCGGAGGGCTCGCCGCCCCCGATGAGGCGCGCATCAGCGCGTTCGCAGGCATCCTCGCCGCCGCGCACATGAACGTCACCGTGCGCTGGAGCAAGGGGCGCGAGGTTGCCGCCGCCTGCGGCCAGCTCCGCGGCCAGATCGCCCCCCGTCCCCCCGCCCCCGCCTGACGCTGTCTTCTTGCCCTCCGGGCTGCGGTCTCACCGGCGTCTCTTCGCATTCCATGAAGGTCTTCTTGCTTGCCGGTCCCGCGGTGGCGTCGGCCGCCGTCTTCACTGCGAGAGGCCGGGTTTTCTTTGCCCGCGGGCCTGCGGCCGGGTCGCTGGGGCGGCGCTTCGAGCGCCGCCCTCCGACCCGCCTGCGCGTGCGACCGAGCTGGCCAGACCGCCGGGCGGAGCCTCGCCGTTCCTCGCCTCCGCTACGCTCCGGCTCGGCCGGCGTCTCCACCCGCCGCTCCGGCCGCTCGGGACCCGCACGCGCAGGCGCAATCGGCCTCCGCCCGCTGGGCGGTTTCGCCCCCACCCTCCCCTTCTGGGAGAGTCTCCCGATTGCCTTCCGCCTCGTCAGGACTCTCGGCCTAAAGCAGGATCTCCTACTGCTGGGTGGGGGTGTCGTCATTCCGCCGGTGCCGCGGGTGGCCATTGGCTCCTGCGCCCGCGGGTCCCGGAAGGGCGAGCCGCGCCGGGGTGTCGATGGCTCCGACCGAGTGCCTCATGCGAGGGAGGAGAACAGCGAGGGGGCCCCGGCGCGGCTCGCCCTGTCCGGTCGCGGGCGCAGGAGCATGCGGGCTCGGGCGCGGGGGCGCCCGTGCCCGCATCCGGCCACCCGCGGGACCGGCAAGCAAGAGAGGCTTCACGCAGTGGAAGTTGGATCAGTGAGGTCGAGCGACCTGACCTCAGCCCGCGGCAAAAGCCAGAGACGCGAGCCGTCAGCGGGGGGAAGGGCGCAGCCCCTGGGTCAGGACCACGGCAGTCCACTGACGCCCAGCTGCGGCGCCGTCGCGGCGGAACGAGTGATACGCGGGCGAGCACGCGGTGCAGCCGGGGAGCACGCGTACCTGCGCCGGGTCGAGGCCGACGGCAGCCAGGCGGCCCGCGGCGAACGCCGCGAGGTCCACGACGCCGTCGCCGCGCCAATTGGCGCTGCAGGCGTCCAAACGCGCGAACGCGGCGGAAACCTCGGGACCGACGCGGTAGTGGCAGGGGCCGACGCCGACACCCACCACGGCCTCGAGTCCGGCCGGGGCGATGCCGAACTCGGCGCCCAGGCGGGCGACCGCCGCCCCGAGGATGTCCGCGGCGAGACCGCGCCACCCCGCGTGCACCACGGCGATCGCACCGCCGCCCGCGAGCGCGACCGGCAGGCAGTCGGCGGTGCGCACGACGAGCGCGGTCGCCGGCTCGGCGGTGAGCAGCGCGTCGCAGGTGCCGACGAGGTGTGGGCCGGGCTCCAGCTCCGCCTCAGCGCTGAAGGTGTAGGTGAGCCTCGTGTGCTGCTGGCGCGCGTACAGGACCGGGACCCGCCGCCCGAGAACCCGCTCGACGGCCGCGCCCGCCGCCTCGGCCAGGGCACGTTCATCGAGACCCGCCGGGGTCTCCTCCCGGTTCCCGAACAACGCCAGCCCGCCATGCATCGGAACCGTGAGAACACCGTTGCCGCCTGCGGTTTCGGCCATCGCTCTATGCTACACTCCCGAGAGGAAACGATGGCGAACTCGATACCGCCCAGGGGTTCCGGGAGACGCGTGCGGTGCCGCGCCGGCGGGATCCCGGGTGCGCGCCCGGCGGCGCGCGTCGCCCTGACATGATCCGGTTCGAGGGCATTACCAAGAGCTACAACGGCCGCCAGGCGCTGCGCGGGATCACCACGAGGGTCGACCGCGGCGAGTTCGTCTTCCTCACCGGACCCTCCGGCGCCGGCAAGAGCACGTTCCTGCGCCTGCTCTACCGCGCCGAGTTGCCGGACTCCGGGCTCATCGTGGTCAACGGCGCCGACCTGGCCAAGCTCCGCCGGCGCGACGTGGCGGAGTTCCGCCGCCGCCTCGGCGTCGTGTTCCAGGACTTCAAGCTGCTGCGGCGCCGTACCGTCGCCGAGAACGTCACGTTCGTCCTCTCGCTGCTCAACTTCCCCGAGCGTGAGCAGCAGCGGCGCGCTTACCTCGTGCTCAAGCAGATGGGCCTCCAACACCGGATGCACGCCTTCCCCGACGAGCTCTCCGGCGGCGAGCAGCAGCGGGTCGCGATCGCGCGCGCGCTGGTGCTGCAGCCCGACCTCATCCTCGCCGACGAGCCGTCAGGAAACCTCGACCCCGAGCGCTCGCACGAGTTGCTCGAGCTGCTGAAGACGATCAACTACCAGGGAACCACCGTCGTGGTGGCGACTCACGACCGCGGCCTCATCGAGGCGCACCCCGCGCGCACGTTGTTCCTGGAGCGCGGCAGCGTCGTCAGGGACGCCTGGGTGACCGCACCGTGAACCGGCACGCATGGCGCGAGGTGAGGCGGCAGCTCCGCGAGTCCGGAGCCGCCGGAGTGGTGGCTGTCGTCCTCGTGATGGTGGCGGGGGCGTGGGGCGGCGTCTTCTGGAGCCTCCACGGCTGGGTCGACCGCGAACTGCTCGCCCGCGGCCGCGCGACCACGGTGGTCGCGATCGCCCGCGGCCCCGCGGAGGCGGCGAGCCTGAGGCAGGCCCTTTCCGCGCGCTACGCCGGCGTTCCCGTGACCGTCCTTTCGCCGCGCAACGTGCAAGAGGAGCTGGCCCGCTGGTTCCCGGAACTCGCGACGGTGCTGTTGACGCTCGACGAGAAGAACTTCCCGCCGATCCTCCAGGCCGACGTCGCGCCGGCGGAAGAGAGCGCCGTCACGGCGTGGCTCCGGGCCCGGCCCGAGGCGACGCTGGTCGAGAGCTCGCGCGCCTGGCAGGCGCGCCTGGAGAGCGCCGTCTCGCGCGTCCTCGTGGCGGGTTTCGTGCTCTCGGCCAGCCTTCTCGTCGCTTGCGCCGTCGTCGTTCTGCTCGTCGTCCGCCTCCTGGTCCTCGCGCACGCGGACGAGATCGCGATCATGAGGCTGATCGGGGCGCACGAGGGCGACATCCGCCGGCCCTACCTGATCTCGGGGTCGTTGCTCGGCGCCGCCGGAGGAGCGCTGGGCGCCGGCGCACTGGAGGGGCTGCGGATCGCGCTGCACGGCGCCATCCCCGGGCTCACGGTCGCGAACTGGTTGCTCGCCACCCTCCCCGTCGCCGGCGCCGCGACGGCCGCGGTCGGCGCCGCCATCGGCCTCGCATCCCTGCCGAAGGAGCCCTGAGGAACGCGTTTTAGGAGAGGAGCGGCGTGACCTTGCGCAGGAACTCGCCTGCCCTCTCGCCGCCCTCGAGGAGCGAGATCGCGCGCGAGAGCCGGTCCACGAGGCTCTGAACGGAGCTCAACCCAGCGCCCGCCTCGATTTCGGCGCGGGCGATGCGGTACTGCTTCTCGACAGCGATCGACCCCGACAGTCCCACGCTCTCGTCCGCCAGCTTGCGCACGTTCTCGGCGAGCGCCAGCAAAGAGCGCGGCGACGGCGCCACCGGTGCTGCCTGGGCAGGCTTCTCCTCGGTCGACCGCAAGGCGATCAGCCCGGATGTGACGAGTCCGTACAGGACCTTGCAGACGTCGAACGCCGGCAGGCCCGCGACATCCTCCAGCTTCGCGATCGAGAGCTGGCCGTCGATCTTGGTGACGATCGCCCATTCCTGCGGCGAGAGGGTGATCTGGTCCTGCCCCGGCTCGCGCGGCAGAAAGTAGGGGACAAGGTCCATCGAGGCGATCTTGCGCTGCAGGACGCGCCACTCGTCGAGCCGGCGCGCAGCTTCCATCATCAGGCTCGTGTTGGATTTGTTGACGGTGACCCGCTCCGACTCGATGCCGGCGGTAAAGATGAATTGGCCCTTGTGCCACGCGGCCATCTCGTACACCGCGTATTCGCCGCCGAGCTTGCCCGCGACCGCATCCGTGATCTGGCCATCCTTGATGAAGATCTTCCCGTCCGCGCCATCGCCGGAGAGGGTGAACACCCCGGTCTTGCCCGAGACGCTCACCAGTTGGATCACGTCAGGAAGTGCGATGTCCGAGAGCGAGCCCTGGAGTGCCATGCGCGCTCAATCCTGCGCCGGGATTCCGGCTTCGAGATCCCCATGGAGGCGCCGATTGGTCCACCGGCAACGATGCATGTGCGGCGGTCTCACGCTCACGGAAACTAACACACCGCCGACAATAGCGTCAAGGCAACGCGCCGCGCACGTGACACAGCGCCAGCGCCAGAGCGTCCGCGGCGTCGGAGGGGGGCTCCTGCTCGAGACCGAAGGTGTGTCGTACGACATACGCGACCTGCCGCTTCTCGGCGCGCCCGTTCCCGACGACCGCGGCCTTGACTCGGGCGGGTTCGATTTCGACCACCTCCCCACCCCAGCGACCGAGGACGGCTAGCAACGCGCCGCGGGTCTCGGCGAGCACCAGGGCGGCCTTGGGAAACCGGCCGGCGAAAGGCGTCTCGACGACGACGACGTCGGGGGCGAGCCGCCCCAGCAGGTCCTCGAGCTGGGCGGCGAGCGACGCGAGGGCGAGCGCGCGGGTGGAGCCGCGGCGCGGCGACAGACAGCCGAACTCCACCGCCTTCACCAGCCGGCGGTCGCCCTCGAGGAGCCCCCAACCGGTGGACCTGGATCCGGGGTCGAGACCGAGGACGCGCGCCAGTTCAGCCGACCTCGAGCAGGCTCGCGTCGATGTCGAAGTTCGCCCAGATGTTCTGGACGTCGTCGTGGTCCTCGAACGCTTCCATGAGGCGAACCATCTGCTCGGCGCGCTTGTCTTCCAAGCGAACCTGGACGGTCGGCACCATCTCCACCTTGGCCTGCTCCACCGCGAGACCATGCCCCTCGAGCACCGCCTTCACCTTGTGGAGTTCCTCGGGCGAGGTGTAGATCTCGTACAGCTCGGGGTCGTCGGCGAAGAAGTCCTCGGCACCGGCGTCGAGCGCCGCTTCCATCACCTTGTCCTCCTCACCGGCGCTCTTCGGCACGATGAGGTAGCCCTGCTTCTTGAACAGGAACGCGACACAGCCGGATTCGCCGAGGTTCCCGCCATGCTTGCCGAAGAGGTGGCGGAGCTCGGCCGTCGTGCGGTTGCGGTTGTCCGTCAGCGCCTGAACCATCACCGCGACGCCGCCGGGGCCATAGCCCTCGTACGTCACCCCTTCGTAGGACACGCCGGGAAGCTCGCCCGTTCCGCGCTGGATCGCCTTGTTCAGCGTGTCGCTCGGCATGTTGGCGGCCTTGGCGGACTGAATGGCCGCGCGCAGGCGCGGGTTGCCCTCCGCGTCGCCGCCGCCCTCGCGCGCGGCGGTCGTGAGCTCGCGGATGACCTTGGTGAAGAGCTTGCCGCGCTTGGCGTCCAGCTTGCCCTTCTTATGTTTGATCGTGCTCCACTTGTTGTGGCCCGACATGAGAACCCCCGGGGCGACCAGCTGGCCCGCTGCACCGGATTGTACACCGGGGCCAGGGCCGCAAGTGACGGCGAGCAGCCAGAAACCTATTGACTTGCGGGGTGCAGCCCACCACAATGACCGCGAGGTCTTCGTGAGAAATCCCGAGGGAACGACGCAAACCATTCTCCTTCTCGACTACGAACCCCGCACAATCGTGCGCGTGACCGAGGCGCTCACCCAGTTCGAGTGTGAGATCGTCAGCGCCAAGGACATCGACACGGCCGTGGCGGCGTGTGCCAAGGTCGAGCCGAGGATGGTCCTGATCACTTCCGTGCTGCCCCACATCGAGATCGAAGGCGCGATCACGCAGCTTCGCGCGCGGGCCGGCCTGCGGAACACGCCGTTCCTGGTGCTGATGAGCGGCTACACCGGTCACGACCCGCAGGCGGACGCGCTACGGCTCGGCGCTCAGGACATCGTCGCCAAGCCGTTCTCGAACGACGATCTCCTGGCGCACGTGCAGGCGCTGCTCGCCAGACCGCGGCAGGACGTGATCATCACGGCGGACACCAGGGCGGAGATGATCGAGGCCTTGCGCAGCGGCTCCGGCATGGGCGCGGGCACGGTGACCTCGGAGGAACTCTTCGGCGACCTGCTCGCCGACGAATTCGTCCCGAGCCCGGCGGAGACGCAGCGGATTTCGGTTCCGCCGCCGAGCGCAGCCACCGGAACGTCGGCCGCGAAGGCCGCCGCATCCGCGAGTGCCGCCGACGAAGCCGTGGCGCGCGCGCTCGACGGCGCGCTCGCCGACCTCGGCCTTTCGAAGCCGAAGGCGGCGAAACCCCGCAGGGAACGCCCAGAGGTTTCGGCAGACAAGCTCCTCGAGGACACCCTGTCCGGTTTGGAGGTCGGCGGGCGGCATGGCGCAACTGCGCGGCCCGAGGCGGCGGCGACGGGCGCGCCGGCGACGGAAGGCGCGCAGCCCGGGCCGGACTCGGCCGCGCCTGCGCCCGCAGTGCCGGTCGCCCCGCTACCCGGCGGCACGCCGTTCGGCCAGTACGAGCTGATCGAACCGATCGCCACCGGCGGCATGGCCGAGGTCTACCGAGCCCGCATGCGGGGCGTGGAGGGGTTTCAGAAGATCGTCGCCATCAAGCGCATCCTGCCGCACCTGAGCGACAACGACGAGTTCGTCACGATGTTCGTCGACGAGGCCAAGCTGGCGGCGCAGCTTCAGCACCCAAACATCATCCACATCTACGACCTCGGCAAGATCGAACGCTCCTACTACATCGCGATGGAATACATCGACGGCAAGGACCTGCGCTCGATCCTGCGGACGCTCGAGGAGAGGAAGTCGCGCCTCCCGCTCGGCCTCACCCTTTTCGTCGCTTCGCGCCTCGCCGCCGCTCTCGATTACGCTCACCGCAAGAAGGACCTCCAGGGCAAGGCGATGGCCCTCGTCCACCGCGACATCTCGCCGCAGAACGTCCTGATTTCTTTCGACGGCGACATCAAGCTGTGCGACTTCGGCATCGCAAAGGCGACGTCGAAGGCCTCGCACACCCGCGCCGGCGCGCTCAAGGGCAAGCTTCAGTACATGTCGCCCGAACAGGCCTGGGGCCGGGACATCGACCACCGGTCGGACATCTTTTCGCTCGGACTCGTGCTGTACGAGATGCTGACCGGCCGCAAGGGGTTCGCGGGCGACTCCGAGCTGTCGATCCTCGAGCAGGTGCGCGTCCCGAAGCTCGTCCCTCCGCGCGAGATCGACCCGGCGATCCCGCCCGAGGTCGAGCGCGTCGTCATGAAGGCTCTCAAGGAGGACTGCGAGCAGCGCTACCAAACCGCAGCCGAGTTCGCGTCCGACCTCGGCAACATCCTGCAGGTCATCAGACCGGCGCCGGGCGCCCCCGAACTGGGTTCGTTCCTGGCCGATCTGGTGGGCCGTGAACGCCCGGTCAGCTCTGCCGCCGCCCCGGCCGCGCGCCCGGCCATCGCCCCGCCGCCGCGGACCGAGCCCGCGAAACCCGCCCCGGCGGCCCGCATCCCGGTGATGGAGCCCGTGGCCGAGCCGGCGCAAGAGAGGCCGCCCAGGCCGGGGCCCCGCCTCGCGCCGATCGCGGCGGTCGCGGTCGGCGCGCTCGTGATCGTGGCTGCCGTCGTGCTCTTCTCGCGCGCCAAGCACCCGGCGCCCGGTCCCGCCGCGGCGGCGACGCCGGCGCCCAATATGGTCGACATGGCCCGCGAGGCGGCGCAGCAGGAGGTCGCAAAGCAGACACAGGCGATGCAGGAGCGCGGTGCCGGTGAGATCCCGGCGCCGGCCGCAAAGGCGCCAACCGCCCCGACCGGCCAGAGTGTGGCAGCCCCCGCAGCCGCGCGGCCGGCGGTGGCGCCCACCCAGCGACCTCGGCAGGCGCCGGCCGCCCAGGCGGCCGTCCCTTCCCCCGTCCCCGTTCAGCCCTCGCCGGTCGCGACGGAGGCGGCGACGCCGGCACCTGCGGCGGTCCAGCCGACCGAGAATCCGCCGACGCCGGTCCCGGCCACGCCGACGGCCGCCCCGACCCACGCACCGCTGGTGGCGGCCCAACCCGCCGTGAAGGAAGGCGACCTCGTGGAGCTGGGGGCCGGCGTCACCCCGCCGGAGGCGATCTACAGCCCGAAACCCGTCTATCCCCCGCTCGCCGAACGGCAGCGCATCGGCGGCACGGTGTTGCTGGCCGTACTGGTGGACGAGAACGGCTCCGTGCAAGACGTCCAGGTTTTGCGTCCGGTCACGCCCGACCTCGGCCTTACCGCGGCCGCCGTCGCCGCCGCACGTTCGTGGCGGTACAAGCCGGCCACCAAGGACGGGGTCCGGGTCAAGGTGCGAATCACACAGGCGATTACGTTCCGATTCTGACCATGGAGGAGGCATTCATGTCGGTTCTTACAGACCAGCAGCGCAAGTTCTACGAGGACACGCAGAAGGTGACGAAGCAGGAGATCGGCGAACTCGAGAACCAGATCCAGGAGGAGCTGCAGCGCGTCAAGCAGCGGATCGCCGAGCTCCAGGCCGCGCAGAAGGCGGCGCGTCAGATGTACGACGCCGCCTGCCAGCGTCTGGGGGTCCCCAACGACCTGGAAGAGCAGGGAACCGAGTAGCCTGCGTTCGCGCGCCGTCGGTCATCGGAGGACCCACACCTTCTGGTGTGGGTTCTTTGCTCTCTCGCTGTCGCTCGCGTGCGCGGGGCCGCCGGCGTCGGGCGCCGTCGATCAAACCGGGGCGACGGTTCCCTCGGGGCCGGTCCGCCGGCTCGTTCCGCTCGCCCCGGACGTCACCGAGCTCGCCTTCGCCCTCGGCGCCGGCAACCTGGTGGTGGCGGCGCCAGCCGCGGCCGACTTTCCCCCCGAGGCGAAACGGCTGCCGCGCGTCGCGCCGACGGACCTCGAGGCGATCGTCGCGCTGCGCCCCGACCTCGTCCTCGCCACCACCGCCGGCACCGACCCGCGCGCCGTCGCGCGCCTGCGCGAGATCGGCATCCGGGTGTTCACCGTGGACGTCACCTCGTTCGACCGCCTGGCTGCGGCGTGCCGCGAGGTCGGCCGCCTCCTCGGCCGACGCGCCGAGGGCGACCGCCTCGCCGCCTCCGTCGAGGCGAGCTGCGCGCGGGCCCAAACTGCCGTTGCCTCGCTCCCGCTGCGAGGAGCGCTCTACGTGGTGTGGTGGGAGCCGCTGATCGTGGCGGCCCCGGGGACGTTCCACGACGACCTGCTGCGCCGCGCCGGGCTCGTCAACCTGGCGCCGGCCGGCGCGGTGCGATACCCCAGGGTGGGCCTCGAACTCCTGCTCGATCCCCGTCTCCGGGTCATCGTCACGGCGGACGAACCCGACCTGCGCGCCGGCTTCGCCCGCACCGAGGGCTCCCCGGCGGGGGCGAGGATCGCACGCGGCGAAGTTCATGTGATCTGGCTGCCGGCCGACCCCGCGAGCCGGCCCGGCCCGCGCCTCCGGCTGGCGCTGGCGGCGCTGGTGGCGGCGCGGGAGCGGATGGAGGTTCCGGGCGCCGGGCAGCCGGAACCGGGCACGGCACGAGACGCGCGCCAGCGGCTCCACACTCCTGCGGGCGAAAAGGTGGAGTGGTGAGGCGCGCGGCCGACGTCACGCTGGTCCTGGTGTTGCTGCTCGCGTGCGCGGCGGCGCTGCTCGCGGGCGGACCCGCCGCGAACCCGGTCGACGCGCTCGCCGCAATTACCGGCGGCGGCACCCCGGAGGCGCGCATCGTCGTCCTCGGCCTGCGGTTGCCGCGGCTCCTCCTCGGGATCGGCGTCGGCGCCGCCCTGGCGCTCGCCGGGGCGGCCTTGCAGTCGTTGCTGGTCAACCCGCTGGCCGACCCTTTTCTGCTCGGGATCTCGGGGGGCGGTGCGGCGGCGGCCACGGCCGCGTTCGCGCTCCTCCCGGCGGCGGCGCTCGGTCTCGTGCCCGCGGCGGCGATCGCAGGTGCCGCGGGAGCGACCGCACTGGTCTGGTGGATGGCGCGCGGCCCGCTCGGGCCCTCCTCCACCCGCATGATCCTCGCCGGCGTCGCCGTCAACGCCGCGGCTTCGGCCGCAATCCTGACGATCCTCGCGATCGCGCCTTCGCCGCGTCTCCCCGGCGCCCTCGCGATCATGATGGGCTCGCTGGCTTCGGCCTCGGGCAGCGCCGTCGCGTGGCTGGCGCCTTACCTGGTCTTGCCCGCCTTCGTCCTCCTCCTCCACGGGCGGGACCTCGGCCTGCTCGCCACCGGCGAGGAATCGGCGGCTGCGCTCGGCGTCGAGGTCGGGACCGTGCGCCGGCGGGTGTTCCTGGCGGCCGCCGCGCTCTCCGGCGGAGCCGTCGCGTTCGCGGGGGTGATCGGCTTCGTCGGCCTGGTGACGCCGCACCTCTGCCGCATGGTCTGGGGCCAGAACACCCGTCGCCTCCTCCCCCGCGCCGCGCTTGCGGGCGCGGCGCTCATGGTCCTGGGCGACCTGGTGGCGCGCCGGGCCTTCGCTCCGGCCGAGCTCCCGGTGGGCGTCGTGACCGCGCTGCTGGGCGTGCCGTTCTTCGTCGTCCTGCTGCGGAGGACGCCGTGATGCTTCTGTCCGCCAGCGCGATCTCCGGGGGCTACGGCGGCGCCGAGGTCGTCCGCGAGGTGGACCTGACCGTCGCCGAGGGCGAGTGCGTGGCCGTGCTCGGCCCGAACGGCGCCGGCAAGAGCACGCTGCTGCGCCTGCTCGCCGGGATCCTCCCGGCCACGTCGGGGACGGTCGAGCTGCACGGGCGGCCCCTTGCCGCCTGGCGGCGCCGCGAGGTTGCGCAGACCGTGGGCTTCGTCCCCCAGAGCGTGGGCTTCGCCTTCCCGCTCACGGTGGCCGAGTTGGCGCAGCAGGGCCGGGCGCCGCACCTGGGGCCGTGGCGGCCGCCGTCACCCCGCGACCACGCCGCGGTCGCCGCCGCGCTCGAGCGCGTCGGCCTCACGGGCCGGGAGAGCGCCGCCGTGCATCGTCTTTCCGGCGGGGAGCGCCAGCTCGTCCTGCTGGCGCGGGCGCTCGCGAGCGAGCCTCGCCTGCTGCTGCTCGACGAGCCCGCCACGGCGCTCGACGTGCGGCACCAGCTCGACCTGGTGGCGATCCTGCGCGAGCTCGCGGCCGAAGGCGTCGGGGCGGTCGTGGTCGTCCACGACTGGAACTTCGCGGTGCGCGTCGCGAACCGCGTCGCCGTGCTCCAGGACGGCCGGCTGCGCGCCGTCGGCGCGCCCGCGGAGGTGCTGCGCCCCGAGCTGTTCCGCGCGGTGTTCGGCGTGGAGGTCGACCTGGTCGAGCGGCCAGGCGGCGTTCCGCTCCTCGTTCCGCTCCGGTAGCGCCAGGGGTCCGGGCGCCGCAAGGGTAAGAGGGAAAGGTCAAAGGACAAAGGGAAGACACGACCCTCTTCGCTCCAAATCTCCCGTCGTCCCTTTTCCTTCTCCCGTCTTCCGTTTGCCTTTGCGGTCAGCGGTCCCCGGGCTCCGGCCCCGACCGGTGTACCATAGGCACCCTATGGCTTGGTTCCGCCGCCCCGAAGGGGCCGAACGTCCCACCAGCCGCGTCCCCGAGGGGTTGTGGGTGAAGTGCGACGGCTGCCGCGAGACCCTGTACCGCAAGGAGTTGGAGCGTGGCCTGTTCGTGTGTCCGCGCTGCGGCCACCACCACCGGGTATCATCCCGAACGCGCCTCGCCCAGCTCTTCGACGATGGGAGCTGGAAGGAGGTCTTCGGCAACGTCCACTCCTCCGACCCGCTCGAGTTCACCGACACCAAACCCTACGCCCAGCGCCTGAAGGAGCTGCGCGAGAAGGGGGTCCGCTGCGACGCCCTGCTCGTCGGCGTGGGGCGGCTCGCCGGCACCCGCGCCGTGATCGCGGCCATGGAGTACTCGTTCATGGGCGGCTCGATGGGCTCCGCGGTCGGCGAGAAGCTCACCCGCGCGATCGAGCGCTGCCTGAAGAACCGGCTGCCGCTGGTCGTGGTCGCCTGCTCCGGGGGCGCCCGCATGCAGGAGGGGATCCTGTCGCTGATGCAGATGGCGAAGATCTCCGCCGCCCTCGCCCGCCTGCACGCGGCGCGGCTGCCGTACATCTCGGTGCTCACCGATCCCACGACCGGCGGCGTGACCGCCTCGTTCGCGATGCTCGGCGACCTCAACATCGGCGAGCCCGGGGCGTTGATCGGGTTCGCCGGCCCGCGGGTCATCGAGCAGACGATCCGGCAGAAGCTCCCGGAGGGCTTTCAGCGCGCCGAGTTCCTGGTGGAGCACGGCATGCTCGACCTGGTGGTGCCCCGCCAGGAGCTCAAGGAGACGCTGGCACGGTGTCTGGCGCACCTGCTCTAGGCGCCGAGGCGCTGCTGGCGCCGCGCCTCGAACAGCGCATCCTCCCGGGGCTCGACCGCATGCGGCGCGCGCTCGCCGCGCTCGGCCATCCGGAGACCGCGTTCCCCTCAGTGCTCGTGCTCGGGACCAACGGTAAGGGCTCGAGCTCGGCGCTGCTCGCCGCGGTTCTGCAGGCGCACGGCGCGGCCGTCGGACTGTACACGTCGCCGCACCTCGTGGCGGTCGAGGAGCGCATCCGGGTCGGCGGCGCGACGATCGCCCGTGCCCGCCTGGCCGAGCACGTCGCCACCCTCGCACGCTTCCCCGATCTCTCCTACTTCGAGACGCTGACGTGTGCGGCTCTGCTCGAGTTCGCCGAGCGGAAGGTGGACGTCGCGGTCATGGAGGCCGGACTCGGCGGGCGGTGGGACGCGAGCGCCGCGGCGCCACCCGTCGTCGCGCTGCTCACCAACGTCGGCACCGACCACATGCGCTGGCTCGGGCCGACACGAGCCGCGATCGCGGCGGAGAAGGCGTCTGCGCTATCCGGCCGCGAGGCGATCGTGGGCGCCTGGGACGACGAGGTGGCGCCGGTGGTCCGGGCCAACGCGGCACCCGCCACGCCGCTCTCTCTCGCGTCCGAATGGGCCACGGTGAGAGGGCACCGGGAAGAGAGGCCGGACGCCACCTTGGCCGCCGGCTCATCCGCGATCCGGTTCGGCCAAGGCGTGACGTTCGAGGTCGGCGCCATCGGCGGCGAGGCGAACCTGCCGCTGGCCGGCGAGCACCAGCTCGCGAACCTGACGCTGGCGCTGGCCGGGGCCGCCGCGCTCGCGAAGCACGGGCTTGCGCCGGCGCTCGATGCCGGTGCGGTGCGTCGCGGCATCGAGGGAGTGGCGTGGCCCGCGCGGCTGCAGTGGTGCCGGGCGTTCGGCCGCGACCTCCTGGTGGACGGGGCGCACAACCTCGAGGCGATGGCTGCCCTCGCCGCAGCACTCGACGCGACGGGCGTGTCGGGCAAGGCCCACCTGCTGTTCTCGTGCCTCGACGACAAGCCTCTCGACGCGATGGCCGCCCTGCTGCGGCCGCGCGTGAGAAGCGTCACGGTGGTCGAGATCGCCTCGTCGCGGGCGACGCCGGCGGCGACGCTGGCTGCCGCCTTCCCGGGCTGCCGCCGGGCGGCCGGCGCAGCGGCGGCGCTGCTCGAGCTGCCGGCCGACCGGCCCACGCTGGTGACCGGCTCGTTGCGTCTGGCCGGCGAAGTTCTCGCCGCCATTGGAGGAGAGCATGCCTGAGTCGGCCAGGATCCAGGTCCGCACCCGCATCCGCCTGGAGCAGGCGGAGGCGACCGCCCTCGCCTTCTGCGCGTTCCGCTCCAGCGAGGCGACCCGCCGCCTGCCGCTCCCCCGCGAGGGGCGCCACTTCGACTACCGCACGCAGTTCCAGCGCGACCGCGACCGGATCCTGCACGCCCGCGCGTTCCGCAGGCTCAAGCACAAGACCCAGGTGTACGTGCCGTACACGGGAGACCACCCGCGCACCCGCCTGACGCACACCCTCGAGGTGGCGCAGGTTGCCCGCACGCTGGCGCGCGCCCTCGGCCTCAACGAGGACCTCGTCGAGGCGATCGGGCTCGCGCACGACATCGGCCACACGCCGTTCGGCCATTCGGGGGAGCGCGTGCTCGCAAGGATCCTCGCCGGGGAGGAACCGACCTGCCCGCTCCCGGCACCGGTCGTGAGCGAGGCCGGCACCTTCAAGCACAACTACCAGTCGCTCCGGGTCGTGGACCTCCTCGAGCGCCGGTACGACTACCCCGGGCTCAACCTCACCGACCAGGTGCGCGAGGGGATCATCAAGCACACGACGTGGAAGGTGCGCTTCCCCTTCCCGCTCCCGACGGCCGAGGGCCTGCGGCTCGAGCGGCCGTGCCACCTGGAGGGTCAGGCGGTCGCGCTGGCCGACGAGATCGCGCAGCAGACCCACGACCTCGAGGACGGCCTCTACGCCGAGGCCGTCTCGCTCGAGGAGATCGAGAGACTCCCCGCTGCCGCGGCGGTCATCGCGCGTTCGGGCGAGGCGTACACCCGCGAGCGCCGGCGCTGGCGCAAGGCGGCGCTGCTTCAGCGCGGGCTGATCCACCTGTTCGTCACCGACGCGGTCGAGAGCACCGCCCGCAACGTGGCGAGGATCGCGGCCAAGCACGGCGTTGCGGACCACGACGGCTGGGTGGCGATCGCCGACGAGATCCCGGCGGTGACCGTTGCGATGTCGAAGCGCGTCGCGGCCCTGTTCGCCGATCTCAAGGCGTTCATCTACCGGTTCATCATCAACCACCAGGAGGTCAACCGTCAGGACCACAGGGCGCACCTGGTGATGACCGGCCTGTTCGGCGCGTTCTACTCGAACCCGCTCACGCTCCCGACCTACGCGTTGCTGCGCTTCCACGAGGAAACCGGGCGGGCCTACCTGCGCGACCTGCCGATCCCGAAGATCCCCGCCGAGGTCGCGACGTACTACCACTCCGACACGCGCTTCGTCCGACTGATCGTGGACCACCTCGCGGGCATGAGCGACAGCTACGCCATCGAGGAGTACGAGGCGCTCTTCAACCCTCGAGCGTAGTACTATCGCCTGGCGCCCCGGGCGTCGTCGGGGCCGGGAGGACCTGCCGTGCGCATCCTGATCGCCTCCGACCACGCCGGTTTCGACCTCAAGGCGCTCCTCGTCGGCCACGCGCGCGAAGGGGGCCACGAGGTGCTCGACCTCGGGACGGCAACGCCGGAGAGCGTGGACTACCCCGACTTCGCGCACGACCTCGCTCACCGCTTGCTCGCCGGTGAGGGCGAGCGCGGGGTGCTGATCTGCGGCACCGGCATCGGCATGTCGATCACCGCCAACCGGCACCGTGGCGTCCGTGCGGCCCTCTGCCACGACGCCTTCACCGCCGAACTGGCGCGCCGCCACAACGACGCCAACGTCCTCTGCATGGGCGGGCGCACCACCGGGCCCGGCGTCGCGGTCCAGATGCTCGACATCTTCCTCGCCACGCCGTTCGAGGGGGGCCGGCACCAGCGCCGCGTGGACAAGATCGAAGAGCCGGGCACAGGGAAGACGGGGCTCGGGGTTCGGGGCTCGGGCTCGAGAAAGACAGAGCGGGCGTCGACCCGTCGAAAGATAGGGAGCGGGAGTCATGAACCAGCACGAGCGCAGCGCGTTCTTCAACTTCCTCGAAACTGCGGTCCGCGAAGCAGACCCGGAGATCGCCACCGCTCTCGGCGACGAGCGCCGCCGCGAGAACGACGGGCTCGAGCTGATCGCGTCCGAGAACTTCGTCTCGCCCGCGGTCCTCGCCGCGATGGGCTCGGTGATGACCAACAAGTACGCCGAGGGGTACCCCGGCAAGCGCTACTACGGCGGCTGCGAGTGCGTGGACGTCGCGGAGGAGCTGGCGCGCAGCCGCGCCAGGCAGCTCTTCGGGTGCGACCACGTCAACGTTCAGCCTCACTCGGGGGCACAGGCGAACATGTCGGTGTACCTCGCCACCTGCCAGCCCGGCGACACCATCCTCGGCCTCGACCTCGCCCACGGCGGCCACCTCACCCACGGCCACCCGCTCAATTACTCGGGCAAGACGTTCAAGGTCGTGCCGTACCTCGTGCGCCCCGACACCGAGACGATCGACTACGACGCCCTGCGCGACCTGGCGCAGACGCACAGGCCGAAGCTCATCGTGTGCGGCGCTTCGGCCTACCCGCGCATCATCGACTTCAAGCTCATCGCCGAGATCGCCCACGCCTCGGGCGCACTCGTGATGGCCGACATCGCCCACATCGCCGGGATGGTCGCGGTCGGGATGCACCCGTCCCCGGTGCCCCACTGCGAGTTCGTCACCACGACGACGCACAAGACGCTGCGCGGCCCGCGCGGCGGGATGGTCATGTGCAAGGCCGAGTTCGCCGAGGCTCTGGACAAGGCCGTGTTCCCCGGCGTCCAGGGCGGCCCGCTCATGCACGTCATCGCGGCCAAGGCGGTGGCGTTCGCCGAGGCGCTGACCCCGGCCTACCGCGATTACATCGCCCGCGTACTCGAGAACGCCAAGACCCTGTGCGGGGAGCTCCAGTCGCTCGGGTGGCGCATGGTCTCCGGCGGCACCGACACGCACCTCATGCTCGTCAACCTCGGCGCCGACGGGATCTCCGGCAAGAAGGCCGAGGAGCGCCTCGGCCACGCCGGGATCACCGTCAACAAGAACACCGTGCCGTTCGACACCCGCAAGCCGTACATCGGCTCCGGCGTGCGCCTCGGCAGCCCGGCCGTGACGACCCGCGGCATGGGCCCGGCCGAGATGAAGACGATCGCCGCCTACATCGACCGCGTCCTCAGGAGCGAGGACGAGGCCGTCTGGACGGCGGTCAAGACCGAGGTCGAGACGCTGGCGAGGGCGTTCCCGCTCTACGGCCAAGCCTAGAGACAGGGCCTCGGGGTCCGGCCAGAGAAAAGGCGTGGTCCGTGGCCAGTGGTCCGTGGCCAGAAGAGGAGAACCACAGACCGCCGGCGGGGCTGCCGCTACTCGTAGTGCGTCCACATGCGGAGGACCTTGACGGTGCGGGTCTTCTTGAGGACCTGGTAGACCAGACGGTGCTGGATCGTGATGCGGCGTGAGAACGCGCCGGCGAGGTCGCCGACGAGCTTCTCGAACGGCGGGGGTTGGCGGAGCGGGTCCTCAGCGAGGATGTCGAGCAGCGTCTGGGCCTTCTCGCGCAGCGCGGCCTCGGCGATGCGGCCCGCGTCTTTCTGCGCCTGCTTCGTGTAGACCACGCGCCAGGGGCGTCGCTTCACCAGCCGGGCTCCGTCTCGCACTCGTCGGCCGGGGTCGCCATCCCACCGCGGATCGACTCGCGCATCCCGGGAACCGACAACAGGTAGAGCGTCTCCTGGATCGCGCGCCAGTCGTCCTCGGCGACGAGCACCGCGCTGCCTCGCTTGCCGGCGATGACGATCGGCTCGTGCGACTCGGCGGCTTCGTCCACGAGGCGGTACAACCGGTCGCGCGCTTCACTCACCCGGATCGGTCCCATCGGTTCCTCCGCCGGTACCGTACGTCATTCCGTACGACCCGTCAAACGGCGGCATCAGATGGCCGGGGTTCGTGCACAGGGCACAGGAAGGACGTGGTCAGTGATCCGTGGCCGGTGGTCCGAACCGGCTGCGCCGGCCGCAGGCCGCGCAGCCTCGATCCCCTCCCTCGAAGACAAAGAAGCGCGCCCGGCGGGCGCGCCCCACATCAGAGACAACCACCCCGATAGGCAGGGCGTCGAAGCTTGGGGCGTGTAGCCGCGCCGCCGAGAGTGGGCCAGCCGCAAGGCGCGCGAACCCCGCCGCGCCGGAGTGTAGCCGGAGGCTACATGAGGACGCGAGCGGGGCGAGCGCAACGCCGCGGATGGTCCGCTATCGGCGGCGCCCGCCGGCGGCGCCCGGAGGGAAGGTCGGGGGCGCTAGATCCGCACGAAGATCAGGGCCGTGAGCACCACGCCGACCAGGAGCGAGAGCCACACGTTCGAGACGAAGTAGCCGTACACCATGAGCGCCGCGCCGATCAGCATCGGCCGCGCCTCGCTGGTGGTCTTGCCGTAGCGGAACGCGGCGAACCCCACAAGGCTGAAGAACACGACGACCAGGATATTGCCGAGCGACATGAACTCATTCTACGCCGTCACGTCTTGCCACGCGGGCCGGAGGTGGCGTCTGTCGAGGTTTCCCCGGATGCAGCGGCATTTTGGGCTACCATCGACGCGTCGCCGCTTGCTGCACGGCGACGGGGCTCCTCGCGGGACCAGGCCTGGCGTCCCCCGGTCCCGGGCGGAGCGAGGAGGCGCCATGACGACGATCACCACCACATGCGCGGGCTGCGGCCGCACGCTGGCGATCCCGGAGCGCTACCTGGGCCGCGACCTGAAGTGCCCCGACTGCGGCCATCCGGTGCACGTCGCCGCTCCCGAGGCGGCGCCCCCGGCCCCGCCGGAGCTACCGCTCTCGGCAGCGGTGTTCCCGGATTCCGCTCTCCCTGGGACCGCGCCTTTCTCGAAGGAGGCGTTCGAGGAGTTCGACGCGCCCCTTCCCGGGGACGCCCCGCTTCCCACCGCCGCCGTGTACTGGCGGGTCAGGCGGGTCGGAGCGCTCTCGGCGGCCACGGTGAGCGCCGTCGTCTACGCTCTGTTCGGGTTGCTCGTAGGCATCGGCGTCGCGATCGCCTCGCTCGTCGCCCCATTCGCCGCGATTCCCTTCCTGCGGGGTCCACTGCTGGGGGTGGCGGCGGTCGTCGCGCTGCCGGTGGCCTACGCCGCGATCGGGTTCGTACTCGGCCTGGTGGGGGCGGCCGTGTACAACCTGGCCGCCCGGCTTGCCGGCGGGATCACGCTGTTGCTCGAGTAGCCGGACGGGCCGATCCCCTACGCGCCGCCGCCTGGTCGCAGCGTCACCGACGCGAGACGGACGTGGACCGGGCCGAGCACCTTCACGCTGCCGGTGATCTCCACCGGCAGCCGACGGATCGGGTCCCAGAGGAGCTCCACATCTCCTCCGAGGCCGAAGATCCGGAAGGCGCTCCCGGACGAGGGGTCCACCGGCCGGCTGCGCGCCACCAGCCGCAAGGCGGAGAGTTGCTCGTGAACGGCTCTGGTGACGCCTCCCGAGGTCTCCTGGAAGTCGAGCGCCACGGGCTCGATGCGGTCGACCCGCAACGTCACCTGTTCCACGTGGGTCTGCACGAGAACGAAAACGGTGAGAGCGTCGCCCGGCGAGTTCAGGGACGCGGCCGACGCCGCGTAGAGCAGTCCGATCGGGCCGGTGATGACGGCCCCTTCCGGGAGTCCCCGCGGGTACGGCGTAAACGAGCGCGTCTCGCGAGTCCAGCGCTCGGGCGCCAGCCTCGACTCCGGGCCGGACGCCGGCTGCAGCATATCCAGGAGCAACCCGTGGGCGGTCAACGTGTACGTCTTGCGGTGGAACCTGGCGCCGGTCTCGCTATCCACGATCCGGCTCGCCCTCGCATCCGCCGGGTCGATGCGCTCACGCGCGAAGAAGGTTCGCCCGGGCAGGTTGGTCGTGCTCTCGAGAACGAGGTCGGGGCCTGCAGGCACCGTCGAGCCGGCCGCGGCGGCGCGCTCGGGCACGGCACCCTCGTCGAGCCGGACCCCGACCGTGGCCGACATCCCCATCTTGTGGGCGGTGTACCGCAGCTCGCGCCACACGACCCGTTGACCCGCGGGGCCCTCGGAGGCGGGCTCCCCCGCCCGCGCCGGGAGCTGCGCGATCCCCACCACACACGCGACCGCCGCGAGCGCGTACCGTCCCACCATCGCGGCGCGATTATGACAGGCACGCATCTCGCTCAACGGCCGAGCCAGAGCCAGAGGCGGAGCCGGAGGGCGTCGCGCAGCATCTGCGCGCTGTGGCGCAGCGGGCGCACCCGCGAGGCGTCCACGTGCCGCCAGCGCACCGGCACCTCGGCGATCGTCGCGCCGGCACGCTCGGCCCGGGCCAGCATCTCGATGTCGAAGGCGAAGCCGTCGAGGCGCATTGCCCCCGCCAGGCGCCGCGCCAGCGAACCCTCGAGCAGCTTGAAGCCGCACTGGGTGTCCCGCAGGCGTGTCAGGCCGAGGGCGCGCAGCGCGACGTTGAAGCCCCGGCCCATGACGTCGCGGGCCGGCGGTTGGCGGCGCGAAATCAACTCGCGGCGCAGCGCCCGCGAGCCGACCGCCAGATCGGCGCCGCTCGCCAGCAACGCTTCGATCTCCTCGATCGGCGTCGCGAGGTCGGCATCCGAGATCAGGACCCGAGCTCCCCGGCTGGCCTCGAGGCCGGCCCGCACGCCCGCGCCCTTCCCCCGGTTGCGATCGAACCGAATCACACGGACCGCCACGCCCGGGAACGCGCCGACGGCCGCCGCCGCGGCCGACGTGCCATCGGTCGAACCGTCGTCCACGACGATGATCTCCGCCGGCAGGAGCCAGGCGCTCTGCGCCAGGTAGCCGCCGATGCGATCGAGCGTCGCCGGCAGGCGACGTTCCTCGTTGTACGCGGGAACTACAACGGACAAATTGAGTTGCCCGCTCATCGGCCGACGCCTCGATGGTATACTGATGGGGAGCCACCGTGCAGAACAGAACGCCGGGGGGGCGGGGAGGCCGGCATGGCGCGCGTCGTCTGGGAGTACCGCATCATCAATGTCCGTTCGGAGAACTACCGCCTCGATCCGATGAAGGAATCGGACCTCAACCGTCTCGGCGAGGACGGCTGGGAGCTGGTGGGGATCACGGCGATCAACTTCAAAACGGGTGCGACCGACCACATCGGCATGGTGTTCAAGCGCCCTCGGGAAGTGAACGGAAGCTGAGCGTCCCGCCGGCGAGCTTCTCCGCGACGCTCTCCCCCCGTCGCCGGAGGAGCAGCGGCAGCCCGAGAAGAGACAACGAGGCGAGCCAGACGAGCCACAGTCTGCAAGCCCTCGCGAATGGGACGGGGCGCGAGAAGCACACCCCCAGGAGCAACATGCCCGGCGTGGCCCGCCACCCCCAGAGGCAGCCGAGGGCGACGACGGTCGTACCCTCGATCCCCGCCACGCTCGCGAGAGCGAACTGCGCCGGTGTCAGGCCTGAAGCGATCAGGCCCGCGACGCCCCAGAACACGCCCAGCGTCAAAACGAAAACGCCGGCATCAGCCAGCGCCGCGAGCCACAACTTCACGGTGCCGGCGAGAGGGGCGAGCTCGCCCTGCGGTTCGGGCAACGGCGCGGGTGCGCCGCGACGGCCCGCGGCCGGCTCGGTCTCCCAGACCAGCGGGATGTCGAGCTGCCCCGACGGGGGCGTCCGCGGTGCCGTCATTCCGCCCGCCGCAACTCCACGTTGCTGACGAAGATCTGGTAGCGGGGATCGACCGGCCGCGAGAGGTAGCTCTTGGCCAGCTCGCGCAGGCGCTCGACATCGGGGTCCGTGGTCCGTTTGGAGAGCTGGACAAGGAGCTCGTGCCCCTCCGCCACCTTGTACTTGCGCAGCTCGAGCACCGCGAGGTTGAAGGTGGCGGCGGACCAGAGCCGCAGCGCCTCCGCGTCATCCGGGTGCTGCTTGAGCACCTGGTCGGACAGGGAGCGGATCGAATCCCAGTTCTTGTTCGCGACCGCATTGGCGAGAGGCGACAGCGCGGGCGAGTACGCCGTCATCTCGGACTCGAGCCCCGCCAGCGCCGGGTCGCCGGGGACCTTGGCCAGCCCCTCCCGAACCAGGCCCATGGCCTTGACGCGCAGTCCCGCCGCGAGCGCGTCCTTGACCGCCTTGCTGTCGCTTGCGGGCGCCGGCACCGTCTTGACCTTGAGCTTGCGCTGGTACTCCAGGATGCGCTGGTTCACGCGGTTGGCCTGCTCGCCTTCGACCTGGCCCTGGAGGCTCTGGAGGGTCTCGATCGCCGCCTGCAGCCGGCCCTGCTTCGCCAGCTGCTCCGACTCCGCCAGCGCCTCGGTCACCGCGCCTCCCGGGCTCGAGAACACCTTGCCGCGGAGGACGAAGGCGGCGCCTCCCGCGATCACCAGCACGGCCACGCCAACGCCGATCCACACGAGCGGCAGCGCG
The DNA here is from genome assembly GCA_963789745.1 of uncultured Acidobacteriota bacterium. Taxonomy (GTDB): domain Bacteria; phylum Acidobacteriota; class Thermoanaerobaculia; order Thermoanaerobaculales; family Thermoanaerobaculaceae; genus RBG-13-68-16. The sequence goes on along the minus strand of CAWBLW010000009.1, from coordinate 174,547 downwards.
CCCAGCCGCTTGACGACGGCAGGCACCCCGCCGGACCCCTCAGGCTCGCCGGGCGCCCGCTCTGAGGTTGGCGCCGGCGTCCCTCGGACAACAGGTACGCTCCCCGAGGACGTGATCGTCGCCGGGACGAACTCGTCGCGGAACAGGTCTTCCTCTTGGGCGAGACTCGGCGCCGGCGGGGGCGGCGGGGGGGGCGGCGCGGCCGGGGTTTCGAGCCGCTGCAGCAGGTCGTGGGCCTCGAGATGCTGCGGGATGAGCTTGAGGACCTGCCGGCATAGCACGCGGGCGTCGTCGAAGCGCTTCTGCTCGAACGCCTCGTGCGCCTCGTAGAAGTTCTGCTCGGCGAGGCGTTCGACCTCCTCGCGACGCCGGCGCGCCTGCTCGATGCGGCGATCGGCCTCGGCGTTCGAAACGTCGACCAGGTAGATCCGCGACCAGGTATCGACGGCGGCCTGGAAGTCGCCGCGGTCGAACTCGCCCTGGCCCTGGTCGAGCAAAGTCTGGATCCGGGCGGCGGCGCTCTCCGCTGGCGCCGGTGGAGCCGCGCCGGCGGGGAACGCATCGGCCGGGCCCGCGTGGAACTGAAACGCGCCCGCGCCGGCCGGGTCGTCGAAGGCGAACGCCGCTGCCGGCGGCGGCACCGGCGACGGCGGCGGGGGGACGGTCGGAGGCGGGGCGGCGGCCGGGGGCGGGGGGACGGCCGGAGGTGGGGCGGCGGCCGCCGGTGGGAGGGGCGTGGCCGCGGCCGGCCGGGGCGGCGGCACGGCAGGGCGGGGCGGAACCGGGGGCGGGGCGGCGGCCGCAACGGCGAACGGCTGCCCAGGTCCGGACGGAGTCGGCGCGGGTGGAACCTCGGCAGGTTGGTCGAACACCTCGAACTCGAATTCGGGTTCAGCTTCGGGCACGAGCGGCTTGGGTGCGAGCTGCACCCGCTGCTCGAGCGCCGCCAAATCGGGATGCCCGGGGTCGAGCGTCTTCGCGACCTTGAGAAAACCCCTGGCGTCCTCGGTGAGACCGGCGTCGAGAGCTTGCCGGACCCGGTCCAGGTGGGTCTGGATCTCACCCGCGGCCCGCAGGCGGTTCTGCGCCTCGAACGCCAGTTGCCGCGCCTGCGCGTGGCCGGGCATGTCCCGAAGCACGGACTGCGCCAACGTCAGCGCCCCCTGGAAGTCCCGGCCGGCGAACGCCTGGTTCGCCTTCGCCATCGTTGCCGTGGCGTCCATGCCGCCCTGAGCGGTGACCTCCCCGATCAGCTGGCCGAGGTCCACCGGCGCACCGGCGGCGATCGCCTGCTCGAGGCGCTGGGCCGGGGTGAATCGCGGGTCGACATCGGTGATCGAGCGCAGGATGGTGCGCGCCTCCTCGCCGTGCCCATCACGGTACAGGCGGACCGCTTCTTTGAAGGCGGTGAGGATGCGCTGCTGGACGGCCTGATCGAGGTTCACATCGCCTGGGTACGCCATTCGCTCATGCTACCGCCCGGGCGGGAAACGGTCAACGCGAGCGCAGGGCGAGGGCGCGCCGTTTGCGGTAGAGGTGGGAGCGCTCGAGGCCCAGCACCCGCGCGGCGCGCGACATGTTGCCGCCGCAGGCCGCCACCACCCGTTCGAGGTACCTGCGCTCGAACCGCTCGCGCGCCTCCCTGAGCGTGGTAAAGGCGCCGTCGCGGTCGACGAAGGCCGCGCCGGAGGAGAGGTCGAGCGCCGCCGGGGCGATCGAGTCCTCGGTGACCATGATCATGAGGCGCTCCACCACGTTCTTGACCTCGCGGACGTTGCCGGGCCACGAGTACGCCTGCAGGGTCGCCATCGCCTCCGCGCTCACGCGCTTGGGCTTGAGCCCGGTGCGCTGGGCGTACTGCCGCATGAACTCCTCCACGAGCAGCGGGACGTCCTCGCGGCGCTCGCCGAGGCCCGGCACGCGGATCGGGATGACGTTGAGGCGGAACAGCAGGTCCTGGCGGAAACGGCCGGCCGCAATCTCGTCCTCGAGGTTCTTGTTGGTGGCCGCGATCACGCGGACATCCACCTTGACCTCCTGCGAGCCGCCGAGCCGGGTGAAGCGGGACTCCTGCAGCACCCGCAGCACCTTGGCTTGGGTGAGCAGGCTCATGTCACCCACTTCGTCGAGGAAGAGCGTCCCGCCGTCCGCCAGTTCGAACTTGCCCCGCTTGCTTTCAACCGCCCCGGTGAACGCCCCCTTGAGGTGGCCGAAAAGCTCGCTTTCGATCAACTCGGCCGGGATCGCGGCGCAGTTCACCGCCACGAACGGGTTGCCGCCCCGCCGCGAGTTGCGGTGCAGGAGGCGCGCCACGACTTCCTTACCCGCCCCGTTCGGCCCCGAGATCAGGACCCGCGAGTCGGTGGGCGCGGCCAGCGTGATCTGGCGCCGAAGTTCCACGACCGCCGGCGACACGCCCGTCAGGAGCGGCTGCTCCTCCCCACGCTCGGCGGCCAGCCGCTCGGCCAGGCGGGCGCGTGCCAACGCGTTGTTCACCGTGACCAGCACGCGCTCGAGTGCCAGCGGTTTGTCCAGGAAGTCGATGGCACCCTCGCGCAGCGCCAGCACCGCCTGCTCGGCGCCGGAGTGCCCGGAGATCATCACCACCGGCACCGGGTGTCCGGCGGCGCGCATCCGGCGCAACGCCTCGATCCCGTCCATCCCCGGCAGCGCGACGTCGAGCAGGACGAGGTCGTAGAGCTCCCTCGCCACCGCGTCGAGCGCCTCCTCGCCGGACCCCACCGTGGTCACCGCGAAGCCTTCGTCGCGCAGGATCCCGCCGAGCTGCTCGAGGATGCCGCGCTCGTCGTCCACCAGCAGAATGTGCGCGTGGATCAAGGTCCGCCCCCCGGGAGACGCACCACGGCGACCGCGCCGTGCGGGCGGTTGGGCTCGAGCCGTACCGTGCCGCCGTGGTCGGTGACGATTCGCTGCACCATCGCGAGGCCGACGCCGGAACCCCTCCCCTTCGTCGAGTAGAACGGCTGGAACACCAAGTCCGGGTCGTCCACCTTGAGCCCCGCGCCCTCATCCGACACGGTCACCACGACCTCGTCCCCCTCCCATCCGATTCCGACCGACACAGCGCCGCCGGGGGGCGACGCCTCGACCGCATTGTCGATGAGGTTGGTGAGTACCTGCCGGAACTGGTCGGGGTCAAGCACGACCTCCCGCCCGCCCGAGCCGTCGACGAGTTCGATGCGGAGGCCCTCGCGGACGCCCTGGTAGAGGGCGACCGCCTGGCCCGCCAGCTCCCCGATCTTCACCGGCCGCCGCGCCAGCGGCGGCATCTTGGCGTAGCGCGAGAAGCTGTCCACCATCTCCTGCATCGCCTGGACGTGCTCGACGATCGCACGGCTGCCCTGGGTGACGACCTCGCCGAGCTCCGGACTGTCGCGCTCGAGGTGGCGCGCCATGCGCTCGGCCGCCAGCCGGATCGGCGTGAGCGGGTTCTTGATCTGATGCGCGATGCGCCGGGCGACCTCGCTCCACGCCGCCAGCCGCTGGGCCCGCTGCAGCTGGGTTAGGTCCTCGAGCGCCACCACCCAACCCTCGGGGTGCTCGTCCGGGCCCAGGGGCACGACGGCCATCTCGAGGTGGCGCGCCACACCGCCAGGGTAGACGGTGAGCGACCCGCGCACCGGCCCGGTCGCAGTCCGGATCGTTTCCGCGATGCGCGCCAGTCCCGCAGTGTCGAGCGCGTCCAGGGGCAACGCCGCGGTTGCCAGCTCCGGCACGCCGAGCATCGCCGCCGCCGCCGGGTTGCCGCGTACCTGAGCGCGGCGGGCGTCGAGGGTGAGCACGCCGGTGCGCACCGCGCCGAGCACGGCGTCGAGCTGGCGGACCGTGGCGTTGAGCTCCTCGTCGCGCTGCCGCAGGCGCTGCACCATCGAGTTGAACGACCCGACGAGCATGCCGACCTCGTCCTCGGCCGGGAGGGGCACCGGCTCCAGCGACTCCCCTCCGGCGACCCTCTGCGTCGTCGCCGCCAGGGCGAGCAGCGGCGCCGTGAACCTCCGGGAGAGGTAGAGGCCCAACCAGATCGCCGCGAACGCCACGAGCAGGGCAAGCCCTCCGAACCCCAGCACCATCGTCGCGGTGATCGTTGGGCGCTCGACCTTGAGTCGCTCGTACGCAACGCCGCCGGCGGCGAGACGGGCCTGAGCCTTCGCCAGGTCCTCCGGAAGCGCCTCGCCGACCAGGATGGCGGAGCCGTCCGGCAACCGCCGCCAAGCGCGCACGACCAGCGTCCCGCCGAAGCGCTCGCCGCGCACGCCGTCGGCTTTGAACGCGTCGGCCGGGAGCGGCGGCAGCTTCTGCAGGATCCGCTGGTGCGGGTCCGCGAACTCGACGATCGGGATGCCGTCGCGCAGCAACCCGGTGAGGTGGTCGCCCAGCTCGGCATGCAGCCGTTCGATCTCGGCAAGGCGCGCGGGTTCGGACGCGATCCCCCGTACCCGCTGCGCGATCACGCCGGCGGCGCGCGCGGCGCGCGCCTCGGCTTCGGCCCGCATCCCGTCCGCAAGCTCGACGCCGGCGTGCGCCATGCGCTCCACCGGCTCGGAGAACCAGGCCTTCGCCGCCCCGGAGAGGAGCGCAGCCGAGAGCAGGAACAGGAGCGAGGTCGGGACCAGGATCAAACCGAGGTAGGAGAGCAGCAGCTTGGTGCGGAAGCGGGAGCCGAGGATCCCGTAGTGGCGCTCGAGGCCCAGCTTGAGGAAGTTGCGCAGGAGGATGAAGAGCAGGATCGCGATGAGCGTCAGGTCGAACCACCAGAGCAGGAACGTCAGCAGGCGGTTGGTGAACTGCTCGGCGGGGAGCCCCGCCATGCGTGAGAACAGCGCGTAGGCGCCGCCGACGAGCACGAGCAGGCCCAGGTAGACCGCAGCCAGGAACCGGTTCTGCCGCCGGTAGCGCTGCCAGCGCCGCCGCCACTCCTTCACGGCAGCTCCGGCACCGAGAGCTGGACCCAGTCCGTCCCGACCGTGGTCGGGATCACGAGCAGCTTGTACCGGGTCAGGAACTCGGCGCGCACGAACAGCAGCAGCGGCTCGCGGCGCAACGGCACCGCGACCTCGGACGGCGGCGGGTGCGTCACCCAGCGCACCGCCTCATCGAGGGTGCCGACCTGGCCCGAGGCGAGGATCTCGCCGTCCAACTCCGCCACCAGGGCGAACACGCCGGTGAGAGGATCGCGCTGCGCCTTGACGACGAGCTCGTGGGCCGCGACGCGCTGGTCCCAGAGCCAGTGCCGGTTGCGGTAGAGGCGCAGCCGATAGGTGATGCTGACCGGGGCCCCCCCGGCGAGCGCCTCGGTCCATTCGCTGGGTAGCGCCCTCTGGACGACGACCTGCACCGCCAGTCGGCCCGGCGCGGGCGTCAACACCACATCGAGGTCGGGCGCCGCCGCCGCGGCCAGCAGGATCGCGGCCAGGAACATGGTGTGGCAATCGTACCACACCACTCCGAAAGCAGACCGGCCGGTTTCGGCTCGCCCGTCGGAGGCTCCGGCGCCCGCGCAACGTTGTTTCCGGGACGCCAACCGCCGGTCGACGAGGCCGTTCAGCCCGCCAGCGCGGCCTCCGATTCCACCTCGCCCGGGTACGGGCGCACGCTCAGCGGAGCGAGCCGGTCGGGCTCGACGAGCTCCCACGCCTCGGGGGTGGCGAGCAGTTCGTTGACGGCGGCCACGTGCAGGGCGTGACCGGCTTTGTGCGCCACGACATGCGAGAGCAGCGGGTACTCGAGCAGGGCCAGATCGCCGATCAGGTCGAGCACCTTGTGGCGCACGAATTCGTCGGGAAAGCGCAGCTCGCCTGAGAGCACCTTCCCCTGGTCCACGACGATGCAGTTCTCGAGCGACCCGCCGAGGCCGAGACCGCGTTCCCGGAGAACCGGCACCTCCTCGAGAAAGCCGAACGTGCGCGCCGGCGCGATGGCGGCCGCGAAGCGCTGCGGCGTGATCGGACCCGCGAAACGCTGCCGGCCGACGGCGGGCGAGTCGTAGCTGACCCGGTAGTCCACCTCCAACCGGTCCCCGGGGCGAAGCTCGATCCAGCGTTCGTCGTCACCCACGCGCACGACGCGCCGGACCCGCAACTCCGGCTGGCTGACCTTTTGATCCTCGAGCCCGGCGCGGAGCAGCATTTCGACGAAGGGGAGCGCCGAACCGTCCAGGATCGGCACCTCGGCCCCGGAAAGGTCGATGAAGAGGTTGGTGACGCCGGTCCCTGACACCGCCGCCATCAGGTGCTCGACGGTGCGGGCTTCGGCCCCCCGCAGGCGCAGCGTCGTCGCGTACGCGAGGTCGCGGGCGTTCTCCGCTCGCGCCGGGATCGCGATCCCGAGGTCGGTGCGCTCGAACACGATGCCGGTGCACGGGGGAGCGGGACGCAGGCGCAGCGCCACCTGCTCGCCACCGTGGATGCCGACCCCGCTGGCGCTCGCGGTTCGGAGAATCGTCCTCTGCCAGGCCATCGTTCGCCTCCGGGGTCTGCCAAGCGAGGAGCGTGCCAGGTTCGAGGGCGGCACCAGCCGGTGCCCTGTGGCGCAGGCGCCGCGCCGTGTGGTTCAGCGACCACACTTCCCGGTGTTAGACTTCGGCGCGGGAGTCACCATGTTGCCGGCCTGGGACAACGAACGCGAGAAGCGTGCCAAGGAGATCCTCTACCGCTGCATGGAGGAGCTCCAGGCGACGAAGGCCGCGCTCTACCTCGAGGGGAGCGACGGCGCGTTCGAGCTCGCCGTCAGCTACGGGTTCGGACGCCGGGATGCGCTGGCCCCGTCCCTGCCTCTCGGTCATCCGCTCATGGAGTGGGCCCGCCGCAACCGCACCAGTCCCTCGTACGTCAACGGCCCGCAGGAGTTCCCGGCTCTCCAGACGCTCCTGGAGGGCGCCCTCACCTCGCGCCTGATGACGATCCCGCTCGCCGTCGCGGGGCGAATGGTGGGGCTCGTCGACGTGCGGGACAAGTCGCGCAGGGCCGCGTTCGGCCCCGGGGACTTGCCCGTGGCGCGCAGCATCGGCCACGCGCTCGAGCGCTTCGTCGCCGAACTCGGCGGCTCACTCCCGGCCGCTGACGGCCGGGTGCAGCCGCCGGCGCCGGCAACGACCGCGGCTGCCGCCCTCTCGCACAGCTCGATCATCGAGGACCTCACCGGGCTGGTGCGGACGCTGGCCCGACTCCCCGAGCTCGCGGCGGTCGTGCTCACCGTCACCGACGGGCGCAGCGCCCGCGCCCTCGCGCTGCCGGCCGTGCCTCTCGACCAGCCGCGCAGGGAGGCCGTCGCCGCGCACCAGGCGCGGGCGTTCCTGGAGTCGGGCGTGATGGCGCCGACGGAGGAGCTCTGGGGCTGGAACGAGTATGCCAGCGGCGGCAGCCAGACGCGCGCCGAGGAGATCCGGACCTCCGTGCTGATGGCCGGGCCGCCCGCCTGGGTCGCGCTCTCGCTCGTCACTCCGGTCGGCGCCGCCACCGCCGACGCAGTCTTCGCCGCTGCGGCCCACGGCCTCGAGCACGCCCGGTCGCTTCGCGACTACCGGCGGGCGACCCGCAACCTCGCCCGCGTCCTGCTCGAACCGGGCGAGACCTCGTTCCCGCACCTCCGGCAACACTCGCAGGCGACTTCCGAGGTCGCGCAGCGGATGTCGGCCTCCCTGCACCTGTCCGCAGACCAGGACGAGCTGGTCACGGTGGCCGCATACCTGCACGACGTCGGCATGCGGGAGCTCGACTACGCTCGCACCTACCGCCTCGAACGCCCAGGCGAGGCCGAGCAACGCCTCTACCACCGCCACCCGGTCGTCGGCGCCCGAATCGTGGAGGCTTCCGAGTTCCCCGGGGACCTCACGGGTGCGATCCGCCACCACCACGAGCGTTGGGACGGCGGCGGCTACCCGCAGCGAATCGCGGGACGCGCCATTCCGCTCGCCAGCCGAATCATCCACCTGGCGGAGGTCTACGACGTCCTCACGTCGCAGTCGTCGTACCGCCGTCCGCTGCCGCGCGAGGCCGCGCTCGACGCCATCCGGGCCGAGGCCGGCCGCCAGTTCGACCCCGAACTCCTCCCCGCGCTCGTCGAGGCCGTCAGCCCATGAAGGTGCTGGCTTCGAACCGCAAGGCCCGATTCGAGTACGAGATCCTCGAGCGCACCACCGCCGGCATCGCCCTCACCGGCGGCGAGGTCAAGTCGATCCGCGAGAGCCACGCCAAGATCCAGGAGGGGTGGGTCGCGTTCGAGGGGGGCGAGGCGTTCCTGGCCGACGTCCACGTCCCGCCGTACGAGAACGCGGGGTACGCCACCCACGATCCCACGCGGCGGCGCAAGCTCCTCCTGGCCAAGCGCGACATCATCCGCCTCGCCAGCAAGGTTGCCGAGAAGGGCCTCACGGTCGTGCCGCTCGCGATCGTCGTCGAAGGCAACTGGATCAAGGTCGAGCTCGCCCTGGTGCGAGGCAAGAAGCTGCACGACAAGCGCGAGACGCTCAGGCGCCGCACCCTCGACCGCGAAGCTGCCGCCGCGATGAAGGACCGCCGGTAGAGCCCCCGCGGTACTATGAGGGCTATGAGGCCCGGGGGTCTGGCGTGCGCCGCGGCGTTGTCGCTCTGGCTGGCTGCGGTTGCGTGTTCCCCGCCCGGAGAGGGGCAACGCGGACCCGCCGTCGCGACCCCGTCCCCGGGCCGGCTGGTCTTTCTCGCCGAGACGTGCCCGACCTGCCACGGCCACGGCCGCGAGGGGACCAACACCGGACCCGCGCTGACCGGGCTGCGGGCCCATTGGGACGAGGCCACACTCGTCCGCTTCCTGCGCAACCCCGCCGCCGCCAAGCTGACGGACCCGCGCCTGGCCGCGCTGGCGCGGCGATTCAGATCGGACATGCCGCCGCTGTTCGCGGCGGACGAGCGGCGCATCCGGGCGCTGGCCAGCTACCTGTTGCAGGAGTGACCCGGCACCGGCCTGACCTGCGGCGGCCCGCCGCAAACCCGCGGTGGACGCTGCCTCCTGCCGCGTAGTAGCATATTCGTGCATGACAGCATCAACCCGATCGTGGCCGGCAGGTCGCACAGACCCGACGTGTAAACCCCTGGCCGCCCGCGACCGGAAGAACCTGGAGAGGAGCGTGCCGCAGCCGTGATCCCTTCCGGGCCCGACACCAAGGGGAGCCTGACCGTGCGAGCCGCGCGCATCGCCGGCTTGCGGAGCTTCGAGACCCCAACGCTCGAAGCTGTCGAGCATCGCCGCCTGCAGCTCTGGCTGCTGACCCTCTCGCTCCTCTTCCTGGTCGTCGTGGCGCTGGTCACGGTCATGTTCTGGCACGACATCCGGCCGCCCGCCTGGATACCGCCGATCGTCCTGCAGGGCGGTCTCCTGGGGACGGTCATCCTCTTTTGCGCCTACGCCATCGAGAAGGAACTCCAGCTCCGGCGCCTCACCAAGCTGCTGGTCGACGAGCGGGTCCTCACCGCGGCCCTCACCAACCGCCTGCGGGAGGTGGGCACGTTGCTCGAGGCCGGCAAGGCGATGAACCTCGTCCTCGACCTCGAGCAGGTTCTCGGGACCATCCTGGAGTGCGCCCACGAGCTGCTCGATACCAACGACGGTTCGATCATGCTGGTCCACGGCGACGGCGAGCTCCGCACGGTCAGCGCCTCGGGCAGCAGCGGGGCGCGCGGAGCGCGGCTCAAGTTCGGCGAGGGGGTCGCCGGACAGGTCGCGCAGACGCTGGAGCCGGTGCTCATCACCGGCGTCCTCGACCCCGATAAGTGGCCCACCGGCAGCGGGGCAGCGCAACCGCCGACCAGCTCCATGTCGGTCCCCCTCGTGTACCGGGAGGCGCTCCTCGGCGTGCTCAACGTCAACGCCGCACCGGGTCATGCCTACACCCGCCACCAGCTCCGCGCGCTCAGCCTGTTCGGCGAGCAGGCGGCGGCCGCGATCGCCAACGCCCGCCTGTACGAGGAGCAAAGGCTGCTGGCCTCGCAGAACGTCTATCAGGCGCTTCACGACCTGCTGACAAACCTCCCCAACCGCGCCCTCTTCCTCGACCGCGTCAACCACGCCCTCTCGCGCCGCCGGTCGCCCGGACAGCTGGTGGCCCTCCTCTTCCTCGACCTCGACGACTTCAAGCTCATCAACGACAGTCTGGGTCACGCCGCCGGGGACGAGGTGTTGATCACGTTCGCGGACCGGTTGCGCACCTGCGTCCGCTCCGGGGACGCGATGGCGCGCTTCGGCGGCGACGAGTTCGCCGTCCTGCTCGAGGACATCGTCTCGCCGGCCGACGCCGTCGCCAGCGCCGAGCGCATCCTCGCCCTTTTCGCCGAGCCGTTCGGCGTCGGCGAGCGGCGGGTGTGGCTGCGCGCGAGCATCGGCATCGCGATGGAGGGGCTCGGCGCCTCGAGCGCCGAGGCGCTGCTGCGCAACGCCGACACTGCGAAGAACGTGGCCAAGACGCAGGGCAAGGGGCGCATCGTGACGTTCGAGGAGACGATGCACGCCGACGCCTTGCAGCGGCTCGAGCTCGAGGGCGAGCTGCAACACGCCCTCGAGCACGGACAGCTCGCGGTCCACTACCAGCCGATGTTCTCCCTCGCCCACGGACGCGCCATCGGCGTCGAGGCGCTCGTGCGCTGGGAGCACCCCGCCCGCGGGCTCATGCCCGCGGCGGCGTTCCTCCCTCTCGCCGAGCAGGCCGGCCTCATGGTCCAGATCGACCGGTGGGTGCTGCGTCGCGCCTGCGAGACGCTGCAGGCGCTCCGCCCGGGGGTCGAACTCCCCACCGGCTTCCTGTTGAGCGTGAACATCTCGCCCACCCACCTGCAGGACCCGGCGCTCGTGGACGAGGTCGCGACGATCCTCAAGGACACCGGCATCGAGCCGGAGCGCGTCGTGCTCGAGATCACCGAGGGGGCGATCCTGCTCGATTCGGAGAAGACGGCCCTCCACCTCAACCGGCTCAAGGCGCTCGGCGTCAAGCTCGCCCTCGACGACTTCGGGACCGGCTACTCGTCGCTTTCGCACCTGCGGCGCTTCCCGGTGGACATCGTGAAGATCGACCGCGTCTTCGTGGACGGCATCACGACCGACAAGGGGGCCGGCGCGCTGGTGCAGGCGATCGTCCGCCTGGGCCGCGGCCTCAACATCGAGGTGATCGCCGAGGGCATCGAGCACCAGGCGCAGGCGGACGCGCTCGCCGCGCTCCAGTGCCCCTACGGCCAGGGATGGTACCTCTCGGTCGACTTCCCCGCCGAGGGTCTGGCCGAATTCTTGCGACGCTCCGCCTGAGTCGACGGGCCCACGCGTGGGTGAGTGCCCGGGGGGGCGCGGTCGATCGCCCCGAGACGCCGGGGCCGGTTGCGCGCCGGGCGCCGGTCGGGCTAGGGTTCGCGTTGCATGATCGCACGGAGGGACACGATGAAGAGCCTCGAACTCGCACTGGTGGTGACGTTGTCGCTGGCGGCGCCGTGCGGCGCCGTCGAACCCGGGCGGCAGTCGGCGCCTGCCGCCCCCCCGAAAGCGGACGTCACGTCGGCCGCGGCCTTCGCCGGCGTCGCGTTCCGCGGCATCGGCCCGGCGCTCACATCCGGGCGCATCGGCGACCTCGCCGTCGATCCCGCCCGCCCCGAGCGGTACTTCGTCGCGGTCGCGTCGGGTGGCGTTTGGAAGACCGAGAACGCCGGCACCACCTGGACGCCGGTGTTCGACCACGAAGGCTCCTACTCGATCGGGTGCGTGACGCTCGACCCCCGCAACCCCAACTCCGTCTGGGTCGGGACCGGCGAGAACAACAGCCAGCGCTCGGTGTCGTGGGGTGACGGCGTCTACCGGTCCGACGACGGCGGCCAAACCTGGCGGAACCTCGGCCTGAAGCGTTCCGAGCACATCGCCAGGATCGTCATCGACCCGCGCGACTCCAGGGTCGTGTACGTGGCTGCGCAGGGACCGTTGTGGGGACCCGGCGGCGATCGGGGCCTGTACAAGACGAGCGACGGCGGAGCGACATGGACGCCCGTCCTGACGATCTCGGAGAACACCGGCGTCAGCGACGTCGTGATCGACCCGCGCGACCCCGACACCGTCTACGCCGCGGCCTACCAGCGCCGCAGGCACGCCTGGACCATCATCGACGGCGGCCCGGAGTCCGCGATCTACAAGTCAACCGACGCGGGCAAGACCTGGCACAAGCTCGCGAACGGGCTGCCCAAGGACGTGGACATGGGCCGCATCGGCCTGGCGGTGGCGCCGTCCAAGCCGGACGTCGTGTACGCGATCGTGGAGGCGGCCGACGACAAGGGCGGCTTCTTCCGCTCGACCGACCGCGGCGAATCGTGGGAGAAGCGCAGCGCCTACATGCCGAGCTCGCCGCAGTACTACAACGAGCTGTTCTGCGACCCGAAGAACCCCGACCGCGTGTACGCGATGGACACGTGGCTCCACGTCACCGAGGACGGCGGGAAGACGTTCGTCAAGGTCGGCGAGAAGACCAAGCACGTGGACAATCACGCAATGTGGATCGACCCGGCCGACACGGATCACCTGCTCGTCGGTTGCGACGGCGGGGTCTACGAAACCCGCGACCGCGGCACGACCTGGGAGTTCAAGTCCAACTTGCCCGTGGCGCAGTTCTACCGCGTGGCGGTGGACGATGCGCGGCCGTTCTACAACGTCTACGGCGGCACCCAGGACAACTTCTCCCTCGGCGGGCCGTCCCGCACCACCTCGGTCAACGGCATCACGAATGCCGACTGGTTCGTGACGACGGGCGGCGACGGATTCGTCAGCCGCATCGACCCCACCGACCCGGCGATCGTGTATGCCGAGGCGCAGTACGGCGGCCTCGTCCGCTACGACCGCAGGAGCGGCGAGGAGGTCGACATCAAGCCGCAGGAGGGCAACGGCGAGGCGCCGTACCGCTGGAACTGGAATTCCCCGCTGATCATCTCCCCCCACTCGCACACGCGCCTCTACTTCGCCGCCAACAAGCTGTTCCGCAGCGACGACCGCGGCGACACGTGGAAGACCGTTTCGGGCGAGCTCTCGCGGGGCATCGACCGCAACGCGCTGCCGGTCATGGGCCGGGTGTGGCCGGCCGACGCCGTTGCGAAGAACGCCTCGACCTCGTTCTACGGCAACGCGACGACGATTTCGGAGTCGCCCAAGGTCGAGGGACTGCTCTACGTCGGCACGGACGACGGTCTCATCGACGTCAGCGAAGACGGCGGCGCGACCTGGCGAAGAGCGGAAGCCTTTCCCAACGTGCCCGCGAGGACCTACGTGAGCCACGTCGAGGCCTCGAGGCACGCCGCCGGCACGGTGTACGCCGCATTCGACGACCACACCAACGCGGACTTCAAGCCCTACCTCCTGCGCAGCGCCGACCGCGGCCGGAGCTGGACCTCGATCGCATCCGACCTGCCCAACGGCGAGGTGGTCCATGCCGTGATCGAGGACCCCGTGGACGCGAACCTGCTGTTCGCCGGGTGCGAGTTCGGCGTCTACTTCTCCACCGATGCCGGCGGCCACTGGATCAAGCTGACTGGGGGCCTGCCGACGATCGCGGTGCGCGACCTGACGGTTCAGCAGCGCGACGGCGACCTCGTGCTGGCCACATTCGGACGTGGGTTCTACGTCCTCGACGACATTGCGCCGCTGCGCGGCCTCACCCGCGCGGCCCTCGAGCAGCCGGCGGCCCTCTTCCCGGTGCGGGACGCCTCGGCCTACATCGAGAGGTCGCCGCTTGGAGGCAGGGGAAAGTCGTTCCAAGGCGACGCCTTCTTCACCGCCGACAACCCCCCATTTGGTGCGCTCCTCACGTACCACCTCGAGGCAACCCTCAAGACCGCAAGGGAGCTCCGCCACGAGGCCGAGAAGCTGGCCGCGAGCAAGGGCGTGGCGCCCGTTTACCCCACCCCCGAGCAGTTGCGCGAGGAGGCCCGCGAGGAGAAACCCGCCGTCGTCCTGACAGTGACCGACAGCGAGGGGAACGTCGTCCGCCGCATCGAGGCCCCGGCCGAGAAGGGTTTCCACAGGGTTGCCTGGGATCTCCGCTTCCCTCCCTCCACGCCGGCGAAGCTCCCGTCCGAGAAGAAGGACAGGGATCCATGGGAGCCGCCGGACCGCGGGCCGATGGCCGTGCCCGGCGTTTACACGGTGCGGCTTGCGACCCGCGTCAACGGGGTGACCACCGAGGCGGCGGGACCGCAGCAGTTCCGCGTCGTCCCGCTCGGCCTGGCGACCCTCAAGGCCGACGACCAGGCCGCCGTTTTCGCCTTCGAGGCGAAGACCGCCCATCTCCAACGCGCGGTTCTCGGCGCGGTGGAAGCCGCCAAGGAAGCGCGCGGCCGCCTCGCGCGGATCCGGGTGGCGCTTGCCGACACGCCGGCCGCAGTGGCGGCGCTGGCCGAGCAGGCGCGCTCCCTTGACGCAAGGCTCGCCGGCATCCAGCGGGCGCTCTCGGGCGACAAGGTGATGGAGCGCTACAACGAGCCGGTCCCACCCTCGATCGTCGCCCGTGTCCAGGGGATCGTGGCGGCGCAGTGGGCATCGACGCAGGCGCCGACCGCCACCATGCGGAAGGCCTACGACGATGCCTCGGCCGCGTTTGGACCCGTGCTCGCCGAGTTGCGGACCATCCTCGACGGCGATCTCGTCAAGCTCGATGCGGCCCTGGATTCCGCCGGCGCTCCCTGGACCCCGGGCCGCCTATGAGGCGCTCCCGACTCAAAACCTGCAACTCTCAGGTACCTGGTACCTCATAGTTGCATTTTTGCTGACTTGGAGAGCGGGACGAGTTGGGTGCCGGTGTTGAGCAGGAGGACGCGCTCGCCCGCGCGCACGGCGCCGCTGGCGCGCAACGCGTCGAGCGCCGCGAGGGTGGCGGCGCTCTCGAGGCCGGCGTTGACGCCCGCCAGGCCGTAGCGGGCGAACGCTGCCTCGATCGCCGAGTCGGGCACCGCCACCGCCGCGCCGCCCGAGGCGCGCAACGCCCGCAGGATCCCGTGCCCCATGATCGCTCCCGGCACGTCGAGGCCGTCCGCGATCGTCCCCAGCGACGTCACCGGGACCACCTCCGCGAGGCCCTTTTCGAACGCCTCGACGACCGGCGCGCAGTTGGCCGATTGCACCGCCACCATGCGCGGCAAGCGAGTCCGTTCCGGGTCGAGGAGACCCAGGCCCGTCAGCTCCTCGAACGCCTTCCAGATGCCGACGAGTCCGGTACCCCCTCCCGTCGGGTAGATGATCACGTCCGGCAACGCCCCGCCGCCGAGGTCGGCGACGATCTCCAGGCCCATCGTCTTCTTGCCCTCGAGGCGCCCGGGCTCGAAGAAGGTCGACATGTCGACGGTCGCGCCGCTCGCAAGCTCCTCCGCGAGGTCCTCGCGCATCGCCCGTCCGGCGGCCGCGATGTTGGCGCCGACGAAACGGACCTCGCCCCCGAAGAACTCGCACGCGCGGTGATAGATGCACCCTCGGTACGACTCGGGCATGTAGACCAGGCAGCCCGGCATGCCGAGCCGGGCGGAGAACAGACACGCCGCGACCCCCGCGTTCCCCTGGGTCGGCACGCAGAAGCGCCGCGCGCCGCACGCCCGCCCGAACGCCACCGCCACCGCCAGGCCGCGGTCCTTGAAGCTCCCCGACGGGTTGGTCCCTTCGTTCTTCAGGAGGACCTCGACGCCGAGGGCGGCGCTCAGCCGCTCGTGCCGCACGACCGGCGTGCCGCCGACGTCCGCCGCGTACTCCTCGGGGACACCGAGCACCGGCAGGAGCGGCGCGAACCGCCAGATCCCGCGGCCGCCGTGCCCTCCCAGCGGAACCGGGGCGATCTCGGTTCGCACGCGCTCGAGGTCGTACTCGACGACCACCGGCTTGCCCGGACGGGGGCAGCACGGGCACAGGCCGATCGGCGAGGCGAAGCCACGCGCCGGAACCTCTTGGCCGGAGTTCGAGCAGAGCAGCCGCGCCACGTTCGGGTTGATGCGGAGTTCCATCCCGGTATTCCTCCCGTCACTCGCCGCGGCCCGATGATACCCGGCCGGCGCCCGGGACGCTTGGCCGCTCCTCCGGTTGGTGCTATAGGTGGCCGACAACCTCGATGGGAAGGGCGGGACGATGGCGATGCTCAGGGTCTACGTGGTCTCCGACGCGACCGGCGAGACCGCCGAGCGCGTGGTGCGGTCCGCCCTCACGCAGTTCGAGGGGGCGCCGGTCTCCATCGTGCGCTGCGGCGGCGTGCGCACCGCTGAGCAGGTGCGCGCCGTCGTCGCGGAAGCGGCGGTGCGCGACTCGCTCGTCCTCCATACCCTGGTCTCCGACCAGCTGCGCACCGTGATCCTGCGGGAGGCCCGCATCCACGGGGTGGACGCCATGGACCTGCTCGGTCCCGTGCTCGACCGGCTGGCCACCCACCTCGGGGTCTCGCCGCAGGAGAAGCCCGGCCTGTTCTCGCAGCTCGTCGAGGCGACCTCGCGGCGGATCGAAGCCGTCGAGTTCGCGTTCCGTCACGACGACGGTCAGCGCCCGGACGAGCTCGAGGCCGCCGAGATCGTCCTCGTCGGCGTCTCCCGGACGATGAAGACGCCGACCACCCTGTACCTTGGCTACCACGGCTGGTTCGCCGCCAACGTGCCGGTCGTCCCCGGCATCCCGACGGACCCGAGCGTGCTCGGTTTGCCGCGCGAGTTGGTGTTCGGCCTCACGATGAGCGCACCGCGCCTGGTCGAGCTGCGCCAGGCCCGCGCGGCCCATCTCGGAATTCCCGCCGAGAGCTACGCCTCGCTCGCGACCGTCCGCGACGAACTCAGGCAGTCGGAGGCGCTGTGCCGGGAGCAAGGGTGGCGCCAGATCGACGCGACGGGCAAGTCGGTGGAGGAGATCGCGCGAGAGATCCTCGTGCTCGGACATCACGAGAGCGCCCCCGTCCACGGCGGCGGTTGAGCCCGCCGGCGCCGGCGCCTGGTACCATCGTCAACGGTGGCTCACCCAGCCGGGAGGGGGGGAACGCCGATGTGGACATGGCGCGGGTGCGCAGTGGTGATCGCGCTGGCGGCGTTCTCGGCGGCAGCGCCGGCTGAATGCTCCACCCGCTCGAGTCCGGCGCCGACGGCGACTCCGCCGGCGCCGCCCCAACCCCCGCCCATGCCAGTCGCCGAACCTAGCCCTGCGCAAGCGCCGCCGGCTCCGGAGACTTCGCCGACGCCGGCCGGCGAGCCGGCCACCGAGGCGGCGGCCTCAGTGCCGGAGCCGTCCCCGGCCGTCCCGTGGACCGAACTGAGCTACGCCGCCCACAAGCTTTTCCTCTCCGCCACCACCACGATCCGAACCGCGTGGGTGCCTGAGGCGGAGCTCGCGGCGCTCCTGCGGCGCCCCGAGAAGGGCCGGGCGGTTGCGGTCCCCGCCGCCGGAGCGGTCGCCGTCTCGCTCGCGAGCGAGCTGCCGTTCGGGCGCGACGAGCGGGTCACGCTCTGGCTCGACCCCGCAAGCGGGGCGGCGCTCGGGGGCGAGAAGACGACGCTCGGCGGCAGCGCGTACCACAAGTTCATGCGCTTCACCGAGGGGGGCCTCTACACCTGGCGCAGCTCGCCGAGAGACGCGCACGAGGCGGCGCGAGGACCCGAAGGATGGACGGACCGCTCGCGCTACCTCGTCCAGCCGGCGGTGAAGCCGCCGCAGGGGACGCCGGTCACCGACCCGTACGTGCTCCTCTACCTGGTCTCGGCCGCGCGCCTGGACCGCCCGAACAGCTCGCTCCGGCTGCTGCTGCTCAGCGGCGACCGCTACGTCGAGATCGCGCTGGCCGGCGGCGGCCTCTCGTACCGGCGGCAGAGCTTCCAGGAGTCGTGGCCCGGCGGGACCCGCCGCCGGAGCGGCAACATCCTCGTGCGGACCGTCCGGGGCACCGCCCGCGCCGTCGGCGCCGCCGAGACAACGAACGACGTGGAACTCGGCTTCCTCGGCATGCGCGGCTCCCTCACGCTGTTCGTCGAGGTCGGCACCGGCATCCCGGTCGCCTTCTCCGGCCGCGCCGACTACATCGGCAACTTGACCGTGCGGCTCACCCGGGCCGTGCTCGTCGCCCAACCGGAGGACGCCGCCGGCCCCGAGCCGTCGCCGGGCCCGCAGCCGCTCCCGCCGTCTTGAATCGTCCCCGGGCGAGAGCTAAGGTTCGCGGCCATGGACACCCCCCTCGCCCGCTTGCTGCCGTTGCTCCTCCTTCCCGCGATCCTGGCCGCCGCTCCGCCACCGCTTCCGCCCCAGGCACCCGTGACGCCCGATGCCGCCGAGCCGCTGGAGCGGCACCCCGAGTGGGACGCCCCGTACACCCGGCTGATCCGCCAGGCCACGACCGGCCCGCAGTTCTCGACTGCCCTGGTGGATCATCTGCCGGCCTCGGCGACCGTGCCGACGCCGCTCGCCTTCTTCGGCTATGTCGCCGGCGCCCCCGATCGGCTCACCTACGCGGAGGACGTCCACGCGTACCTGCGCGCCCTCGCGGCCGCCTCGCCGCGCGTCAAGGTGTTCTCGATCGGGCGCAGCGAGGAGGGGCGCGAGATGGTCGCCGTCGCCGTCGCCGACGAGGCCACGATCGCCGCCCTCGACCGCTACCGCGAGATCACGCAACGGCTCTCCGACCCGCGCCGGGTGAGCGAAGCCGAGGCGCAAGCGCTGATCGCCGAGGGCAAGCCGATCTACTGGCTCACCGGCGCCATGCACTCGCCGGAGACCGGCAGCCCCGAGATGCTGATGGAGCTCGCCTACCGCCTCGCCGTCGAGGACACGCCGATGATCCGTGCGATCCGCGCCAACGTGATTACGCTGATCACGCCGGTGCTGGAGGTCGACGGCCGTGACCGCATGGTGGACCTCGTGCGCTGGCGCCAGGCCAACCCGAGCTCGCCGATGCCCCCGCTCGCCTACTGGGGGCACTACGCCGGCCACGATAACAACCGCGACACGCTCGGGCTCGGCCTCGCCCTCACGCGCAACGTCCTCAAGGCGTTCTTCGACTGGCACCCGCAGGTGCTGCACGACCTGCACGAGTCGATCCCGTTCCTCTACATCTCGACCGGTACCGGGCCGTACAACGCCTGGCTCGACCCGCTCACGATTGCGGAGTTCACGCGGATGGCGGACCTCGAAGTGCAGCAGTTGACGGCCCTGGGGCTGCCCGGGGTCTGGACGCACGGGTTCTACGACGGCTGGTCGCCCAACTACATGTTCTGGGTCGGCATGGGGCACAACGCGATCGGTCGCTTCTACGAGACGTTCGGCAACCTCGTGCCGTCCACCCAGGACCGCACCATCCGAGGCTGGAGCGAGCGAGCATGGTTCCGACCCAACCCGCCGCTGCCGGCCGTGCGCTGGTCGCTGCGCGACAACGTCAACTACCAGGAGAGCGGCGTCCTGCTCGCCCTCGCCGACACGGCGGGGAACCGGAAGCACTTCCTCGAGCAGTACTGGACGCTCGGCAAGCGCGCGGTCGCCAAGGCGCGCACCGAAGGGCCGGCAGCCTACGTCTTCGACGGCGCCCAGAAGCGCCAGGGGCAGCTGCGCGACCTCGCGCGCCTGCTGCAAGCCGACGGCATCGAGGTCGAGGTGGCGGACAGGGCGTTCGCCGTCGCGCCGCTCTGGCCGCCCCCAACGTCCGACCGCGGCGGCGACGAAGCGAAACCGGGGAGCGGACGGCCGCCCGCGAAGCGGCCGCCGTCCGGTTCGGAGCCGGTCAGCTTCGCATCCGGCAGCCTCGTCGTGCGGATGGACCAGCCCTACTCGCGCCTCGCCGACGCCCTCCTCGACACGCAGTACGTGCGCGGCGACGAACGCGTGTACGACGACAGCGGGTGGACGCTCGGCCTGGCGCGGAACCTCGAGTTCAGGCGAATCGTCAACCCCGACGTCCTGGCGGTGCCGATGCACCCGTGGCGCGACACCCGCCCGGCCGCCGTCGCCCTCAAGGGGGCCGTGCTGGCGGTCGCCAACACGGCCGACACCGATCTCGTCCGCCTGCGCACCGCGCTGCCGGGCGCACGCTTCCTCGTCACCCTCGAGGCGATCAAGGGGCCGCGGCCTTGGCCGGTGGGGACCGTCCTCATTCCTCTCGAAGGGGCCGACACCGCCGCGGTCGGCGGGGCTCTCGCCGCGCTGAACCTGCGGACCGAAACGCTCGCGGCGATGCCCGCGGTCCCGACCCGCGAGTTCGCGCTGCCCCGGGTCGCGCTGCTGCACACCTGGCTGTCCACCCAGCAGGAGGGCTGGTACCGTCTCGCGTTCGAGAACCTCGGCATCCCCTACGCCTACATCTCCACCCAGCAGGTCGCCGGGGATGGCGACCTGCGGGCGAAATTCGACGTGATCGTGTTTCCGCCCACCGATGCGTCGCCGCAGGAGATCGTCGACGGCCTGCCCCCGGGGCCGCCGTTGCCGTGGAAGAAGACCGCCCTGACGCCCAACCTGGGGGTCGACTCGACCGACGACATGCGCCCCGGCCTCGGCGTTGCCGGTGTCGCGAGCCTGGCGCGGTTCGTCGAGCGCGGCGGCCTGTTGATCACAGTTCAGGAAACCGCGCGTTGGGCGATCGAGTTCGGCCTCGTCCGCTGGGTCAAGGTGGTGGGGACGCCCAAGCTCAAGGCTTCGGGGTCGCTCGTGCGGGCGGTCGTGACCGACCCCGCCAGCCCGGTCGCCTGGGGTTACGACGACTTTGTCCCCGTGTACTTCGACGGCGGCCCGGCATTTCGTGTCGGCGCCTTCGACCGTCCCGAGCGCGAGCCGGCACGGCCGAGCGGGCGCGGCGGCGTCGACGACCCCGACGTGCCGCAGGGACGGCCCTACGTCGCCCCGCCCGAGCGGCCGACCCCAGCGCCGGGCGAGGAGGGTTTCCAGCCGCCCGAGGACTACCGCGCGTTCGCCGAGGCCTACCTCCCGCGCCCGGCCGACCGGCCGCGGGTGATCGCCGCGTTCCCCAAGAAGGCCGACGAGATCCTGCTCTCCGGGATGCTGGAAGGCGGCGAAGAGATCGCCGGCAAGGCGGTCGTGATCGATGCCCCGCTCGGCCGCGGCCACATCCTCCTCTTCGCGTGCAACCCGATGTGGCGAGTCAGCACGCAGGGCACGTACGCTCTCGTCACCAACGCCATCTTCAACTTCGACCGTCTGGGGCTGGGCTGGCCGCCGGCGAAATGACGCCGGCCGCCGCACTCCCCCCCGGGACGGCAGCGCCGATCGCGGCCGGCCGCGGCCGCCGCGATGCCGTATGCTCGCTGTGACGATGGAGGGACCCCCAGCCATGATCAGCAGGATCGATTTCGGACCCGCCGCGCACCGGGAGGTCTTCGCGGAGCCCACCCCCCTGGGGCTGATCGGCCTCGCCCTCGGGTGCGCGGCCCTGACCCCGATCGCTTTCGGATTCCGGCTGACTCCGGCCGGGCTTTCGACTGCGGCGGTGATCTGCCTGCTCTTCGGCGCCGGGTGTCAGTTCCTCGCCGGCTTGATGGGGTTCGCCAACAAGAACCTCTACGGTGGCACGTTGTTCACCGCGTTCGCGTTCAACTGGACGCTCAACTGGTGGGTGCTCAACTCGCTCGCACGGGGGTTCGTCCCGGACGCCGTGGTCATCCACGCCGTCGAGGCGGCGTCGCTCGTCGTCTTCCTCGTCATCACGTACGGCTTCGGCTTCTACAGCACCCTGCTGTTCGCCTTCCTCGCGGACATCGACCTCCTGTACGTGTGCAAGCTCGCGAACGCCCTCGGCGGCACGCGGGCGTTCGACCTCCCGATCGCGGTGTTCACGGTTGGCCTCGGCGCCCTGTCGCTGTGGATCGCGTTTGCGCTCCTCGTCAACCCGACCGCCGGACGGGTGGTGTTCCCGATCGCCGGACCGCTGTTCGCGGCGGCCCCCAGGCCGTCGTTCGACACCTCGCGCCGGCGCGCGATCTTCGCCGAGCTCTACAGGCGCTGGCGGGAGCAGGGGTTCCGGCCGGTCGGGCTCGACGAGCTGGAGGGCGCGCTGGGCAAGGGTGCGGCCGGCGGGAGCATCCTCCCCGAGGTGCAGTACCTCGCCGAGCTCGGCGGGCTCGTCCTGTCGCACCGTCCCGGCGAGCCCGACGCCCCGGCGGGGGTGCGCCTGTCCGCCGCGGGAATCGACTTCTTCGAGCAGGTCGTGCTCAAGAAGGACCAGTTCGCCTGACGCGCGAGCGGAGGGCGTCCGTGATCGCGAGGTGGCTTCGGGCGCTGGCGGCGGTCGTTGCGGGCAACGCCCTGTACTTCCTGCTCGTGGCGCCCGCCCTGCCGGTGCAGCTCCGCCAC
This sequence comes from uncultured Acidobacteriota bacterium, assembly GCA_963789745.1. Taxonomy (GTDB): domain Bacteria; phylum Acidobacteriota; class Thermoanaerobaculia; order Thermoanaerobaculales; family Thermoanaerobaculaceae; genus RBG-13-68-16. The sequence continues at coordinate 152,245 of CAWBLW010000009.1, read as the reverse complement.
CGGCCGTTCGCCTTCGACGCCGGGCTCGCCCTCGACTTCCTGATCTGCTTGGCGCTTTACCTCGCGCTCGGCCGACTGGAGCGCGGCCGGCCACGGTAACCGTCAGAGCCCGGTGCTGCGCCGGCGGCGAGGGGTCCAGCGGTCGTGGAACCAGAACCAGAGGTGGGGACGCGCCAGGATCTCGCGCGACACGCAGTCGTTGTAGCGCTGGGTGAGGGAGGCGACGGTGTCGCCGGTCTCGATTCCGAGCGGCGGGTCGAGCCTGAACCGGTAGCCGGTCCCTTCGGGGTAGGAGAAGAGCGGCACCACCGCAGCCCCGGTCGCGAGCACGAACCTGGCGAGGGAGGGCGTCGTCGGCGTCGGGATCCCGAGGAACGTCACGATCTCGCTGTGCTCGAGGTCGGCCTTCTGGTCGAGGAGGATGTCCACCACTCCCGAGCGCCGCATCGCCTTGATCGCGCCGCGGCTGGCGCCGTCCTTGGCGATCAGCCAGTTGCCGAAGCGGGTCCGCGTCCGCGCCAGTTCCGCCTCCATCAGCGGGTTCTCGAGAGGCCTGTACACCATCCCCTGCGGGAACCCCGCGAGCGCCAGCCACTGCGACGCCACCTCCCAGTGGCCGAAGTGGGCGGAGAGGACGAAACACCCCCGGCCCTGCGCCAGCGCGGCCTTGAGGTTCTCGATCCCCTCGCAGCGCACCTTCCTCGTCAACGTCTCGGGCGAGACCTGCGACCACTTGATGAAGTCGAACGAGATGCGACCGAAGTGAGCCGCGCAGCGCAGCGCGATTTGCAGGCGGGCACGCCGGGAGCGCCGCGGGAACACCCTTTTGAGGTTGCCCAGCACCGTGCGGCGGCGTTTCGAGACCAGCAGGAACAGCACGCCCAGCGCCGCCCCGATCCTCTGCAGGAGCCAGAACGGGGCGACCCGGCCGAGCGCTCGCGCCGCCTGGTAGAGTGCGTACTCCCGGCGGTTCCTCCGCTCGCTTCTCTTCGGTACCAGGTACCTCATAGTTTCACTTTAGTCGACGAAGGAGGCGCCACCGCCCAGGATCTCCTCGTCCGCAGAAGGCACGTCACGCGGGAAGGCGGCTTCGAGGCCGGCGGACAAGGTCTCGACTCGCGTGCGGAAGGCCGCATCCTCTTGCCGCCGCTGAGCCGCAGCCGTTCCCCAGCGGCTGACGACGCCGGAGGTCCTCCCGAACTGCCGGGCCAGGTCCTTCACGCGGAAGCCGAATTGCTCGCCGGCGACCAGCGTCAGCGCCTCCCGCGCCCGGGTCTGCTCCCGCCCGAAGCGGGGAGCCAAGAGCTCCTCGCGCGTCGTGCCGAGCAACGCGGCGGCTGCGATGAAGACGTCCCCAATCCGGGCGCTCGAACGGCTCGCGCTGCTGGCCCCCAGGGCGTCCAACCTCGGACGCCCGGAGGGAAGCTCGAGCTCACCCTCGGCCCGAGAGTTCGTCCACCACGGCAGGCGGCCCGGCCCGAGAGAGCGCCACGGCGCCGCGGCGGCGCCCCTGACCGCCTGCATGTAACTCCCGCTAGCTTCCAGTCTCGTGCCGCCGAACGCTGCCAGCATTTCGTCCACGTCCAGCAGGCCATCCGCCCCCCTCGCCTCGAGTTCCCGGTGGCCGCTCCACCGGAACGCGCCCGGCGACCTGGCCAGCTTGGCAGCCACGGGATTGAGGTGAACGTACACGATTGCCTGCTGCAGGTAGCGCTCTCCGACGATCAGCTTCGCCTTGTAGCGCCCCTGCCACACCGACCCGCACACCGCGCGGCGCCGGTTGAACGACTTCGCGAACCGGCCTTGGACCAGCCTCATGCTTCGCCACAGTGGCACCGACCCCGTGCGCACCACGAGGTGGTAGTGGCTGGGCATCAGGCACCACGCCAACACTGCGAGGCTGTCCTGCCGCTTGATCTCGGCGAGGATCCTGATGAACTCGCGATCCTCCTCGGGCCGGCGAAAGACAGGCTCGCTGCGAGAAGTCCTGCAGTACACGTGGTAGGTCGCACCGTCGACGAATACCCGCGGCCGCCGTGGCATTCCGCCTCCCCGGTCGTCAGCACACCTCTTGGAGCCCAGGGTACATCGAAAATGCAACTATGAGGTACCAGGTACCGCAAAGAAATGCCGGCGCCACCGGGCGCCGGCATTCGGACCTCGGCGGAGGTTGGTCAGTTGGACCCGAGGACGCGGACCAGCGCGATGTTGCTCCCCGCTGACGCCGGACGGTACGAGAACTCGACCTTCTGGATCGCCTTGGCGCCCGGCAGGTCGATGACGCGGCTGCTGCCGGCGCCGATGTACTTGTTGAGGGCGACGTCGAACGACTGGCCGTCGTCGAACACGACCTTCACGTTCCGGATCTCGAGGTTGGTCTGCTTGACCTCGATCTTGATCTTGGTGAACGCGGCGTCATTCGCCTTGGCGACAACGGTCTCGGGGTTCGTCCGGAAGTCGACGATGCGCTCACCGAGCGCCTGCCATCCGGACGCCATCGCCGGAACGATCGACGCCGCCAGGCCAACCACCACCAGACACACCACGCGGGCTGCGAGCTTCATGACCTCTCCTTTCGATACCGGCTCTTCGCCGGCTGTTGGGGTTGTGCGGAGCGGGTTCACCTTTGCTCGGCCACCCGCTTCCATGAGGTCATACGCACGCCCGGGAAGAAGGTTCTGCGTGTACCTGCGGCGCCGCTCTTCGCCCCCGGCACGTCCGCGCGCTCCGCTGTGCACCTGCTGGCGGCCGGGCGCCCCCCGGTCGACGGCGCGCCGCGCCCCTAGATGTGGCCGCCGGTGAGCGAGAAGACGAGGACCCCGAGCACGATCAGCGTGATCAGCACGTACGCGTGGTCGCGCTCGAGCGCGAACCCGACGACGGAAAAGACCACGCGCGCCACCGGGGTGGCGATCAGGAGCAGCAGACCGAGTTGAATCAGGCCGCGGGAGTGACCGGCGAAGGCATCGGCCACGATCCCGCCCACGTGGCTGAGGTTCGAGGGCTCGCCGCGGAAGATGCCATAGTGCGGCGGCTCGCCGCCGTGGCGAAGGAGGAACGCTACCGCGCCGGCCGCGACCACCGCCGCGGCGAGGATCACCCCGATGCGCAGCAGGTTTCCCACCGTTTGTTCGATCCGGAAGTCGCTCCAGGGACGCGGCATCTCAGAGCCTCCCGGACAAACCGTTGTAGATCATCTCCACCGCGAGGACGAGGATGACGAGCGCAAAGACCTTACGGAGGACGTGGGTGCGGGCGTTGACCAGCACCCGCGCCCCCAACATCGAACCGGCCAGGACTCCCAGCATGACCGGCATGGCGAGGCCTGGGTCGATGAACCCGCGGCTCAGATAGATGCCGGCGCTGGCGGCGGCGGTGACGCCGATCATGAAGTTGGAGGTGGTGGTGGAGACCTTGAACGGGATACGCATGGCGTGGTCCATCGCCAACACCTTGACCGCCCCCGAGCCGATTCCGAGGAGCCCAGAAAGCGCGCCGGCCACCGCCATCAAGCTGAAGCCGGCCGGCACCCCCTGGACGTGGTAGGACCGCTGACCGCCCAGGCTCGGGAAGCTGCCGTCGAGACGGAGGCGCATCGCGAGGCGGTCCGGCTTGGCCGCGAGCGCGACCTCGTCGTGGGGCCGGCTGGACAGGAACGCCGAGTAGAGCAACACGAGGCCAAACACGACAGCGATCACCGAGGGGGAGAGCCGGGTCGCCAGGGAGGCGCCCAGCAGCGCGCCGAGCGTCGTCGCGATTTCCAGGAACATGCCGATCCTGATATTCGAGAACCCTTCCTTGACGAACGCCGCCGCGGCCCCCGACGACGTGGCGATGACGGACACGAGCGAGGCTCCGATTGCGTACCTGATGTCGACGCCGAAAGCAAGGGCGAGAAGCGGCACGATGACGACGCCGCCGCCGAGACCGGTCAGCGAGCCCAGAAAGCCCGCCACCAGTGAGCTGCTTCCCACCAGCAGCGTGAAAATGAGGTTGGTCAAGGGGCGCTCCTCGCGTCGGTCCGGTCATCCCGAGGATCACGCCCATCGCAACCCACCGGCACGACGCCACTCGCATCTTACCGTAGGCGGTGGCTTAGACGGCCGCGGCAGAGCCGACGCTTCCCCGTTCCCCAAGCGGGGGGAGGAACCCCGCCGCCTGGCCCCAGGTTCGCGCCACCCCCTTGACGGCGCCGCCGAAGCTGGAGAAAGTGGCGGGCATGAAGAAAGGCCCGCAGTTCGACCAGTTCGAGGCGACCGAACTGTTCTGCCCGCGCTGCCGCGCCGCGCAGCCGGTGCGCCGGCATCTCCTGCTCGTGCTGCCGGGCGGCAACAAGTACGAGTACCGGTGCTCCGTCTGCGGCACCGCGGTCGGCGGCAAGGACGACAACGACTCCAGCGAGTTCGCCGAGATCCTCCGCCGCACGTGATCGGCGACGCGCCCCGGCCCGGACGATCTTCCGGCCGGCCGCGCCCTGCTACCCTGCCCGCCGGAACTCCCGCTGCCGACTGCGCCCCAAACGGTCGCGGGGAGGAGGCGCCCCGATGATCGGATACAGACATTTGAGCACGCTTGCCCTCGCGCTCGCCGCGACGGTCGCGGCCGCGGCCGCGCTGGCCGCCGCGCCCGAGCCGACGACGTGGACCGTCGACGACGTCCTGCTGGCCGAGGCCGGGGCGGGGTGGACCATCTCCCCCGACGGCTCCCTCGCCGCCTGGGTGCGGTCCACCGTCGAGAAGGTGGACGGCGCCGAGAAGCGGGTCTCCAACCTCTGGGTGACGCGCCTCACCGACGGCGCATCGTTCGCGATGACCCGCGGTCAGGACACCGTCGCCGCCCCGGCGTTCGCCCCGGACGGCGCGCGGATCGCCTTCCTCTCGACGCGCAAGGTGCCGGGCGGAACGGGCGCCGTCGAGCTCGGCAAGACACAACTCTGGGCGATTCCGGTCGGCGGGGGGGAAGCGTTCCCCGTCACCCGCTTCGAGCGCGACGTGCCGCGCTTTGCGTGGACCGCCGCCGGCGCCCTGGTCGCGGCCGTCCAGGAATCCCCGTCGGAGTGGGAGCGCGAGTGCAAGGCGCACAAGGACGACGCCACGGCCGTCGACGACGCCGCGCACCGGCCGCCGGTGCGCCTGTTCCGCGTCACGCTCGACGGCGGCGCCGAACGCCTCACGGTCAACACCGACTGGATCGACGCCCTTGCCGTGTCCCCCACCGGCGCGCTCGCCGTGGTCACCGCACAGCAGAGCCTCTCGTACGAGTTCGACCAGCGCGTGCCGCCGCAGACGTTCCTCATCGACCTCTCCACGGGCGCGCGCACCCGCCTGTTCGCGGACGGCACGCTGCTGCCGCAGCAGATCCACTGGGCCGCCGACGGCAAAGGGTTCTACCTCGTCAACCAGTTCAGCCGCGACCCCCGTTACCGCACCGCGACGATCAACGAGCTGTACTACTTCGACCTGGCCTCCAAACAGGCTGAGAAGGTCGAGCTTTCCTGGGCGCGCGGCCTCGGCGGCGACTATGCCCCCGCCCCGGGCGGCGTGATTGCGCTGCTCGCAGACGGTGTGCGGTTCCGCCCGGTCCGCCTCACCCGCACCGCGAACGGGTGGACACGCGCGGATCTCGCCGGCGCCGCCATCCGGGAGATCCAGGGCTTCGAGCTCGGACGCGACGGCACGACGCTGATCTACCTTCGTTCCGCGGCGGCCGTGCCGCCGCAGTGGTTCGGCGCCCGTCTCGACGGGGCAAGGATCTCCGGGGAAAGGAGGCTCACCCACCTCAACGCCGGCTGGCAAGGCAAGCCCACCGGCAGGGTCGAGGTCGTGCGCTGGAAGGGAGCGCGCGGCGACGAGGTCGAAGGGATCCTCCAATACCCGTTGAACTGGCGCGAGGGGACGCCCGCGCCTCTGGTCCTCGCGATCCACGGCGGGCCGGCCGGTGCGGACCATGACGCGTGGAAGCAGAGCTGGGCGGCGCCGATCATGCTCTGGCGCCAGCGCGGAGCGTTCGTCCTCCAGGTCAACTACCACGGCAGCTCGGACTACGGGCTCGACTGGGTTGAGTCGATCGCCAAGCACTACTACGAGTTGGAGATCCCCGATATCGAGAGCGGCGTCGACGAGTTGATCCGGCGCGGTCTCGTCGACCCAGCCAGGCTGGGCTCGACCGGGTGGAGCAACGGCGGCATCCTCACTGCCGCCTTGATCACTACGACGAATCGGTACAAGGCGGCCTCGGTGGGCGCCGCGGATGTCGAGTGGTTCTCCGACTGGGCCAACGTGGACTTCGGCGCTTCGTTCGACAATTACTACTTCGGCGGCGCGCCTTGGGAGGTCCCAGAGGTCTACATGGCCAAGTCGCCGTTTTTCAAGCTGGGAAACGTGACGACGCCCACGATCGTCTTCACCGGCACCGACGACCGCAACGTGCCGCCGCACGAATCGTGGTCGCTGTTCCGGGCGCTGCAGCAGATCGGCAAGGCCCCGGTACGGTTCCTCACGTTCCCGGGCGAGCCGCACTCCCTGCGCGTGATCGCCCACCAGCGTCGCAAGCTCGACGAGGACCTCGCCTGGTTCGACCGCTACCTGTTCGGCACGCGACGGGCCACGGACACCGGGATAAAGGACGGCTCGCTCCTCGCCGCGATCCTGCAGCGCTCGAAGGCGGCCCGCACCCGCGGCGTCCTCGGGTGCGATGAGGGCGGTGTGCTCGCCCCGGAGTCCGTGCGCTTCGCGGGGTTGGAGGTCGGCCGCTTCGAGGTGACCCGGGCGCAGTTTGCCGCGTTCGATCCGGCGATGAAGGTGACCTCGGCCACCGCCGACCTGCCGGTCACCGGCGTCACGTTCGAGCGCGCCGCCGCCTACGCCGCGTGGCTCGCAGCCCGCACCGGCCGTCCGTTCCGGTTGCCGAGCGAGGCGGAGGCGCGAGCACTGGCCCGACAGGCCGGGGACGGCGGCAACACGCTCGACCGCTGGGCCGGATACACGCCGAACCCCGAGGACAAGGTTCGCATCCTGGAGGCGCTCAAACCGCTCCCGGGCGGGGCGCCGCTGCTGCTGCCTGTCGGATCGCTGCCGGGCCGCGGCGACGACCCCGTCTTCGACCTCGACGGCAACGCCGCCGAGTGGGCGGCGGCGACCGACGGATCCGGCGTCGCCGTCGGCCCCAGCGCCGATTGTCCCAACGACGCGTGCAGCCGGGCCGAGCCTGGACTTGCCTACACCGGCCTCCGTGTCGTCGTGGCGGCGGGGAGGTAGTCCGCCGCCATGCCAGAGGAGCCGGTTTCCGACACGCCCGAGTTCTTCCGCGCGTTGCTCGACAACCTCCACGACGGCGTCTACTTCGTCGACCCCGAGCGGCGCATCACCTATTGGAACGGAGCGGCCGAGCGGATCTCCGGCTACTCGGCCGACGAAGTCGTAGGGTCGTTCTGCTTCAACGAGATCCTCATGCACGTGGACTGCGCCGGAACCCGCCTCTGCCAGCACGGGTGCCCCCTCGCAGCGACCCTTGCCGACGGCGAGCCGCGCGCATCGGACGTCTTCCTCCACCACAAGGACGGCCACCGTGTCCCGGTGCAGGTTCGGGTCACCCCGGTTCGAGACGGCAACGGCCGAATCACCGGGGCGGTCGAGGTCTTCAACGACAACACGGCGAGGATCACGGCGTTGCAGCGCATCGAGGAGTTGAAGGCCGCCGCCTTCGTCGACGTCATGACCGGGGTTGCCAACCGCGCCTTCACCGAGATCACGCTGGGCGCCAAACTGGAGGAGCTGGAGCGCTACGGCTGGCCGTTCGGGGTCCTCTTCATCGATATCGACGACTTCAAGACCGTCAACGACAGCCACGGCCACGACGCCGGCGACCTCGTCCTGGCGACCGTCGCGCGCACCCTCGCGGGGAATGCCCGCTCGTTCGACCTCGTCGGGCGTTGGGGGGGCGAGGAGTTCCTGGTGGTGGTCGCCAATATAGACGGACCGAAGCTGGTCGCCCTCGCCGAGCGCTTCCGGCTGCTCGTGGCGCGCTCCGCGGCCCGGACGGCCAGCGGCAGCGTTTCCGTCACCATCTCGGTGGGAGCCGCGGTGGCGCGTTCCGGCGAGGATGCTGGCGCAGTGGTCAAGCGCGCCGATGCCGCGATGTACGAGAGCAAGCGGTTGGGCTGCAACCGCACGACGCTCGCGACCTGAGACGCGCTCGACCGCGCCTGGCCTGGCTCACGCGACTCCCCCGCGGGTCATTCTGCGGGTAGAATGGAGAGTTCCCGGCCGCGGCGGCTGCGCGTTCCCGGGAACACCCCCGCCGCACGCGGGGTTTGAGAGCACGATGCGAGAGACGATCGCGATCCGCGGAGCCCGCGAGCACAACCTCAAGAACGTCGACCTCGACATCCCGCGCAACCGCCTTGTGGTGATCACCGGGGTGTCGGGTTCGGGCAAGTCGACCCTCGCCTTCGACACTCTGTTCGCCGAGGGCCAGCGTCGTTACGTCGAGTCGCTCTCGGCGTACGCGCGCCAGTTTCTCGAGCAGATGGACAAGCCGGATGTGGACACGATCGACGGGCTCTCCCCCGCGATCTCGATCGAGCAGAAAACGACGTCGAAGAACCCGCGCTCGACCGTGGCCACGGTCACGGAAATCTACGACTACCTGCGCCTCTTGTACGCGTCGATCGGGCAGGCGTTCTGCCCCGACTGCGGGATCCCGATCCAGGGCCAGACCACACAGCAGATGGCGGACCGCATCCTGGCGCTGCCCGCCGGGACCCGCTTCCTGCTCCTCGCCCCCCTCGCCGAGAACCGCAAGGGCGAGCACAAGAAGCTCTTCGATCAGATGGTCCGGGAGGGCTTCGTACGCGCCCGCGTCGACGGCGCCCTCGTCGACGCGGCCAGCCCCCCCGAACTGGACAAGAAGCGCAAGCACACCGTGGAGGTCGTGATCGATCGGCTCGAGGTGCGCGCCGACCTCGGCAACCGCCTGGCCGACTCGCTCGAGACCGCGCTCAAGGTCGGCGACGGCGTCGTCCGGGTCGCGCCCGCGCACGGCGAGGAGTTCGTCCTCGCCTCGCGGCACTCGTGCCCGAAGTGCGGCTTCGCTCTCGCCGAGCTCTCGCCGCGGCTGTTCTCGTTCAACTCTCCGCAAGGCGCGTGCCCGACCTGCACCGGCCTCGGGGTCGTGCAGGAAGTCGACCCCGACAAGCTGGTTGCCGACCCTGAGCGCTCGCTTGCCGCGGGCGCCATCGTCGGCGTCCAGGAGGGGCGGCGCTCGTTCCGCTGGCGGCAGCTCCAGACCCTCGCCGAGGCGATGGGGTTCTCCCTGCGCAAGCCGTGGCGCTCCCTGCCCGAGAAGGTCCGCCGGGCGGTGCTGTTCGGGACCGAGAACGAGCTCAACTTCGCCTTCGTTGGCGAGCGCTCGCGATGGGAGTATCGAGGTCGCTTCGAGGGTCTCGTGGCCAACCTCGAGCGCCGGCACCGCGAGACCAACTCGCCGGAGACGCGCTCGGAGATCGAGCGCTTCATGTCGATGCGCCCGTGCGCCACCTGCGGCGGCAAGCGCCTGCGGCGCGAAGCGCTCGCGGTGCTCGTCGCCGGCCGCACGATTCACGACGTCGTCCACCTCCCGGTCAAGGACGCCGTGCGATGGTTCGGTGCTCTTGCCCTCACGCCCCGCGAGCAGACGATCGCCGCCAAGATCCTAAAGGAGATCGCCGACCGGCTCGGCTTCATGGCGTCGGTGGGTCTCGACTACCTCACCCTCGCGCGCGCCTCGGGGACGCTCTCGGGAGGCGAGTCGCAGCGCATCCGCCTCGCCACCCAGATCGGCTCCAAGCTCATGGGCGTGCTGTACGTCCTCGACGAGCCATCGATCGGCCTGCATCAACGGGACAACCGCAAGCTGCTGCGGACGTTGCAGGGGATGCGCGATCTCGGCAACACCGTGCTCGTGGTCGAGCACGACGAGGAGACGATGCGCGAGGCCGACTGGATCGTGGACCTTGGGCCGGGCGCGGGCATCCACGGGGGGGAGGTCGTCGCCGAGGGTCGGCCGGCTGCGATCATCGCCTCGAAGCGCTCGCTGACCGGCCGCTACCTCGCCGGCGAGTTGACCATCGAGGTGCCGGCCGCGCGCCGCAGCGGCAACGGCCGGCAACTCGTCGTCCGTGGCGCCAGCGAGCACAACCTCAAGGGGATCGACGTGGCGTTCCCGCTCGGCACGTTCACCTGCGTCACCGGCGTCTCGGGGTCTGGGAAATCGACGCTCGTCAACGAGATCCTCTACAAGGCGTGCGCCCGCTCGCTGTACCGTGCCCTGGACCGGCCCGGCGCCCACACCAAGGTGGAGGGGATCGCGTTCATCGACAAGGTCGTGGACATCGATCAGTCCCCGATCGGCCGCACGCCGCGCTCCAACCCGGCGACGTACACCAAGGTGTTCGACCCGATCCGGGAGCTGTTCGCGATGACTCCGGAGGCGCGCTCGCGCGGCTACAAGCCGGGGCGCTTCTCGTTCAACGTCCGCGGCGGACGCTGCGAGGCGTGCGGCGGCGACGGGCAGATCAAGATCGAGATGCACTTCCTCCCCGACGTCTACGTCACCTGCGAGGTCTGCAAGGGGCGCCGTTACGGGCGCGAGACGCTCGAGGTCCGCTACAAGGGGCTCGACATCGCCGAGGTCCTCGACCTCACCGTCGAGCAGGCGCGCGAGCTGTTCGCCGCCCACCCCAAGATCGTCCGCGTCCTCGACACCATCGTGGACGTCGGCCTCGGGTACATCACCTTGGGTCAGTCCGCCACAACGCTCTCCGGCGGGGAGGCCCAGCGCATCAAGCTCTCGCGCGAGCTGGCGCGCCGCGCCACCGGCGCCACCCTGTACATTCTCGACGAGCCCACCACCGGCCTGCACTTCGACGACACCAAGAAGCTTCTCGCCGTGCTCCACACCCTCGTCGAGCGCGGCAACACCGTCGTCGTCATCGAGCACCACCTCGACGTCATCAAGACCGCCGACTGGGTGATCGACCTCGGTCCCGAGGGCGGCGACGGCGGTGGCGAGGTCGTCGCGGCCGGCACTCCCGAGGACGTCGCTCGAGCCGAGGCGAGCTACACCGGCCAGTACCTCGCCCGCATCCTTGGCGGCGCGCCTGCCGCCCGCAAGGCCAGCTAAGAGGCCGGGGTTCGTGGACCGTGGCCAACCTCCCCGTACCCCACCCGAGCCTCTCAGCCCCGGGACAGAGCCTGAGGGAGCAGCCGATCGACCTGGTCTCGGCGGCCACGATCGGCGCGCCGGCCAACAGCGCACCCGCGGCCTCGGCCGGGCAGTGCTGCTCCACCTTCGTCGCATCCTGGGCGTTGTCGTCGATCGCGCCGTGGTAGACGAGCCTGCCGGCGCGGTCGAAGAGGAACGCCCCAGGCGTGTGGGCGGCGGCGAACGCCCGCGCCACGTCGGAGGTCGAGCCGACGACGTACGGGAAGGTGAGGCGCACGTCCCGGCAGGTGACCCGCATCACGGTCGGTTGGACGATCGGCCGCCGCGACGTCACGGGGGCCGGCTGGGGAATGCCGCCTCGCGACTTTCGCTCGCGAACCTCGCGTGGCACACTGGAAGCGCTGGCCAATGGACTGGCAGGTGGACATGAGAGGCCTTTCGGGTCTGGTGGAGACGTGGCTCGGGCTCACCCCCGGCATCCAGGGGAAGCTGCTGGCGTCGCTGGCCGCGGTTCTCGTGATCTGGATCCTCCGGTTCGTGCTTCTCCGGGTCGTGTACACCCGGTTGTCGGAAGCCCGGGTGCGGTACCAGTGGAGGAAGACTTCGGCCTCGCTTGCGTTCGTAGTCGCGGTGGTCGCGATCGGCCGCGTGTGGCTGGAGGCGTTCGGGTCGCTGGTCACCTTCCTCGGTCTCCTTTCCGCGGGTCTGGCGATCGCGCTCAAAGATCCCCTGAGCAACGTCGCGGGGTGGGTGTTCCTCATCTGGCGGAAGCCGTTCGAGGTCGGCCAAAGGATCGAGGTCCGCGGCATCGCCGGGGACGTCATCGACATCCGCCTCTTCCAGTTCAGCCTCCTCGAGATCGGCAACTGGGTGGACGCCGACCAGAGCACCGGCCGTATCGTCCACATGCCCAACTCCTGCGTGTTTACCGAGCCACAGGCCAACTACACGCACGGCTTTCAGTACATCTGGAACGAGATCCCGGTGCTGCTCACGTTCGAGAGCGATTGGCGCAGGGCGAAGGAAATCCTGCTGGGCATCGCGTCCAAGTTCGGCGAGCCCGAGAGCCGACAGGCGGCCGAGCAGGTGGCGCAGGCGGCGCGCAAGTACTTCATCTACTACACGACGCTGACCCCGACGGTGTACACCAGCGTGAAGGACAGCGGCGTGCTGCTGACGATCCGCCATCTCTGCGACCCGCGCAAACGGCGCGCCGTGACGGAGGCGATCTGGGAGGAGATCCTGACCGAGTTCGGGCGATCTCCCGACATCGACTTCGCCTACCCGACCCAGCGCTGGTACGACAACCGCACCGAGGCCAAAGGCGCCGTCGCGCCCGTGGCGGGGCGGGAACCGGACGGGCCTGCCGGGGCCCCCGGGCCGGAGCGCCGCTGAGTCCCACGGACGGCGAACGTCGGTTCCACCACGCCCTCGTTGCCGGCGCCGCCGAGCGGAGCGAGCGGGTCACCGTCAACTGCACCGCGCGGCATCTCGCGCGCGTGCCCGCCGGCGCCACCGCCAAAACGAACTGAACCTGCACGTACGAGGCACCGCCGCATCCAACATCCGAGGGGCCATCACAGCGGACGAATGGTGAGGGCACGGGTGAACGTGCGGCCCGGAGGAAGGCACACGATTCCTTCCTTGTCTTCCAGGCGGCCGGACGCGTCCGGCGCATCGGCGACGCCGCACCACGGCTCGAGGCAGACGAACGGCGCTCCCGGCTTGGACCACACGCCGAAGCAAGGGAAGCCATCGAACCCCACCTCCACACCGACCCTCGAGCGCATCCCGACGAGGCGGACTCGACGCGAGAGAAGGTCCTTGAAAACGATCGCGCCACGATCGAACGTGCCGGCACCGATTGGAAGGACGCTCTCACCCCGGAGCGCGGGTTCGTTCCGCCGGCTCACCAACCCGTCTGCAACGGGAAAGCGGCCCGCGGTCTCGGTCCGCTCGAATTCGAGCGCATACGTCTGGGCCCCCTCGGCGTCGTCTAACGGGCAGCGGAACCCTGGGTGAGCTCCTATCGAGAACGGCATCTCGATGACGCCTGAGTTCTCCACCTCGTATGCGATCTCGACCGCCCCGCCTCCGAGGCGGTAGTCGACGCCGAGGCGAAACGCGAACGGGTAGCTGGCCGTCGTCTCCGCGTCGTCCCGCAACACGAACCTGGCGGCGGTTCGGGTGGCTTCGGCGACTGCGAACATCTTGTCGCGGGCGAAGCCGTGCTGCCCGAGGCGGAAGGTTCGCCCCGCGTACACGAAGGCGTCGCCCTTGAGGCGGCCCACGATCGGGAATAGGTGTGGGGCGCGGTACGGCCAGACCGCCGGATCCCCCTGCCAGAGGTACTCGACGGGCGCCCCGCGGCGTCGCAAGCTTCGCATCTCCGCGCCAAGCGGCGCCACCTCCAGGCGCAACAGGCCATCGTCGAGGACGACCACCGCTCCTCCTCCCCAACAACCTGCAACATCAGGGACCTGATACGGGAAAAATGAAACAATGAGGTACCTGGTACCTCAGGGACGCCAGGCGGAGGGGAGGACGGCGGCGAGCTCATGGAGGAGTTCGTCCACCGGCTTTGAACGGTCGAGGACGACGCGCTCGTCGCCGGTGAACTCCTCGGGCGGCTCGAACTCCGCAAGCTGGCCGTTGTAGATCTCCCAGCGTCCGTCGGAGACCGACCCGTTCTTCCTGGCACGGCGCTCGAGCCGCTCGCGGATGACCTCCTCCGACGTCCGGCACTCGAGCAGGAGGAACGGCACGCCGAGCCGCCGCGCGAGATCGAGTGCTCCCGCCCGCTGGGCGCGCTTGATGAAGCACCCGTCCAGCACGACGGAGTGGCCGGCGTTGAGCAGCTCTTCGGCGTGTTCCAGCATCGCCGCGTACGTACGCTCGGTCATCTCGGGCCCGTACTCCCCCTGGTCGAACGGCAACCACCGCCGCTCTTGCGGCGCGATGCCGATGAGCTCCTTGCGCACGACGTCGGAGCGGACGAGCTGCAGGGCGTACGTCTCGCCGAGCTTGCGCGCGAGCGTGCTCTTGCCGCTGCCGGTGAGGCCGCAGGTGACGAGGAGGCGGCGCGGGTTGCAGGCGGCGGCGAAGTGGGCGGCGAGCTCGTAGTAGCGGCTGGCGGCGGCCCGGCTGGCCGCACGCGCCGCCTCCGGGATTTTCGGGTCGTCGGCCGAGAACGAGTTGACCTTGGCGCGCACGTAGGCCCGGTACATCTTGTAGAACGCGAGCAGCTGCAGGAGGTCGGCGTCGGCCGAGGCCTCCACGTACGCGTTCACGAACGCCCGGGCGAACGGGGCATAGCCGTGGAACTCGAGGTCCATGGCGAGGAACGCGACTTCCTCGGCAACGTCCTGGATGCGGAAGCGCTCGTTGAACTCGATGCAGTCGAAGATGCAGACCGGGTCGGTGGCGCAGATCGAGTCGAGATGGAGGTCGCCGTGACCGTCGACGATGTGCCCGCCGGTCACCCTGCGCGCGAACAGGGCGGCCCGGCGATGCAGGAACAGGTCGGTGGAGTTCTTGATGAATTCGTACGTGGCGCGCGGCACGAGCGTGCCCACGTACTTCTCCGTCTGGGCAAAATTCTCATCGCAATTGAACTTGACCCCGTCGAACCCCTTCATCACCGCGGTCGCGGGCGGCACCGCCGCGCGGCGGTGGAAGTTGGCGACGATCACGGCGATGCGTTCGAACAACGCGTCGTTCCCCTCGCCGCGCGCGAGGACCTGGCGCAGCATGCGGTCGTGCGGGAGGCGAGCCATCCTGACCGCGACCTCGACGGTCTCGCCCGGCCCGTCGATGGCGAGTACGCCGTCGTGCTCGCACACCTCGGCGACGCCCAGGTACGTGCTCGGGCAGAGGCGCGAGTTGAGCGCGACCTCGCGCTCGCACATCGTCCGGCGGCGTTCGAGCGTGGTGTAGTCGAGGAACCCGAAGTCGACCGGCTTCTTGACCTTGTAGGCGTAGCGATCGGTCAGGAAGATGTAGGAGATGTGGGTCTGGACGACCTCGACCGCGGTCGTGGGTTCGGGATAGAAGGCAGGATCCGACAACTGCTCGACGAGCCGCGAAAGTTCCATAGGCTGTCTCCCGTTGCGGGATTATACGGGACTCGCGCCCCGGAGCTAGCGCCGGCCGCTCGTGCGTCGCCGCCGGCCGTGCAGCACGTCGCGCGGGTCGTGGTCGAAGTGGTAGAGCTTGGCGACCGTGACCTCGAAGCGGCGCAGCCAGGTGCCGCCGTGGACAGCGACCGCGGCGAGGGTGCCGGCGACGGGCCCCGCCAGGTACACCCACCAGCCGCGCCATTCGCCCGCGACCACCGCGGGGCCAAGGCTGCGGGCCGGGTTGGTGCTGGTCCCGGAGACCGGCGCCTCCAGCCCCACCATGACCGCGTACAGGAGCGGAAAGAGCAGCGGCGTGTACGGCCGCAACCGCGGCGACCCGAGAAAGGCGAACAACCCCAGGACCAGCGCCGCCGTGGTCGCGGCTTCGCCGAGCAGTGCGGCCCCGGCGCTGAAGCCCGCGCCCGGAACGGTGACGCCGAAGTCGACCGACGCCCCCATGTGGCCCCACGCCAGCAGGGGAAGAGCGCCCGCCACCGCACCCGCGAGTTGCGCCGCGACATAGCCCAAGGCGAGTCGCCCCTCCATCGCGCCTTTGAGCCAGAACGCCAGCGTCACGACCGGGTTGATGTGGGCGCCGCTCACCTTCCCGATCCCGGAGATGGCGATGAGGGCCCCGACGCAGCCGAACCCGAAGCCGGTCAACACGCGCCGCAACGCCGCCGACGGCAGAGCGGCGGCGATCAGGCTCCCGGCGCCGAAGTCTACGATGACCAGCGAGACGCCGGCCGCGACCAGCAGCGCCGTACCGGCGAACTCGCTGGCGAACAGCAGCCACGGGATCCGGGACGGCGTCGGTCCCCCGGTCGCACCACGGGCCGGCGTCGCCATGCGCCCGCGATCAGCCTTCGCGGCCGGGGCCGAGCAGCGCCGCGAGCAGTTCCGGCAGGCGATGGAGGAACACCGAGCGCGGGAGCACCACTGCGCCGGCGGCTCGCGCCGCGGCCAGCCGCTCCCCTTGCACGTGCGGTCCGAACGCCAGCACCGCCGCACCCGTCGCGGCAACGGCACGGACCGCGGCCGCCGGGTCCGACCCGAGCGCATCGAGGTCGGCGATCACGACGGCGCATCCGGCGCCCGCCGCCGCGGCCGCATCGGCGAGACCGACCACCTGCCCGCCGCTTCCCTGCACCGCGGCGTCCACGCCAACGCGAAGGAAGAGGTTGGGCACCAGCACGCCGACGCGCGACCCTTCAGCCACGCACCACCCCGACGGCGAGCGCGGGTTCGTTGGTGGTGATCGAGGCGACGCCGAAGCCGGCCAACTCGCGCATGCGTCCGGGCCGGTTGACGGTCCACGGGTGCAGCCGGCGACCGCTGCCGAGCAGGGACTCGACCAGCGTGTGCTTGGGGGCAAGGTCGAGGCCGTTGGGCAGCCATTCGGGCAGATCGGCAAGAACCCAGGAACGAGGGATCAGCGGCAACACCTCCTCGACGGCTGCCAGCGCCGGCAGCGACGAGGAGATCACGCGAGTGCGGGCGGCTCGCGGGGCCAGCAACTTCGCCAGATCGCCGAGGTGAGCGGCGAGCTCTCCGGCGGCCAGCGGTTTGACCTCGACGAACAGCCAGCCGTTGTCCGGAGCCGCGTCCACGACGTCGGCGAGCGCCGGCACCCCGTCGCGCCGCAGCGCCGCCTGCGACCAGAGCGCCACCTTCCGGCCCTTGCGCCTCAGGTCGTGGTGGCACACCCACGCGCCGTCGGCGCACGGACGGACGTCCACCTCGACGCCGTCGGCCCCAGCGGCGAACGCCGCCCGGACGCCCGCGAGCGAGTTGTCCGGAAAGCGGGCCGCGAAGCCGCGGTGGCCGATGACGAGCGTCATCGTCACGCCAGGATCGAGTAGCCGCCGTCGACCACCAGCGTCTGCCCGTGGATCATCGAGGCATACTCGGTGCACAGGAACACGACGACGTTCGCGACGTCCTGCGGGGTGATCAGCCGGCCGGCCGGCGTGCGCCGCGCCGATTCGTCGAGAAGCGTCTGGCGGTTGGGAAAGTGCTTGAGGGCGTCGGTGTCCACCGTGCCGGCGGAGACGGCGTTGACGCGAACCCCTTGCGGCGCCAGCTCCGCCGCGAGGTGCCGCACCATCGACTCGAGCGCCGCCTTGGACGCGCCCACGGCTGCGTAGTTGGGAATCGCCCGGATGGCGCCCAGGGATGACACCGCGACGACGCACCGGGGCCCCTGCGCCGGCGGGTGGAGGAAGTGCTGGACGAGCGGGAGCAGCGCGCCCGCGTTGATGTCCATCGTCCAGTGGAAGTGGTGCAGCGTCAGCTCGGAGACCGGCTTGAGAACGCCGGACGCGGCGTTGGACACGAGGATGTCGAGCCCGCCCCAGGCCGATTCGATCTCGTCGAACATCCGGGCAACGTGGCCTTCGTCGGCGACGTTGCCGCGCACCAGCAGCGCCCGGGCTCCGCGCGCCTCGATCTCCTTTGCGACGGCCTCGGCGGGTGCGCGGTGGCGGAAGAAGTTGATCGCCACATCGACCTTGAAATCGGCGAGCGACAACGCGATCGCCCGGCCGATGCCGCGCGATGAACCGGTCACCAGGGCGCGCTTGCCCCGCAGTCTCAGGTCCATCTGGTTCCTCCGCACCCGACGATACGCGGATTTCGTCTCAGCGACAAGGGAATGCGACCGCCGGTCCGGATGAGAATCCGACCGCGCCGGGTGCTGGCGCGCCCCGATGTTATACTCTTTGGCCCTGGCGCCAGCCGGGGACGGAGGCCTTTCCATGCAGTTGGTTGCGACGGAACTTCGCGCCGGCAACATCGTGGTTTACAACGGTCAGCTCCACCGGGTCCTCCAGGTGGTCCACGTCACGCCCGGGAACTGGCGCGGCATGGTCCAGTGCAAGTTGCGCAACATCAAGACCGGAAACCAGATCGAACACAGGTTCCGGTCGGAGGACCGGGTCGAGAAGGCCAGCCTGGACACGCACGACATGCAGTACCTCTACTCCGACCCGTCGGGGCACCACTTCATGAACACCGAGACGTTCGAGCAGCTCTCGCTCGCCGACGAGGTGCTCGGCGAGTCGATCGGGTTCCTGCTGCCCGAGACGGTGATCACCGTGGACTTCTACGAGAGCCAACCGGTCGGGCTGGAGCTGCCCAACACCGTGATCCTCGAGGTCGTGGAGACGGACCCGCCGCTCAAGGGCGCCACCGCCGCCGGCGGCCCCAAGCCCGCCAAGCTGGAGACCGGGATCACCGTCACCGTTCCGCAGTTCATCGGCCCCGGCATCAAGATCGTCGTGGACACCCGCACCGGCGAGTACCTGTCGCGCGCATAGAAGCAGGGGCGCCGGGCGCCGATCGCGCGGCCGGCGTCAGAACAGCGAATCCCCGGACACCAGGTAGAGCGGCTTCCCGCCGCGATCCGGCATCGCCACCTCGATCCTGATCACGCGCAGCAGCGCGGCACGGGTGGACTCGATGAGCAGGCCAACGCCCGCGTCCTTGCGCACGCCGTCGGTGGACGGGCCGACCCGCGGGTTCCATGTCTTGCCGGCATCGAAGAACACCACGCCGCCGATGATGCCGAGGTGCAGCACCTCGCCGGTGAGGACGTGCCGCCACTCCAGGTTCGTGACCAGACGCGAGGTGCCGTCGAAGGTGTCCGGGTTCCAGCCGCGCAGGCCGGTGTCGGCCCCGAGCGCGAGCTGGCGATCGCCATCCAGGTTGTGCCCGAGGTCGAACGAGACGCGGCCGCGCCACCCGACGGGGCCGGTGCGCGCCGTGCCGAAATCCACATGGGTCACGGCGTTGCCGACGCCTCCGCTCTCGAGCCTGCCCGAGCCAGCGAGGTTGAGCCACGAGAACTGTTTCCCTCGCAGCATGGCCAGGTTCAGCTGACCGTCGAGCTTGATGCGGGTGCGGTCGCCCCCGAACGCCGGCAGCGAGAATCCGGCGGTGACCGTCCAGTTGGGGCCGAGCGCCACGTCCTCCTGGCGCTCCCACGCGCGGAAGCCGTGGACGACCACCCAATGGTCCACCTGGTGGTCCCAACCGACCTGGACGCCGCGCATGTCGTGGCCCGCCGGGGTCGGGTACGGTCGCCCGTCGGACCATTGCCAGTCCCCGAACTCGCTCCTGTCGTAGAACACGCCGACGGTCAGGCGATTGGTCGTGACGGCGTCGCCGGGAAGCCGCAGCCCGCCCCAGAGCAGGAACGACCGGGTGCTGGCGGCGCCGGAGACGGTCTTGTCGCCGTTCGCGTACAGGTACTCGGTCAGGGTCACGCTCTGCCAGTCAACCGCGGCCGCGCGCGGGGTCGCGAGCGCAAAGAACGGGTACTCGAGGTGAAACCCGTCGCTCTTCCCGTCGGAGGCGTTCTTGTGCTCGAGCTGGAGCTGCCAGCGACTGCCGAGGAGGAGGCTGTCCTTGTACTCGAACGTCGTCGTCTTGCGTTCCGCGGTCGAGTCGTACTCGACGTTGAGCTCCTTGCCCCAACCCAGGAAGTTCTCCTCGGTGAGGCTGCCGCCCGCGTGCTTGCGGTTGCCGAACGCCCCGAAGCTCAACCCCACCTCGGTCGTCCACTGGTCGTGCGTCCGCACGACCACTTCGGCCCCGCCCGGCGCGGGGTGCGCGGTGATGGTCACCGGACTCAGGAAGCCGGTGCCGCGCAGCAGTCTCTCGGTCTCCGCAAGGAGGGCCGGGTCGAGCGGGTCGCCGACCTTGAACAGCAACAGCGAGCGAATGAACCGCTCGCGCGTGAGCACGTGGAGGTGGTCCGCCAAACGGTACGGCCACGCCGACGTCCCCGGCTCGGAGGTGTCGAAGATGTCGTCGCGAACGACCGTAATCGCCACGATCGGCGTCCCGGCCGGGACTTCGCCGGGAACCGCCGACGCCGCTACGGCCATCAGGGCGATCGCAATGACCATGCGCAGGCATTGTACGTTGGCGCCCCATCCGCCCCTTGCGATCTCGGTCACCGGCTCGACAGATCAGCCCATCGCAGCGGGATTGCCGGCGGGCGGCCGAGGGCACCGCGGCGCTCGCCGGCGACGGACCAACTCGTCTCGAGGCCGACGAAAATCCCACCAAGAGCGAGCGCTTGTGCCTGAACGCCGACCTGGTGTATCATCCTGCACCCCGCTGTCTCGGGGCGTGGAGGCACCGATGAAGGAAGGAATCCATCCCGCGTACCAGGAAGTCGAGGTGCGGTGCGCGTGCGGCAACGTCTTCAAGACGCGCTCGACGAAGAAGGACATCCGCCTCGAGATCTGCTCGGCATGCCACCCCCTGTTCACCGGCAAGCAGAAGCTCATCGACTCTGCCGGCATGGTCGAGCGCTTCCACCGCCGCTACGACAAGATCGAAGCCAAGACCGAAAAGGCGTAAGACGCCGTCGGATGCCAGTAACCGCCGCCGGCCGGGGGGACGTCCCCCGGCTGGCGGCGTCTTCGGCCGGGCGAAGCGGCTTGCCGGAACCTCTTGCGAAAGGTAGGCTTGCGACGTGAACGGGATGATGCAGCGCCTCGAGGAGGTGACCCGCCGCTGGCAGGAGCTGCGCGACGAACAGGCCAGCCCCGAGGTCCTCGCCGACCGCAAGCGCCTGCTCGAAGTCAGCAAGAAGCTGGCCGAGATCGAGCCGGTCGTGGATGCCTATCAGGCGTTCAAGAGGCTCGTCGATGAGGAGCGCGGCGCGAGGGAGATGCTCGCCGGCGACAGCGACCCCGAGATGAAGGCGATGGCCGAGGAGGAAGTCCGCCGTCTCGCCTCCGAGCTGGCCGAACGCGAGCGGGCGCTCAAGCTCTTGCTCCTCCCGCCCGACCCCAACGACACGCGGAACGTGGTCCTCGAGGTACGCGCCGGCACCGGCGGCGAGGAGGCGGCGCTGTTCGCTGCCGAGCTGCTGCGCATGTACACGCGCTACGGCGAGGGGCGGCGCTGGCGCGTCACCGTCACCGACCTCTCCGAGGCCGGGATGGGCGGCATCCGGGAGGCCGTCGCGCTGGTCGAGGGTGAGGGCGCGTACTCCCGGCTCAAGTACGAGTCGGGGGTGCACCGCGTGCAACGCGTTCCGGCCACCGAGGCTTCGGGGCGCATCCACACCTCGGCCGCGACTGTGGCGGTGTTGCCGGAAGCCGAGGAAGTGGAGGTCCAGGTCGAGCTCAAGGACCTGCGCATCGACACGTTCTGCTCCTCGGGCCCCGGCGGCCAGTCGGTCAACACCACCTACTCCGCGATCCGTATCACCCATCTGCCCACCAACATCGTCGTCCAGTGCCAGGACGAGCGCAGCCAGCAGCAGAACCGGCTGAAAGCGATGCGCATCCTCAAGGCCCGCCTGTACGAGATCGCGCAGCAGGAGCAGCAGGACCACGTCGCAGCCGAACGCCGCTCGATGGTCGGCAGCGGCGACCGCTCGGAGAAGATCCGCACCTACAACTTCCCACAGTCGCGCGTCACCGACCATCGCATCGGCCTCACCAGCCACCGTCTGGCCGAGATCCTCGACGGCAACCTCGACCTCCTCCTCGACCCGCTCATCGCCCAGCTCCAGGCGGAGCGGCTGGAGCGGGAGCTGGCGTCCGCCGGATGAGCGAGCGCAACGAGGGCCGGGGCGTCCCGGGCGCCACGACCTCGCGGTCCCCGTCTCCTCCGGCGCCGGCCACGGGCGACTGGCGGCGCCTGTTTCACCGCCCGCGGATACTCGCCGAGGTCAAGTTCGCGTTCGGCGCCGCTCTGATCATGGCCGCGGCCGGCGCAGCGCTGGCGTTCGGAATGCCGCCGATCAGACTTCTCCCGACCGACGCCGCGGCGGTGCGGCTGTTCGTCCAGGGCTCCGTCGGGTTCGGCCTCGGCTGGTGGGGCGGGCTGTTCTGGAGCACGGCGCTCGTCTTCTACGCGCGCCGCATTCGCCCGTTGCCGCCGCTCGGAGCGATGACGGTGGCGACCTGGGTCGCTGGGGCAATCCTCGCCGCGGCGGCGCTTGCGCTGCGCGCCGCCGGCGCCTCCGTGGTGTTGAGCATCGGCGCCGGCATCGTCGTCGCGACCGTCGCGGCGCGCCTCGTCGTGGCGCGCGCGGCTCGCCGGGTGGACCGATGACGGTCGCCCAGCTGCAGGCGCAGGCAGCGGCGGCGCTGACCAAAGGGGACGGGCTGCCCGATCCGCGCCGCGAGGCTCGCTGGCTGCTCGCCCGCGCGCTCGGACGCCCCGAGGCGTGGGTGCTCGCGCACGCCGAGGACCCCGTCGCCGAAGCGGCGGAAGCTCTCTTCCTCACGTGGGTCTCGCGCCGCGCGGCGGGCGAGCCGGCGCACTACATCGTCGGCACCTGCCCGTTCTGGGGCCGCCTCTTCGCCGTCACGCCGGCCGTCCTGATCCCCCGCCCCGAGACCGAGCTGATCGTGGAGTGCGCCCTCACGGTGCCGGAGCCCGCGCGACCCCGGGTCCTCGACGTCGGCACCGGCTCGGGCTGCCTTGCGGTGACGCTTGCACTCGAGTTCCCGGGCGCGGCCGTCGTCGCGACCGACGTGTCGGCCGAGGCGGTCGCCGTCGCCGCCGCAAACGCACGCACCCTGGGTGCGAACGTCCGCTTCGCCGCCGGGGACCTCGCGACGCACGTGCGTGGCGAGTTCGACCTCGTGGTCGCCAACCTCCCCTACGTCCCTGCGGACGAGATCCCGGGACTCGCGGTCGAGATCCGCGCCCACGAGCCGCACGTCGCCCTCGCCGGCGGCGAGGACGGCGCCGATCTCCTGCGGACGTTCATGGCGGACCTGCCGCGGCTGTTGACGCCGGGCGGACACGCGATGCTCGAGATGGGTCCCAGACAGCGTTCCGGGCTGCGGGCCGCCGTTGCTGCCAGCGGCCTCGTCGAGATCGACCGCGGCCTCGACCACGCCGGCATCGAGCGCGTCCTCGTCCTGCGCAAAGCGTGAGACCGTGGCCCGTGGCCCGAGACCGGGGTTCGCGGCTAGGGGCTCGGGCAACGCGAAGACCTGGCTGGTGGTCCGAGCCGGCTGCGCCGGCCGCAGGCCGCGCAGCCTCGAGCGGCTCCCTCGAAAGTGGGTCCCCCGCGAAATCGGGTGTAGGGGCGGGGCTTGTCCCCGCCCGCGGGACCCCGGCGTCCATGTCTCGTTCCACCCGCGGGCGGCCGCAAGGGCCGCCCCTACCCAGAAGATCAACGACAGCGCGCCCGGCGGGCGCGCCCCACATTAGAGACAACCACCCCGACAGGCAGGGCCTCGCAACTTGGGGCGTGTAGCCGCGCCGCCGCCGTTGGGCCAGCTGCAAGGCGGACGAGGCGGGAGGAGCGGAGCGTAGCCGGAGGCTACGTGAGCATCCGATCCGCCGAGCCCAACGCAGCAGATGGTCCGACGCCGGCAGCGCCCTAACCGCGGAGGGCTTCGACGGGGGTCAGGCGGGCGGCGGCGAGCGACGGGAACACCCCCGCGAACAGGCCGACGGCCACGGCAAACCCGATGCCCAGCAGCAACCCGAGCGGCGCCAGCGGCAACCCGGCCTCGAACGACCCCGAGACCAGCCGCGTCACGACGACCCCGAGCCCGCAACCGAGCAGGCCGCCGAGCGCCGAGAGGCTCGTGGACTCGACCAGGAACTGCACCAGGATCGCCCGGTCGGACGCCCCGATCGCCTTGCGCAGGCCGATCTCGTACAGGCGCTCGGCGAGCGAGATCTTGAGGACGGAGTAGATGCCGACCCCGCCGACCAGCAGCGAGATGCCGGCGATCGCCGCCATGACGATCGTCCAGTTGCGCAGCATCTCGCGAATCCTGGCCTCGGCCTTGAAGATCTCGTCGGCGACGTTTTCGACGTGGAAGTCGCCGACGCCGTTGTGGGCGCGCCGGACCAGCCGCTCCGTCTCGGCCTGCACCGCCGAGAAGTGTTCCTCGTTCGAACTCTTGATCATCAGGAGGGCGATCCGGTCGCCGCCGCGGAGGTACGCCCGGAACGCTCCGAGCGGAACCAGAACGCCGTTCATCTCGCGCCGCCCCGAGCCACCGTCGTTGACTTGGTTGTTGCCGATCCTGGCCTCGACGCCGACCACCCGGAAGATCGCGCCGCCGAGGCGGATCTCGCGGCCGATCGGGTCGTTCGTTCCGAACATCGCCTCGGCAAGCTCCGCGCCGAGGACCGCGACCCGCCGCCGCGCGTCCTCGTCGCGGCCATCGAAGAAACGCCCCGAGCTGACCTTCCGGTTGCGCACCTCGGCGTACGACGGGGTGACGCCGTACACCCTCACCCGCCGCTCCTCGCCACCGCCCTTCGCGATCGTGTCCAGCACCGACAGGGCCGCCACCGCGTCGTAGTTGCTGCCCCACTCGGCAAGGGAGTCGACGTCGCTGATCGCGAGACCGTTGGAGAGCTGCACCTTCTTGCGCTCGAGCGGCGTCTGCGGCGCCCGCTGCGAGATGAACATGACGCCGTCGTACCCGAGGCCCTTGATCCCCTCCCACACCATCACCTTGATCGCCTCGATCATCGTCACCATCACCACCACCGCGAGGGTGCCGAGGACGACGCCGACGAGGGTCAGCCCCGAGCGCATCCGGTGGCCCCAGATCTCGGAGAACGTCGTGCGTATGGCTTCCCAGAACGCCATCACTCGTACCTCAGCGCGACGACCGGGTCGAGCCTCGCGCCACGCACGGCGGGGTAGAACCCCGCAACCAGGCCGACGACCGCCGCGGCGACGACCGAGACCACCAGCATCGCCGGCGTGAGGGCGGCAGTCTGCCCGAGCAGCGCGGCGATCCCGTGCACGAACCCGATGCCCACCGCGAGGCCGAGGACCGCCCCGATGCCGGTGACGACCAGCATCTCGCACATGAACTGCACGGCGATGTGCCACCCCTTGGCGCCGAGCGCCTTGCGGACCCCGACCTCGCGCATCCGCTCGGTGAACGAGGCGAGCAGGATGTTGGCGTTCACGATGATGCTCACGATCAACGAGATCAGTCCGCAGATCATGAAGGTCAGGTCGTACACCTTGCCCTGCTGGTCCATCTGCTGCAGGCGGTCGATGCGGGCGTAGACCTGGAAATCCTCCGCGCCGTGCCGGGTGAGCAGCAGGCGCTTCACGGCGGGCACCGCGTCCTTGGCCGCCTCGCGGTCCCTCAGACGCATGGAGATCTCGTCGATCGCCTTCGAGCCGGCCCCGACCTGCCGGGCCTGCAGCGCGGTCACCGGAACCACGATCAGCTCGTTCATCCACTCCAGCGAGTTGTGGGTCTCGGCCTTGTTCCAGTAGAACTCGCGGTACTTCAGGACGCCCGCAACGCCGTACATCGTGTCCCCGAGCCGGATCGTCCGGCCGACCGGGTCGTCGCTCCCGAAGTACTCTCGGGCGCGGGTCGCGCCGAGAACGCACACCGCGCTACGGGTGGCGACATCCTCGGCCGCGATGAACCGGCCGCGCTCGACCAGGAGCTCGTGCAGCTCCTGGTAGCGTGGCGCAACGCCCGAGACACTGTCGTTGCGGGTCAACCGGGCCGTGCGCACCTGCAGGTAGCGCTCTACGGTGGGCTCGACCAGGTCGAAGCCCGGCACCGACGCGCGCACCGCCTCGACGTCGTCCATGGTGAGGCCGAGGCTCGCCTTCTCGCGAGCCGAGGTGCGGACGTTCTCCAGCGGCTTCGACCACACCATGCACTTGAGCACCCCGCCCGACTCCGCGTAGTACTTCAGGCTCTGCTGCTTGCCGCCGGCCGTCAAACCCATCGTGCCGATCACCGAGCCGACGCCGAGCACGACCCCGAGGGTCTGCAGTGCGGTGCGGCCGGCGTGTGCCCGCACCTCGGCGAAGCCGTCCGCGACGGCCATGGCGAGGTTCACGCCGCGGCCCTTCCCTCGCCCTCGACCAGCCCGTCGACGATTCGCACGATCCGCTTGGCGTGCCGCGCCACCATCGGGTCATGGGTCACCAGGATGACCGTCTGGCCGGCGCGGTTCAGCTCGTCGAACAGCTCCATGACCTCGCCGCCGGTGCCCTGGTCCAGGTTCCCGGTCGGCTCGTCGGCGAGGAGCAGCGCCGGGCCGGTCACGAGGGCGCGGGCCACCGCCGCGCGCTGGCGCTGGCCGCCCGAGAGTTGGCTCGGCAACGACCTGCCGCGGTCGCCGAGGCCGACCCGGTCGAGGATCTCGTGCGCCTTCGCGCGCCGCTCGTCGCCGGCGACGCCGCCGTACAGGAGCGGCAGCTCGACGTTGCGCTGGAGGCTCGCTCGCGGGAGCAGGTTGAACGCCTGGAAGACGAATCCGATGAACCGGTTGCGGAGCTCGGCCAGGCGGCCCCGGGAGAGCTCGGCGACTTCCTCGCCGGCGAGGCGGTAGGTGCCCTTCGTCGGCGTGTCGAGACAACCCAGGATGTGCATGAGCGTGGACTTCCCCGAGCCCGAGGGGCCCATGACCGCGACGTACTCGCCTCGCTCCACCTCGAGGTCGATGCCACGCAGGGCGTGCACCGCGACGTCGCCCGCGTCGTAGGTCTTCCAGACGCCGGCGAGCTTCAGCAGGGGATCGCTCACGACCGGTCCTCCTTCTTCTTCGGCTTGCTGGGATCCTCGAGCGCGACCTCCTCGCCGGCGACGAGCCCGGACACGATCTGCACGTTGGCGAGCGAGGCGATCCCGGTCTCGACCTTGCGCTCCTCGAACCGTTGCTTCCACGCATCGCGCGGGTCGGGGGTCGCCTTGGGCGCCGGCGGCTTGCCGTTGCCGGTCGTGAGCGCGGCCCGCCTGACGTACACCACCTCTCCGTCCTCGCGGTGAAAGACGGACTCCACGGGCACCGAGAGCACCTGGGCCGCCCTGTCGCCCTTGATCGAGACGTTGGCGGTCATGCCGGTGCGCAGCTCCTTGCCCTGGGAGTCGAGGGAGATCTCCACGTCGAACACCTTGACCTGGTCCGCCAGGCGCGCGGCCGGGGCGATGCGCGAGACCTTGGCCGGGAAACGGACCTTGGGGTACGCGTCGAGGGTCACGACGGCTGGAGCGCCGAGACGCACCTTGCCGATGTCCACCTCGTTGATGCCGGCCTTGACCAGCATCGTCGAGAGGTCCGCGACGGTGGCGATCACCGTCCCCGCGTTGAACGAGCCGGCTCCGGTGACCGCCTCGCCGAGTTCGACCGGGCGGGTGATCACGACCCCGCCCATCGGTGCGGTGATGTTGATGCGCTGATCGGCGTTCGCACTCACCGGCACGCCCGACGACGCCATGATCGCGGATTTCTCCCGCGCCGCGTCGAGCTCCTCGCGCATGGTCTTGTAACGCGTCTCGGCCTCCCGGTGGGTCTCCTCCGAGATCAGACCGCCCTTGAGCAGTTCCTGCTTGGCGAGGTAGTCCTTGCTGGCATCGGCGAAGTCGATCTCGGCCTGGTTCACGGACCGGCGCACGCCGGCGAGCGTCTGCGCCTGGTTGACGTCGGGCTCGATCGCGGCGAGGAGTTGGCCCTTCTTGACCACGTCGCCCTCGCGGACGGGCAGATCGACGACCTTCCCGGAGAGCGCCGACTTGACGTCCACTTTGACCTCGGGTTCGACGGTGCCGACGTCGAGCACCTCGACCTGCACGTCGGCGAGCGCCACCCTGCCGACCGGGATGTCGTCCTTCACGGGCGCGGTGTTCCTGGCCCGGGCGGCAAGCGCCACCGCCGCTCCTACCACGACAACGCCGACAGCCGCTCCGATCACCCAACGCTTCCGCTTCGCCGTCATGACTGCCTCCAAGCGTGACACCTTTCACTACGCACAAGAGCGCGAAAAGTTCTGTCGTTGACCCGGCTTCCGAGCGTGCGACGGCAGGCTACCGCTTCGGCAGAAAGCGCTCGAGGCGGGCCTGGCTGAGGGCGGCGAGGGCGCGGCCCAGCATCTCGTCGGGCACCAGGAAGTGGTCCGTGTCGTGGCTGGAGAGCACCATCAGCGGGATGCCGACGTCGGCCAGCGCGCGACTCACGACGGCGAGCAACCCGACCGTCGTCAGGGGGAAGGTCGCGTCCAGGGTGAGGGCCCGCCACCCCGTCGCCACCCGCTCGACGAGTCCGCCCTGCGCTTCCACGACCTCCTCGGGGGCGATCAGGCTCACCTCGTCATGGTCGATGATCAGCGCGACCGGCGGGCCGCCGGCCGGGGGCGACGGCATCGGGTCCGGCACCGCGATCAGGCGGGCGATCGCGAAGCGCTGCGGCCACAGCCGCACGCCGACCGGGGACCGGGCCATTTTCGCCATCGTGTGCTCGCCGGGGACTGCCGTCAGAAAGCGTCGAGGATGTAGTACAGCGGGTTCTCCTTCTCGCCGTCCTTCCACACCTCGTAGTGGAGGTGCGGACCGGTGGTGCGGCCAGACATCCCCACTTCGCCGATAGGCTCGCCACGCGTCACGTGGGCGCCTTCCTTGACCAGGAAGCGGTCGAGGTGCCCGTACATCGTGGTGTAGCCGTAGCCGTGGTTGATCTTCAGCAACCTCCCGTACCCGGCGTCGCGGGCGGCATAGACCACGACGCCGTCGGCCGGCGCCGTCACGACCGTGCCGTAGGCCACCGAGATGTCGAGACCGTCGTGAAATGCCGGTTTGTGCGTCAGTGGGTCCATCCGCGGCCCGAAGCCATCGGTGATCACGCCGACGACCGGCGCCACCACGGGAGTGTGCGACAGCATCATCGCCTGATCCGAAAGCCGTTGCTCGACCTTGGCAAGCTGTTTGTCGAGCTGATCCTGCCGCCGCAGCAGCGCCCCGGGTTCGGCCGCCAGCTTGTTCATCGGGCCGCCGCTGCCGACCGTGCCCGTGCCGGGGTTCGAGGTGTCCGAGAAGAGGTTGGCGACCCCGGCGGCGATCGCCAGCGTCTTGGTGCGCTGCTCGAACTGCGTCAGGCGCACCTGCACCTGGCTGACGGTTTCCTCCAAGCGCTGGTTGCTCTTCTTGAGCTGCTTGTTCTCGCTCTGGAGCGCACGGTACATGGCCCGCTGCCGCAGGAAGGTTCCGGAGGCCGCGAGCGATACGATCGCAAGGATTCCGACCGTCACACCTATGACCATCAACGACTTGAGCAGCACGGGGGAGAGCTGGATCTTGAAGACCTTGCCGTGGGCGTGTGGGACGATGATGATGGTGCTGTGCCGTTTTTCAGCCACGCCTCGCACCTCCTTCAAAGTGGAATCAGACCCCAGCCCACGCCCTCTTGCACGCTGGACCTGTTGCGGGGCCGAATGCTGCCACACACGCTCGACCGCTGTCAAGGCAATAGGCGTAAATTGTTCACGGTTCTCAACAAGGGGCCGTCCAGGGTCGCTGCCGCGCGCACGGCGGGGCCGGGCCGGCACGGGGAGGAAACCCATGTTACTGGCCGAGTTCTCGATCTCTCCGTTGGACAAAGGGGCGAGCCTCTCGCCCTGGGTGTCGCGCGCTCTCGACATCATCGACCGCTCCGGTCTTCCCTACCGGCTCGGCCCGATGGGCACCTGCGTCGAAGGCGAGTGGAAGGAGGTCGCGGCCGTCCTCGAGGCGTGCTTCGAGCGCATGGCCGAGGACAGCGACCGGATCAGCATCACGTTCAAGGGCGACTGGCGCCGTGGCGCCTCCGGCCGCCTGACCGCCAAGATCGAGAAGGTGGAGGCGACCCTGGGTCGCAAGCTGAAGACGTAGATCAACTTGAAGACCGGGCGTCGGGAAGCGAACGACGTGGTCAGTGGCCCGTGGCCCGTGGTCGGCAACGACCAACGACAGCGCGCCCGGCGGTCGCGCCCCACATCAGAAACCACCTCGCCCCAAGCCCCTCGCGGCCGCGCCGGCCGCAGGCCGCGTCGCCCCGAGCGCCCTTCTCGAAGACGAGAAGGTGAGAGACGTGGCCAGTGGCCCGTGGTCGGCAACGACCAACGACAGCGCGCCCGGCGGTCGCGCCCCACATCAGAAACCACCTCGCCCCAAGCCCCTCGCGGCTGCGCCGGCCGCAGGCCGCGCGGCCTCGGTCCCCTCCCTCGAAGACGAACGCAAGACCGACAGGCAGGGCAGCGGAACTTGCGGCGTGTAGCCGCGCCGCCGCCGTTGGGCCAGATGCAAGGCGGACGAGGCGGGAGGAGCGGAGCGTACCCGGAGGGTACGTGAGCATCCGATCCGCCGAGTCCAACGCAGCAGATGGTCCGACGCCGGCGGCGCCATTAGGAGAGCGCTACATCGTGGGGAGGTAGAAGCAGATGACCTTCGGCTCCGTCATCTCCTGCAGCGAGAACTTCACCCCCTCGCGGCCGAGCCCCGAGTTCTTGATCCCGCCGAACGGCATCGAGTCGAGCCGGTAGTCGGTCGAGTCGTTGACCATGACGCCGCCGGCGTCGAGCCCGAGCGCGAGCTTGAACGCGGTGTCCACGTCGCGGGTGAATAGCGCCGCGTGCAGCCCGAACGGCAGCGAGTTCGCCTCGGCGAGCGCCTCCTCGACCGTCGCGACGGGGTAGAGGTTCACGGTCGGCCCGAACACCTCTTCGCGGTGGATCGTCGCGGTCTTGGGGACGCCCTCGAGAACGGTCGGCTGCATCAACGCGCCCGAGCGGCCGCCGCCGATGAGGACCTTGGCGCCGGCCTGTTTCGCCTCGGCGACCCAGCGTTCGACGCGCTTGGCCTCGCCCTCGGTGATCATCGGCCCCATGTCCGTCTCTTCCTTCATCTTGTCGCCGATCTTGTACGTCGCGGTGAACTCCACCATGCCGTCGCGGAACGCGGCATACACGTCCTTGTGGACGTAGATGCGCTGGACGCCGATGCAGTTCTGCCCGGCGGCCCAGAACGCCCCCGACACGCAGCTCTCGGCCGCCCACCGCACGTCGGCGTCGTTCCACACTATCACCGGCGAGTTGGAGCCCAGCTCCATCCCGATCTTCTTGATCCCGGCGAGCGTGGTGATGCGCTGCCCGGCCTCGAGGCCGCCGGTGAACGAGATCATCCGCACCCGCGGGTCGGCCACGAGCGCGTCGCCGACCTCGGCCCCGTGGCCGGTGAGCGCCTGCAGGACGAGCGGCGGCAGCCCCGCCTCGACGAACGCTTCCGCGAGCTTGAGTGCGGAGAGCGGCGTCACGGTCGCCGGCTTGAGGACCACCGCGTTGCCGGCCGCGATCGCCGGCCCCAGCTTGTGCGCCACCAGGTTCAGCGGGTCGTTGAACGGCGTGATCGCGAGCACGACGCCGATCGGCACCCGCTGGTAGTACCCCACGCGCTTCTCCCCGCCCGGGAACGAGTCGAACGGGATCGTCTCGCCCGAGATGCGCTTGGCCTCCTCGGCGGAGATCGTCAACGTGTTGACGCAGCGCTTCGCCTCCTTGCGCGCCTCGCGGATCGTCTTGGAGCCCTCCCGGGCGATCGTGGCGGCGAACTCCTCAAGGCGGCCCTGCACGATGGCGGCGGCCCTGAACAACACTTGAGCGCGGTCGTAGACCGTCATCCTGCGCGCGACCTCGAACCCCTGCACGGCCGCCGCGAGCGCCGTCTCGACGTCGGCCGCGTTGGCGCGCGGCACGGTGTCGATGAGCGAGTTGTCGAACGGATCGCGGACCTCGATCGTCTTGTCGCGGTCCACCCACTGGCCGGCAAGCAGCATCTTCATGAGCGCCTCCGCGCGATGTGCAGCAGGTCGGTGAGCATCGCGAAGCCGGTCTGCGCCTTCCCCGCCCCGGGGCCGACCACCGTCACCTCGCCGAGGGCGTCGGTCCTGATCGCGACCGCGTTCGTCGCGCCCATCACCCCGGCCAGCGGCTGCCCCATGTCGACCAGGCGAGGGGCCACGGCGGCCTTCACTGCCCCACCCTCCCGCCACACCCGTCCGATCAGCTTGTAGCGCTTGCCCTGGGCCTTCGCCTTCGCGATGTCGGCCGAAGTGATCTTGGTGATCCCTTCGCACGGGCTCTCGGTGGGCTCGAGCGACGCGCCGAACACGACGTTGGCGAGGATCGTGACCTTCGCGAGGGCGTCCCACCCGAGCACGTCGGCGTCGGGAACCGCCTCCGCGTAGCCGAGTTCCTGCGCCTTCGCGAGCGCGTCCTCGTACGAGAGGCCCTCCTCCATCCGGGTCAGGATGTAGTTGGTCGTGCCGTTGAGGATCCCCTGCATCTCGAGGATCCCGGCGCCGGCCAACGTCTCGCGCACCAGGTTGAGGACCGGCGTGCCGCTCATCACCGTGCCCTCGAACAGGAACTCGGCCTCGTGTGCGGCGGCGAGCTCGGCGAGCTCGCGGAAGTGCAGGGCGAGCGGGCCCTTGTTGGTGGTGACGACGCTGACGCCGCGCTCGAGCGCCGCGCGGATGTGGCTCGTGGCGGGCTCGCCGGTCTTGATGTCGGTGTAGGTCGCTTCGAGCAGCACGTCGGCGTCGGCGTGAGCGGCCATCGCGAGCCCGTCCCACCCCTGGCCACCGCGGTCGAGCGCGGCGAGCGAGTCGCCGCTGGCCGCGAGCGCGATCGCCCTGGCGAGGTCGATCCCCGCCGGGTCGTACGCGCTCCCCTTGAGCGTGTCGGCGATGCCGGTCACCGTCCAGTCGAAGCCGTACCTCCGCTTCAGCTCGTCGCGCCCGGAGAGCAGCAGCTCCGCGAGTCCCTGGCCCACCGTACCGAATCCAAGAAATACCAGTCGCATGTCACCCTCCTGCCGTTCGTGTCCCGTACCAACTACCGTCCGTCACCGAAAAGCAGCCCCTATTTCGAGGAGCGGAGCGACGAAGCAATCCCCTCCGGGCCGGATCCCTGCGATGCCACGCCTCGCCACGAGCGGCATGCCCCTAGATCTTTCCGAGGGCCTGATCGAGGTCGGCGATCACGTCGTCCGGGTGCTCGCCGCCGACGCACAGCCGCACCATCGTCGGCGAGATCCCGGCCAGCTTGCGCCCTTCCTCCCCCTGCTGCGAGTGCGTGGAGATCGCCGGGATCGTCGCCACCGACTTGATGCGGCCGAGGTCGGTCGCGCGATAGATGCGCCGGAGCGCGTCGAAGAACCTCCGCGCGTCAACGGCCGCACCGGCGATGTCGAACGACATCAGGTGCCCGAACATCGGCGTGCCGTCGTCCACGAGCCGCAGGTACCGGCTCGCGAGGCCGTGCAGCGGGTGGCCTGCCAGCCCGAGGTAGTCGACGCGCCCGACCTTCGGATGCCCGGCCAGGAACCGCGCCACCGTCATCGTGTTGCTCGAGAACTGCCGCACCTTGAGCCGCAACGTCCGCAGCTCGTTCAGGAAGAAGAACGCCGAGTTCGCCGACATGCACGGCCCGGAATCCCGGAACGGCCAGAGCTTGAGCCAGGTGGCGTAGTCCGCCTTCGCCTCCTCCGCGAGGTGACGGCTCGTGAGGCCGTGCCGCGCCACGATCCCGCCGCCGATCGAGAAGCCGCCGGCGCCGACCGTCTTCGTGAGCGAGTGCACCACGACGTCGGCGCCGTGCGCCAGCGGGCGCATGAGCGCCGGCGTCGCGACCGTGCCGTCCACCACGAGCGGGATGCCGTGGGCGTGGGCGAGCTCGGCGACCGCCGCGACGTCGAAGCACGCCTGCTGCGGGTTGGACGGCATCTCGGCGTAGAGGAAGCGGGTGCTCTCGTCGACGAGTCCGCGCCAGGCGTCGATCTCCCACGGCTCGGTCACCCAGCGCACGTGCGCGCCGCGCTCCCGCATCCGTAAGTTGAAGAGCTGGAACGTGCCGCCGTACACCTGCGCCGCCGAGACGAAGTTGACCGCCTCGCTGGAGGCGCCGGTGAGCGCCAGCAGCGGCTCGACGGCCTGCTTGATGGCGGACATCCCGGACGACGTGCACAGCCCGGACGCGTCGGCCTCGCAGCCGTACGACTCGAGCAGCGCCAGCGTCTCCTCGAGGTAGAACACGGTCGGGTTGTGGATGCGCGAGTAGCACCAGGTGGGGATCAGGTAGCCGAGGCCGGCCTCCATCTCGTCGCTGTCGCGGTACGCCTGCGAGGTCGAGGGAAAGATCGGCTCGATGATGCCGCCCTGGCCGCCGGCGAACGCCTCCTCGACGCTGTAGGTGCCGTGTACGGCGATCGTGTCGAACTTGAGCTTGCGCACACCGGCGCGGAAGGCGGCGCGCCGCGTGCCCAGTTCCCTGGCTTGTTCGACGTATTTTCGGACTCCGGGCGAGAGCTTCTGCTCCATCGGCTCCTCCCCTCTTGCGGACCAAGCCGCGGCGGTGCCTCGAAGGTGCCGCCCGAAGCGGCGTCACCGGCGGGCGGCGAGCACTCGATTTGTACCATTGTACTTGTGACATCTCAACGCAAGCGAGCGGCTGATCCGCGCCTCCTGCGGCACGAACGGCGCCGGCTCCACCGCCGGGCGCGCCGTCGGTGAATTCGTGGCGGCGTCCGCTCGCAAACGCCGGCCGTTCCCGCCGGGACTCGGCGGCCGATGCGAGCATCGGCCGTTACAGGGACCCTGTGCCCGGTTGCCGGCCGTCAGCGGGCGAGCGCGGGCGTCTCGGCGGCGACGGCGGCGAACGCCTGCTCGAGGTCGGCGCGCAGGTCCTCGAGGTCCTCGCAGCCGACGGCAAGGCGGACCAGGCCGGGGGTGATCCCCTGCCGGAGCTGCTCCTCGGCCGCCACCTTGGAGTGCGTCATCGACGCCGGGTGCTCGACCAGCGACTCCACCCCGCCGAGCGAAACCGCCAGGGTGATGAGCTTGACCGCGTTCATGAGGCGGCGGCCGGCGTCGACGCCGCCGCGCAGCTCGAACGAGATCACCGCGCCGGGACCGTCCATCTGCCGCTTCGCGAGCTCGAACTGGGGGTACGACGCGAGGCCGGGGTAGCGCACCCACTCGACCGCCTCGTGCCCCTCGAGCCACGGCGCGATCGCCTGGGCGTTGGCCTGCGCGCGCTCGACCCGCATCCCGAGGGTGCGGATCCCGCGCAGCACCAGCCACGCCTGGTGCGGGTCCATCGTGAAGCCGAACGAGCGCGCGACGTCGGTGAGCGCCACCAGCGCCTTCGGCTCGCGCGCCACCACGATCCCCGCCACCACGTCGGCGTGGCCGTTGAGCGACTTGGTCATCGAGTGCAGCACGACGTCGGCGCCATGCTCGATCGGCCGCTGCAGGTGCGGGCCGACGAACGTGTTGTCCACGACCAGCAGGGCGCCACCCGCGTGCGCCGCCTTGGCCGCGGCCGCCAGGTCCACGAGGTCCAACGTCGGGTTGGCCGGCGTCTCGACGAACACGACCCGCGTCTCCGGCCGGATCGCGGCGGTGAGCGCCCCGTGGTCGGCGGCGGGGACGAACGTCGAGGCGACGCCGAGCCGCGTGAAGTACTTGTCGAGCAGGCCGCGCGACGGACCGTAGAGCGGGTGCGTGGCCACCACGTGCTCGCCCTGACGCAGGAACGCGAGGAGCGCCGCGCTCACCGCCGCCATCCCGGTCGCGGTCCCGACCGCCCCGCACCCGCCTTCGAGGTGCGCGACGCACTCCTCCAGCGCCGCAACCGTGGGGTTGCCGAGCCGGGTGTAGATCGGACCGGCCGAAGTGCCGGCGAAGCGCGCGGCGCCCTCCTCGGCGGTCGGAAACGCGAACGTGGACGTCTGGTAGATCGGCACCGACACCGCGCCGCGGTGGTCCGCAGGCTCGAGTCCGCCGTGGATCTCCTTCGAGTACCGTCCCTTGAGCTTGGAAGTCATGCAGCCTCCCCGGCGCAATCTAACATTTCCGGCCCCTCCTCGTCACAGGGGACTCGCGTGCCCTGCCTCAGGCTCTCGCCGCCACCTGCTGGTCGCGCAGCACCAGCGTCACCCCCGCGAACACCACCAGGGCGCCCGCCACCATGCTCCAGGTGACCGCCTCGCGCAGGAGCAGCGCCCCAAGGATGACGGCAACCACCGGGTTGACGTAGGTCGAGGTCGCCACCCTGGTCGCGCCCCAGTGCTGCAGCAGGTAGAAGTACGCCGCGAACGCGACCACCGACCCGACCACCACGAGGTAGGCGAGCGACGCCGCCGCGCGCGCCGTCAGCGGCCCCACCATCGCCTGCCCCTCGGCCAGGGAGACCGCGAGCAGCACGACGGCGCCCGCGGCCATCTGCGCCACCGAGATCGCCATCGGGTGGAACGAACCGCGGATCCGCCGCGCCCACAGCGAGCCGACCGTCCAGGTCACCACGGACAGCTCCGCCGCCACCGCCGGCAGCAGCGGCACGGCGCCCGCCCGCCACGGCTCGAACATCACCACCGTCCCGGCGAAGCCGACCACGATCCCGATCCACCCGAGCACGCGCGGCGCGGGCTCGCCGGGGAACAGCGGCGACAGCAGCGCCGACCACAGCGGGCTCGTGGTCAACAGCAACGCGGTGAAG
Organism: uncultured Acidobacteriota bacterium; assembly: GCA_963789745.1. GTDB lineage: Bacteria > Acidobacteriota > Thermoanaerobaculia > Thermoanaerobaculales > Thermoanaerobaculaceae > RBG-13-68-16. Next base: position 115,630 of record CAWBLW010000009.1, on the reverse strand, counting down.
CCGGAGTCGAGGCGCGTCTCCGACCAGAACACGAGCCCGTTGCTCACCGCGATCAGCAGCACCCCGATCCCCGCCACCGGCAGCCAGCGCCGCAGCGGGCCCCTGAACGTCACCCCCGAGGCCCGCGCCACCGCGAACGCGAGCGCCGTCGCCAGCGTGTACCGCACCCCGGCGTAGAAAAGCGGCGAGAAGCTCTCGAGGCCAACCTTGATCGCGAGGTACGTGCTTCCCCAGATGACGCAGATCGCGCCGTACGCGAGACCGAGCCGGAAGCGCGAGGGTTCGCTCACCGCCGCGCATCGTACTCTCAAGCCGGCGGCGGCCCGACGGGCGCCCTCCCCCTTCCCTCTTGGCGACCAAGCGCCCGTGTGCTACCTTTCGCCGGCTGGGGCCAACGTAGCTCAGCTGGTAGAGCAGCTGATTCGTAATCAGCAGGTCCGCGGTTCAATCCCGCGCGTTGGCTCCAATATAATCAACTACTTAACCAAGCGCCCCTCGGGGCGTTTTGAGCTTGGTAGCACCCTGGTAGCACTGCGTTCCCTTTTCGGGCCGTTCTGCCAGCGGTCCAAGGAACCCGTCCGGCTCCGGTGCCCCGCCCTGTTGTCCCCATTCACCCCGTCCCCTGTCATATAACCCCTCTCTGAATTCGCGGTACGAAAAACCTCCGGGGCCTGAGGGGGCAGAGGCCATGGGTGGCCTCGTGCTCGGCCGGCCGCTCGCTTGGGTGAGCTTGGGGCGGGTCGAATAGAGGTACCTATCACATAAGATCTGGTACCGCTACAGGGACAGGTCACCGCGAGCGCCTCCTGACAAAGACGCCGACGGCCAGAATCACGATGACCACAATCAGAACAGGGATTAGCCAATTCTCCGCCCCGCCCATCCCGAACCATCCTCCTCCGCCGTGCATCATGCCTTCTCCGCCGTGCATCATGGTCGCCTCCCTCGCTTGGCGTCTGCCACGGTAAGGGCCGCGTACCGCCCAGGCTCCTTATCAAACTTCGCCTTGCAGCTTGAGCAACAGAACACCTGTTTCTGCCCCGCATAGGTGCTGCTATACGGGGACTTGTCCTCGACGCTCATGCCACAAACAGGATCCTTCGCCATTTCGAGTGCCTCCTTCCGGCCCGCCACAGTTAGCTTCAGGCGCCTCCTGGAAACCAACCCCCGGCGCAAGCCACAATTGTGACGCCCCGCCGTCTACACTGGTTCCCCCCCATGGATCACCCTCGTCCCAACCTAGTTCTCGAATCCCGGATCGGGAAGAGGACTTACTACCCTGGAGCAGACCCGCGCCTTTAGGTAGAAACTACGGCCCCCGCAGGCGCCCTCAATCGGCGACCATCGCATCGCCGCCACTCCACTCGCCCGAAGATGACGTCGCGCCCGGGCTCTCGCCGGGCAAAGAGAAGAAGGCCACCACAGCCGCCGCGACCTCGCCCTTCGACGCGAGGTGGTTCCCCGTGGAGGACACGAGCCGGTGACCGTACCGCCCGGCTCCCGCGATACTTGCGTACCTAGCACCCATGCGGCGCGCCAGGGACCGGAGGCTCTTCGTCGCCGCCGGCATGGATCAACTGGGCTGCCGAGTCGAGGGGTGGGAGCGGCCGGTTGTCGATGAGGCGATTGCTGGGGCTTCGCGGACACCGTCGAATGGGCCATGCGGGTGACGATGGACGAAAAATGAGATGCCTGGTATCCGATCTGTTCTCGAGGTCCCATCATGACCCGGCGTCCCGCCCAGCCCGTGGCACATCTGTACTATGAGCCAGTGTCGAGCCGCCCGGGGAACGTCTCGGGAGCCTGATGCAACCTGGAAAGGAAGCTTCCTTGCCTCTTTGCGGATCGTGGGGGGTGCGACGGAGCACGGCGGCGCGGGTGAGCGGCTTCGAGGACACGTTGCTGGTGCTCAACACAGGCCAGCGCCGGTGCTACGCCGCCGACGGGCGGCCGATCTCGTGCCGTGGCAGCCGCCAGGACGGCGAGTTCAGGCCGGGCCTCGCGTGGCCGGCCGACCGCTTCCGGCTGAGCGGAGGCGTCGTCGTCGACCTGCTCACGAACCTGGAGTGGAGCCGGTGCGCGAACCCCGCGGAGTGGCCGATGCCGCACGACAAGGCGGTCGACTATGTGGCGGGACTCAACCTGGCCCGGCACCTCGGTCGCAACGACTGGCGCCTGCCGGGCCGCGCCGAGCTGCGCAGCCTGACGGGCTTCCAGACCCGCGATCCGGCGCTTCCGGCTGGGCACCCGTTCACGGACGTCTACCTGAGCTGGTACTGGACCGCCACGGCGAGCGCGCGGAACCCGGAATACGCCTGGTACGTGCACATGGAAGGCGCTCGTACCTTCTTCGGCCATCGCAGCGAGGATCACCTGGTGTGGCCCTGCCGAGGCCACAGCCGCGTCGTCCCGGTACACGGTTCGATCGGCGTCGACTCCGGGCGCCGCTTCGAGGTGCGTCGCAGAACGGTCCTCGATCGCGCCACCGGGCTGGAGTGGACGCGTGACGCGGATCTGGCGCGCGGACAGGCGAGCTGGGAAGAGGCTCTTTCGCTCGTGCGCGGCCTCGACCCCCGGGACTCCTCGCCCGGTGCGGGATGGCGGGTGCCCACGATCAACGAGCTGGACTCGCTGGTGGACCTGGGCTCCTACGAGCCGGCCCTGCCAGCGAAGCATCCTTTCGAGAGAGTGGCCGACGCCTACTGGTCGTCGACGACCAGCGCCTACGAGCCGGACTGGGCGATGGCCCTCTACTTCGACCTGGGCCGCGTCGGCGTCGGGCAGAAGAATGGACGGTGGCTCTCGGTGTGGGCGGTACGATCCACATCGCCCCCTCGGTCTCGATAAACAGTGACCCTGGTCGCTCAATATGGGGAGCGAGTTCGGCCAAACTGGCGACGTGAGGCGTGGTTCGCCGTGAGAGCCGAAGAAGCGTGCCTGGCGGCGGTGGTCGACATTGGCCCTGACCACATCCCACGGTGTCATACGGATTTGCCATCCATCGTAGAGGAATCGCTGTCACTGCGAGCCCCGCCGGCGGCGGGGCGAAGCAGTCTCGTGGATTTCGGCGAGATCGCTTCCGCCACGCGGGCGCGGGATAGGACCTCCAGGTCCGGCGTAGTTGACAGAATGGTGGGCGGTGGGTGCGTTGGGGTCAAGGAACCGCCATGCCCCGCAGGCCGCGAGTTTTCGTAGACGGTGCGATCGACCACGTCTACTCAAAGGCGTCAGATATTCCCTTTCGTCCAATGGCGTCGGGACAAGGCGGGGCGGCCGTCCCTGCCGCGGCTGTGCCGGACGCTCCGCGAGGGGTGGAAACGCAGGGTCGACGTACCGAGCCCCAGATGCTCACGTTTGCAGACCGCTCGTCCCGCGCTTCGCGGCCACACCCGTCGCACATCCCGCCGGCCGAGACCCCCGGTTCTCCGGACCCGCCCTTCTTCACTCCCCCTTGCGCCCACAGGAGAGGCGGGCACGCAACAGATCGAATGGGATACCTGACACCGAGCCGTACCGGTACCTGTCGCCCGGGCACGTCAAGAAGCGGGAGAAGGAGAAGACGACCGAGCAGAAGTGGAACCGCCGAGATGCCGCTCGGGTCCCCCTGCTCGAGATCGAGCCCAACGCTGTGGCCGCCACCGCCCAGAATAGTTGCAAGGTACGCACGTATCAGGACTCCTACGCGGTGTGACGACACCTGGCGCCGAGGCGAGCACGGTTCTGGGGCGCATGGTGCGCGCGGCGATGGAACGGGCCCGGAGTAGCTGCCCAGCATAGCCCGAGCAGGCGCGGGCGGAGGGCGTGAGGCTGGCGACAGCAACCCTGAGGTGGTCGCCGCCGCTACGGGGTTGGGCCGGAACGACCAGCGCGCATTGCGGCCTTCAGGAAACGGGGTTATGTTCATTCCAGCGCACACATGGCGTCCTAAGTCGGATCTGACGCAACGACCGTCGCGGTTTGACCGGACATTGCGGAAGGAGCCAGAGACTATGAATTCGAGCGGCGCAACCGATGTGTTCACATGGGGCACAGGAGCGTCTTCCCGGGGGCCCGGGATCGGGTCCACGCTGTCGCTTGCTGCTCTGGCCGTTGCTGCCCTGTCGATCGGCGGGTGTGCCAGTGCCCGTGTCGTCGGGCGAACGTCGACCCCAGGAACGTCGGCGGTCCGGGTCGCCGTGTTCGACCGCGACGTGGACGAGAAGGCTGCACGGCCCACGCGCCAGGCGATCGTGACCAGCCTCCGCGAAGTGTCCCAGCGCGGTCGGGTCGTCCTCGAGAGCAGCGAGGGCGCGTGGACCCGCGCTGACCTGCCGCCGGGACGGTATCGTCTGACGCTCGAGGGCCGCCGGGCGGCGTCCGGCAAGCTCCACCGTCTCGTCAGCGACAACTACGAGGAATTCGACCTCAAGCCAGGCGAGACCGTGGACCTCCATGTCGTGCTTCACAGCGACCGGGAGACTGCGCGGATCATGTTCATGCCGCCGCTACTCCTGGACACCCCTCAGTGACGGGCTGCCCGGCCTCCGCCGCACTCCCCAACCCGTCTTGAATCAGAACCACATCGGTACCACATAGGTACCAGTTATCCCATCTCGTCCAATGGCGTCGGGACAAGTCGGTGCGGCCGTCCCCGCAGCGGCTGTGCCGGACGCTCCGCGAAGGGTGGCTACGTGGGGTCGACGCACCAGACGCCAGATGCGTACGTTTGCAGACCACTCGTCCCGCGCTTCGCGGCCACACACGTCGCACGTCCAGTCGGCGCAGGCTCTCGGTTCTCGGGACCCGCCGTTCCTCACTCCAACTTGCGCCCGCAGGAGTCGCGGGCACACAACAGATCGAATGGAATACCCGGTACCGTTCTACCGATCTGGTACCGATCATCGCAACCCTTCGCGATTGGTTCTGCCGGGAAAGCGGCCGACGACAGTTCCCGAATAGGCGCCGAATTCGCATAGGTACCGTGTATCACGATCCAATGATTGTGGCGCCGGTTCGTGGTGCGGCTCCGCCTTGGAGGCGTCAGGGTGCCGAGCGCGCCGCGGTTCCTTGCCGAAGGAGGTAATTCGACTCTTCCGTAACGATGGTCCACCGAGAAGTGTAACCTCGTGATCCACGGTACCAGTGCTCAACTGGGGAGGAACGCTTGGCCGGGGGTCGCTCCTCAGTGCGAACCGTCGCCCGCCACGGATGTGGCCGGTGTCGCGACGGCCGGCGCGGCCGCACCCGGAATCATCTCCACCGTTACGTCGAACTTCCTCTTGATCCAGAGGATTCCCCCGACGCCGGTCATGCGGAGCGTCCTCATGTAGAGCGTGTCGCCCGCACGTGCAAACTCCATCCGCATGAGGAACTCCTTCAGCCCCGTCGGTCGCTCAGCGTAGCTCGTCTCCAGCCACGCCGGGTCGCCGCCGTCGACCTTCCACGCCAGCCGCCCGCGAGAGAGGTCGTCCCCCTGCGCTCCGGGCACAGGTTCGAACGAAGCCACCAACAACCCCCCCTCGCTCCGCGCCGCCCCGAACGAGAAGAGGCTCCGATCCTCCCCGACCGGCACCTTCAGACCGACCTCCACCTTGCCCGGCTCCTTCGCCGTGCCGCTGTGCCTCGAGTCCGCACTCTGCCCGGCGGCGGCCCTCCCCCGCTCCGCCTCGCCCTTGTCGAGCCGCGCCTGCTCCTCGGCCGTCACGTCCCTGCCGCCCCTCGTCGCGGAGATCACCCGCGTCACCGACGTCCCGTCCGCGGCGACCACCGTCTCCTGGACGACATCCTCCTTGTCGCTCCCGTCCGGCTTGCTCACGATCGCGTGCGAGCGGACGGTCATCGCCTGGCCGGCCTTCTTCGCGCTCGAGCTCTTCAGCACAGCCTCCAGGCGCTGCAAGGTGACGGCGTCGGGGCCGACGGCGAGGGCGGCACAGGGGGCCGCGGCGAGCGCGGCGGCGACGAGCCAGGCCGGGACCGCCCTGGACTGCTTCGGGCAAACGTTCACGCACGCCTCCATGCCCCGCCCGCTCGGGGCACGGCGAGTGTTACGGACCGGGCGTCCTCCGGGTTCCGGTGAGGCGCCTCGCAAATCATGGATAGGAGTTTCCTTTCTCAGCTGGACCCATGGTACCCCGGCGATAGGTACCGGGTCCGGTGACCCAAAACCAAATAACTGGTCCAAGTGAACGTTGAGTCCATGGCCGATCGGTGGTCTCCTGGTGTGGCGCAAAAGGGGACCAAAGGTCCTCGGGGCGGAAAGCGGCGGGGGCGGCCTACCGGCCGGCCGGGACCATCCAGAGGAGCACGCCGGCGCCCGCCGCGATCCGGTAGATCGCGAACGGCGCGAACCCCCGCCGACGCACCCAGCTCATGAACCAGGCAACGACCGCGTAGGCGACGACGAAGGAGAGGAGGAAGCCGATCGCGAGGAGGAGCCAGCCGTGCGCGGTCATGTGCGCGGTGCCGAGCGGGCTGGCTCCGGCGCGCAGGACGGTCTTGTAGAGGTCGTAACCGGTGGCGGCGACCATCGTCGGGATCGAGAGGAGAAACGAGAACTCGAGCGCCGCGGGGCGGTTCATCCCGGCGAGCTGCCCGGCGGCGATCGTCGACATCGAGCGCGAGGTGCCGGGGAAGACCGCGGAGAAGACCTGGCAGAGCCCGATCCACACCGCCTGCCCGAGCCCCATCTCTTCCACCCGCTCGCTGCGCAGGGGGAACGCCCCGCGGGCGTAGAGCGCGTCCACCACCCACATCACCACGCCGCCGACGACGAGCGAGAGGCCCATCACCCGCAGGCTCTCGAGGTGCTCCCCCACGAGCTTCACCAGGAGCAGCGCCGGCACCGCGGTGCACACAAACGCCGCGCCGACGAGGACGATCGGGTCCGTGTACCACGGGTGGTCCCGCCCGATGCGAAGCAGCCCGGCCGCGAACCCGGCGAGCCGCTTCCTGAAGTACACCGGCAGACAGAGGATCGCGCCGAGCTGGATGACGATGGCAAACATCTTCCAGTACCCGTCCGCGAGGTCCACGCCGGCCAGCGCCTCGAAGATCCGCAGGTGGGCGGTCGAGCTGACCGGCAGGAACTCCGTCAGCCCTTCGATGATGCCCAGCAGTACGCTCAGCAGGTAGTCGCTCAAGGGGTCCCCTTCGTCAAGTACGGGAGGCAGACGGTCCGTATTCTATCGCTACCCCCGCACCCGGCCGTTCGCGCCGGGCCGAGGTGACCTGACGCGCTGAAACGGGTCGGGACCGAGAGGCAGAGTCGCGGCCTTCGGGCCGGACCGATGGCGCGGGAGCGGGCGGCGGCGTTGGCGGTGGGGCGTGCGCGTCAAGGCGCTCGCCGACGCGTTGGGCAAGAGCCACAACGGGGTGAGTCACCGGGTTCGCCGGACGGCACACTCTTTGGTACCAGGTACCCCATAGTTCCATTTTTGATCGTGCCCAGTTGGCGGGGACAGGCTACCAGGGGGACCTTTCGGGCCTGTCATCAGGTCATCCCGTTCGCCGGCGCTTCAGCTGCGCGCCACGACGGCCGTGCGCACGCCGCCTACAACATGGTGGAGAATGGCGGCTGGAGGTGCACATGACTCGCCACTGGCCATTCGTCCTCGCCGCCGTTGTTGCGACCGCGTGCCACAGTGCTGCGCCCGCCCCTACCGCACGGCCGCTTTCTGAAGCGACGCGGGCTACCGCTGCGGTTGCCGCGCCGCAGGCCTCCCCCACCCCGGCGGCGGTTCGCCTCCCCGAGGCGATCCGCTGGGTCCGCGACTCGGCCGAGCACCGCGCCATCTACCTGCAGGTCTACCGCCAGGCGACGGAGCGCGTCGAGCGCGAGGCTGCCAGGTATCCGGCCGGCACGTGGGCCGTCGTGCTCGACGCCGACGAGACGGTGATCGACAACTCCCGGTACGAGATCGAGGGCATCGAGCAGCGGCTGCCGTTCAACGCCGCGAGCTGGCACGAGTGGACGAAGAGGCGCGCGGCGGTGCCGCTGCCAGGCGCGGCGGCGTTCCTCGACCGCGTGCACGAGCTCGGCGGCAAGATCGCCATCGTGACCAACCGCGCCGCGAACGAGTGCCCGGACACCGAGGCGAACTTCCGTGCCGAGAACCTCCCGTTCGACGTGATGCTCTGCAAGCCGGCCAGCGGCCAGCGCGACAAGAACCCGCGCTTCGAGGCCGTGGCGAAGGGGACCACGCCCGCGGGGCTGCCACCGCTCACGATCGTTGCGTTCCTCGGCGACAACATCTTCGACTTCCCCGGCCTGAGCCAGGCGATCGTGCACCAGGGCGACGAAGCGTTCGCCGAGTTCGGCAGCCAGTTCTTCATCCTCCCGAACCCGATGTACGGCAGCTGGCACTGAGTCGCGCGGCGCCGTGACGGACGCGGCCGGCGTTGACAAAACCGCGAGGCCGTACTACCAGGGAACCCCGGCGACGTGACGAGCCGGACCCAGCCGAGGAGGAGGCCCCATGGACGCGAGCGCGACAACGAAGACGCCAGGGGAGCCGAACGTTGCGATCCGACGGTGGGCACGGGCCAGGACACTGGTGGGCATCGCCCTGCTGATTGCCGGCGCGGCTGCGGCGCACGCCGAGGGACCTGCGCCGACACCAACACCAACGCCGACGCCGACCGAGCCGGCGATCCCACACGGCGCTGCCACCGAGATCGTCGTCACCGCACCGCGCATGGAAATCCCCCTGAATCAGAACCCGGCGGCGACCACAGTGGTCGAGGGAGAGGCGCTCGCCACCCTGCCGCGGGCGATCGGCGCCGAGGAGGCGCTCAGGCTCGTGCCCGGCGTCAAAGTCGACAATCAGGCCGACGAGGAGAGGGTGCACCTATCGGTCCGCGGTCAGGGAATCCTGACGGAACGCGGCATCCGCGGCATCAAGGTGATTCTCGACGGTCTGCCGCTCAACGACCCGACCGGCTTCGCGCCTGACCTGTTCGACGTGGACTGGGCGACGGTCCAGCGCATCGAGGTGTTCAGGGGGCCCGCCTCCGCGCTCTACGGGGGCGGCGCCTCGGGAGGGATCCTCAACATCGAGACCCGCGACGGTGGCCCAGACCAGGTCGACGGCAGGGTCTCGGCGAGCGCCGGATCGCACGGCTTCTGGAAGACGCTTGCCGAGGCGGGCGGGACCGACGGCCGGATGAACTACCGCGTGTCCGGCTCCCGCATGACGGAGGACGGCTACCGGGTTCACACCGCAGCCCGTGCGACCAACCTGTATGGCAAGTTCAACTTCGACCTCGGGGAGGGAAACCGCATCACGGCGATCGTGGCAGGCACCGATTTCTTCAACCAGAACGCGGAAGGCCTCAACATCCAGCAGGTCCAGGAGGATCCCCGGCAGGCCAACCCCGACGCTCTGACGTACAACGAGTTCCAGCACACCAAGCGGGCGACCGTCGGCGTCACAGGCACTTTCGCCCTCACGGCAAGCTCCGATCTGGCGTTTGCGGCCTACACGCGGCATACCCGTTGGACCGAGTCCGTGCCGTCGTCCGTGGACCACCGCGACTACCAGTCGCCCGGTGGGTTCCTCCAGTACCGCGCAAGGACCCGGATCGGCTCCATGGCCAACGACCTCAGCATCGGCGCCGACCTCGACGGCCAGCGCTTCGACGAGATCCAGCGCCCCAACCTGGGGGACGGCAGGGAGGGGACGACGGTCCTCACGAACCAGGTCGTGCACCAGCGCGGCGCCGGCCTCTACGTCCTCGATCGGCTCGAGCTCTCACGCGCGTGGAGCGTGATGGCCGGCGTGCGCCACGACTCGGTCTCCAACACGCTCGACGACAACCTCGCCACGCCGGAACTCGACCTCTCGGGGCGGAAGTCGTTCTCGAAGACGACCGGGCGCCTCGGGGTGGCGTGGAACCCGGCGCCGGGTTTCGGCGCCTACGTCTCGTGGGCGCAGGGCTTCCTTCCGCCCGCGACGGAGGCGCTCGCCAACAACCCCGACCGCTTCGGGGGTTTCAACGAACACCTCGTCCCCGCCACCTCGCACGGCGAGGAGGTGGGGGTGCGTGGCTCCCTCGCGGGCATGCTTACCTACGACGTGGCGCTCTTCCGCCTGCTCACCGCGAACGACTTCGGACGCTATCGCGTCGAGTCGAGGCCGCTGGAGACGTTCTACGACAACGCCGGCTCGAGCCGGCGTTACGGCGTGGAGACCGCGCTGGGTTTCTTCCCGAGCCCCAGGCTTTCGATGGAACTGGCCTACACCTACTCCCGCTTCCGCTACGACCAGGTGCTCTTCAACGACGCGACCTACTACGGCACATGGCTGCCCAACTCGCCGCAGCACCAGGCGGCCCTGGACGCGGAGTACCGGATCGCGCCGGACTTCATGATCGGCGTCGGGGCCGACCTGCAGTCGCGCGCCTACATCGACCCGACGAACACGACCTGGATCGGCGGCTATACCCTGATCAGCGCCCGGGTGTCGTACAAGACCCGTCTCGCCGGGACGGCCGCCGAGCTCCTCCTGTCGGGCCGGAACCTCGGCGGAAAGAAGTACATCGCGTTCACCGAGCCGGACCCCGACGGCAACTCGTACCAACCCGGCCCCGACCGGGAGTTCTACGGGGGCGTGAAGCTCCGCTTCTAGAGTGCTCCCGTCCCGGGGATGACGGCCGGCCAACCCGGCAGACAACTGCTCGACGTGCGAGGCCGCGAGAAGGGTGCGCTTGACGGCGCTTCATTATAGGCATATGCTTGAAACGTGGCACGCCCACCCACCCCTCGACGCGTCGGCATCGGCTGCGAAGCCCGGGTCTTCAAACCAACAGGCACGCCGCTGCACGCCCTCGACGAGGTGCGACTCGACCTCGACGGGCTCGAGGCGCTGCGCCTGGCGGACCTCGACGGCCTCTACCAGGAAGCGGCGGCCGAACGGATGGGCGTCTCCCGCGCGACCTTCGGCCGCATCCTCTCCGAGGCGCGGACGCGGGTCGCGCAGGCGCTCGTCGAGGGCAAGGCGCTCCGCATCGGCGGCGGGAGCGTGGTCGAGGGCGAGATCGAAGCGTTGCCGTGCCCACTCCACTGGGGTGGGCGGCGCCGCGGCCGCGGATGCCGCTGCCCAGGCCGCCGGGCGGGCGGGGCGCAGGGAACCATCGGCGTTGAATCAGCGGGCGATTCGCCCGCGGGAGGTACACATGAACGCGAGGAGAGGTGAGCGCGCAGGGGTGTGCGGCGGCGGCAACCGCCGCGGCTGGCACGGGCCGGCCGAAGGCGGCGGGACCCACGGTGTGGGGTACGACGGCGTGCCCAGGGGTGGCGGTCGCGGCCGCTGCAACGGTGGCGGTCACTTTGCCGCGCCCGACGGGGTCAACCAAGGCGACGCGCCCGCCCGGCGGCTCGTCGAGGATCTTCGCCGCCAGGTGGAGAACCGGGAACGCAGGCTGAGGGGTCGGGCCACCGGACGTGAGCTCCTACCGGCGCCGGACGCGCCGTGACGACCCCTGCCGGTCATCGAGTCACGAGCATCGCACTGTCGGCCGGAAGGCTGACGAAGGGAGACCGTTCATGCTGAAGATCGTCGTTCCAACGATTAACGGGGGGTTCTCGTCCCATTTCGGCGGCGCCGACCGTTTCGCCATCTTCGAGGTGGACGAGGGCTCGCGCACCATCACGTCGCAAGTCAGCGCCGTCCCGCCCCCTCACGAACAAGGTTCCTTCCCGCTCTGGCTCAGGAACCAAGGCGCCAGCGTCATCCTCGCCGGCGGGATGGGACCTCGCGCCGTGCAGATGCTCGAGCAGTTCGGTATCGAAACGGTGATCGGCGTCGGCGGGGGGGAGCCCGAGCAGCTCGTTCGCGCCTACCTCGACGGCAGCCTGTCGGCGACCGGCGAGGGGTGTGGCGGCGGCGGTTTGCACGACTGCGCCGGCCACGGCGACGGGAACTGACGCTACCGTCACGAGAGGGGGAGTCATGCAACGGAGCGGAGGGATGGGTTCGGCGGGCAACTGCGTGTGTCTGGGCTGCGGCACTACCAAGGCTCACTCGTCCGGGGTGCCGTGCCGGGAGGAACGCTGCCCAAAGTGCGGCAAGGCGATGGTCCGCGAGGGCTCCGAGCATCACATGGCGTACCTGGCGAAACACGCTGCGACAAAGCCGGACCGTTGAAGGTGAGCGTGGCACCCGGACCCCGTCGAAACGTCGGCACGGGCGTTGGGCGTGCCCGCGGACACTGACACCGCCAACGCCTGTGAACGTACGTTCTGGAACCGGACCCGGCGGTGCCCGCCGGAGGGTCACGACCGTCCTGCGGCGGCTCGTTCCGTCGCCGCGACCAACGGGAGGCCATCGACGGGGCGCCGCGCGCTGCAGCCAACGTTGGGCGTCCGATGGCGATGCTGGTGACGCGCCGACCACGACGCTGAGCGTTCCGATCGGGCCGGACTGGCGGCAAGGCAGCGGGCCGTATGGCCCTCGGTGGCCAACGCAAGAGTTGCTTTGACCGCGGGTGATAGTCTGTGAAGAAGGTCCGGAGTCAAGGAGGCGACGATGGGAACGATGGGCCGGAAGATCATCGGAATGGACGTGGACGAGCTGCTGCGGATGCTCAACGCGGCGTACGCCAGCGAGTGGCTCGCCTATCACCAGTACTGGCTCGGCGCCAAGATCATCAAGGGACCGATGAAGGACGCCGTCGTGGCGGAGTTGACGTTGCACGCCACGGAAGAGCTCAACCACGCCACGCTGCTCGTCGGCCGCATCATTCAGCTTGGCGGCACGCCGGTCACCGACCCGAGAAAGTGGTTCGCTCTCAGCGCGTGCGGCTACGACGCGCCCGAAGACCCGTACGTGGCCGTCCTGCTCGACCAGAACATCGCCGGTGAGCAGTGCGCCATCGCCGTCTACAAGCGGCTCATGGACGCCACCAGGGACAAGGACATGGTGACGTACAACATCGCGCTCACCATTCTCGAGCAGGAAGTCGAGCACGAGGAGGACTTGCAGAGCCTGAAGGAAGACCTCGACCTCATGGTCTCCCGCGGCAATACGTAACTATCAGGTACCAGGTACCGGAACGTTCCATTTTGTTTCGAGAAGGGTGCGGGCAACTCCCACGGTACCGTTCACCGGGCCCCGGACGTAGGCATGGGATTGGTGCTACGCTCGACCCAGGATAACTATGGAGAACGTCTTCGCACGTCTGGCGGCCAAACTCGATGAGTTGCCGCACGGTTTTCCGTCCACCGAGAGCGGGGTCGAGTTGCGCATCCTCGAGAAGATCTTCTCGCCCGAGGACGCCGAGATGGCGCTGCGCTTGCTCCCGATTCCCGAAAGCGTCGAGGCGATCAACCTTCGCGTTGACCGGCCGGTCGAAGCGCTGCGAGCGACGCTCGACGGCATGGCCGAGCGCGGACAGATTCTCGTCGTCCGCCTGGACGGTAAGAAACGCTACATGCTGGCCCCGTTCGTCATCGGGATCTATGAGTTCCAACTCAACCGCATGGATGCTCAGCTCGCCGCCTTATGCGAGGAGTACGTCCCCACGCTGCTCCGGACTGTCGGCGGGCACAAGCCTGCCCTCGCGCGGGTGGTGCCGGTCAACGCCCACATCGATGCGCACGCAACCATCCTTCGCACCGACAGCCTCCGCGAAATGCTGGCGCACGCCCGTTCGTTTCGCGTGGCCCCGTGCATCTGCCGCCGGGAGCAGGCGCTCGTCGGTTTCCCGTGCAGCCATACGAGCGAGACATGTCTTGCGTTCTCCAACTTGGAGCACGCCTACGACGAGATGCCCTCTTGGGGCCGGACGATTGGCCGCGACGAGGCCTTCGCCGTCCTCGACTTGGCCGAGCGCGAAGGGCTCGTGCACTCCACATACAACGTGCAGCGCGATCAGATGTTCGTCTGCAATTGTTGCTCCTGCTGCTGCGGCTTTCTCCGCGGCGTGAAGGAGTTCGGGGCGCCGCACCTGCTCGTGCGCAGCAACTATGTTTCCAGCATCAACCCGGCGGAGTGTTCCGGCTGCGCCGATTGCGTCGCGCGCTGCCCCATGGACGCAATTTTCGCGCATGGCGAGACCTACGCCGTGGTCGAAGAGCGATGCATCGGTTGCGGGTTGTGCACCCTGGCCTGTCCAGGTGACGCAATCGTCCTCGCCTCCAGGCCCCGCCCGGAGCGGAGCACACCACCGAAGACTTTGGTGACGTGGGCGGTCACGCGTTCGTTGCACCGGCACGGTCTGATGCGGACGGCGGTTCAGACTGCCGGCCTCATGGCCCAGGCGGTGCGGTCGCGCCGCGCCCCGTCGCAGCCCGCCCCGCCCGCGCCACGATCCGCCGGGTCCTGACGGCCGGGGCTGCTTCCAGCAGCTCGGGTGCGGTTTCCCGCCCGTCAACGTCACCTCTCTTCTCAGAATATGGAACATATTGGTACCTGGTACCGCCAATGTGCACATTGGTCATTTGCGGACGGCGGAGGCTGCGACGGAGAGCTCGAAAGGGCGATGCTATCCTCAGTCTCAGGGAGGTATTTGATGGCGCCCGGGGTTGACATCGTGGAACCCGGTTCACTGTTGCCGGCCTTCGATCCTGCCTGGGCCGTCTTCCTCGATGTGGACGGCACCCTGCTCGATTTCGGGGAGCGCCCGTCCGATGTCGCGCTCGGGCCCGGCCTGACACACACGCTCGGTGCGCTGCGCCGCGTCGTGCCGGTCGCGCTCGTCAGCGGGAGGCCGATCGCGGAGCTCGACCGGCTGTTCGCGCCGCTCGTGTTGCCGGCGGCCGGGCAGCACGGCGCCGAACGCCGAAGCGCCGATGGCCGGACGCATCGCGCGCCGGTGTCCCACTCCGCCATGGAGCACGCGAAGGTACTGCTCGCAGTCTGGACCAAAGATCATCAGGGGACGCTGCTCGAGGACAAGGGCGCAACCCTGGCGCTTCACTTCCGCGGCGCCCCGGATCTCGAGGCCGAGGCCGGACGCGCGTGCCACGACGCACTGCAACTTCTCGGTGACGGCTTCCTGCTCGGGACGGGCAATATGGTTCTCGAGATCCGCCCCCGAGGCTGGGACAAGGGACGGGCGATCGCCGAGTTCATGCGCGAGCCGCCCTTCGCCGGCCGTGTACCCGTATTCGTGGGCGACGACGTCACCGACGAGGACGGTTTCCGCGCCGCCAACCGACTCGGCGGCATTTCGGTCAAGGTCGGCAACGGACCCTCAGCGGCGTGCTGGCGGCTCGACGGCGTCCGGCAGGTGTTGGACTGGCTCGACCGCTTCGTGCAATGGTCCGCTTCATTCCCCCCCGGACGGTAGGCACATGGGCAACCTCGAACTCGGATTGGTCGGGAACTGCAGCATCAGCGCCCTCGTCGACCCTCAAGGGCGGATCGTGTGGTCCTGCATGCCACGATTCGACGGGGATCCGGTCTTCTGCGCGCTACTGGCCAACGAGGACGGCGGCCGCGGCGCCTTCGCCGTCGAACTGCAGGATTTCGCCCACTCCGAGCAGCACTACCTGCGCAACACCGCCATCCTCCTGACGACGTTGCACGACCGCTCCGGCGGTGTCGTCGAGATCACGGACTTCGCCCCACGCTTCAAACAGTACGGGCGGACCTTCTACCCGATGATGATCGTCCGGCGCTTACGCCCACTGGCTGGGAGCCCGACGATCCGCATTCGTTTGCAGCCGGTGGCGGATTACGGCGCCGAGAATCCGTCCCTCACGTTTGGCAGCAACCACATCCGATACGTCTCGCCGCAAATCGTTCTGCGCCTCACTACGGATGCCTCCGTCACGGCCGTGGTGGAGCAGACTCCGTTCGTCCTCGACCGGGACATCACCCTTCTTCTCGGGCCCGACGAGACCGTGCCCGAGGCCCCGGGCGAGGTCGGCCAGCGCTTCTTCGGCGGAACGCGCAACTACTGGCACGACTGGGTGCGACTCCTCGGCATTCCGTTCGAGTGGCAAGAAGAGGTCATCCGAGCCGCGATCACCATCAAGCTCGCCGCGTTCGACGATACCGGCGCCATCGTCGCGGCCATGACGACTTCGCTGCCCGAGGCCCCGGGCAGCGGCCGCAACTGGGATTATCGCCACTGTTGGCTGCGCGACAGTTATTTCGTGGTCTCGGCGCTCAACCGTTTGAGCGCGACAGGCACGATGGAGCGCTACCTCCATTACATCGTGAACATCGCCGCGAACCCTGGGCTCAAGCGCCTGCAGGCAGTGTACGGCATCAACGGGCGCGCCCGTCTGGACGAGTCGATCATCGATAGCCTCCCGGGGTTTAACGGCATGGGTCCGGTGCGATCCGGCAACGCGGCGTACAGGCAGGTCCAAAACGACGTCTACGGCGCTGTCGTCCTTTCCGCCACGCACATCTTCTTCGACAAGCGGATCGACAGGCCCGGCACCGAGGCGCATTTCCGGCGTCTGGAAGTGCTCGGCGAGATGGCGCGCGCGGTGTACGGCCGGCCGGATGCCGGCATCTGGGAGCTGCGCAAGACGCAAAGGGTCCACACGTTCTCCGGCGTCATGTGCTGGGTCGCTTGCGATCGCTTGGCGCGGATCGCGGCCCGCCTCGACCTCGGGGAGCGTGCACTCTATTGGCGCGGCCATGCGGATGCGATCCATCGGGGGATCTGCGAGAACGCGTGGGACGCGACGCGGCGCAGCTTCGTCGCCAGCTTCGGCGGACAGGAGCTCGACGCCAGCCTGCTGCTGCTCAACGAGCTCGGGTTCCTGGCCGCGGACGACCCGCGATTCGCTGCCACGGTGACTGCGATCGAGCGGGAGCTCCGACGCGGCGACTTCATCTTTCGCTACGATCACGAGGACGATTTTGGCCGGCCCCAGACGGCGTTCATCGTCTGCACCTTCTGGTTCGTCAATGCCCTCGCGGCACTGGGGCGCCGCGACGAAGCGCGCGCGTTGTTCGAGAAACTTCTCGCCTGCCGCAACTCGCTTGGCCTTCTGTCGGAGGACATCGACCCGGTTACCCGTGAGCTCTGGGGAAATTTCCCGCAGACGTACAGTATGGTCGGACTGATCAATTCGGCGATGCGCCTGAGTGCGAGTTGGGAGGGCGTGTCCTGAGGACACTGCGGTCGGGACGAACTTGGACCCGGCCGCAACCGAGTGGGTTCTAGAGCAAGGGAGGCGCCATGGCGAGGAACCGACGACCGCAGCTTGCGCGTTCCCTGCGCCTCGGGTTCCTGATCGCCGCCATCATTGGGGTTGCCACCGGCTTCCTCGCCTGGCACCAGGTCGCACAGGAACGCAAGATCGACCTCGACGACGTGAACCGGCGGGCTCAGGTCCTGGCGCAGCAACTATCCGCGGCAGCGGGGGCCGCCTTGACGCTTCCGGACCCGGCGGCGCGTGCCGCCCTGCAGCCGCGGCTCGATGGCTACCGCACCCTCCTGGGGTACGCGGTCTTCCGTCCGGACGGCCATCTTGTCGCCGCGAGCCAAGCGGTGGCGGACTTTTCCGACCGCCTCGAGCCCGCAATGTTGCGTGCCGTACAGACCGGCGCGGACGCCGCCAGACTGATTCGGTTCCAGGGTACGCCAGTCGAGGCCGTCGCGGTCCTGCTCAAGACACCGGGCCGCCCCCTGCAAGGCGTGCTGGTCGTCGCCCAGGACGTGTCCTTCATCGACGACCGCGCCACCGAGCGCCTGGTCCAGTTCGGTTTTTGGATCCTGGTCCTGACGCTCCTCACCGTGACCCTGGTCGTCGGCGCGACGTGGTTGACCTACGAGCGCCCGCTGTACAGGCTTGCCAACTGGATGCGACGACTGCGCACCGAGAACCTGGGCGAGGCTCCCCCCTCCGGCCTCCCCTCCGAGATGCTGGTCAGCGAGACCGGCCGCCTGGCGGCTTCGTTTCGCGCGGCGCGCTCGACGGGCCAGCGGCTCTCCCAGGCGGCGATGCATGCGGAGCAGGTCTGGACCCGCGACCGGTTGCGGGTCCATGCGATCGCGGCACTGGGCGAGGCGCGCCAGCTGATCGTCGTGAGCAACCGCGAGCCCTACATGCACCAGATGCGCGACGGCAGGGTTCAGATGATCGTGCCCGCCGGGGGCTTGGTCACGGCGCTCGACCCGGTGTTGCAGGCGTGCGGCGGGGTGTGGATCGCCCACGGGGCCGGCGACGCCGACCGGCAGACGGCTGACGGCGCAGGCCGGCTCACCGTGCCGCCCGATGACGCTCGCTACACCCTCAGGCGCGTCTGGCTGACGCGCGAGGAGGAACAGGGTTATTACTACGGCTTCTCCAACGAGGGCATCTGGCCTTTGTGCCATTTCGCGCACGAGCGCCCGGTCTTCCGCGCGCCCGACTGGGAACTCTACCGAAATGCAAACCAGCGCTTCGCCGACACCGTCCTCGAGGAAGTCGGCGACGGCAATGCCGTCGTGCTCGTCCAGGACTACCAGCTCGCTCTGGTTCCGGGCCTGCTCAAGACCGCTCGCCCGGACTTGCTGGTCGGCCTGTTCTGGCACATCCCCTGGCCGAACCCCGAGGCATTCCGCATCTGCCCGTACGGCGCGGAGCTCCTCGCCGGCATGTTGGGCGCCGACGTTGTGGGCTTTCACCTGCAGCAGCACTGCAACAGCTTCCTCGATACGGTGGATCGCGTGCTCGAATCACGCCTCGATTGGGACCACTTCTCCGTCGAACTCAAGGGCCACGTGTCGCGGGTGCGGCCCTTCCCCATCAGCGTCCAGGACTGGGCCGAGCGCAAAGTCCCGGCCGGCGAGCAGCTGGCGGAGCAGATCGCCGGGTTGAAGAAGGAGCACAACCTCGGAAACGCGTTCATCGCGGTAGGCGTGGACAGGATCGATTACACGAAGGGCCTGCCGGAGCGCTTTCGCGCCGTTGACCGGTTCCTCGAGAAGTACCCCCAGTACCGCGGGCGATTCACGTTCGTGGAACTGGGCGCTCCGAGCCGCACCCACATCCGCCGCTACCGCGATCACATCGCTCAGCTCGAAACCATCGCCGACGAGATCAACTGGAAGCACCAGACCGGCGATTGGCAGCCGATCCACTTTCTCGTCGCGCATCACGACGTGAGTGCGGTCCACGCGTTCCTGACCATGGCCTCGATGTGCATCGTCAGCTCCCTCCACGACGGGATGAACCTCGTCGCCAAGGAATACGTCGCCGCACAAGTCGCACGCGAGGGTGTTCTGGTCCTTTCCGAGTTCGCGGGGGCCTCGCGCGAGCTCGCAGATGCCCTCATCATCAACCCCTACGACACGGAGCAGTTCGCCGAAGCCATCCACTCCGGGGTGGAAATGAAGGCCGCGGAGCGGCACGCGCGCATGGACCGCATGCACCGGACGGTGCAGGAGCACAATATCTACCGTTGGGCCGCGGCGTTCCTCACTACGCTGGCCGCGACGCGAAATTAGGTACCTTTTAGGTACCTGGTACCTCATAGTTCCATATTCTGGCACCGAGGACAGCCGAGACCCGATTTGGTCGGGGCCGTTGCGCCGGATGCGTCGAGACCGTGGCCGCTCCTGTGATAACCTTTGCTCCGTCGCAACGGACGTGAGTCGCAATCAGTCGACGATGAGAAACCCACAGTGGGTAACCGTGTCAGCGGTGTAGGGTCCGCCCGGAACCTCGGTGGCGTTCCCACCGCAAGGCTCGGCGCAGGGAGGTGACGGCGAGATGGACTTCCCCATCTTCCACCTGGACTTCGCGGGCAACCGCCTGCTCATCGCCGGGATTGCCGTGCTCCACGTGGTGATCAACCACGCCCTGGCGGTAGGCGCCATGCCGCTGGTCACCATGATGGAGCTTCGAGGGCTGCGCCACGGCCGGCCGGATTGGGACCGCCTCGCCCACCGCACCCTCGCGGTGTGCTTCATCATCACAACCAGCGTCGGCGCCCTCACCGGGGTGGGCATCTGGTTCGCCACGTCGCTGGTGAACCCGGCCGCGATCGGCAGCCTGATCCGCGTGTTTTTCGGCGCCTGGTTCGTCGAATGGATCGTGTTCTGCCTCGAGGTCATCGCGATCATGACCTACTTTCTCACCTGGGAGCGAATGGGACAGCGGCACAAGCGCGCCCATATCGCCCTTGGGGCTGGGCTCTCGTTGCTCTCCTGGCTGACCATGGCCGTGATCGTGGCGATCCTCTCGTTCATGATGGAGCCGGGAAGCTGGGTCTCCCAGCGCAGTTTCGTCTCGGGAGTCTTCAACCCGATCTACTTCCCCCAGCTCGCCTTCCGTACCCCGATGGCGATGCTCGCGGCGGGGCTGTTCGCGCTCGGCCTCGCCTTCTTCCTCACGCGCTCCGAGCGCGACCTGCGCGTGGAGGCGGTTCGCCTGCTCTCGTTCTGGGTGTTGGCATGGACCCCTCTCGCCCTGGCAGGGGGGTGGTGGTATCGCGCCCGCGTGCCCGCGTGGATGCTGGCAAACGTGCCGGTCGCCCTGGCAACGCAGGCGTACCAGGGCTGGTATCGGGACATCGCCGTTGCCCTCGCGGCGATGGGCGGCGTCGTGCTGGCGGTCGCGACGTGGGGCGCGCTCGCCCCGCGCCGCCTGCCGCGCGCCGCGCTCCTGGTCCCGTTCTGCCTCGTCCTCGTGCTGCTGGGCTCGTTCGAGCGGGTGCGGGAGTTCATCCGCAAACCGTTCGTGATCGGAACCTACATGTACGCCAACGGCATCCGCGCCGACGCCGTGCCGCTGCTGCAAGAGGAGGGCGTGCTCGCCCACGCCGCCTACGTCTCGTCGCGCACGATCACGCCGGCAAACCGCGAGGAAGCAGGCCGTGAGCTGTTCCTGATCTGCTGCACCCGTTGCCATACCACCTCGGGGGTCAACTCGGTGCTCGTCAAGCTCACCAACCTCTACGGCGCGGGCCCGTGGGACCGCGACGTGGTCAAGGGATACTTGCGCACCATGCACACGGTGCGCCCGTACATGCCGCCGTTCCCGGGCACCGAGGAGGAGGCAGGCGCCGTCGCGGACTACCTGCTGGCGCTGCGCCGCATGCCCGCCGAACTTAACGGCGCCCAGACCGCCGGCGTACGGGTGCCACCTGACGGCGCGACCGCGCCGGGGAGCCGGTGAGCCATGGGTCCGCTTCCCGCACCGCACGACATCCCGTTGCCGCTGCCGGCCTCGCCGCTCTTCCTCGAGCTTGCCATCGTGTTCCTGTTTCTCATCCACATCCTGTTCGTCGCCCTCATGGTCGGCGGCTCGCTGCTCACGGTTGCCTTCGAAGTCCGGGGCCGGCGGCAGCCCGAGTGCGACACCCTGGCGCGCGAGATCGCGGCCACAGTGACGGTCAACAAGAGCCTGGCGGTGGTACTCGGGGTCGGACCGTTGCTGGTCATGAACGTCTTCTACACGGTGTTCTTCTACTCCGCCAACGCCCTCACCGGGGCGGCGTGGCTCGCGATCATCCCCCTGGTCGCGGCGGCGTTCCTGCTCACCTACCTGCACAAGTACACATGGGACCGCCTCGCCGACGCCAAGGGCCTGCACATCGCGATCGGCGCCCTCGCCAGCGTGCTGTTCCTGATCGTCCCGCTGGTCTTCCTCACCAACATCAACCTCATGCTTTTCCCCGACCGCTGGACCTCCGTGCACGGGTTCCTTACGGCGCTGGTCCTCCCCAACGTCCTGCCGCGCTATCTCCACTTCGTGACCGCGTCGGTGGCGCTGACGGCCCTGTTCCTGATGGCCTACTTCGGACGCGCGGGCTACCCGGTTGAAAGGGTTTTCCGCGACCTCGACCGCCGGGCGCTGCGCCGCCGATTCGCCTCGGTCGCGCTCGGCGCCACGGGGCTGCAACTCCTCCTCGGACCCCTACTGTTCTTCACCCTGCCCGACGCGGGCGTCTCCTGGACGCTGGCGTTCAACATCCTCGCCGGGGTCAGCCTCGCACTCGTGGCGATCGTCCTCCTGATCCGCGAGGTGATGGAGCCTGCGGCCCGCCTTGGGGTTCGCTATATGGCCACCGTCGCCGCGCTCGCCGGCACAGTGATCTTCATGGCGTACGGCCGCCACCTGTACCGCGAACGGGCCCTCGAACCCCACCGGGCGGCGATGGCGGCGCGCACCGTCGAGTTCGGGGAGGCGGCCATGGCGGCGCGGATGCGCGCAAAGGTTGGGATCCACCAGACAAAGGGGGACGCTCACCTTTCCCCGGGCGAACAGGTCTTCAGGTCGATCTGCAGCGCCTGCCATGCGCGGGACACCCGCCTTGTCGGACCCCCACTCACCGAGGTCGACCGAATCTACAAGGGCGACCCGGCCGCCTTGATTGCCTGGGTGAAAGCACCCGGGAAGAAACGCCCCGACTTCCCGCAGATGCCCGCGATCAAGTTGACGGAAGCTCAGTACCAGGCGGTCGCCGAGTACATCCTCTCCCTGGGTCGCTGACGTGCGTGGGGCGGCGTCCCCTGCAGGGCGGCCACGGGCCATGGTCGGTCCAACGAACCGGAAACGGGACGGCTGCGCCCATCCGGCCACGCCATCGGACCGTGCCTAGCGTGCGAACGGCAAGCGCTCACCCTCGCGGACAGCCAAAAGGTGGAACAATGCGGTACCAGGTACCTAATTGTTGCGTGTTCGGGGCGGGGGGTCAGCGCGACTTCGCCTCCCGGAGCGTGCGCAGGGCGACCTTCGCGTTGGTGTTGTCGGGGTTGATCGCCAGGGACTTCTCGTAGTAGCGGATCGCCGACCGCACGTCGCCTTCGGCCGCATAGGCCTCCGCGAGGCTGTCGTACACGTTCGACGATTTGGGGTAGAGCTTGGCGTTGCGCTCCAGCACGAGGGTTGCCGCCTCGGGCTGCTTCTTTGCGAGCAGTTCGTACCCGACCGTATTGAGGAGCGACTCGGTGAACGCCTGCCGAGGATAGGTACGCTCGAGTTCCTTGAGGGTCCGGTACACGCCGCGCTCCCCGTTGGCGACTCCCGCCCGCACCAGGCGTTCGCGGATCGTGCGGGCCGGCGAATCGTAGGGCTCGACCTCGAGCCAGGCGAAGGCGGGGTGGGTCCCGCCCAGCACGGCGGCGACGATCGGCTCCGCCACCGACAGGCCGTTCTCGCTGTTGGTCAGGACGA
Source organism: uncultured Acidobacteriota bacterium (assembly GCA_963789745.1). Lineage (GTDB taxonomy): Bacteria > Acidobacteriota > Thermoanaerobaculia > Thermoanaerobaculales > Thermoanaerobaculaceae > RBG-13-68-16. Next base: position 92,583 of record CAWBLW010000009.1, on the reverse strand, counting down.
TCACCCCGTCACCGGTCTCCCGACAACCGATGGCGAACGCTCGGGACGCGATGCGGTCACCCCAGTGCCAAAAGAACGACCGCGCCCCGACGTCCTCGATCCCCCACCCAAGCCCCCAAGCGAGGCCTGTGGATACCTTGATCTCCGGCCTCAGCATCTTCGCGACCGTTGCGGGATCGAGGAGCCTCGGGTGCAGCACCTCCACGAGGAAGCGCGCATAGTCGGTTGCGGTGGTGTACAGACTCGACGGCCCGTTCACCTGGGCCGGCGCCTGCCTGGAGACCGGCCGCTGCAGGTAGTCGTGACCGACAGCGGCCGTGGTTTCGTACGCCGCGCGCCAGACGTAGCTCGAAGCCGTCATTCCGAGCGGCCCGAAGACTTCCCTCCGGACGAACTCATCGAGCGGGAGGCCCGTGATGGTCTCGACGGCCTTCTGCAGATAGGCGTAGCCCTCCTCAGAGTACGAGAACCTCTCGCCCGGTTCGAAGTCGATCGTCAACTCCGAGCCCCGCCGCCGGTTCGGGAATCCGGTGGTGTTGCACAGCACTCGGCGAGCCGTGATCCTCCGAATGCGCTCGTCGCCATTCACGTCGTAGTTGGGAGCGTACGCCGGCAGCGGGCGATCGAGGTCGATCCCCCCGCGCTGGGCGAGGCGCAGCACCGCGTAGGCGAAGACGGGTTGTCCGAGAGACGCCGCCTCGAAGACCGTCTCGGGGGTCACGGGCGTCGCGCTCGACGCACTGGCGACGCCGAAGCCCCGGATCCAGGCGACGGCCCCCTCCCGGATCACCGCCACGGCGAGGCCTGGCACACCGCCCTTCACCATCAACTCTGGAATCAACCCCTCGAGCTTCGCGCTGGCGCCAGCGGTGGTTGCGACGGCGGCCGGCGGACTCACCGAGGTTGGAGGCGCGACGGACTGCGCCGCCGCGGCCCGTACGGCCGTCGCCACCATGATGCCGGCGATCGCGCACCTCATCCCTGGGACCACGCCAGACCTCCCGGCCGCCCGGCACAGGGCGGTGAGGGCCATGCTAGACCAGATCCGTCTCAGCCGAGCGGCCGGCCCGCCAGAGGACCGCGCGCGCCGAACCCCAGTCTCCGGATGAGCCCGCGTCGCATGACCTCGAGGGGGCAGCGCCTCCTTTGCGACGATCCGCGAGGGGGTGCAAGCATGTTCGCCGGTGCGTTGTCACCGTTTCACTGGCGCATCGTGCCGGCCATCGCGCTCGTCACGTTCGGGCCGAAGCGGGCCCCCGAGATCGGCAAGAACCTCGGCACCGCCATCCGCTGTTTCCGGGAAGCGCTCAAGGGCGAAGCGACGACCCCTGTGGCGCCGGCATCGCGACGTCCCGCCCCGCAGCACGCCGACACCCCCATCGCAGAGAAGACCGCCGGAACGCGGTACGCTGCAACCGCGGCACCGGCCGCTGCGTGCTTCGGGACATTGACCGGCGGCAGGGTCGGGTACCTCCACATCCCGGACATGGGCTCGGCGGGGACCTCCCAGTTCATCAAGTGGTACTACCCGCAAATCCGAAAAGAGGGCCTGATCGTGGACGTGCGCGCCAACGGCGGCGGCAACGTCTCGCAGCAGATCATCGACCGTCTTGCCCGCAAGTGGCTCGCCACCACCGACTCGAGCCTGCGCGACGACACCGGGACCTACCCCGGCAGCGTGTTTATCGGGCACATGGTGTGCCTGCTGAACGAGACCTCGGCCTCCGACGGGGACATCTTCCCGTACATGTTCCGCCAGGCGGGCCTCGGGCCGCTCATCGGCAAGCGCTCGTGGGGCGGCGTGGTCGGGATCTCCGGCCGCGGACCGCTGATCGACGGCGGCCAGGTGTTCATGCCCCTCGGCGGGATGGGCTCGGTGGACGGCAGGTGGATCATCGAGGGGCACGGCCTCGACCCCGACGTCGTGGTCGAGAACGACCCGGCGGCGGTGGCGGCCGGCCACGACCCGCAGCTCGAGCGCGGCGTGACCGAGGTGATGAACGCGATCGCGGCCAACCCGGTGCAGCTGCCGGCGCGACCGCCCGATCCGGTGAAGGCGAATTGACCGGCGCACACCGGTCACCCTGAGGCATCTCGCAGCCTGAGCCCGCCCCGCCGACCGGCGGGGCGAGCGTTTTCGGGCCTTGCGCACCGCCTCACCCCAGTCGGGTCAGGATGCTCACCCGGGTCGCGGCGCCAGGCACCGGACCGCGGCCGCGCGGGGCCGGCCCACCGGTATCCGGATATGAGGTAAACCGTGCGGCTCAGGTCTCGTTGCTCCAGGCGCGGCCATCACGGGCCAGCACCTGGTCGGCCTCTTCGGGGCCCCAGGTGCCGGCCGCGTAGTTCGGGAACACCCGCGGCGGCAGCGCCCGCCACACGTCGAGGATCGGCGTCACGACGCTCCACCCCCGCTCGACGGCGTCGGCCCGCTGGAAGAGCGTCGCGTCGCCGTTGATCGCATCGTAGAGCAGCGTCTCGTAACCGGTCGAAGGTTGCGACCCGAAGTAGTCGGCGTAACAGAAGTCCATGTTGACCGCGCCGATGCGCACGGCCGCTCCCGGCACCTTCGCCGAGAAGCGCAGCGAGATACCCTCGTCGGGCTGCAGCCGGAGGACGAGCCGGTTGGGGCTCAGGTGGTCCACCGGGGTCTGGCGGAACGGGCTGAACGGCACCCGTTTGAACTGGATGACGATCTGCGTCGTGCGCACTGGCAGCCGCTTCCCGGTGCGCAGGTAGAACGGCACGTCCGCCCAGCGCCAGTTGTCGATCAGGAGCTTCACCGCCGCGTAGGTCTCGACCGGCGAGTCGGCGGCCACGTACGGCTCGGAGCGGTACGCGGGAACCGCCGCCCCGTCCGGCATCCCCCCGTCGCCGTACTGGCCGCGTACCGCCCGCCTCAGAACCTCCTCGTGGCTCATCGGCTGGATGCCCGAAAGGGCCTTCTCCTTCTCGTTGCGCACCGCTTCGGGATCGAACGAAGACGGCGGCTCCATGGCGACCAGCGAGAGGAGTTGCAGCAGGTGGTTGGGCACCATGTCGCGCAGCGCCCCCGCCTCCTCGTAGTAGCGGCCGCGGTGCTCCACCCCGAGCTGCTCGGCGACGGTGATCTGGACGTGGTCCACGTAGCGGCGGTTCCACACCGGCTCGAAGATCCCGTTGGCGAAGCGGAAGATCAGGATGTTCTGCACGGTCTCCTTGCCGAGGTAGTGGTCGATCCGGTAGACCTGCCGCTCGGCGAGGACCTGCGCGATCTCGCGGTTGAGGGCGCGGGCCGAGTCGAGATCGTGCCCGAACGGCTTCTCGATCACGACCCGGCGCCAGGCCCCGCCGTCCTCGCGCGTCAGACCGGCCTCGCCGAGCCGCCGCACGATCTCGCCGAACAGGGAGGGCGGCGTCGACAGGTAGAAGAGCGCGCTGCCCCCGGTGCCGTGCGCCGCCGCGACCTGCGCCAGCGTCGTTCGCAGGCGCCCGTAGGTCTCCGGGGCCCGCAGATCTCCCGCCACGAGGTGGAGGCGCCGCGCCAGCCCTGCCCAGAGTTCCGGAGCGAAGCCGTCTCCCAAACGCTCCTGCAGCGCCTGGCCGATCGCGTCATGGAACTCCTCGGCCCCCAGGTCCCTTGTCGCGACCCCAATGACGGCGAACGCCTCGGGCAGCAGGCGCGCGGAGGCAAGGTTGTACAGGGCCGGCAACAGCTTGCGCGCCGCCAGGTCCCCAGAGACTCCGAAGATGACCAGCACGCAGGGGGCGAGCGGCGCAGCGGCCGCGCTCCCGGTCGTCTCGGTCGCATCCGTCATGTCAGGAACCCCCTCTCGAACCCCGGGCGCGCACGCCGGGCTGGCCGCCTCGCGCAGCGCCCAGCCCTCCTTGGTCGAACTCACTCTAATACACCCCCAACGCGCACGCCGCAGTCCGGGATTCTCATCCCGTGAGGCGCCGGACCAACCCCGTCGATTAGCCCGATCTCATCGCCGGCCGGACACTTTCCGGGACTACGCCGCCGGGGGTCGCCTTGCACCGCAATTTCACAAGATCGGGCAAGAAAGGACGCCACCCACTTGACAACGCAACCCTTGCAGTCTCATATTGGCGGGCGCGCGGGAGGAGGGCTGGGAGCCGAGATCGCACGAGGGCCCTACACTCTACGAAACCCGAAATTCCGGGTTCTACCCTCGCCGGTCCACGGGCCGGAAGTCTGAACTGGGAGGCAAGTCACCCGGATGCGTGTTGAGAACAAGAGACGCCAACGAGCTGACCGTAGGGTGTGGGTCAACTCTCCAGGTTTGACCTGAACCTTTCTCAGCAAAACATCCGCTTGGCGCCAGCTGGAGGAACCTTCTTATGCGCAAAGTCGCCGTACCCCCAATCTTGTTGATCCTGGTCGCAGGGGTGCTCCTGAGCGGTTGTGACAAACTGCAGGCCCGGATGGAGCTGAATAAGGGTAACTCCTACTACAAGAACGAGAAGTACCAGGACGCCCTGATCCAGTTCCAGAAGGGGTTGGCGCTCGACCCGAGCCTGAAGTTCGCGTGGCGGTCGGTGGCGCTCTCCGCGATGACCTTGTACCGCCCCGGCGTCGACACTCCGGAGAACCTGCAGTACTACTCGACCGCGATCGACGCGTTCAAGAAGTACCTCGCCGCCTTCCCGCAGGACACCAAGGCGCAGGATTTCATGGTCACGACGTACATGAACGCCAGCAAGTTCGACGACGTCCTGACCTACCTCAAGGACGCGGTCCGGAAGAACCCCGGCGACGTCAAGGCCAACAAGCTCATCGTCACGATCTACCTGCGCACCCAGCGGATCAAGGAAGCGTACGACTGGATCGTGGCCCACATCCCCAAGACCGACGCGGAGCCGTATTACCTCGTTTCGGTCTACTGCTGGGACAAGGCCTACCGCGACGCGTCCATCACGCCGCAGCAGCGCGGCGACTACATCGACCTCGGCCTCACGGCGGCCGACAAGGCGCTGCAGATGCAGCCCGAGTACTTCGACGCCATGATCTACACGAACCTCCTCTACCGCGAGAAGGCGAAGCTTCAGACCACCGAAGCCGCAAAGCAGCAGTACTTCGACAAGGCCGAGGAGTGGCGCACCAAGGCGTTGGCCCTGCGCGAGAAGCTCAAGAAGCAAACGTCGCTGGCCAAGTCGTAACCGGGGGAGCCATGTTTGAGAACACGCTAATCGCATCGAAGAAGCAGAAGCGGAACACGACGCTCCTGGCCGTCCTGCCGATCGCGCTGCTCCTTCACGTCGTCGTCCTGGGCGGGTATGTCGTCGCCCAGATGTGGTCGGTTCCCGAGGTGGCGGACCCGCCGATCCAGGTGAGCTTCTACCAGGCCCCGCCACCACCACCACCACCACCGCCGCCGCCCAAGCCGGCCGCAGTGGTGCCCAAACCAGTGATCCAGGCCGCTCCAACGACCCAGGTCGTCCAGCCGGTCACCATCCCGGACAAGATCCCGGAGAAGTCGTCCGGCAACAGCGGTGAAGGCGTCGAGGGCGGCGTCGAGGGCGGTGTCGAGGGCGGCGTGGCCGGGGGCATCCCGGGCGGCGTCGTAGGCGGCGTCGTCGGCGGCGTCCCGGGCGGCGCGGTGGACGAGCCTCCGATCCGGATCGGCGGAGAGGTCGTGCCGCCCGAGTTGGTGACACGCGTCCAGCCGGTCTACCCCGAGATCGCCCGCAAGGCGCGCGTCCAAGGGGTGGTGATCGTCGAGGCGATCATCGACAAGCAGGGCAACGTGACCGACGCTCGCGTGCTGCGCGGCCTTCCGATGGGCGTTTCCGAAGCCGCGACCGCCGCAATTCAAAAGTGGAAGTACAAGCCAGCCACGCTCAACGGCAGGCCCGTGAGCGTGTACCTGACCGTGACGGTAAACTTCACCCTGCAATAGGCGATCAGGCCTTGAGAGCCTAGAGAGAGATAGGAGGAAAGTGTAATGGAATTTGGACTCGTAGGACTGTGGACGTCGATGGGCTTCATTGCCAAGGCCGTTGTGCTCCTCTTGGCGGTCCTGTCGATCTACTCGCTGACCCTTTCCGGTGAGCGTTACTGGCGCTACCGCACGGCGAAAAAGCAGTCGCTTCAGTTCGCCCTGTTGACCACCCAGTACCTCAAGCAGAACCGCCCCCAAGAGGCGATCGCAGCCTCGAAGAAGTTCAAGAACAGCCATCTGGCCAAGGTTGTCGCGGCCGGCCTATTGGAGTTCATGGTCGAGGAGCAGAACAGCCCGCTGACCGGCTACGACGTCATCGAGGCGGCCCGCCGCGCAATCGAGCGCGCCACCCTGATGACCACGGCCGACCTCAAGCGCGGCCTCGGCGGCCTGGCAACGATCGGCGCCACCGCGCCCTTCATCGGTCTGTTCGGGACCGTCGTCGGCATCATCAACGCGTTCCGCGGCATGGCCATCACCGGCTCGGGCGGTCTGGGCGCGGTTTCCGCCGGCATCGCCGAGGCCCTCGTCACCACCGCGATGGGCTTGTTCGTCGCCATCCCGGCCGTGTGGCTGTACAACTACTTCCTGAACCAGGTTGAGCGCTTCCAGGTCGAGATGGCGAACTCCTCTTCGGAGTTGATCGACTTCTTCATCAAGAAGCATGGAGGCAGCGATGCGATCGGCTCGGCGGCGCGCTGAACACGACAAGCCGCCCGTGATCGGCTCGGGTGACGTGAAGTCTGACATCAACGTCACGCCTCTGGTCGATGTCTGCCTGGTGCTGTTGATCATCTTCATGGTGGTCACACCGTTGTTGCAGTCCGGCGTGCCTGTGTTGCTCCCCGAGACCAGCAACCCCGACAAGTACCCCGAGGGCCAGAAGCAGGTCAAGGTGGCGATCCAGGAGGACGGCAAGATGTTCATCGGCCAGGACTGGATTCCGACCCGAGCCGAGCTGATCAGGCGAATGGACGACATGTTGAAGGCCGACCCCCAGAAGGAGGTCGTCATCAAGGCGGACCGCCGGCTCAAGTACAAGGACGTCCGCGAGGTGATGAAGGCCCTCAACGACGCCGGCTTCAGCAAGGTCGGCCTCATCACAACGAAGAAAGGGGCGAGCTGACGCTCGCGGCGAGCCCGCTTTCGGCTGAAGGAGAAACGCCATGGCAATGACCGGCGGCAAGATGGGGGACATGAAGAGTGACATCAACATCACTCCCCTCGTGGACGTGGTGCTGGTGCTCCTCATCATCTTCATGGTGGTCACGCCGTTGCTCCAGCGCGGGTACGAGACCAAGGTCCCGCCCAAGCAGGTGACGAACACTCCGCCCCCGACCAACCTCGACCAGATCGTCGTCCGCCTCAGCGAGGACGGCGGGATGTTCATCAACAAGGAGCAGTACACCGAGAGGGACTTCCTCAATAAGCTCGAGGAGATCACCAGGGGCCGCGAGAACAAGGTCGTCTTCTTCGCGGCCGACGGCAACCTCCCCTACGACAAGGTGGCCCGCTTCATGGATATGTGCAACGACCACGGGGCCAAGAACCTCGGCATCGTGCTCGACGACATCAACCCCACGGCCACGGCTGGCGAAGCCCCGAAATAACGACCGACCCGGAAGGTTTCGAGCCCGTGCCCCGGAGGCGGCAGCCCTCCTTCGGCGCACGGGCTCTTGCTTTTGTCGCCGCCGGGCGCGCCGTCGCAATCGTCGTGAATCGTTGTATCATCCCCGAATGGCGCAGCACTTGAAGGTCGCGCTGGGCGCTGATCACGGCGGCTACGAGCTCAAGCGACAACTCCTGGACCATCTCGCCGGCCTCGGCTACGGGGTCGAGGACTGCGGGACGAGCGGCACCGAACCCGTCGATTACCCTCGCTTCGCCGAGGCCGTGGCGCGGCTGGTCGCGTCGGGCCGGTGCGACTTCGGCGTCGTCGTGGACGGCACCGGCATCGGCTCGGCGATGGCCGCCAACAAGGTCCCCGGGGTACTGGCCGCCGCGTGCCACACCGTCGCCCTGGCGCGCAGCGCCCGTGAGCACAACGACGCCAACGTCCTCGCCCTCGGCGCCTCGCAGGTGGACGCGACAACCGCGAAGGCGATCGTCGAGGCGTTCCTGCAGGCGAGCTGCACCGTGGACCGCCACCGCAACCGCGTCCGCATGATCGGGGAGATCGAGCGCGCCGCGCTGGCTTCAGGACCCGTGGACGGCGCCGTAGCCGACGGCGACATTGAGCGCATCACTATGCGTGTCAAGGAGTTGCTCGGTCAGGTGGCGGCCGCCGACGGGCAAGGCCCTGCGATCCCGCCCGGGGAACTCGCCAAGCTCATCGACCACACCCTCCTGAAGCCGGAAGCGACGGACAACGACATCAAGAAGCTGTGCGACGAGGCCCGCCGGTTCGGCTTCTTCTCGGTGTGCGTCAACCCGTCGTACGTGCAACGTTGCAAGATGGCGCTCCGCGACTCGCCGGTCAAAGTGTGTTGCGTCGTCGGGTTCCCGCTCGGCGCCCAGCCGCCGGAGATCAAGGCTCTCGAGGCGCGGCGCGCCCTCCGCGAGGGTGCCCGCGAGATCGACATGGTCGTCAACATCGGGGCGCTCAAGGGCGGTGACGACGACCTCGTGCGCCGCGACATCCGGGGCGTTGTGGAGGCGTGCAAGGAGGGGCGCGCGGCGTGCAAGGTGATCCTCGAAACCGCGCTCTTGACCGATCCCGAGAAGGTCCGCGGCTGCGAGCTTGCCATGAAAGCCGGCGCCGACTTCGTGAAGACCTCCACCGGCTTCTCCAAGGGGGGCGCAACCGTGGAGGACATCGAGTTGATGGCCCGAACCGTGGCCCCCAGGAAGCTGGGCGTCAAGGCATCGGGCGGGATCCGCACCTACGCGGACGTGGTCAGGATGATCCGGGCGGGAGCGACGCGGGTCGGGTGCAGCAGCAGCGTGCAGATCATGGAGGAAGCGCAGGCGCTCGCTGCGCGGAAGGGATAACGCGATGGCCGAGCTCCGTTGCTACGTCTTCCTGGACAGCCTGCAGCCGCAGTACGCCTCGTTCCTGGGCACCGTGGCGCAGGGTTTCCTCCCCACCCCGGGTCAGGCCTCGCTGTTCGTCGAGATCGCGCCAGGGATGGAGATCATGCGGGTCACGGACGTGGCCCTCAAAGCCACCGACGTCAGGCCCGGCATGCTGATCATCGAGCGCCTCTACGGCATGCTCGAGATCCACTCCGACTCCCAGGCCGATGTCCGCCAGGCCGGACGGGCGATCCTCGAGGCGCTCGAACTCAAGGAAGAGGACCGCATCAAGCCCCAGCTCGTGTCCAGCCAGGTGATTCGCAACATCTCGCCGTATCACACGCAGCTCATCAACCGCACTCGCCACGGCGACATGATCCTTCCTGGCCACACGCTGTACGTGCTCGAGGTCGCGCCCGCCGGGTACGCCGCCATCGCGGCCAACGAGGCGGAGAAGGCCGCCAACATCAACATCCTCGAGGTGCGCGCCTTCGGCAGCTTCGGCAGGGTGTACCTCGGCGGCGAGGAGCGCGACATCGACGTCGGCTACCGTGCCGCGGAACAGGCGATCGCCGACATCCGCGGCCGCGAGGCGCGGACCGGCGGGGCGTGACGACGGGACTGGAGAGCCGCGCGCCCGCGGGGGCGCCGGAGCAAGGAGGCAGTGAGATGACGGAAGCGTTGGGCATGATCGAGACGAGGTCTTTTCCGGCCGTGGTCGAGGCCGCGGACGCGGCCGTAAAGGCCGCCAAGGTGGAGCTCGTGACCTACGAGAAGACCGGCGGCGGCTACACGACGATCATCGTCAGAGGCGACGTGGCCGCCGTGAAGGCGGCGTGCGAGGCCGGCCAGGTGGCCGCCGGCCGGGTCGGCGAGGTTGTCGCCGTGCACGTGATCGCCCGCCCGCACGTCAACGTCGACGCCGTGATGCCGCTGGGCCAGCAGACGGCGGCCAAGGCTGCGGTCAAGAAGTAGCGGCCCGCCCCGGGCGGCCGAGCGCGACGGCCCGGAGGCGCGGCCCGGAGAGGCACGCCCATGCAACTCGCCAAGGTGGTCGGGACCGTGGTGGCCAGCCAGAAGGAGAAGAGCCTCGAAGGCCTCAAGCTCCTGCTCGTCCGCGGCGTGGATGAGCAGGGCCGCGAGACCGGCTCCTTTCTCGTGGCCGCCGACGCCGTCGGCGCCGGCCCCGAGGAGATGGTCCTCGTCGCGTCCGGAAGCTCGGCCCGCCAGACCCGCGTCACCGACAAGCGGCCGGTCGACGCGGTGGTGATGGCGATCGTCGACTCCTGGGCCGTCGGCGGCGAGACCAAGTACAAGAAATGAGCGCGACCCGGCTCTCCGAGCAGGAGGTGGAGGCGATCGCCCGCAGGATCGCCGCCGACCTGGACCGGGGCGACGCCGCGGCCGCCCGCAACGCGGGTCCCGCCACCCCCGGGCTTGGCGCCTTCACCGGCGTGGGCGAGGCCGTGCAAGCCGCGGCGGCGGCACAGCCGGTGTTCGCCGCGCTGCCTCTGGCGGTCCGGGCGCAGGTCATCGCGGCGATCCGGGGGAGCATGCTCTCGAACTCGGAGGCCCTCGCGCGGGCGGCGTGGGAGGAGACCGGACTCGGGCGCGTCGAGGACAAGGTCGTCAAGAACCGCCTGGTCGCCGAGAAGACGCCGGGCATCGAGGATCTGGCCCCGACCGCCGTCACCGGCGACCACGGGCTCACGCTCACCGAGCCGGCGCCGTTCGGCGTGATCGGCGCCATCACCCCCTGCACCAACCCGACCTCCACCATCATCTGCAACACCATCGGCATGCTCGCCGCCGGCAATACCGTCGTCTTCAACGTCCACCCCGCCGCGCGGGGCTGCTCGCTGCAGACGGTGGCGCTGCTCAACGCCGCGATCACCGCCGCCGGCGGTCCCCCGAACGTCGTCACCTGCATCGCGAGCCCGACGATCGAAAGCGCCCAGGAGGTCATGCGCCACCCGGCCGTGCGGCTGGTCGTCGTCACCGGCGGCGGCGCGGTGGTGAAGGCCGCCATGAGCTCCGGCAAGCGCGCGATCTGCGCCGGGCCGGGGAACCCGCCGGTGGTCGTGGACGAAACCGCGAATATCGACAAGGCCGGCCGCGACATCGTTGCCGGGGCCTCGACCGACAACAACATCATCTGCGTCGACGAGAAGGAAGTCATCTGCGTCGACATGGTGGCCGACGGGCTGATCAAGGCGATGACCCGCAGCGGCGCGGTGCTCATCGACCGCCACCGCCTGGCGGCGCTCGAGAAAGTCCTCTTCGCCCAGTTGCGCGGCCCGCGACAGCCCGCGGTCGTCAACCACAGCCTGATCGGCAAGAACGCCCAGTTCATCCTCGCCAAACTCGGCATGGACGTGCCACCCGCCACTCGCCTGGGGATCGTCGAGGTGGACGAGGACCACCCCCTGCTGTGGACCGAGCAGATGATGCCGATCCTGCCCCTCTGCCGGGTGCCCAACGCCGGCTACGCCATCGAGCTCGCGGTCAAGGTCGAGGGCGGTAACCGCCACACCGCGGTGATGCACTCGAAGAACCTCGAAAACCTCTCGCGCATGGCCAAGGAGTGCAACTGCAGCATTTTCGTAAAGAACGGCCGCTCCCAGGCCGGCCTCGGGCTCGACGGCGAGGGGAGCTGCTCGTTCACCATCGCGAGCCCCACCGGCGAAGGTACGACCTCGGCGCGGTCGTTCTCGCGCCAGCGCCGTTGCGTCCTGGTCGACCACTTCAGGATCACGTGATGAAGAAACACCCCGCCATCGCCGTGCTGGAGTTCAGGGACATCGCGGTCGGGCTGGTTGCGACCGACGCGATGCTCAAGCGCTCCCCGATCGCCTTCCTCAAGTGCGGCACGATCAGTCGGGGCCGCTTCCTCGCGCTGATCGGCGGCACCACCGCCTCGGTGGAGGAAGCGTGCCACGAGGGGCTCCTCCAGGGGGGCGGCAGCGTTCTCGATCATGTGCTCCTGGCGGACGTCCACTCCCAGCTCTACGACGCCATCCTCGGCCACCGGCGGTCGGTCGGCGCCGGCTCGCTCGCCATCATCGAGACGTCCACGGTGTCGTCCAACGTCCGCGCCGCCGAGCTCGCGCTCAAGGGCACGACCGTCGAGCTCGTCGAGCTCCGCCTCGCCGACGCCGGACTCTCGGGCAAGGGACTCTCGATCTATCACGGCGAACTGCACGACGTCGAGGCGGCGGTGGAGATCGCGGCCGGCTTCCTCCGCGAGGCCGGCGTCGAGGCGGGTTTCAGGATCATCCCGGCACCCCACGAGGCGCTCGCCGACCATGTTGGCGCGGGCACCCTCTTCGGCTCGGCGGCGCTGCTCGAACTCGACGGCGAAGGGGCCGAACGCTGATGTTGCTCGGGCGGGTCATTGGCGTCGTCGTGCCGTGCGCGGTCGCCGAGGGCCTTGCGTCCACGCCGATGCTTCTCCTGCAGCCGCTCGACAAACGCGGCACGGCGAAGGGACGGCCCCTCGTCGCGGCGGACACGACCAGGATGGCCGGCCCCGGCGAGCTCGTCTACTACGAGGGTGGCCGGGAGGCCGCGCTCGCCCTCGACCCTTCCTTCGTCCCGGTGGACCACGCCATCGTCGGCATCGTCGACGGCCTCCACCTGGCGGAGGGCGAGGCCGCGCCATGATCCTCGGGCGGGTCAGCGGCGAGATCCACTCCACGATCAACCACCCGTTCTACGACGCCAGGAAGCTCCTGGTGGTGGAGAAGACGGACGCCGAGGGTACGCCGTCCGGCGACTACGTCATCGCGGTGGACGCGGTGGGCGCCGGGGTGGGCGAGCGTGTGTTGGTCCTCGACGAGGGCAACGGCGCCCGCCAGGTCCTCGCCTCTCCCGATGCTCCCGTCCGTTCCGTCGTCGTCGGCATCATCGACGCCGTTCAGCTCACCGGCTAACCTTGCAACTTTCAGGTACCTGGTACCGACTTGTTTCATTTATGGCGGCGCAGGTCCAAACGTGGCGAGAAGGAAGCGGGAGGCTCGGGCGTGGGCGCCGGGGGCTTGGCTCTCCCGCGGGCCGGCGACGTTGAGGATGCGCACCCCTTCGCGGTCGAGCCAGGCACGGACTTCGGTGGCCGCCGGACCGTCCGCGTTCAGGTCCACCACCATCACGGGCTTGCCGGCCTTGCGTGCCAGGCTGATGGTGAGCGCGGTGCCACCCCGCGGCCGGCCAAGGGTCAACACCAGGGTGGCGTCGGAGTCCCGAACGTTCCAGGCCGTGCGCTCCGGGTACGCGATGCCGTGCGTCTCCCGCAACGGGTAGCGCGACGGGATGGCGCCGTCCTCGGCGCGCCGGCCGCGTGGACACCAGCCGCCGCACGCCAGGCCCAACGCCATTGCGGCGTCGAGCGCCGCTCGGTCCACCCCGGTCTGACCGCCTGACACGACCCGTTCCAACACGATGCCCTCCGAGCCCCTCGCGCAGCCGGCGCCGATCCCCGCGGCAACCGCGTTAAACTGCAAAAGATGCCACACGGAAACTTTGGCTCCACAGGTGCGTACCGTCAACCGTGAGCGACCTCTCCGACAGCTTCGCCGCGCCATTCCGCCACCCGGCGTGGCTCCGGCGCGTCCTGGTGGGCGCCGCCTTGGAGGCGCTGCCGGTCCTGCTCGTCCTTCCGACCCTGGCAGGTCTGGTCGGCCACGGACACCGCCGCCTCCCTCACCCCTCCCTGGCGCTCGTTCCCCTGGCGGTCCTGGTCGCGCTTGCGGCGCGTTTCCTCGTCCTCGGCTACTTGCGGCGCGTGGCCCTGGACGCTCTCGAGGGCGGATCGGCCGGCCTCCCTCCCTGGGACCGGCCCGCCGAGGACCTCGTCGAGGGGCTCAAGCTCTGGCTCGTGGCGATGGCGCTCTGGCTACCGGCGGTCGCCGTGACGGCCGGCCTGGCGCTGCTGGTGATGTCGCTGACCAACACGGCGATGGCGTGGCTGCCGGTGATCCTCGTGGGACCGCCTGCCGCGCTGGCGACGATCCTGTATCTTCCGGCCGGCCTGCTCAGCGCGATCGCCGGCCGCAACGCCGCCCGCGCGTTCGACGTGGACCGGGTCGCCGCCGTGATCGGGCGAAATTTCGGGGTTTATCTCCTCGCGTTCCTCATCGCGGCCGCGGCCGAGATCATCGCGCAATTCGGGTTGCTGCTGTGCTGCGTCGGGATCCTCGCGACCCGCTTCATGGCCCACTGCGTCGGCGTTTACGCCTTCGCGACGGCCTACCGGGGTGCCGCCCCCTCCGACCCGCCCACTGAAACTCTCGCCGGCGCCACGACGGCGCCATAGACGGCGAGACCAGCGGCCGCCAGCGCACCCATCAGCATGACGCCGGCGAAGAAGTGGATGAACTGCGGCTGCAGGTGGGCCCCGACCCGGTCGGTGACGCACCGCTGGTAAAGGAACCCCGCCCACGGCCCCGAGTAGAGGTTGCCGAGGAAGATCGAGAAGAAGGAGTAGCCGAGGTACACGGCCACCTGGTCCTGCGGCGCGATCGAGCCGCAGTACTCGAAGAAGCGGGCGGAGCAGATCATCTCGCCGAGCGACCAGACGGCGATGCCGAGCGCCACCACCGCGGCTGCCCGCGACGCCGCCGGCATCACCCAGGCAACCGTGCAGACGGCCGTCCCGACGAGCATCGCGCTCAAGGTGCGCCACCGTCGCGTCGCGAAGCTCACCGGCGCCTGCAGCAACACGATCAGGAGGGCGTCGAGGGAGATGAACACTTCCGGGTTGAGCCAGTGACCGGCCCACGGGGTGACCGGCACGATACGGTCGATCGCCGTCTCGACCGCGGTCAGGTTGGAGAAACCGTCCACGAAGAGCGGCATGAAGCCGAACAAGACGTTGATCATCCCCCAGAATCCGGAGAAGATCACCAGCAGGAGCACGAAGCGCCAGTTGCCGAGCACCAGCACCATATCCGCGAGCACTCGGCCGATGCTCTTGCCGCTTGCGGTTCTGTTCGGGAGTGACAGGTTCGCGGAAGGCGACGAGCGCCTGCACGAGCATGAGGGAGCAGGCGGCGGCGGAAACCCAGAACACATACCGGAACTCTGTCCGGTTGCGGACCTGGGCGGCGATCACGGGCCCGATCAACCCGCCCGCGTTGATCACCATGTAGTACAGCCCGAACCCGACCGGCCTGGTTGTGCCCTCTTCGGTGGTGCGCGTCACCGTCCCGGAGATCGTCGGCTTGACGATCGAGCCGCCGACCGCGATCAGCGCCAGCGCCACGCAGATGAGCGGGAAGCTCGCCGTGCTGCCGAGGAGGACGTAGCCGCCGGTGAGGGTCGCAAACGCGATGGCGAGTGCCGGCTTGTAGCCGAAGCGGTCCGCGAGCGCCCCGGCGAAGAGCGGCAACAGGTAGAGCGCGCCGGTGAAGACCCCGTACACCGTCCCATAGAGGTCCGGGCGGATGCCGATGTGCTGGACCAGGTAGATCCCGAGCACCAGCACCATGCCGTAGTACGCGAGCCTCTCGAACAGCTCCATGACGACGGCGGAGTAGAGGGTGCCTGGAAGTTGGCGGAAGACTCGCGCGCGCACCGGCGGATTGTACCCCCCGCCCGGCGTGACCGACCCCTCCCTTACGGCCGTTCCCCCTCGCGACGCGCGGCCGCCGCGGGCAGTTCCCGCCAGAAGGCCGGCATCGACGCGAACGGGACCGAGGTCTGGCTGGCGGCGGCAAGGTCGCGAACGGTTACCGCTCCGGCGGCAAGCTCGTCGTCCCCCAACATCGCCACCACGCGGAACCCGTCGCGGTCCGCCCGCTTCAGGGCCGCCTTGAGGGAGCGTCCGGCGATCTCCACCTCGATGGGCACGCCATCCCGCACCCAACGGCGCGCGAGCTCCAGGACCGCGGCCTGCGCCGCCTCCCCGAGCGGAACCAGGTACACCGCCGGACGGGCCAGCGCCGCGTCCCGAAAGCGGGCCGGCAGCACCTCCACCAGGCGGTCCTCGCCGATGGCGAAGCCGACGCCGGGAACGGCCGGGCCGCCGAGATCGGCGATCAGGCGATCGTAGCGACCACCGCCGCACAGCACCGTGTTCGTGCCGAGCTGCGGCGAAACCACCTCGAACACCGTCCGCAGGTAGTAGTCGAGCCCGCGCACCAGGCGACGGTTGCGCACGTATGGGATGCCCAAGCGCTCCAGGTGGGCCTCCACCCGCGTCACGTGCCGCCGGGAAGCCTCCCCAGCCACGTCGTCCAGCGCGGGCACGTCGGCGGCCGCAACCTGGCACGACGGCACCTTGCAGTCGAGGACCCGCAGCGGGTTCTCGTCCAGGCGGCGCTGGCAGTCGGCGCAGAGCTCGCTCCGGCGCGGCTCCAGGGCGGCACGGATGACATCTTGATAGCGCGCGCGGTCCTCGGGGTCGCCGAGGTTGTTGAGGTGGATCTCGAGGTCGGCAAACCCCAGCCGCAGGAAGAACTCGTGCATCGCCGCCAGCAGCTCCGCGTCGGCCAGGGGGGTGTCGGCCCCGACGATCTCGAGGCCGATCTGGGAGAACTGGCGGTAGCGGCCGTGCTGCATCCGCTCGTACCTGAACATCGGGCCGAGGTAGTACATGCGCAGCGGCTGGGTGCGGTCGCCGAGGCGATTTTCCAGCCACGCCCGGGCAACGCCCGCCGTCCCTTCCGGCCGCAGCGTGAGCGAACGCCCCTTGCGGTCGGGGAAGGTGTACATCTCCTTGTGCACGATGTCGGTGGTCTCGCCGACCGAACGCACGAACAGCTCGGTCGGCTCGAAGATCGGCGTGCGGATCTCCTCCCCTCCGAACGAGCCGAAGACCTCCCGGGCGACCGCCTCGACGGCCTGCCAGAGCCGGCTCTCGGGTGGCACCAGGTCGCGGGTGCCGCGCGGCCGCTGGATCATCCGCGCACCCGCCAGTCCTCAGGGTCGTCCAACTCGCGCTCGTCGGCGTCCGCCAGGTACCGGGTCTTGAGTTGCAGGTAGCTGCGAATGCCGCGCCGCATGTGCTCGATCTCTTCGGCGGTCACCTCCCGCCGCACCTTTGCCGGGACCCCCGCCGCCAGGTTCCGGGGCGGGATGGTCATGCCCGGCGGCACGAGGGCGCCGGCCGCGACCACCGCCTCCTCGCCGATCACCGCGCCGTTGAGCACCGTCGCGTGCATCCCCACCAGCGCCCCCCGGTCGACGCGACAACCGTGCAGCACCGCCGCATGCCCGACGGTGACGTCCTCCGCCACGTGGACCGGAAAATCAGGCTCGTCGACGTGGACCACCACGTTGTCCTGAAGGTTCGAGCGTGCGCCGATGCGGATCTCCTGCAGGTCGGCGCGCAGGGTGGCGCCGTACCAGACGCTCACGTCGTCCGCCAGCTCGACGTCACCCACCACGGCCGCGGTCGCGGCCACGAACACGCGCTCCCCAAAGCGGGGCGATTTGCCGGCAAAGGTCCTGATCCTCACCGCTCCCTCCGTTCAGGGCGGTCACGCTAACACACACAGCCGCCTTGGGCAACGAGCCAGCACAGCGCCCGGGCCGGAAAGTTCTGTGGAACGGCCGCCCGAGTCAAAACGGGCAAGTGGAACATTCCTCACACAATACACGCAACTCATGTTCCTTCAATTGGTTATACAGCCGCACTGGCGGCAGTGCACGATGCATAACCCGTTGAGACAGGGGGGCTTTGCGGGCGCCGGCCCGGGTTTTCCGCAAGCTTTTCCGCAAAATCTGCGGAAACTTCAGACCGCGTTCACGCCCCAGCTCTCCGGAGGTCTCCACCCGCCCGCGCGCAGGACCAGGGGCGGGTCCACGGTGAGGTCGAGCAGCGTGGTCGCCGCGCCGCCGGCCGTCTCGCCCCCATCGAGCAGAAGCGCGAGTCCGTGCCCGAGGGCACGGGCGACGTCGTCGGGTCGCGCACATGGGGGCGCGCCGCTGGCGTTCGCCGAGGTCGCAGTGAGCGGACCCACCTCGGAGAGCAGCGCCCGCAGCAGCCGGTGCGCCGGGACCCGCACCGCGAGCGTGCTGGCCCCGGCCCCGGCGACCGCGAGTGCGGCCGGCAGCACCGCCGTCAGCGGCGCCGGCCAGACCGCCTCGAGTCGCACCCGCCACCGGGGGGCGATGTGGACCCAGGGCGCGAGCTGCGCCACCGAAGCCGCGACGACGAGGAGCGCCCGCTCGGCGGGGCGGCCCTTGAGAGCGAAGACCCGGCGCACGGCCGCCTCGTCGTCGGGGCGCACGGCCAGGCCGTAGAACGTCTCGGTGGGGAGCGCGACGATGCCGCCTCCGCCGAGCGCCGACCGCACTGCGTCCGCTGCGCCCGCCAGGTGGCTTTCGGTGGTGAACGGCAGCCGTTTCATCCGGGGGTCTTGAGCAGCTCGCGCGCGTGCTGGCGCGCCGCCGGCGTCGGCGCTCCGCCCCCGAGCATTCGCACCAGCTCCTCGACGCGCGCATCGCCGCTCACCTGCTCGACCCGGGTCACGGTGCGCCCGCGGGCGGCTTCCTTGCGCACCACGAAGTGCGCGGCGGCCCGGCCGGCGACCTGTGGCAGGTGGGTGACGACCAGCACCTGGTCCCGCCCCCCGAGCGAGGCGAGGAGCTCGCCGAGCTCGTCCGCGACGTTGCCGCCGATGCCGGCGTCGACTTCGTCGAAGAGCAGCGTGAGCGCCCCGCGGCGCGCCAAACGGTCGCGCAGGACCGTCCGCATCGCGAGGTGGATGCGCGACAGCTCGCCTCCCGAGGCGATGCGCGCCATCGAGCGCAGCGCCTCGCCGGGGTTGGTCGAGAGCTCGAACTCGCCGGCGTCGATGCCGTCGGCCGCTGGTTCGACCTTGACCCCATCCACTTCGAGCACACCCGTCGGAGACCCGCGCAGGCCGAGCGCCAGCCGCAGTCGGGACCGTGGGATGCCGAGGCCCTTGAGCACCTCCACCACCCGCGCCGAGAAGCGCTCGGCTGCGGCGGCGCGCTGGCGCGACAGGGCTCGCGCCAGCTCGAGATAGCGCGCGGCCAGGGCGCTGCCAGCCTGGGCCAGGCGCGCGATGTCGTCCTCGACGCCTTCGAGCTCCTCACGCTCCGCCTGCAGGCGCGCGCGGTGCTCGAGAACCGCTTCGGTCGCGCCGCCGTACTTGCGCGCCAGCCGTTCGAGCGCCGCCAGCCGGCTCTCCACCTCCTCCAGGCGCTCCGGCGCGGGGCGCACGCGGCCTGCGAGGCCCTGCACGGCGCGCTCGGCTTCCTCGGCGAGGACCTGCGCCTGCTCGAGCTCCGTGGCAGCGTCGCCGAGCCCGATCCCGAGCCCCTGCAACTCACGAACGGCCCGCGCCGCGCGCGCCAGTGCCACCGCGCCCCCGTCGCCGCCCAGCGCCGTCAGCGTCGCGCCCATCAGCTCGCCGATACGCTCGGCGTGCTGCAGGAACGCGCGCTCCTCCCGGAGGGCCTCCTCCTCGCCCGGCTGTGGGTGCGTCTCGTCGATCTCTCGTGCCTGGAACGCGATCGCGTCGAGACGGTCGCGGCGGGTCGCGAGGGCGCGGCGCTGCGACTCGAGGCGCTGCTGGGTCTCCTGCCACGCCGCGAACGCCGCGGCGACCTCCTCCCGCTCGGCCGTAAGGGCTCCGGAGGCATCCACCAGCGCGATGTGCGTGGCCGGGTCGGTCAGGCCGCGTTGCTCGTGCTGGCCATGGATCGCCAGCAGATGCGGCGCGATCCGCTGCAGCGCGCCGACCGTGACCGACACGTCGTTGACCCAGGCGCGCGAGCGCCCCGAGGCCTGGACCTCACGCCGCAGCACCAGCTCCTCGCCGCGGTCGACGCCGAGCTCGGCCAGCAGCTCCCGCGCCCCCGTGTCCGGCGGGGTGGCGAAACACCCCTCTACGGTCAGCCGGTCGCTGCCCGAACGCACCGCCTCGGCGTCGGCCCGCTCGCCGGCCAGAAGCTGCAGCGACTGCACCAGCAACGACTTCCCGGCGCCGGTCTCGCCGGTGAGGACGATGAAGCCCGCTGGGAACTGCAGCCTGACCTTCTCGATGATCCCGAGGTCGCGGACCTCCAGCTCGCGCAGCATGGTGCGACGATGCTAGCCGGGGGCGGGGGGGTTTGCAATGACGCCGCCGGCGACCGCCAGGCAGAGGCGCTCCGGGACGATGTGGCGGCGGACGGCCGCCGCGACCTCGGCGCGGCCGGTCGCGAGGATCCTCTCCGGGATCCGGTCCATTTCTTCGACCGGCAGCGAATGGCGCGTCAGGCGCGCAAGCTCCCGCGCCTGCCCGCCGGGCGTGGCGAGGCCGACTCGGTACGACCCGGCCATCGCCGCCCGCTCGTCGGCAAGCTCCTGCTCGGTCGGTCCCTCCGCCGCGAACCGCGCGATCTCCTCGCGCGCCGCCGCCACCGCCCGCGCCAGACTGGCGGGGGCGACCGAGAACGTCGCCGCCCACGGGCCGTCGAGCAGCGCGGCACCGAAGAAGCGCGAGATCACGCCGTAGGTCAGCCCCTCGCGGTCGCGCAGCCGCATGCCGAGACGCGACGAGAGCGTGGACTGACCGAGAACGGCGTTGCCGAGCGCGGCGGCGAAGAAGTCGTCGTCGCCGCGCCGGAGGCCGCCCGGGTGGCCGAGCAGCACGTCGAGGTTCGGCTTGTCCGGGATCGCCTCCGTGGCCTCGCCCGGCGCGACGTCCGCGGGGATCCGCCGAGGCACCGGCGGGATCTCGACGCAGCCCGCCTCGCCCTGCTGCAGCAGGCCCTCGAGGCGCTTGATCACCTGCCGCGGTTCGAAGTCCCCGACCAGCGCCAGCACCAGCGACGCGGGGCCGTACAGCCGCCCGTGGACGGCGACGAGCTCGTCGCGGCTCGCGCGCTCGAGGCCCGTGCGCCGCTGGCCGAGCGGGCGCCGGTGGTAGGGGTGCCCCGGCGGGTAGGTGAGCCGGGTGAACGCCTCGAACGCGCGGTGAAACGTGTCCTCCTGCGCCTGCGCCAGCTCCCCGAGGCGCAGCGTCCGCAGCTTCTCGAGCTCCTCGGCCGGGAACGAAGGCCGCTGCAGCATCTCGGCCAGCAGGTCGAGGACGAGCGGGAGGTGGTGGGACAGGCACCGCGCGGCACAGAACACCTCGAGCGGGTTGAAGCCGTCCCCCGACACGTCGAGGTCGATGCCGCGGTCCTCGACGATGCGCGCCAGGTCGAGCCGGCTGTGCCTGGCGGTCCCGCGCTCGAGCATGTCCGGGACGAGCGACGCGGCCGTCCACGCTTCGGGTTCGACCAGGCCGTGGCCGGCGAGCAGCGAGCCGTGCAGGTGAACCGTGGTGTTCGTCCGGCGCGGCAGCAGGAGCAGGCGGCCGCCACCCGGCAGCCCGGCCTGGACGACACGGGCCGAGATCTCGCTGCGCCAGTGGCACGGGCGCGGCCCGGGAGCCGGCCGCGCCTGGGCCGCCGCGCCGCCGTCGTTCTTCGGGATGAAGTACCCGACCGACACGCCGTCGTCCACGAACGTCTCCGCAGCCACCCGCTGCACGTCGTCGCGCGTGACCGCCTGGATCCGGCCTGGGTAGTCGAGGTAGAAGCGCCAGTCCGCCGCCGAGATCGCTTCCGTCAGAGCGGCCGCCACCTGCGCCGGCGAGTCGCGGTGGAACGCCGTCTGCGCTTCCACCTGGGCCCTGGCGCGCTCGACCTCGGTCTTCCGCAGGCCCTTCGCCACCACCTTCGCGAGCTCCGCGCGGATGATCCTCTCGACCTTCGCGTGCCCGGTTGGGGGGTTGAGGGTGGCGAACACCTGGAACAGGCCAGGGTCGCGCAACTGCCACGCGAGCGCCTGCGCGTCGAGGCACAGGCCGGTCTCCACCAGCCTCTGGTGCAGCCGCGCCGTCACCCCACCTCCGAGTGCGTCGGCCAACACGGCGAGAGCGTGGGTGTCGGCGTGCGCAGCCTCCGGCACGCGCCACGACACCACGACCCACCCCACTTCGCCGGACCGGCGCACGACGAAGCGGCGTTCCCCCTCCTGGCGCGGCTCGCGCGTCACCACGGGCGGCACCGGCCGGCTCGCGCGCGGCAGCGGCCCGAAGTGCTGCGCCACGAGCGCCAGCGCCTCGGACGCGGTCGAACGAACCCACCAGCACCAGCGACGCGTTGTCCGGGTAGTAGAAGGTGTCGTAGAACGCCCGCAGGCGCTCGATCGAAGTCGCCTCGATGTCGCTCTTCCACCCGATCGTCGGGTGGTGGTACGGGTGCTCGCGGAAGGCGACCGCGAACGACTCCTTGAGCAGCACGTCGAAGGGGTCGTTCTCGCCGCGCTCGAACTCGTTGCGGACCACGGTCATCTCGGAGGCCAGGTCCGCCTCGCGCAGGAGCGCGCCGCGCATGCGGTCGGCCTCGAGCTCAAGCGCGAGCTCGAGGTGCTCCGGCGGCAGCGTCTCGTAATAGTTGGTGCGGTCGAACCACGTGGTGGCGTTGAAGGAGGCGCCGACGCGTTCGAGGACGCGCGCGATCGGTCGCCCCTTGGCGGGGTCGAACTTCTTCGACCCCTTGAACATCAGGTGCTCGAGCAGGTGCGTGGACCCGGTGTGACCCACCGCCTCGTTGCGGGACCCGACGTGGTAGACGACGCACGCGGCCACGACCGGCACGCTCGCATCCGGCACCAACAGGACCCTGAGCCCGTTCGCTTCGAGGCGAAGCTCCTCGACGCCACGCTCCTGCACCACGACCTTGAAGGCATCATGCATGCTCGACTCTCCGAGCCGCTATCATACCCGCCATGATCGACCTCCGCTCCGACACCGTGACCCGTCCCACCCCAACGATGCGCCGCGCCATGGCAGCCGCCGAGGTGGGCGACGACGTCTACCGCGAGGATCCGACGGCGCGCCGCCTCGAGGAACTGGCCGCCGCCACTCTCGCCTTCCCGGCCGCCCTGTTCGTGCCGACGGGCACGATGGGCAACCAGGTCGCCGTCCACCTCCACACGAAACCCGGCAGCGAGGTCATCATCGAGGCCCGCGGCCACATCGCCAACTTCGAGATGGGGGCGATGGCGGTGTGGTCGGGGGCGCTGCCGCGGCCGATCGTGACCGAGAACGGCCTGCTGGAGCCGCCGCAGGTCGAGGCCGCGATCGCGCCCAACGTCTCGTACCGAACCCCGACGCGCCTGCTGGCGCTCGAGAATACCCACAACCTGTGGTCGGGTCTGCCGATGGACGCCGCGCGCACCCGCGCGCTCGCGGATGTCGCGCACACCCACGGCCTGGCGGTGCACCTCGACGGCGCCCGCATCTTCAACGCCGCCACCGCCCTGGGCACCACTGCGGCCGAACTCGCCAAGGGGTGCGACACCGTGATGTTCTGCCTGTCGAAGGGGCTGGCCGCCCCGGTCGGTTCGATGCTGTGCGGCTCGCGCGAGCTGATCGATGAGGCGGTGCGGGTGCGCAAGCTCTTCGGCGGCGGGATGCGCCAGATCGGCGTCGTGGCGGCCGCCGGAATCGTCGCGCTCACCGAGATGGTGGACCGCCTCGGGGAGGATCACACCAACGCCGGGCGCCTCGCCGAGGGACTCGCCGAGTTGGCCGCGGTCGAGATCGACCCCGCGCGTGTCCGGACCAACATCGTCGTGTTTCGACTTCGGCCCGAAAAGGTCCCCGGGGACCCGTCCGTCGCGCCCTCACAGCGGTTCGTGGCGCGCCTGGCCGAGCGGGGCGTGGCGTGCGGCGCCTTCGGCGCCACCGATGTGCGGATGGTGACGCACTACGAGGTCACCGCAGCCGACGTCGAGACCGCCCTCGTCGCGGCGCGCCAGGTCCTCGACAGGTGAGAGGGAAGAGGTAAGAAGGTAAAGGGAAGACAACTACACTGCGCAGGGGCCTATCTCCAGCGTCTTCCGTCTTCCGTCTTCCCTCTTCCCTTCGCCCTGCACCGTCCGATCCAGCACTCAGGCGGCCCCCTCGCCGGGCGCGGGGCGGTCCTTGGCGGCCCGCACGAGCGCCCAGACCATCAGCCCGATGCACAGCACGAACACGCCTAGGAACAGCGCGAGCGGCCCGATCTGCGGCGCCACCGCCACCTGCTCCCCGGCCCGGGAGGACGCCAGGTAGAAGGCTCGCAGCTGGTGCCGCGAGACGACCATGAAGATCATCGCCCCGACCACCAGCTCCGCCACGTGCCGCACCCGGGCCGGCTGCGTCAGGGGGTCGGAGATCCCGGCCAAGACGACGAGCAGGAGCACCCCGGCCATGATGCCGACGCCGAGCGGCGCCATCGTCGCCGCGCCGCCGCGCATGAACGACCGCAGCACTTCCTCCGGCAGCGCCAGCAGGAGCCAGAAGCCGTCCATGAGCTGGAGCAGCGTCGCCACGAGCGCCGCGCGGATGCCGAACCGGGCCATCCCGCGGCATGCGGCGGCGTCGCCGCCCTTCCCGGCCCGGCGCACCGCGACAAAGGCGGCGAGCGCTCCGGCCATCGCCACCGCGGCGAGCAGGAAGTGCAGGTAGCGCGGCGCGAATGTGCGGTCCGCCAGCGCGGCCCAGGCGTTGCCGGCGACCAACCCCCATCGCCCGGGCTGCATGTGCAGGAGGTTGACGGTCACCTGAATGCCGGCGATCACCATGAAGCACGCGGCCTCGACGACCAGCACGACCCCGGCGCTCCTCCCGGCGCGCAGGCGGAACTTTGCGATGTAGTTCAGGTAGTACCCGACCATGAGCAGGACGAGCATGCCGAGCCACGCCCACGCCACCAGGATCGTCGCCGTGTAGAAGAAGCGCCCGAGCACGACCTGGATGAACAGCAGCGGAGCGATCCCGAACGTGATCGCCAGCGCGATCGCCCACGAGTTGACCTCGACGAACAACGTCCTCGTCTCGCGCCGCCCACCGCGCGCGAAGCCCGCGAGCGCGGCCAGCAGCGTGCCGCCCAGCACCGTGTTGACGAGCACGATGTGGATGAAGAACGTCAGCACCCACAGCACCTGGAACAGCCAGGGCGGTCCCGGCAGCGGCGCCGGGTCGAGGGCGGGGATCAGGTTAGTTGGCATGGCTCGCCTCCGCGACGTGCGACGGCTTCAGCGTCAGCAGGTAGGCCGCCAGCGCCTCCTGCTCCTCATCGGTCCCCACCAGGGGCGGCATCAACGGGTAGTCGAGCTTGTCGGTCGAGACGTGGCCCTGGTGCGTGTACGTTCCCGAGGCGTACTCCTTCCCCTCGTCGTGCATCGTGGCCAGGATCCCGTTGAGCATGTCCGGATCGACCGGGGCCACGAGTTTCCGGATCGAGAGGTAGCCGTCGATCGTGTGGCAGGAGGCGCACTCGGCGCGGAACACCGCGCGCCCCTTTGCCTCCTGGCTCGCGTCGCTGCCGCGTGCGGCCCATACCGCCTTGGCGAGCACGCCGCGTTGGTCGAGGTCGGCGATCTCGCTCACCAGGATGCCGTTGGAGAACATGAAGTCGCGGATCACGAACGGCTTGCGGGCACCCTCCCGGAGCCGCTCGTAGCCGCCGAAGAACGCGAACCCGGCGAGCATCGCGACCACCGCCGTCGGCCACAGGTGGAGCCGCGGCGACGCCGCCGCGAACAGCGCGACGACGAGGTACGCCGCCAACGCCCACAACACGAGGTGTCGGGTCGAAGCCAGCGCGGGGAGAAGCGGGTTGGCGCCGAGGAAGATCGCCCGCACCGAGCCGGGGAGCACGTGCTCCCACCAGCGGTAGCCCCCGTAGGCGAGGAGGATCCCGACGATTTGGAACGCCGCGAGCAGCCGAACCATCGGGACGCGCGCCCGGCGGTCACGCTCGCGCAACGCCGCGAGCGTCAGGTAGGCGCCGGCGAGGAACAGGCAGATCCCGGTCCGCAGCACGATGCCGGGGAGGTAACTGGGGTTGAAGATGCCGTCCCAGAACGAGTGCGTCTCGAGCCAGCGCCCGGGCGTGAGCATGAACGAGAGGATCCCCTGGATGATCACCAGCGACATGTAGGCGGCGAAGAAGTACAGCCAGATGATCACCAGGTGCGTCCGCGGCCGGACCTTGTCCCAGGTGGCGTAGTAGAGCAGCGCGGTCACCACCTCGAGGATGAAGAACGCCCACTCCGCCGCCCATCCCCAGACGTAGTTGTGGATCAGGGCGGAGGTGGCAGCGGGCTGGACGAGACCGATCGTCACCCAGATCCCTACCCCGGAGATCGCGCCGAACACCGTCGAAACGAGGATGAGCATGAGCGAGCTGCGCTTCGCCAGGGCGCGCAACGCCGGGTTGCGGCGCCTGACCGCCAGCGTCTCGATGACCGCAATCGCGAACCCGCCGCCGACCGCGAAGTGCGAGACGAGGACGTGGGCGATCGCCACGATCCCGATCAGCACGCCCCCGCCCATCGCAAGGTTCCAGATCGGATAGTCCACTCCCGCCCCCTCTCTTCCACCTGGCCGAACGCTGCTGTAATCGTACCATCCCCGCGCCCACGAGAATGGCCGCGCGCACAAGGAAAGGGGCCACCGTGCGGTGGCCCCTGGATGGTGCGATGAGCCGCGAGGTTACGGGTTCAGCTGGCTGGCCGGGCTGCGGTCCGGCCGCTCCTCGATGTGGCGGCGCACGATGTGCGTACCGACCTGGAGCTTGTCCATGAGCGCGTTCGGAGCGAACAGCCTGATCGTGGCGACGGCCGCCGCCTGGCTGAACTGCACGCTCTTGGCCGAGACGGTGGTGAGAGAGCCCTCTCCGGTCAGGAACGGCAGCAGGTTGACCTGAGGCACGTTGGTCCCGTACGCGGCGTTGAGCACCTTGATCATCTCGTTGGCCAGGACCGCGTACCCCAGCCGCTGCGGATGGACGCCGTCGTAGCCGAAGATTCCGCCCGTGAGGAAGGCGGGGCCGAGCTCGATGCCTCCGACCAGGACCCCGTGCGTCACGATGTTGGCGAAGATCGCGTTGACGTCGATCACCTTGGCGTCGAACTGTGCGGCCGTGGCTTTGATGATCCCGTTGATGTCGGCGGTGCGGGCCTGGATCGCCGCGATCTCGCCGGCGCGCAGGATGACGCCGGTGTGAAGGCCGGAGGCGTCAACGGAGCCCTCGGGCAGCGGCAGCCCGGTGCCGCCCGCGGCCTTCGGGATCCCGATCCCCTGCGCCATGAGTGCCGAAGCGCCGAGCGTCACGTAGTCGCTCTCGGTGAGCGGGCCGGCCTCGCCGATCAGCGGGATGTGCGAACCATCCGCCGGGTTCACGAGGTACGGCTTGATCGTGGTCACGAACGGGATCGCCGTAACGTCGGGAACCGTCGCGACCACGATGCCGGCGCCGGGGAGGTACTGTCGCAACCCGCCGATGAGCGTAGCGTACTCCTGCTGAAAGACGGCCTTCGGCGTGAGCGTGACACCCTCGAGCGCGACGCCCGCCAGGGCGGCGCCGAGGACGTCGTTGTTGCCGATCCACACCGTGACGAACGTGGGGTTCAGGCTGATCGCCTGCTCGAGCGCCGTGTGCTGGCCGTCACGCAGCACGATGTCGAACATGAGAGTGGCGGGATTGATGTGACCGGTGAGCAGATTCATGATGTCGCCGGTCTTGGTCGCCAGATCCCCGGCGAGCGCCCCCGGAATGCCGAGGTTGTTGTACGGAGTCGCCAACGTCGCGTTGATCGGTTGACCGGACGCGCCCGGCGTCGGGCCGATCACTGGCACCACGCCGGTCGGCCCCAGCCCGAGCGCCGTCAGCTGAAGCACGGTTCCGTAGCTGCCGATGCCGGGGTCGGAGATCGTCGGCTGCTGGAACGATGTGATGCCGAACTGCTTTGCGAGGATCTCCGGAAACGAGTAGTCCTGGTAGTACTTGGTGAGCGCTCCGGCGGAGTAGCCCGCCGTCAGCGAGTCACCGAGCGCCACGTAGTTCGAGTAGTTCACCTGGGCCGTCGCGGCACCCCCGACAAGGGCGGCCGCGAGACCCAGGAGCAGAGCCTTGCGTGCGTGTCTCATCGTCGCCTCCCTAGAACCTGTGCACCACGGTGAAGCCGAACAGGTTGGCCGTGGTCTTGTAGGTGCCCTCGTAGTTGTCGTAGTTCATCCCCTGGGTGCCGCGGTCGCTGAATTTCAGGTACATGTAGCTGACGTCGAGGCGCGTCTTGGGGGTGAGGCTGAACGATGCGCCGAGGGTGGCGCCCCTGCGGTCGGCGTCCGGGAGCAGCGGCGACACCGAGATGGTCGGCACCGGGGTCTTGTCGTACAGCGCCCCGATCTGCCACGCCAACGAAGGCGAAGCCTTGTACTCGACGCCGAGGCGGTAGCTGTTGCTGTCCTTGTAGTTCTCCGGGCGGGTCTCCGACAGCACCGGGTAGGCGGGCATGTCGATCGGGAGGTCCTTGAAGCTCGACCACCCCATGCGGATGACGTCGCCCTCGATCCCCCACTTCTGCCCGTGCCAGGCGAGGGCGACGCGCACCTCGTCGGGGAACTTGATCGAGGTCTTGGCGCCCACCTTGCTGCCGAACGGCACCTGGGAGGCCACGATCGCGTCGAAGTCAGCGTAGCCGGACGGGAACTGGGTGAACGACGCCTTGCCGGTGTAGTTGACCTTCACGTTGGAGCGATAGGTCGCGCCGATCGAGAAGCCGCCGTCGAGCTTGCCGAGCAGGCCGACGTTCCAGCCCCAGCCGCCCTTGTAGTCGGTGTACAGGTGCACCTGCCCGACCTCGGCGGCCTGCTGGGTGTACGGGTTGAACACGCCGATGGAGCGCGTGAGATCGAGGGCCGAGTAGAAGTAGTCGACGCCGACCGCGACCGCGAGGTTCTCGGTCAGTCTGTACGACAGCGTCGGGTTGAGGTTGAACACCTTGAGGTCCACCCGCTTGCTGATGTACTTGCCGGCGTACTCGTCCGGCCACCAGGTGCCGAGGCCGAACGGCGCGTAGGCGCCGAAGCCCCAGTGCAAATTGGGCGTCAGCTCGCCCGTGAGGTAGACGTGCGGCGGGTAGAAGATCTGGCTCTTCATGTCACCGAGTACCCCTGGCCCGGGTACGGGTTGGCGCCGTCGAACTTGCTCGACTCGGTGATGAAGTAGACGCCCATCGCAACCTGGGTCCCCTGCTGGAACGCAATGCCGGCGGGGTTGAAGTAGATCGCGGTGGGGTCGTCCGCCGTCGCCCCGAACGCGCCGCCGAGCGCCACCGCGCGGGCGCCGTGCTCGAAGAGCGCGAAACCCGCCCCGTGGCTTGCGGCCGGCACCAGCAGCAGACACGCCGCGAGCGCCAGAAGCCCTGTCCTTCTCGCCATTCTCATGCCACTCTCCTTCCCCTGATCCGCCATCGTCGCGGGTTGTTGACGATCACTTTATTGAACGGCGAGTCAGTCGTCAACTTTGTTGCGAAACGTCACAAGCTGGCAGGAAGCAACCGGGCACCTGGCGGCAAGAGACGTGGTCCGTTGCAGTGGTCCGTGGTCCGAGCCGGCGGCGCCGGCCGCAGGCCGCGCAGCCCCGAGCGCCCCCCTCGAAGACGAAGAAGCGCACCCGGCGGGCGCGCCCCACATTAGGACCAACGACGCCGACAGGCAGGGCGTTGCACCTTGCGGCGTGTAGCCGCGCCGCCGAGAGTGGGCCGGATGCTAGGCGCGCGAGCCGGCCGAACCGGAGTGTAGCCGGAGGCTACATGAGGATTCGAGCCGGCGAGCGCAACGACGCAGACGGTCCGCTATCGGCGGCGCCCGGCAAGAAACTGGCGCCCCTGGGTTGGGGCGCCGGAGGAAGGAGAAGACGGTCAAGTCGAATCTACGTCCCGGCGCGCGGCTTGTCGGTGATGCCCGTCACACGGCGAGGCGCCGGGCGGCGAGCACCGTGCGGTCGTCGTGGGGCGGCGCGCCGCGGGTATGCGCCGTCACCGCCGCGAACAGCTCCGCCACCAGCCGCTCCATGGCTCCGTCGCGACAATCGACCGCGTACCCTTCGATCCCCTCGATGCCGAAGTCGGCGCCGTCCTCGCCCGGCGCCGGGGCCTCCGAGAGGCCGTCCGTGTACGCGAGCAGCACCGAGCCCGGAGTCATGACGGCCCGGCTCGACGGGTAGCGCGCATCCTCGAGCAGCCCGAGCGGCGGGCCGACCGCCATCAGGCGCTCGCACCCGCCCGCCGGACCGATCAGAAGCACCGGGTTGTGTCCGGCGGAGACCCACTCGAGCCCGCCGTCGGCAGCGAGGTAGGCGAGGAAGACCGTTGCGAACTTGCTGTCGGGCGTGGACGCCAGCACGTGCTGGTGGAGCCGTCGCGTCAGCTCGTCGAGAGGCGGCGACTCCTGCACGAGCAGGCGGACGGCGGCCTGCAGCGACGCCGCCATCAGCGCCGCCGGGATGCCCTTCCCCGCCACGTCCCCAAGCATGAGGAAGAGCCCCTTCGGTGTGGCGATGACGTCGTACACGTCGCCCCCCACCCGGCGTGACGGCTCGCTCTTGGCGGCGATGTCGAAGCCGACCGGGGTGGGGATCGCTGCCGGCAGGAGCTGGCGCTGGATCGTTGCGGCGAGTTCGAGTTCCCGCTCCGTGCGCTCTTGCTCGAGGGCCTCGCGGTGGAGGGTCGCGTTCTCCAGCGCCACCGCCGCCTGGGAGGCGTAGAGCGCCAGCGTCTCCGCATCCGTGGGTGCGAACGGGGCCGTGCCACCGCGGACCTCGCGCTCGGCCAGCGCCAGCACGCCGAGGCGCCCGCGCCGGCCCACCACGGGAACTGCGAGCCGCCCAGCCTCGAGCAGACCGCTGTCGGGCAGCGCCGCCACCTCGTCCGTGCTCAGAACCGCGCCGCCGACGCGGGCCGCCATGACGCACTCGCCGGCGGCGCACGGCGCCGTCGTCCCGGCGCCCGCAAGCCGTACGGCCGGGGCCGCGGCGCCGGCCGCGGTCAGCCACACCTCGCCGCGGCGCGCGTCGAGGAGCGCTGCGGCGTGCATCAGGAGTTCCTCGGCGATGCGCGCCGGCTGCAGCGTGCCGCCCAGGGCCTCCGCGATCGCGCGCAACGACTCGATCTCCCACAGCCGGCGGCGCTCCGCGAAACGCGCCTGCTTGAGCTCTTCGCGCAACATCCAGTTGCCGAGCACGACGCCGGCCGCGACGCGCACCGGTTCAGCCGGTTCGGCAGTGCCGTCGAGCTCCAGCCAGAAAGCATCGCGCCCGGCCGGCAGGACCGCGCGGCGCGGCTCGGTCGGCACCGCACCCGTCCGCGCCAGCACCTCCTTCCCGCGGCCGATCGCGCCGGCGGCCGCGCCCGTCTCCCGGAGCAGTCCGTCGAGCACGGCGTGCGGCAGGGGGGCGCCGCCCTCCCTCGCCGCGCCGAACGCCAGTTCGAGTACGCGCAGGACGTCGCTCATCGAACTTGGGCGAGCTCCGCGAGGGCCGAAGCGCGGTCGGGGAAGATCCGCGTGTACTGGGCCAGCCCCATGATCTGGAAGGTCTTTGCGATGCTGGGCGTGAGGCAGCAGAACGCCAGCGTACCCTTGACCTCGATCGTGCGCTCGAGCACCTCGAGCAGCAGCGAGATGCCGATCGAGTTGATGATCCGGGTCGCGTGCAGGTCGAGGAGGAGTGTGCGGCAGCCCGCGTCGAGGAGCGTGCCGGCCTCGCGGGCGATCGCCTCGCCCCCCTCGTTGTTGATGTAGCCGACCACCTCGAGCACGGCCAGTTCGCCCTGACGCTGTGCGATCGAAAGCTCGAACGTTTCCACCGTCACGCTCCTCCCGTCCGCCGGATCATGTGGATCCTGGTCAAGCCCGGGCGGGACGTGATCTCCACCTCGTCCATCAGGCGCCTGATCAACTCGAGTCCCCAGCCGCGCTTCCGGCGCGAGTGCAGCTTGGCCTCCAGCACCGGGCGAGGCTGCTCGCCGGGGTCGAAGCCGGGTCCGTGATCCACCACGGCGGCCTCGATCCAGGGGTAGGCGCTGTCCGGATGGGCCGCGATCTCCACCACGACCTCACCGGCGCCGTACTCGAGAGCGTTCAGGCACGCTTCCACCACCGCCAACTTGACCTCCGCCAGGGTATCACGGGGAAAGCCGACGCGTTGCCCGAGGTCCTCGACCGCATCGCCCGCGATCAGTTCGGCGCGGGCGGTCTGCGGAAGGACGAGGCGCAGCCGCACGGGCTCAGCCATGAGCGTCCTCTCCGAGCGGGCGCATCAAAGCGCCAGGAGAAGGCAGAGGAGGCGCCACGCCAGGCGCGCGCCGTCGCCGAGTGCGCCGGAGGCAAGCGTCCCACCGCCGAGCAGCCCGCCTCCCACAACGACCCAGGGATGACTGAGCGGCTCCAGGAATCGGTTCGCGAGTGCGCTTGCGGAGGGGAACGGCACCATGCCCGCGAGGCACTGCAAGCCGCGGGCCAACTACAGTAAGTAATTCACAATAAATATGATAAGCCACGAACGGGGAGGCCTGGCCCCGGCCATGACGATGCACAATGCAACATTTCGCTCTCGTCACGGCTTCACCTTTCGCCGAGAGCGCCGCGCCGACGCGCCCCGCGCCGATGTTGTGCGTTTTGCATCGCTTGTTGCATTCCACCTCACGAGCATCCGGTACAGCGTGGTGCGGTCGATCCCCAGCGCCCGTGCCGCCGCCATCCGGTTGCCGTCGCCGCGCTCGAGGGCGCGCAGCACGTGCGCACGCACGGCCTCGTCCAGCGTCCCGGCGGGCGCCGCAGCCCCCGCTCGCCGCGCACCCATCGCGAGACGGAGGTCCTCGACCTCCACCCGGTCGCCCGATGCCAGCGCGGCGGCGGCCTCGAGGAGGTTCTCGAGCTCGCGCACGTTGCCGGGGAAATCGTGGCGGAGCAGCAGCTCGAGAGCGGGCCTGGCGAGCGACAGTCTCTCCCGCCCCATGCGCCGTCCGTGCAGGCGCACGAAGTGTTGTGCCAGAAGCGGGATGTCCTCCCGCCGTTCGCGCAGCGGCGGCAGCGTGAGCTCGACCACCCGCAGCCGGTAGTAGAGATCCTCCCGGAACTCGCGGTCGACCAGCATCGCCTCGAGGTCGCGGTTGGTCGCGGTCACGAGCCTGACGTCCACCATGATGCGCTGCCGGCCACCGACCCGCTCGACCTCGCGCTCCTGGACCACCCGCAGGAGCTTGGCCTGCAGCGCCGGGGTGAGATCGCCGATCTCGTCGAGGAAAAGGGTGCCGCCGCCAGCGAGCTCGAACTTCCCGGGCCGCGCCGAGACCCCGGTCGCCACCCCGCGCTCGATGCCGAACAGCTCGGCCTCGAGCAGCGTCTCGGGCACCGCCGCGCAGTTCAGCGGCACGAACGGCCCGCCGTGGCGGGGGGAGAGCGCGTGCAGAAGACGTGCGAGCCGCTCCTTGCCCGTCCCGGACTCGCCGCGCACGAGCACCGTCACGTCGGTCGCGGCGACGCGCCGCGCCAGCTCGACAACCCTGCGGAACGAGGGCGCCTGGCCGACGAGGCCGGCTTCCTCGCCGGCACCCATCCGCAGCGCTCGGTTCTCCTCCTCGAGCAGCAGCCGCCGGCGCTCGGCCTCCTCGAGCAGGCGCGAGGACGCGATGGCGGGCGCCGCCAGAAGAGCGAGGGAGCGTAGGAAGGTGACGTCCTCGTCGTCGAAGCGGACCAGCCCCTCGCGCGCCTCCTTGTCGGCGACCACCACAACGCCCATCAGCTCCTCGCGCCACATGCAGGGCGCCGCGAGCACCTCGGCGAACGGCACGCCGAGGACGCCCCCGGCGACTCGAGCCACCTCGCCTGCGCGGACCTGCTGCAACGCTGCGGAGGCCACCAGCCGCGCCGCGGCGCCCGGCTCGACGGCCCACCCGACGACGGCCACGGTCGCAGGCACCAGCGGCGGCAGGAGCGACACCGCGATACCGGCGCGCGCGTCGAGCAGGCCGACCGCACGCTGCACCAACTCCTCGACCACCTCGCCCTCCTGCCGCGGCCCGGCGAGCGCCAGCGAGAGGTCGAGAACCGTCTCGAGCCTGGCCCGCCGCCACCCCTCGCGAGCGCCCACCCTCACGGCTGCCCCCCGCCCCAACGCACCGCCACCAGCGTGATGTCGTCGTACGGCTCGCTGCCGAGCGCGAATGCCTCCACCTCGCGCATCATCCCGTTCACCACAGCGGCGGGGTCGCCGTCGCCGCGCGCGAGGATCGCCGCGACGCGCTCGTCGCCGAACGGCTCGCCGTCCGGCGTGCGCGCGTCGGTCAGCCCGTCGGAGTAAAGCAGCACGGTATCGCCCGGGCCCAGGGCGAAGTGGAGCAGGTCCCAGCTGGCCTCCCGCAACGCCCCCACCGGCAGCCGGTGCAACGGCGAGGGCAGTTCCTCCACCTGGCCGGAGGCCCGGCGCACGAGCGGCGTCGGTTGGCCCGCCAGCACGTATGCGCCCGACCCACCGGCGCCCACGAGCAGGTAGGCCAACGCCACGAACATCCGCCGCCCCGGCGTGTACAGGCGCTGATTGGCGATCTCGAAGATTTGCGCCGGCGTCGCGCCGCCGAGCGCGGCGGTGTGCAGCACCTCGCGGGCCGCGACCATCACCATCGCGCCCGGCACCGACTTGCCGGAGACGTCCCCGACGACCAGCGCCACCGAACCATCGCCGTTGCCGGCGAGCGCGTCGTAGAAGTCGCCCCCCACCTGGCGGGCGGGGACGCAGCGAGCCGCCACCTTCCACCCCGGCGGCACCGGCAGGGTGGCCGGGATGAGGGAGAACTGCACCCGGCGCGCGATCTCCAGCTCTTTCTCGAGCTCGACCTGACGAGTGCGGTCGCGCATCAGGCGGGCGTTCTCGAGGGCGACCGCGCCCTGGTTGGCGAGCGTGCGCACGAGCTGGAGGTCGTCCTGGTCGAACTCCTCCTCGGAGCGCTTGGGGCCGAGCGAGAGCACGGCGTGGAGCTGGCCACGGGTACGCAGGGGAACAAGCAGGCGGGCGCCCAGCACGGCGAGTTGCTCGAGCAGCAGGCGCGAGGCCGGGTCGAGCGTCTTGAACGGCTCGAGCACGCCGGGCCGCACCGGTTCGTCCAGGCTGGCCAGTTCCTCGATCACCAACGCTCCCGCTGGCAGCTCGCGCGGAAGCGGCGGCGGGGCGGTGCGCGAGACCATCACCTTGCCCTCGCGGACGTGGAGGGCGGCCCATTCGAGGTGCATGATCTCGGAGAGGCGGGTGGCGAGCAGCGCCTCGAGCCCTTCGATCGAGAACTCGCGCACCAC
Organism: uncultured Acidobacteriota bacterium; assembly: GCA_963789745.1. Classification (GTDB taxonomy): domain Bacteria; phylum Acidobacteriota; class Thermoanaerobaculia; order Thermoanaerobaculales; family Thermoanaerobaculaceae; genus RBG-13-68-16. The sequence goes on along the minus strand of CAWBLW010000009.1, from coordinate 57,497 downwards.
TGCGGCGCTGACCTCCTCGACCGCGCGCCGGGCATCGTACACCTCGCGGAAGAAGAACCGGTCCACCGGCTCCTGCAGGCGGCGGCGCAGCGGGTCGAAGATCGCCAGGACCGCGAGCGCGAGCAGGAGCGGGAAGTAGGGCGAGGACCCGGAGAACAACAGCGTCGAAGCTGCGATCCCCAGCCCGTAGATCCCGGCCACCACGGCGGTTGCCAGCGTGTAGAGCAGCGACTTGCGAACGATGATCCTGATGTCGAAGAACTGGAAGCGCACGATCGCGTACGCGAACGTGAGCGGGATCAGCGTCAGCGGCACCTCGCCCCAGAACAGGAACCGGTCGGTGCGAAGCAATGACGGGAGCACGACACCGAGCACCAGGAACGGCGTCACCCCGGCCACGGTGCCCACGAAGACCGTGGCGATCTGGCGCCGCTCCCGTCCCTCCTCGGCACGAAGGAGCGAGCCCAGCAGCGCCAGCAACCCGAGCACCAGGTAGTCGCCCATCAGCACCCAGTTGGAGATCGGCGCGCCCGACACCACGCGGATGTTCACGGCGAACACCGACCCGATCAGCAGCGTGACCACGTAGAACAGCGGCGGCATCAGGTAGAGCAAACGGAAGAAGTTGGGTGACGAGTTGACGAAGCGCTCCGCCGCCCGCAAAAACCGTCCTCCGGAGCCCTCTCCCGGCGCCGCCGCGCCGGCGAGCGACAGCTTCAGCCGCCGAGGGAAGACGAGGAAGAAGTGCAGGAACGCGGCCGGAAGCACGAGCAGCGACAGCGTTCCGGTCGTCAGCACGACCCCGTCGACCCACGAGTAGGAGGCCGGCCGCAGGCGGCACACGAGGAAGAGCAGGAACAGCGTGCAGAGCGTGAAGAAGACGCGGCTCGGCCCGCCCTGCGGCTCGTCCGGCCGCTGCAGGAGCACGTACAGCCCGATGAAGAAGAAGAGGAAACCGGAGAAGCACGCGTACAGGTAGGACGCCGTCCCCAGCTGCCTCGGCCCCAGTTCGACATCGCGCTCGATGAGGGCGCGGTCCCGTTCGATCAGGTAAGGCACGCTCTCCCCGACCCGGTGCCGCTGTAGCAGCCGGGCAACTTCGGAGGCGCTGCGCACCACTTCGCGCCCGACCCCCGCGATGCGGTCCCCGGGCTGCAGCCCCGCCGCCGCCGCGCCAGAGCCCGGCGCGACCGCCCGCACCACCAACTCGCTGCGGTCCGGGTCGAGGATGACGCCGTCATAGGGACGCGGCAGGAACATGTCGAGAATCGACAGGCAGGCCACCAGGAAAGCGGCCGCACCGAAGGTGAGGACCGGGACCAGCCCCGGCGAGCGTGGATGCGTCATGTACGGCACAACGATACTACGGGGCCGGGGCCGTGGAGTTCCGCGGCGGTCGTTGAGCGCGAAGGTCGCCGCCCGCCTCCACAGGCCCGGGACGACCCGCCGCGAATGAACCAGGCTAGAATTGCCCCGTGTCCGGGGGCCGGCTGATCACGTTCGAGGGGGTCGAGGGGTGCGGCAAGAGCACCCAACTGCTGCTCCTCGCCCGCCACCTGCAACAGCGTGGCATCGCGTTCGTGACGACCCGGGAGCCCGGCGGGACGCCGCTCGGGGAGCGGGTCCGCGAGCTCCTCCTCGACCCCCGTCTGGTGCCGGTGCCTGCAGCCGAGTTGTTCCTCTTCGAGGCGGCGCGCGCCCAACTCGTGGCCGATGTCGTCAAACCGGCGCTGATCGCCGGCACGTGCGTGCTCTCCGACCGCTTCACCGACTCCTCCCTCGCCTACCAGGGCGAAGCCCGCGGCATCCCGTCCGAGACGGTCGCGCGCCTCAACGCGCTCGCGTGCGCCGGCCTCGTGCCCGACCGGACGCTGGTGTTCGACCTCGACGTCGAGCTCGCCTTCAACCGGGCGCGCCGCAGGCCGGAGACGAAGCCGGACAACCGCCGCTTCGAGGACGAGGCACTCGCGTTCCACCGCGCGGTGGCGGAGGGGTACCGGGCGCTCGCCCGCACCGAGCCGGACCGCGTGACCGTGGTGGACGCGCGTGGGACCCCGGAGGAGGTGCACGAGCGCACCAAGGCCGCGGTCGCGGACCTTCTCCCGTGAGCACCAGTCAGCTGCCGTGGCCGTCGTCAACGTTGCTCCCGGCGGAGTGGGTCGGCCTGCAACGCCTGCTCGCCCGCTGCCTCGAGCTGAACGCTTCCGGGACGCTGCCCGGGACGCTCCTCGTGGTGAGTCCCCCCGCACTCGGCCGCGAAGCGTTCGCCCTCGAACTGGCCGCGGCCCTGGTCTGCCGGGAGCTCGGCGGCGCCGGGTGCGCGTGCCCGGCCTGCGAGCGGGTCCGCCGAGGCGTGCACCCCGACGTCGAGATCGTCGCGGTCGCCCCGGACAAGACGCAGATCTCGATCGACCAGGCGCAGGGCGTGGTCGAGAACATCACCCAGCTCCCCTTCGAGGGGAGGCGGCGCGTCTTCATCGTGGACTCCTGCCACACGCCGCCGCTCGGCACCGACGCGGCTTCGGCGCTGCTCAAGACGCTGGAGGAGCCGCCGCCGCACGTCACGTTCGTGCTCCTCGCCGCCAACCCGGGGCGCGTGCTCCCCACGATCGCGTCGCGGGCGGTCCAGCTCCGCGTCCCGCCGCCGAGTCCGGAGGAGCTGGCGGCCGTCGTGGCCGCGGCGCAGCACTGCAGCGAGACGCGCGCGGCGGAGCTGGTCGCGGCCGCCGAAGGGGACGGCGAGCTCGTCCTGGGCGACGGCGGCGAGCGCCTCCCGGAGACCCTGCTGGCGCTCGAGGAACTGGCGACTGCGGCCCTGGCCGGCGACGGTCTCGCGATCTTGCGCACGGCGGCGGCGCTGCGGGAGGTCCCGGACGGGAGCGGTCTGGCGACCGCGGTCATGGTCCGCCTCGCGACGCGCGCCGGCCGCGCGGGCGCCGAGAGCTTCCTCGACGCCGCGGCGGCGCTGCTCCGGGCTGAAAACCGCCGCGCGGTGCTCCACCTCGACCCCGAGAGCGTCATGGTCGGGGCACTCGCGCAGGCCGCGAACGTGCGTTCCCCGGGCTGATCCCGCCGCGATCCAGGTCTCCGTTGCGCGGGCGCCCCCGGGTGCGCTTCCTCTGTCGTGCTTCTCGGAGGGCAAGAAGAAGCCGGCGCGGCGCGCCGGCCCCACACAAGCAAGGCAGGACCTCGCCTCCATGTGGGGCGGCTGCCGGGCGCATGCCGGCTTCGCAGACAGAAAAGCCGCCGGGATGAGATCCCGGCGGCAGGGTAAAAATGGGAGGTCGGTGGTTCAAGTCAGATTAGGTTGGCCTTTGCAGGCAGGGCTAGTTAGATAGGTCAAGCGTGATTGGCTCTTTGTTTGGCTGGGTTGCAAGAGTGGTTGCTTGACCGCCGCCTCCCCTTTGGTCTTACTGCTACTTGTAGCATAGGGCCTTTTGCTAGCTTTGTCCAGCCCCCTCGTCGAGCTCCACAACCACTTGCTGGCGCCGACCTTCCGCCACATCGACTTCGAGGCTCCGAGAGGCGTGGCCGGGCGCTGCGACCTCGATCCGGTGGCGGCCCGGCGAGACCGCGAGGCCGCGTTCGAGACGGCCGAGCTCCTCGGCCGTCCCGACCAGCCGGCCGTCGAGGTACACCGCCGCGTTGGCAGGGGTCACCCGCAGCTCGAGAGCCGCCCCGCCGACCGCCGCCTGGTGACCGCCCCCGCCGCGCAACTCGGGCCGCAGACTGGGGTCGGGGCCGGGCACGGAGCCGACCGCGGTGGCCGGCAGCGGGCCGAAGACCCGGCTCACCGGCAGCCCCTTCGGCCGGTCGTACCACGGCGCCGCCTTCTCGCCGGGGATCCTCGCGAGCTTGAGCTTGACCGGGACGTAGCTCCCGGGTGTCGCGTCCACGTCGATCTTCTGGTTGCCATACCCCTGCAAGGCGAACTCGAGCGTGTAGTGGCCGGGCTCGAGGTACAGGTACCCGGGGGAACCGTCGAAGTCGTCGGCGACCCCGATCAACTCGCCGTTGAGGATGACGCGGGCGTGCTCCGGCTCGACGTCGGTATCCACGGCAGTGAGGTCGGTCCTCGTGGGCGTCACGTAGGCGGGTTCGTACCATGCCGGCGCGCCCCACTCCGGTCCCCACCCTACGGGCCCGATCCCGAAGCCAACCGGCCCGATCCCGAACCCCCAGCCGAACCAGGCGCGGCCGTGCCAGTGGCCGGCGGACGCCGGCGCCGCTCCGAGTGCGGCCACGGCGATCACGAGTGCGAATACGAGAGCTTTCGTGCGCATCGTCCCGTTCCTTCCCCGCTTCAAAAAAGCAAGAAGCGTGCCCGGCTCGACATCAGTCGGGCTCGCCCCCACGGGGGGCCACGTCTCCGAGCGAGGACAACGCCCGTGGCGACTCACCCGCGCCCGGGGGTCCCCGGAGCCGCGCCCATCTGCGCCGCCCAGCCTCGCCCCGACAGGCGCGCCACGCGCCGCGCCGGGAGCAGGTGCAGCGCCTCGGCCCGCGCCACGCCTTCGAGGGTCAGGGCGCGAAGCGTCCCGAACGCCTCCGCGACCTCGTCGTAGCGGCGGAATGCGAGTTGACCCCGGTAGCAGGCGGCCGCGCGGCGCTTGGCCTCCCACCCCGCGTCACCTGCCACCAGCAGGTTGGGCGCGAGCGGGGTGCCGACCTCGTACGCAGCCACCCAGCGCGGCGGCTTCTCGCGCAACCCCGCGAGCGTCGTCGCGCGCACGGCGCGCTGCACCGCCAGCGCCAGGGCGCGGTGGTCCGGGTGCAGCTCCACCGGCGAGGTCACGAACACCACGTCCGGGTGCACGCGCACGAACGCCTCGCGCAGGCGCCGCCCCAGCGCCGGGTCGGCCGGGCGCAGCGAGCGGTCGGCGAAGTGCCAGAACTCCGGCGGGTCCAGCGCAAGGACGCCGGCCGCCGCCGTGGCTTCGCGCTCGCGCTCGGCCGGGTCCCCCTGCGCGGCGCCGTCGGTCACGACCACGACGCGCACGTCGATGCCGCGCGCGGCCGCGATGGCCAGCATCGCGCCGACCCCGAGCGCCTCGTCGTCCGGGTGCGGCGCCAGGACGAGCCAGCGGCCACCCGGCGGGAACCCCGCCGCGTACGGGATCAGGTCGCTCTCGACGGGGAACCGCGCCTGGCTCATCGCCCCCTCCACGGTGATCGTACCGCGACAGCCACGGCTCCGAACAACCCTGCGAACGTCAAGAGCAGCCCGGGCACCAGCAGCGGCGGGGTGTAGACCCACAGCAACGCGTGCTCCCCGGCCGGCACGACGATCGCCATCGCGCCGAGGTCCGCGTCCACGACGGGGACCGGCCGGGTGTCGAGGTAGCACGCCCATCCGGGCGCGTACGGCACGTGCAGCACCGCCAGCATGGCGCCGCGGACCTCCGCCTGCGCCTCGAGGCGCCACGGCCGGTCGTCCAGCACCCGCAGGGTGCCTTCCCCGCCCACGTGCATCCGCGGCACCGCGACCGCGGTGGACGCGAAGTCGACCGCTTCCCAGGCGCCGGCGCCCGGGTCGCCCGGCGGCGGCACCACGCGGGTGGCCAGCCGCAGGATGGGAAGCGCCCGGACGTTGCGGTACACCCGCCCGCCAGCGTCACGGTACGCCTCCTGCCACCCCGCCGCCGCCGGCCCGCTCACCCCATCGGCCGGCGTCGCCAGCCAGCGCACGCCCCACGCCCCGGCGAGGCCCGCCCACGGCTTCGTCACCGGCCCCGGCAGATCCATCCCCGCCGCGCCAAAAGCTTGATGCAGCCGGGCCAGCGCCAGCGGCCGCACGGGGCTGCGCTGCGCAGGTCGGCGAGGCCGAACCGCGCCGCCATGTTCGGGGGCAGGGCCGAGCCCAGCCCGAGCACCCGGCCGCCCTCCGCCGCCACCAATCGGCGCAACTCGGCAGTCGCCTTGGGCGGCGGGGCCGCCGCTGGCTCGACGGATCCCGGCAGCAACCCCGCGCCCAGCGTCTGGTCCCCGCCAGGACGGGGCGGGCAACACCGCCGCCGCCTCCCGCAGGGCCGCCGGCGCGAGGGCTGCGGCGAGCGCCGCGACCATCACGCCCTGAGGTGGACCTCACGGTCCGCCGTTCGGCGCCGTGAGCGCAAGGATCACGACCGCGATCTGCAGGACAGCCGCGGCGACCGCAAGCTGCCACCGTTGCCGCCAGCGGATGACCGCATCGGCCCCGACCCCGGCGAGCATCGCGATCGCGAACGGCACCAGAAACGCGGCCCGGGTCCAGACCATCATGCCCAAGCACCGGCACCCGCGCCACGACGTGGGCGAATACCGGGAACTGCAGCACGATCCGACCCCGGGAAGCCCACCGCCGCAAACGCTCCAACCGCGCGCCGCAGCCGACGTCGGGGGCGCGCCCGGCCAGCACGCACGCCACCGCGACGCATCCCACGGCAAGACTGACGGCCGCGGCCGGGAACGGTGCATCCAGGTACCGTCCGCGGGGCTGCCGTCCCGCCACGGCGTCACGATCAGCGCGCCGACGCGCCCCTTCAGCCCCCAGCCGATGTCGGGTCGAGGGGTACGGCGGCGTCACCGTCGCCTGCGCCAACTTTGGCGAGTCGACGATGGTCGCCACCGCGGCAGGGCGCCGACCGCCGCGATCGCAAGAGCGAGCACAAACGGCGCCGCCAGCCGCCCAAACCTCCGCCGCCGCCCGAAGCCCAATACCACGCCCCCCAACGCCAGAGCGCCAGCCACAGGAACGCCGCCGTCTCAGGGTTGACCGACCAGCCCGCCAAGGATGCCCAACAAGACGGCGAGCGTTCCCGCCGCGCGCCGCGGCCCCGCAGCGTCGCCGATCAAGACCACACGCCCAGGGCGCCGCGGCGGTCACCCAGCTCACGGGGGAGACTAGCCACGACAGCGAGAACAGACCGAACGCACAGCCTAGCGCCCCGGCCGCCGCGGCGGCGGGCACGACGCCAGGCGTCGGAGCAGGAAGAACCCCCCCAACGCCGCGATCTCCAGCTTCCAAAACGCCATGACGTCGGTGCCGCGCTCCGCTCCCAACACCCACACCGGGGCGTTGAGCGGGAACGGCAGTCCGGTCTGGCCGTTGGCGAACAGCGGCGCGCCACCGCCGACCGGTCCGAGATCCAGGGTGGCTCGCCGGCCGCCACGAGCCGCCGTGACCTCGTCCCACCACGGCCGCCAACTCGAAGCGGAAGGTCCGTCTGTTCCGGCGAGCCCGGCGGCCGCCACCGGCCCCCCCACTCGGGCGCCCCCGGCACCCCCGGCCCGATGTGCAGCCTCCTGCAGCAAGAGCCGCCCGGGCAGCAGCAGGAGCATGAGGTCCACCGCCACCTGGAAAAGCAGCAGCGCGCGGGACCGCCTCAGCGCAGGACGTGGACGACAGTGCAGCGGGACGATGATCCAAAGCGCGGTTGCGACGTCCATCGCGCTAGACTAGGTCCGCATCGCCCATGGTGAGGTAGAACGAGCCCGGGAAGCGCGCCACGTCGATCTCCGGATGGAATGAGCGCGCGACCATTACAAGTCCCGCGGGGTGGGCTCACGCACCCAACCGAGTTCCGTCAATACGCTTCCTCGCAGCGCGTCGCCGTCGAGCCACATCTCGATCTCGAGGGCGTGTCGAGAGCGGGCGATTGCGGCCGCGGCCTTGTCGAGCGCGGCGAGGGCCCGGGGGTCCTCGCCGTCCCACACCAGATCGCACCACTGCGCCACCTCCCCCATCACCCTCAGGACCGCGAGCGCCCTGACTTGCCCTCGACGATCCGCGGTGAGGTGGATGTACTCGACGCCTGGCCGACCCGTGAAGCGTCTCGCGAGCCAAGCCCCGCCGCGGACCGCCGCAACTCGGTACCGCTCCCCGGCTCGTCGCCAGAGAGCGTCGGCCGCTACCGGGTCGAAGCCGGTGCGAACGTCGTGGCCCGTCCACAAGCGACCTCGACGGCTCACCTGCCGGCGCCACACCGGGACCGGTTGCGGGGGCATCTGATCGTAGCCGAGCCGGGCGAGACCGAGGCGCAACGCACGCTCACCTGGAAAGCCATACAGGACGGCCAACTTCTCGGGCGCACCGAATTCGGCAAAGAACGCCTTCACGGTCCGGATGTAGGTCCGGGCAGCTCCCAACCCGTGCCGTGTCTCCGGGACGGTGTACACGTCGCCGATCTGACCGGCGCGAACCTCGCGCGCCTCCATCCGAAGCCGCACCGGCACCGCGCCGTAATGGGCGAGCAGCGCTCCGTGCTCGTCGCACGCGAGCATGAGCCAGCGCCCCTCGGGCTCGAGCGGGTACTTCCAGTGCCACTCCTCGAGCGGGCGGTCGAGCCCGAAGACGCGGTTGAAACCGTTGTTGATCATGGCCTCGTCACCGGGCTGGTACGGACGCAGGACGACGTCACCCACGGCGTGCCTCCCACCACCATGGTCCCGCCACGTCCCGCCCGTCCGGATCCGCCGTGAACACCACGTACCGCGCCGGTCGCCGTTGCGTCGCAGCCAGCGCGTTCAGCGAGGCGAGGAAACCCGTCGCCAGGCCAGAGAATCCGGCTGCGGGCACCCCGAGCGCCGTCGGCGACAGCAGCCACCACCGCACGCCGGGCGGCAGCGCTACGGGGTCGTCGGGGAGCGGAAGGGGGTCGCAGCGGCGTGCGCATGCCCACGAGCCGGCCTGCAACGCGTCCGCGCCAACCGTAATGCGTCGAAAGGAAGCGGCGGCGGGAGTGCGCGAAGTGAGCGCCTGTTGCGAGCGGATCCGCCACATGCCCCCACAGGTGTTCGACGCGCGCCCGCGGGACCTGCGCCAGTCCGCAGGCCAGCGCGGGAGGCCCGGCGCAGCCAGTCGGTTTCCTCGAAATAGAGGAAGTACCCCTCGTCCCAAGGCGCCGACGCGCTCGAACGTCTCGCGCCGGAACGCGAGCAGCGCGCCCGACAGCGTCGGCACCGGGACCGGCCCGGTCGCGTCCCAGACCGCCCGCCAGCGGGCGAGTTCGCGGCGAAGCTGGCGCTTCCAGAAGGACCTCGAGCGGCTTGCCAGCCAGCGGTTGAGCTGCTCGCCCGGCGTCTGCAGATCCGCGGGCGGGAAGAGCAGTCCGGCAAGCACAAACTGCGGCCCGACGACATCCCACCCCTCATCGAGCGCACCCATCAGCGCGCCGACCGATCTCCGCCGCAAACCTGATATCGGGGTTCCCAACCAGGATCGTCGGTCCGCCGGCCGCCGCAACCCCGGCGTTGACCCCCGCCGCATAGCCGCGGTTGGGACGCGCCAGCAGCCGCTCCGGCGCGAGCGCTCGCAGCTTTGCCTGCTCGCCCTCGTCCTCGCTGTGGTCCACGATCACGACTTCGCCGGAGACCCCGAGATCGAGAACTCCTGCCCTGAAGCTCGCAACGGCCGCAGGCGCCACCGACGACGATCGGAAGGTTACGAGCACGAGGGAGACGTCGGCGCTCATCGGCGGGCGCTTCGAAATCCAAGGCGAACCAACAACCGACCGCCTCTCACGGCTCGTTCCTCCAGCGCCCTTCCGCAATCCAGTACAACGCGTCCTCCGCGATCGCCGCCACGCGCTTCTCCGAAAACGCCCGAGCGGCCTCGAGCTGGCGGCGCCGCACGCCGCGCCACCGCCGGCGGTCGCCCAGGAGTTCGGCCGCGGCGGCGGCAAAACGCTCGGGGCGGTCGAACGGCACGAGCACCGCGGCGCCGCCCGCAAAACTCCGGAACGCCGAAATCTCCGAGGCCACGACCGGCACCCCGCACCCCATCGCCTCGAGCACCGGCAAGCCGAACCCTTCCTGCTCCCACGAGGGGGCGAGCATGAGGTCCACCCCGCGCATGAGGACCGCAACGGCTCGTGGATCCAGGCCGTGGTGGAACTCGTCCGGGGCGAGCAACGCGCGCTCGGCATCGGACAGCGGCCACTGGGAAAGCCGGATCAGGCGGCACGAGAGCCCTTGCCCGCGCAGCAGGCGGACCGCTTCGAGACCGTTGGTCACGCCCTTCCAGTCGATCTCGAAGGGGTTGACGAGAAGGACGCGCGGCGCGCGCCGCGGGCCGAAGCGCCAGGCCGGGCGCCAGTACGGCGCCAGCGCCGGCGGCACGACGCGGCCCCTCCTTCCGAACCGGCTGCGGACCAGCTCCCCAAGGTGAGGCGCGAGTGCGAGGTACGGGATCGGCGTCCGGTACGCCGCGAGGATCGCCGGGTGCTCGGCTGCGTTGTGGGTGTAGCTCGCCTCGAACCCCTGGCAGTAGTGCACCGCCGCGCCCGAGCGCACCGCCGCCGCGGCCGCGATCGTCGTCCAGAACGTGGCGACCGTGACGTCGGCCTCGGGGAGGTGCTCGGGCGCGAAGTTGGGAACGCGCTGGAAGCCGGTGCGGATGGGAAACCACGCCGGCCGCTCCCCTTTGCTGACCACGGTCACCCGGTGGCCGCGGCGCGCCATCAAATCCGCCTGGTGGAGCACGATCTTGACCCCGCCGAACAGCGCGGTGTCCTCGAGCAGGTAGACGATCGCGAGGGGGCGGCGGCTCATCCCGGTACCAGCCACTCGTGCTCCAACTCGAGCAGCGATGGCGTCCACTGAACGCCCGGCACCCGGAATGCACCGGGGACCACGACCTGGTCGAAGGTGTGGAGCCCCGTCTCGTCGAAGAGAAACGCCGAGACGAGGAACGCGCCGGTCGCAACCGGAAACCGTGGGATCCGCAAGGCGACGGCGTAGCTGGTCGCGCCGCTCAGGACGGGTATGCGGTCACGGTGGGTCGCGGCCGCATAGACGCAGCGGCCGTCCTGAGTGTCCACCGCAACGCCGAGGTGGAACGCCGTCGCCGGGTCGGCGCTCTCCACCTCCAGCGCCACCTGGAACCCGTTCCCGGGAGCCACTTCCTCGATGGGGGCGCCGTCGAGGTCCAGCACCCGCACGCCCGCGAGACGCCCTCGGCGACCGGCGGCCGGCGCCTCTTCGTGGCCGCCGTCGGCGGCGAGGCGGCGCTTCTCCCGCTGCATCAGATAGCTCTCGTACTCCTCCACCACCGCCTGTGCCGGCCCCTCCCGCTGCAACCGACCGTGGTGCAGCCACACCGCCCGCTGGCAGAAGCTGGTGACGAGGTACATCGAGTGGGAGCAGAACACCACGGTGCGGCCTTCGTCCTTGAACTGCACCATGCGGTCGATGCACTTCTTCTGGAACCCACCGTCGCCCACCGCCAGCGCCTCGTCCACCACCAGGACCGCGGGATCCACGTTCGTGGCGACCGCGAACGCCAGGCGCGCGCTCATCCCCGACGAGTAGGTCCGCAACGGCCGATCCACGAACTCGCCCAGCTCCGCGAACGCCAGCACGTCGTCGAGGCGCTCCGCCATCGCCTCCTCGGGGATGCCGAGCAGCGAACCGTAGAGCAGGGCGTTCTCGCGGCCGGTGAACTCCGGGTGGAACCCGAGGCCCAGTTCGAGGATCGGCGCCACCGGTTGGGCGACGCGAATCGTCCCGGCGTCCGGGGTCGAGATCCCTGCCATCAGGCGCAGGAGCGTGCTCTTGCCGGAGCCGTTCTCGCCGATCACCCCGACCGCCTCGCCGGGCCCGATCTCGAGGTCGATGCCCTCGAGCGCGGTCACGGTGTGCAGGCCGGCGGTGCGGCCAAGCAGTGCGAGCGCGCGGTCGCGGCGGCGCCCGAACAGAAGGTAGCGCTTGGCCAACTTGTGGATCTCGACGTTGGGGCGCGCGTCCGGCGCCGTCGGTGCGATCTGGCTCTCCACGGCGTGAGGCTAACACAGACCTACCCGCGCGCGCGGACGAAGGCGCGCGGACGAAGGTGCGCGGGCGAGGGCGCCCGCGCCACGGGTCAAACCTCCACGTGGGGCGGGCGCCTCGCCCGCCCTGCGATTGCAGGGCGGCCCGCCGGTGAGGGCGGGCCGCCAGGGTGCGTCGGGAAAAGCGATGCCTACGGCGCGGGCTGCGCCTGGATGAAGTTCGGGTCGCCGGTCTGCGAGTCGATGACGGTCGCGTACGCCGTCCCCGGGCCGCCGCCCGTCACCTCGATCACCGCCGAGATGGCTTTCAGGTTGGCGCCCAGCGCCGGGAAGCCCGTGGTGTGATTGAACCGGTTCTCGAGGAGGTCCTGGTCCCAGCCCCCGACGTTGAGCGAGGTCGTGTACGGGATCGGGTTGCCCTGGCCGTCCTTGGGGTTGAGCACGTTGCCGCCCTCGTCGTAGAACAGCACCGAGAAGACGACGCTCGATGTCTCGGAGAGGTCCACGAAGCCGAGGTTGGTGCGGGCGATGTCCTGGCTCGACATCCCGGTCAGCAGCAGGTGCTGGCCCTGCCCCGCCGCGACCCCCATGTCGGCCGTGACCGGCGTGATGTTCTGCCCGAACGTTCCGTTCGCCGTCTGGTTGAACGAGCGCGCCTGAACGACCGGGTAGACCGAACCGCCGTCGGAGGCGGCGGGCGCGATGCGCACCATGCCCGAGGTGCTCGCGTCCGCAGGGAGGAGGCCGTTGAACACCCACGCCACCAGGTCGTCCGTGCGGTACGTGGCGTGCGGAGCGAGAGCGATCTGGCGGAAGGCCCCCGACTGACTGTCCCCCGACCTCGGCAGGTACTTGACCTCCCAGGTGTGGGCCGCGCTGTCGGGGTTGGTGATCTGCATGTCGGCGCGCCACACCGTCCCGTTCAAGCCGGGCGTGTGCCCCACCGCCGGGAGGAAGATCGGCGAGGAGGGCGGCGGCACGGCGGGGATGAGCACCGGGTCGCCGGTGAGGTTGTCCATGACCGAGGCGTAGGCCTGCACGTCGGACCCGGTCGGCACCTCGACCTTGATGGCAAGCGGGTCCGGGCTGACCGCCGCGGCGGCGCCGCCGAACAGGTTGGCGAGCGAGTCCTGCCGGTACTCGAGGGCGTTCATGTTGACCGTCTGGCTGGCCACCGCCGTCCCGGTCGGGTCGAAGAGCGTGAATTTCAGGCCCTGCACGCCGGCGTCGTTGCGCAGGTTGACGAGGCTGTAGTTGGTCCTGAATCCGGTCGTGGTGCCGTTGTTGCGGACGCCGACGATCCACATTACCGGCGGGGTGGTGGTCGGCACCACTTCGATCCCCGGCGTGAGCTCGCCGTAGGTGCCGCCGCCCGACGGCGGCGAGGTGTAGGTGTCGCTGACGATGACCGGCGCCTTGTTGCTCGATGTTGTCGAAAGTGAAGCGCAGCGCGGCCTTGGTGACGCCGGCGCCGACGAACCCCTGCGTTCAGCGCCGTCCCCAGGATGTCGTCGAGCACCCACGTGGCGTTCGGCGCGAGGGTCATGGAGGTGCCCGGTCCCGAAGGCGAGCCCGCGTTGACCGGCAGGAACTCCAAGGTCACCGTCGACGACTGCGCCGAGGGGTTGAACACGCGCACGTCGGTGCGCCATTGGGTGCCGTTGAGGCCGTTGACCTTGGCGGCGTCCACCGTCATCACCGCCTGCGGCGCGCACTGCGGATCGCCGGTGACGGTGAGGGTGTGCGTCGCGGCCGCGGTGGCGGCGGCGTAGTTGCTGCGCGACGCCGTGAGCGTCACCTTGTGCGTGCCGGCGCAGGTGTAGGTATGGGTGGTCGAGGCGCCGCTCTGCTGCGAGCTGCCGTCGTCGAACGTCCAGGTGAACGTGTCGGGGTCGCCGTAGGACGGACCCGTGTCCGCCGTGAGCGTGACCGGCGCGCCCACCGCGAGCGGATCCGATCCCCAGGTGAAGTCGGCGACCACCGGGCGAATGTCCGGATAGACGTGGACGCTCTGGAGGTCCTCCGTAGAGGTCCCGAAGCAGTTGGTGGAGGTCATGCGCACGTTCTTGTCGCCGGCCTGCGTCCACGTTGCGGTGAACGTGGGCACGGTCAACGTGGTCGGCTGGATGGACAGCTCCTGGAAGTCGTACCACGTCCGCGAGGTCGGGCTGCCGGTCGAGGTATCCGTGAACGTCACCGCCTGCCCGGCGTACGGCTGCTGCTGGGCCGGGTAGCTGGCCAGCGACCCCTGCGGCGCCCAGGTGAAGCTCGCCGTCGGCACCACGGTCTGGTTGCACGACGACACCGTGATCGTCTGCTGGCTCTGGCTCGAGCCCTTGCAGTTGGTCGCCGTGAGCGTGACCGTGTACGTACCCGCGGCCTTGAAGGTGTAGCTCGGGTTCTGCGCCGACGAGGTGCCGGCCGGGAACGGCCCGACCGCATCCCCGAAGTTCCACGCCCACGAGGTCGGGCCACCGGCCGACGTGTCGGTGAACTGCGCCTGCAGGGTGGAGGCCGAGTACGTGAACGCGGCGGTCGGCGCCGCCGGAAGCGTGCAGACCTGGGTGACCGCGACCGAGGTCGAGCCCGACACGGACGTTCCGCCCGCCTTCCCCGAGGCCGTGACCGGGAAGTTTCCGGTGTTCGCATAGATGTTGCTCGCCTGGCCGCACGCCAGACCCACCGGCGATGACGCTGCAGGCCGAGTAGGTCAGCGTCGTGGTGTTGCCGTCGCCGAAGGAGAAGTTGAGGTAGTCGCCGCTGCTCGACAGACGCGGGGAGAAGGTGAAGGTCACCGCGGTGCCGGCGTAGGCCGGGCTCGGGGTCGCCGTGATCGTGAGCCGGCTGCTGCTCGGCGTCGGAGTCGGGGTCGGCGGCGGGGGGGTAGGCGACGAGGTCGTGAACGACGTCTTGGCGGACGTCTGGGTGCCACAACTGTTCTCCGCGATCACCTGCCACGTCTGAGTGACGCCCTGGCCGACCGTCGCGCTGCAGGAGGGCGAGTCGGCCGAGGAACTCACCGTGCACAAAGTACTTGCAGGGATCAGCGGCGGAATGCCGGGGTTCTGGACCGTGTAGGTGAAGGGGCGCGTCCCCGCCGGAGCGTTCCACTGGAACGTGACGATCCGTACGGCACGCCGGTTTCGCCGTCGGCCGGCGAGGCGTTCACCGGCAGACCCGGCGGCGTGCAGGCGGTCACGCTGAAGGCGACCGGCGCCGGGGTCGGGACCGGGTACACCGTGTTGTCGCCGTCGGTGGCCGAAGCCGTGAGCGTCACGTTGTGGGCGCCGGCGGCGGGACTCGAGATCGTCCCTGTGACGGTCCCGCTGAACGGGCCCGAGCCTGCGTGGCCGGATTCGCCGTCGGCGTGCCGGAAACGCTGTCGAGTGCCCACCCGAAGCTCGCCGTGTAACCGCTTGCGACCTTGTACGCCGCCGAGACGGTGATCGAACTGCTGGTGTTGAAGTTCGGGTATTCGCTGCCGGTTTGCGTCGCGGTGACGCTCCCGACCGTGAACGACGTGGGCGTGATCGGAGCGTACGCCGCGCATGAAGCCCAGTTACCGTTGTTCGTCACGGTGAGGTTTCCGCACGAGGCGTCGACGGACCCCGGAAAACCGTAGACGGCGGCCACGGCCACGGTGTACGGCCCGCCGCTGGACGGCACATACCAATCGCACGTTCCTGCCGTGCATCCGGGCCACACCGCCTGATTCTGGTACCAGATCCAGCTGGTCGGCGTGCCCTCCGAGGTGCCCGGCGCCGCCGAGAACGTCACCTTGTCGTTCGCCAGGTAGGTGCAGCCGGTCGCCGCTGCAAGGTTGATCGTTGACCTTGGTGATCGTGATCTTGGCCTGCGGAGTCGAACACAGATAGATGCTCTTCGTCAGCGGAAACGGGGCACCGGTGGCGTCCCGAAGCGTCATCGCGACCTGGTATTCGCCCGGAGGACCCCCTGGGGGCGATTGCCACGCGAGCTGCGGCGGCTGCCAGGCGTCGGCGCTCGCCTCGCTCCAACTCTGAACGCCGCTCGTCGTCGGCGTGATGACGAGGGTCCCGTCGGCGATCGCGCCGGCCGATTGGTCCGCGATGGTGAACGTGTCGCCTGGGAACCCTACCGCCGCGACGCCGGTGGACGGACTCGTGGCGGCCCCCTGGCAGGTCGCCGCCGTGGCCACGGGGCCGGCGGCCGTCGGGGTTGTGGCCGTCACCGCGAAGTTGGGCACCGGCGTCGTGGACATGCAGGAGGCGTCGATGCCGACGACCATGGCGTCCACGGCGAGGGAGAGCGACGCGTAGTAGTTGCCGCCCACCTGGAACGGCCTCGCGTCCTTGATGGTCTCGAAGTACGCCGCGTTCTGGCAGACGTGGTTCGGGTCGAGGTCGGTGTATGGGGTCGCCGGCCCGAGGAGCGTGGGTGAGGGGCCGGCGAGGCTGATGTACCCGACGCGGCTGCCCAGCAGGTAGGAGGGGGCGTTCGCGACGATCGAGAACGCGGTGAGGAGGTCGCCGGCGACCGCGACGCCGGTGCCGGGGCTCAGCACCGAGACCGCCGTCCCGTCGGTGGCGTCGTAGTTGACGTTGGCGTACGCCGGCCGGGAGCGTGAACGAGCTGGCGGCTGGGAAGCCCGGCGGTGTCGACCACGTACCCGTTGACGACGGTCTGGCCTGGTGGCTGCCGACCCAGATGGCGTGGCGGGACGCATCCACCGCCCACTTCCCGCCGACGAGGCCCGCCTCCTGGCTCAGCTCCACCGGCTGCGGGGCGGACGGGTTGTCGATGTTGACCACCGCCACCGCGGTCGAACCCTTCTTCACCAGCAGCAGGCGATGCCCCGAGGCGTCGGTGAGCACGTAGAACCTGAGGCCGAGCGCGAGCGAGAACCGCGTGTTGTCGTAGACGTCGCCGGCGTGTCCGATCGGCACGATGACACCCTGGCCCATCGTGCCGGACGAGATCGTCTCCGGGGTGGTGCCCCCGCCGCCGATCTTGTAGATCCGCACCGAGTAGTCCTGGTTCGCGATGCTGGTGCTGTCGAGCGCCTGCGCCGCGACGTACACGTTGCCGCTGGCCTGGAACATCGCGGCGCTGACGTAGGATCTCGCCAGCACGTTGACGGGCTTGTACCCGTTGGCGAGGAACTTCGAGGCGCTGCCGCTGAGCTTGAGAAAGTCCCAACCGTAGTTGCCCAGGGAGACCAGGGCGTAGGGAAAGCCGGCGTCGTCGAGCGTCGCAACGTCGAAGATGTGCGGGTACATCGGTGCGTGCGAGTCCGCATGCCCGATCGTGCCCCAGTCCCAGGGGATGTGGCGGGTCACCAGCGGGCTCGACAGCGTGCCGGGGCTGGCGGCGTTGTAGATCGCTGACGTCGCTATTGGTGCAGGCGAGCAGGTACGGCGTCGCGTTCTGGCTCGTGAAGAAACTCAGCAGGGGCTGCTCGAACTCGTACGTCTGA
Organism: uncultured Acidobacteriota bacterium; assembly: GCA_963789745.1. Classification (GTDB taxonomy): domain Bacteria; phylum Acidobacteriota; class Thermoanaerobaculia; order Thermoanaerobaculales; family Thermoanaerobaculaceae; genus RBG-13-68-16. The sequence goes on along the minus strand of CAWBLW010000009.1, from coordinate 40,295 downwards.
CCGAACGTCTCGGTTGCGCACATGTTCGAGTAGTACTGGGGGGCCGATGGGACGTAGCACGACTGCCCTCGCGCGGGCGCCGCCGATGCCAGCGCCACCGCGAGCAGCGACAGGGTGCCGAGGGAGCGTCCGGCGAATGTGGAACTACTGGCACCCAAAAGGGTTTTGCGCATGCGTCAACCTCCGGCCGATCATCATAGGGCAAGCGCTCGGTGATGTCCAGTTTCGCCGTGTGCGCCTGCGCACAAAAGAAGACGGGCGGGCCGAAGCCCGCCCGTAAGTGCATCGGATGTTCGGTTTACTCGTATACGGTGTTGGCGCCGTTGTAGGTGTTGAAGTACGGCAGCATCTGGTCAGTGACCCTGCCACCACACGTTCGACATCTCGGTCGCCTCGACCGCCGTGGAGAAGCCGAGGAAGTTGTACTTGGCGAACACGTAGGTCTGGAGGTACTGGTCGTCGAACGTCGTCGTCCGGCCCGTAGATCGTCGGATCGAAGACCAGCAGCATCCAGCCGTTGGTGTCCATCAGGCCGTCGAAGTTCGTCTTGTTGACGGTGACCTTCTGGGTCTGGAACGGGAACACGTTCGGCTCGGGCTGCAGGCAGTACGTGCCCGACGGGCAGGTCTGCGAGGTGCTGGCGCGCGAGTTCTCGCTCTCGTCGAATGCGTAGTAGATGTACGGACGGCACGCCTCGACGACTGGATCGTCGTTGGTATCGTACCCGAAGTCGTCGTAGTTCTTCCACACTGCGACCTGGGTGCTGACGCCGCCGGTGATGAGGTAGTTGAACGCCCACGCGGTCGGCAGCGGCTCGTGGTTGTCGGCGGGAGTCATCGATCTCGGTCGAACTTGTCACGCGCTGTAGAAGCCGACGCCGTTGTAGCCGATTGACGACTCGATGTTGACGGTCGGCAGCGACTCGGAGTAGTTCTGTCCGAGGTTCATGTAGAAGTCGACGCCGGTGAGGGTGTTCATCGGGAGGGTATACGCCCAGTACTGCGAAGACCCCGGGAAGTACCCGTTGCAGGCGTTGACGCTGTCGATGATCGCGTAGAAGAACAGCGGCTGCGCGGTCAGCGAGGAAAGCCAGCCCGACCAGTTGCGGATGTAGCTACCGGCCTTGATGCAGGTGGTGTCCTGGTCCGGCCACGGAACCAACGGCGCCTGCAACCCGCTCACGATGAGCGACGAGTAGCCGGCCAGGTTCCCCCACGGGAAGCCGCAGTTCGTGAACGACAGGGAATCGATGTCCTGCGGAGCGACGAGAGGAACGGGACCGTTGTTGGCCGTCGGGCCCCACGCCTGCGGGACCTTGGACGAAACCGTAGCGGCGTAGGACGGCGAGTTCCAGAAGCCGAGCTTGCCGCCGGGGGTCGCCGCGCCGGGCGGGTTGGTCGCCGAACCGGTGTCGAAGTTCTCGAAGTCGCCGGTGACGAGGTCCTTCCAGTTGATCGACCAGACGTCGTAGCCGGAGAGCACCTCGTCGAAGTCGATGACCGGCGGGAGTCGGCCGAGAACACGGTCACGTGGATCAACTGCGCCACGGACGAGACGTTCGTCACGACCGTCAGCGTGGAGTAGCCGTTCGGGATCCGGAACCCCGGCGGCGTTCGTGTCCACGACGATGTACGGGACGAGCAGTGTGGCCGCCGGGACGTTGTCCCGGGAGCCGAAGTTGGCGTAGGCCACGCCGCCCACCAGGGCGACGGCCAACGCGAAGATAATGGTCTTCTTCATAGCCTATTTCCTCCTTTGTCCTTCACAACTGGTCAACAACCACGGCCTTTTGCTGCCACTTTGGCTGAGAGCCAACGATCTCCACGACCCCGCATCCAATGGCATCACCTCCCGCAAGGTATTTGGCAACAAAATTCTCAAGCACCGACTACCCCGTTATGCTGCATCGGCATCAGGGTAGGCTGGGAATCCTCACCTGTCAAGCCCCCACTCCACAGTGCGAACACGCAGGCAATCTAACAGTCACGGGCAGGCGTGTCAAGGGGCCGCCTTGGTTACGGCCCGGGGGGTCGGGATGGGCGCGTAGACCCAAATCCCGCCGCCGCTGGTCCCGACCGGGGCGCCGGCGAAGACGATGTCCCCCTTGCCGTCGTGGAAGAGGTCCGCGATCCGCACGTCGAAGATGTCGGTGCCGGGCTGGTCCATGCCCGGGTCCTTCTGCTCGTAGAACTCGCCGCCGGCCGCCTGCAGGAACACCCTCACCTTCCCGGTGTTGGTCGCGATGGCGATGTCGTCGCGCCCGTCGCCGTCGATGTCGCCGACCGCGGCGGCCTTGTAGTAGCGGTCGTCGGTCTTCTCCTGGAACAAGATGGTGGGCGTCGGCTCCGCCGTCGGCGTGCCGCGGTCATCGTGGAAGCGGTAGATCACGCACGCCTGCGTCGCGGGCTCCGACACCCACGGGTTGTGCTGCTCGAAGCACTCGACGACATCGGGCTGCGGGAACCGGTCGAGCCTCCCGGAAGCCGTCGCCAGCACGTACGCGTTCACCGGCTGCCGCGCGCTGCCGATCGCCGCCCAGTCGGTCCCGTCACCGAGGTTGCGGAAGATGAGGTTCATCCCGTTCGACGCGTGCTCGGTCAGCAGCAGGTCGGGTTTGCCGTCCATGTCGATGTCCGCGGTCGTCAGCGAGTCGCCCATGAGCTGATCGGGGAAGCTCTTCTCCGCGACGGCCTTCCACCCGGAGGGGAGGTTGAGCGCGACGTTGACCAGGCCGGTCTTGAGGCGGCTCGCGTTGCTCATGTTCAGGTCCACCTCGGCGAGGGTGATGATGTCCGGCCGCTTATCGCCGTTGACGTCGGCGACGGTGAGGGCGCGGGCCGTCATCTCGGGGTTGGTCTGCGGGACCGTCACGAAGCGCGTGAAGTCGCCGTGGCCGTCGCCGTAGAGGACGTACGTCTTGGAGAAGTGGCAGGCGATGGCGATGTCGGGGTTCCCGTCGCCGTCGAAGTCCGCGACGCGGACGCTGCCGTAGTCGAGCTTGATCCCCTTGGTCGGCCACGTGGCCGCCGCCTCCTGCCAGGAGTGGTCCTTCTGCTGCATGAACACGTGCAGCACCCGCGCGCCCGTGCGCTCCGGCCCGAACACGATGTCAGGCCGGCCGTCGCCGTTCATGTCGGCGATGTCGAACGAGATCTGCCAGCGGCCTCCCTTCGGCAGGCCCGCGTCGCGAGGCTCGAACCTCACCTTGTCGGTGAACGGCGGCGGCACCGCCACGTTGTCCACGATGAGGTACTTGCCCTTCAGGTAGTCGGCCTTCCCCAGTTTGGCGATCTCTTCCTGCTCGTTCCTGATCCACGCGCGGTGCCCGACCGCCTGCGGGTCCTCGGGCGGCAGGTTGCGGACGTAGTAGGAATCCTCGTCCTCGCCCACGACCTCGAGGACCATGTGCATCATGCGGTTGGGCCGGACCCGGTTCGGGCCGACTCGGACGACCGCGCTCTTGGGGATCTTGTGCACCTGGTAGTACCACTTCGCCCAGTCCTCGTAGGTGCCGGCGCGGCCGGGAAGCTTGGGTGAGGGCAGGCCTTCCGGGGCCTCCAGCACCCCCTGCGGAGCGGGCTGGTTCGTCGTGCTCGCTCCCGCCGGGACCGGAGGCAGCGGCGGCCTCTTGACCGTCTGGGTCTCCCCGACTGCCGCGACCAGAATCGTTGCCAGAAACAGCGATGCGCATCGTGAACTCATTCGTTTCCTCCAGGCCGGCGCCAGGCCGGCCGATCCCAAGCTGGGCTAGGCCAGGTCGGGCACCTGACGGCGGCGCGCCGCGAACACCAGCGACCCGAGAGCGAAGAATGCGGCCGCGCACAGCACGGCGACCGCAAACGACGCTGCGCCCGGAGTCTCCCCCACGAGCGCAGTCCGAAAACAACGCAGAATCCCCCACAGCGGGTTGGCCGGCATGAATCGGGCGAGGGCCGCCGGCACCTGCGACGCCGGGTAGACGACCGGCGTGAGGAAGAACAGCACCATCGTCCCCGTGCCGACGACCTGCGCGAGGTCGGGCAGAAACGCCCCGGCGACGACCAGGCCGAGCGCGAGGCCGAACACGGCGACCGTCAAGACCACGACTCCCGCCAGCAACCAGATGAGCCCGGCCACGTTGAGCGTGCCGGCGGCGGCGGCCACCGCGATCACGATCGCCAGCGCCACCCCTTGACGCGCGAAGATCGCGGCCAGCGTGCCGGCGAGCAGGACCTCGAGGGGGACGTTGACGTGGCGGACGAGTTGGGCGCGCTCACGGACGAGGCCGGTCGCGCAGATGACCGACTCCTGGAACGCCGCGAACGGCACGAGCCCGCTGATCAGGTAGAGGCCGAAGTTGCCCACGCCGGCCTTTCCTTCAAGACGCATGCCAAGGAAGAAGCCGAAGACGGTCAGGTAAAGGGCGAACTGCACCAGCGGCTCGAGCACCGACCAGGCCGCGCCGAGCGCGGAACCTGCGTAGCGCGCCTTGAAGTCGCGCCGCGCCAATTCGCCGACCAGTCGGCGCCACCGCCACAGCTCACGTATGATCCGGATCACCGTTGCACGCCTTTCGCCGCCTTGACACCACACGTATGGGGCCTTAGCATAGCCGTGCGGTCCCGGCGCACACTAGCAGAACGGTACTGGGGCTACAAGGAGACCGTGAAAGGCCTGACCCGCTCTTCGCTGCCCGCCGCGACGGTGGGGCAACGCATCCGTCAGTACCGCCAGGCGCGGAGTCTGACGCAGACGGAGTTGGCGCGCCATATTGGCATCCAGCAGTCCGACCTGTCACGGATCGAGAAGGGCGAGTACCGGGTCTCGCTCGACGTCCTCTTCCGCCTGCTGCAGGTGTTCGAGATGTCGCTCGGGGAGTTCTTCGGCGATCTCGCGGCGCAGAGCTTGACGTCGCGCGAGGCGACCCTGCTAGAATCGTTTCGCGTATTGCCGCACGAGGATCAGGACGAGGTCGTGGAGTTCGTCGAGTTCAAGCGCGGCCGGCAGAAGGAGCACGACCAGTGACGGGCGCATCGGAGAGGTATCTCCGCCTCACGAAGCTGGCCCAGCTCGCGTTTACGCGCGGGCGGTTGGATCGCGCCCTCGCGTTGTTCTCCGCCGCCGAGGACGAGGCGAAGCGGGCCGGCGACCGCGAGCTGACCGATCGCGCGTTCTGCAACCGCTGCGTGGTGCTGCTCGAACTCGACCGCCTCGACGGCGCCGTCGGCGAGTTGAAGACCGTCCTGATGCGCGCCCGCGACCCGTTCACGGCCTGGATGGCGGCGTACTACACGGCGCAGGTGTACAAGGCCGAGGGGAACATCCCGCGGGCGCTGGCGTACGCGCGTCGTGCCAGCGAATTGGCGCCGGACAGCGGCCAGGAGCGCGCGGTGGCGGCTTCGGCGAACGAGCACGGCACGCTGGCGCTGCTCGACTCCCACTTCGGCGAAGCCGCCGAGCGGTTCGAGCAGGCGCTCGCCGCCGAGGGCGACCTCGACAGGATGGGGCGGGCGATCGTCCGCGACAACCTCGGCTACTGCCTGATGTGCACCGGGCGGGTGGACGAGGGCATCGCCTTCTCTCGCGACGCGGCGGCCGACCTCGAGACGATCGGCGCCCGCCAGTACCTCCCCGAGGTTTACCAGGACCTGTGCTACGGCGCCTTGCAGCAGGGTCTCTTCGACGAGGCGCGCGGCTGGGGCGAGAAGGCGCTCATCCTGGCCCGCGAGTACGAGCACCCGACGGTGGCGCGCAACACGCTGATGCTTCTCGCCGACGCCGCGATGGACCTGGAGGACGAGGATGCCGCCGAGGGCTACCTGCACGCGCTCGCCGAGCACTACCCGGACTTCCGCGGGATGAAGTCGTTCCTGCGCGCCTTCAACGTGCGGGACGTGATCAACCTGAAAGCGTGAGAGCCATGCGCCGAATGATCCTCGCCTGTCTTGCCCTGATCGTCGCCGCCGCGGCGGCGACGGCGGATCCGTACTTCCTCGACCGCTCCGGCGTGCTGTGGACGGCGAACGCGGCGCCGGAGGGCCTCGTCCTGACCGGCGTGAAGGACGGCGTCGAGGTCGTGCGCAGCGTCGTGCCGTTCCCGCTCTCGATGCCCGGCACGAACGACACCCAGATCCAGGTGGCGGCGGACGATCTGACGGGCAAGGTCGCGGTGGTCTGGCAGCGCAACTGGACGGCGCAGGCGTCCGAGATCATGGTGGCGGTGTGGAACGACGGGAGTTGGGAGCGCGTCGCGAGCTTGGACCAGAACCTCATGGCCAACCCTCGCAACCCGAAGATCCAGCTCACCCAGTTCTCGGCCTCGGTGCCGGACCCGGCCGCCCCCGACGAAGCCAGTAGGGCCACGCTCGTCCACGACAGCTACCTCAACGCCGTGTGGTGGGAGGGCACCGACACCGGCCACGCGACGTACGCGCTGCTGCGATTGACCGCGGACGCGACTGACGGCGAAGCGCTGACCGAACAGAACCTCGACAACCTCACATTGCTCGGCTTCGGGTGCGCGAATCCGGCGCCGCCCGCGGTGCTCGAACACCCGTTGTTCGCCAGCCAGGACACGCACGACCATGCGCTCGTCTTCTTCGGCTCGCAGCAGCTGTGCCAGTTCCAGCTCGTCGAGGTCAGCTTCGCTCTCGACACACCCCCGGCGACGACGACTGCGGACGGAGATGGGATGACGGTGGCTGCACAGCGCCGCCGCAGCGTGCCGATCTTCGGCCTGAAGAAGGCGCTCCCCATGATCCGCGACATCAGCATGGAGGGGGCGCGGGTGATCCTCGGCGGCAACCTCAACCCGGTCGCGTACCGGGTCGTGGGTCCGACCATCCAGTACGTGACCTACGGCGACCAGGGCTGGAGCCCGGCCCGTACGCTCGCGGTCGCCAACGGCCTCACCCTCGACCAGGCGATCCCGCTGGTCGAGAACCTCGCGCGCTGAGCGGTCACCGAACGGAATCTCGCGAGGGGGCCAGGGCCCCCTCGTTTCGTCTTTCCCCCGGCGACGCGGTCGCCGGTTTCTTCGGCGCGGGCGCCCTCCCCCGCGCACCACAGCCCCCCCGTCTCCGGCTCTCGCAGGGCGGGCGGGGCGCCCGCCCCACCAGTGAAGCCATCACCATCCGTTCCTGGCGGGCGGCAGTTACAGCGAGCGCGGAAGGTTGGCGCGAGGGTCGCCGGCGGCGGTGTACAGGTCGGCGACCTTGCGCGCGGCGTCGCGTCCCGCCGGAGACACGACGCGCGGCACCGTCACCTGCACCGTGTAGTAGTGGTCGCCGTTGACGCCGGTCTTGACGTTGCGCACGCCCTTGCCGCGCAGCCGGAAACGCTGCCCCGACTGGGTGCCGGCCGGGATCTTGGCGCGCACCGGGCCGTGGATCGTGCCGATTTCCACGTCGGCGCCGAGGTACGCCTCCGGGAACGTCACCGGCACGGCCGTGTGGATGTCGTTCCCCTTGCGCTCGAAGAACGCGTGCGGCCGGACCTTGACGACGACCGCGACCTCGCGCTTTGCGCCCGCCTTGAGGCTGGCGCGCACGCGGTCGCCGTCCCCCACCCCGGCGGGGAGCTTCACCCGCAGGCGGTCGGTCCGCACCAGGATGCCGGCACCGTGGCAGCGCGGGCAGACGCCGGAGCGGGTGTGGCCGCTGCCGCCGCACTCGGTGCACGCCACCTCCCGCCGCACCGGCACCACCACGCTGACGCCGCGCACCGCCTCGGCCAGGTCGAGTTCCACCGCAGCCTCCACCGGCGCCTCCGGCGGCCGCGCCCCCCGCCCAAAGCCGCCGAACATGTTGCCGAAGATGTCGCCGAGGTCGGCGAAGCCGCCGAACCCACGGAAGTCGAAGCCGCCGCCAGGTTGCTGGCCACCCTGGCGGGGGTGCGGCCCGCCCGGCGCGCCGCCCTCGTCCACGGTGCCGAACTGGTCGTACTGCGCGCGCTTGTCGGCGTCCGACAGCACCGCGTGGGCCTCCTGGATCTCGCGGAAGCGCTTGACCGCCTCGGGGTTTCCCGGGTTCACGTCGGGGTGGTAGCGGCGCGCGAGCTTGCGGTACGCCTTCTTGATCTCGTCGGCGCTGGCGCCTCTCGCAACCCCGAGCACCTCGTACAGGTCTCTCATGATGCCTCGTTCCCTGCGGCCCAGGCCGCGTCACGAATATGAGCGCATCCTTGTGAACTTTCAAGTACCCTTCCGGATCCGCCGCGGTCCGAGAACGGGGCAACCGCCGCCGCGGGCGCGCTAGAATGCGCGCATGCCGTTGGGCCCCGGAGTTGTGCTGACGCCCCTGTTTGGCGTGCTCGCCACGCGCGGCAGCCGCAGCCTGACCGGCCTGGCGGCCGCGGCGTTGCTGGTGTGGCTGAACGTGTGGTGGCTGCTGCCCCTGCTCGGCTCCAACGCCCTCGACGCGGTCCTGCCTTCCTTTCTCGCCGCCGCGCACTCCGCGCTGGTCATGACCGCTGGCCACCTGCTGGCGGCCGCGCTGCTCCTCGCGGCCGGCGGGCTGTTCTCGCCGCGCCCAGGGAGTCCCGCCGACCTCGCCGTCAGATCGGCCCGCCGCGGCGATTACCGCGCCGCCGGCGAGTACTGGCTCGAAGCCGGCCGCCCGCGCCGGGCGCTGCGCAGCTTCCTGCGCGGCCGGGCGTGGGGCCGCGCCGCCGAGCTCGCCCGAGTTCGCGGCCGGCTCGCCCGCGCCGCTGAGCTGCTGCAGCGCGAGGGTGGCGATTCGCTCGCCGCCGCCGGGCAGCTCTTCGCTCGGGCGGGGCAGGAGGACAAGGCGAGCGAAGCCTGGCTGCGCTACGGCCAGCACCTCATCGAACACGGGCGGCCGGAGCAGGCGATCGACCCGTTCGCTCGCGCCGGCGACGCGCGGCGCGCGCTGCATGCGGTCGAGCTCGCGCTCGAGGGGCGCCGACTCGGGACCGCGCAGGCCGAGGTCGCCATCCGCACCGCTCGCGACGGCAAGCGCCCGGCGCTCGCCGCCGCCGTGGCGCTGGCGTGCGGGCGGTACCGGGAGGCGGGCGACCTGTTTCTGGCCGCCGACCAGCCGCTCGACGCGGCGCGCGCGTTCGAGCTGGCGGGCGAGACGATGCGCGCCGCCGAGGCGCTGCGCCTTGGCGGGCACACCGCGCAGGGTGCGCGCCTGCGCGGCGCTGCACTGGCCGCCACCGGCAAGGTCGAGGAAGCTCTGCAGGAGTATCAGACGGCCGGGATGGCGGCCGAGGCGGCGGCCGCGCTGGAGCAGCTGGGACGCCATCAGGCGGCGTTCGACGCCTACCGGGCGGCTGGGATGCCGCGCGAGGCCGCGAGGCTTGCCCGCGAGCGTCTCGACCCGCGCGAGGCCGCGGCGCTGTACGCCGAGCTCGGCGAGTGGGGTGAGGCGGGGGCGGCCTGGGAGGCTGCCGGCGAGTTCGCGGACGCGGCCCGCTGCCACGAGCAGGCGGGCGATTTCCTGCGCGCCGAGGAGGCGCTCGCGCGCGGCGGCCTGACGGCCGAGCGCGCCGGCCTGCTGGCGCGCATGGGACGGGTCGAAGAGGGGTTCGCCGCGCTGTACGGCAGCGGCGACATGCGCGCGGCCTGGGAGCTGCTTTCGGGTTACGGCGGCACCTTCCCCAACCTCGCGGACCCGCTGGCGGCGCTCGGTTCGTGGCTCGCCGAGCACGGCGAGACCACGCAAGCAATCAGCGCGGTGCAGCGCGCCGTTGCCGGCCTGCCGCTGCAGCGCGAGCTGCTCCCCGCCGCCTACACGCTCGCGGAGCTGCTCGAACGCCACGGCGACCTGCGCGCCGCCGAGGACGCGTGGCGCCGGATCGTCGAGTTCGACTACGCCTTCCGCGACGCCGGCCAGCGCTTGCAGCGCCTGGCGGCGCAGCGCGCCGCCGAGGACGCCGCGGCGGCATCCGGCGCGCAGGCCGTGCCCGGCCGCGAGCCGGCCGCGGGCGGGGTGACCGACCCGGCCGCGCGCTACGTCCTCGAGCAGGAGCTCGGACGCGGCGGGATGGGCGTCGTCTACCGCGCCCGCGACACCCGCCTCGGGCGCACCATCGCGATCAAGATTTTGAACCCCAGACAGCACACGCCAGAGGCGATCCGCCGCTTCGAGCGCGAGGCGCGCGCCGCCGCCGCCCTGTCGCATCCGGGGATCGTGCACATCTACGACTTCGACCGCGGCTTCTCATCGTTCTACATCTCGATGGAGTTCGTCTCCGGTCCGACGCTGCTGCAGCTCATCCGCGAGGAGCCGCCGTTCGTGCGCCGCCACATGCTCGCGCTGATGCGCCAGATGATCGACGCGGCGAGCTACGCCCACGAGCGCCACGTCGTCCACCGCGATCTCAAGCCGGCCAACATGATCCTCGCCGACCGCCGCCAGGTGAAAATTCTCGACTTCGGCATCGCCAGGCGCCTCGACGAGCTCGACCTGTCCACCTCGGGCGCAACGGGCACGCCGTTCTACATGGCGCCCGAGCAGGTACTCGGCGAGAACCCGGACGAGCGCACGGACATCTACGCCCTCGGCGTGACGTTCTTCCAGATGGCGACGGGGACGCTGCCGTTCGCCACCGGCAACATCCTGCGTGCCCACCTCGAGCAGCCCGCTCCGGACCCGCAGGCGCTCGCCCCGGACCTCGAGCCCGCACTCGCCCACCTGATCCTGCGCTGCCTCGCCAAGGACCCGGACGCGCGCCCGCGCGACGGCGCCGCCCTGCTCGCCGCGCTCACGTCGGTCGAGGGCGGGGTGACCACGTGAAGGTCGCGCTGATCGGCACGCACGGCGTCGGCAAGACGACGCTGTGCTTCGAGCTGGCGGCCCGCCTCAAGCGCCGCGACGTGGACGTGGAGCTGGTCCGCGAGGTGGCGCGCCGCTGCCCGTTGCCGATCAACCGCGAGACCTCGCTCGCCGCGCAGGGGTGGATCCTGCACACCCAGATGGCGTGGGAGCTCGAGGCGGCGGCCGGCCACCCGCTCGTGCTCTGCGACCGCTCGGTGCTCGACAACTACTGCTACCTCCTCCACGCGGCCGGGACGCAGCCGAGCTGGGAGCCGCTGCTCGCCGCCTGGCTCGCCACCTACGACCTGCTGGTCAAGGTGCCGATCTGGACGACGCCGCGCTGGGACGGGGTGCGCGACACCGACATCGCGTTCCAGCGCGACATCGACGCGCTCCTCGACGAGCAGCTCGACCGCCGCGGGCTTGACGCCCTGCGCCTCGCCGCCGATGGCCACCAGGGGTGGGGCGACGCGGTCATGGCGCGCCTCGAGCCCTTGGTCTGCCCGCAGCCCGCACTCTTCCCCGAAGAAGAGACACAGTAGCCGCCAGCTGCGCCCGTGACGCGGCTGCCCAGCTCCCGTGGCGCGGGCGCCCCCGCCCGCGCTCAACAATCCATGTCCATTCCGCTGCCTCGCCTTCGCAGGGCGGGCGAGGCGCCCGCCCCACAGGTTGATCATTGTTCCCGTGGCGCGGGCGCCCCCGCCCGCGCTCAACAGTCCATGTCCATTCCGTTGCCTCGCCTTCGCAGGGCGGGCGAGGCGCCCGCCCCACAGGTTGATCATTGTTCCCGTGGCGCGGGCGCCCCCGCCCGCGCACCCCGTTCCTTCCTGGGCTACTCTTCTCGAATGTCTGCAACAATCTACCGTCGGCGCCTCCCCCACATCCACCTGGCAGGCGCCACCTACTTCCTCACCTTCCGTCTCGCCTCATTGCAGATGGAACCTCTCACCGCCGACGAGCGCGACCTGGTCGTGGCCCACATCGTGGTGATGAAACCAGGAAAGATTCGCGCGTTCGTCGTGATGCCGGACCACGTCCACATCGTTTATGAGTCCGAACCCGACGAGAGCCTCGTCGCCACGCTCCAGGCCCTCAAAGGGGTGTCGGCGCATCGGTTGGTGAAGCTCAGCCGCCGACACCCACCGATCTGGCAGGGCGAGACCTATGACCACGTGGTCCGCACCGAGCAGGAGCTTCTCGAGACATGGCGCTATGTCGAAGGCAACCCGGTGCGACAGGGTTTGGCGGAGACGCCTGAGGCGTATCGCTGGTCGAGCGCCTGGAACCGCACGTAGGTCTTGCCGTAATCGCTCCGGCCTCGCAGGGCGGGCGAGGGCGCCCGCCCCACGGTCGAAGTCCCTTGGCGCCACGCGGGGGGATACGACGAGCTCGGGTGACCGTATGATGCAATGGTGATCTGGAGGCCTGCGTGCAGCTCGTGATTGGGCTCGGCGCCAACGTGGGCGCTGTGGCGCGTGCGTTCTCGGCAGCGGTCGCCGCGCTCGCGAACGAACTCCGCGTCCTCGCCCGCTCGGGCCTCTGGCGCGGCGAACCGCTGGGCCCGCCGCAGGAGGAGTTCACGAACGCCGCCGTACTCGTCGAAAGCGCAGGCCACCCCCTGGCGGTGCTCGCGCTCTGCCAACGGCTCGAGGCGGCGGCTGGACGCGACCGCGGACGCGAAGAGCGCTGGGGACCGCGCACCCTCGACCTCGACCTCTTGATCGCTCCCGGCTTGGTCGTCGAGTCCCCGGACCTCTTCCTGCCGCACCCGCGCCTGGCCGAGCGGCGTTTCGCCCTCGGTCCGGCCGCCGAGTTGGCGCCCGATTGGCTGCACCCGCGTAACCATTGCGCCTTGAGCCTGCTCGCCACGGCGCCGCAGCTCAGCGGGCAGCGTTGTGAAAGGGTGTTGCCTCCCGACGCCTGGGCACCGAGGTGAGGTGAGGGTGGGCACGGAACGCGTGGTGGTCGCTGCCGCTGCTTGCGTCGGACGCGCCGGGGCGTGAAGGAGACAAGGATGGGTCGCAGATCGCGCGGTCTCTCACAACGACGCCATGAGGTAGGGGGTTCCGGCGCCAAGCGGGTCCCCACGCCCAAGGAGACCGGAGCAGACCAGACGCTCTCCGCGTTCCTCCGCCCCGACACGATCGCTGCGGCGGTGGTCCTGCTCCTGGTCCTCGCGACGGTCTGGGCCGTCCCCCGCGTCGCCGGCGATACGTTCATGGGTCTGGCAGGCGGGCGCGATGTCTTCGATGGAAAGCTGGCAACACCCGACGACTGGTCCTTCACGACCTCCGGCAGAGTGTGGCTCAACCAGAACTGGGGCTTCGACGCGCTCGCCTACGCCAGCATGCACTTCGCGGGCGAACTGGGGCTGCTCCTCTTCAAGGCGGCGCTGATTGCCGCGATCGCCGCTGCGTTGGTGGCGGCCGGCCGCGCGAGGGGAGCGACGTGGCCGGCAAGCCTGCTCATCACAGCCACCGCGCTGGCTGGCGCGCGGCAGTTCATGGAGATCCGTGCCAACACCGCAAGCTATCTCATGGCCTCGCTGCTCCTGCTGATCATCTACCAAAGTCGTTCGCGACCTCGCCTGATCTGGGCGTCCGTGCCGCTGATTGCGGTGTGGGCGAATCTGCACGGCGGGTTCATGCTCGGCCTCGCCGTTCTCGGCCTGTGGGTCGCCGCCAGCGGCCTCGCGGCGCTCCTCAACGGTGGCGTGCAGGCGGCGCTTCGGAAGTCGCGAGCCCCTGTAGGCGCCCTCGTGGCCTCGGTCGCCCTCGCCGCGGTGGCGAACCCTTTCGGAATCCAAAACGTCGTCTACCCGTTCACCTTCACGAGCGACCCGGAATGGCGCGCGATCACCGAGTGGCACGGGATCTCGTTCACGTCGGGACCCGGGGTGCGGAGCGCCTGGGAGTTGGTCGCCTACCTGGTTGCCATCGTTCTGACGGTCGCTTGGCGGAGAGTCTCGACGCGACCACCGGATCCGAAGCAGGCTGCGGTCGTTCCCGATGGGCCTGAGCTCAAGGTCATGGACGCCGGCCTCCTTGTCGCGATGGCTTTCGTTGGCTTCTCGACTCTGCGCTTTGTTCCCTTCACGTTCGTCCTCCTCGCCCCCCTAGCGGCCCGCCAGGCCAGTGAGATTTTCCGCCGTTCCGGATCGTGGTGGCCGGCGACGGCCTGCGCCGCGCTCCTCGCGGCCGCAGTCCTGCCGTTTGCAGTACGTGTGACAGCCACCTACTCGGCCACGAACCCCCGGTTTACCCATGAAACCACCTTCCAAAGGATGACCACGGTCGATCATTTGCCGTGTGGAGCTGCAGACTTTCTCGTCGACAATCGAGTTGGCGGCCGCGTATTCGCCGACTGGCCCTGGGAGGGCTACCTCCGCTGGCGCCGTCCGGAACTCAGGTTCTTCATCGGAGGCCGCGCAAACGGGGTCTACAGCCTCGACACGCTCCGGGAATACCGCACTTTCGGGGCGGTCGCCGATCCGGCCGAGCTTCTGGACCAATGGGGAATTCACCTTGTCGTAGTGCCTCTCGAGCGAGAGTACCTGCGGGTCGTCGACCGCCTCGCCTTCGGCGCCGGAACCCACTGGGCCCTTACCTTCTACGACGGCCGGTCCGTCGTGCTCACCGACCTCAACGACGGGACGACACGGGCACTGGCCAACGATGTGAAAGGCGGTGTTGCCCGCTTCCGGGACGGCCGGGTCGCTGCCCTCAGCCGCGCGCTCTGCCGGGTGTCATCCGGCCGCGGTGTGATCGATGCACAGAGGCTTACCGACCTCGTGACGGCAACCCGAAACTTCCCGACAGCCGGAGGACCCTGGTTCCTGTTCTTCGCTGCACGGACATCTGACGCGCAACCCATCTGGTTGGTACGCACCCTGGAGAACCTGTACGATTCGCTGACGAAAGGCGATACCCGATCGGAGGATCGGTTGCGTTGCTTGCAGGCCCGACTCAGCGCCGCCCAGATTCTGGGTAACCTGTACGGGCGCGGGCCCCAAGCGACTCGTTGGATCGGAGACCGAGAGGAGTTGCTACGCCAGCTGCAGGCTCTCCTTGAGAGTTCGTGAACCTCGACCAACTGTGCTGCGAAACTCGCCGTTGCAGCACCCGGCAGGTCTGAGCCAGTGACCCCGCTCGGCCACAGGGGACGGACGCCCCGGAGGCGGAAGCGGCCGTTCCCGCCGCCACTCGTCACGCAGGACCGCTGCCTCGCGCCGTATGTCAGCCACGAGCAACGTGAACCCGTTTGACACGTCGAACGCTTCCAAGAGCGTCGTGACTGACATCTGCTCCGGCGTGACTGCGTTTTGCCAGTGATGCACTTTGACCGACGCCGCGTTCATCTTCTGCCATGAGCCGACGATCGAATCGGTCCGCCGTTTTGCGAGGCGCGCCACGGCCGGCACCGTCAGGCGGCCGGCGCGGTCACGCGATTCGGATGCGCACGTCGACGGCCACGCAGCCTTGACCCGCGTCGAGCACAAGCAGGGGGTTGACGTCGCACTCGGCGATCTCCGGGTGGGCGGCGGCGAGGGCCGCCAGGCGCACGAGCGCGCGCTCGAGCGCCGCGACGTCCCCCGCGGGCCGGCCGCGGAACGCGCCCAGCAGCGTCGCGCCGCGCAGCTCGGCAAGCATGGCTGCGGCGTCGGTCTCTCCGATCGGGGCGACCCGGAAGCTGACGTCGTGCCAGACCTCCACCGCGACGCCGCCGAGCCCGGCCATCACGAGCGGGCCGACCGCCGGGTCGCGGGTGATCCCGAGGATCGTCTCGCGACCGCCGTCGATCTGTCGCTGGACCAGGTAGCCGTCGGGGCGCACACCGGCCATGGACAGGCGTGCCGCCATCGCCGCCAGCGCGGCGGCCAGCGCCGCCTCGTTGCCGAGAGCGAGCACGACCGCGCCCAGCTCGCTCTTGTGCACGAGCGCCGCGCCGAACGCCTTGAGCACCACCGGATAGCCCACCGTCGCGGCGGCGGCGGCCACCTGCGCCGGGCCGGCGGCCACCCGGAACGGCGCCACGGCGAACCCCGCTTCTTCGAGCAGGGCGAACGCCTCGTCCGGGGGCAGATACCCGGGGCCGCGGCGGACCGCCCGCTCGACGATCTCGCTCCGTCTCATCGTGACCGGCTCGGCATCGGCCGGCGCCGCCGCCCGCTCGGCGTGGCGCACGACGCCCGCGAGGGCCGCCACCGCCGCCTCCGGGTAGCGGAACACCGGGGGGAGCCCGGCGACGGCGCGCGCTTCGGCGAAGAAGCTCGGCGCGGTCATGAACACCGAGAGGACCGGCTTGCCGGCGGGGCGCCGCGCGGCCGCGACCCCGCCGGCGATCGCGAGGGGCGTGACCATGATCGGCGTGACCGTGATCGTGAGCGCCGCGTCCACGCCATCGTCGGCGAGCACGAGCTCGACGGCCCGGCGGAAGCTGTCGGGGTTGGCGGACGGCAGCATGTCCACCGGGTCCGCCACTGCGGCCTCGGGCGGCAGGAACTCGCACAGCGCGCGTTCCGTCGCCGGCGCCAACGCCGCGAGCGCCAGACCGTGGTCGGCGAGGGCGTCGGTGGCCGCGATCGCCGGCCCGCCGGCGTTGGTGACGACAGCCACACGGCGGCCCCGCGGCGACGGGCACGAGGCCAGGGCGAGAGCGAGGCCGAACAGCTCCTCCAGAGTGGCGGCGCGCAGCACGCCGGCCTGGCGGAGCAGCGCATCCGCGGCGGTGTTGCCCGCCGCAAGCGCGCCGGTGTGGGAGGAGGCCGCGCGCTGGCCGGCCACGGTGCGGCCGCCCTTGAACACGGCGATCGGCTTCGACCGCCCGATCCGCCGGGCGAGCGCCAGGAAGCGCTCCGGCTCGGGGATCGACTCGAGGTACAGCATGATCACCCGTGTCGCATCGTGCCGCTCCCACGCTGCGAGCAGGTCGTTGACGTCAACGTCGGCGCTGTTGCCCAGCGACACGAACTGCGAGAAGCCGAGCCCGACCTCGCGCGCCGCTTCCAGCATCGCGACGCCGAGGGCGCCCGAGTGGGAGGCGAACGCGACCGCGCCAGGCAGCGCAGGGGCGGGGGTGAACGACGCGTCCATGCACACGTCCGGGTCGGTGTTGATCACGCCCATGCAGTTCGGGCCGACCATCCGCACGCCGGCACCGCGCACGCGCTCGAGGAGGCCGCGTTCGGCCGCTGCGCCGGCCTCGCCGCCCTCCCGGAAACCCGCGGTGATCACCACGAGGCCGCCGACGCCAACGGCGAGGCACTCGTCGATCGCGGCCGGCACCGCGTCGCGCGGGACCATCACCACCGCGAGGTCGGGCGGCCCGGGGAGCGCGCGCAGGTTCGGGTAGCAGGCGTGCGAGCCGACGGACGCCGCCTTCGGGTTGATCGGGTACACGGCGCCCGTGTAGCCGGCGGCGCGGAGGTTGCCGAGCAGGCGCCCCGACAGCGAGTCGGCGCGCGACGATGCACCGATCACGGCGATCGAGCGCGGTGTCAGGATGGGGTCGAGCGAAGCCGGCACGGGCACCTCCGGGTCGCCGGATGCTAGCACGCGGGCAGCGAGGGAAGTTGGGAGTGAGTGGAAAGACGGAAGAGGGAAGAAGGGAGAGGAAAGACCCGCGCCGCTTCCCGCTTCGATTCACTTGTTCTTCCTCTTCCGTCTCCCCTTTTCCCTTTTCCTTCTCCCTTCTTCACTTCTCACTGCCTCTACCCGCCGGAACCATCACGAGGAGGCGCTCGTCGGACGCGCGCGCGGTGACCGGGAGGTGGCCGGACGGGTCGCCGTCGAGCTGGTAGGGAACGCCCTCGCCGGCGAGCCGCACCTCGACGGCGGGCCGGCGGTCGACGCCGTCCCGGCGCAGGTGGTGGCCCGACGGAATCGAGAAGAAGAACGGCACCGCGGCGGCGCGGCCGTGGCGCTCGAGCGTCACGACCTCGAACCCGGTGGCAAAAGGGTCCGCGCCCGGCGTCGCGGTGTATGGCCCCCCGTAGCAACGGCCGTTCCCAACGATGCACCAGGAGGCGTCGAGGGCGGCGCCGTCGACGCTCACCGCGAAGCGCGGCAGGCGGCCGTGCAGGAACTCCACCACCGCCTGCGCCGTGATCCCCGCCTTGCCCGCCCGCTTCTTCAGGAGCGCGGGCAGGTTGGCGAGGATGAGCGCGTCGGGCCCGGCCGAGAGCATGAGCAGGAAAAGCTGACCCGAGTCGGTGCGTCCGACCGCCATTCCCCGCCGCTCGCCGTCGAGCTGCCCCGCCAGGGCCGCGGCCGGGTCGCGCGGGATGCCGAGCTCGTAGGCGAGCACCGAGGTCGTGCCGCCGGGCAGCACCACGAGCGCGGTCTCGCTGCCGAGGAGGCCGCGCGCGGCCTCGTTGTACGTCCCGTCGCCGCCCCACACCGCGAGCAGCGGGTCGCGGTCGCGGGCCGCCCGCGCCGCCAGCTCGGCGGCGTGCCCCGGGCCTTCCGTCACCCACCACTCGAGGCGCCAGCCGCGCTCGGCGGCCGCGGCCGCCAGCGCCTCGCGCGGCGCGGCCCTGCGGCCACCACTCGCCACCGGGTTGACGACGACCGGCAGCAGCCTCACCGCCCCTCCGGCGGGAACAGCTCCTCCTGGCCGCCGCTGACGGCCGGGTAGCCGAGGTGCTTGCGTGCCCTGTCGGTCACGACGCGGCCTCGCGGCGTGCGCTGGAGGAACCCGAGCTGGAGAAGGTACGGTTCGTAGATGTCCTCGATCGTGCCCTCGTCCTCCCCGAGGCTCGCCGCCAGCGCCTTGAGGCCGACGGGACCCCCGCGGTAGTGCTCGATCGCCGTCGCGAGCAGGCGGCGGTCGAGCTCGTCGAGGCCGAAGCCGTCCACCTCGAGGCGCTCGAGGCCGAACCTCGCGGTGTCGAGCGAGATGGCGTCCTCGTTGCGGGCGTGGGCGAAGTCCCGCACCCGCCGCAGCAGGCGATTGGCCACGCGCGGGGTGCCGCGGGCGCGGCGCGCGATCTCCTCGCCGGCGGCGTCCGCGACGGGGATGCCGAGGAGCCCCGCCGAGCGCCGGACGATGGACGTGAGCGCGCCGGCGTCGTAGAACTCGAGGCGGTGCACGATGCCGAAACGGTCGCGCAGCGGCGCCGAGAGCAGTCCGGCGCGCGTGGTCGCGCCGACCAGCGTGAACGGCGGCAGCGGCAGGCGCATCGTGCGCGCCCCCGGGCCCTGTCCGACGACGAGGTCGAGGGTGAAGTCCTCCATCGCCGGGTAGAGGATCTCGGCCACCGTCGGGGCCAGGCGGTGGATCTCGTCCACGAACAGTACGCCGTGCGGCTCCAGGTTGGTCAGGATCGCGGCCAGGTCGCCCGCGCGCTCGAGCACCGGGCCGGAGGTGATCAGCAGCGACGCGCCCATCTCCGCCGCGATGATGTGGGCGAGGGTGGTCTTGCCGAGTCCGGGCGGACCGAACAGCAGCACGTGGTCGAGCGACTCGGCGCGCGAGCGCGCGGCGGCGATGAACACGCCGAGGTTGGCGGTGACCTTTTCCTGGCCGATGTACTCGGCGAGGCTCCGCGGCCGCAGGCTCTCCTCGAACCGGGCCTCGGCGGGATCGCGGGTCGGCGTCAACACGTCTTCGTGCACGCGTCCATGGTACCCCGCCCCGCAGCCGCGGAGCTGCGTGCCTGACGACGAACAGGACGCGGACGGCAATGCCGGTCGTCGTTCCCGCGCACGCGGGGACCCAGACTGCTGTCGCCGGGGCCGAATAGGCTGGATTTCCGCTTGCGCAGGAATCTGCATGTGCTGTTGGCACACCCCGCGCCATGAAAGTGGTGGGTTTCGAGGGTGTCGCGTCGTTGGGAGATCCAGGCGGGCGGCCGCAAGGGCCGCCCCTACAAAGGAAGTGAGCTGGCATCGCTGTGAAAAGGCTGGGCTTGTCCCCGCCCGCCGCCGTTTCCAGCACCGCGAGTCCGGGCGCTCAATCCGAGAAACTCTCAGAAAGTAACAGCGGAGGTGAGCGTTGCGCCCTGTCTTTTCGGACCACGGACTACGGTCGTTCACCGCACGAGCGCCTGCAGCGCCCGCCGCAGCAAATCGTCCAGTTCCATCTCCGGCCGGGAGCGCAGCAGGTCGCTCACCGCCTGCTCGGCCGCGCGCGCCTGGTACCCGAGGTTGACCAGCGCGGACACGGCGTCCTCGCGCGGGCTCGCGGCCCCCCGCGCGGTCGCTTCGATCTTGCCCTTGAGCTCGACGATCAGGCGCTCCGCCGTCCGTTTGCCGATCCCCGGGGCCGCCGCGAGGCGCCGCCACTGCTCGGACTCCACCGCCGCGCCGAGTTCGTCCGGCGTCAGGCCGGAAAGCAGCGCCAGCGCCGTGCGCGGACCGACCCCCGACACCGAGAGCAGGAGTCGAAACGTGTCGCGCTCGCGACGGGTCGGGAAACCGTAGAGCGCGAGTTGGTCTTCGCGCACGTAGGTGTGGACGAAGACCGAGGCGCGCTCGCGGCCGGCCAGGAACGGGTGGGCGGACACCGGCAGGTGGACCTCGTAGCCGACCCCGCCCGCCTCGAGCACCACCAGGCCGGCCTGCAGCTCGAGAACGCGCCCGTCCAGATGTCCGATCATCCGCGCTTGGGCTTGAAGCGGTCCACGACCTCGGGGTTGATGGTCACCGGGTTCTCCCGCCTGGCCTCCGCCACCATCGAGCTGATCATCCGACCCATGGCCTCCTGCACCATGCTTTCGCGCAGCGCCGTTTTGGCTGCGGCGTACGCCTTCGGGTCGAACGCCTTCTTGGCCGTGACCTTCGCGATCGCGACGCCGCGGTCGCCAACGGTGACGGCCGAAGTGAGGGCGTCGACGGCGGTCGCGAACACGGCGTCGTCGAGCGTGGCGGCCGGGCCGATGCCCGGGACCGCGGCGCCACGGCGGTGGTCGGTCACCATCTGCGCCGAGCCGCCGAGGGCGGCGGCCTCGGCGGCGAGCGGCCCGGAGGCGAGCGCGGCGCGCTTCCCCTCGAGCTCGAGCCGCAGCGCCTCGAGCGCCTTGAGGCGCTTGGCGCCGTCCATCGCCTCGCTCGCGGCATCGGCGAACGGCGTCGTGCCTGCGGGCCGGACCTTCGCCACCCGGTACACGATCCAACCGCGGCTGGTGCGCCGCGGGCCGCCGATGAACCCTTCCTTCGCGGATCCCACCTCGGCGAGCAGCTCGGGATCGCGGCCGATCCCGGGGATCGTTTCATCCTGCGCGCCGAAGAACGGCGTGACGTTGGAGGTCACGACGTCGTCGGCGAGGGTGCGCCACTGCGCGTCGGTCGTCAGCTTGGCCGCGTCGATCTTGTCCCGCAACGCGGTCGCACGGCGGTTCCCCTCGGAGTCGGCGAGCCCTTCGACGAGCTTGTCCTTGATCGCGTCGCGCACCTCGGCGAGCGGTTGCACGCCCCCGGCGCGGCGCCCCTCGAGCTTGATGATGTGATAGCCGAACTGGCTCTTCACAGGCTCGGACACCTCGCCGGGCTTGAGCCCGAACGCCGCCTCCTCGAATTCTTTGACCATACGGCCGCGTGGGAACCAGCCGATATCGCCGCCGGTCGACTTGGAGCCCGGGTCGTCCGAGTACTCCTTGGCGAGCGCGGCAAAGTCGCCCTTCAGCGCCTTGGCGCGCACCTGCTCGGCCTTGGCGAGCGCCGCCTTCCACCCCGCCGCGTCCTGCGTCGCCGGGCGGATCAGGATGTGCCGCGCGTGCACCTCTTCGGGAACTGTGAACTCCTGCTTGTGGGCGTTGTAGTACTCGGTGATCTGGGAATCGGGGACGGTCAGGGTGCGGCGGAGCTTGGCGTCGTCCACGAGGAGGTAGTGCAGCTGCCGCTGCTCCGGGTGGGTGAACCGCGCCTTGTTTGCGTCGTAGTACGCCCGGGCGTCGGCCTCGGTCGCGGTCACCCCGGCGAGCGCCCGGTCCACCGGCACGAAGAGCATCTCGAACGACACGGCCTCGTTGCGGCGGCGGTACTCCCTCTCGACGTCGGCGTCGGGGATCACGATGCCGGCGGCGAGCGTCTCCTGAAACTTGGTCATCGCCAGGTCCTGCCGTAGTCCGGCCTCGAACTCGTCGGGCGTGGTCTGGTTGGCGCGCAGGATGCGGCCGTAGAGGTCCTCGCCGACGAAGCTTCCGTCGCTGCGCTTGAACGCCGGGTAGGACATGATCTTGGCGAGCAGTTCCTTGTCCGTGACCTCGATCCCCATCTTCTTCGCCTCGGCCAGGAGCAGGTAGCGGTCGACGAGGTTCTGCATGGTGATCGAGCCGAGGTCGATCTGGTCGCGCACCTTGTCGAACTGCTTCCCGTACATCTGCTTGTAGCGTTCTTCGGTGGCGCGCACCTCCTTCATGAATTGCGCCTCCGAGATGCTCACATTGCCGATGCGGGCGGCAAGGCCAGCGAGGCCGCGGGTGCGGGCCCGGCCCGTGCCCCAGTCCACGAAGATGAAGAACACGAACACGAATACGACAAACCACAGGACCCACTTGAGGTGTGTGAACTGGTCACGGAGAGTCTTGAGCATTCCGCTGCCTCCATCGCGCCCAAAGGCAGAGGATTCTAGCCCACGACCGGGCCGCGAGCAAGTTGCACACCGCTCTTTGGTTGCGTTGGGTCGATCCGGGATGGTAAGGTTTGCGGGGCCAGACAATGCGTTCCCCGTCATCCAGTCCCTCCGTGCACCGCTTCGAGGTCGACTGGGTCGTTGTGTCGGTGGCCGGGATCAAACGCTGGGGCCTGCTCGCCTTCGCCGTCCTCCTCGCCGGTGGCGTGCTCGGGGCCATCTTCTACTTCACGCACGAGCCGCCGGAGACCAAGGCGCGGCGTCTCCTTCTGCGCGCCACGGCGGCGCAGGAGCAGGTGCGGCGGGCCGGGTTCTCCGACAACCTCACCGCCGAGTTCGACCAGGCCTCGCGGCTGCTCGAGGAGGCACGCTCCGACTGGGACCGCAAGGACTACCCGGCGTGCGTGGCGCGGGCCGAGGACGCACTCCAGCGCTTCGAGCTCTTAGGCGGCCTTGCCAACCGCGAGTTCGTCGGCTCCGGGCAGGTCATCTCGCTGCAGGGCCGGGTCGAGGTGCAGCGCGCGAACCAGACCAAGTGGGAGAAGGCGCGCGAGAAGCAGGCGCTGTACAACGGCGATTTCGTCAAGACCGGCACCGACGCGTTCGCCGAGGTGCTGTTCTCCGACGGCGCGGTCTACAAGATCGGCTCGGACTCGCTGCTCGAGGTGCACCGCGAGGCGCGCGGCGGGAGCTCACCGTCGCCCGGCGAAGTCAAGGTCAAGGTCGGACAGGTGAACATCTTCACCGCGGCCAATTCGTCGTCGGTGGTCACCGACGCGGCGCGCGCCGACGTGGAGCGCGACAGCCGCGTCGGCGTCGAGGTGGCGGAGGACAGCGGCACCGTGGTGTCCGCGTACGCGGGCCGGGCGAAGGTCACCGGCACCGCCGGCGGCCAGGTCGAGTTGGGGACCCGCCAGGCGGTGAGCGCCGCGCCCGGGGGCACGCTCGGCAAGCAGCGGTCGGTCCCGGACGTGCCCTTCCCCGAAAGGCCGCGCGTCAACTACCTCTTGAACATGGACGCCTCCGACCGGCTCGAGCTCGGCTGGCGCACGGTCCTTGGCAGCACGGGGTACGAGCTGCAGGTCAGCCGCTCGCGGCTGTTCGCGGCCTCCACGCTCGAGTTTCCGGCGCACCGGCTCGACTCGAACTCGGCCGTCCTCAAGATCCTCAAGCCGGGCACGTACTACTGGCGCGTTGCGGCGCTGGGCCCGGATCGGGTACGCTCCGAGTGGAGCTCCCCGCGGTCGTTCAAGGCGTTCGCGGGCCAGAGGGTGGAGGCGTTGACCGACACGACGCCGCCCAGGCTCGAGGTCGGAAAGCCCACGCAGATGGGGAATTTCTTCATCGTGCAGGGTACGACGGAGCCGGGTGCGACGGTCACCGTCAACGGGGAGACCGTGGAGGTCGCCGGGGATGGCACGTTCAAGAAGACGGTCGCGCTCAACCGTGAGGGTTGGAACACGATCGTGATCAAGGCCACAGACCCGGCCGGCAATACGGCCGAAGATCGCAAGCAGGTGTACGTGGAGGTCGACTAGAAACGTATGGGACTCGCCTCGATTCTCTCGCTCTTCTCCTCCGATCTCGCGGTCGACCTCGGGACCGCGACCACTCTCGTCTTCACGCGCGCCCGCGGCATCGTCGTCTTCGAGCCGTCGATCGTCGCGGTCAACCGCGTCACCAACCGGGTCGAGGCCGTCGGCCAATCCGCAAAGGACATGCTCGGCAAGACCCCGGGCAACATCGCCGCGATCCGGCCGATGAAGGACGGCGTGATCGCCGACTTCGAAGTCACCGAGAAGATGCTCGAGTACTTCATCCGCAAGGCGCACGGACGCAACCTGTTCGTCCGGCCGCGCATCGTAATCTCGGTGCCCTCGGAGATCACACCGGTCGAGAAGCGGGCGGTGAAGGACTCCGCGCTGCGCGCAGGCGCGTCCGAGGTCTACCTGATCGAGCAGGCGATGGCGGCGGCGATCGGCGCGGACCTCCCGATCACCGAGCCGACCGGCAACATGATCGTGGACATCGGCGGCGGGACGACCGACGTGGCGGTGATCTCGCTCGCCGGGATCGTATACGCGCGCTCGGTGCGCATCGCCGGCAACGAGATGGACGAGGCGATCATCTCGTACATCAAGCGCAAGTACAATCTGCTCATCGGCGAGCGCACGGCCGAGATGATCAAGATCGAGCTCGGCAACGCGTGGCCCGGCGGCGAGCCGCACACGATGGAAATCAAGGGCCGCGACCTCGTCGAGGGCATCCCCAAGACGCTCACCATCAACGACGAGGAGATCCGGGAGTCGCTCGCCGAGACTGTGAACACGATCGTGGACGCGGTGCGCACGGCACTCGAACGCACCCCTCCCGAGCTCTCCGCCGACATCATCGACAAGGGGATCGTGCTCGCCGGCGGCGGCTCGCTGCTGCACAACCTCGACCAACGGTTGCGTGAGGAAACGGGCATCCCGGTCGCCCATTGCGACGACCCGGTTTCCGCGGTCGTGCGCGGCACCGGTCGGATGCTCACCGACATGGCGCTCCTCAAGAAGATCGCCATCAATTGACGTGGTCCGCATCAGGCTCCGCCCCGACCTCGCGATCGTTCTCGTCTGCGTGGCGCTGTACGTGGGGTCGGCCGCCCAGGTCCGCGCCCCGGGGGGCCGGACCGCCCTCGCGCTGGCCGTCGCGACGATCTCCACGCCCCCTCTCGCCCTGGCCAACGCCGTCGGCAGGGCATGGGAGGATTTCAGGGCCGGCCAGCGCGACCTGCGGGCCACCCTCGGCGAACTCGCCCGCCAGCGCCAGGAGAACGGCGAGCTGCGGCGAGCCAACCAACTCCTCGGCGCCGAGGTCGCAGCGCTGCGCCAGGGCTCGAAGCTCCTGGCCGCCTACCCGTCGCTCGCCGCGCACGCCGTTCTCGCCCGCGTCGTGGCCAGGGATCTCCCGCGCACGCACACCCTCCGCCTCGACCGGGGCTCGGCCGACGGCATCGTGATCGACAGCCCGGTCCTGGGCGAGAAGGGACTCGTCGGGCGGGTGGACCAGGTCCTCGCCCACTCCTCCCGCGTGCAGCTGCTCACCCACCCGGCCGCGGCCGCCGCGGCAGCGATCGCGGGTGTGCGGTCCGAGGGCCTGCTGCTGGGGGGCGACCCGCCGCGGGTCAGCGGCCTGCCGCCGTACACAAAGGTCGCCCTCGACGCACCGGTGGTGTCCACGGGGTCGGAGGGGATCTACCCGCCGGGGCTGCTGTTCGGCACCGCGATGGAGGCCAGGAACGACGGCCTCTTCACGGTCGTGCCGGTGCGGCTGGCGGCCCCGGCCACCGACGTCACGGCCGTGCTGGTGCTCGCCCCCGCCTCGCGGAGCGCTTCGTGAAGCTCGCCGCCGCCTTCGTCCTCGCGCTCCTGCTGCAACTCGGGCTCACGGCCAGCCACCTCTGGTGGGTGCTGGCGGCGTGCCAACCGATCCTCCTCGTCGTCGTCGCCAGCGCCCGGCGCTTCGACCCGGTGGGGGTGGCGTGGACGGGCCTCGCCGCCGGGCTCGCGACGGACCTGATGACCGAGCGTATCATCGGGCCAGGCGCGATCGCCGGGGCGGTGGGGGGGTTCGTGGTCGCGATGGTCGTGCGCCGGTTCGAGATGGAGGGACCTCTGTACTGGATCGTCGGCTCGTTGCTGGCCGCCGCGTGCAGCGAGGCGGTCTGGATGCTGTCGCTGGCCACGCTCGGCGTGCGTCCCGACCACGGCTTTGCCGGCGGCCTTGCAACGGTGGCGATGACGAGCGTCGCCGGGCTGCTCGTCGCCGCGGGCGAACGGGCGTGGCGCGCCTGGAACTCGCCGGCACGCAGGCGGCGGCGTGTACTGCGGCACCTATGACCTTCGTTCGCGATGACCTCCGCCCGTTGCATCGGCGGGTGGCTGCGCTGCTCGCCGGGGTGGGTATCCTCTTCGCCCTCATCACGGTGAGGTTGTGGGTGCTGCAAGTCGTGCAGGGCCCACGCTGGCGGACGGCCGCCGAGAACAACCGCCTGCGCCGGCTCCCGCTCGAGGCGCCCAGGGGCATGGTCACCGACATCCACGGCGAGGTCATCCTCGACAACCGCCCGAGCTATCAGCTCCTGCTCTTTCCGGAAGAGATGACGAACCGCGCCCGCACGGCGGCGTTCCTCACCTCGCTCGGCATCGCCCCGGCCGATGAGATCGCGGCGCGCCTCGACAAGGCGTGCCGGACCTCCCACCTCCCTTCGGTGATCGCGGACAACCTGACGTGGCCCCAGGTGGCCGCCGTCGCGGCACACCGCGCCGAGTACCATGAACTCGACGTCCACCCCGCCACGCGCCGGTCGCTGCCGGAGGGCGCCAGCGTCGCGCACCTGGCCGGCCAGCTCGGCGAGGTCTCCCCCGACCAGCTCGCCGCCAACCCCGCCCTGCGGTCCGGCCAGCTCGTGGGACGTTCCGGCCTGGAACGCGCGTACCAGGACGTCCTCGGCGGCACCCCCGGCAACCTGGTGGTGGTCGTGGACGCTCTCGGCAAGCAGGTGTCGGAGCTGGACGAGGAGCCGCCTGTGGCCGGCCGTCCGCTGCAGACCACCATCGACCTCGACCTCCAGAAGGAGGCCTCCGCCGCGATGGGCGGACAGGTCGGGGCAGTTGTCGCGCTCGACCCGCGTGACGGCGCCGTGCGCGTGCTCCTGTCGCAGCCCGCGTTCGACCCCGAGCTGTTCGCCGGCCACCTCGAGCCGGCCAAGTGGCACGAGCTGTTGGACGACCCGCTCAAGCCGCTGCACGACCGCGCCCTCCAGGCGCTCTACCCGCCCGGCTCCACGATCAAACCGCTGTTCGCCGCCGGAGCCTTGCGCGACGGCGTCCGCACCCCCGCCGACACCGTGTTCTGCACCGGTGCGGTGAACATCTACGGCCACGTCTACCATTGCTGGCAGAGGGGCGGCCACGGTCGCGTCGCCCTCGAAGACGCGATCGAGGTCTCCTGCGACTCCTTCTTCTATCAACTCGCCCACGACGCCGGAATCGACCGGCTGGCGGCGTGGGCGCGAACGTTCGGCCTCGGGTCGGCGACCGGGATCGAGCTGGGCGGCGAGAGCACCGGCCTCGTGCCCGACGAGGCTTGGAGCCGCAAGGCGCGCGGCCAGCCGTGGTACGGCGGCGAAACCATCTCCGTGGGGATCGGGCAGGGCCCGATCCTGGTGACGCCGATCCAGCTCGCCGTCGCCTACTCCGCGCTCGTCAACGGTGGGCGGCTGGTCCAACCCCACCTGGTCGAAGGGCACGCCGCGCCGCCGCGCCCGACAGGCGTCCCCCCGGAGGTGCTCGCCACCGTGCAAGACGCGATGGCGCGGGTTGTGGCCGGCAGCCGCGGCACCGCGCGCCGTCTTGCCTCCCTGGACGTGCGCATCGCTGGGAAGACCGGGACCTCTCAGGTGATGCGCAAGCAGGAGGGCGTTTCCTGGCAGCAGTTGCCGTGGGATCAGCGCCACCACGCGCTCTTCGTCGGGTATGCCCCGGTCGGCGCGCCCGCGCTCGTGGTCGTCGTGGTCGTGGAACACGGCGGCGACGCCGCGTCCGTTGCGGCGCCGATCGCCGGGCGAATCCTCGAACGCGCCTTCGGTCCCCGCACCAAGGCGCAGGCCGTCACCGCGTCGGCGGCGCCCATCGCGGCCGCGCCGCCGCCTGAACGGGGGGCGGCGACCGCGATCGCGCCGGCCGAGGCCCTGAGCCGGATTGCAGCCGAGCGCAACCCCACCCGCCGATGAGGAAGCTCGATCCCTGGCTCCTGCTTGCCGCTCTCGCCATCTCGATCGGCTCGTACCTCGCCCAGGGATCGACCGCCAAGGCGCTCGCAACACCCGGGTTCGCGAACCGTCAGATCGTCTGGCTCGCCGTGGGCGGCGTCCTCATCCTCGTGTTCGCCTTCACAGACTACCGGGTGCTGGCACGCCTCTCCCCGCTGCTCTACCTCGCATCGATCGGCGTGCTCGTCGCCCTGTTCGTGGTCGCCCCAGTGCGCGCGGGGACCCACAGGTGGCTGCTGTTCGGCTCGTTCACGGTGCAGCCCTCGGATTTTGCGCGCATCGCCACGATCCTCGCGGTGGCGGCTTTGGCCGGGGAGCACCGGAAAGAGTTGCTCGACCTCGGGACCGTCGCGCGCCTGGCCACCATGGTCGGCGTCCCGGCGGTGCTCGTGTTGGCTCAGCCGGACCTCGGGACCGCGGTCACCTTCGGCCCGATCCTGCTCGCGGCTCTCTGGCTCGGAGGCTTGCCGTGGCGCGCCTGGGTCGGCCTGACCCTGGCCGGTCTGTTCGTGGTCGGCTGCGCCTGGTTCTGGGTGCTGCGGCCGTACCAGCAGGAGCGCATCCTCACCTTCGCCGACCCGGACCGTGCGCCGTACAGCTCCGGGTACCAGCAGCGCCAGTCCAAGATCGCGGTGGGCTCCGGCGAGGTCACCGGCAAGGGGCTGCAGTCCGGGACCCAGTCGCAGCTCCGTTTCCTGCCGGCCCAGTACACCGATTTCATCTTCGCGGTGTGGGCCGAGGAGACCGGCTTCGTCGGCTCGGTTCTTCTGCTCGCCGCCTACGCGCTGATGGTCTACCGCATCTTCGTGATCGCGCTCTCCGCCCGCGACCGCGTTGGCGCCGTCTTCGCCGGGTGCTCCGGCGCCGTACTCGCCACCCAGATCCTCGTCAACGTGGGCATGGTGACCGGGCTCGCCCCGACCACCGGGATCACACTGCCGCTGCTTTCGTACGGCGGCTCGTCGGTGGTCGCCACCTGCATCGTCCTGGGGATACTGCAGAGCGTGTGGCGCCTCCGCTACGCCAACATCTAATATCCGGTGGCCCTCGCCTGACCCTGGGCGCCGCCGATAGCGGACCATCCGCGGCGTTGCCCTTCGGCGGCTCACGTGCTCACGTAGCCTCCGGCTACGCTCCGCCGCGGCCGCCTCGGGCGCCTTGCGGCTGGCCCACTCTCGGCGGCGCGGCTGCACGCCCCAAGTTGCGACGCCCTGCGGTCGGCGTCATTGTTTTCAATGTGGGGCGCGCCCGCCGGGCGCGCTTCTTCATATTCGAGGAAAGGGCTCGAGGCTGCGCGGCCTGCGGCTGGCGCAGCCGGCTCGGACCACGGACCACTGACCACGGACCCCTGTCGTCCTGCGGCCTGCGGCCGGCGCAGCGGGGTGGGACAACCCGGAAGTGACAAAAGCAGGTTACACTTCCGGTCCCGGAGGTGCCTTGAGCACGGTCATCTACACCAACGTGACGCCGTACGAAACCCGCGTCGCGGTGCGCGAGAACGGCGTGCTCGTCGAGTTGATGGTCGAGCGCAGCCGCGGGCGTTCGATCGTCGGCAGTCTCTACAAGGGGCGGATCTCGCGCGTGCTCCCCGGGATGCAAGCGGCGTTCGTGGACGTTGGCCTCGAGCGCGACGCGTTCCTGTATGTGGACGATGTCGCCGAGACTCTCGAGGACGAGGAGGTCGAACCCGGCGAGATCGTCCCCACGGCGCCGCCGATCCAGGACCTTTTGCGCGAGGGGCAGGAGATCATGGTGCAGATCACGCGCGAGTTGGGCTCCAGCAAGGGCCCGCGCGCGACCTCGCACGTGACGATCCCCGGCCGCTACCTCGTGCTGATGCCCGGGAACTCGCACGTCGGCGTCTCCCGCCGCATCACCGACCAGGTCGAGCGGGAACGCCTCCGCGCGCTGCTCTCGGAGATCCCCCATACCGGCGGCGTGATCGTGCGCACCGCCGGCGAGGGGCGCGAACGTGCGGATTTCCTCGCCGACCTCGCGGTTCTCGAGTCGATGTGGCGGCACATCGGTAGCCGCGCCGCAGAGGTGGGCGCGCCATGCCTCGTACATCGCGACCTGGACCTCGCGTTGCGCGCCGCCCGCGACCTTTCCGGGCCGACGCTTTCCGAGTTCTGGATCGACGACACCGACGGTTACCAGCGCGTGGTCGAGTTCCTCGACCGCGTGCAGCCCGACCTGACGTCCAAGGTCAAGCTTTACCGCCGCCAGCTCGATATCTTCGACGCGTTCGGCATCGCCGCCGAGCTCGACCAGGCGCTGCAACCGAAGGTCTGGCTGCGCTCCGGCGGCTCGTTGGTCATCGAGCAGACCGAGGCGCTGGTGGCGATCGACGTCAACACCGGCCGCTACGTCGGCGGCGCCGACCTCGAGGACACGGTGTTCCGCATCAACGTCGAGGCGGCGCGCGAGGTGGCCCGGCAGCTCCGGCTGCGCAACCTCGGCGGGATCGTCGTCGTGGATTTCATCGACATGGAGGACGAGGCGCACCGCGAGGCGCTGCTGGAGGAGTTCACCGCCGCCCTCGCGCACGACCGCGCCCGTTCGCTCGCCGGCCCCGTCGGGCCGTTTGGCCTGGTCCAGCTCACCCGGAAGCGCACCGAACGCTCGCTCGAGCGCGCGCTCACCCAGCCGTGCCCGACGTGCGAGGGACTCGGACGCGTCAAGTCGCCGGAGACCGTGTGCCTGGAGATCCGGCGCGCGCTGCTCCGCGTGGCGGCCGGCGGAGAGGTGAACGAGTTCGCCGTGCGGGCCCACCCCGACGTCGTGCGCATGCTCGCCGGCGAGCTGCGCGGCATCGTCGTCGAGCTCAAGGAGCGCCACGGTCTCACCGTGCGGACGCTCGAAGCTCCCGATTTCGACCCCGCCCGGTTCGAGGTCGACTAGGTCCTCGCAGCGGACTCGGCGTGGCGGCGGATCCCCGCCAACATCCCCCGGAACACGATCCCGTGCAGGGGCAGCACCGCATACCAGTAGGCGAGCCCGGCGAGGCCGCGCGGCTTGAAGCGCGCGATCTGGACGAGGCGGCAGCCCGCCGGTGGAACCTGGGGCGGCTCGACGTCGAACTCGAGCTCGGCGACGCCGGGGAGCCGCATCTCCGCGCGCAGCCGGAGTTTCCGGTCGGGGACGATGCCGACGACGCGCCAGAAATCGAGGGCGTCCCCGAAGCCGACGCGCTCTGGGTCGCGGCGCCCCCTCCGCAGGCCCGGCCCGCCCACCAGCCGGTCGAGCCGCACCCCGTAGCCGCCAGAGGACGTCGGCGGCGTACCAGCCGTGACCGCCTCCGATCCGGCACACGGCTCGCGAACACAGCGGGCGCCGGGGCGCGAACCAGGGTGGCGCAACCGCACCTCGAACACCTTGCCGCCCGCCCAGTCGGGATCGCCGGGGATTGGACCGGCGTCCAGCCACGACGTCTCGACCTCGTTGTTCCGCGACCTCCCGAGCGCCGCCGCGATCGCCTCTCGCATCGACATCGGGTCGCAGGGCATCAGCTCGCGTGCCCGGGCATCCCGGCACACCACCGGGTTGCGCAGCCCTTCCGCGAGCGGCCGCGCGATCTCCTTGCCGACCGGGGTCACGAGGTGGATCCAGAGCGACGACAACCGGGGCGTCAGGAGCGGCAGCGGCACGATGAGCCGCCGGCGGAGTCCGAGGGCGGACGCCATGATCTGCATCAGCTCCCGGTAGGGGAGCACGTCCGGGCCGCCGATATCGAGTGCCACGCCGGCCGTCGCCGGCACGTCGAGACACGCGACAAGGTAGTGCAGCACGTCGCGCACCGCGATCGGCTGGCACGCAGTATCCACCCAGCGCGGCGTCACCATGACGGGGAGCCGCTCGACGAGGTAGCGCAGGATCTCGAACGATGCCGAGCCGGAACCGACGATCATCGCGGCCCGGAGGGTCGTTACGCGGACGCCGCCGGCGGCGAGAGCGTCCTCCACCTCGCGGCGCGAGGCGAGGTGGCGGGAGAGGCCAGGCCCTTCCTCGCCGAGGCCACCGAGGTACACGATCCGCCCGACGCCGGCGCGTGGCGGCGGCCGCGCCGAAGCCGTGGGCGAGGAGCTGGTCGCGCTCCACGTACGCCGGCCCGGCGACGATCATCGAGTGCACCAGGTAGTACGCGGCCTCGCAGCCGCGCATCGCGCGCCCCAGCGCCTCGGGGTCCTCGACGTCGCCCTGGACGATCTCGACGCCACGGTCGCGGCTCCACGGCCGCGTCGCCAGCTTCGGGCGCCGACCGCGCCAGGCACCGTACCCGAAACCCTCGCTCGAGCAAGCGCGGGACCAGCCGGCCGCCGATGTAGCCGGTCGCGCCCGTCACCAGTACGGTCCGCCGTGCGTCCTCTGTCATCGTGCCACCATCGTAGCCGATCGGCCGATCGCGCCGGCGCGACAGCAGTCCGGTTGCTGCGGCCGTTGCTTGCCAGTCCCAAAACCGCGGAGTAGACTTTCGCGGCCACGCGGAGAGGTGCTGGAGTGGCCGATCAGGGCTGCCTGCTAAGCAGTTGTCCGGGGTAAACCCGGACCGGGGGTTCGAATCCCCCCCTCTCCGCCAACCCGCCAAACTCCTACGCCCGAACCATTTGGTCACGCCTTCGATCTTGCCTCGGCGCACCACGTCGATGGCAGAGAGGGGGAGGATGAGACCGCGCGGGTGGGTGGTCGGGGGGCGCGACGCGGGGTGAGCGCCTCGACAACGCTCGGAAGACAAAGCAGACCGGCGGGCTCACCACCCGAGCGCGGCGCTCCCGCAACCTCGGGGCGGGTGGACGGGCGGCGTCTCGGGGGTTTGACCGCGGGGGACGGAGGCGCCGGCGGCTCCGGGTCCCGGGCCAAGAAAAGTCGTCGTCCGAGGTCGGGCCGCGATGTCGGCGCTGCCTTCTTGCGGACCACGGTTCTTCAGCGCTTCTGCTTCTCCTCGATCTTCGCCCAGGTGTCGCGCAGCGTGACCGTGCGGTTGAAGACCAGCTTCCCGGCGGCCGAGTCGGGGTCGACGCAGAAGTACCCGAGGCGCTCGAACTGGAAGCGCTCCTCGGACGCGGCGCCGGCGAGTGAGGATTCGACCCAGCAGGTGGCGAGGACCTCGAGCGAGTCGGTGTTGAGGTTGGACTTCCAGTCCTGCCCTTCCTCGACGTCGCCGGCGTCCGCCTTGGTGAGCAGTCGGTCGTACAGCCGCACCTCGGCCGGCACGGCGTGCGCGGCCGAGAGCCAGTGCATCGTCGCCTTGACCTTGCGGCCGTCCGGCGCCGCCCCGCCCCGCGTCGCGGGGTCGTACGCGGCCCGCACCTCGACGACGTTGCCGGCGGCGTCCTTGACCACGCCGGTGCAGCGCACCAGGTAGGCGGAGCGCAGGCGCACCTCGTTGCCGGGGGAGAGGCGGAAGTACTTGGGTGGCGGCGTCTCCCGAAAGTCGTCCTGCTCGATCCAGAGCACCCGCGAGAACGGCACGGTGCGCGTTCCCGCGGCCGGATCCTCCGGGTTGTTGGGGACCTCGAACCCCTCCACCTGCCCCTCGGGGTAATTCTCGATCACGAGCTTGAGCGGCCGCAGCACCGCGAATTTGCGCGGCGCGCGGCTGTTCAGGTCCTCGCGAAGGCAGTGCTCGAGGAGCTGCACGTCCACCACGCTGTCGCGCTTGGCGACGCCGATGCGGTCGGCGAAGTCGCGGATCGCCTCCGGCGTGAAGCCGCGCCGGCGCAGCCCCGAGATCGTCGGCATGCGCGGGTCGTCCCACCCCGAGACGACGCCCTCCTGCACGAGCTGCAACAGCTTGCGCTTCGACATCACGGTGAAGGTCAGGTTCAAGCGGGCGAACTCGATCTGGCGGGGGTGCGGCTCGGGGAGCTCGCACTCGTCGATCACCCAGTCGTAGAACGGCCGGTGGTCCTCGAACTCGAGGGTGCAAACCGAGTGCGTGATCCCTTCGATCGCGTCCTCGAGGGGATGGGCGTAGTCGTACATCGGGTAGAGGCACCACGCCGCGCCGGCGTGCGGGTGCGGCGCGTGCAGGATGCGGTAGATCACCGGGTCGCGCATGTTGATGTTGCCGGATGCCATGTCGATCCTCGCCCGCAGCGTGCGGGCGCCGTCGGGGAACTCGCCGGCCCGCATGCGGCGGAAAAGGTCGAGGCTCTCGGCGGCCGGGCGCTCCCGGTGCTCGCACGCCCGTCCCGGCTCGGTGAGCGTGCCTCGCCGTTGGCGCACCTCGCCGGCGGTGCAGTCGCAGACGTACGCCTTTCCCTTCCCGATCAGCGTCTCGCCCCACGCGTACATCCGCTCGAAGTAGTCCGACGCGAAGTAGAGGTGCGTCCCCCAGTCGAAACCGAGCCAGCGGACGTCGCGCTCGATCGACTCGATGTACTCCTGCTCCTCCTTGGTGGGATTGGTGTCGTCGTAGCGCAGGTGGCAGCGCCCGCCGAACTGCGCGGCGATCCCGAAGTTGAGGCAGATCGACTTGGCGTGGCCGATGTGCAGGTAGCCGTTCGGCTCCGGGGGAAAGCGCGTGACGACCGTGCCGTGCTTGCCGCTGGCGAGGTCGGAGGCGACGATCTCGCGGATGAAGTCGAGCGTCGCGGGGGAGTCTGTGACGTCCATGCGCTTACACCCCTTCCGGCGCGGGCATGCGCTCCGGGTCGGCCTTCATGCCGCGAAGCGTCTCGGCCGCCCGGCGTAGGCGGCGGCGGCACACCTCGCGTCCGAGCACCTCCATGGTCTCGAACAGGGGCGGCGTCGCGGCCTTGCCGGTGACGGCGATGCGCACCGGCATGAAGAGGTCGCCGCTCTTCCATCCCGCCGCGTCGGCGAACGCGCGCATCTCGGCCTCCAGGCGCGCCGCCTCCCAGTCGAGGAGCGGATCGAGCCGCTCCTCGAGAAGCCGCGAGAGGGCTTCGCCGGTTTCGCTTGCCGTGCGCTTCTTGCCGACGAGCTTCACCCGCGCCTCGGCGTCGTACTCGATCTCGCCGACGAAGAAGAAGCGCGCGTACTCGACGAACTCCTCGAGCTTCTCGATGCGCTCGTGGGCGAGGGCGAGCACCTTCGTGAGGTGGTCGTCGCTCAGGATGTCGGCGCGCAACCTGGCGAGAAGGCCGGTCACGGCGAGCTCGCGGATGTACTTGCCGTTCATCCAGGTGAGCTTTTCGACGTCGAAAACCGGCCCGCCCAGGGTGATGTCCTTGATGTCGAAGCTCGCGATGAACTCGGGAAGCGAGAACTCCTCGCGGTCGGCCGAGATCGCCCACCCCATCAGGGCGAGGTAGTTGAGCATCGCCTCAGGGAGGTAGCCGGCGCGCCGATAGAAGTTCAGCGACACCGGGTTCTTACGCTTGGAAATCTTCGACTTGTCGGCGTTGCGGAGCAGAGGCAGGTGGCAGAACACCGGCTCCTCCCACCCGAACGCCCGGTAGAGCTGGGCGTGCTTGGGCAGCGAGGAGATCCACTCCTCGGCGCGGATCACGTGCGTGATCTCCATCAGGTGGTCGTCCACGACGTTGGCGAGGTGGTACGTGGGGTAGCCGTCGCTCTTGAGCAGCACCTGGTCGTCCACCAGGTGGTTGTCGATGCGGATCTCGCCGCGCAGCAGGTCGGCGACGGCGGTCTCGCCCTCGCGCGGCATCGCCAGGCGGATCACGTGCGGCTCGCCCGCCGCGCGCCGCTTCGCGGCCTCTGCGGGCGCGAGCGCGCGGCAGTGGCCGTCGTAACCGAGGGCGTGCGCGACCTTCAGCCGTCGCTGCTCCTCGCGCAGCGCGTCGAGGCGCTCCCTGGTGCAGAAGCAGGGGTACGCCGCACCCCTGGCGACGAGTTGCTCGGCGTGGTCCCGGTAGATCGCGAAGCGCTCGCTCTGCCGGTACGGCCCGTGCGGGCCGCCGACATCCGGCCCCTCGTCCCAGGTCAGGCCCAGCCAGTGCAGCGACTCGAAGATCATCCGTTCGGAGGTCCGGTTCGAGCGCTCGCGGTCGGTGTCCTCGATGCGCAAGATGAACTGCCCGCCGTTCTTCTTCGCCCAGGCGTAGTTGAACAGCGCCACGTACGCCGTCCCGACGTGCGGGTCGCCGGTCGGGCTGGGAGCGATTCGCGTTCTCACCACGTTGGCCATCGTCGAGTGTCCACCTTTGCTCGTGCCGGAGCGTACGCCCCGGCAACGCGAGTCTACCAGCCGCCGCCCGGTGCCGTGATGCGCTCCTGCCAAACCGGTTGGATGGGGCCCGCGGGCAGCGGAGGCGGCAGCCCGCCGAAGTTGACACTGGTGAGGGTTGGCCTACAATTAGCGTCCCAGCGGTGCTGGGGAGTCGTCCAATGGCAGGACACGTGGCTCTGGACCACGGTATTGGGGTTCGAATCCCTGCTCCCCAGCCAATCAGAACTCTTAAGTTAGTAATTTACGTGTCAGAATTTCATTGAGACTGTTCTCATGCGTGATGGGTCGTACCTGGGTCGTACGTCGGCAGCCGGCGGTTCAGCCATTTGAGGAGTCCGATGGACTTCATCTTCGCTGACGACTCTCGTCAGACAAGGCCTTCCCGCGACCAACTGCAGGGTCCCCTGCTGGCCATCGGAGGTCTTCAACTACCTGCAGACCAGGTCGGGCCGCTCGAGGGGGCTCTCCAGTCCCACTGCAACTCGATTGGCTTTCCTGGAAACGAGCAGTTCAAGTGGTCGCCCGGCAAAGAGGAAGCCTTTCAGCGGGAGCAGCTGAAGCAAGCGAAGCGAACGGAGTTCTTTGTCCAGCTCATCTCCCTTGCTTCCCAGCACCAGGCGAGCGTCACGGTGGTCGTCGTTGATGCTTCAAAGGGAATGGCGCGCTCGCAATCGAAGTCACACGAGGAGGACGTAACCGCGCTGTTTCTGGAGCGATGCGACTGGGCGTGCGGTGAAAGGTGTGGTCTTCCAATAATCGCGAAACCCAGTGGCGGTCCTGTAGACGAGAAGAAATTCGTGGCCGGCTGCCTCGCGCTAATCCAGGCTGGTACTGAATACATGAACCTCAAGAACTTCGCACTGGGGGTCCTGACGGCCCCAAGTAAGCAAGTCCGCTTGCTCCAACTTGCTGACGTGGTCACCAGCTGCACTGTCGCTCGGGTCAGCGGCGAGACCCAGTACTCGCCTCCAGTATTCAAGGCCATCCGTCCGCTCTTCCGTGGTGATGGCTCTCGAACGGGAGGCGTCGGCCTCAAGATTCATCCGGATTACAACTACGTGAACCTCTACCACTGGCTGCTCGGTGATACGTTCTTCTTCAAGGGCAATGTTGGCCATCCCCTGCCGATCAAAGGTCGTCCGTACTTTGACGGCCCCGGCGAAGCGACGGAGACGTAATGAACCGCCCCACGGGGTAATGCAGCCAGGGGGCTCGGGCTACTATCGCTCAGGCGAGTTCATCGTCGAGGCTGCGGGACTCTTGATCTGCCAACCGCTGTTGGTGTGGATCAGCTCCTTGCCCTGTTAACCTTCGGTCTCGGCAGAGGTGTGTGGCCAACGACGCCGATTCACCCAAGCTTCAAGGTCCGAGGTCTTGTAGGCGACCCTGCCCCTGCCTTTCGCCCCAAACCTGATGTAAGGCGGCCCGCCCCCTCCCACGCGCCAGGCCCGAAGGGTCTGCGGCATGAGGCCGAGGTGGCTTGCAGCATCGGCTGTGCTCAGGAGGCCGGGCAGGGTGTGGCAGGAAGGAGAAGGATTCAGGCCGCAGAGTTTGGGGGCTGCCCGGGCTGTCTTCGATTCTCGTCAACCGAGCGTCAATGGCCTCCAACAAGCTGAGGACCTTTTCCTCCCACTCTGACAAGGCGAAGCTTCGGCGGCTCATCAGTGCTGCTCCAGATCATCCCGGAGGCGAGTGATCCACCCTCCCTCGGAAAGCTCGAAGTGCACGAGGTCGTCCTGTTGAGCTCCGCGCGCCACCCACTTCTCTATTGAAGCAAGGTGAACGTAGATCCGTTTCCCCAGCCTGACGACGGGCATTCGGCCTTCCCTTGCCATGGCGTAAGCGTGCTGGTAACTGACGCTATTTGCTTCCGCCCACTTTCGGAGCGTCAACAGGTTCGACGACCTAATGGGGAAGGCCTGTTCGCGTTTCTGCTCTCGCGGATCGAGTGGTGCTGGAGCCCTCCTACCTTGGAGCAGCGCCTCAATCCGCTCCAGACTCTCCAGCACCGCGCGCTCCCACAGCGACATCGGAAACGCTTCTCCTCGCATGGGGTCCTCCCATAGCCACTCCGGGTGTGGATGCCAAGAACGCCTTGCTAATCGCGCTGCCCAGTCTCCGGTGGTAAACGGTCCCCATCGACGCCCCCGTCGAGCTCCACCGGGGACTCCTTGACAAGTGCCTCGCTGCACACGACCCGGACAATCGGCCTTGAGGTGGCGGTCCGGGCGCGTTCAACACGCTCGCCGAGGCCGTGCTGATGGTAAAGATCGGCCAGGCACTTCACGAGGTGGTCGCCGATCACTCCGTTTCGGCGTAGGAAGTTCAGCTCACGGCGCACCGCCTGCGTCACAGCACCCCTGAACGCCTGTTCGAGGAGGTTGATCTGTGCCCGTTGGTCCTCGTCCTGGGTGGTGCCGAAGAAGGTCCGAAGCTCGCGCAAGACGTACCGTTGACCGACCGTGAGCGAGAGCGTGTGGTCGCGCTCTGCCTGCCGGTGCTTGACCTCCTCTTCGAACGCTCTCTTGGCCTTCATCACGACGCTGTTATAGCCATCGGGAAGCGACAACGGCGCCAGCTCGCGCCCACAGCGGATTACCCGCAGGACCTCCGGGATATCACGGGATGCCGGTTGGCCTTCATCGTCCACGAGCACCAGCTGTTGCATCCCCTTCAGATCTGGCCGGTCCGGGTACGAGGCCTCGCAGAGAACGTAGGCGCCCACCCTCCGAGAGGGACGTGACGACCGGATACCGTCACGGAGGTCGGCGATTCTGCCTAGCTCGGCCGGGTCCTCTCGGCGAAGCTGGCGGAGCAGCTCCTCGGCTTCGTTGAGGTCCACGAAGCCGTCCTCCGCGTCTTCCAGGTCCGCAAGCTCGGCTCCCTTGTTCTCATAGATCGCATACATGGCGCTCTCATTGAGCTGCTCGCCCTCATCGAGGATGGCCGCGTCTTCCCCGATCGTGTCGTGGATATCTTGAATCCGGTTGCGGAGCACGGTGCGGAGTCCGAGGTTGCGTTCGATGCCCGCCTCCGGCAGGAAGTTGAAGCCGTAGATCGTGCTGTGCTCGGTCCCGATCCGGTCGATACGACCGAACCGCTGGATCAGCCGCACCGGGTTCCAGTGGAGGTCGTAGTTAATCAACGTGTCGCAATCCTGCAGGTTGAGGCCCTCGGCAAGGACGTCTGTCGCCACCAGCTTCATCAACTCGACTTCCCCTGCCGGCCCCCGGTACTCGGGGTTCGCCTTTGGTGCGAAACGCCCTACGGCCCGTGCCTTGCTCTTGTCGCCACTGAAGATCACGTCGATGTCGGCTCGCCGGTCCCCGGGGTTGAGGTTCTCGTAGAGGTAGCGAGCGGTGTCGGCGTACTGCGTGAAGATCAGGACCTTCCGGTCCTTGAGGTGACCAGCCCCCATCCCCTTGATGAACGTCTGGAGCTTGGCGTCCATTTTCGGCGTGATCGGCTCGACAAGCTTGTCGATTCGCCTGAACAGCTGAATGTCGTGCTCAACATGGGCGAGGAGCCGGTCTACGTCGAAGTCGGCGATGTCGTACCTCCCGGTCAAGTCCCGCAGAGCATCCAGGATGTCCCGCTCCTCGGCCTCGTTGGGCTCGTACAGGATCGCTTGAGCATCGTCGCCGGCGGGCACGATGCCTCCCAGGAGCGCCTCGCGGAAACGCTCGTGCACGAGCAGGAGCTTGTGGATGCTTTGGTGGAACGCGTAGACGCTGGACTCGAAGCGCTTGAAGAGGAGGACCCGAATCAGCCCGCGCAAGTTGGAACCCGCACGGTGCAGGGTCGCATAGGGCTCCTGACGCTGCTTCCCCCTCCTGACGTAATGCCACAGTCCGTACCGTGCATACGTCAGCTCACCCTCTACCGGTTCCAAAGGCTGGCCCTTTCGAGCCTTCCCGATATGGCCACGCAGCGTCTGATAGAGCCCCTGGTAGGTGTCCTCGATGCTGTAGGTCACTGTCTCGAGCTGGCGGCG
>CAWBLW010000008.1:0-207190 GCA_963789745.1 uncultured Acidobacteriota bacterium | reverse complement strand
GAACTTTACCGCGGTTCGGCAGCACCGAGGTGATGGCGACCTGTGAGGCGGCGACGCCGCGGAAGTGCACCACGGTGGAGGAGGAACTGTTGGGCACGCGCGCCGTCACTGTGCCATCGCCCCCCGACGTCGAGACGAGCGTCGCGGTGGCCCTGCCGCCGCTGGTGGTGCGCGTCTCCGTCGTCCCGATCGCCAGCCCGTTCTCCACGAAAAAGCCGATGGTGGTAGTGAACGTTACCGAGGTGCCGTCGGGCACGCTACCGCTGCCCGCGCTGACTTGGGCGACGAGCAGGATGCCCTCGTTGATTCCGGCGACGGAGGGGCTGGCGGTAACGGTGATCCGTGCTAGCCGCCGGAGTCGGCACCTTGGGCGCGGTGGGGCTGCTCTGCGAGCACCCTACGAGGGTCACGGCGGTGCCGAGCGCCAAGCCGACGAGGAAAAGGTTTCGCTTCATGGTCGTCTCCCGCATTTCCAACCTCAACAGTTCGACGTCAGGTAGAAGAAGTTGAGGTTGACGTCGAATTCAAGGACGATGCCTTTGCCCGCGACCGTCTTGCCGTAGATGGCGATGTGCAGCCGCTGCCGGATGTTGCAGTTCCCCGTCTCGGTGTCCACGTTGCCGTTCTCGGGGAAGAGCTGGACCAGCGGCGGCAGGCGGAAATACTCCGCCGGGAAGATCCGGTAGTTCTGCAACGACGCGGTGCCGCCGGCCGGCACGTAGACCTGGTAGTAGTTCCTCCACACCGGCGAGGCGACGGTGCCGCCGTCGCTGCGCGAGGGGGTCACGACCCAGTCGGTCAGGATCACGTCGTCCTGCTGCGAGAGCACCATGGACGTGGCCTTCGCGTGCGACGTGATCGTCAGGTTGTCGATGGAGACGTCGGCCGGGAGGGACATGTCCACGTCCGCGGGTCCCTGCGTGATCGACTGCGAGAGGTAGACCTCGGCCTCGGTCTTGCTCGAGGTGTTGTTGCCGCAGCCGACGATGCCGAGCACCCCGACGGCGAAGAGCACGAAGAGCACGAGCCGGTTCGATTTCATGGCTTCCCCCTAGTACTTGATGATCCGCGGCGTGATGAAGATGAGCAGCTCGTCGTGTTGGTCGTTGACGTTCGTGTTCCGGAAGAGCGCGCCGATGAGCGGGATCTTGCTCAGCCCCGGAATGCCGTTGCGCTGGGTGTTGTCGGTCATCTGGTAGATGCCGCCGATCACGGTCGTGCCGCCGTCGCGCACCATCACGCGCGTCTTGGCGTCGCGCGTCGAAATCGGCGCGTTGTTGCCGCCCTGCAGGTTGATGCCCGACAGGGGCTCGCGCTTCTTGAGGTCGATGTCGAGCAGGACGGTGCCCTCGGCGGTGATCTGCGGCGTGACGTCGAGCGAGAGGGTGGCATCGATGTACTGCACGGTCACGGTGTTGTTGGCCACCGTCTGGATCGGGATCATGATGCCGCTCTGGATGTGGGCCTTCTCGTTGTTCTGCGCCGTGACCTTCGGCGAGGAGACGACCTTCACGAGGCCGTTGGACTCCGCGGCCTGGAGCGCGAAGTTGAGGTTGAACGAGTCGAGGACGTCGCCCATGATGACGCTGATGGTGCCGTTGCCGGGCTGCGCCAGGGTGACCTGGCCCGAGCTCGTGACGTAGTTCGGGAACTTCAACCCGGTCGTGGTGCCGTGCGCGGCGTCGGCCGCCGCGGTGTACCCCCACTGCGTGCCGATCGCCTGCGAGAACGTCCGCGTCGTCTCCACGATCCTCGCCTCGATGACGACCTGCGGGTTCGGCTGGTCGAGCGAGTCGATCAGCGCGAGGATCCCCTCGATCTTGTCGGTGGCGTCGCGGATGATCAGCGTGTTGGTGCGGTCGTCAACCACGACCGAGCCGCGGTCGGAGAGGATGAAGCCCTGCGAGGTCAGCAGGCTCTTGACCTGGGCGGCCTTGGCGTAGGACAGCGTCTTCGTGACCGTGCGCATCGGCCGCGCGTTCTCGGACTCCTTGCGGAACGCCGCCTGCTGCGCCTTCTCCTGCGTCAGGCGGTCCATCC
Organism: uncultured Acidobacteriota bacterium; assembly: GCA_963789745.1. Taxonomy (GTDB): domain Bacteria; phylum Acidobacteriota; class Thermoanaerobaculia; order Thermoanaerobaculales; family Thermoanaerobaculaceae; genus RBG-13-68-16. The sequence goes on along the minus strand of CAWBLW010000008.1, from coordinate 205,150 downwards.
GGGCGACGCGAAGGACGTTGTTCTCGATGACGTAGGAGAGCCGGTTGATGCGCAGGATGATGTCGAGGCACTGGTCCCACGGCACGTTCTCGAGGTTGACGGTGACCGAGCCCGACACGTCGGGGTCGACCACGACGTTCAACCCGGTGATCTTCGCGAAGGTGCGGAGGACGTCCTTGATGTCCGCGTCCTTCAGCTCGAGCGAGATCGGTTCGCCGGTGAAGCGCTTCTCCTGGCTTTCGACCTCGTGCGCGCTGGTGGAGACCGAGATCGGCGGCGCCGCCTGTTCGGCCATCGCGGCCGGCGTGGTGGTCCACGGGGAGTCGGCGGGCGCAGGCTCGGCCGCGGCCGGAGGCGCCGTCAGCGCGCCGGCGGCCGGCGCGGGCGCGGGCGGCTCGTTCTGGATCGTGACCGGGGTCCGCGGGACCGGCGCGGCCTCGACGGGCGCAGCGACCGGCTCCTGAACCGGGGCGGCCTGCGGGACGGCCGGTTGCGGCTCGGCCGGCGCCGGGGCCGGCGCGGCGGCTGCCGGCGCGGGCTCAGGCTTCGTCACCGCGGGTTCGGCCGTGGCCACCGCGGGTTCCGTCGTGGCGACCGGAGGCGCGGCCGCGACGGGCGCCGGGGCGGGCTCCTCCTTGACCGGGGCGGGCTCGGCGGCGGCGGCCGACTGCGACGCCGCGGCGACGGTCTCGGGCGCGGCGGCCGCAGGCGCCTGGGCCACCGCTTCGGGCGCGGCGGGCGCGCCGCCCAGCCGGAGCACGGCGCCGTCGGCCGTGGACTCGAGGTGGTACGGCAGCTGCTTGTCGAGGTCGATGGCGATCCGTACGACGGGCTCGGGCGCGGTGGCGTGCTGGGCCACGCGGACGCGCTGCACGCCGGCGGCGCCGACGGGCTGGACGCGCCGCGCCACCCGGTTGACGACGCCCGGGAGGTCGATGACGACGCGCGGCGGGTTGTCGAGCGTGAAGGTCTTGCCCGCGAGCGGGCCCTTCCCGGTCAACTGCACCGACACGCCGGTGCTGTCGGCCACCGCCACGACGTCGTCGAGCTCGCCGGAACGCGCGGCCGGCGCGGCCTGCGCGGTCCGCGCGATCCTCACCTCAACGCCGGAGGGGAGCGCAGCCACCGTGAGCCGCGCCAGTGGATCGGACTCGATCCGCAGACGGGCCCAGTGTTTGTCGCCCTCGTCCACCGCCGCGAGCGTGGCGCGCACGAGGCCCGCCCCCGGCTCCGCGACTTCGGCCATGGGCCTGGCGAGGACGGCTTCCGGGAACTCCAGAACCGTCACACCCGGCTCGGGCTGCGCCTTGGTGAACGTCAGCGGTCCCGACGCGCTGATCACCAGCGCCGGCGCGGGCTTGGGAGTCCAGGCCATCCCCAGGATCGAGACCGCGTCCTGCCCCGCCGCGAAGCCGGGGCACACGAGGCTCGCCAGAACCCCAACGGCCACCACCGCAATCAACGAGCGTTTGGCTGTCGCCATCATCGCAACCCCCACAGGATCACTGAAGTGTCCGAACGACTTCACGATAGGGCTTGAGGCTCTTCGGATCGGCCACTTGCATTCGGAAGACCACCCTGCCGGCGTCGATCTGCTCGACGTTGCCGTCGTACAGCACGGTGCCCGGCCGGATCAGGTAGCTCATGTTGTCGGTGCCCTGGATCATCGCCACGTACCCCTCGGGCAGCTTGATGATCCCCTGAAGCTTGATCTCGTCCACCCCCATGCCGCGCAGGCCCGGAGGCCGCTGGCTCTGGTCCTCCTTGGCCTGACGCGACAGCAACGAGCGGAAGGGGTCGCGCCGCCCCGCCGGGTCGTAGGTGAAACCACCGCCGGCCTCCACCGCTTCGTCGCCGCTCAAGATCTTCTCGACCATCGAGGTGTCGATCGGGCTCTCGGGCGGCGTCGGGGTCGGCTTCGGCGGCTGCTGCGCGAACGCGAGCACGGCCACCAGGGAAGCCAGAACCGCCAGCACTCCCCTCGTCATCGCGGTGCTCCTTCCTGCTTCGGCTGCTGCGTGGGCTCGTAGATGAACGTCTTCATGACGAACATGGTGTTGATCGTGTAGCTCGACCGCGGGCGCGAGTCCGTCGAGATCGCCAGGGTGTCGATGTTGATGATGCGGGAGAAGCGCGACAGCCGGTCGAAGAACAGCGCCAGTTCGTGGTAGCTCGCCTCGAGCTGCACGCTGATCGGCCACTCCGAGTAGAAGTCCTTCTTGACGAACGGCTGCGGCTGGAACTTCACGAGGCGGAAGTTGCCGCGCTCGGTCAGCGACTTGATCTTCTTGATCAGCTCGTCGGTCTGCTTGGCGGTCGGAAGGATGCGGAGGAGGCGCTGCAGCTCGGTGTCGAGGCGTGCGAACTCCTCGCGGAACTGCGGCAGGCGGCCCTCGGCGATCTTGCCTTCGGTGACCTTCTTCTTCAGCGTCGCGAGGTCGCTCGTGCTGCGGTTGATGTCCTTCTGGATGTCCGAGAACAGGTAGTTCTCGAACGCGAAGATGAGCAGCCCGGAGATCACGAGCCCGACGATCAGCGCGAAGTACCAGGGCCGGTTGTCCAGATCGAGGCCTGCCATGACGCGAAGCCCCCCTAACTCCGCCGGGGCGAGACGGGGTTCGCCTCGCGCGCGGTGTGCGTGAACTTACAGGAGAGGTCGAACGTAAAGATTCCCTTTTCGTCCTGCGACATGACCCCCAGACTCGGCTCCGCGAAGAACGGGCTGTTGGCCAGGTTCGAGATGAAGTTGGCGACGGCGTTCTCGTTGAGCGCCTGGCCGCGCAGCGTCAGCACGACGCCGTTCAGGTTCATGTTGGTCAGCCAGAGCAGATCGGGGAGCGCCTTGCTGACCTCGTCCATGATCCGCACCGGTCCGTACTGGTTCTTCTTGAGCTCCTCGATCACCTCGATCTTGTGCTTGAGCTCGGCGTTGCGCTTCTTGAAGCTCTCGACCTCGGCGATGATCGGCTTCAGGCGCTCGTACTCGCGTTGGTTCGTCGCGATGTCCGCCTTGATCGAGGAGAGCTTGGACGACAGGGTCCAGTAGCGCACGCCCACGAACGCGAGCCCGGCGACGACCAGGCCCAGGAGGATGTAGTTGTTGAGGTTGGCGGCACCAAAGGCGATCAAGGGCGCGCGCGCGACCCGCTCGGCCCGCGCTTCAACGAGGAGGTTGATCTTGATCATGGGCATTAGTCTCCGGCGGTCCGCAACGCCATACCCACGGCGATGGCCATCGAGGGCGCATGACGGTTGAGCCACTCGGGCGGGAACTGGCTTTCGGAGTACGCGATCTCGCGGAAGGGGTTCATCACCTCGACGCGGGCCCCGAGGCGTTCGCGCAGGACGCCGTCGAGGTTGAGCACCTGGCACCCCCCGCCGGCGAGGGCGATCTCCTCGATGTGGTCGTGGCTCGAGGTCGTGTAGAAGAACTCGAACGTCTTCTGCAGCTCGGCGGCGAGGTCCTCGCTGACGCCGTTGAGCACGCCGAGGATCGTCTGCGGGGCATGATCGCCGAGCTGCTCGCCGGTCTTCACCGCCTCCGCCTGCTCGCGCGTCAGGTTGAGCTCGCGCTGGATCGCCTCGGTGTAGGCGTTGCCCCCGAAGACGATGTCGCGCCAGAACACCGACTGGCCGCGCGCCAGGATGTTCACGTTCATGATGTGCGCGCCGATGTTCACGAGCGCCAGGACCTTGTCGTGCGCCTCGCCGTAGTTGTGCTCGTACGCGTTCTGGAGTGCGAAGACGTCCACGTCCACGAGCGCCGGGACCTTGCCGAGCTGCGTCAGGATGCCGGTGTAGTCCGCGATGCGGTCCTTCTTCGCGGCCACGAGGAGCACGTCCACCGTGTCTCCGTCGCCGCCGAGGGTCACGTAGTCGAGCTTCACCTCGTTGACGTCGAAGGGGAGGTACTGCTCCGCCTCCCAGTGGATCGACTCGGCGAGTTCGGCCTCCGACATCGCCGGGACCTGGATCTTCCGGATCGCGACCGAGATCCCCGACAACGAAACCCCGAATCCGGGGTTCTTCACGGCCTGCTCCTGGATCAGCCGCTGGGCGACCTCCACCACCAGCGAGGAGTCCATGACGGTGCCTTCGACGATCGCCTCCGGGGACAACGGCGAGTGACCGGCGTGCAGGAGGGAGAACCTGCCACCCTTGCCGGCCTTCAACTCGACGAGTTTAATTGCAGAGGAGCCGATGTCGAGCCCGACGATCCCTTTTTTCTTTCCTAGCCGCACGTTCCCTAGCCCCCTCTGTACGTTTCTGCCTGTCCCGCTTAGGTGGAAGCGTTCCTCTCATCCTTTTGAAGCCAATGTAGCCATGCTAAACCCCAATGTCAAGGACGTGCCACGCGCCTGCAGCCTTGGCAATCGGCCGGTCGGGTGGTAGAATGCCCAGCCCTCACGCGAGGGAGGGAGGATTCATGGCCCGGATTTGCGAGGTCTGCGGCAAAGGAAGTCAAATGGGCAACACGATCAGCCACGCCCACAACGTGTCGCACCGGGTGTGGCGGCCGAATCTGCACGCCGTGCGCGCGCTCGTCGACGGACGGACGGTCCGTCTTAAGGTGTGCACGCGCTGCCTGCGTTCCGGCAAGATCGTCAAGGCCGCTCACTGAGCGTTTCGCTTCCCCGCTGAGACAACCCCGAGTGAACCGCCGGCCGATGCGAGCATCGGCCGCGACCTTGATCCCACCGTTGGTTCGGGTCTGACGTAGCGGCGTTTGCTTGCAAACGCCGGCCTTCGCCCCGCGAACCAGGGACCCGTCGGCTTCGGGTCTGACGTACTTGATGTGGGGCGCGACCGCCGGGCGCGCCGTCGTTTCTCAATGTGGGGCGCGACCGCCGGGCGCGCGGTCGTCGCTCTTCGGAGGCCAAGAAGAAGCGCGCGCGGCGCGCGCGCCCCACATTCACACGTTCAACGCGCGGTCAGAGGGCGCGCAGGCGCCGCTCCGGCGTGGTGAGGCTGACCTCGACCGAGGTCACTCCCGGGATGTGGCGGAGGGCGGTGATCACGCGATCGAGGCGGGAACGGCCGTCCACTTCGACAACCAGGTCCGCCGTGCCGAGCCTGTCCTCGTTCGTCGCGAGCTGGCAGCTCCGGATGTTGGCGTCCTCGCCGTTGGCCGCCTGCGAAAGCGAGGCGAGCATCCCCGGGCGGTCCTCGAAGCCGACGTGCAGCGGCACCGCGAACGCCCCCGTGGTCCCGCCCCACTCGACGTCGACCTCCCGTTCGGAGGTGAACAGGAGCTTGCGGACGTTCGGGCAGTTTGCGGCGTGCACGGCGACGCCGCGGCCGCGCGTGACGTAGCCCACGATCTCGTCGCCCGGCAGCGGGTTGCAGCACTGCGCGCGGTAGGTGAGCAGGTCGCGCTGGCCGCGCACCGTGATGACGGAGCTGTCGGCGACCGCCGCACGGGCGCGGGCGGGAGCGGCGGGGGGTTGCTGCGGGACCTTGGTGCGCACCAACGGCCCCAGCACGTCGCGCAGCGAGAGGCGCCCGAAGCCGATCGCGGCGAGCAGGTCGTCCTCCTTGCCGAAGCCGTGGTCGGACGCGAGCTTCGCCATGCGGCCGGCTTCGCGGAACTCCTTGACCGTCAGGCCCAGCTTGCGGCACTCGCGGTCGAACAGGCGCCGGCCGGCCTCGACGGCCTCCTCCTTCTCGCCACGGTTGAGCCAGGCGCGGATCTTGTTCTGCGCGCGGCCGCTGACCGCGATGTCGAGCCAGTCGCGGCTCGGCACCTGGTTGACCGAGGTCAGGATCTCGACGATGTCGCCGTTGGCGAGGGCGGTCCGCAGGGGCACGAGCTTGCCGTTGACGCGGGCGCCGACGCAGCGGTGCCCGACCTCGGTGTGCACGCGATAGGCGAAGTCGATCGGAGTCGCGCCGCGCGCGAACGCGAACACCTCGCCCTTCGGGGTGAAGGTGTAGACCTCCTCGGGGTAGAGGTTCAGCTTCAAGGAGTTCAGGAAGTCGCGCGGGTTCTCCTGATGGCCCTCGACGAGGCCGTGCAGCCACGACACCCGCTCGGCGTCGTGCCCGGGCTGGAGGCCCTCCTTGTAGAGCCAGTGGGCGGCGATCCCGCGCTCGGCGATCTCGTCCATGTCGCGGGTGCGGATCTGGACCTCGAACGGTTGCCCCTCCGGCCCGATCACCGATGTGTGCAGCGACTGGTAGGCGTTCGGCTTCGGCATCGCGATGTAGTCCTTGATGCGGCCGGGCACCGGGCGCCAGAGCTGGTGGATCAGGCCGAGCGCGGCGTAACAGTGCGGAACGGTGTCGACGATCAGGCGGAACGCGAGGAAGTCGTAGACGTGGTCGAGGCCGATCCCCTGCCGGCGCAGCTTTGTCCAGATCGAATACAGGTGCTTGATCCGCCCTCTCACCTCCGCGGGCAGGGAGTTCTCTTCCAGGATCCTGGTGATCGTCCCCCGGATCTGGGCGATCAGCGAGGCGGCCATCTCCTCCCGCTGCCGGAGCTGTTCGGTCAGGCGGCGGTACTCCTCGGGGTGCTGGTAGGCGAGCGCCAGGTCCTCGAGCTCGGCCTTCAGCGCCCCCATGCCCAAGCGGTGGGCGATCGGCGCGTAGATCTCCATCGTCTCGGCGGCGATGCGCTTGCGCCGGTCCTCGGGGAGGAACCCCAGTGTGCGCATGTTGTGCAGGCGGTCGGCGAGCTTGACCAGGATCACCCGCACGTCGACGATCGAGGCGAGCAGCATCCGCCGGACGTTCTCGGCCTGGGCCGCCTCGCGCGCCGCGTACGACTGCTCCATCGTCGTGATCTTGGTGAGCGCCTTGACGAGGCCCGTGATGTGCTCGCCGAACTGGCTTTCCAGCTCCTCCTCGCTGACCCAGGTGTCCTCGAGCAGGTCGTGGAGGAGACCGGCCGCGATCGCCACCTCGTCGAGGTGCATCTCGGCGAGGATCCGGGACACCTCGAGCGGGTGCACGAGGTAGGGTTCCCCCGAGACCCGCACCTGGCCGCGATGCGCCATCGCGGAGAAGACGTAGGCACGGCGCAGCAGGTCCTCGTCGCAGCCCGGGTTGTAGCCCGAGACGATTTCGAGGATGTCCTCGAAGCGGGGGAGGGGCTCCGTCACCCACCTATTCTAACTGCGGTCGGCGTTACCACCTCAGGGGCGACGCCGATAGCGGACCATCTATCCGGGCGGGGGGTCCCGCGGCCGCTCCACCGCCCACCCGGCCGCTCTAGACCCCCCGGTGCCCCCCGCGAGCCGCGGCGGAGCCGCGTCTCGCCCGGCGTTGCGCCGCGGCGGTTCGGATCCTCACATAGCCTCCGGCTATGCTCCGGTCCGACCGCCTTGCCCTCCTAGCAGCTGGCCCAACGGCGGCGTCGCGGCTACACGCCGCAAGCTCCGACGCCCTTCCTCTCGGCGTTGTCCTCATCTTCGAGAGAGGCGCTCGGGGCCGCGCGGCCTGCGGCCGGCGCCGCCGGGTAGGACGATGGAGCACGCCCTTCCGTGGTCTGTTCTGCCGAATGTGGGGCGCGACCGCCGGGCGCGCTGCCGTTGATCCCTTCGGCTACGGACTACGCATCTCCCGGCTGGCGGACGCAGCAGGGGCCGGCGGTCGCCGGCCCCTGAGAATCGTTCCGCTTGCTCTTCCGGTGCCCGAACCCAGGACACCGGTCCCCTGCTACTACCGGCGGCGGCGCCTCGCGGACTTGCGCTTGTCGATCCAGTTCGACATCCCGAGCGCGAACGGCGAGGCGATGTAGATCGACGAGTACGTGCCGAAGACGATGCCGATCAGGAGCGTGAACGCGAAGGTGTTGATGACGTGTCCCCCGAACAGGAAGAGCGAGAGGACGACGAGCCAGGTCAGTCCCGAGGTGATCACGGTTCGCGAGAGCGTGCGGTTGATGGCGTCGTCCATCACGTCCATGAGCGGCTTGCCGCGTTCGAGCTTCTGCGTCTCGCGAATCCGGTCGAAGATGATCACCGTGTCGTTGACGGAGTAGCCGACGAGGGTGAGAAGCGCCGCGATCGTCGGAATCTCCATTTCGCGACCGGTCAGGGAGAGGACGCCGAGCGTGAGCATGACGTCGTGGAAGTTGGCGATGATCGCGCCGAGCCCGTACTGCAGCTTGAAGCGGAACCAGATGTAGATGAGCATGCCGAGCAGCGAGAAGGCCACGGCGTAAAGAGCCTTCTGCCGCAGGTCCTTGCCCACCAGCGGGCCGACGTTGTCCGCGGCCTCGAGGGCGAACTCGCCGAAGTGGGCGTCCTGATCGACGTACGCGCTCACCGCGGGCGACAGGCCTGCCCCCTGCAGGTCCGCAGCGTTGGAGAGGATTCCGAGCTTCTTCCTGACGGCCAGGATGCTGTCGGCCATCGGCTTGTAGTGCGCCTGCCGGTCGGCGAGCGTGCCGCCGACGTGGTCGGGGTCGGCCTGCGCAAGCTCGTCGCCGACGGTCTCGGAGCCCTGGAGGTTGAGCTTCATCGCGGAGGACGCCGCGTTGAACTCCTTGTCGAGCGCTCCCACCATGACGGTCGCGAAGTCGCCTTCGGTCCGCTTCGGGTTCTGCATCCGGATGAGGAACTCGTGGACGTCGGCGTTCCCGACGCGCTGGATCGTGACCGTGCCGATCTTCAGCGACTCGAGGGCTCGCCGGACCCGGCCGAGGTCGGGCTGGGTCCTGAACTTGACGGTGAGCTGCGTGCCGCCGGCGAAGTCCACGCCGTACTGGAAGCCGGGCCCGAAGAAGATCGTTCCCATCGCAGCCAGGTTCAGGACCGTGGACACGATGATCCAGTGCCACCGGTACTTCATGAAATGGATTTTGGTGTCGTGCAAGAAACGCATCTGGGCCCCCTAGATCGACAGCGTCGTCGCCTTCACCCGCCGTGACAGCAAGGCGTCGAAGATGGCGCGCGACACGAAGACGGCCGTGAACATCGAGATCAGCAGGCCGATGGTCAGAGTGACGGCGAAGCCTTTGATCGGGCCGGTGCCGAACTGGAACAGGAACAGGGCCGAGATGATCGTCGTCAGGTTGGAGTCGATGATCGCGGAAAGCGCCCGCGAGAAGCCGAGGTCGACGGCGTTGCGGACCGTCTTGCCGAGCGCTAGCTCCTCGCGGATGCGCTCGAAAACCAGCACGTTGGCGTCAACCGCCATGCCGATCGTGAGGATGATGCCCGCGATGCCCGGCAGGGTGAGCGTCGCCCCGAGCAAGCCGACGGCGCCCAGCAGCAGGACCGCGTTGAGCACGAGCGCGACGTCGGCGTTGATCCCGGCGCCCTTGTAGTAGACGAGCATGAACACGACGACCAGGGCGAGGCCGATCAGCCCCGCGGTGAGGCCGCGGTTGATCGAGTCGCGCCCCAGGCTCGGACCTACGGTCCGCTCCTCCAGGTAGGTGATCGAGGCGGGGAGCGCGCCGGCGCGCAGCACGAGCGCCAGGTCCTCGGCGCCCTGCACCGTGAAGTTGCCCTCGATGATTCCGGAGTCGGAGATGCGGCCCCGAATCGACGGCGCCGAGCGCACCTTGTTGTCGAGCACGATCGCCATGCGGTCGCCGATGTGTGCGGACGTGTAGGCGTCGAACTTCTTGGCGCCCTCCGGGTTGAGGGTGAAGCTCACGGCGGGCTGGCCGTAGGAGTCCTGGGAGCGGCGCGCGTTGCGCAAGTCGCGCCCGGAAACCACCGACACCCGCTTGACCAGGTAGTACTCCTTGCCCGAAACGCGGCCCTCGACGTCCTCCATGTCGCCCGACAGCACCTCGGAGTCCTCCGGCACCTTTCCGTTCGTGGCGGCGAGCAGCGCCTGCTCCGTCGGCGCCGCGCTGACGACCGGTTTGATCTCGAGGAACGCGGTTGCGCGGATGAGGTCCTTCACGCGGGCCGGGTCGTCGACGCCCGGCAGCTGGACCACGATGCGGTTGCCCTCGAGCCCCTGCCGCTGGATCACCGGCTCCGACACCCCGAACTGGTCGATGCGGTTGCGGATGGTCTCCAACGCCTGGCGCACCGACATGTCGCGGATGTTGCGCGTGACCTCGGGCTTGAGCGTCGCCGTGACGTCGGTGCCGCGGTCGACCTTGAACTCGGGGAGCCGGTCGTCGATCACCTTGTCGAGGTCCGTGGCGGGCGTGTTCGGCGCCGGCTTGAGCAGGAACCCGTCCCCGGCCGGCAGCCGCTGCAGCACGGCGGGCGCGAAGCCCTTCCCAGCCAGGTCGGCGCGCACCCGCTCCATCGCGTCGTCGACCTCCGCCCGCACCGCATCCTGGGTGTTGACCTGAAGCACGAGGTGGATGCCGCCCTTGAGGTCGAGCCCGAGGTGGATCCTCTTGTCCGGCGGCACCATGAAGAACACCGCGGCCGCAGTCACCACGCCGATGAGCGCCCAGCGCCACATGAGGTTGCGTTTCATCGGACCTCCCTACTTGGGCTCGCTGGGAGTCAGATCGACGGTCCCGGCGTCCTTGGCGAGCCCGGCCACGGCCGAACGCGCCACCTGAATCTTGACGTTGTCCGCGATGCGAAGGGTGAGCACGTCGCCCTCCGAATCGACCACCGTGCCGAAGATCCCGCCGGAGGTGATCACGCGGTCCCCTTTTGCGAGCTTGCTCAGCAACTCCTGGTGCTTCTTCTGCCGCTTGCGCATCGGCATGATGAGCAGGAGGTAGAAGATACCGAAGATGAGCAGGAAGGGGAGAAACTGGAAGATCGGGTTCTTTGGGTTCATGGCTGTCCCTCGTCCTCAGCCGTCCGCGGTCTCCGCCGCGACGAACCCGTCGCGGAGCGCTGCAAGGCGGCCGGTCATGATAGCCCAACGGATGCGTCTCATCAAGGACAGGAAAAAATGGAGGTTGTGCACCGTGGCCAGCACCACCACCGCGGCCTCGCGCGCCAGGTACAGGTGCCGCAGGTACGCCACGGAGCAGCGCCTGCAGGTGGGGCAATCGCACGCCGGATCGGCGGCCTCGTCGGCAGCCTTCCAGCGCGCGTTCTTGAGGACGACCGGGCCGCGCGAGGTGTGCAGGAGGCCGTTGCGGGCGTTCCTGGTCGGCATCACGCAGTCGAAGAGGTCGACGCCGGCGGCGACGGCGTTGGCGATGTCGCGCGGCGTGCCGACGCCCATCAGGTAGCGCGGCCGCGCGTCGGGCAGCATCGGGGCCGAGCCCGCCACCGCGTCCCACATCGCCGCGGGCGGCTCGCCGACCGAGAAGCCGCCGAGCGCGTAGCCCTCGAAGCCGATCGCCGCCAGCTCCTCCGCTGCGCGCCGCCTGAGACCGATGTCGAGCCCGCCCTGCACGATCCCGAACAGCATCGTGTCCCCGCCGGCGGGCAGCGCCGCGCGGCAGCGGACCGCCCAGCGCGAGGTCATCGCCACCGCCGCCTCGAGCTCCGCGGCCGATGCCGGCAGCGCAGGGCAGACGTCGAGCGCCATCGCGACGTCCACGCCGAGGCGCCGCTGCGCGCCGACGCACCCCTCGGGCGTGAGGCGCAGCGGGGACCCGTCGATGTGGGAACGGAAGGCGACGCCGTCGTCGTCGATGCGCCGGCGCCCGGCCAGGGAGAACACCTGAAAGCCGCCGGAATCGGTCAGGATCGGTCCCGGCCACCCCATGAACCGGTGCAGCCCGCCGAGCCCCTCGATCGCGTCCACGCCGGGGCGCAGCAGGAGGTGGTAGGTGTTGGCCAGCACCATCTCGGGGGCGAGCCGCTCCAGCTCCCACGGGGCGAGGCCCTTGACGCTCGCGGCCGTGCCGACCGGCATGAACGCGGGGGTGCGCACCACACCGTGCGCGGTGACGAGTTCGCCGGCGCGCGCGGCGCCGTCGCGGGCGACGATGGTGAACTCGCCGGTCACGCCCCCCCCCGCGCCGCGCGCGACCTTGAAATGTAGGGGCGGCCCTTGCGGCCGCCCGTCGGATGGGGGGCCGCACTGCGGGCGGGGGCAAGCCCCGCCCCTACCCGGCTTGCTGTCACGCGATCGGTCATCCGCGGGCCACCGACCCCGGGCCACGTCTCTCCCCCACCCGAACCCCGAGCCCCGAGCCCCGAACCCCGGTCTCCCGGAGCTCCGTGCCCGGTCCCTATCACTCGCCGCTTCCCAGCTTGAGCTGGACGATCTGGACGTCTGGCGGCAGCGACAGGTCGAAGCGGCCGGGGTCTTCCGGCTTGTTCATCTCGATCGCGGAAAACGAGTACTCGGTGCTGTCGCCGTCGGGCTCGACGTAGGCCACGCGGACCGGCAGCAACGAGTGGCGGTCGATCTCGATCTCGACGGACCGCAGGCGCTTCTTGATCTGGTGCGCGGTGGGCTTGAGCAGGAGCGTGTAGTTCCCGCCCGGGCCCGGGTCGCGGAAGGTGAACGAGAAGTACCCCATCAGCTTGTCGAGCGGCTCCGCGGCCGAGATGAAGCGGAACACGCGTCGCTGGGCGCGCCCCACCTCGATGCGTTCCGCCCGCTTTTCCAGCGGGCGGTAGGTGATCGCGACGCCGCCGGCCAACAGCACGGTCATCGGCCGGGGCGAGGTGTACTCCCAGCGCACGCTGTCCGGCGCCTCGAAGTAGAACTTGCCACGCGAAACCGAGGGCTTGGCCAGCAGCCGGCTGGTGCGGCGCTGCTCGAAGTCCGCGGAGAGCGTCTTCACGCCCGCCTGCACCTGACTGACCCGCTGAACGAGCGCCTCCAGCTTGTCGGCGCCGTGGAGCCCGGGAGGGAGCGGCTCCTGGGCCAGCGCGGACGAGCACGCGAGCAGGGCGATAGCGGCGAGCGCGCGTCGGGTCATGGGCGCACACCGTAGCAAACGACCTCGCAGCCGGTCAACGAGCGCCTTCGGGCTCGCGAGATGAAATCTCGTACGCGATCTGATCGCGCGAGAGCGTCACCTTGGAACCGGCGGGCACCGACGCGGTGAGCCACACGTTGCCGCCGATCACCGAGCCGCGCCCGACGACGGTCTCCCCGCCGAGGATCGTGGCGCCCGCGTAGACGATGACGTCGTCCTCCAGCGTCGGGTGGCGCTTCGTGCCCCGCACCAGCCCACCGCGCGCGTCGCGGGGGAATGAGAGCGCCCCGAGCGTGACGCCCTGGTAGAGCTTGACCCGGTCGCCGATCAGCGTGGTCTCGCCGATCACCACGCCGGTGCCGTGGTCGATGAAGAACTCCCGGCCGATCGTCGCGCCCGGGTGGATGTCCACCCCGGTCTCGTTGTGCGCGAACTCGGTCATGATGCGGGGGACGAGCGGCACGCCGAGCTTGCACAACAGGTTGGCGATGCGGTAGGTGAATACGGCCTTGACCCCAGGGTAGGCGAGGATCACCTCCTCGAGGCAGGTGGCGGCCGGGTCCCCCTCGTACGCCGCCCCGACGTCGGCCGCGATCAGGCCCATGACCTCCGGCAGGCGCTCGAGGAACGCCGTCACCACCTCGCCCGCCTGCAGCCCGGACCGCGGCGGCGCGCCTTCGCGGCGCCGGCCGCAGTCGGCCGCGAGCGCCCGGCACACCTCGCCCTCGAGCTTGCGGGAGAGCGCGTAGAGCTGGTCGCCCAGGTGCCCGTGCAGGTACTCCCGGTACAGCCCCTGGTCGCCGAAATAGCCCGGGTAGATCACCTCCTGCAGGCCGCGCAGGATCGCGATGACCTCGCGCTTCTGCGGCAGCGGGGCCTCACCGCCGTGGAAGAGCGGCTCGCCGCGCTCCTCGACGCGCTTGGTGATGGCCCCGATGGCGTTGACGATCCTGGCCGTGTATTCGTTCCTCGCCACGTTCGCTCCCTGCTGCCGGGCCGTAATGCGCCCGTCCGATCCCGTCCCGATTCTACCCGCGGTACCCGCGCCGCCCCGCCTGGCCTACAATCCCGAGACGGAGGCGGGTGTGTCTCAAGAGACCGTGGTGGTGAGTTTCGCCGGCGAGCGGCGCCAGGTGGTCAGCGGCACGACGGTAGAGGAGTTCCTGGCGCAGTTCTACGGCAGCGTCCCCGATGACATCCTCGCCTGCCTTGTGAACCGCCGCCAGGTGGCGCTCGATTTCCCGCTCCGCGGCTTCCAGGTCGCCCTCGAGGCGGTCCATGGCTCGTCGCGCCAGGGCGAAGCGGTGGCCCGCCAGAGTGCGAGCCTCGTCCTGCTCGAGGCGGCCCGGGAACTCTACCCCGAGGCGCACCTCGCCGTCGGCCAGTCGCTCGGCGGCGGCTACTTCTTCTCCTGGCGCGCGACCGCCCCGCTCACCCCGCCAACGGTCGCGTCGATCGAGCGCCGGATGCTCGAGATCTGCGCCGAGAACCGCACGTTCCAGCGCCGCAGCGCGACGATCGAGGAGGCCGAAGCGATCTTCCGCGCCAGCGGCGAACAGTCCAAGCTGGCGCTGCTCGCCACCCAACGCTCCTCGACCGTGGCCCTGGTGACCTGCGGGTCGTTCGTGGACATCGCGCATGGCACGGTCGCCCCCTCGACCGGGCGGGTGCAGGGGTTCGCGCTCGTGCCGTACGAGGACGGCCTGCTGCTGCGCTTCGGGCGCAACGGCGACCCGGCGCACCTGCCGGCGCTGCAGCCGCAGCCGAAGCTCTTCGCCGCCTACCGCGAAACCCGGCGGTGGAACGAAGTGCTCGGCGTGGCCAACGTCGGCGCGCTGAACCGCATGTGCCTGTCGGGGGAGATCTCCGACCTGATCCGCATCGCCGAAGGGTTCCAAGAGAAGAAGATCGCGGCGATCGCCGATGCCATCGCCTCCCAGGGCGGGCGGGTGCGCCTGGTCCTGGTCGCCGGCCCCTCGTCCTCCGGCAAGACCACGTTCATCCGGCGGCTGGCGATCCAGCTCCGCGTCAACGGCATCCAGCCGGTGGGCCTCTCCCTCGACAACTACTTCGTCGACCGCGACCGCACGCCCCTGGACGCCGGCGGCAAGCCGGACTACGAAGTGCTGGAGGCGCTCGACCTCGAGCTCTTCAACACCCACCTCGCGGCGCTGCTCCGCGGCGAGGCGGTGGACATCCCGCGCTACGACTTCGTGCACGGCCGCCGCTCCGCGCCCGACCGGGCGAAGCGGCAGCAGCTCCTCCCGAGCCAGGTCCTGATGGTCGAGGGCATCCACGGCCTCAACCACCGCCTCACCGCAGCGGTGCCCGAGCAGGCCAAGTACCGCGTGTTCATCTCGGCGCTCACCCAGCTCATCCTCGACGACCACAACCGCATCTTCACCTCCGACGCGCGGCTCCTGCGCCGCATCGTGCGCGACCGGCTCTTCCGCGGCTACCCGGCGACCCGCACCCTCGATATGTGGGGGGCGGTGCGGCGCGGCGAGGCCCGTGGCATCTTCCCCTTCCAGGAGGAGGCCGACGTCATCTTCAACTCCGCGCTCGTGTACGAGCCGGCAGTGCTGCGGGTGTACGCAGAGCGCTTCCTCCTCGAGGTGCCGCACGAGCACCCCGCCTACACCGAAGCCTACCGGCTGCTCAAGTTCCTCTCATGGTTCGTGCCGGTCACCGAGAAGGACGTGCCGCAGACGTCGCTCTTGCGCGAGTTCATCGGCGGAAGCGCGTTCGAGGAGTAGGCGCCGCCGGCGTCGGACCTCTCGCTGCGTTGCGCTCGCCCCGCTCGCATCCTCACGTAGCCTCCGGCTACGCTCCGGTGCGGCGGGGTTCGCGCGCCTTGCGATAGGCCCAACGGCGGCGGCGCGGCTACACGCCCCAAGCTCCGACGCCCTGCGATCGGCGTGGTTGTTTCTAATGTGGGGCGCGACCGCCGGGCGCGCTTCTTTGTCTTCGAGGGAGGCGCTCGAGGCGGCGCGGCCTGCGGCCGGCGCCGCCGCACGGATCACCGGCCACCGGCCACTGGCCACGCCTCTTCTGTGCCAGGTGCCCTGTCAGGGGAGATCTTCGCGGAGCACCACGCCGAGAGGGCGGAGCGCCGCCAACGTGCGCTCGAGGTGGCCTGGAGGGGCGCCGACCGGGCGCGTGGCGGGGAGCCAGATCTCGGCGGCGAAACCCATCTCGACCGCGTCGCGCGCCGAGGCCGCGGCGCAGTAATCGGTGGCGAGGCCGACGATCACGACGTGCTCGACGCCGAGCTCGCGGAGCAGGCCGGCGAGGCCGGTCGGGTGTTCGCGGTGGTTGTCGCGGAACGCGGAGTAGCTGTCCACATTGGGGTCCGTCCCCTTGCGGACGATCGCCCTGGCCGCGCGGAGGTCGAGACCGCTGTGGAACCCGGCACCGGGCGTCCCCGCGACGCAGTGGTCCGGCCAGAGGACCTGCTGGACGCCGTCCAGGTCGATGACGTCCAGCGGTTTCCTGCCCGGGTGCGAGGAAGCGAACGACGCGTGCCCCGGCGGGTGCCAGTCCTGCGTCGCGACCACGATCGGGAACCGCGGCAGCAACGCGTTGATGAGCGGCACCACCTCGTCGCCGCCGGGGACCGCCAGGGCTCCCGCCGGGCAGAAGTCGTACTGCACGTCGACGACGATCAACGCCCGCTCTCCCACGGCGGCTACCTCGTCCGATTCACGGCGCCCTTGATCTCCTTGCCGGGGCGGAAGCGGACGGTGCGCGACGCGCTCACCTGCACGGCCGCGCCGGTGCGGGGATTGCGGACCTCGCGCGCCGGACGCTCGGAGGTGTAGAAGCTGCCGAGCCCCGGGATCGCGACCCGCTCCCCGGATTCCAGCCACTCCGCCATCGCGTCGATCATCACCTCGATGGCGCGAGCCGCGTGCGCCTTGGGCAACCCGGTCTCGAAGGCGATCCGCTCGACCAACTCCGTCTTCCCCGCCATGCTCACCCTCCCTGCGCCGGCATCGCGGCCGCGGCGGATATCAGGGCCACGGCGCGGTGGGCGAAAGCTTCCCGGGAACTTCCCGAGCCGCCCCGCACGAGTGTACGCCAGGCGCGGCGCCGGCCTCAGGCGGACCTGCGCAGCAGGTGCACGGTGAAGCCGTCGCCCACCGCGCCCGGCGGGATCACCGCCCCGCCGCTCGGAAGCTCGCGGCGGGGCAGGCCGGAGGGGAGCAGCGGCCCCGCCGGGACCACTTCGAGCGCCAAACCGCGGATCACGCCGGCGTTCTCCTCGGGCTCGAGCGAGCAGGTCGCGTAGAGCAGGAAGCCGCCCGGCGCCAGCAGTGCCGCGGCCGACTCGACGATCCGTCTCTGCGCCGCGGCGAGGACGCCGAGCTCCGGCTCCCGCAGCCGCCAGCGGATCTCGGGGTGGCGCCGCAGCGTGCCGGTCCCCGAACACGGCGCGTCCACCAGCACGGCCGCACATGCTCCCGGTCGCAACGGCGGCGCCGTGGCATCCGCCGCCACCACCGCCGGCGCCGGAGCGACGGCGGCCAGGTTTCGCCTCATCAGCACCGTGCGTCCGAGGTTGCGGTCGGACGAGAGCAGGCGCGGGTGCCGCCGCTCGCATACGAGCACGAGGCTCTTCCCTCCGGGCGCGGCCGCAAGATCGACCGTCAGGCCTGCGGCCGGTGGCAGCAGCCGCGCCACCGCGACCGCCGTCGGGTCGATGGCGTAGGCGCGCCCCGCCCGCAGCGCCGCCACCGCCGCCTCGGTCCCCGCGGTCACGGCAACGACGCCCGCGACGAACGGGTGCGGGTCCAACCGGCACCCTGCCGCCTCCAACTCGTCGCAGCGGCTGGCGGCCGACAGCAGGTAGAGTCCCGCGGGCTCCTGGTCCGACGCCAGCGCCGCCAGCGCCGCCTCGTCTCCCAACAGGCGACGCCAGCGCTCCACCAGCCACTCGGGGTGCGAGAACCGGATGCCGGCGGGCGTGAGGGGATCGGCGGGGTCGGGCCAGCGCTCGCCGGATGCGCGCCGCAGCACCGCGTTGATCAGTCCCGCCGCCCGCGGCGCCAATCGCTTCGCGACGCGCACCGCCTCCGCGACGGCCACCGGCACCGGCGTGCGCATGCGCAGGGCCTCGTACAGGCCGACGCGCAACACGGCCTTGACGGCGGGGTCGTGGTCGGCGACGGGGCGCCTCAAGTGGCGGGCGAGGAGGTGGTCGAGGGTGAGCTGCCAGCGCAGCACCCCGAGCACCAGCTCGCGTTCGGCGGGAACGGCGCCGCCAAGCAGGCGGGCCGCGTGCGCGCCGTGCGCCTCGACGCGGGCCAGCGCCGTCGCCGCCTGCAGGCGGGGGTCAGCGGAACCGCTCTCCGGGCGCAACCCGGTCTCCGATGATGAAGGCGTCGGCCGGGATGCGCCTCTTGCCCTCGCGCTGGACCTCGGTCAGAAGCGCCACCGTCCCCCCGCCGCAGCGGACGGCGATCCCGGCGACCGAGGCCGCCAGCACAGTCCCGGGCTCCTCGTCCCCGGCCACCTCGCCGCCGTCTTCGAGACCGTGCACCTTCAAGCGGGCGCCGCGGAAGTTCGTGAACAGGCCGGGCCAGGGGTCGAAAGCCCGGCACCGGAACGCCAGATCACGGGCGCTCATCCGCCAGTCGATGCGCCCCAGTTTGCGGTCGAGCTTGGCGGAGACCGTCGCGAGGCTCGGGTCCTGGACGGTGGGAGCGAGGGTCCCCGCCGCGAGCATTGCCAACGTCTCCACCACCAGCTCCGCGCCCAGTTTTGCCAGACGGGTCTCGAGTTCCGGGGTGCGCTCCCGCGGCTCGATCGCGACCTCGCGCTGCAGCAGGATCGGGCCCGTGTCCATCCCCTCGTCGAGGAGCATGGTCGTGACGCCCGTCGTCTCGTCGCCGGCGGCGATCGCCGACTCGATCGGCGAGGGCCCGCGGTAGCGCGGCAGCAGCGAAGGGTGCAGGTTGATGAAACCGTGCCTGGGGACCCGCAGGACCCGAGGCGAGATCAGCCGGCCGAACGCCACGACCACCGCGACCTCCGGCGAGAGGGCGCGCAGCCGGGCGAGGAAGTCGTCCACGCCGAGCTTCTCCGGTTGCGCGAGCGGGAGGCCGAGCCGGCGCGCGGCGGTGACGACAGCGGGCGACACCATGCGAAGGTGGCGGCCTGCGGGCTGGTCGGGGCGGGTGACAACGAGCAGCACCTCGTGACGCGCCGCCGCCACGGCCTCGAGCGAGGGAACCGCGAACTCCGGCGTGCCGAAGAAAACGAGTCGCACATCAGAAGTGTACACGGTCCCCTGCCCTGCGAGTCATGGGGCGGCGGGGCGCGGGGCCGCTGTTGTAGGCTGCCGGGCGCAGGCGGCGAGGCGCGGTCCCGGCGGAATGCACGCGACGGCCCGACCGGTTGCCTCGCGAGGAGGTGCAATGCCGTCCCCCCGCCGCACGCTGACCACCCTGTTCCTGATCGTGTTCACCGACCTCGTCGGCTTCGGGATCGTGATCCCGCTGCTGCCCCTGTACGCGGAGCACTTCCACCCTGCGCCCTGGGTGTTCGGTCTGCTCATGGCCGCGTACTCGGCGATGCAGTTCATCTTCTCCCCGCTGCTCGGCCGCCTCTCCGACCACGTTGGCAGGCGGCCCGTGTTGTTGATCTCGCTGCTCGGCTCGGTGGGCGGCTCCGTGCTGTTCGCGCTGGCGCACTCGGTGGCGTGGCTGTTCGCCGCACGCCTCGTCGCCGGCATCTGCGGCGGCAACATCGCGACCGCTCAGGCGGTGATCGCCGACACCACGCCGCCGGAGAAGCGGGCGCACGGCATGGGCATGATCGGGGCCGCGTTCGGCCTCGGCTTCATCGCCGGCCCCGCGATCGCCGGCGTCCTCGCGCCGGTCGGCATGGGTGCGCCCGGATGGGGCGCCGCCGCCTGCTCGTCCGTCGCCTGGGTGATGGCGTTCCTCTTCCTGCCGGAAACCCACCCGCGAACTGCCGCCGGGGCGAGCGTTGCCCCCGCTCCGAGGCGCTCGCGCCTGGCGTTCGCGCTCGACCACCGCGAGCTCGTCCCGCTGCTGGCGATCGGCTTCGTCGTCGTCACCGGCTTCGCCGCGTTCGAGGTCACCTTCGCCCAGTTCCTGCACGACCGCCTCGCCCTCTCCCACTCAGGGGTGAGCTTCTTCTTCGTCTACGTCGGGGTGCTGGCGGCCGCCGTGCAGGGCGGCCTGGTGGGGCGGGCCTCGCGACGGTTCGGGGAGCGCACGCTGCTTCTCGCGGGCCTGACCGCCACCGCCGCGGGGCTCGCCCTGCTCGCGACCGCCCACCGACTCGGCGCCGTCTTCGCCGTTCTGCCGCTGTTGGCGCTCGGCATGGGGTTCGTGATGCCGTCGCTGTCGTCGCTGGTGTCGAAGAGCGCACGGGCGGACGAACAGGGCGCAGCGCTCGGGGCGTTCCAGGGTCTCGGTTCGCTCGCCCGTGTCGTCGGACCGTTCACTGCGGAGATCGCGCTCGGCGCGTGGGGAGTCGCGGCGCCCCAGCTGGGCGCGGCGGTTCTTGCCGTAGCGGCCGCCGTAGGGGGCTCGCTGCTGCTCGGGCGCCGGGCCACACCGGTCGCTCCGAACCCGGAAGCGCTCGGCTAGAATCGCACCGGAGGACCACATGACACGAGCACGGGTTGTGGCCGCAGCGGCGTTGCTCGTCGCTCGGCTCGCCGTGGGCCAGGATGTGTCCAACTGGGCGACGAGCCCGGCGGTCGGGCTCGGGCCGCTGGAGCTTCGCTCCCAGTCGCCGCTCTCCATCCTGCGGTTGACGCCCACCCCGAGGACACCGAGGACGCTGGCAGAGGGCCAGTGGCAGTTCGAGATGCTGACGAGCTGGAACAACTACTTCGACTACGAACCGGGGCTGTACACGATCGACGCGGAGACGCTGCGGTTCACGATGAGCGCGGCGTACGGCGTGACCCCCCGCCTCGAGGTCGCCGTCGGCCTGCCGCTGTCGTACCGCGGCGCCGGGATCATGGACCGCTTCATCGAGAACTTCGAGGGGCTGCTCCACGTCGCCAACAAGGACCGCAAGCTGGCCCCCCGCAACCGTTACCTGGTGCTGATCCACGGCACCAACGGCCGCACCTTCGAACTCAGCGGACACGATGCCGGCTGGGGGATCGAGGACGCGACCGCCAGCGTCCATTACCAGCTCGCCGCCGGCACTGCGACCACGCCGGCGCTGATGGCGTTGTTCACGGTCAAGCTCCCCACCGGCCGCCCGGCGTCGCTGTCCTCCAGCGGCGGCACCGACGTCGCCGCCGGGCTCTCGGCCGGGCAGCGCCTCGGCCGCTTCAACGTGTACGGCTCGGTGGTGGCGATGCACTACACCACGACCGACATGGTCGGGGTCAGGCTGAAGCCGAACCAGCTCTCCGTCTTCACCGGTCTCGAGTACCGCCACTCGCCGCGCATGTCGTGGCTGCTGCAAGCGCTCGTCACCTCCCCGGGGGCGGAGAACTTCGGCGGCTTCTCCAAGAACACGTACGAGATCACGTTGGGGTTGAAACGCGTCCTCAACCCGCACCTGCTCCTCGAAGCCTCGCTGCTCGAGAACCTCTTCATCTTCGACAACAGCCCGGATGTCGGTTTCCACGTCGGCCTGGTGTGGCGCTCGGCCCGGCCGCGGGGCAAGGCGTAGTCGGGGGCGCGTCCCGAACTCGGGCATACTGGACGTGGGAGGACGCAATGGGCGAACAGAGCTGCGAGTTCCCGCTCTCCAACGCGAGCGACGCCGAGATCGACGGCATCCTCGCGACGATGCACACGATCGCCGTGGTCGGGCTCTCCGACCGGCCCGACCGCGACTCGTACAGGGTGGCGGAGTATTTGCAACGGCACGGGTACCGCATCGTCCCGGTGAACCCGGCGGCGCACGAG
Organism: uncultured Acidobacteriota bacterium; assembly: GCA_963789745.1. Classification (GTDB taxonomy): domain Bacteria; phylum Acidobacteriota; class Thermoanaerobaculia; order Thermoanaerobaculales; family Thermoanaerobaculaceae; genus RBG-13-68-16. Next base: position 183,475 of record CAWBLW010000008.1, on the reverse strand, counting down.
GTTCTCGGCGAGCGCAGCTACCCGGACCTCGCCGCGATCCCGCCGGAGGTCGCGATCGACATCGTGGACATCTTCCGCAAGCCGGAGTTCATCCCGGGGATCGTCGACGACGCCGTCGCCCGCGGCGCCCGGGTGGTGTGGATGCAGCTCGGGCTCGCCCACAACGCCGCCGCCGAGAAGGCGCGCGCGGCAGGCCTCGCCGTCGTGATGGACCGCTGCCTCAAAGTCGAGCACGCCCGCTGGGCCGCCGGGCATTCCGGCGACCGGTCGTGAGGGGCCGCCACGCGTCCGGCGCCTCGAGCGCCCTGACCCGCGCGTCCGGCCCGGCGCCCTTTGCTATACTCCCACGGTCCGGCACCAGCGCTTGGACGACGGCGGGCCAGAGGTCCGCCCGATAAAGAGGAGGATGTCATCGCCGACGAACGCGATCGCACACGCGTCAACGAGATGATCCGGCTCTCGCCGGTGCGTCTCGTCGATGCCGACGGCTCCCAGGTCGGCATCGTTCCCGTGGAAGAGGCTCTAGCGCTTGCCCGCACGCGCGGCCTCGACCTGGTGGAGGTCGCCCCTACCGCCCGCCCCATCGTCTGCAAGATCATGGACTGGGGGAAGTACCGCTACGAGCAGGAGAAGAAGGCCCGGCAGGCGCGCCGCAAGGAACACCAGATCGAGGTCAAGGAGGTCAAGTTCCGACCCGGGGTCGCGGACCACGACTTCCACACCAAGCTCTCCATGGTGAAGCGGTTTCTCGAACAGGGGAAGCACGTCAAGGTCACGATCATGTTCCGGCGCCGCGAGATGCGGCGGCCGGAAAACGGCTACGAGGTGCTCGAGCGGATCAAGGAAGAGCTTTCCGAGATCATCCGCCTCGAGCGCGATGCCGGCCCGCTGGAAGGGCGCGACCTGACGATGGTTCTCGCCCCCGGCCGCAAGCCCGCGTAACGCTCTCGGCAGTCCCGTCCTCCAACGAGGAAAGGAGTCCCGCGATGAAGACGATGGTGGGCGGTTTCCGTGTCGGCGCCAACGAGGTTCACGAGGTGCTCGGGGATCACATGCTGGTGGACGGCTTTCACATCGTCCCCGACCTCGAACGCTCGCACGGCTCGTTCCTCGTCGACGAGCGGGACGGCAAGGCGTACCTCGACTTCTTCTCGAACTTCGCCTCGCAGGCGCTGGGGTGGAACCACCCCGGGCTCGCCGACCCCGAGTTCCGCGAGCGCCTGCTGCTCGCGGCGATCCACAAGCCGGCGAACTCCGACCTGTACACCCGCTTCTTCGCGGAGTTCATCGAGACGTTCTCGCACGTCGCGCTTCCCGACACCCACACCAGCCACGTCTTCGTCGTCGACGGCGGCTCCCTCGCGGTCGAGAACGCCCTCAAGACAGCGTTCGACTGGAAGGCCAAGAGGAACCGGGCGGCCGGCGTCGGCGGCGAGGCCGGCCTGCAGGTGATCCACTTCCGGCAGGCGTTCCACGGGCGCTCGGGCTACACGCTCTCGCTCACCAACACCTTCGACCCGCGCAAGACGTCGCTCTTCCCCAAGTTCGACTGGCCGCGGATCTCCAGCCCGAAGATCGTCTTCCCCCTCGCCGCCCACCTCGCCGAGGTGGAGCGCGCGGAAGCCCACGCCGTCGCCGAGATCGAGGAGGTCGTGGCCCGCTACGGCGCCGAGATCGCCTGCCTGATCATCGAGCCGATCCAGGCCGAGGGGGGCGACAACCACTTCCGGCCCGAGTTCCTGCGCGCGCTGCGCGAGCTTGCCGACCGCCACGACTTCCTCCTCATCTTCGACGAGGTGCAGACGGGCCTCGGGATCACCGGGAGTATGTGGGGGTGGCAGGGGCTCGGCGTCGAGCCCGACATCTTCGCCTTCGGCAAGAAGGTCCAGGCCTGCGGCATCGCGTGCAACACCCGGATCGACAACGTCCCCGACAACGTCTTCAAGGTCTCCTCGCGGATCAACTCGACCTGGGGCGGCAACCTCACCGACATGGTGCGCTCCACCCGGGTGCTGGAGCTGGTGGCGCAGGAGAACCTGGTCGACAACGCCCGCATTCAGGGCGCGTTCCTCGTCGAAGGCCTGCTCGCGCTCCAAAGCGAGTTCCCGCACCTGCTGTCGCAGGCGCGCGGGCGCGGCCTCATGATCGCGTTCGACTTCCCCGACGCGGAGACCCGCAGCAAGGGGATCCTCGCCTGCCGCCAGCAGGGCCTGCTGGTCCTTCCGTGCGGCGCGAAGTCGCTCCGGTTCCGCCCGTACCTCGACATCACCCGCGAGGACGCGACCGGGGCGCTCGACCGCCTCGCTCGCGCGCTCCGCTCGATGGCGTAGAGACAGGGACTCGGGGCTCGGGGCTCGGGGTTCGAGCCGGCTGCGCCGGCCGCAGGCCGCGCAGCCTTCCGCGCCTCCTTCGAAGTCAAACGCTCAGGCAGAGGCAGGCCCTCGCCACTTGGGGCGTGCAGCCGCGCCGCCGAGAGTGGGCCAGATGCTAGGAGGGCAAGGCGACCGGACCGGAGCGTAGCCGGAGGCTACGTGAGGATCCGAACCGCCGCAGCCCGACAACGCAGATGGTCCGCTATCGGCGGCGCCATCCCGGCCACTGGTGCGCTAGACTATCCGGGTCGCACATCGGATCAAGGAGGCAGCGATGGCCGAGAACTATCCCCCCGGGGCACCTCCGGTACCTCCCACGCCACCCGTACCGCCCAGCATGCAGCCGCCGGGAACCGTCCCGCCGCCGCCGCCGGGAGGGGCGCCGCCGCCACCGCAACTGCAGCCGTTGCCGTGGGAGCAGCCGGGGTACCCGGCGCTCGAGGGGCTGTACGAGACCGCGAAGCTCGTCCTCACCGCGCCGAGTCAGGCGTTCGCCCGGATGTCGCTGACCGGCTCGCTCGGCAGGCCGCTCCTGTACGCGGTGATCTTCGGCTGGGTCGGGATGATCGCCGGGCAGGCGTACAACATCGCATTCCGCAGCGCAATGCAGAGCCTGCTGCCCGGGATGCACCGCGGCTTCCAGCTCCCCATCGCGGTCAACGTCATGTTGATGGTGCTGGCGCCGATCTTCGTCCTGATCGGGGTGTTCATCTGGTCCGCGATCGTCCATCTATTCCTGATGCTGGTGGGGGGCGCGACCACGGGGTTCGCCTCGACGGTGCGGGTCGTCTGCTACGTCGGGACCGTCCAGGTCCTCCAGATCGTGCCGTTCTGCGGCGGACTGATCGGCTTCGTCTGGGCGCTCTTCCTCTACGTCGTCGGGCTCGCCGCCGCCCATCGCACGACCCAGGGCAAAGCCGCGCTCGCGGTCGTGCTGCCGGTCGTCCTGTGCTGCGTCTGCGTGGCGGTGATCGCCGTCGCCTTCGGCACCGCGATCGCGGCCGCCGTCGGCCATTTCGGCAACTTCGGCCACTTCGGCCGCTGAGCCGGCGCGGTGAGGTTCCGTCCGCCCAACCAGGAGGAGCGCCAGTTGGCGCTCCTCTGGGGCGTGGTGGCGGTGGCCGTCGTGGTGCTGCGCCCGTTCTGGCTCGCGGTGGCGCCGCTCATGCCGGCGTGCCCGTTCCGGGCGATCACCGGGATCCCGTGCCCCACCTGCGGCAGCACGCACGCCGCGGTCGCCCTCATGCACGGGCGCCTCGGCGCCGCGCTCGCCGCCAACCCGCTCGCCGCGCTTGCGGGGATCGCTTTCTTCGCGGGCGGCCTGGCCGCGCCGCTGTGGGCAGCGCTCCGCTGGCCCGTCCTCGACGTGCCGGCGCCGCTCCCCCGCTGGCTGCGCGCCGCCATCGTCGCGGCGCTGCTCGCCAGCTGGGCCTACCTCATCGCGGTGAACAGATGACCGTCGGAGGCCGGGCGGCAGCAGAGGCGCAGAGGGGCGGGCGGACGACTACCCGCGCTTCGCGTCGGGACGCGACCCGGGCTTGGAGAGAGGGACGCCGGAGGCGCACAGCGGGCACGCCTCGGGCTGCCAGGTCGGCACCTCGACCGTGAGCAGCGCGGTGAACGGCAGGGGCGCGAACGGGTTCTCCTGTCCGGAGCGGTTGACGATCGCGGCGACGCCGACGACGACGCCGCCTTGGCCGCTCACCACGTCCATCACCTCGCGCGTCGAACCCCCGGTCGTGATCACGTCTTCGACCACGAGCACCCGGGACCCGGGCTCGATGGCGAAGCCGCGACGCAACACCATCTCCCCGTCCGCCCTCTCGGTGAAGTAGAACGGCACGTCCACGAGGGCGCGCGCGACCTCGTGGCCGATGATCAGGCCGCCGAGAGCCGGGGCGACGACGATTTGCGCCGCCGCGTTCTTGAGCCGGGCCGCGAGCTGGCGCCCGGCCGCCTCGGCGCGCGCCGGTTCGGCGAGGTAGAGTGCGCACTGCACGTAACGCGACGAGTGCCGGCCGGAGGAGAGCTTGAAATGGCCCTCCAGCAGCCCCCCGGCCGCCATCATGTCCTCGAGGGTGATCCCGCCCATTCATTCCTCCCGGGAGAGGCCGTAAGCCTCGATCTTCTTGTAGAGGTTCGATCTCGGGGTGTTGATGGCGCGCGCCGTAGCGGCCACGTTCCAGCCGTGGTGCTGGAGCTGGCGGACGAGGTAGGCGCGCTCCGCCCGCTCCTGGAACTCCGCCAGGGTCGGGGTGGCGAAGAGCCCCTCGTCGGCCGGAGCGGCGCCGGAGGCCACCGGCAGCAGGTCGATGCCCCGGATGTCGTCCTCGAGCTGCATGATCACCGCCCGCTCGACGATGTTCTTGAGCTCGCGCACGTTCCCGGGAAACGGGTAGGCGGCGAGCTGGGCGAGCGCCGGCGGCGTCCAGCGCTTGGGGCGGCGGTTGTACTCGTGGCAGGCGACGGTCGTGAAGTGCTCGACGAGCGCCGCGATGTCGTCGGGGTGTGAACGCAGCGGCGGCGTGCGCAGCACGACCACCGAGAGGCGGAAGTAGAGGTCCTCCCGGAACCGCCCGGCCTTGACCTCCTCGGGGAGGTCCTTGTTGGTGGCCGCGATCACCCGCACGTCCACGTGGCCCACCGCGCCGGCGCCGACCGGCTCCACCTCGCCGTCCTGCAGCACCCGGAGGACCTTGGCCTGCGTTCGCAGCGACATGTCGCCGACCTCGTCGAGAAAGATCGTCCCCCCGTCGGCCTGCACGAACTTGCCGATCTGCTTGCGCACCGCGCCGGTGAACGAGCCCTTCTCGTGACCGAACAGCTCCGACTCGATGAGCTCCTCGGGGATCGCCGCGCAGTTGACGCGCACGAACGGCGCGCGTGCCCGCGGCGAGAGGTGGTGCACCCGCCGCGCGACCAACTCCTTCCCCGTGCCCGACTCGCCGATCACCAGGACCGTGGCGCGCGAAGGGGCGACCCGCGCGATCTCCTCGCGCAGCGCCATCATGTCGGGCGATTCCCCCAGCAGCGGCGGCGGCTCCTCGGCGGCGCCCTTGAGGTGGCGGTTCTCCTCGGTCAGCCTGCCTCGCGCGACCGCGCCCTGCACCGCGAGGATCAGCTTCGCGCGCTCGGGCGGCTTGTCGAGGAACGCGTCGGCGCCTGCGTGCAGGCAGGAGGCGGCGGTGAACTCGTCGCCGTGGCCGGTCAGGACGACCACCGGGACGTCGACCCCGCGCTGGCGCAGGTTCTCGAGCAGGCCGAGCCCGTCCATCCCGGGCATCTTGATGTCGAGCAGCACGGCGTGCGGGCTGTCGTGGTCGATCGCGTCGATCGCCGTGAACGCGTCTCCGGACTCGCTCACCGCGAAGCCCGCGCCGGTGAGGATCGTCCTCACCACCAAGCGGTTGGCGGCGTCGTCGTCGACGATGAGGACGCGTCCGGCGGTTCCCATGGCCCCAGAGTTTACTCCAGCGGGCCGCTGCGCTCCCCTCGAACACGGATCCCTCACCGAAGGCAGGGCGTCGCAACTTGGGGCGTGTAGCCGCGCCGCCGCCGTTGGGCCAGACGCAAGGCGCGCGATCCCTGCCGCACCGGAGCGTAGCCGGAGGCTACGTGAGGATGCGAGCGGGGTGAGCGCAACGCAGCGGATGGTCCGACGCCGACGGCGCTCAGACCGTCACGACGACTTTGCCGGTGGAGGCGCGGCTCTGCAGGAGCGCATGAGCCTCCGGCAGGCGATCGAACGGGAGCACGGCGCCGACGACCGGCCGCAAGGCGCCGGATGCGACCATCGCCTCGATGCGCGCGAAGCGGTCCTGAAGCTCCCCGGCGAGGTGCGGCACCAGCGACAGGTTGAAACCCGAGAGCGACTTGGTCGCCTGGACGAGCGCCGAGGGGAGAAGCGCGCCCATCCGCAACAGCTCGAGCGCGGCGTGCAGGTAGCGCACGCGGTCCGGCCCCACGGCGGCCGCGAAGCCGTAGAGCACGTACCGACCATCCGGCCTGAGCGCCTTCCACCCCGGGCGGAAGAGCGAGCCGCCGACCGCGTCCACGACGACGTCCACGCCACTCTCGAGCGCGGCGCGGTAGCGATCGTAGGCCACGGCTTCGTGGGCGCCGAGCGCCGTTGCCAGCTCGCGCTTGGCGGACGAAGACGCCACCGCGAGCACGCTGGCGCCCGACGCCACCGCCATCTGCACCGCCATCGTCCCCACGCCGCCCGCCGCCGCGGTGACGGCGACACGCTCCCCGGCGCGCAACCGCCCCACCGTGAACAGCGCGTGGTCGGCCGTGAGGCCGGTCACCGCGACCGCGGCCCCCGTGACGAAGTCGAGGCCGGGCGGCAGCGGCCGCAGGAAGCGCGCGTCGACCGCCACCAGCTCGGCGTGGCCGCCGAAGATCGGCACCGCCGCGACCAGCGTCCCGACCGCCGGCCCGGCGACGCCCTCCCCGAGCGCGGCGATCTCGCCGCTCACCTCCATGCCGGGCACGAACGGCGCCCGCGGCACGCGCGGGTACACCCCAAGGCGCGCCGCGCAGTCGGCGAAGTTGAGGCCGATCGCGCGCACCCGCACCAGCGCCTGGCCGCGCTCGGCCACCGGATCCGGCCGTTCCTGCAGGCGCAGGACGCCGGGCGGTCCGTACCGGGGCGCGACCCACGCCCTCATCGCCCCCCCCGCCCCAGCGGGACCCGGGGTTCGGGGTTCGGGGTTCGAAAAGCGGATTCGAGACCCGGAGGCGCTTCCGGCTCGGGCCGGCGAGACCCGAGCCCCGACCCCCGAGCCCCGAGCCTCACGACTCTTCCGCGGCGGCGGCGGGGCGTGCCAGCGTCGGCAGGATCCCCCGCAGCTTCTCCTCGAGCTCGGCGGCGACCTCCGGGTGCTCCTTGAGGAACGTCCGCGCGTTCTCCCGTCCCTGACCGAGGCGCGTCTCGCCGTAGGAAAGCCAGGTGCCGGACTTGCTGACCAGCCGGTGCTCGATCCCGAGGTCGATCAGCTCGCCGATCTTGGAGATCCCCTCCCCGTACAGGATGTCGAACTCCGCGATGCGGAACGGTGCCGCCACCTTGTTCTTCACAACCTTGACCTTGGTGCGGTTGCCGATCGCGTCTTCGCCGGACTTGATCGCGCCGATACGGCGGATGTCGAGCCGGACCGAGGCGTAGAACTTCAGCGCGCGTCCGCCGGTCGTGGTCTCGGGGTTGCCGAACATCACCCCGATCTTCTCCCGGATCTGGTTGATGAAGATCACGCACGTCTTCGACTTGGAGACGATCCCGGTGAGCTTGCGCATCGCCTGCGACATCAGCCGCGCCTGCAACCCCATCGACGAGTCGCCCATCTCGCCTTCGAGCTCGGCACGCGGGACGAGCGCCGCCACCGAGTCGATGACGATGACGTCCACCGAGCCGGAGCGGATCAGCGTCTCGGCGATCTCGAGCGCCTGCTCGCCGTTGTCCGGCTGCGCCACCAGCAGGTTGTCGATGTCCACGCCGAGCTTGCCGCTGTACTCGGGGTCGAGGGCGTGCTCCGCGTCGATGAACGCCGCGAGGCCGCCGAGCTTCTGCGCCTGCGCGATCACGTGCAGCGCCAGCGTCGTCTTGCCCGAGGACTCCGGCCCGAAGATCTCGATCACCCGTCCGCGCGGGATCCCGCCCACACCGAGCGCCGCGTCGAGGCCGATCGACCCGCTCGGGATCACGTTGACGTTGACCGCCTCCTGGGCGCCCAACCGCATGATCGCGCCCTTGCCGAACTGCCGCTCGATCTGCGTGACGGCGGTCTCCAACGCCTTGAGCTTGTCCTGGTTGTACTCAGCCATGGTGACACCTTCTCCCTTGGTTGTCGCGTGGACGGGTTGGCCGTGAGGCCACACGAAATGCTAGGCCGGGCCCAGGGTCAAGTCAAGACGCCGGGGACGGAAATGGAGTGGCCGGTGGCCGGTGGCCGGTGGTCAGAAGCGGCCGAGGCGGCGGGGACCGGCGGGAAGTAGAACGGGCCGCCGGCGGGTTGACCCCGGGGGAGGCGCACCGATGCCGAAGAACCCGCCCGAGAACACGCCCCGCGTCACACCGTACCTCTTCTACGAGGACGTCGCGGCCGCGCTGCCGTGGCTTGCGGACGCCTTCGGCCTGAGCGAGAGCCTGCGGATGCAGGGTCCCGACGGAAAGGTCAACCACGCCGAGATGCGTCTCGCCGACGGGGTCGTCATGATGGGCTGCCCGGGGCGCCAGTACCGGAACCCCAAGCACATCGGCCACGTCACGCAGACCGTGCACGTCTACGTCGACGACGTGGACGCCCACTTCGCCCGCGCCAAGGCGGCCGGTGCGCGGATCCTGGCCCCGCCGGAGGACCAGTTCTACGGCGACCGCCGCTACGGCGCCGAGGACCCCGAAGGCCACCGCTGGTTCTTCGCCCAGCACGTCCGCGACGTCTCCCCCGAGGAGCTCAAAGCCCACCGGCAGTGATCGCCGCGGAAGAACCGGGGTCCGGGCACAGGAGAGACGTGGTCCGTGGTCCGTGGTCCGTGGTCCGATACGGGGACACGTCAGAGCGCAAGCACGAGGCGGAGGCCGGCTTCGACCGAGCGCATGAGGGGTGCGGGCAGGGCCTTGAGGCGCTCGGACAGGAACGACGTGTCGAGGGTCAGAAGCTGGGAGACGTTGACGATCGAGTCCTTGCGCAGGCCGGTGTCGCGTCGGCGGCAGAGGACGTTGCCGGGGGCGGCGGCGAGACGGACGTTCGAGGTCACGGCCGCGACCACGACGGTCTGGATCCGGCTCTCGTTGAACTCGTCCGCCTGGACGACCAGCACCGGCCGGCGGTAGCCCGGCCCCGAGCCGCGCGGGTCGGGGATCGACGCCCACCACAGCTCGCCGCGGCGCATCACCAACCCTCGTCCGGCAGGCTCGCCGCCTGCATGCGCGCCAGGGCCTCGTCCACCCCGGAGTCCTCGCTCGCGTAGACCGAGTCGAGCGCCTCGCGGACGCCGAGGCCGCGGTTCCTCGCCACGAACTCGGCGACGGCCTTCGCGTACAGGCCGCTGCGCGACACGCCGAGCCGGCGCGCCTCCGCCTCCGCCTCGGCGAACACTTCGTCCGGAATCGAGATCGCCGTTTTCATACAGTCAGTATAACTCCGGTTATACCCAGGCGCAAGAGCCCCGGCCGGCGAAACGCGTGCTCCTTTGCCCTCCCCGGCCGCGCCGGCCGCAGGCCGCGTGGCCTCGACCGCCTCCCTCGAAGACAAAAAAGCGCGCCCGGCGGTCGCGCCCCACACTAGAGACAATGGACCTGCCCCGGAATTGTGGACACATGAAAAGGCCTGCAGGAGGCAGGAGGTGCTGGCATGGCGGGGCGGCGGAAGTTCAGCCGGGAGTTCAAGGTGGAGGCGGTGCAGATGATCCGGGAGGGAGGGTTTGGCGTCTTGGAGGTGGCGAAGGACCTGGGGGTCCGGCCGGATGTGCTGCGGAGGTGGAAACGCCAGGTGGAGACCGCGGGGCTCGGAGCGTTTCCGGGGAGCGGGCGGCTGCAGCCGGAGGATGAGGAGATGCGGCGGCTGCGGCGGGAGCTGCAGCGGGTGCGGGAAGAGCGGGACATCTTGAAAAAAGCGTTGGCGATCTTCTCGGAACGGCAGCGATGAAGTACGCGTTCATCGACAAGCAGCGGGACGCGTACGGGGTCCGTCGGCTGTGCCAGGCCCTGGCGGTGTCGCCGAGCGGGTACTACGCGTGGCGGGGCCGGCCGGTGAGTCGCCGCCAGCGGGAAGATCGCCGGTTGAAGGTCGCCATGAGGTCGGCGTTCCGTCTGAGCCGGCAGGCCTACGGCAGCCCTCGACTGCAGGAGGCGCTGGCCACGCAAGGCCTGTCCTGCAGTCGCAAGCGGGTGGCGCGCCTGATGCGCGAGGAGGGCATGACGCCGAAGAAGGTGCAGCGCATGCGGCGGACGACGCACAGCATTGGCAGTCATCCCAAGGCGCCGAACGTGCTGGACCGCCACTTCACGGTGGGTGCGCCGGACACGGTCTGGGCCGGTGATATCACGTACCTGTGGACCGATGAAGGCTGGTTGTACCTGGCTGTCGTGCTGGACCTGTTCTCCCGGCGGGTGGTGGGATGGTCGACCAGCGACCGTCTGAGGGAGGAGCTCACGGTCGCTGCGCTCCAGCGGGCGCTTTGCGAGCGCCATGTCGAGAAGGGTCTGCTGCACCATTCCGACCGCGGGAGTCAGTACACGAGCGACGCCTACCAGCGCCTGCTCCGGACGCGAGGACTCACCGTCAGCATGAGCCGCAGCGGGGACTGTTGGGACAACGCGGTCGTCGAAAGCTTCTTCGCTACGCTCAAGGCCGAGCTCGGGGAACGCTTCTCCTCACGATCGGCCGCTCATTTGCAGCTGTTCGACTACATCGAGGTCTTCTACAACCGGCAGCGGCTTCACTCCTCGCTCGGCTATCTCAGTCCGGTCCAGGCCGAGGCAAGGTTCGCTCGAAAGACAGCGGCATGAATGGCAGGCTATTCTTGGTGTCCACGAAACGGAGCAGGTCCTCAACCACCCCGAGAGGCAGGGCGTCGGAGCTTGCGGCGTGTAGCCGCGCCGCCGCCGTTGGGCCTATCGCAAGGCGCGCGAACCCCGCCGCACCGGAGCGTAGCCGGAGGCTACGTGAGGATGCGCGCGGGGCGAGCGCAACGCAGCGAGAGGTCCGACGCCGGCGGCGCCCTCAGGAGGAGGGTTCGCCCTCCGGCGTGAAGCGGTACCCGACGCCCCGCACCGAATGGATGTACTTGGGCCTCCGGGCGTCGGCCTCGAAGTACCGCCGCAGGCGCACGATGAAGTTGTCGATGGTGCGCGACGAGGAGCCGTACTTGTAGCCCCAGACGCGCTCGAGGATGAGCTCGCGCGAGACCACCTGCCCCTGGCGCTCGACCAGGAGCTTCATCAGCATGCACTCCTTCTCGGTGAGCTCGACCTCGCCGCGCGGGCCCTTGGCCTTGAAGGTGCGGAAGTTCACCTCGTTGTCGCCGAACTTGAAGATCCCGCGGTCGGCCACCGGCGTCTGGTACCACTCCTGCCGCCGCAGGATGCCGCGAATCCGCAGCACGACCTCCTCGAGCAGGAACGGCTTGGTCATGTAGTCGTCGCCGCCGTGCCGCAGGCCGGTGAGACGGTCGGTGTCGGCGCTGCGCGCGGTCAGGAAGAGGACCGGCACCCGGTTGCCCGCTTCGCGCAGCCGCTGGCAAACGTCGAACCCCGAGATGCCGGGGAGCATCACGTCGAGCACCACGAGGTCGAAGTCCTCGGCAGCGAGCCGCTCGAGCGCGGCCTCCCCGTCGCCGACGACCGTGGTGTCGTACCCCTCGAACTTGAGGTTGTGGGCCAACGCCTCGGCGAGATGCCGCTCATCCTCGACGATCAAGACGCGACTTGCCATCGCTCACCTCGCTCCGTTCCCATCACTGTACTCGGAAAGTTCGTCCTCGGGTAGGGCCTCGGCCCCGGGCAACGCCAGGCGGAGCGTCGAGCCCCGTCCCGGGCCTGGGCTGGCGGCCGTGAGCTTGCCGCCGTGCGCGTCGACGATCTCGCGCGCGACGTAGAGGCCGATGCCGGTGCCGGGGGTCCGCCGGGTCACCTCGTCGTTCGCCCGGTAGAACGGTTTGAAGATCGACTCCAGCTCGAAGGCGGCGATCCCGACGCCGTTGTCCCCCACCTCCAGGACGGCCTCGCCGCGCTCGAGGCCGAGGCGGACGCGGACCCGCGGCTCCTCGCGCCGGGCGTACTTGAGGGCATTCTCGATCAGGTTGGAGATCACGATCGCGATCGCCTCCGCGTCGAAGGTCGCCTGGACCCCGGGGAGGATGTCGGCCTCGAGGACGACGCCGCGGGCCGCGACGCGCCGCTCCGCGACGATCACCTCCTCCTCGACGAGCTGGGAAAAGTCGCCCAGGCTCATGCGCAGGCGGTGGGCGCCACCGGTGTACCGGGTCACCTCCAGTACCTTCTCCACCAGATCGCCGAGGCGCTCCGAGTCCGCCAGGGCGTTACCGAGAAAACGGGTCCGCCCTTCGTCGTCCACCCGCCCGGAGAGCACCGTCTCGAGGGCGAGGCGGATCCCCGCGATCGGCGTCTTGAGCTCGTGCGTGACCGCCGAGACGAAGTTCTGGTGCTGGCGCTCGTACGCGCCTTCCCGCCGCATGATGCGCCAGAGCAGCACCACCGCGACGACGATCGCGGCGAGGAACGCGGTACCCTCGGCCAGGACCGCCACGACGCGGTGGCGGTATCGGTGCACCAGCTCCTGCCAGTGATGGAAGTCGGGGGTCACGACGAGACGGTCGAGCGGCGCGGCGAGGGGGGCGCTCGGCCGCCCCTCCTGGACGTTGCCGCGTTCCACGAGCTGCAAGTCGGGGTCCGATGCGGCGAGCCACCGGTACGGCGCCTGCGGGTCGAGGAACGCCAGCGCCACCCGCCCCCGGCCGAGCGAACGGCCGACGGCGAGCCGCCCATCCTGCATGACCCACCCGATCGCGGCCCCGGGCTCCAGAGGCTGGGCGCTCGGCCCGCGGGGCAGCTCCGCCTCCTCCACGACCCGGACCTCGGAGAACGGCGGCTTCGGCGAGGGGATCACCCCGGGGGGCAGTTCGGCGATCGCGCGTTCGGCCTCGAGCAGGCGGACCCCCAGGCGCTCGGCGGCGAGGCTGATCTGCGACACGACCAGCTTGCGCTCGAGGTCGAGGCGCTCGCGGTTGTCGCGCAGGGAGTAGACGACCCACCAGGTGAACTGGGCGTTGAGGACCAGCGCCACGATGACAAAGGCCACCATGTGGCCGAGGCCGAGACGGAGTCCACCGCGCACCCAGGCAGTATAGTCACACGTTCGCGGTTTGCGTTTCGAGCGGAGGGCGCGACCCGGGCACGCGGCGCCGCCGCGGCCGCGACGGGTGAGAAAGAGCCCGCTTTCCGCCTGACGCCGTATGCCTCGTTTCCTCAGGAATTGACAGCGGCCCGGTCACCCTTGAGAATCGAGGCCCTATGACTGCGAACCGCCCGCTGCTGGTGCGGGGTGGGACTGTTGTCCCGATGACCTCCCCCGGCACTGCGCTCACTGCCGACGTGCTGATCGACGGCGGCCGCATCGCCGCCGTGGGGCAGGGTCTGCCGGCGGACGGCGCGGACCTGCTCGACGCGACCGACGCCCTCGTGCTGCCGGGCTTCGTCCAGGCCCACGTCCACGTCGTGCAGAGCCTGGCGCGCCACCGGGCGGAAGGCTTGCCGCTGCTGGCGTGGCTCGCCGAGCGGATCTGGCCGTACGAGGCCGCCCTCGCGCCGCACGAGGTCGCCGCCGCGGCGCGCCTCGGCGTCGCGGAGCTGCTGGCCGGTGGGACGACGGCAGCCCTCGACATGGGCACGACGCACGGCCAGGGCGAGGTGTTCGCCGCCGCCGAAGAGCTCGGCATTCGACTGACCTCCGGCAAGTGCCACATGGACATGGGCCAGCGGGTCCCGGCGCGCCTGCTCGAGGACCCCGACGCGTCCCTGGCCGAAGCCGAGGCGTTGGGCGCGCGCTGGCACGGCGCTTGCGGCGGCCGCCTGCGCTACGCCGTCGCGCCGCGCTTCGTGCTCTCGTGCTCCGACGCCTTGCTGCAGGGCGCCGCGGCGCTTGCCCGCCGGCACGGCTACCTCCTCCACACGCACGCGAGCGAGAACCGCGACGAGACCCGTGCCGTGCGCGAGACGACCGGCGTCGGCAACGTCGCCGCCCTTGCCCGGTTCGGAATCTCCGGGCCCGACACGGTGCTCGCACACTGCGTGCACCTCGACGAGGCCGAGTTCGGGCTCCTCGCGCGCGAGCGGACCGGCGTCGTCCACTGCCCGGGCGCCAACCTCAAGCTCGCGTCCGGGATCGCCGACCTCCCCCGGCTGCTCGCGGAAGGGGTGCGGGTCGGCCTCGGCGCCGACGGCCCGCCGTGCAACAACCGGCTGTCGGCGTTCCACGAGATGGCGCTCGCCGGAACGCTCCACAACCTCGCCCGCGGCGCGGGGGCGGTGGACCCGTGGCGCGTGCTCGAGATGGCGACCTGGCGCGGCGCCGAGGTGCTCGGCCTCGACCGGGTTGGGCGCCTGTTGCCGGAATGGAAGGCGGATCTCGTCGTTCTGGGTGGTGCAGCGTGGGCGATGGAACCGGCCGGCGACCCCGCCGCCATGGTCGTGTACGGAGGAGGCGTCGAGGCAGTCCGACACGTCGTCGTGGACGGCAGGGCCGTAGTGGTTGACGGGGCGCTCACGACCGCCGACGGGGCCGCCGTCCGGCGCGAGGCGCGTGCCGCCGCGACGGCCGTGACCAGCCGGCTGGGGTGGTCGTGATGCTCAAGGGGAAGCCGCGCTTCGAGAGCCTCGACCACTACCTCGCCAACCGCGATTACGGCCTCGCGCTCGAAGCGATCGCCATAGAGATCAAGCGCCGCCCGGAGAACTTCAACCTCTTGCTGCGGCAGGCCGAGATCCTGGGACTCGCGGGGGACCGCGAGAAGGCGATCGATGTGTACCGCGAACTGGCCCGGCACTTCGCCGAGCAGGGCTTCTACGCCCGCGCCATCGCGGTCATCAACAAGGTGGTTCGGCTCGACCCCGGCCGCCAGGAGGTCACCAGGGAGCTGGCCCGCTTCATCGCCGCGCAGCAGGAGACCGAGAACGTCCAGCGGGCCAGGCTCGACCGCGCGACCGCGCCGGCCGCCCCCGGTCCGCCGCCGGCCGCGCCGGACCCGGCCGACCCCACGCGGGCCGACGCGACGGCGGGGCAGGCGGAGAAGGAGCGCGCCGCGTCGCGTTTCTTCGCGGAGTTTCCGCCGGCGGCGCTCGAACAGTTGATCTCCACGACCGCGGTGCGCTCGTTCGCCGCGGGCGAGACGATCGTGCGCGAGGGCGACCGGGGGACCTCGTGGTTCCTGATCGAGGAAGGCGAGGTGGACGTCCAGACAACCGACCACTCCGGCCGGCATCTGGTGCTCGCCCGGCTTGGCCCAGGTGAGTTCTTCGGCGAGGTGGCGGTGCTCACGGGCAAGCCGCGGACGGCGACGATCGTGGCCCGGAGCGGGGTGACGACGATCGAGATCTCGAGCCAGGACCTCGACCAGATCGCCGCGGCCCATCCCGAGGTGCGATCGGTGCTGCAGCGGTTCTACGAAAAGCGGGCCCAGGCGACGGTGGAAGCGATGCTCGCCCGCATGCGAGGCTCCGGTGCCTGAGGCGCCCTGCCCGATCGTCCGCCGTTTCCTCGGCCTCGCGCGCCGGACGGGCGAGGCGCCCGCCCTGATCGGTCCGGACGGCGAGGTGATCGCCACCCGAGCGGCGCTTGCGGCCGGGATCGAGGCCCAGCGCACCGCGTACGCCGGTCACATCCGGCCGGGGGCCACGGTCGTGCTGTCGTTGCCGAACGGGATCGGTTTCGTGCGCGCCTTCGCGGCGCTGCGGCTGCTGCCGGCGCGGGTGGCGCTGGTCGACGCGGCGGCTCCCGCCGACGAGATCGGGCGCTCGGCCCAGGCCGTGGGCGCAAGGTGGATCGTGGCCGCGCCCGAGCGCCTGGCCGGGGAAGAGATCGCCATGGCCGAGCACGCCAGCGCGGTCGCGGTGCGGGCGGACGCCGCACCCGTCGCGATGCCGGAGTTCACCGCCGTGCTCAAGTTGACGTCCGGCTCGACCGGCCTGCCGCGTGCGGTGGCCCTCGGCGCCCGCCAGCTCGCCGCCGACACGACCCAGATCATGCGCACGATGGGGTTTGGCTCCGGCGACGTGACCCTCGCCGCAATCCCGCTCACCCACTCGTACGGGATCGGCAACTGCCTGATCCCTCTCCTCCTCGACGGCACGCCGCTCGCGTTCCCGACGTGCGCGCTCCCAGCGGCGCTCGCCCACACGCTGGCGGCGGCACGGGTCGCGCACTTCCCGGCGGTGCCCGCGATGGTCAGGACGCTGGCCACGCTCGGCGACCTCCCCGACCTGCCCGACCTCCGCGTTTGCCTGGCGGCCGGCGCCCCGCTCGTACCGCGCGACGCCGCGGCGTTCCACGCCGCCACCGGCCGCAAGGTTCACGTCTTCTACGGCTGCTCGGAGTGCGGCGGCATCACCTACGAGCGCGGCGACGAGCCGGCGCACGAGGAGGGAGCCGTGGGCGCCGCCATGGAAGGAGTGCGCGTACAGGTCGTGGACGAGACCCTCCGGCCCCTTCCGCCGGGCGTTGAGGGCCGGGTGCTGGTGCTCTCGCGCGCCGTGGCCCTCGCCGAATTGCCGCCAGTTCCCAGCCCCGACATCCTCGGCCCGGGACGGTTCCTCTCCGGAGACCTCGGCGTCGTCGATGGCGAAGGCCGCCTCACGCTCACCGGCAGGGTCGGCGAGTACCTCAATGTCGCCGGCAAGAAGGTGCACCCGGAGGAGGTCCGCCGGGCGCTCGAGGAGATCCCAGGGGTCGAAGGTGCCGTGGTCGCGGGCCTCCCGGACCCGCACCGCGGCCAGCTCGTCGCCGCGCTCGTGGTCGCCGAGCGCGGCGCCGTCCTCACCGTCCACGCCGTCCTCGCCGGCTGCCGGGTGCGCCTGGCGCCGCACAAGATCCCGCGCCGCGTCGTGATCGTGGACGAGCTCCCCACCTCCGAGCGCGGCAAGGTGCGCAAGGAAGTCGTGATGCGGCTGCTCGAGGGCCCCGGACGATCGCAAACCGGGAGTTAGAGACTCGTCGGCGAAACGCCGCAGCCGCAACCGGATGCGGTGCTATCCTGAGCGTGTGGACCCCTGTTCGGACATCGGCGCCGCGTCGCTCCGCGCCTTGTTGGTCGAAACCGGCGACTACTTGTGCGCGCTTCCGGTCAACCGGATCCGGCAGGTGGTCCGGGCGTTGCCGGTCCACCCTCTTCCGGGAGCGTCCCCCGAACTTCTCGGCCTCGCCGAGTTCACCGGCGAACCGATCCCGGTCCTCGACCTCGGACGTCTCGTCGGCGCGCCGACTGGCGCCAGGCCGCCGAACCCGGTGACCGTCGTCGTCTGGGCCGGTCCACCCGACGCCCGCGAGCTGGTCGGCCTCGCCGCCGACGCCGCACTCGAGATCGTCGAGATCGCCCCGGCGGATGTCGCCGCCGCCGGGACGGGCCCCGTTGGCGGCGAGGTGGTGGTCGACGGCCGCCCCGCATGCCTTGTGAACCTGGAAGCGCTGGGGAACCCGTGAGCATGCAGTTGCTCGTGGTATTGACCCGGGGCGGTGGGCACTGGGGGCTGGCGCGCGATGCCGTGCGGGAGGTCGTGCGCCAGGCCAACGGGCTCGCCGTGGCGACCAGCGAGGGCCTGGTGCGCGCCGACGCCGTGCTCGACGTGGCGGCGCGCCTCAACGTCCGCCCCGCGGGCGCCGTCGTCGCCCGCTTCTGGCCCGACCGCTGCCTCGGCGTGGCGCTTCACGACGGCGCCCCGGTGGTGGTGGTGAGCCCGGCGGCGCTGCCGCCCGCATTGCAATTGGAATAGGGAGGAGAGTCTTCATGGCACGTACCAACGACGAACTGCCCAAGAGCCCGCTCGTCGGGCTGCTCCTGATGGTCGCCTTCGGGGCGATCGCGATGATCGGCCTGGCGGTCGGGATGGCCCACGGCACTCCGAACTGGGTCGCCTACATCGTGCTGCCGATCGGCGCGGCGCTGTTCGTGCTCTACGTAACGTTCGCCTTCCTCCCCCACGTCGCCCAGGTGCGCGCGCTCGGCGAGATGGCGGCGGCCGCATCGGTCCTCGAGCAGCAACTCGGTCAGGCCTCGGCCGACCTCCAGGCCGGCGACCTGGTGGCCACCCTGGCCCACGCGCACGAGTTGCCGCCGCGGCTCGCGGCGTCGTTCGCCAGCGCCGCGCGCTCGCTCGGCGCCCTGGTGCAGCAGATCCAGAACAGCTCGATCGAGGTGGCCGCCGCCGGGGGCACCGTCAATGCGACGGCGTCGGAGCTCGCCTCGGGCTCCTCGGAGCAGGCGGCCGGTGTGGTCGAGATCACCGCCACCATGGAGGAACTGGCCCGCACGGCCGCCCAGATCGCCGCCAATGCGGCCTCCCAGGCGGAACTGGCCGCCCAATCGGAGCAGAGCGGGGATGCCGGCGCACTCGCGGTCGAGGACGCCCTCCACGGCGTCGAGGAGGTGCAGAAGCGGATCAGCGGAATCGCGGACCGGACCGACGCGCTTGGCGCCCGCTCCAAGGAGATCTACCGGGTGCTCGAGCTCATCACCGAGATCGCCCAGGAGACCCACCTGCTTTCCCTCAACGCCACGATCGAGGCGGCAGCCGCCGGCGAGCACGGCCGGCGCTTCTCGGTGGTCGCCGACGAAGTGCGGCGTCTGGCGCAGCGCTCGCAGGAATCGGTGGCGTCCGTGCGCTCGCTGCTGGACGAGTTCGCGGGCTCGATTCGCGCCACGGTCGTGGCGACCGAGGAGGGGAGCAAGGAGGCTGGGCTCGTCCTCGAGCGGGCCCGCTCCGCCGCCGCCGCGATCGCCGACCTGCGCGGCGCCCTCACCGACACGGCCCGGGCCGCACGCGAGATCTCGCTCGCCACACAGCAGCAGCGCACGGCCTCCGACCAGGTCGTCCTCACCCTCAAGGAGGTCAGCCAGGTCATCCAGCGCATGGCGCAGGGGCTCAAGCACTTCTCCGGCACGTCGGAACGCCTCAACCAGCTCGCGCTCTCGATCCAGCTCCTCACGCAGTCGTTCCGGCTCGACTCGCCGCGCTCGCTCAAGCACCTCGGGGAGCACTGGGCCGGCGAGGCGGCGCTGCGGGCCGGGCACTGGGAGGCGCTCGGGCCGCAGATGGAGGAGGTGGTGCGCCAGAGCCCGTTCGTCGAGCTCGCCTTCGTCGCCGATGTTCACGGCAACGTCGTGGCGTCGTCCGCCAACCCCGAATGGGTCGCCGAGGGCACCGACACTTCCGCCATCACCGCCGGCCTCAACGCCAAGGAACGCCCGTGGTTCCAGGCGGTCGTGCGCGACGGGCGCACCGTGATCACGGCGCTGTACGAGTCGCTGCTGACCGGCCAGCGTTGCTTCACCGTAGCCTCTCCGGTGCGCGACGAGCACGGCGCGCTGATCGGGGTCATCGGGATCGACGTCAACGCCCGCAGCTGGACCAAGATCTGATGCGACGGGGCAGAGGAGAGACGTGGTCCGTGATCCGTGGTCCGTGGTCAGAGAGAGACCGGACACAGCGGACGACGGCGACTGATACCGCGGGGCTGCCAGCGCGGTCACCGGGGCCTTGCGTCCTGCGCCCCATACGTTGTGCCGGGTGCCGGGTGCCCGCTCCCCTGAAGTTTCGGAGGATGGGTGGAGCCTGAGTTTGCCGACCTGATCCCGCTGTTCGTAGGGGAGGTCCGCGGTCGCCTCGAACGGCTCGCCGAGTTGGCGGGCCGGGCGGAGGGCGACGCGGGCGCGGCCGCCGACGCGCGTCGCGAGCTGCACACCCTCAAGGGCGCCGGGCGGATGCTCCGCCTGGTTCCCTTCGCCGAACTCTGTCACGCGGCAGAGGGAGTCCTCCAGGGCACGCGCCAGGACGCCGCTGCGCTCCTGACCCGGGTCACGGACGCTCTGGCCACGATGGTCGACACCGTCGCGCTGGGGCGCGACCCGGAGGCGGATCCCGCGCTGATGGCGGCGCTCGCGGGCAGCCCGCCCGCGGCCGCGGCGGACCCGGAGCACATGCCCGCCCCGGCGCCGTCGCACACGCCTAGCGTCGCCCCCGCCAGTGCGGAGGTCCGCATCGAGACGGCGAGGGTCGAGGCACTCGCCGACGGCGCCACCCGGCTGAGGATCCTGGCCCGGGCCGCTGGACGCCTCGTCACGCGCCTGCACGAGCTCACCGGCATGGCCGACGCCTCGCTGCGCGAGGCGCAGCCGCAACAGGCGCTCGCGGCCCTGGCGGTCGCGCTGCACCGGGTCGAGGGCGAGGCCGACACGACCCAGGCGAGGCTGCAACGCGCCGCCGAACAACAGCAGGAGGCGCTCCTCGCGCTCCAGGTGCAGCCGCTGCAAGGGCTGCTGATAGCGCTCGCCCGCCACGCGCGCGAGTTGGCGCGCACCCTCGGCCGCGAAGTCGAGGTCGGGCTCTCCGGCGGCGAGACCCGCCTCGACCGGCGCATCACCAGGGACCTCGAGGAAGCGCTGGTCCACGTCGTGCGCAACGCGGTGGACCACGGCATCGAGACGCCGGAGGCCCGAGCGGCTCTGGGCAAGCCTCGCACGGGCACGCTCCAGATCGCTGCGGTGGCCGCCAGCGGCCGGGTGCGCCTGACGATCACCGACGACGGCGCCGGGATCGAGCCCGCCGACGTCGTCGAGGCCGCGGTCAAGGCAGGGCACGTCGAGCGGTCCCGCGCCTCCGGCCTCGGCCGCGACGAGGCGCTCAGTCTGCTCTTCCTCCCCGGGCTCTCGACCCGGGGCGAGGTCACGGAGGTCTCGGGGCGCGGCATCGGCCTCGACGCGGTCGCCGCCGCGGTCGCCCGCGCCGGCGGGTTCGCCACGATCGACTCGCACCCCGGCCGCGGCACGTCGGTCGTCGTCGAGGTGCCGGTCGCTCGGCGCGGCGAGGAAGTCGTGGTGTTGCGCACGGGCGCGGTGCGCCTGGCCCTCCCCTCCTCCGCCGTGGCGCGGGTGGACCGGCTGCGCCGGGACGACGTCGTCGAACGGGACGGCCGCACCCTGGCGCCGCTCGGCGGCCGCCTGGTGCCGTTCGTGCCGCTGGCGCACCTGGTGGGGGAGGAGCCCGCCCCCATCCAGCTGTTGTTGCAAGGCGTCCACGCCGGAATGCCGCTGGCCGTGGCCGTCGACGCGGTCGAGCGCTCCGAGGAGGTGCTGCTGTGGCCCGGAGGCCGCGCGTTGGCCGGCAACCCGCTGTTCGACGGGATCGCGCTGCTCGCGTCCGGCGAGCCGGTTGGGGTCCTGTCGCCGAAGGCGCTGGCCCAGGGGGGACACGGGCGGAAGCTCGCGGCCGCTGCTCCGGCGGCGCGCGCCCGGCGGCTGCGCATCCTGTTGGTGGACGATTCGCTGGTGACGCGCGAGATGGAGAGGCGCCTCCTCGAGGACGCCGGATTCGACGTGAGGACCGCCGCCGACGGGCACGAGGGGATCGCCGCTCTCGCCGAGGAACACTTCGATTGCCTCGTGACCGATGTCGAGATGCCGGGCGTGGACGGTTACGCGCTCACCAGGCACGTGCGCGCCATCCCGGCCCTGGCCCAACTCCCGGTGGTCGTAGTCTCGACCCACGACCGGCCCGAGGAGCGCCTCAAGGGCCTGGAGGCCGGCGCCGACGCCTACCTCGCCAAACAGGGTCTGGACCCGGTCGAGCTGGTGCGCCTGGTGCGCCGGCTGGCGGGGGCGTGATGGCCGGCCCCCCGATCGGCGTGCTGATCGTGGACGACTCCGCTACCGTCCGCGCGGTGCTGCGCCGGCTCGTCGCCGCGGCGCCGGACATGCGCGTGGTGGGAGAGGCCGGAAACGGGGCGCAGGGCGTCGAGGCGGCGGCGCGCCTCGCTCCGGCCGTGATTCTGATGGACCTCGAGATGCCGGTGCTGGACGGCTATGCCGCCACCGAGCGGATCATGGCTCTCTGCCCGACCCCGATCCTCGTGGTCACCTCCCGCGCCAACCGGAGCCAGGTGCAGACGGCGTTCGAGGCGATCCGCCGCGGCGCGGTCGAGGTGCTTTCCAAACCCGAGGACGCCGGAGGGTGGGAGCTCATGGCGAGGACGCTGCCGGCCGCGATTCGCGCCGCAGCGCAAGCGCGCGTAACTCCGGCAGGCCGGCGCGCCGCCCGCGGCCGCGGCGCCGCGCCCGGGCCGGTGGCCGCCGCAGTGCCCGCGCTGCCGGTGCAGGTGCGGTATGTGGCCATCGGCGCATCCACCGGTGGGCCGTCGGCGCTCCGCGACCTGCTGGCCGCGCTGCCAGCCGCGCTGCCGGCCGCGGTCCTGATCGTCCAGCACATCACGGCCGGGTTCGAGGAAGGGCTCACCGAGTGGCTCGCGTCCGACCTCGGGCGGGACGTGAAGGTCGCCACCGACGGCGAGGCGGCGGAGCCGGGGAAGGTCCGCATCGCCCCGGGCGGCGCCCATCTGCGGCTGCTCGCCGGCGGGGTGGTGCGTGTCGATGCCGCCCGGCCGCCGCGCGGCGTGCACCGCCCGTCGGCGGACGAGCTCTTCGAGTCGTGCGCCGCCTGCTGCCCAACGCTGACCGCGGGCGTGCTGCTCACCGGCATGGGCGCGGACGGCGCCCAGGGGCTCGCGGCGCTGCGGCGGGCCGGCGGATTCACGATGGTGCAGGACGAGGCCTCGTCGGTCGTGTTCGGCATGCCGCACGCCGCCCTCGCGGCGGGCGCCGCGACGATCGCCCTGCCGCCCGGCGAGCTCGGCAAGCTCCTCGGCCGCATCTGGAACGGGGGGACGCCGTGACCCGCGTGCTCGTGGTCGACGACAGCGACACCACGCGGACGCTGCTCGTCCGCACCTTCGAGCGCGCCGGCTTCGAGGTCTCCTCCGCCCGGGACGGCGCCGAGGGCGCCGCGGCGGCATTGAGGGAGCCGCCGGCGGTCGTCGTGACCGACCTCGACATGCCGGTGATGGACGGCCACCAACTCGTCCGCCTGCTCAAGAGCGAATCGGCGACGGCGGCGACCCCGGTCGTCGTCCTCACGAGCCACGGCGAGGCCCCGTCGCGCTTCTGGGGGCTGCGCGGTGGCGCCGACGCCTACCTCACGAAGGACGGCGACCCGGCCGAACTGGTGGCTACGGTACGCCGGCTCGCCGCGATGAGGGTCGCCGGACCCGGGCACGAGCCCGGCCCGCCGCTCGGCCCGCTCGACGTGCTGGCCAAAGTCGTGCGCCAACTCGACGCCAATCTGATGCGCGCCACTATCCTGAACGCGCTGCTCGAGCGCGGCGTCAGCACGAACGACCTGCACGCCGCGAACTGCGCGATCCTCGAGGTCGTGGCCGGCGTCGCGGACGCCCACCTCCTGGCGGTCGGCGTCACCGAGCCCGACGCCGCGACGCTCGACGTGTTCGTGACCCGGCCCGTGTCGCTTCGTGCGACCGACCGGTTCATCGCCGCAATCGTCGCCCAGATGGCCGTGCCCGCCGACGTCGAGCTGAAGGTCGACGTCTCCGGGGCGGGCGAGGGCGAGGGCGACGCCGACCCCGCGCACCTCGTCTCGTACCCGCTCCCGATGCGGGGCGCCGCGAGCCTCCTCGCCCTGGTCCCCAGCGAGCCGCAGCAGTTCGCGGTGGCCTCGGCCGGCCTTCTCGCCGACCTCGCTCCCCACGCCGGCATCGTGCTCGACAACGCCAGGCTCGGCCAGAAGCTGCAGGACCTCTCCAGCCACGACGGCCTCACGCGAGCGCTCAACCACAGGGCAATCCACGAACGGCTGACCGAGGAGATCGAGCGCGCGAGCCGCTACGGCCGCACCGTGACCGTGGTCATCAGCGACCTCGACGACTTCAAGCGCGTCAACGATGCGCACGGGCACGTCGCCGGCGACACCGTGCTGCGCGCGGCCGCCGCCGCGATGCACCGCGCGCTGCGCACCTCGGACGTGCTGGGCCGCTACGGCGGCGAGGAGTTCCTGGCCGTGCTTCCGGAGAGCGACCTCGAAGCCGGCCGCAAAGCCGCCGAACGCCTCCGGCGCGCGGTCGCGGATCGGACGGCGATCATCGCGTCCGGGGAGCGCGTTCCGATCACCGCGTCGTTCGGCGTCGCCTCGCAGGCCGAGCTCGGAAGCGAGGCCACCGCCAATGCGCTGGTGGCCCTCGCCGACTCCCGCCTGTACCAGGCCAAGGCGGCGGGCCGCAACTGCGTCCGGCCATGAGCGAGCCGGCCGCCCTCGTCGAGCTGGCCGCGCTGATCGAGGAGGCGAGCGGCAACGTCGTACCGCCCGGCCACTACCAGTTCCTCGGCGAGACCGCGAAGCGGCGCGCCGCCAGCCTCCGCCTGGCCGGGGTTGCCGCGTACGTGGGGGCGCTGGCGCGCGGCAAGCTTCCCGGCGAGTGGAGCCGCCTGCTCCCGCACGTCACGGTCAAGGAGTCGTTCCTGTTCCGCCACCCGCAGCACTTCGCCGCGCTGGCGACGACGATCCTGCCCCGCCTCGCCGCCGCGCGAGCCGGGCGGCGCAGCCTCGCCGTCTGGTCGGCGGGCTGCGCCCGCGGCGAGGAGCCAGCCTCGCTGGCGATCGCGCTCGCCGAGTGCCGCGAGCTGCTCGGGTGGGATTGGCGGATTCTCGCGACCGACGTGGACGAGGAGGCGCTCGCCGCCGCCGGCACCGCGACGTTCGGCGAGCGCGCCGTTACCGGCGTCCCCGCCGACCTCCGCGCGCGCCACCTGCTCCGCCGAGGCGATTCCTACGAGCTCGCGCCGGCGCTCGCCCGCCGCATCGAGTACCGCGCGCTCAACCTCGTGCGTGAGCCTCTCGCGCTCACGCCCGCGCCGTTCGATCTGATCTTCCTGCGCAACGTGCTGATCTATTTCAGGCCCGAGGTCCAGCGCCGGGTCGCCGCCGCGGTCGCGGGCGCACTGACACCGGACGGCTACCTCTTCCTGGGCCCGGCGGAGACTCTCTGGCAGGTGGCGAGCGGCCTCGACGCGATCGACCTGGGCGACTGCTTCTGCTATCGCCACGCCGGCGCGGCCGCCGCACCGGCGACCCCGCGCCGGCGCCCGGACACGGAGCGGCGCCCCGAGCGACCCCAGGCCGCCGCGACGGTGCTGCGGACCAAGGTCCACGCGCCGCGGCCCGCGGCTGTCGAGACGCGCGGGACACGGGACCGGCTCGCCCTGGCCGCCAGCCACGTCGCCTCCGACCGTCTCGACGAGGCCGCGGAGCTCGTCGACCAGGCGTTGCTCGCGGATCCGTCGGATGCCGGCGTGCACACCCTCGAGGGGTTCATGCACGACATCTCGGGCCGGTCGCAGATGGCGGTGGTCTCGTACCGCGCGGCGCTGTTCCTCGATGCGGGCCTGTTCCAGGTCCGACTTCTGCTCGCGGAGGCGCTCCGCCGGCTCGGCCACGAGCAGCGCGCCGTCCTCGAGTACCGCGAGGTGCTGGCGGGTCTCGCCGCCGGGCGGACACACGAGGCGGAGGCGCTCGCACCCCTCGCCCTCGCCGACCGGGCCGAGGCGCTGCGCCGCTGCCGCGAGGCGCTGCGCGACGGCGGCTCGCAGGGCCCTGCCGCGCGCCCGCTGTAGAATCGGCGCGTGGGTGCGCGGGGCCCGATCGGGCGCTACCGGGTGGTCAGGCTGCTCGGCAGCGGGGGGATGGGCGAGGTCTTCGAGGCCTACGACGACCGCCTTTGCCGCCCGGTCGCGATCAAGGGCCTGCTCCGCGGCCAGGTCAGCCCGGACCGGCGCGAGCGGTTGCGCCGCGAAGCGCTCTCCGCAGCGGCGCTCTCGCACCCGGCGATCACGCACGTCTACGAGATCGTCACCGAGGGCGACACCGACTGGGTCGTCATGGAGTACGTCGAGGGGCGGTCGCTCGCAGACGTCCTCACGTCCGGGCCCCTCCCCGCGGGCGAGGTCGCGCGCATCGGCGTCGAGGTCGCGGAGGCGCTCGCCGAGGCGCACCGGCGCGGCATCGTCCACCGCGACATCAAGACCGAGAACGTGCTGGTGACGCCGTCGGGGCACGTCAAGGTGCTCGACTTCGGCCTCGCCAAGTGGACCGGCGCACGGGCGGCGGCGGACGAACGGATCACCACCGACGGCCTCGTGGTCGGGACGTCGAGGGCGATGTCGCCGGAGCAGGCGCTCGGCCTGGACGTTGACGCCCGCAGCGATATCTTCTCGCTCGGGTCGCTGCTCTACGAGCTCGCGGCGGGGAAGGCGGCGTTCCGCGGCGCCACGGCCATCGAGACGATGCACAAGGTGGCCGCGGCTGCCTTCCAGCCGCTGGCCGCGGCCTCCCCCGAACTGCCGGAGGAGCTCGCCGCGGTCATCGAGCGCTGCATGGCGAAGGAGCGCGGCGGCCGCTATTCGACCGCCGAGGCGTTGGTCGCCGATCTACGCCGCGTCGCCGCCAGCGTCACCGCCGCGACCGCCGCGACGCCCCGCCTGCGATCGGGCCGCCGACAGGCTCGGCGGCGGAGCCGCTGGCTCTGGGCCGGCGGCGGGATTGCCGCGCTCGCCGCGGCGGGCGCGGCGGCGCTGTGGTTCGGGGTGCTCGCGCCGCGCAGGCCGCTGGCGGTTGCCGTGCTGCCCGTCGCCGCCGAGAGCGCGGGCGGGGACGTGCACCTGGCGTCCGCGGCGGTCGCCGACGCGATCGCTTCGCGCCTCGCGCAGCTCAGGGATGTCGCCGTCGTCGCCGGCCCCGAGGTCCGCGCCGTCGCAACCGGCGGCAAGCGCCCGACCGAGATCGCCCGCGAGTTGGGCGTCAACGAGCTGGTGACCGCTTCGCTGCTGCGGGGCGGGGCTGACCGGCCGGCCCGCGTCAGCCTCGAGCGCCTGGACGGCGCCACCGGCCGCGTCCGCTGGAGCGAGCAGCTCGAGGTCGGCACCGACGACCTCATGTTGCTCGAGGACCGGATCTCGACGGCGCTCGACGACGCCTACCGCGGCGTCCCGACCTCCGGACACCCGGGCTCGCGGGACGCGACGCCGGACGCCCTGAAGTCGTACCTGGAGGCGCGGGCTCGGCTCGACTCGGGCCGCACTTCCAAGGGCTATGTCGAGGAGATGGCCCTGCTGCGCCGGGCGATCACCGAGGCCCCGCGGTTCCTCGGGCCGCTCACTCGCCTGGCCGGGATCCATCGATACCTGTACGAGATGTACCGCCGGCCCGAGGACCTCAGCCGGTGCGAGGCCCTCGTCGCGCGCGCGGTCGAGCTGTCGCCAGCCCACCCGTGGGTCTTGCGCCAGGAGGTCGACCTCGCGCTGGCCACCGGGGATCCGGAACGCGCTCTCGCGGTGGCCAGGCGCTGGAGCGACTCGCGGCCGGGCGACGGCCTGGCCTGGTCGAAGCTCGCCCTGGCTCTCGGCCAGCTGAACCGCTACCGTCAAGCCGAAACGGCGTTCCAGCGCTCGCTTGCCCTCCTCCCCTCGGCGTCGACGTTCAACGACCTGGCTCAGCTGCGCGAGGCCCGCGGCGATTACGCCGGCGCCCGCCAGGCGGTCCGCGAGGCCCTCGAGCTGTCGCCGGGGAACCTGCAGTGCCTGGGCGCCCTGGCAGAGATCGAGATGTACGCGGGCAACGACGCCGAGGCCGAGAAGCTCTATCGCGATCTCCTCGCGCGGCGGGGCCAGCGTCTGGACCGCATTCACCTCGGAAACTGCCTCTACTACCAGCGCCGCTTCGCGGAGGCGGCCCGCTGCTACCGCGACGCCGCGGACGCCGACCCGACCGACTACCTCGCCATCGCCAACCTGGCGGACACCGAACTGGCGATGGGCGACCCGGCCGCCGCGAAGCGCCAGTACGCCGCGGCGCTGCGGCTGTGCGACGCCGAGTTCGGCCAGGGTTCCCGCCGGCGAGCGTTGCTGGAGACGCGGGCGCGGTGTCTGGCCCAGACCGGGCGCGGGCCGGAGGCGACGCTGGCGATCCAGGAAGCCCTCCAGAGGTTTCCCGAGAACCCCAGCACCGAGTTCATGGCGGCTCTGGTCGCGGCGGTGACCGGCGACGAGAACGCCTGCCTCGCGTGGACCGGCAAGGCGCGGGCGGCCAACGCCCCGGCGGTCTGGTTCACCGGGCCGGAGTTCGCCCGCATCGCAAAGGACGGGCGTTTTGCGGCCCTCCTCGCATCGCCGTGACCGCCGGCGGGCGCGCCGGCTCACGGGCCGTTGGGTTGGTTGTCGCCGCCCGGGTCGGCCTCGGCGACGCAACGTGGTGACAGCGGGCGCATCAGCACCTAGAATCCGCCTGTGCCACACCGCAACCTACTCCGGGGGACCGCCGTCCTGGCTGCCACCGTGTACCTGACGGCCGCAGGCTGGTTCTTCGTGCTGGCGCCGTGGAGCAGTTTCTGGGCGATCAGAGTCGTCCCGGCAGCACCGATCTGGCTGATGGCGTGGCTCGACAACCCCGCGGTGCGGGGCGCGATCTCGGGGTTCGGCGTCGTCCACTTCGGCGCGGCGTGGTCGTGGCTCGACAGCGCGGCGAGGAACGCATGATCGCCGGCCTCGGCATCGACGTGGTCGGCGTCGAGCGGACGGCGGCGATCCTGGCCCGTCACGGCGGCCGCCTGCTCGAGCGTTGCTTCGCCGACGGCGAAGTCGCACGGCCGCGGGACGCCGAGCACATCGCCGGCCTGCTGGCGGCCAAGGAAGCGGCGTTCAAGGCGCTCGGCACCGGTTGGGGCGACGGCGTCGGCTGGCGCGACGCGGTCGTCGAGCGCACCGCGGACGGCGCACCGCGCTTGCTTCTCGCCGGCGGCGCCGCCGCGCGC
This sequence comes from uncultured Acidobacteriota bacterium, assembly GCA_963789745.1. Classification (GTDB taxonomy): domain Bacteria; phylum Acidobacteriota; class Thermoanaerobaculia; order Thermoanaerobaculales; family Thermoanaerobaculaceae; genus RBG-13-68-16. Next base: position 154,671 of record CAWBLW010000008.1, on the reverse strand, counting down.
GCCGCGGCGCTCGGCGTCCGCACCGCCCACCTCTCGATTACCCACGCCGCCGGCGTCGCCCTCGCCGTCGTCATCCTCGAAGCGTAGAGACAGGGGTCCGGGACTCGGGGTTCGGGGCTCGAGCACCGATACGGCGTGGTCAGTGGCTCGTGGCCCGAACCGGCTGCGCCGGCCGCAGGCCGCGCAGCCACAAGCGCCTCCCTCGAAGACGAACCCCCCACCGCAGGCAGGGCCTCGCCACTCGCGGCGTGTAGCCGCGCCGCCGGATCGACCGCGCCCGGCGGAGAAGAGAGCGTGGTCCGTGGTCGGTGGTCCGAGCCGGCTGCGCCGGCCGCAGGCCGCGCAGCCACAAGCGCCTCCCTCGAAGACGACCTTCCATCGCAGGCAGGGCCTCGCCACTCGCGGCGTGCAGCCGCGCCGCCGGATCGACCGCGCCCGGCGGAGAAGAGACGTGGTCCGTGGTCCGTGCCCGAAGGAGTCAACGACTGCGAGTCCGTGGTCCGACCGGCTGCGCCGGCCGCAGGCCGCGCAGCCACAAGCGCCTCCCTCGAAGACGGACCTCCCGCAGGCAGGGCATCGCCACTCGCGGCGTGCAGCCGCGCCGCCGAGAGTGGGCCAGATGCTAGGAGGGCAAGGCGGTCGGACCGGAGCATAGCCGGAGGCTATGTGAGGATCCGAACCGCCGCAGCCCGACAACGCAGATGGTCCGCTATCGGCGGCGCCCGAGGCAGAACGCTGGTCACCCTCTATACTGTGCGGCATGGCGCGGGTGCTGATCGTGGACGACGAGCCCTACATCCTCCGCATCCTCGCGTTCAAGCTCCGCCGCGCCGGCTACGTGGCGCTCGAGGCCGCCAACGCCGACGAGGCGCTGGCGATCCTCGAGGCGGGCCCGGTCCAGTGCCTGATCCTCGACGTCTCGCTCGGCCCCCCGATCACCGGCTTTCAGCTCGCCGAGCGGCTGCGCGACGATCCGCGCCACTGCCGCACGCCGGTCGTCTTCCTCACCGCCCACGCCCTCGCGGCCGAGGTGCGGCGCGGACGGGAGTTGGGTGCGGCGGCCTACATCACCAAGCCGTTCTCCCTGCAGCAGGTGCTCGAGGAGGTCGGGCGCCTCGTCCCCGCTTGACGGGGCACGGCATCGTGCGTAGGGTTGGGTGTTTCGCGCCGCGGATGCGCTCGGCGCGGACGCGAAGGGGCATGGCATGTACAAGGAAACGCTGAACCTCCCCGCGACCCAGTTCCCGATGCGCGCGGACGCCGCGCGCCGCGAGCCGGAGCGCCTGGAGCGGTGGGAGAAAGACGACCTCTACGGCCGCCTGCGCGCGGCGCGCGCCGGCGCGCCCCGCTTTCTCCTCCACGACGGCCCGCCGTACGCCAACGAGCACATCCACCTCGGGACGGCGTTCAACAAGATCCTCAAGGACTTCGTCGTTCGCTCCCGCGCCATGCTCGGCTTCGACGTCCCGTTCGTCCCGGGCTGGGACTGCCACGGCCTCCCGATCGAGCAGAAGGTCGACCGCGAGCTGGGCGGCCGCAAGCTCGCGATGTCCGACCTCGAGGTGCGCGCCGCCTGTCGCGACTACGCGGAGCGCTTCGTCGCCGTGCAGCGCGAGGAGTTTCGCCGCCTGGGCGGTATCGGCACCTGGTACAACCCCTACCTCACCATGGCCCCGCGCTACGAGGCCGACATCGCCGCCGCCCTCGGCAAGGTCGTCGAGCAGGGACTGCTCTACCGCGAGCGCAAGGCGATCCGCTGGTGCTGGCAGTGCAAGACGGCGCTCGCCGAGGCCGAGCTCGAGTACGCCTCCCGCCGCGACCCCGAGATCACCGTCGCGTTCCCGGCGGCCGATCCGGCCGCCGTGCGCGCGGCGCTCGGCGCCCCGGGCCACGGGGAGGTCGCGTTCGCGATCTGGACGACGACGCCGTGGACGATCCCGTCCAACCTCGCGATCGCCGTGCAACCGGACGCCGAGTACGTGCTCCTCGAGACCGAACGCGGCGGCCTGGTCGTCGCGGCGGCGCTCGCCCCGGCGGTGCTCGCGGCCGCCAAGCTGCACGGCACCCAGACCGGCCGCGCCAAAGGGGCCGCGCTCGTCGGCCTGGCGTACCGGCACCCGCTGGCGCCCGCCTGGCGCGCCGCCCTGCCCGAGGGCGCCAGGGCGTTCGTCGTCGTCGCGGCCGACTACGTCACCCTCGACACCGGCACCGGCCTCGTGCACACCGCGCCCGGCCACGGCGAGGACGACTTCCGCACCGGCAAGGTCGAGGGGATCCCGATCGTCTCGCCGCTCGACGACTCCGGCCGCTACACCTCCGACGTGGCCGCCCTCAAGGGCGTGCACGTTTTCGACGCCAACCCGAAAGTCACCGAGGAGCTCGCGGCGGCCGGAGCGCTCCTCGCCTCCGGCACCGGCGAGCACGAGTACCCGCACTGCTGGCGCTGCCACAACCCCGTGATCTTCCGCGCCACCGAGCAGTACTTCATCGCGCTCACCCCGGCCGCCGCCCCGCACGCCAGGATCGACCTGCGGCAGCGCGCCCTGGAGGAGATCGACCGGGTGACGTGGCTGCCGCAGTGGGGCCAGGCCCGCATCCACGGGATGGTCGAGAACCGGTTCGAGTGGTGCGTGTCGCGGCAGCGCAGGTGGGGCTCACCGATCACCGTGCTGGTCTGCGCGAACGAGTCGTGCCGGGCGGTTTGGCCGGACGGCGCGGACCGCGATGCGACGCGCGCTTTCTTCGGCCGCGTGGAGGAGCTGTTCGCCTCCGAGGGCGCGGACGCGTGGTACGCACGTCCGGTGTCCGACTTCGCTCCCTCCGGCCTCGCGTGCCCCAGGTGCGGCGGAACGGCGTGGGAGAAGGAACGCGACATCCTCGACGTGTGGTTCGACTCGGGCGCGTCGCACCTCGCCGTCTGCGACAACGGGCGGTTCCCCGGCATGTCGTGGCCGGCGGACCTCTACCTCGAGGCCCACGACCAGTACCGCGGCTGGTTCCAGTCGTCGCTCCTGGTGGGTGTGGTGACGCACGACGCGGCGCCCTACCGCGCCGTGCTCGTGCACGGCCACGTCCTCGACGCCGAGGGCAAGAAGATGTCGAAGTCGCTCGGCAACGCCGTCTCACCGCTCGACGTGACGGCGAAGTTCGGCGCCGACGTGCTGCGCCTCTGGGCGTGCTCGGTGGACTTCCGCGAGGACATGCCGTTCTCCGAGGAGAGCATGACCCGCGCCGCCGACGCCTACCGCAAGATCCGCAACACGCTGCGCTTCCTGCTCTCGAACCTCAACGGGTTCGACCCCGCGCGCGACGCCGTGCCGCTGGATGCGCTGCGGCCGCTCGACGCGCACTTCCTCCGGCGCGGCAAGGCGCTCGCCCGCCGCGTCCGCGACGCCTGGGAGGGGTACGAGTTCCACGCCGTCTATCACGCCCTGATCAACTTCTGCGCCGTCGACCTCTCGGCCGTGTACCTCGACGTCATCAAGGACCGGCTGTACTGCTCCCACCCCACCTCGCCCGAGCGGCGCTCCGCCCAGACCGTGCTCTACCGGCTCGCGCGGATGCTCACGACCGTGATGGCGCCGGCGCTCGCGTTCACCTCCGACGAGGCGTGGGAGCACCTCCCCGGCGACCGTGCCGGTGCGGTGCTTCTCGAGACGTTCGACCTGATCGGGGACGCGGCGGACGACCCCGAGGCCGACGCCCGCTTCGCGCGGCTGCTCGCACTCCGCGAGGAGGTCAACAAGGAGCTCGAGGTGCACCGCCAGCAAGGCGAGTTCGGCAAGTCGCTCGAGGCCGCGCTGCGGCTGGGCGGCGACCGCGCCGCGCTCGATGCCGACCTCGCGGCGACGCGGGCCACGATCGAGGAGCTGTGCATCGTCTCCCGGGTCGCCCAGGCCCCGGCCGACGACGCACCCCAGGCCTCGCTCGCCTACCCCGGCCTCTCGTTCGGCGTACGCAAGGCGGACGGCGCGCCGTGCCCGCGCTGCTGGCAGCTGCTCCCCAAGTCCGGCCACCCGGACCACCCCGACCTGTGCGAGCGATGCCTGCAGGTCGTGCTGGCCCTCGAGAAGGACGCGGCGCGATGAAGCTCCCGCACGCGCTCGGGGTGGCGGCTGCGGTCGTGCTCGCCGATCAGGTCACCAAGGCGTGGATCGTGGCGACGGTACCGTACGGCAGCGAGACCGAGGTGATCCCGGGGTTGTTCCGCCTGGTGCACTCGCGCAACCGCGGCATCGCGTTCGGCTTCTTCGGCGCGTCGGGCCCGGCCGTGCAACTCGCCCTGCTCGTCGTCGTCGCCGCGATCGTCGCGTTCGTCGGCTGGCAGCTGCTGCGGAGCGACGCCAACGGCCTGGCGGGCGCCGGCCTCGCCCTCGTGCTCGGCGGCGCCGTCGGCAACATCCTCGACCGCATCTTCCGCGGCGAGGTCGTGGACTTCCTCGACTTCTTCCTGACCATCGGGGGGCGCGAGCACCACTGGTTCGCGTTCAACGTGGCCGACTCGGCGATCTCCGTCGGCGCCGCGTGCGTGATCCTCTCGGAGATCGTCACACAGGTGAGGAGCAAGCGTGCATCCCGTCCTGATTGACCTCGGCTTCTACCAGATCCCCACCTACGGCGTGCTGCTCTACACCGGCATCGTGCTCGGGATCTGGCTCGCGAGCCGCCGCGCGAAGCTCGTCGGCCTGCCCGGCGACAAGGTGATGGACCTCGGCGCGTGGGTCGTCCTGTGGGGGCTCGCGGGGAGCAAGCTCCTGCTCGTGATCACCGACCCGTCGTACCTGACCTCGTTTGCGGGGGTCTGGGGCCTGATGCGGGCCGGCGGCGTGTTCTACGGTGGCCTGATCGGCGCGCTGGCGGCGGCGGTCGTGTTGCTGCGCCGCTACAAGTTGCCGTTCTTCGCGGTCGCCGACGTGTTGGCGCCGTCGGTGGCGCTCGGGCAGTTCTTCGGGCGCCTCGGGTGCTTCTCGGCCGGGTGCTGCTACGGCCGGGCGTGCAGCTCGTCGCTTGGGGTCGTGTTCACGAACCCGCTCGCGGCCTCGGTCTCGGGTACCCCGCTCGGCGTTCCGATCTACCCGACGCAGCTCTTCGAGGCCGCGTTCAACATCGCCAACTATGCGTTCCTCGCCTGGCTGTTCCGCCGGCGGCTGCGGCCCGGCGCGGTGTTCGCCGCATACCTCGTCGGCTACGGGATCGCGCGCTTCATCATCGAGTTCTTCCGCGGCGACGCGGACCGCGGCTTCGTCCTCGGCGGGGCGCTCTCGACGAGCCAGGCGATCGCCGGCGTGATGGTCCCGATCGGCGTCGGCATCCTCGTCTGGGTCTACCGCCGCGCCAACGCCGGCGCTTCGTCCTGATCATGAAGAGCAGAGGAGCCAAGGGGCGGAGGGGCAAGAATGGCTGAGCCCGGCACGACCATCCGACTCACGGTGCCGGCTGAGGCGGCGGGGTTGCGGTTCGACCGCTTCCTCGCCGGCGCGGGCCGCGGGTGGTCGCGCTCGCAGGTGGCGCGCTGGATCGAGGCCGGCCACGCGACGCGCAACGGCCGCCTGTCCAAGCCGGCGCAGCTCCTGGCGCCCGGCGACATCGTCGAGGTAATCCCGCCGCCGGCAACGCCCTCGGACGTCCTGCCGCAGGCAATCCCGCTCGACGTCCTCTTCGAGGACGATCAGCTCATCGTCGTCAACAAGCCGCCCGGCCTCGTCGTCCACCCCGCCGCCGGCAACCCCGACGGGACCCTCGTCAACGCCCTCCTCGCCCATTGCCGCGATCTCTCCGGCATCGGCGGGGTCGAGCGGCCAGGCATCGTCCACCGCCTCGACAAGGACACCTCCGGTGTGTTGATCGCCGCCAAGACCGACCTCGCGCACCGCGCTCTCTCGCTCTCGTTCCGCTGGCGCACGACCGACAAGCGCTACCTGGCCGTCGTCTACGGCGCGCCGAAGACCGACGAGGGGGTCGTGGACGCCCCGATCGCCCGCCACCCGGCGCAGCGCAAGCAGATGACCGTCATCGCGGGGGGCCGACCGGCGCGAACCCTGTGGTGGGTCCGCGAGCGGTTCGAGGCGGCCGCCCTCGTCGAGTGCCGCCTCGTCACCGGCCGGACCCACCAGGTGAGGGTGCACATGACCCACATCGGGCACGCCCTGATCGGCGACCAGACCTACGCCGGCCGCCAGTGGCGAGCCATCGCCGACGCGACGGCGGCAGCTGCGTGCCGGGAGTTCCCGCGGCAGGCGCTGCACGCCTGGAAGCTCACGATCACCCACCCGCTGAGCGGGGAGCCGATGACGTTCGAGGCGCCGATCCCCCGCGACATCAGCGAGCTGATGGCCGCGCTGCGCCCGCGCCGGTAGCGCCGCCGCGCCCGTTGCCGTGAACTTCAGAAGTTGCGGGTATAGGTGTAGACGAACGGCACCGCCCGGCAATCGCGCACCGGCGGCGAGAACCTGAACGCCCTCACTTCCTCCTCGGCTCTCTTGACCAGCTCCGGCGCGCCGGTGGAGTCGCGCACCACTTTCGTCGCCACCACGCGCCCCGAGGCGTCCACCGTGGCTTCGATCACCACCGCGCCGGCCCCGCCGCCGCCGACCGACAGCGGCACGTCGGAGAGCAGCTCCGCCCCCGGCTTGTCGGCCGCGCACGGCGCCTCTGCGCGAACGTATCTCGCGCTCACCCACCCCTCGCTCCCGCCGGCCAACGCCACCCGCAGCCACCCGCCCTCACGGCCCAGCACCGCGAGTCGTTCCCCCCGCTTGACGCGGGCAACCACCGGGGCCGAGGTGGCGGGGGACTGGCGCACGTTGAGCCTGCTGCCGGTCACCAGCACGAACGTCTGCGGTGGCGGCGGCGCCACGGGTGTGGCGCCGGCGACGGGTGCCGGCAGGGCAACCGGCGGCGCGGGCGGCGGCGCCGTCCGGCACGCCGCGACCACACCTCCGATCGCCAGCAACGTCAGACAACCGAGCGGGCGAGTTCGCGGCCGGCGCATCACGGTGGTCATTCTAGCGAAGGCCGGGGACGGCGGGCGGCGGCCGCCTGATAGACTGCCGTCGTTGGAAGACCCGCCCGACCGCGCCCCACAACCCGAGCCCGCGCTCGAGCGTGCCCGCGGTACCCGGTGCAGACGCCTCGCCTGGCTTTCGTCCCTGTTCATGCTCCTGCTGTTCCTTGCGCTCTTCGGCGGCGTCGTGCTGCGGGGCAACACGCTCTACGAGCGCGACCTCGAGATGCTGCACCGTCCCCTGCGCGCCCTGCTCGTCCATCTCTGGCACGAAACCGGGGGGCCGCCTCCCTGGAACCCCCTTCTCGACATGGGCCAGCCGTTCGCGGCCAACCCGCAGACTGCGGTCTTCCACCCGCTGTCCTGGCTCTTCCTCGTCCTGCCGTGGGAAACCGCCTTCAAGCTGCAGGTGCTGCTGCCGCTGCTCGCCTCGTTCGCCGGGATGATCGCCCTGATCCGGGTGATGCGCGGCTCCCGGGCGGCGGCCGTCTTGGCCGCCGGCTCGTGGGCGTTCGGCGGTCTGCTGCTGTCGCTGACGAACTTGCTTCCCATGCTGCTCACGGTCGCACCGGTGCCCGCCATGCTGGCGTTCGCGCTCCGCGTCGTCCGCGGGGCCGGCCGCTGGAACGTCCTCGGGTTCGCCGGCTGCGTCGCCCTGACGTGCGCCGGCGGCGAACCGGTGACGCTGCTCGCGGCGGCGCTCGTCCTCGCCGCCGCGCTCGCCGGCGAGCTCATCCCGCTCGATCCGCACCGCCGGCCGGCCGCCGCGCGCGCCGTTCTGCGCGTCGCGGGCGCAGGCGCCCTGGGAGTCGCCATGGCGGCAGCCGTGCTCCTTCCGGCCCTCGCGCTGGCAGCGCGGTCGGTACGCGCGTCCGGACTCCCGGTCGAGCGCTCCGAAACCTGGTCGCTGCCGCCCGCCCGCTTGCTCGAGCTCGCGCTCCCGCGTGTGATGGGGCACACCGATCGCGGTACGGACGCGGCGTACTGGGGTGCCGCCGCCTACCCGGTGAAGAGGTTCCCTCTGATCTACTCGATCTACCCCGGGCTGCTGATCGCGGCGTTGGCCATCGCCGCGCTCGCGCGACCGCGCCCGGCGCGAGTGGCGTGGGCGGGCGCCGGCCTCCTCGGGTACCTCCTCGCCCTCGGTGGCCACGCGCCGTTCTGGACGATCCTGCGGGGTGCGGCCCCGATCTCGGCGGCCCTCCGCTATCCCGAGAAGCTCGTGGTGGTGACGTGCTTCGCTGTCAGCGTGCTCGCCGCCTTCGGGTTCGACGACCTCGCCTCGGGGGAGCGCCGCGCCCGGCGGTGGGTCGGCGCGACGCTGGCGGCCGCCGCGGCACTGGCCGCGGTGGGCGGGCTGCTGGCGGCAGCCGCACCGCCCACTGCGGTCGCCGCCCTCATGGCCCGCCTCGGGACCCCGGCGGGGGCGACGGCGTTCGCCGGGCTCTTCCCGCGCGACTGCGCCGTCACCGCGGCGCTGGCCGTCGCCTACATCCTCGGCCTGCGGGTGCTGGCTCGCCACGGCCGGCCGCGGGGCGGGGCCTGGCTTGCGGCGATCCTCGCACTCGACCTCTTCGTCGCGGGCAAGGGCCTGGTCCCATCCCGCCCCACCGGCACCGTCGACCCGGCGCTCTCGCTGCTGCGCCCTCTCGCACAGGCCTCCCCGCCGGTCCGGCTGTTCGACCTTGCGGAGTGGCAGCCCGCCGACCCGGTCATCGCCGCGACCCCGTCGGGCCTGATGGTGGCCTCCTGGGGGTTCGGCTCGGCGTTCGTTCCGGACGTGGACCTCTCGGAGCTCGCCTGGTCGGGCCGGGCCAGCCGGTTGTTCTGGCGGGCGGCCAACGCCGACGGCCGGGCGATGGCCCCCATGCTCCTCCGCCGCGGGGTCGGCGCGGTGCTCGCGCGCCCGACCGACGCAGGGCGGGACGACCCCGGACTGGGGCCCGCACCGACGCTGATCCGCCTCAGGGACCCCCAGCCGGACGTCTTCTGCGCCGACCGCGTGGTGAGGTTCGACGGCGACGCTGGGTGGGTCGCGACCGTCCTCGCCCTCGGCGACCGACAGAGGACGGCGGCGCTCGTCGAAGGGCCCGACGCCCTCGCCCTGCCGGAGCATCCGGGGCCGTGCCGCGCCGAGATCGTTGCCCGCGACCCCGTTCGGCTGGCGGTCGAGGTCGTCGCACGCGGCCCGGCCGCGTCGCTGCTCGCCGTGAACCAGACCTGGGACGACCGCTGGTTCGCCTCCGTCGACCGGACCCCGGCCCGTCTCTGGCGCAGCGACATCAGCCTCTCCGCCGTGGTGGTGCCGCCTGGGACGCACCTCGTGGAGCTGGCCTACCGCGACCGCACGATCGCGGCCGGCCTGGCTATTTCGGGCGCGGCGTTCCTCCTGGCGCTGGCCATCGCGGCAATCGGGGCGCTTCGCCGCCAAAGAGTTTGACGCCCCGGAAGCGTTCCGCCGTAGGGGATCGCACGATCCGGTGCGTTCGGGCGCCTCAAGCCCCCTCCCCTGGCAGCGACGCGTCGCGGCCGATCGTCCAACGCGCATGGCCATAGCGCTCGCGCTCGAGCAGCGCTGCGCGCGAGCGCTCCTCCGGCGTCAACTCGGACGGCGCCAACGCCGTGCCGAACGCGGCGGCGCAGCCGGCCGCGATCGCCTCCTCGAGCCGCCCGGCCCCGGGCGCACCGCCGAGCAGGTCGGCGAGGGTGACCACGGCCGGGCGCAGCAGCGAGTCGTCGGCGAGCCCGAGGCACCCGGCCTGCAGCGCGCCGTCCCACCCCTCCAGGATCGAGCCGTGCTGCAGGATCGAGTTCCCCATCCGGCGCATCGCCGAGCCCACCAGCTTGCGCCCGGCGGCCACGACCTCACCGGCCGCGGGCCCGACGAAGCACGGAATCGCCTGCGTCGGTTTGATCAACCCGTCCGCGGGCGCGCCCGAGAGCTCCGCGGGCACCCCGATCGAGCGCAGCCCGGCGACGAGGGCGCCGCAAACCGTCCGGTACGCGGCCTGCAGGTCGTGGGCGAACGGGTCCTGGCCCAGCGGCGCCACCACCGCGTAGGTCAGCTCCAGGTGGTGCAGCACCGCGCGCCCCCCGGTCGGCCGGCGCACGACGTCGACCCCGTGCGCGGCGCAGAAACCGGCGTCCGCCGCCTCGAAGGGCTGCGAGAAGCCGAGCGACAGGCACGGCGGCGACCAGCGGTACAAGCGCAGCGCCGGCGCCGAGCGCCCGGCATCCACCGCCTCCGCGAGCGCTTCATCCACCGCCATGTTCCACGCGCCCCGCTGCGCCCCCTCCACGATCAATCGCCACATCATTGCGGTACCTGGTACCTCATTGTTCCATTTTCCGGGGCGAAGTGATAGCGGCCGGAGGCGTCCACCGAGACCGCCGGAGGGGCGCCGGCGTGCTCGAAGGCCGCGAACCCTTCGCGCAGGTTGGCCCAGAACTCGGCCAGACGGGGCCTGCGCCTGGACAGCGCGGCCAGACGACGCTCGCAACCGGGAGAGGAGAAACGACACGGGAAGATCTCCACGAGGACCTCGTGGCCGGCCGCGGTGCTGTCGAGGGCGACGAGGTAGAGCTGCTCGATGGCGCGGTCGCCGACCGCGATGCAGCCGCTCGACACCTCGTCGCCGTGGATGAAGATGTTGTTGCCTGGGTGGCGCCGGTTCCCGAGGATGCGGTCCGAACCGTTCGGGTAGTCAACGTGCAGCGAGAGGTGGTAGCGGCTCGCGCCGTTGAAGCCGTCGACCCGGTAGAACCCCTCCGGGACCTGCTGGTCCCAGCGCCGCCGCTTGGGCCCGAGGTCGCCGGAGGCGGCGGCGATCGGGTAGCGCGCCACCCTGAGCCAGCGGCCCGGGCCCGCGGGTTGGGCCCACAGCTCCACCACCTCCTCCTGTTTGAACGCGCGCAGCAGCACGGCCGCAGGGTACGCGACGCTCGCAGCGGCGAACAGCTCGTCAACCGCCTTCCCCTGCCGCCGCCGCGCCTCCTGGACGCGCCCGTAGCGCGCCTGCTGCGCCTCCAGAGCCGAGGGCGAGAACTCGCGCGCCGAACCGGCGAAACCGGCGGCGGCCGCGACGACGAGCATGAGGAACGCGGCGAGCGAACCCCGAACTACGCCACACCTTCGCACGGCGCCGCCCCTATCCGACCGCGCAGGCCTACAGCCCCGCGCCGCGGGCCACGACCGTGGCCGACGCCTGCGCCACCGGTTTGACCACGATCTCGTCCACGTTGACGTGCGGCGGCCGCGTCGCCGCCCAGACGATGCAGTCGGCGATGTCCTCGGCGGTGAGCGCCGTCAGTCCCTGGTAGACCTTGGCGGCCCGCTCCGCGTCACCGCCGAAACGCACGGCGGAGAATTCGGTCTCGACCATTCCGGGCGCGATATCGGTGACGCGCACCGGCTTGCCGTTGAGCTCGAGGCGCAGCGTCCTGGTGACCGCGACGGCGGCATGCTTGGCGGCGGTGTAGCCCGCTCCGCCCGCGTACACCTCACGCCCGGCGATCGACGTGACGTTGACGACGTGCCCGCGCCCCGCCTCGAGCTTCGGCAGCAGCGCCCGCGTCACGCGCATGAGGCCAAGCACGTTGGCCTCGAACATCCACGCCCAGTCCTCGTCCTTCGCCTGGGCCACGGCGTCGAGCCCGTGCGCGCCGCCGGCGTTGTTGACGAGCAGGTGCAGCCGCTCCGGCACCGCCGCGCCGAACGCCGCCACCGATTCCGCGTCGGTGACGTCGAGTGTGTGGGCCGTGCCGCCGATCTCCCTGGCCAGCGCCTCGAGCCTGTCCATCCGCCGGGCCCCGACGATCACGTCGAAGCCGGCGGCGGCCAGCGCCCGCGCCGCCGCAGCGCCGATTCCGGCGCTCGCCCCGGTGACCACCGCAACCTTGTGCTCTCCAGAAGCCATCGTCGCTCCCCCTCGGCCGGCCAGCCTTTGCCGGCCGGCCGCGAGGATAGCGCAGCCCCGCCCGGCCGGGTACGGGCGTGACCGTCTGTTGCGCGTCGCACGGCCGGCCGTCGCGCCTTGTCTTTTCGCGGCTGCGCCGCTAACCTCGCAGACCGTCCGGGCCCGCCCGGGCGATGGAGGCGAGATGAAGATCTCCCACCGCGCCACCTCGATTCAGGAATCCCCGATCCGCAAGCTGGCGCCGCTCGCCGACGCCGCCCGCGGGCGCGGCGTCACGATCTACCACCTCAACATCGGCCAACCCGACGTCGCCACCCCTCCCGAGTTCCTCCGTGCGGTCGGCTCGTTCGCGGGCAAGACCCTGGAGTACGGGCCGTCCGACGGCCTGCCCGAGCTGCGCGAGGCGATGGTCGGGTACTTCGCCCGCTACGGGATCGGCCTCGACCCGAGCGAGGTGCTGATCACCAACGGCGGCTCCGAGGCGATCCTGTTCGCGTTCAACGTCGTGGCCGACGAGGGCGAGGAGATCATCATCCCCGAGCCGTTCTACACCAACTACAACGGCTACGCCGAGATGGCGAACCTCAGGGTGGTGCCGGTGCGCACCCTCGCCGAGGACGGGTTCCACCTGCCCGCGGACGACGCGCTCGACGCCGCGGTCACGCCGCGCACCCGCGCCGTCCTGGTGTGCTCGCCGAACAACCCCACCGGCACCGTGCTGTCCTGGGAAGAGCTCGAGCGCCTGGCCGCGTTCGTCAAGCGGCACGACCTCTTCCTGATCGCGGACGAGGTGTACAAGGAGTTCACCTACGACGGCCGCCGCCACCGCTCGGTGCTCGAGCTGCCCGGAGTCCGCGAGCGCGTCATCGTCGTGGACTCGATCTCCAAGCGCTTCTCGGCATGCGGCGCCCGCGTCGGCGCCGTGATCTGCCGCAACCGCGAGGTGATGGGTTCGGTGCTCAAATTCGGCCAGGCGCGCCTCTGCCCGCCCACCCTCGAGCAGCTTGGGGCCGTTGCCGCGTACCACCTCGGCGACAGCTACTTCGAGGCCGTGCGGACGGAATACCAGCGCCGTCGCGACGTGATGTACGACGCGCTCACCGCCGACCCCGGCATCGTGCTCAAGCGCCCGCGCGGTGCGTTCTACATGATCGTCAAGATGGCCGGCGTCGAGGACTCCGACGACTTTGCGCGCTGGCTGCTCGAGGACTTCTCGCTCGCCGGCGACACCGTCATGGTCGCGCCGGCCGGCGGCTTCTACGCCACCCCCGGCGCCGGGCTGGACGAGGTGCGCATGGCGTACGTCCTCGAGGTCGGCAAGCTCGAGCGCGCCATGGAAGTGTTCCTCGCCGGCCTCGAGCGCTACCGCGCGGCCAAGCCCGCCGTCGCGCACGCCGGGTAGGCGGCCCAGGCGCGCATGAGCGACGACGCCGAGATCGTCCCGGGCATGCCGGTCGGCGAGATGCCGCTGGCGTGGACGCTGCTCGTCGTCGGCTGCGCGGCCGGGGCGCTCGTGACCGGCGAGTTCTCCCGCGTCACCCTGCGCGCCGCCGCCCCTCTGCTGCTCGTCGGCGGCCTGCTGGCGCTCGCCGCGGTGCGAGCGATCGGGCGCGGCACGCGCCTCGTGACCCGCGGCCCGTACCGGTTCATCCGCCACCCGTACCTCGTCGGCATCCTGCTCATGCTCGTCGGGGCGATCGTCGCGATGCGCTCGCTCCCCGCCATCATCCTGTTCATCCCCGCCGCGCGCATTACGCTGATGCGCGCCCGCCGCGAGGAGCACAACCTCGCGCTGCGCTTCGGCGACGCCTACGGCGAGTACTGGCGGCGCGTGCCGTTCATGCTCCCGCTGCGCCCGCCGCTCGCCGCCGACGCGATCGCCGCCATCGACGAGCTGAGCCGCCCGCGACCGGGAGGGGAACCGCCGGCCGATCCGTCCGCCGGACCGCCCGCCGACCCTGCGGCGCGAGAGGTGTAACGGGCGTCACAATCCAGGCCGGGCCAGGGAATAGAATGAGCAAGGAGGTTTCAACTCGATGTCCCTGTTTCGCCCAGAGCGCCTCGCGGTTCTGGCCGGTGCCGCGCTGACGGCGGCGACCGCCACCGCCACCTCGATCGTTCCGCCCGCGAATTTCGGCGAACTCGCGCGGACGGCCGACGCCGTCGTGCTGGCAGTGGCCGGGGCGCCGCACGTCGTGCGCCACGGCGCGGTGCTCTACACGCGTACCACCTTCCGCGTCATCCAGGCTGTGAGCGGCCCGCTCGCCGTGTCCGCACGGTTCACCGTCGAGGCCCTGGGCGGCGAAACCGTTGACGAAAAGTGGGTGTTCCCGGGTTCGCCGCAGTTCGAGCCGGGGGCGACCTATTTGCTCCCGCTCAGCCACAATGGCAATGGCGTCTGGCTGCCGCAGATGGCCTCGTACGGGATCCTCCGTCAGGTGTTGGGGCGGGACGGGTCTACCCTGCTCGAACCCCTCGCGGAAGGCGGCAGGATCGAGGCGTTCCCGCGCCCCGACGGCATCCTTCCCGAACCGGTCGAAACCTACGTTGAAGCGGCGCTCCTGCCCCACCTCCACGCGGTGGTTCAGGGTAAGGCCGAGTGGGACGGCGGCATGGTGCGCGCCCGCGCACAACAACTTCCGTTCCACGCCATGGCCCTCAGCGCTCCTCCCGGCTGCGTCTTCCTCGGCAACGGCCGCTGGCGGTTCGGGAACCCCAGCCCGATGTACGCCTCGAACCAGGCCGACACCTCGATCAGCGACGGCGGTTACGGCGAGGTGCAGGGCGCATTGGCGGTGTGGGGGGGAATGGGGTCGAGCCTGTCGCCAGCGTACGGCGGCGCCGTGCCCCCTAGCCTGACGTGCAGCGGCGACTTCGACGACCCTGCCGACGACGAGGTGGTCTTCAACGATCCCTGCAGCGACATCCCCGACCTCAGCGGGTGCTCGGGCACGCTGGCGCAGGGCGGGTGGGGCGCAGTTGGTCAGCACACGTTCGACGGCTCGACCTGGTGGTCGATCAACCACTGGTACGTCGTGGTCAACAACGGCGCCGGGTGCATCCATTCGGCCAACTACACGACAATGCTCGCCCACGAGATGGGCCACGGCCTTGGCTTCGGTCACACCGCCGACTCCAACTCGCTCATGTATCCGAACTGTTGTCAGGGCCCGGACGCTCTCGACATCAGCTGCGCGCAGTACCTCTACCCTGTCGCCGGGCCGACTGCGACACCGACCCCCACGCGTACGCCGACGCCGACCTTTACCCCTGGCGGCCCTACGCCGACGCCGACACCGACGCGGACGCCGACGCGGACGCCAACCTCCGGCCCGACGCCGACACCGACGTGGACCCCGACCCAGGGTCCGACACCGACGCCGACTCGGACACCGACAATCGGGCCAACGCCAACATCGACGCCGTCCGCGGTCCCGGCGCCGCCGACCGGCGTCTCGGCGAGCGACGGCGCCTTCTCCGACCGGGTGCGCGTGACCTGGAACGCTTCGGCCGGCGCCGACATCTACCAGGTGTGGCGCAACACCACGAACAACGTCTCGACGGCGGCGTTTCTTGGCGCGCTCTATGGCACGCTCTTCGACGACACCACGGCGTCTTCCGGCGTGACCTACTACTTCTGGGTGCGCGCCCACAACGGGGCGGGCTGGAGCGCCTACTCCGCCCCCGACACCGGGTTCAGCGGCGCCGGCACCCCCACCCCGACTCCCACGGGGCCGCAACCGACGGCGACGCCGACGCCTGCCGTCCTGACCGCTTCGTTCGCCGTCTCCTCGGCGGCCCCGCTCCTTGGCAGTTCCGTGCGGTTCACCGACACCTCGGCCGGCGTGCCGCGTTCGTGGCAGTGGACGTTCGGCGACGGCGGCGCCTCGACCGACCGCAACCCCGTCCACACCTATGAGCTGCGCGGGGCGCACACCGTCACCCTCCAGGTCGGCAACGGCACCACTACCTCGCAAGCCGTCCGCACGATCACGGTCGGCGCTCGGGCGCGCCGCCTCCTCCCGCGCCGGTAGCCGGGCACAGGAAAGACGTGGTCCGTGGTCCGTGGTCGGTGGTCCGAGCCGGCCGCGCCGGCCGCAGGCCGCGCGGCCTCGAGTCCCTCCGACAAAGACAAAGATGAACTCTCCACCCGCAGGCAGGCACGCGCCACTGGCGGCGTGTAGCCGCGCCGCCGCCGTTGGGCCAGATGCAAGGCGCCCGAGGCGGACGCGGCGGAGCGTAGCCGGAGGCTACGTGAGCACGCGAGCCGCCGAAGGGCAACGCAGCATATGGTCCGACGCCGGCGGCGCCCCCTACTTCTTCGCCCGGAGGACGTTGAGCGCGCTGCCGGCCTTGACCTCGCCGGGGTGGGTCGGGTGGGCCCGGCGAGACCAAGGCCTGAGCGCCTCCGGGTGGCGGGTTGCGCCCCCTACTTCTTCGCCCGGAGGACGTTGAGCGCGCTGCCGGCCTTGACCTCGCCGGGGTGGGTCGGGTGGGCCCGGCGAGACCAAGGCCTGAGCGCCTCCGGGTGGCGGGTTGCGCCCCCTACTTCTTCGCCCGGAGGACGTTGAGCGCGCTGCCGGCCTTGACCTCGCCGGGGTGGGTCGGGTGGGCCCGGCGAGACCAAGGCCTGAGCGCCTCCGGGTGGCGGGTTGCGCCCCCTACTTCTTCGCCCGGAGGACGTTGAGCGCGCTGCCGGCCTTGACCTCGCCGGGGTGGGTCGGGTGGGCCCGGCGAGACCAAGGCCTGAGCGCCTCCGGGTGGCGGGTTGCGCCCCCTACTTCTTCGCCCGGAGGACGTTGAGCGCGCTGCCGGCCTTGACCTCGCCGGGGTGGGTCGGGTGGGCCCGGCGAGACCAAGGCCTGAGCGCCTCCGGGTGGCGGGTTGCGCCCCCTACTTCTTCGCCCGGAGGACGTTGAGCGCGCTGCCGGCCTTGACCTCGCCGGGGTGGGTCGGGTGGGCCCGGCGAGACCAAGGCCTGAGCGCCTCCGGGTGGCGGGTTGCGCCCCCTACTTCTTCGCCCGGAGGACGTTGAGCGCGCTGCCGGCCTTGACCTCGCCGGGGTGGGTCGGGTGGGCCCGGCGAGACCAAGGCCTGAGCGCCTCCGGGTGGCGGGTTGCGCCCCCTACTTCTTCGCCCGGAGGACGTTGAGCGCGCTGCCGGCCTTGACCTCGCCGGGGTGGGTCGGGTGGGCCCGGCGAGACCAAGGCCTGAGCGCCTCCGGGTGGCGGGTTGCGCCCCCTACTTCTTCGCCCGGAGGACGTTGAGCGCGCTGCCGGCCTTGACCTCGCCGGGGTGGGTCGGGTGGGCCCGGCGAGACCAAGGCCTGAGCGCCTCCGGGTGGCGGGTTGCGCCCCCTACTTCTTCGCCCGGAGGACGTTGAGGGCCGAACCGGCCTTGAACCACCCGACCTGGTCGGCGTTGAACGTATGCCGGCAGGCGAACTCCTCCGTGCTGCCGTCGGCGTGGCGCACGACGACCTTCACCGGCTGCCCCGGCGCGAGGGCCGCCAACCCGAGGATGCTCACCCGGTCCCCCTCGCGAACCTTGTCGTAGTCCGCCGGATCGACGAAGGTGAGCGGCAGCATCCCCTGCTTCTTGAGGTTGGTCTCGTGGATGCGGGCGAACGAGCGGGCGATCACGGCGACGCCGCCGAGGTGGCGCGGCTCCATCGCGGCGTGCTCGCGCGAGCTGCCCTCGCCGTAGTTCTCGTCGCCGACCGCGACCCAGCGCAACCCGCGGCCCTTGAGGTCGCGGGCGATCTTGGTGAACTCCATCGTCTCGCCCGTGATCGGGTGCTTCCCCTTGCCGGCCTCGCCCGTGAAGGCGTTGACGGCGCCGGAGAACATGTTGTTGGAGATGTTGTCGATGTGGCCGCGGTACTTGAGCCAGATGCCGGCCGGGGAGATGTGGTCGGTGGTGCACTTCCCCTTCGCCTTGAGGACGACCGCCAAGTCCGCGTAGTCGTTGCCGTCCCACGCCGGGAACGGCTGCAGCAGCTGCAGCCGGTCGGAGTCGTCGCGCACCTTCACGGCGACGCCCTCGGATGCGGCGGGCGGCGCGACGTACCCATCGGCCTTGAAGACGAACCCGTTCTCCGGCACCTCGGGCGCCGGGGGCGGCGGCGACAGCCGGAGCGTGCCCCCGTCGACCGGGATCGCGTCCGCCACCGGGTTGATCTCGAGCGATCCCGCCACCGAGTACGCCACGACGACCTCCGGCGATGCGATGAACGAGAGCGTGGCGGGGTTGCCGTCGTTGCGCGCCGGGAAGTTGCGGTTGAACGAGTTGACGATCGCGTTCGGGGTCCCCTTCGGGGAGTCGTCGCGCTGCCACTGGCCGATGCACGGGCCGCAGGCGTTGGCGAGCACCGTGGCGCCGAAGTCGTGGAACACCGACAGGAGGCCGTCGCGCTCGATCGTGGCGAAGACCTGCTCGGAGCCGGGGGTGATCAGCAGCGGCACGCGCGCCTTGGCGCCCGCGGCGAGCGCCTCGCGCGCCACGGACGCGGCGCGGGTGATGTCCTCGTACGACGAGTTCGTGCACGAGCCCACCAGAGCGGCGGAGATCTTCGCCGGATAGCCGTTCGCCTTGACCGCCGCCGGCACCGCCGAGAGCGGGCGCGCCAGGTCCGGCGTGTGCGGGCCGACGAGGTGGGGCTCGAGCGCGGAGAGGTCGATCCTCACGACGCGCTGGTAGAACTTCTCCGGCTCCGCCGCCACCTCGGGGTCGGCGGCGAGGAGGTCGCGGTTGCGGTCGGCGAGGTCAGCGATCGCCCCCCTCCGGGTCGCCCGCAGGTAGGTCTCCATGCGGGCGTCGTACGGGAACACCGAGGTCGTGGCGCCGTGCTCGGCGCCCATGTTCGTGATCGTGCCCTTGCCGGTGCAGGAGATCGAGGCGCAGCCGGGACCGAAGAACTCCACCACCGCGTTGGTGCCGCCCTTGACCGTGAGGATGTCGAGGAGCTTGAGGATGACGTCCTTGGGCGCCGTCCACCCCGAGAGCTTGCCGGTCAGCTCGACGCCGATGAGCTTCGGCTGCAGGACCTCCCAGGGAAAGCCCGACATCACGTCCACCGCGTCCGCGCCGCCGACGCCCGAGGCGAACATCCCGAGACCGCCGGCGTTCGGCGTGTGCGAGTCGGTGCCGATCATCATCCCGCCGGGGAACGCGTAGTTCTCCAGCACAACCTGGTGGATGATCCCGGAGCCGGGCTTCCAGAAGCCGATCCCGTAGCGCGCCGAGGCGGATTCGAGGAACGAGTACACCTCCTTGTTCGTCTCGATGGCACGGGCGACGTCGGCGGCCGCGCCGGAGCGGGCGAGGATGAGGTGGTCGCAGTGCACCGTGGTGGGGACCGCGGTGCGGTCCATGCCGGCGAGCATGAACTGCAGCAACGCCATCTGCGCCGTCGCGTCCTGCATCGCGACCCGGTCGGGCTTGAGCTCGAGGTACGCCTTGCCCGGATCGAGCTGAGCGCGATCGGGGTCGGCGAGGTGGCCGAACAGGATCTTCTCGGTCAGCGTCAGCGGGCGGCGAAGCCTCGCCCGGACGATCTCCAGGCGGGTCCGCGTGCGGGCGTAAACGGCGTTGACGAACTCGGGTGTGCTCTCGATCGCTGCCATTCGTTCCCCCTGCGGAGCGATCCTGCGGCGGCGTGCCGCACCGCTCCGCATGCGGAGTATAGACCCGGCCGGACGTCTCGCGCCGGCTCGTCGTGCCGCCGGGCGTGGGCGTCTACGGCGGCCCTCGTCAACCGTGACCTGGATCCCCGCGTGCGCGGGAACGAAAAGAAGAGCCGGAACGGTGGGAGAAGTGGGGACGCCGGCGCGACCGCCGCAGCTATACTCGTGCCGCGACTCCTGCGGGCGGCGCGGCGGCCGGAGGCATCCATGGCCCAGCGCGGGGCGAACCCGGCCGGCCGATCGTGCGTTGGAGACAGTGGAGGTGCCCATGCGCCGTGCCGTCCTTGCCGCCACTCTGACCGTGCTGATCACCGGAGCGGGTTGCGTCCGGGTCCGGACGCCGCTCGCGGTGCACGAAACCCACACGTTCGCCGCAGCCCCCGACAAGCTCGTCCGTCTCGAGGTGGGCTCGATCGACGTGCACGTCACGGTGACCGAGGGGACCGCGATCACGGCCACCCTCGACCTCGACGCGCGCTCGTCATCCCGCGGCGCGGCGAAGCGCTGGATCGCCAACCACACGCCGACCTTCGAGGACTCCGTTTCGGCCCTCGAGGTCCGGCTGCCCTCCCGCCACCGCGGGATCTTCGTCCTCGGCTACCTGAACGGCCGGGCGCGGCTCGATCTCACCGTGCCGCCCGCCTGCCGGCTCCAGCTCCGCACCTCCTCCGGGGACATCAGCGTCGCGGGCGATGCGGTGCTGGCCGGGCCGGTTCGCGCGACCACCTCGTCCGGCGACCTCGCAGTCGAGGGCGGCGTGCGCGAGCTCATCGCCCGGACCTCCTCCGGGGACATCCGCGTCACCAGACGGCCGCTCGTGGCCCTGGAAGCCGACACCTCGTCGGGTGACGTCACCCTCGAGAGCGGAGCCGAACGTGCGACGGTGGACACCTCGTCCGGTGACATCCGAATGGAGGGCCTCGCCGGGGACCTTTCGACCAGCGCATCCTCGGGGGACGTCTCGGCGAACTGGAAGCAGATCGCCCCCGGCGCCAACGTCCGCATCCGCACGTCCTCCGGCGATGTCCGGATCCGCATCCCCGCCGGGACGGCGCTCGCGGGCGAGATCGCCACCAGCAGCGGCAGCATCCACTCCAGCATCGACGGCACGCGCGGGCGCCACGACCACCAACTCTCGTTCACTGCCTCCGGCGCTGCGGTCGCGATCGATGTGCGCACCACGTCGGGCGACGTCAGCGTCCGCACGCACCCGTAAGCTCCGGCTGCCGTCCGAGCCCGAGCGGAATACCCCGTTGCAAGTACTGGACGGGTCGAGAGATCCGAAAGACCGGATACAATCGCCGCAGGCGTGTCCGGAAATTCGGATATAATCCGGAACAATGGATGCGTTCACCGGACAGGCGCCCGCGCCGGTCGACTCCGCGACGTTCGTGCTGCCGCGCCGGGGCTGGTTCAAGCTCCACGACCACCGCTGGCGCAGTCTCGTTCTCCTCCTCGCCGGGATCGTCGCCACCGCCGCGGGCCTGCTCGGCGCGGTCCGCCGGGTGGACGAGTTCCAGCGACTCGACTTCCGCACCCTCCGCGAGGCCGAGGGGTACCTCGTGGTCAGCGTCGGGTTGCGCAGCGGGGCCGCCCGCGCCGGACTCGCGCCCGGGGACGTCATCGTCGGCCTCGACGGGGCCCCGACGGCCACGATCGACGACCTCAAGCGCTCGCTGTACGCCCGCCGGGTCTCGACGTTGTCGGTGATGCGGGAGGGTCGGGTCCGCGACCTCGCGTACTACCCTCCGGTCCCACAGGTCGACGTGCGCTACCTCCTGGTGGCGTTCGCCGCGATGTTCACGCTGGCCGTCGCGGCCGTCGTGTACCTCGGCCATCCGACCTCGCAGGCTGGCCGTTTCCTGGCGCTCGCCGAGGCGCTCTTCGCGGCCGTCGTCGTTCCGATTCCACAGGACAGCAGCGCCTCCTGGCAGCTTCTTCTCCTGATCCGCGACTTCGGCCGTCTGGCGTTGCCGCCGCTGCTGGTCGTGTTCTTCGCCAGCTTTCCCGCCCGGATCAAACGCTTCTCCTGGCTGTGGGCCGCGTTCATCCCGTCGTTCGTCGTCGCCGCCCTGCGCACCGGCCTCGCGACCGGCCTCGTGCCGCCTGTGGTCGGCGACGTGCTCGTCGCCGACGCGCTCGACGGCGCCACCGCCGCGCTTGCGGTCCTCGGGGTTCTGGCGGCCGCCGCCCTCTCGGTGCGGACGTACGTGTCCAACCGCAGCGACCCGACGCGCCGGCGGCAGGTCGAGTGGGTCGCGCTCGGCGCTGCGGCCGGCTTCGCGCCGTACCTGCTGCTCTCGCTGATCCCGCAGTGGGCCGGCGCCGAGCTCGAGGTCCTGACCTGGATCTCGCTGCTGCCGCTGGCGCTGGTGCCGCTCGGCGTCGCCTCGTCGCTGCTTGAGTTCCGTCTCTGGGACCTGGAGGACATCTCGCGCCAGGTGGTGGCGACCGGCGTGGCGGTCCTCCTCGGCGGGGTCAGCTTCGCCTTCCTCAACTACGCCGTCACGCAGTTCGGTTTCCGCCTCGGGAACTGGCGCAACCTCGTCGCGGTGGCCGGCGGCGTCCTGCTCGCCACTCTCACGGTGCCGGCCCGGCGGTTGTTGCTCGAAGGGTTCGAGCGCCTGCAGTACCGGGAGCGCCTCGCCGCCCGGCGCGCGCTCACGACTTTCGCCGAGGAAGCGGTGGCGCACCGCGACCCGGAGACGCTGTTACAGCGCCTGGCGCAACTGCTCCACGACGCGCTGGCGGTGGACAAGGTCGTGACGTACCTTGCGCTCGGAGGGCGGCTGTACCCGTCCGGCGCGACCGAGCCCTGGCCGGTCCTCCCGTCCGAGGGCCTGAGCGATCCGTTCCCCACCCCCGCGGAGGCCGAACTCGCCGCGCGCGGCCTGTGGCACCGGTTCCCAGTCGAGCGCGACGGCCGGGTGATCGGCCTCGTGTACTGCGGGCGCAGGCACGGGGGGATGCCGCTCGGCCACGGTGAGCGCCGGCTCGTCGGGGCGCTCGCCGCGCAGGCCGCCCTCGCGCTCGAGAACACCCTGTTGATGGCGAACCTTCGCCGCCAGGTCGAGGAGCATCGGCTGCTCGAGGACTACCTCGAGCGCATCTTCCAGTTCTCGGCGGCCGCGTTGCTGATCTGCGACGCCTCCGGACGGGTACTTCGCGCCAACGAACGCGCCGGGACCTTGCTGCGGCGGGAGCCGCGGCTCCTCGTCGGCGAGTTCCTGCACACGCTCGTCGAGCTGCGTCCGGAGTGGCGTTCGCTCCTGCCCACCGACATTGCCGGGGTTCAGGTGCGATTCACGACCGGTGGCGAGTGGCACACGGGGCTGCTGTCCACCTCCGCGCTCGAGGTGGAACCGGGCCGGTTCGACGGGCGCGTCGTGGCGCTCGACGACATCACCGAGCAGCTCAACCTCGAACAGCGCCTCGCCGAGCAGGAGCGACTCGCTTCCCTCGGCCGCCTCGCAGCCGGTCTCGCCCACGAGGTCAACACTCCGGTCACCGGGATCTCCAGCTACGCACAGCTCCTGCGCGAGCTGACGCCGCCGTCCGACCCGCGCGCGCCGCTGGCGGCGAAGCTCGAGGAGCAGGCGTTCCGGGTCTCGCGCATCGTGACGAACCTGCTCGAACTGGCGCGGCCCTCGGGGTTCGAGCGCCAGCTTGTGGACCTCTCGGTGCTGGCCCGCGACGAGGTCAATCAGATGAAGGCCGACGCCGAGCGCGGCGGCGTGACGATCGAGATCCAGCCGGCCGAAGACGCCGCCGCCAACGTCAACCGCGTCCAGTTCGAGCTCGTCGTCCACAACCTGCTGCGCAACGCGATCCAGGCCACCAGCGCCGGGGGCGCCGTCCAGATGCTGGTAGGGCGCAGCGGCGCCACGGTGTGGTTCGAGGTCCGCGACACGGGGCCCGGGGTGGCCGAGGAGCTGCGCGAGCGGATCTTCGAGCCGTTCGTCACCACGCGCCAGGGGCGCGGCGGCACCGGGCTCGGGCTCGCCATCACCCGCGACATCGTGGTCGCGCACGGCGGCACCATCCGGGCGCTGCCGAGCGAGGCGGGAGGCACCGCGATGCGAGTCGAGGTGCCGGCCCACGGAGGGATTGCATGAGGATCTTGATCATCGACGACGAACCGGTGTTGCAGGACGTACTCGCCACCGTGCTCCGCCGCGAGGGGTTTCAGGTCGCGCAGGCCACCACCGCGGCCGAGGGGCTGCGCCAGGCCGAGGACGGCGAGGTGGACCTGGTCCTCCTCGACCTCATGCTCCCCGACAAGCCGGGCCTGGAGGTCCTCAGGGAGATCAAGGGGCGCGACCCCGAGGCAGTCGTCGTCGTCATCACCGCCTACTCCTCGGTCGAGACCGCCATCGCCGCGATGCGCGAGGGCGCGTTCCACTACATCGCCAAGCCGTTCAAGAACCAGGAGGTCGTGCTCACGGTCCGCAAGGGACTCGAGCAGCGCCGCCTGCGCACCGAGAACCGCGACCTGCGCCAGCGCCTCGAGGGCCTGGGGACGATGGTGTGGCGATCGCAGGTGATGGAGGGAGTGATCGGCCTCGTCCGCCGGGCGGCGCCCTCGCGCTCCAACATCCTCCTGACCGGCGAGTCGGGGACGGGGAAGGAGCTGCTGGCGCGTGCGATCCACCACCTCTCGCCGCGGGTGGAGGGGTCGTTCGTGGTCGTCAACACGGGCTCGGTCCCCACCGACCTGCTGGAATCGACGCTGTTCGGACACGTGCGCGGCGCGTTCACGGGCGCGGTCGCCAACCGGCGCGGGCTGTTCGAGGTCGCCGACTCGGGCACCATCTTCCTCGACGAGATCGGCACCATCACCCCGCCCACCCAGGCCAAGCTCCTGCGCGTGATCCAGGAGCGCGAGTTCATCCCGGTGGGGAGCGAACAGACGGTCAAGGTCGACGTCCGCATCATCGCGGCCACCAACGCCGACCTTCCCAGGATGGTCGCGGAAGGCACGTTCCGGGAGGACCTCTTCTACCGCCTCAACGTGATCACCATCGAGCTGCCGCCGCTGCGCAAGCGGCCCGACGACATCCCGGCGCTCGTGAATCAATTCCTGCGCCGCTTCGCGGAGGAGAACGCCAAACCGGCACTCGCCCTCACCCCCCGCGCGCTCGACGTCCTGATGGGGTACAACTGGCCGGGGAACGTGCGCCAGCTCGAGAACGTCATCGAACGCGCCGTCGTCCTCTGTCCCGGGGACGTCATCGACATGGACCTGCTCCCAAGCGAGGTGCTGGCGCCTCAGGCCACCCCGACGGCGCAGCTGCCGACGGAGGGGTTGGACCTCAAGGACGCGGTCAACGCCTACACCCGCGCGTTGATCGAGGCGTCGCTCGCCCGCTGCGGCGGCGTGCAGCGGCGCGCGGCGCAGATGCTGCGCGTGCGCCCCTCCACGCTCAACGAGATGATCCGCCGCCTCGGCATCGCCGCCGCCGACGACTAGAGACCCGTGGTCCGTGGTCAGCGACCTGTGGCCCGTGCCGGCCGCGCCGGCCGCAGGCCGCGCGGCCACGAACGCCACCCTCGAAGACGAAGAGTCCAACGATAGGCAGGGCCTCGCCACTTGCGGCGTGTAGCCGCGCCGCCGCCGTTGGGCCTATCGCAAGGCGCGCGACCCCGCCGCACCGGAGCATAGCCGGAGGCTATGTGAGGATGCGAGCGGGGCGAGCGCAACGCAGCGAGAGGTCCGACGCCGGCGGCGCCCCTAGCGACGGCGGGCGGCCTTGTCGAGCCACCACGGCACCCACCCCCGGTCGTTCTCGTCCACGGTCGTCCCCGGAGCCACCAGCCCGTCGATGGCGTCGAGCGTCGCGCCGTCGAGCCGCAGGTCGGCGCCGCCGAGCAGGTCGTCGAGCTGCGCCATCGTCCGCGGCCCCACGATCGCCGAGGTTACGGCCGGATGGCTGAGAACGAAGGCGATGGCCATGTGGGTGAGCGAGACGCCCGCCGCGGCGGCGAGCTTCGCCAGCGGTTCCACGAGGTCGAGCTTGCGCTGGTTCTCCGGCCGTGCCAAGTCGAACTGCGCCGCGAACACGCCGCCGCGCTCGCGGTTGCGCACCGCCCGCGAGCCCGGCTCGGGGGTCGCCCCGCGCCGGTAGCGGCCGGTGAGCCACCCGCGGCAGAGCGGGCTCCACACCAGCACGCCCAGCCCGTAACGCTGCGCCGCGGGGAGGACATCGAGCTCAGCGTGGCGAACCAGGATCGAGTACGGCGGTTGCTCGCTCCGCGGCCGCGCGAGGTTGCGGCGCTCGGCGACCCGCTGCGCCTCCGCGACAAGCCACGCCGGGAACGTGGACGTCCCGAAGTAGCGGATCTTCCCCTGCCGCTGCAGGTCGGTGAGCGCCCCGATCGTCTCCTCGAGGTCGGTCCCTGCGGCGGGGCGGTGGACCTGGTAGAGGTCGATGTAGTCGGTGCCCAGGCGCCGCAGGCTCGCCTCGACCTCGCGCATGATCCACAGCCGCGAGTTGCCGCTCTCGTTGACGCCCCGTCCCATGGAGCCGTGCACCTTGGTCGCGAGGACGACCGCGTCTCGCTTGCCGGCGAGCGCCTTGCCGACGATCTCCTCCGATCCGCCGGCCGAGTACACGTCGGCGGTGTCGATGAAGTTGATCCCGGCGTCGATCGCCGCGTGGGTGATCCGGACGCACTCGCCGACATCGTCGTTCCCCCAGGCGCCGAACATCATCGCGCCCAGGCAGTGGGTGCTGACCTTGACCCCGGTGCCGCCGAACGTCCGGTACTCCATGCGCGCTCCCTTCACCGGAGGAGGCCCGGTGCGCCATCTCGTGCGGGGGGAGTTTCCGGCGGTCCCGGCCGCCGCCCTACTTCTTCGCGGCCGGCGGAGCCGCCGCCGTCGGCTTGCCCTTCGCCGGCGTCGTCACCGGCTTTGGCGTCGGCTTCGGCTTCGCCAGCGCCGCCGGATCGGCGAGCACCGAGGTCACCTGTGCCGCGTCCACCCCGAGCCCCCCGGTCCGCCCAGCCACGATCGCGACGTCCTCGCCGGACGAGTTCCCAGGGTAGAACTCGGCGTCGTCGGAGAAGCCCTGCCCGGAGAGCTTGACGTGACCGAGCGGCGCGCCGGACGGCTTCGGCAGGTCGAACGCCTTGACCTCGAGGCCGGCGAGCGCCGTGAGGCGGCGGCTCACCGCATCGCCGTCCACCTCGGTCGTGCCGGCCTTCCAAGCCCCGTCCTTGCGCTCCAACGAGGCAGTGGCGGCGCCGGATGCGACCTCGAGCTTGTCCACCCCCCAGCTGTCGAAACCGAGCAGCTTCTTCGAGCGCCACGCCTGCCACGGCCCGCCCAAATGCGAGACGGTCTTCGCCTCGACCCAAAACACCCTGTCTCCGCGCTTGCACGCGACCTGCTTGCCGCCCTTGGCGTCGCGCTCGTTTCCGAACTGAAGGGCGAGCGGTGCGGCCTTGGCGTCGCGCTTGACGATCGTCACGCTCCAGCGGCTCGGCTCGAGGCCCAGCGCCTTGAGGTCCGGCGCGTTGTCTACGAACTCCTTGATCCGCGCCCCCGAGATGTCGGTGAGCAGGCCTTCGGCGCGGTCGCGGTCGGCGAGGTCGGGCGTCGGCGCGGTGATCGTCCAGAGCGACCCGGCGTGGGCGAGCGCGAGTGGTCCATCGGGGCCGGCGATCGTCACCGACGCGACGTCCGGGGAGTAGACCTGCGCAAGCTCGTCGGAGCGCCACGCGCTCAGGTCCTTGTCGAGGTCGCTCGCCACGTACTTGCTCACGAGGTAGACGTTGCCGTCGCCGGTCTCGGCCGCCCGCAGGTTGCCGAGCGGGAGCTCGGTGCCGAGCTCGAGGGTGAAGGTCTTGCCCGCGTCGTCCTCGACCGTGACCGTCAGCGGCGGCTTTTCGAGACCGTACTCGGCGAGCTTGACGTCCTTGGCCGCGAACGTGCGCTCGGCCTTGAGGCCGGTCAGAGAGAACAGCAGGCTCGAGACCGCGCCCTCGTTGGCCTGGTCGGTGAGCGGGGCCTTGAGCGACCACGCATTCTTGTCCTTGACGAGCTCGAAGCGACCGTGGGGGTTGGTCACCACGACCTTCCTCGCCTTGGCCTGGTCGAGGCCGGCGAAGAGCTTGCCCACGCGCTCCTTGAGCTGGTCGGTCGTCGGCTGGTGGCGTTCGAAGAACCCGATGTAGGCGCCCAGGCCAACGACCACGAGCGCCAGCAGGATCAGTCTCCCAGTCTTCATGCCCGCCTCCTACCGGCGCCGGCGCCACCACACCGCGACGCCGAGCAGGATCGCGCACCCTGGCAACCCGATCAGCGAGATCAGCAGGACGTGGCTCATCTGCGTCTCGGAGAGGAAGAGCTGCACCTGCTCCGGCGAGCGCGGCGCGATGCCGAGCGCCTGCACCTGGTTCGCGAGCCAGTTGACCGCGTTGAGGGCGAGGTTGGAGTTGCCGGCGTTGGCGAGGTACCGGTTGGTGGCGAACGCCGAGTTGCCGAACACCACCAGGCGCCAGCCATTCTCCTTGTTCTTTTCCGACTGGGCGGCGACGCCGAGCGACACCGGTCCTGGGATGTCCTTGGCGTCCTTGGCCACCGGCTTGCCGGCCGCGATCGCCGCGAGGTCGGTCTCGCCCCACCCCTTGTCCGAAGTCGTGAGCAGAATGGTGGACGACGCCCCCGGCGCGCTCACCGTGGTCACCGATCGCGCCACCGGCAACAGCACCGCGAGCCCCTGCATCCCGTTCACCACGGGGTGGGAGCGGAACTCGTTGGCGTACACCGCCGAGAGGTCGAAGAACGGAAGCCTGCGGGCCGGGTCGACGACGATGTCGTCATCGACCTGCACGCCGTGCTCCTTGAGCAGCTCCTCCAGGCCCGAGGGCTGGGCGCGGTCGCCGATGACGGGATCGAGCATGACGAGGGCCCGCCCGCCATTGTCGAGGTAGGCCTTGAGCGCGGCCTTCTCCGGATCGGTGAACGGCGCCTTCGGGCCGGCGATCACCAGGAGGTCGCAGTCCGGCGGGACGGCGCCCGACAGCAGCGTCGTCTTCTCCACGTCGAAGTTGTCGCGCTTGATCGCGTCCCGCAGCTGCGAGTAGCCGTCCGCGTCCATCCCGTCGGGGTCATGCTCGCCGTGGCCCGTGGTGAAGTAGATCTTGGGGACCTTCGGGTTGACGACGGCGAGGATTGCGGCGGTGAACTGCTCCTCGCCCTTGAAGCCCTTCAGCTTCGGCGTCTGGCCCATCTGCATCCCGGAGTAGTCGTAGTCGGCGAGCTGGTCGGAGGTGACGTACTTCTTGCGCCCCTCGGAGGAGAACACCACCGTGTTCGCGGTGGTCACCCCGAACTCCTGGGCGAGCGCCTTGGTGCGCAGCGGGTCGCGCTCGGGGTCGATGAACTCCACCTTGATCTTCGGCGAAGCCGCCTGGTACCGGTCGAGCAGCTCCTTCGTCTCGGAGAACAGCGGCGTCGACGGCGTCATCAGCACCACCACGCGCACGTCCTTGGTGATGCCCTTGAGGACGTTCAGGCTCTTCGCCGAGAGCGTGTAGAGCTTGGAGCTGGTCCAGTCGCCGCGCGAGTAGTGCCGGTACCCGAGCCAGTTCACCATTCCGACGAGGACCACGGCCAGGACGATGCCGGCGGTGGCGGACGAGGCGGCGAAAATCTTCTGGCGCTTCATCGCTCACCTCCCCTTGCTCGCTTCCAGCGCCTTGGTGGCGAGGAAGAGAAAGAGCCCGGTGAGGCTCAGGCTGTAGACGATGTGGCGGGTGTCCACGATCCCTTTGGCGAAGTCGTCCATGTGGTTCCACAGGTTCATGTAGCCCAGGGCTCCCTTCAACGCCGCGCCGGTGGCGATGTTCTCGACGAGGCCGATGGAGAACACGACCACCAGCACCGCGAACGCCAGGATCGCCGCGATGATCTGGTTGCGCACCAGCGCGGACGTCAGCGTGCCCACCGAGAGGAACAGCAGGCCGAGCAAGGCGATCCCGAGGTAGCCGGCCCAGACCGGGCCGAAGTCGATCTTGGCGTGGCCCGCGAGGATCCAGACGTAGACCCAGGTGGGCAGCCAGAGGAACAGGTAGAACACGAACGCCGCGATGAACTTCCCGGCAACGACCTGGCCTTCGCTCACCGGCGAGGTGAGGAGCACCTCCAGAGTGCCGGTGCGGCGCTCCTCCGCCAGCAGGCGCATCGTGATCACCGGCACGACGAACAGCAGGTAGAGCCAGAAGAAGATCGTGCCGCCGAACAGCAGCTTGAGCGGCGCCATCGCCTGGGTGCGCGGGTCGTTGAGGAACGCGACGATCAGGTAGAAGACGTAGCCGTTGATGAACAGGAACGCCGTCAGCACCACGTAGGCGAGCGGCGACGAGAAGTACGCCAACAGCTCGCGCTCGACGAGCGCGAAGAGCTTACGCATTGGCCACCTCCGCGACCGGCGCCTCGGCCTCCGCCGCGACGTCGTGGGTCGTGAGCCGCAGGAAGACGTCTTCGAGCGAGGGCGTCGTCTGCGCCAGCTCGAGCAGCACCCACCCCTTCGCGACCGCGAGTGAGAACACGTCGCGGCGCAGGTCGGATCCGCCCTCCACGGCGACGCGGAACCTCCCGTTCCCCTCGCTCTTCACGCCCGTGGAGCCGGAAAGCGCCTCCAGCGCGGCGCGGGCCTCGCCCTCCGGCGCTTCGAGCTGCACGGAGAGCTGCGCCGCGCCGGAGAAGCCGCCGCGCAGCTGCTCCGGCGTGCCGTCGGCGACGAGCTTGCCGTTGTCGATGATCAACACCCGCCGGCACACCTGCTCGACCTCGGGGAGGATGTGGGTCGAGAGGATCACGGTGTGCTCGCGCCCGAGCTCGGTGATCAGCTCGCGGATCTTGACGATCTGCCTGGGGTCGAGGCCGACCGTCGGCTCGTCGAGAATCAGCACCGGCGGGCGATGGATGAGCGCCCCGGCCAGGCCGACGCGCTGGCGGTATCCCTTGGAAAGCGTGCCGATGACCTGCCGGCGCACATCAGAGATCATGCAGCGCTCGGCCGCCTCGTCTACCCGCGCCCGCATGTCGGCCCGCCCCACCCCCTCGATCGCGGCCCGGAAACGGAGGTACTCCTCCACCCGCATCTCGGGGTAGAGCGCCACGTTCTCGGGCAGGTACCCGATCCGGGCGCGCACCGCCAGCGAGTCGGCGGCCACGTCCAGGCCGGCCACCTTGACGCTGCCCGAGGTCGGCGGCAGGAACCCGGTGATCATGCGCATCGTGGTGGTCTTGCCGGCGCCGTTGGGGCCCAGAAACCCGAGCACCTCGCCCTCGGGCACGAAGAAGGAAACATTGGCGACGGCGTCCTTTTCGACGAAGCGTTTCGTCAATCCCTCGACCTCGATCACTTCCCACCTCCGGCGGCGCGGGCGCGGCCCACGCTCGGGCACACGCCTGCCCGGGCGTACCACGGTCCGCCATCGCAGCACCCTAAAGCAATCGGCCTGCCAACTTTCACCTCGGTCTCAGGCTCACGCCCCCGCCGTCGCGCCATCCGGGCGCGTCAACCTGGCAGGAAGAACGGGGCTCGAGACTCGGGGCTCGGGGCTCGGGGTTCGGGGCTCGGGGCTCGGGGTTCGGGGTTCGGGGCTCGGGGTTCGGGGTTCGGGGCTCGGGGTTCGGGTACAGGGGAGGCGTGGTCGGTGGTCCGAGCCGGCTGCGCCGGCCGCAGGCCGCGCAGCCCCGAGCGCCTCCCACGAAGACGAAGAAGCGCGCCCGGCGGGCGCGCCCCACATTAGAACCAACAGGACTTGCTCCGTTTCGTGGACACCAAGAATAGCCTGCCATTCATGCCGCTGTCTTTCGAGCGAACCTTGCCTCGGCCTGGACCGGACTGAGATAGCCGAGCGAGGAGTGAAGCCGCTGCCGGTTGTAGAAGACCTCGATGTAGTCGAACAGCTGCAAATGAGCGGCCGATCGTGAGGAGAAGCGTTCCCCGAGCTCGGCTTTGAGCGTAGCGAAGAAGCTTTCGACGACCGCGTTGTCCCAACAGTCCCCGCTGCGGCTCATGCTGACGGTGAGCCCTCGCGTCCGGAGCAGGCGCTGGTAGGCGTCGCTCGTGTACTGACTCCCGCGGTCGGAATGATGCAGCAGACCCTTCTCGACATGGCGCTCGCAAAGCGCCCGCTGGAGCGCAGCGACCGTGAGCTCCTCCCTCAGACGGTCGCTGGTCGACCATCCCACCACCCGCCGGGAGAACAGGTCCAGCACGACAGCCAGGTACAACCAGCCTTCATCGGTCCACAGGTACGTGATATCACCGGCCCAGACCGTGTCCGGCGCACCCACCGTGAAGTGGCGGTCCAGCACGTTCGGCGCCTTGGGATGACTGCCAATGCTGTGCGTCGTCCGCCGCATGCGCTGCACCTTCTTCGGCGTCATGCCCTCCTCGCGCATCAGGCGCGCCACCCGCTTGCGACTGCAGGACAGGCCTTGCGTGGCCAGCGCCTCCTGCAGTCGAGGGCTGCCGTAGGCCTGCCGGCTCAGACGGAACGCCGACCTCATGGCGACCTTCAACACGCCGACAGGCAGGGCGTCGCAGCTTGCGGCGTGTAGCCGCGCCGCCGAGAGTGGGCCGGATGCAAGGCGCCCGAGGCGGACGCAGCGGAGCGTAGCCGGAGGCTACGTGAGCACGCGAGCCGCCGAAGGGCAACGCAGCAGACGGTCCGCTATCGGCGGCGCCCTCGGGCGATGGCGCCGGGGTTTCGCGAGACCGAATCAGTGGCGGTTCATCATCAGCATCAGCATGACCGCCTTCTGCACGTGCAGTCGGTTCTCCGCCTCGTCGAAGATCACGGATGCGCCGCCGTCCGCCACGGCGGCGGCGACCTCCTCACCGCGGTGGCACGGCAGGCAGTGCATGAAGACGGCGTCCTTGTCGGCGGTTTCCATCAGCTCGGGGGTGACCTGGTAGCCGGCGAACGCCTTGAGGCGCACCTGCGCCTCGGCCTCCTGCCCCATCGAGGCGAACACGTCCGTATACACCACATGGGCGCCGCGCACGGCGTCCTCGGGTTTGGTGACCACCTCGACCGTCGTCCCCACCGCCGCGGCGTCCTGCTTGGCCAGCTCGACGATCGCCGGCTTCGGCTTGTACCCCTCCGGGCTGGCGACGCGCACGTTCATCCCGGCCTTCGGCCCGCCCATCATCAGCGAGTGGGCCATGTTGTTGCCGTCGCCGACGTAGGCGAGGGTCAGGCCCTTGGTCGTGCCGAACCGCTCGCGGGCCGTGAAGTAGTCGGTGAGCGCCTGACACGGGTGCAGCAGGTCGGTCAGCCCGTTGATCACCGGCACCGTCGCAAACCTTGCGAGGTCCGTGACCGTCGCGTGCGCGAAGGTCCGGGCCATGATCCCGTTGACGTAGCGGGAGAGGACCCTGGCGGTGTCCTCGATCGTCTCCCCGCGGCCGATCTGGATGTCCCGGCTCGACAGGAACGTCGCGAGCCCGCCGAGTTGGTACATGCCGACCTCGAACGAGACCCGCGTGCGCGTCGAGGACTTCTCGAAGATCATCGCCAGGGTCTGGCCGGAGAGCGCCGTACGGTAGCGTTCGGGGCGGGCCTTCACGTTGGCGGCGAGCTGGAACAGCGCCTCGACTTCCTCCGCGCTCAGGTCGTGGATCGAAACCAGGTCCTTGTGTCTCTGCCACGGGCCGTGGAACATCTCACGCCTCCCTGCCGGCGCCGTCGGCCACGATGTACGTGCCGGACGTGCGCGCGAGCGCATCCTTGAGGTGCTCGGCGTCGGTGATGAGCACCTCCTTGCCTGTCTTCTCCACGAACTCGATCGCGGCCCTGATCTTGGGTCCCATCGAACCGGGGGGGAACTGGTGCTGGTCCAGCATCTCCTTCGCCCTGGCCACCGTGATCTCCTGCAGCCAGCGCTGGTTGGGACGCCCGAAGTTCTCCGCGACCTGGGCCACCTGCGTGAGCACGATGAAGAGGTCGGCGTCCAACTCCTGGGCGAGCAACGACGTCGTGTAGTCCTTGTCGATCACGGCCTCGACCCCCCTGAAGTAGTTGCCGACGTCCTGGTAGACCGGGATGCCGCCGCCGCCGGCGGCGATCACCACCGACCCGCCTTCGACCAGGCGCCTGATCACCCCGACGTCGAGGATCCGCTTCGGCCGCGGCGAGGGAACGACCTTGCGCCAGCCGCGCCCCGCGTCCTCGACCATCTGCCACCCCTGCTCCTGCATCAGCAGGTTGGCGCGGTACGCCGTGAAGTAGGGGCCGACCGGCTTGCTCGGGTTCTCGAACGCGGGATCGTCGCGCGCCACCTCGACCTCGGTGAGGACCGTGACCACGGACTTCGCGAGCTGCTCCTCGTTGAGCCGGTTGCGCAGTTGGTTCTGCAGCATGAACCCCATCGAGCCCTCGGTCTGCGCCACGCACAACTCCAGGCTCTGAGGCGGGATCTTGGTGATCGCCTCCTCGACCTGGATCATGATGTTGCCGACCTGGGGCCCGTTGCCGTGGACGATCACCAGCTCGAACCCCCGGTGGATGATCTCCACCAGCCAACGCGTCGCCTTCCAGGTGAGCGTGAACTGCTCCTCCTGGGTGCCGTGGTCCTGGGGCCGGAGCAGCGCGTTGCCCCCGAAGGCGATCACCGCCACCGGCCGCCGTGCGTCTTGATGCTCTGTCACAAAGGCCTCCGCCCACCGCGGGGAGTGCCCGCATGGAGGTAAGCGATTGTGCGGATCGCTCACAAGGAAGTCAAGGCGGGAAGGCCGGGACTCGGGGCTCGGGTTTCGGGGTTCGGGCAAAACGAAGACGTGGTCCGTGGTCAGAGCCGGCGGAGCCGGCCGCAGGCCGCGCAGCCTCCCGCGCCTCCCTCGAAGACGAAGAAGCGCGCCCGGCGGGCGCGCCCCACATTAGAACCAGCGACGCCGACAGGCAGGGCGTCGCAGCTTGAGGCGTGTAGCCGCGCCGCGAAGATTGGGCCAGCCGCAAGGCGCGCGATCCCCGCCGCACCGGAGCGCAGCCGGAGGCTACGTGAGGATGCGAGCGGGGTGAGCGCAACGCAGCGGATGGTCCGATATTCGCGGCGCCGTCTTCAGGCTTGCTGGTCGGGGAGGGGGGGTGCGGCTCGAAACACCCTCCCCTTCCCCGCCGCCTTGGCCCGATACAGCGCCGCATCGGCGCGCGCCAGAAGCTCGGCCGCCTCGTCGCCGTCTTCCGGGAAGCAGGCGACGCCGGCGCTCGCCCCGAGGGTGGCGTTGGCGCCCGGGCGCGGCAGGTCGCGGGTCGCCTCCACGATCGCCGCGACGAAGCCCTCGGCGGCCGCGACCGCGCGCTCGGGCTTGGTGGAGGGGATGACGATGCAGAACTCGTCCCCGCCGAGACGCCCGACGGTGTCGGAGGCGCGGGCCCGCCCCCGCAGCGCCGCGCCGACGGCGATGAGTGCCTGATCGCCGGCGGCGTGGCCCCAGGTGTCGTTGTAGGCCTTGAAGCCGTCGAGGTCCATCATGATCACCGCGAGCGGCTGGCCGCTGCGCCGGCACAGTGAAAGGTACTTCTCAAGCTCCTGCTGGAAGCCGAGGCGGTTCTCGATGTTGGTAAGCGGATCCTTGTGGGCGATGTTGAGCAGCAACCGGTTGGTCTGCTCGATCTGCCGCGTCCGGTCGCGCACCTGACCGTCGAGTTCGGCGGCGATGCGGACTTGCTCGGCCCGGGTGCTCTCGAGTTTTTCCGCCATCCGGTTCACCCGGTCGGCGAGACGCCGCATCTCCTCCGGGCCGCGGACCGGGTGGCGCGTGGCCAGCTCGCCGCGGCCGATCGCCGCCACCGTCTCGCCGAGGTCGTCGAGGGGACCGGTGATCCGGCCCGCCGCGAGCCAGGCGAGGAGCCCGCAAAGGGCCGCGAAACCGGCCGCGAAGGCCAGCGCCGCGCCCCGCAAACGCTCCAGCGTCCTGTCCATCGGCCGTCGGTCCACCGCGAGCCAGAGGCCGCCGAGGTCGTCCCCGCCGTTCCGGACCACCTGGAAGCTCGCCTGGATGGGCACCCCACCGAGCGTGAGCGCGATCTCGTCGCCGTCACCCGCCAGCCAGGCGCCGAGGATCGGCCCCGGTGGCGTCCCGGCGGGCTCCGCCGCCGCCACCAGGCGGTTGCGGTCGAACACCACGACGAGAAACACCCCACCGCGGTCCACCACCCGCCGCGCCGTCCTGACGAGGGCATCCTGATCGCCGGCCGCGAGCGGCCGTTCCAGGCGCTCGGCCAGGCTTACGGACGCCGCGCGAGCGAAGCGCTCGACGGCGTTGTCGGTTTCGGCCGTCCCGAGCAGGTCGGCCGCCACCAGGACGGTGGCCACGGCGACCGCCGCACCACCCACCGCCATCACGGCGACGCGGGTGCGCAGCGAGCCCCACAGTCTCAACGCCATTGAGCAAGTGTAAGCCAATCGCAAACGAATTGCGCAAGCGTTTGATCGGGCGGCGTCCTCCGCCTCCGCGCGGCGTGGCACTCGGGCGGCATCCGCTGCCGCCGCGCGGCGTGGCACAATGAACGCATGGACGAGTTCGTTCACCCCCTTGCCGGACGGTACGCCTCGCGCGCGATGCGGCGGCTGTTCTCGCCCGCCGTGAGGTTCGGGCTGTGGCGGCGCCTGTGGCTCGAGTTGATGCGCGCCGAACGCGATCTCGGAGTCGCGATCCCGGCGGAGGCGATCACCGAGCTCGAGGCGCACCTCGACCCGACCGCGGCCGAACTCGCGCGCGCCGCCGAGATCGAGCGCGAGACCCGCCACGACGTGATGGCCCACATCCGCGCCCTCGCCGAGGCCGCGCCGGCGGCGGGCCCGCACCTGCACCTCGGGGCGACGTCGTGCTACGTCACCGACAACGCCGACCTCGTCATCCTGGGCCGCGCGGCCGACCTCGTCCTCGGGCGCGGGACGGCCGCCGCGGCGGCGCTCGCCCGGTTCGCGCGCGCCAACCGCGCCCTCCCCTGCCTCGGCCACACCCACTTCCAGCCGGCGCAGCCGACCACCGTCGGCAAGCGCGCCTGTCTGTGGCTCGCCGACCTGCTTGCCGACCTCGAGCGCCTCGAGGCCGAGCGCGGCCGCCTTCTCCTAAGGGGCGCCAAGGGGACGACCGGCACGCAGGCCTCGTTCCTCCAGCTCCTCGGCGACGGCGCCAAGGTCCGCGAGCTCGACCGGCGGGTCGCGGCAGCGTTCGGCTTTTCCGGGACCTATCCGGTCACCGGCCAGACCGCGCCGCGCAAGCCCGAGTTCTACCTGCTCGCGTGCCTGTCCGGCGTCGCGCAGTCGGCGCACAAGTTCGCCGGCGACATCCGCCTGCTCGCGCGCCTGAAGGAGATCGAGGAACCGTTCGGCGAGGGTCAGGTCGGCTCCTCGGCGATGCCGTACAAGCGCAACCCGATGCGCTGCGAGCGCATGACGGCTCTGGCGCGCCATCTCATCGTCCTCGAGCCGGACGCCGCGTGGACCGCCGCCTCGCAGTGGCTCGAACGCACGCTCGACGACTCGGCGAACCGCCGGATCGCTCTCCCCGAGGCGTTCCTCGCCGCGGACGCGATCCTGCTGCTGTGGCGCTCGGTCGCGGCCGGCCTCGAAGTCCACCCGGCGATGGTGCGCCGCAACCTCGAGGAGGAGCTGCCCTTCATGGCGAGCGAGGAGATGCTGCTCGCTGCGGCGGCCCGCGGCGGCGACCGCCAGGAGCTGCACGAGCGCCTGCGCGTGCTCTCCGCCGAGGCCGGCCGCCGGGTGAAGGACGGCGGCGAGAAGAACCCGCTTCTCGAGCTGGTCGCGGCCGACCCGGCGTTCGCCCTCGACCGCGACAGGCTCGCCGGACTGCTCGACCCGGCGCGCTTCATCGGCCGCGCGCCGGAGCAGGTCGACGAGTTCCTCGCCGATGTCGCCATGCCGTGGATCGAGTCCCACGCCGCCGCGGCGGACGGCGAGGAGCCGCAGGTTTGAGAAACGGGGACTCGGGACTCGGGGCTCGGGGCTCGGACGTGCCACGGCGACAAACACACACGGCCGTGGCGGTTGCTTGCGCGCTCGCGCTCGTAGCGGTGGGGTGCGCGACGACGCGTCCGGTCCGGAGGGCAACGAGCACGGCGCACGGCGCTCCTGCCGTCGCGGCGCGAGGCGCGGTCGAGGAGGGCCTCGCCTCCTGGTACGGCGAGCCTTACCACGGGCGCCCGACGGCGTCCGGGCCGCGTTACGACATGTGGGCGATGACCGCCGCACACCGCACGTTGCCGTTCGGCACCGTCGTCCGGGTGACGAACCTCGACTCGAAGCGCCAGGCAGAGGTCACGATCAACGACCGCGGCCCGTTCGTGGCGGGACGCATCCTCGACCTCTCCCGCCGCGCCGCCGAGGTCCTTGGCGCGATCGGCCCGGGCGTGATCCCGGTGCGGCTCGAGGTGACGCGCATCGGGGACGGCATGCCCGACGAGCCGTGCTGGGAAGTCCAGGTCGGTGCGTTCGCGAGGGACGAGAACGCACAACGCGCCCGCGCCAAACTCGAGGCCATGGGGCTCGCGGTACGCTTCGCGCCGGCCGGCGGCGGCCTCACGCGCGTGCGGGCGACCGGTCTCGCCGGACGGGCCAAGGCGCTGGCGCTGGCGGCGTCGCTCGCCGCCGCGTACCCCGGCGCGGTGGCGGTCCCGTGCGGAGGCGGTTGGTGAGAGCGTCCCTGGCGATCGCCGCGATCGCCCTCGCCGTTGCCGGCGCCGCCGCAGCTCAGGACGCCCCGCCGCTGGCCGTCGATGCGCTGCCCGCGTCGCTCGCGGGCGAGTGGCTTTTCAGGGTCGGCCACGACCCCGCGTTCGCGAGCCCGTTCCGAGAGGAGCGCAACTGGCAGCGGATCCACGTCCCCGGGGCGTGGGAGCGCCAGGGGTGGCCGGAGTACACCGGCCACGCCTGGTACCGCCTCTCGTTCGTGGTCTCGTCCGACCTCGCCGGTTTCGACCTCGGCCTCGACCTCGGCCGCGTCGGCGACGTCGACGAGGTGTTCCTCAACGGCCGGCGGATCGGCGGCAGCGGCTCGTTCCCCCCGCGCTTCGACAATGCCACGCTCGCCCACCGTTTCTACCTGATCCCGCAGGACGTCGTCCGGCTCGGGCAGCTCAACGAGCTCGCGATCCACGTCTACAACGACTCGCGCTTCGGAGGGCTGCTCGGCCCGGCGCCCCTGCTCGACCGCTACCGGACGGTCCTCGCGCACGAGGTCTTCCGCGACGTTGGGGCGTACAGCGTGGCGACTCTCCTGTTGACGCTCGCCGCGCTCCACCTGCTGCTGTTCTTCACGCAGCGCGACCTCCTCGAGCACCTCTCATTTGCCGGTGCGATGGCGGCCGTCGCGGTCTTCGCGGTCGCGCACACGACCTGGGGCCCGGTCCTCGTCCTGGGGTTCGGCGCCATGTACCGCGTGGCCGTGGCCTCGCTCCTGGCCGGGGTGGCGCTCTTTGCCCCCGTCCCGTTCAGGCTCGCCACGCGCCGGCAGCCGGTCGCCCTTCTCGGGCTCGAGACCCTCCTCGCCCTGGGGGCCGTGTTCACCCTGGTGTGGCGCAACGAGGGCGACCTGCAGTTCTGGCTCTACGGCGGCGAGGCCTCCCTCCTGCTCGTCGCCGGCGTGACCCTGAAGATCGAGGCGTCCCTCCTCGGCCGCCGTCCGTGCGCGCGCACCGCCCTCGCCGTCACGGCGCTGTTCACCGCTGCGATCGCGTTCGACGTGCTCGTGGATGTCGGCGTCCTCCCGCGCACACGGCTGCTCGGCGGCGAACTGATCGCGTCCCTCGCCGCCGTGCCGTTCGCGCTGTGCATGTCGCTCGCGCTCGGGATGACCTGGATGCAGCGCCGCTGGGGCGAGCCGGTGGACGCCACGACCGGGCTCATGACCCGGGAGCGCTTCACCGACCGCCTCGCGTCGGAGTTGCTGCGGACGCGGCGCAACGGCTCGTCGCTCGCAGTCGCTCTCCTCCGACTCACCGTTGCCGACAGCTCCGGCGAGCGCGGCCAGCCTGCGGTCGAGGCGGTTTCGACCCTGCGGCGGGCGCTCCGTCAGATCGACCTGCTCGCCCGCTACGACGGCGAGACCTTCGCCCTCCTGCTCGCCGAGACCGACGAGCGCGCCGCGATGACGATCATCGAGCGGCTGCGGCGGACGGCCGGCGAGAACGCCGGCGCCCGCGCCAGCCGGGCCCGCACCACCGCCGGCCTCGCGCAGTACCGCCCCGGCCGCCACCTCGCCGCCGACGAGCTGCTGCACGAAGCGGAGGCCGCCCTGTACGCCGCGGTGAGTGAGGGCGGCGACTGCACCGCCACCGCGCCGTAGGGCGGCCAGCCCCCCTCAGCCGGAGCGCAGATGTTGGGCGCGACGGTAAGGCGCGCGGGCGTGCCGGCGCGAACGACGACCAGATGACGGACGGGTCGTTGCCTCTGATGTAGGAGGGCCGGTTGGTTCCGGCCCCCCCTCCCTCCGAACCGGACGAGCGGATTTCCCGCATCCGGCTCTCCAGTTGGTGGTTCCTCAGTGAGACTGAAGGGCGGCCGTAGGGGCTTCGGTCGCGGTGAAAAACCCCTGGGCCGTGAAGAAGGCGTTAAGCCTCTTGCCTCCCATCACCCCGTGTTCCAAGGCCTCCAGCATGCGCTCCGTCCACACCGAGGGTTCCACCCACGCCCACCGCTCGCGAATGTCTCCGCCTTGTCTAGCCGCCTCTGGCTGCTGCCGCCGTCGCCGCACGATTGGTTGGCGCAGGGTCACCTGGTGTACTGCGTGCTGGACCTCATCGAGCAGCTTGACCTGAGCGGGATCGAAGGGTGCTACCAGCACCGGGACGCGCGTGGAGAGAAGGGGTACCACCCCGGGATGATGACGGCGTTGCTGCTGTACGGGTATGCGACTGGGGTGGCGTCGTCGCGGCGGTTGGAGCGGGCGACCTGGGAGGATGTACCGACGCGGATCCTGACCGGGGGCCAGCACCCGGACCACACGCGGATCTCGGAGTTTCGGCGGGAGCATCTAAAGGAGCTTGAGGGGCTGTTCATCCAGGTGCTGCGGGTGTGCCAGAAGGCGGGGATGGTCAAGCTGGGGCATGTGGCGTTGGACGGGACCAAGGTGAAGGCGAGCGCCTCGAAGCACAAGGCGATGAGCTACGAGCGGATGGTCAAGAGCGAGCGGGAGCTGATGGCCGAGGTCGAGGCGCTGCTGGAGCGAGCGGAGCGGACCGACGCCGAGGAGGACGCGCGGTACGGCGTGGGTGTGCGGGGTGATGAGCTGCCGGAGGAGCTGCGGCGGCGGGATGAGCGGCTGGTGCGGCTGCGGCAGGCGAAGGCGGAGCTGGAGGCGGAGGCGGCGGCCGAGCGGGCAGCCCGGGAGCAGACGAAAGACGGCGACCCGCCGGCTGGTGGAACTACAGGCGGTGATGCGCTGCCGCGGCATCGGGTGCAACCGACCAAGGACGGCCGACCTCCCGGCAAGGCGCAGCGTAACTTCACCGATCCGGACAGTCAGATCATGAAGCATCAGGGTGGATTTCTGCAGGGCTACAACGGCCAGCTGGTCGTCGATGAGCGGCATCAGGTCATCGTGGCGCAGGCGTTGACGAACCAGGCTCCGGATGTCGAGCACCTCGAGCCGATGCTGAACCTCGTGGAGGCCGGCGCTGGGGCGCGGCCGCGACGGCTGTCGGCCGATGCCGGCTACTGGTCGGAAGGCAACGCCGTAGCGGCGTTTGCTCGCAAACGCCGGCCTTGTCCAGTTGGGCGAGCCGTCGGCCGATGCAAGCATCGGCCGCTACACAAACCCCGCCGGTGTGGGGCTGGCCCGCCGGCACCCGGCTGGCGACCTTCTGCGGAGGGGCGGCCCCTGCGGCTGCCCGCAAGCCGCGAGATCGACGCGGGCGCGCCGGCGCGTGGGGACAAGTTCAGTCCCTACAATTGGATCGTGTGGGGCGTAACCACCGGGCGCGCGGCCCCTGTCTTCCCGTGAAAATGGCGATCGCCATGCCGAACTTGACCCGCGGCCCACGCATCCACGAAGCCGAACGATTCATCCAAACGACCGGATATTGGGACCCCGAGCGAGGCTGGCGCCGAGGCCAACCCCGGCACAGCCATTGCAGAGGGGCACAGCGTGAATTTGTGGTTGCTTTTGCCCAGGTATCGCGAGGCGGGGGCCGTGCTGCACCCCCGCGCCGGAAAAGGAGGCGTCAACTCGAGCAACTCCAGGAGGTTGGAGCAAGCTTCGGTAGCGTCACCGGTTCAGGCGCTGTGAAGGCTTCAGAGGTACAACGGAAAAAGGAGGAAAAGGATGAAGCGTTTCGTTCTGTTTGCTCTGCTCATCGGGCTTGTGGCGACGCCGCTCCTCGCCCAGATGCCCACGGGGGCCGTGTCGGGGCACGCGACCGACGGCAAGGACGCGCTCCCCGGCGTGACCGTCTCCGCGACGTCCCCGAACCTGCAGGGGACCCGCTCGTCGGTCACCAACGGCAACGGTGACTACATCCTGGCGTTCCTGCCCCCCGGCGAATACCGGGTGAGGTTCGAACTGCAGGGGTTCCAGACCATCGAAACGACGGTCAAGGTCAACGCCGCCCAGACCCAGAAGGTCAACGCGACGATGCCGCAGGCGAAGGTCGCCGAGGAAGTCACGGTCACCGGCGCCTACGAGACCATCCAGTCGTCCGGGACCGCCGCCACCACTTATGAGAAGTCGCTCATCAACAAGCTCCCGGTGGCCAAGACGATCACCCAGGCGGCATTGATGACCGCCGGTGTCGAGCAAAACGCCGGCGCCTCGAACGCGGTCACCATCGCGGGCGCGGTGTCGTACGAGAACCTGTTCATGATCAACGGCGTCGCGGTCATGGACAACGTGCGCGGCACGCCCACCAACCTCTACATCGAGGACGCCGTGCAGGAGACCACCACGTCGGTCTCCGACGTCTCCGCCGAGTACGGGCGCTTCACCGGCGGCGTGATCAACATGCTGACCAAGTCCGGCGGCAACGAGTTCCACGGCTCCTACCGCGACACGCTGACCAACGACAAGTGGACCGCGGTTGGCCCGCTCCAGACGGCGCAGCGGCTGGACAAGATCAACAACCAGCACGAAGTGACGCTGGGCGGCTTCCTCTGGAAGGACCACATCTGGTTCTTTGGCGCGTTCCGCCAGCTGAACACCAAGGGCTCGTCCCAGACCTACGTCACGGACATCCCCTTCACCACCGGGTTTAACGAGAACCGGTACGAGGGCAAGCTGACGATTTCCCCGACGCCCAACCACCGCCTCGTCGCCGACTACCTCAAGATCGAGCACGCCGACAACGGGTACGGCTTCCAGGTTTCCGGCTACACCTTCTTCGACCTCGCCAGCACCTACACCCGGCAGCTGCCGCAGAATCTGAAGGCGGTCAACTACACCGGCGTGCTGAGCGACAACTTCTTCGTCGAGGGCCAGTACTCGGAGAAGCAGTTCACCTTCGTCAACTCCGGCAGCCCGTACAGCGACCTGGAGCGCGGCACGCCGATCGCGGACCTCAACAACTTCGGCGCCGCCCCGTTCTACAACTCGCCGATCTTCGGCGCCATCTCGCCGGAGAAGCGCGACAACAAGGAGTACATCGCCAAGGCGTCGTGGTTCCTCTCCACCGGCAGCCTCGGCTCCCACGACGTCGTCGCGGGTTACGACCAGTTCGAGGACATGCGCACGTCGAACAACTACCAGTCCGGCTCGAGCTGGTTCCTGTACGCCGACTCCGAGGTCGGCCTGCCGGGCACGATGCCGACCCTGACGGGCGGCACGCCGTACCCGGTCTTCATTCCGG
The DNA here is from genome assembly GCA_963789745.1 of uncultured Acidobacteriota bacterium. Taxonomy (GTDB): domain Bacteria; phylum Acidobacteriota; class Thermoanaerobaculia; order Thermoanaerobaculales; family Thermoanaerobaculaceae; genus RBG-13-68-16. The sequence continues at coordinate 111,238 of CAWBLW010000008.1, read as the reverse complement.
ACAGCGGCTCGTCGTACGTGTTCTGGGCGCCGATCTTCCAGCTCAGCCAGGGCAACGACTTCAAGACCGAGTCCCTGTTCGTCAACGACAAGTGGCGCCTCAACAACAATTTCTCCTTCAACATCGGCGTCCGCTACGACAAGAACCACGGCGTCAACGCCTCGGGTCAGCTGACCGCCAAGGACTCGGCCGTCAGCCCGCGCCTGAGCGCCACCTATGACCCGTTCGGCGACGGCAGCTGGCAGTTCAACGCCAGCTACGCCAAGTACGTCGCCGGCATCTCGAACACCCAGGCCGACGCCAGCGCCGCCGGTGGCCAGCCGGCTTCGCTGACCTACCTCTACGGCACGCCCACCGACGCCAACGGCAACCCGATCGGACCCACTCCGCCGTCGATCAACACCGGCGCCGGATGCGACACCACCACCGGTTCGGGATGCTTGACCCCGCACCAGGCGATCGACGCCGTGTTCAACTGGTTCAACGGTTTGACCCAGGCGCAACAGAACTCCCTCCTGGTCTACGCGTCGATCCCGGGCCTGAACGTCGAGATCCTCAACTCCCTCAAGTCGCCGAACGTCGACGAGTACTCGATCGGCTTCGCGACGCGCCTCGGCAACAACGGCAACCTCCGCCTCGACTACGTCAACCGCAACTACAAGGACTTCTATATCCAGGGGACCTTGTACAACGCCGACGGCACGCCCGAGACGGTTAACGACTCGTACGGCAACACGTACGACATGTCCCAGGTGACGAACACCAGCAGCATTCTCAGCCGCAAGTACAACGGCATCCACGTGTCCGCCACCTACAGGCTGACCGACGCCATCAACCTCGGCGGCAACTACACCTGGTCGACCCTGAAGGGCAACTTCAACGGCGAGAACGGCGGCTCGGGCCCGGTCCCGGGCAATACTATCCTGTACCCCGAGTACAAGGCGTTCGCGCAGTTCAACCCGTCGGGTGACCTGTCGGCCGACCAGCGCCACCGCCTGCGCGTGTACGGCGTGTGGGACATCCTCAACACCAAGCACAACCGCCTCTCCTTCAGCTTGATGGAGAGCTACCTCTCGGCTCCCAACATCTCCGCGATCGGCAGCATCTCAATCAGGAACTTCGTGACCAACCCGGGCTATGCCTCACCGCCGAGCAGCGTCACCTATTACTTCAGCAAGCGCGGGGCGTACCGCCTGGATGCCACCAAGTCCACCGACATCGCGTTCACCTACGCGTTCGTGCTCCCGGTGTTCGGCAGCGACCTCCAGTTCTACGTGGAGCCACGCGTCACCAACGTCTTCAACGAGCACGCGGTCAACTACCCGTCGGGCGTCAACACGACGGTCTACACCTCCCGCAACGCCGGCCACGGCCTGGTGGAGTTCAACCCGTTCACCACCAAGCCGATCGAGTGCCCGCAGGGCAACACCGCCGATCAGTGCACGGCGCTCGGCGCCAACTACCAGCTCTCGTCGGCCTTCGGGCAGCCGCTCACGCCGACGACCTCGACGACCCAGGGCGCGTACCAGCTGCCGAGGACGATCGTGGTTTCCCTCGGCGTCCGCTTCTAACCGCTTCTCGAACAGCAACCCAGGGCCCCGGTCCCCGCGACCGGGGCCTTTTCTTTCCCTCGAGGACGGAAACGGCCGGCGTTTGCGAGCAAACGCCGCTACGGAATCCACGACAGCGCGCCCGGCAGGCGCGCCCCACATCAGAGACAACCACCCCGAGAGGCAGGGCGTCGGAGCTTGCGGCGTGTAGCCGCGCCGCCGAGAGTGGGCCGGATGCAAGGCGCCCGAGGCGGACGCAGCGGAGCGTAGCCGGAGGCTACGTGAGCACGCGAGCCGCCGAAGGGCAACGCAGCAGACGGTCCGCTATCGGCGGCGCCCTCAGGCGGGGGGTGGTATCGTTCGCCGGTGCGCAAACCCCTCCTCGCAGCGGCCCTGGTGGCGGCGGTGGTGGTCGCCTACCTGCCCGCCCTGCGCGCCGGGTTCATCTGGAACGACAACACCTACCTGACCGCGAACCCCACCCTCGACTCGGCGCACGGCCTGCACCTGATCTGGGCCGACCCCCGGGCGAACGAGCAGTACTACCCGCTCGTGTTCACCTCGTTCTGGGTCGAGAAGCGCCTCTGGGGGCTGCACCCGTTCGGCTACCACCTCGTCAACGTCCTCCTCCACGCGGCGTCGGCGCTGCTGCTGTGGTGGCTCCTGCGCCGCCTCGCCGTGCCCGGCGCCTGGTTCGGCGCCGCGCTCTTCGCCCTGCACCCGGTGTGCGTGGAGTCGGTGGCCTGGGTCACCGAGCGCAAGAACACGCTCTCGCTCGCCCTCTCGCTCCTCGCCGCGCTCGCGTACCTCGCGTGGGTCGAGCGCCGCTCGGCGGCCGGGGAACGCCGCGGGCGCCGCGGCCGGGACGCGAGCCCGCCGTGGCACCGGCGGCCGGGACCGCTCTGGGCCGCGGCGCTGGTGCTGTTCACCCTCGCGCTCTTCGCCAAGACCACCGCCGTCCTGCTTCCCGCCGTGCTGCTGGTCCTGGTCTGGTGGCGCAGCGGCCGCGTGCGCGGCTCCGACGTGCGCCCGCTGCTGCCGTTCTTCGCCGTCGGCGCCGCCCTCGCGCTCAACACCGCGTGGCTGGAGAAGACCATGGTCCGCGCCAGCGGGACCGAGTGGTCGCTGTCGCTGGCCGGCCGCCTCGTCCTCGCCGGCCGGGCGGTGGCGTTCTACGCGGGCAAGCTCGCCTGGCCCACCGACCTCGCGTTCATCTACCCGCGTTGGACGATCGACCCGGCGGCGGCGCGCCAGTGGCTGCCGGCACTTGCGGCCGTCGCCGTGCTCGCGGCGGCCTGGGCGCTGCGCGGCAGGCTCGGCCGCGGGCCGGCTGCGGGCGTTCTACTGTTCGGCGGCGTGCTCGTCCCGGCGATGGGGTTCTTCAACGTCTATGCGATGCGCTACTCCTACGTCGCCGACCACTTCGCCTACCAGGCCGCGGCGGTGGCCGCGGCGTGCGCCGCGGGCGGGGTCGCCACGCTCGTCGGGCGCAACGCCGCGCTGCGCCGGGCGGCCGTCGCCGCCGGCGTGGCGGTGCTGGCGGTCCTCGGCGTGCTGACGTTCCGCCACGCCCAGGAGTTCCGCACCGCCGACGCGCTCTGGCGGAGCACCCTGGCGAGGAACCCCGATTGCTTCATGTGCCACACCAACTACGGCTTCCTGCTCTACCGCGAGGGACGGGTCGCCGACGCGATCGACCACTTCAAGACGTCGCTGCGCCTCGAGCCCGACAACGTGCCGGCCTTCCTCAACCTGGCCAAGGTCGAAGAGGACCGCGGCCGCCTCGACGAGGCGGCGTCCGACCTGCGGTCCGCCCTCGCGCTCGAGCCGGGGAACCCGACCGTGCTGGTCAACCTCGGCACCGTCTACACCAAGGCGGGACGGTACGACGACGCGATCGCCGCGTACCGCGACGCGCTCCGCCACCCGTCGCCCGACGACTACCTCGCCCACAACGGCCTCGGCGTCGCCCTGATCCGCCAGGGACGGCGGCTCGAAGCGGTCGAGGAGTTCCGCGAGGCCCTGCGCCTCAAGCCGGACTACTGGATGGCGCAGGCGAACCTCGAACGGGCGCTCGCCGCGCACGCCGGTCCGCCGTGACGCGCGTGGCGCGCCACCGCCGGCCCCCGGCTATGGCTGTTTGACCCGCTTCTCCGCGGTTTCTCCCCGGCGCCGCCAGGCCTCGGCCTGGGCCTTTTCGCCGAGCGACTCGTAGGTGCTCGCCGCCAGGAGGTAGGTCTGCGAAGTGGGGTTGGCGCGTGCCATCGCATCCATCAGGTGATCGACCCCCGCCCTGTCGCCTTGGATGAAGTGGATCACGGCCAGGTTGGCGTAGGTCTGCGAGTGGGCCGGAAACGCCGCGATCTCCCGTTGGAACGCCGCCTCGGCCTCAGGGACGCGGTTCAGCCGCGCGAGTGCGTCGCCGCGGAGGTAGTCGAGGTTGTACACCGAGGAGAGCCGGAGCTCCTTCGCGAGCGTCTCCGCCTGCCCGACGGCCTGCAGCGCCTCCGCCGGCTTGCCGGCCTTCAGCTTCACCTCCGCCATGACCAGCACCGCGGAGGGCTGGGGGTTGCGCGAACCGGCGGCAGCCTGGGCCTCGCTCTCGGCCGTCGCGAAATCACCACGGGCCAGCGCGACCCTGGCGAGCAGCTCGTGCGCCTTCGTCGGGAGCAGCTCGACGCTGCGCCTGCCCGCCGCCTCCGCCTGATCCAGCTGCTTCAGGCCCAGATCGACGAACCCCAGCGCCACGTCGATGTCCGGCAGCGGGATCGACGACCGCCGCAGGGCCTCGCGATAGGCGGCCGCGGACTCCTCCGGCAGCCCGGCGTCGGAGAGGACTTCGCCGAGCTTGATCCAGGCGTCGAGCATCCCCGGGTCGTCCTTGACGATCGACCGCAGGGACTCGATCGCCTGCGCGTACTTCTTGTCGTCCGCGAACGTCCACGCGTCCTGCATGCGCTGCAGGTACCTGAGGTTGTCGACAGGATTGGGGAGGTTGGTCGCCGCGCTGTTGTCGCGCAGGCCCCCGATGTAGCCGAGCGCGGCCAGCTTGCGCAAGGTTTCCTCGTCGACCGGCGACGGCTTCTCGTTGCCGGTCGGATAGCTCTTCAACGCCTCGGCGAGGCGGGCGGCGACGGCCGCCTGGGAGCCGATCAGGTCGTGCTTCTCGCCGGGGTCGGCCGCCATGTCGTAAAGCTCGGGGCGGGGCCCGTAGATGTACTGGTAGCGGCCCTCGATCACCGAGCGGAGATCGCTCCAGCCGAGCTGGAGCCTGGGGAAGAGCGTCTCCCCGAAGATGACGCGAACGGCCCTCCCCTTCCCCTCGATGTCGAGGAGCGAGGTCCCGCTGACCTCCTTCGGCGTGGGGAGGCCGAGCACCTCGTCCACGGTCGGGACGATGTCCGAGAGCTGCGCCGGCACGCCGATCCGCCGCCCCGCGCCGAACTCCCCAGGGAACTTGACGATCATCGGCACGTGGAGCACGTCGCGGTAGAGCAGGATCGAGTGCTGCTCCTCGCCGTGGTCGCCGAGCCCCTCGCCGTGGTCGCCGACCAGGACCACCAGCGCGCGATCGTAGACGCCGAGCTTCTTCAGGTCCTCGATGAACGTGCCGATGATCGGGTCGGCCGAGGCGACCCCGCCGTCGTAGGTGGCGCCGTACAGGCTCTTGAACGGCTCCGGCGGGTCCCACGGGCGGTGCGGCTCGTAGATGTGGAAGAAGAAGAAGAACGGCTCGGAGGCGTGCTTCGCGATCCAGTCGCGGGCGAAGATCTCGGTCTTGTCGCCGGGGCGCCGGTAGCGCACCGAGTCGACGCCCGGCGTCGGCCCGACGGAATCGTCGTAGTAGTCGAAGATGTGCCCCAATCCGGTCTCGTAGCGCAGCACGTACGTGGAGACGGCGGCGCCCGTGGCGTACCCCTGCTTCTTCAGGTAGAAGGGGAGGTTGAAGTGGTGATCGCCGTCGAAGACGAACCCGAGGTTGTTGCGCACCCCGTGCTCCGGAGGCAGATCGCCCGTAAGCATCGTGGTGTGCGCGGGAAGGGTCATTGGGCATGGCGTGTAGGCGTTCTCGAACAGCCATGAGTCCTTGACGAATGCGTCGATGAACGGCGTGCGGATCTTCGTGTACCCGTACGCCGGCAGGTGGTCGGCGCGCAACGTGTCGATCGAGATCAGGATGACGGGCGCCTTCGGGGACGTCGGGACGCCGCCGTGCCCGCGCGCGCAGGAAACCGCGAGGAGGCCGAGAACCAGCGCTGCGCCCCCCCGCACCGCCGCGGACACACCAACCGAGCGGCGCCCACCGCCGGCGAGCGCGCCGTCCGCCCGCTGCCGTTCGCCTCCGCCTTGTCCCCGTTCCAGTTGGGTTTCCACCACATCCCCCCTTGGCCGCGCCGCGCATTCGGCCGCCGCGGATTCTACGCCGGCGCCTCGGAGGCGACAACGCGGCGGGCGCGCCGATTCGTTCCCGCGGCGCGCGGCGGCGGCTTCGCGCTACAATACGCCCATGCCCGAGCTGAGATGGACCGAAGGCGAAGTGCCGCGGCGGCTGCGTCTGGTGACCTCGCCTTCCGGGATCGGCCGCGCCTCCGACAACCAGCTGGTGCTGAAGGACTTTTCGGTCTCGCGCCACCACGCCCGGCTGGAGCAGCGGGGCGACAGCTGGTGCATCGTGGACCTCGGCTCCACCAACGGCGTCAAGGTCAACGACCGCTACGCCACCGACGCCATCCTGAGCGAGGGCGACCAGGTCCAGGTCGGCAACTTCACGCTCTCGTTCCACCGCGGCGATTCCGGGGCCGGCCTCTCCGCCAGCTCCTCGACGTTCCTGCGCACCCTGGAGGAGTTCCGCGAGGACTTCGCGCTCGAACCCGAGCAGGTCAAGAAGGGCGCCGGCGCCACCCCGCGCGAGCGCGTGCTCGAGGCGCTCGCGCAGGTCGCGCGCACCCTGCTCGAGGTCGAGGAACTCGAGCCGGTGCTCGTCAAGGTGATGGAAGCCGTCTTCAGCCAGCTGCCGGCCGAGCGCGCCTACATCCTGCTCTTCAACCCGGAGGGCCAGGCCGAGCTGCGCATCGCCCGCTCCCGCAGCGGCGCCGCGCTTGCGGAGGCGCCGGTCTCGCAGACGATCCTCGACCTCGTGAGCCGCCAGAAGGTCGCCGTCCTGACCTCGGACGCGCAGTCGGACGAGCGCTTCGCGGCGGGGCTCTCCGTCCGCATGCACCAGATCCGCTCGGCAATGTGCGCGCCGCTGTGGAACCGCGACAACGTGATCGGCGTGCTCTTCGTGGACACGCCGCTCGCGACCGGGTGCTTCACCGCCGAGAACCTGGACCTCCTCACCGCCCTGGCCAACTACGCCGCGGTCGCCATCGACCGGGCGCGCCTCAACGACCACATCCGCGAGGCGCGCCGGGCGCGCGAGCGGCTCGAGCGCTACCACTCCCCCGCGGTGGTCGAGGCCATCGTCGGGCGGCACCGCGGCGCCGGCGACGCCGAGCGCCACGAGACCCGCGAGGTCTCCGTGCTGTTCGCGGACCTCGTGGGGTTCACCGCCCGCTGCGAGGGGATGGACCCCCCCGATGTCGCGCGCTTCCTGGGCGAGTTCTTCACCCTGGCGTCGGACGCGGTGTTCGAGTTCGGCGGCACGCTCGACAAGTTCATCGGCGACGCCGCGATGGCGTTCTTCGGGGCCCCGCTCGAGCAGGCCGATCACGCGGAGCGGGCGGTGCTCGCGGCCCTCGCGTTGCGCCGCCGCCTGAAGACCTGGAACCGCGAGCGCGTACTGGCCGGCCTCGACGTGGTCGAGGTGCGAATGGCGATCAACTCCGGCCTCGTCGTGGTCGGCGAGATCGGCTCCGCGACCCGCGTCGACTACACCGTGCTCGGCAACACGGTGAACGTTGCGGCGCGCCTCGAGGAGATCGTCGCGCAGCAAGGGCAGATCGTGCTCGGCGCCGCGACCCAGCGCGCGGTCGCCCACCTGTTCCCCACCGAGCACCTCGGCAACATGCAGCTGCGCGGCCTGCAGGGAAAGCTCCCGGTCTTCCGCCTCATGACCGAGGAGATCACCGGCGTCGGCGAATGAGCCCGATCGAGTCGCTCGCGTTCGTCACGTCGAGCCAGCACAAGCACCGCGAGGCCGAGGCGATCCTCGGGGTGGCGCTCGAGCGCGTCGCCCTCGACCTCGCCGAACCACAGGGCCTCGACGTCGTGGCGGTGGCGCGGGAGAAGGCCCGCGCCGCCTTCGACTTGCTCGGGCGTGCGGTCCTCGTCGAGGACACGTCGCTCGAGCTCGCGGCGCTCGGCGGCTTCCCCGGGCCGCTGATCCGCTGGTTGCTCGAGGCCGCGGGCCCGGCCGCGATTCCCCGCATGCTCGACGGCTTCGCCGACCGCGGCGCGCGGGCGCGCTGTGCCGCCGTGGCGTGGGACGGCGCGCGCGAGTGGCTGGGGGTCGGGGAGGTCGCGGGAACGATCGCGGGGGAACCGGCCGGCGCCAGCGGTTTCGGCTGGGACGTCGTGTTCCTGCCGGAGTGGGGCGGCGGACGGAGCTACGCGGAGATGACCCCAAGCGAGAAGAACGCGCGCTCCCACCGCTTCCTCGCGCTCGCGGCCCTGCGCCGCGAACTTCTCCTTCCCTAACGGAACTCTGCTTCTATGTGGGGCGCGACCGCCGGGCGCGCTGTCGTTGAGTTGGAAGGGCAAGAAGAAGCGCGCGCGGCGCGCGCGCCCCACACGGACGAGACAAGACAGGACGCGGCCTCTATGTGGGGCGCGACCGCCGGGCGCGCTGTCGTTGAACTGGGAGGGCAAGAAGAAGCGCGCGCGGCGCGCGCGCCCCACACGGACAAGACAAGACAGGACGCGGCCTCTATGTGGGGCGCGACCGCCGGGCGCGCTGTCGTTGAACTGGGAGGGCAAGAAGAAGCGCGCGCGGCGCGCGCGCCCCACACGGACGAGACAAGACAGGACGCGGCCTCTATGTGGGGCGCGACCGCCGGGCGCGCTGTCGTTGAACTGGGAGGGCAAGAAGAAGCGCGCGCGGCGCGCGCGCCCCACACGGACGAGACAAGACAGGACGCTGCTTCTATGTGGGGCGCGACCGCCGGGCGCGCTGTCGTTGCGCTCGGAGGGCGAGAAGAAGCGCGCGCGGCGCGCGCGCCCCATATGTTCAAGACAAGACAGGACGCTGCCTCTATGTGGGGCGCGACCGCCGGGCGCGCTGTCGTTGAACTGGGAGGGCGAGAAGAAGCGCGCGCGGCGCGCGCGCCCCATATGTTCAAGACAAGACAGGACGCTGCCTCTATGTGGGGCGCGACCGCCGGGCGCGCTGTCGTTGAACTGGGAGGGCAAGAAGAAGCGCGCGCGGCGCGCGCGCCCCACACGGACGAGACAAGACAGGACGCTGCTTCTATGTGGGGCGCGACCGCCGGGCGCGCTGTCGTTGAGCTCGGAGGGCAAGAAGAAGCGCGCGCGGCGCGCGCGCCCCACACGGACAAGACAAGACAGGACGCGGCCTCTATGTGGGGCGCGACCGCCGGGCGCGCTGTCGTTGAGTTGGAAGGGCAAGAAGAAGCGCGCGCGGCGCGCGCGCCCCATATGGACAAGACAAGACAGGACGCTGCTTCTATGTGGGGCGCGACCGCCGGGCGCGCTGTCGTTGAACTGGGAGGGCAAGAAGAAGCGCGCGCGGCGCGCGCGCCCCACACGGACAAGACAAGACAGGACGCTGCCTCTATGTGGGGCGCGACCGCCGGGCGCGCTGTCGTTGCGCTCGGAGGGCAAGAAGAAGCGCGCGCGGCGCGCGCGCCCCATATGGACAAGACAAGACAGGACGCGGCCTCTATGTGGGGCGCGACCGCCGGGCGCGCTGTCGTTGAGCTGGAGGGCAAGAAGAAGCGCGCGCGGCGCGCGCGCCCCACATGTTCAAGACAAGACAGGACGCGGCCTCTATGTGGGGCGCGACGCGCCGGGCGCGCTGTCGTTGAACTGGGAGGGCAAGAAGAAGCGCGCGCGGCGCGCGCGCCCCACACGGAAAGGACGGGACCCCGCCCAATGAGCGGGGGGTGCGACCAGCAAGCCGCGTCAGACGACGACACGGCGAGGAGGGAGCGTGGCGCCTTCCTCCAGGCGGCGGGCGTCCTCGACGAGGAGCGCCCACAGCTCCGCGGCGGCGATCGCGAGCGCTTCCAGGCCGCCGTCGTTGCGCACGAGGTAGTCCGCGACGACCTCGCGGGCGTCGTCCGCGACCTGCGCCGCCGCGACCCGGCGGAACCTCGCCTCGGCCCACCCCTTGGCGATCGCCCGCGCCAGCCGCGTGGACTCCGGGGCGGCGACGACGACGAGGCGGTCGTAGTCGCGGAACGTTCCGGTCTCGACCAGCAGCGCCGCCTCCACCACGGCGACCTGCGGCGGCCCGGCCTGCGCGAGTCCCTGCAACCACGCCGCGACGCCCGCCCGCACCAGCGGGTGGACGGCCGCCTCGAGCCGGCGCCTCGCCACCGGGTCGGGGAGCGCCACGGCCGCCAGGCGCTCGCGGTCCACGCCGCCGTCCGCAGCGAGGACCGCGCGGCCGAACAGGCGCTCGACCGCTGCGGCACCCGCTCCGCCCGGCCGGTAGAGCTCGCGGACCAGCGCGTCGGCGTCGCAGACCGCCGCGCCGAACTGCGCCAGCAGCGCGGCCACCGCGCTCTTGCCGCTCGCCACGCCGCCCGCGAGCCCGACGCGCAGCACGCTACAGCCCCCGGCGCCGGCGCGCGGCGGTCACGGTGTTCTGCAGCAGGCCGGCGATCGTGAGCGGCCCGACGCCGCCGGGCACCGGCGTGATCGCCCCGGCCACCTCGCTCACCGCGGTGAAGTCCACGTCGCCGACGAGGGTGTATCCGCGCCGGGCGAGCTGCTCCTGGCGCTCGGCGTTGCCGGGGTACAGGCGGGCCACGAGCGCCGCGTCCTCGACGCGGTTGACGCCGACGTCAACCACCACGGCGCCCGGCTTGACGTGCGCCGCGGTCACCAGCGCCGGCTTGCCTATGGCCGCCACCAGCACGTCGGCTTCCCGGCACACGGCCGCGAGGTCGGCCGTGCGCGAGTGGCACATCGTCACGGTGGCATGGCGGGCGAGCAGCAGCGCGCCCATCGGCTTGCCGACGATCTCCGAGCGGCCGAGGACCACCGCCCGGCAGCCGGCGAGCGTCACACCCGCGGTCTCGAGCAGCTCGACGATCCCGGCGGGCGTGCACGGCACGAACGCCGGCCGGCCCTGGTGGAGCAGGCCGACGTTGGTGGGGTGGAAGCCGTCCACGTCCTTGCCCGGGTCGATGAGGTCGAGGAACGCGCGCCCGTCGAGCGGCTTCGGCAGCGGCATCTGGAGCAGGATGCCGTCCACGTCGGTGTCGGCGTTGAGGGCGGCGATCGTCCCGGCGAGCTCCGCCGCGCCGACGCCGGCGGGGAGGTGGTGCGTGTCCGACCGGATCCCCACTTTCTCGCACGCCTTCCCTTTGGAGCCGACGTACACCCGCGACGCCGGGTCGTCCCCGACGAGGACGACCTCCAAACGCGGGCTGACGCCCCGCGCGGCGAGCTCCCGGACCTGGCCGGCGACACGCTCCCGGATCGCGGCGGCAACCGCCGCCCCGTCGAGGACCCTGGCGTTCATGCTCCCTCCCAACGTGCGACCGTGAGCGCGGCGATGCCGCCCGAGAGATCCCGGCTCGCGACCACCTCGTACCCCTGCGCCCGCAGCAGCTCCGCCATGCGGGTCCGGCCGGGGAAGGTGTCCACCGAGGCCGGGAGGTAGGCGTAGGCGCTGCCGTCGTGCGAGACGAAACGGCCGACCGGCGTCACCACGAGGCGGTTCCAGAGCCGGCTCACCGCGGCCACCGCCCGGCGCTCGGGCCGGTGCAGCTCGAGCACCCCGAGGACGCCGCCGGCGACCAGCACCCGCCCGATCTCGCCGAAACCGGCGCCGAGGTCGGCAAAGTTGCGCACCCCGAACGCGATCACGACGCCGGCGAAGCAGCGCTCCGGGAAGGGGAGCGCCAGCGCGTCGGCCGCGGCCCACGTCACCCGCCGGTCGGGCCGGGCTCCCTTGCGCCGCGCCAGCGCCAGCATGTCGAGGCAGAAGTCGGCGCCGGTCACGGCCCGCCCCGGGATCGCCAGCGCCACGTCCCCCGTCCCCGTGGCGAGGTCGAGGACGCGGCCGGCCGGCGCCGCCGCGAGCGCCGCCACGAGCAGGCGGCGCCAGCGCACGTCCTGGCGCAGCGACAGCAGCCGGTTGAGGAGGTCGTAGCGCGGCGCCACCTCGGCGAACATGGCGCGGATGGCCGCGGGGTCACGGGCGAGGCGCTCGTCCATCGCGGCGACGGTAGCACGCGGCCGGGAATCGCCTCAAGGCGTTGCCGGCGCCGAGAGCTTCCCGGCGAGATCGTGCATCACCACGAATCGGGACGCCTCCAGCTCCCGCTTGCCGCGCCGCTGGATGTCGCTGCACTCGGCGAGCGGACGCGGTTCCCCCGAGGGCCAGACGAAGCACCCCCCGTCGGCCGGGATCATCGGCCCGCCAGTGACGAACTCGCGCCCGCCCCCCACCGCCGAGCCGTCGTTCAGCACCGCGAGCGCCGGCCGGCCCGGGTCGAGCGCCCGGCCGACGAAGCTCGGCGGCGACGGGATGCCGAGCAGCGCCAGCAGCGTCGGCGCGATGTCCACCTGGCCGCCGACCGTCGGGACCTCGCCCGCCAGCGGGCTGCCGGGGAGCAGGACGAAGAACGGCACCCGCCGCAGCCGCACCAGAACGGCGGGGTCCCAACCCTTCTCCCCGGCCAGCGCCAGCAACGGCGCGTCCACGAAGAAGCCCGGCTCGTGGTCGCCGTAGAGCGCGACCACCGTGTCGGCGAGGGCGCCCGAGCGCTCGAGGCTCGCGATGAACGCCGCCAGGGACGCGTCGAAGTAGTGCATGGCGTGGATGTAGTTGCCCAGCGGCGTGTCCTTCAACGGCCCGACGTCCAGCACCTTGTGGCGGTCGGGGAACAGGTCGAACGGGTGGTGCAGGCCCAGGGTGATGAGGAACGCGAAGTACGGCTGCCGCTCGGCGGCGAGCACGACGCCCATGCGCTCGAAGAACGCACCGTCGGCGAGGCCCCAGCCGATCGTCTCCCCCGGTCCGAGCTCGCGCCGGAACACCATCCTCTCGAACCCGTAGAGCGGGTGCAGCACGCCGCGGTTCCAGAAACCCCGTTCGAACGGGTGCGCCGAGAGCGTCGCGTACCCGTGCGCGCGCAGCGCCCAGGCCATGGTCACGAAGTGGTTGTGGTCGCGGCGGAACGCCACGGCGCCGCGGTCGAGCGCGTGCTGCGAGTTGAGCACCGCGAACTCCCCGTCGGAGCTGCGCCCCTCCCCGGTCTGGTCGAAGACGCACGGGAAGTAGAGCGCGCGCCTCCTCAAGGCGTTCAGGAACGGCGTGATCTCGACCCCGCCCACGCGCGCCCCGACCACCCACTGCTGCAGCGACTCCACCTGGATCAGTACCAGGTTGTCTCCCCTGGCCACGCCGTAGCCGGGAACGGCTCGCGCCCGATCGGCCGCCCGGGCGGCGAAGAACGCGCGGGTGCGGGCAACCTCCCCCGGCTCGGCTTCGTCGCGCGTCGCCCACTCCCGGTACGTGCGCAGGGCGTCGAACAGATGGACGTTGACCAGACCCCACCGCCCGAGGAGCACCCCGTGGGAGAACACCCGCTCGGAAACCGCGGGGTCGTCCATCCCGGCCCGCAGCGCGAGGCCGGCCGGCACGCCGGCCGTGAGCACACCCGCCACCGCGCCCGCCCAGGCGAGGCGGCGCGCCAGCGCCGGCGGGGCCTGGTCGCGGCGCCGCCGGGGCCAGAGCAGCGCGAACAGGAGCGCAACCGCCGCGCCGACGAGCAGCCACCCGTCGATCGGGTGCATCAACGCGCGGATGCTCCCGCCCACCTGGTCGAGCTGCCCCGCCGCGGCGACGGCAACCACCGGGACGACCGTGCCGAAGAAGCGCAGGTGGAGGGCGTCCGCGAGCGCAACCAGGTTGACGGCCCCGACCATGGCGCCCGCGGCAATGCTCCGCCACCGGCCGGGCGCGAGCGCCACCGGCAGTGCCAGCAGCGCCGCGGCGGATGCGGCGACCACCCCCGCCCCCTGCCCGAGCTGGTGTCCGGTCGCCTCGGAGAACGTGACCGCCGCCAGCTCTACGCCCAGCCAGGTCCACACCACAGGAACCACCTCGAACGCCAGCCACAGCCGTGAGCCGGCGGCCGGGCGGCGGCGGCGGGCGGCGACCGCCATGAGGGCGGTCATGACGGCGAACCCGGCGGCGAGCAGCGCGCACCGCCACACGACCAGCAGCCGCACCCGAACCGGCGCCGCGCCCGCCGCCGGCGCGTACCACTTGACCTGCTCCCGCACCATCGCCCACTCGAGCGTCCACACGCCGGAGGTCGCCGGGGCCCGCACCCGGGCGGCCACCTCGACCGCCTCCCCCGGGCGCACCGGGCGCAGGAAGCTGGTCCTCGCGCCGTCCTGCTCCACCATCGTGCCGTCGCGGCTCAACCAGTGGTACGACAGGTGGTCGCCCGACGCCTCCGACCAGGTCGCGCCGCCGACGTTGCGTATGCGGATGCGCACGTCGCAGTCGCGGTCGGCCCAGAGCAGTCTCGGCGTGTCCTCGCCGACCAACGCCCACGCCAGCGGTGGCGGGGCTGCGGCGGTCGCCAACGGCGCAGCGAAGAGGCCGAGGAACGCAAGAGCGGGGGCGCACAGCGCCCGCGCGGCGAGCCTCACTGGACGGAGCCCGGGGCCGGAGGCGGGGCAACCGCCGCGGCGCCGCGCTGCACCGGCGCGGTCCCGACGCCGTGGTCGAAGACCATCTTGCCGCCGAGGTAGCCGTTGTAGCCGACGGTGGTGGCCGCCGCCACCGCGGCCGCCAGGTAGAGCCACGAGCCCCAGCGCACGAACCAGCCCCGCCACACCAGCAGGAGTCGCAGGGCGACCACCGCCAGCAGCAGCCACATCGCGAGCTCGCCGACGTTCTCGTGGCGCGCCACCAGCGCGGCGGCCGCCGCGGGAATCACCGCCTCGTCGTGGGCCGCCTCGCCCGAGAGCACCGCGGCCACGCTCCCGGCGGCGGCGAGCGCCATCACGAACCCCGCCCCCAACGAGAGCGAGCGCAGCTTCCGGTGGTGGGCGAGCAACTCGAGCAGGACGCCCACGATGCTCAGCGCGATCGGGAAGTGAACGAGCGCCGGGTGCAGCGGATCTGGCAGGAAGCCCATGGTCCCTCCGGGTTGTGAACCCGTTCAGTGTACCGCTCGACCTGCGCTAAGATTCCCGCAATGGACCTCGTCATCCTCCTCGTGGTCTGCGGTTGCGCCGTCCTCGGGACGATCGCGGGGGCGGTGCGCATGGCGGCGCTCGTCGCCGCCATCGTCGCCGCGGTGGCGGCCGGCCGCTGGGCGGGCCCGGCCGCGGCCGAGCTCATCGGCGGCGGCGCCGCGACCGGCGGCGGCCGGATGCTCGTGATCGCGGCGGTCGCCGTGCTCGCCGCCCTGCTGGTCTTCCTCGCGGGGAAGGGGTTGCGCCGCGGGATCAGAGCGCTCCGCCTGGGGTGGGTGGACAGGCTCGCCGGCCTGGCGGTCGGGGCCGGGGCGGCCGCGCTGATCCTCGCGCTGTTGCTCGGTCTGGCGTCCCTCGGCGGCCATCCTCCGTCGTCGCCGTGGGCCGCCCGCCTGGCGGCCGTCGGCCAGGCGTTCCTCGCGGTTCAGAGCCTCTCGGCGAGCAAGACCAGCCCGAGCAGCACGCCGAGCGCCCCGATGAGCAACGGCCAGCACCCCCACCGCTGAGGCCGTACCCGGCGATCCAGCTCGGCCTCGAGGAGGCGCTTCAGACCGGCGACCTCGTCG
This sequence comes from uncultured Acidobacteriota bacterium, assembly GCA_963789745.1. Lineage (GTDB taxonomy): Bacteria > Acidobacteriota > Thermoanaerobaculia > Thermoanaerobaculales > Thermoanaerobaculaceae > RBG-13-68-16. The sequence continues at coordinate 95,769 of CAWBLW010000008.1, read as the reverse complement.
CGGTGATCGTCCACCGGCCAAGGATACCTTGACGGCGGCCGGGTTCGGCTCCACACTATCCGCAACCGTCCTGCCACCTCCCGAGCGGAGGTGAACCCATGGTTGCCAAGGTGTGGTCGGCTGTTCCGCGCGGCGTCGAGGCGCTGCGCGTCCAGGTCGAGGTGTACGCCCGTTCCGGTCTCCCCAACCTGACCGTCGTCGGCCTCCCCGACCCGGCGGTGCGCGAGGCCCGCGAGCGGGTCCTGGCTGCGATCCGCCACCTCGGGTGTCAGATCGAGACCAAGAGCATCGTCGTCAACCTCTCTCCCGCCGAGGAGCGCAAGGAGGGTGCGCTCCTCGACCTCGCGATCGCCGCCGGGGTGCTGATGGCCGCCGGTCTGGCGCCCCCCGACTCGCCGGGGGCGTGGCTGATCGGCGAGCTCTCGCTCGACGGCGCGCTGCGCCCGGTGCGCGGGGTGCTCCCGATCGTCGAGGCCGCGACCCGCTGCGGCGCCGGTGTGATCCTGCCGGCCGACAACCTCTCCGAGGCGGCCGTGGTGCGCGGCGCTCGCCTCTATCCCGCCGCGACCCTCGCCGACGCCGTCGGCCACCTGCGCGGCGAGCGGCCGCTCCCCGAGGTCGCCGGAGGCGATGGACGGGCCTTCGCCGCCGACGAAGGGGGCGGCCTCGACCTCGCCGACGTCGCCGGCCAGGAGCACGCCAAGCGCGCGCTCGAGATCGCGGCCGCGGGCTCCCACCACCTGCTCTTCCTCGGGCCGCCCGGCGCCGGCAAGACGATGCTCGCGCAACGCCTGCCGGGGGTCCTGCCGCCGCTCGACGAGGCCGAGGCGCTCGCCACCACCAAGGTCTACTCGGTGGCGCCCGGCGTGCCGCGGCCGCAGGGGCTCATCACCCGGCGGCCGTTCCGCGCCCCGCACCACACGATCTCCGCGGCCGGCCTGGTCGGCGGCGGGACGGTGCCGCGGCCCGGCGAGGTCTCCCTCGCCCACAACGGCGTGCTGTTCCTGGACGAGATCACGGAGTTCCGGCGCGACGTGCTGGAGGTGCTGCGCCAGCCGATGGAGTCGGGCATGGTGGTGATCGCGCGCGCCGCGGGGTCGCTCGCCTTCCCCGCCGCCTTCCAGCTCGCAGCCGCCGCCAACCCCTGCCCGTGCGGCCACCTCGGGGACCCGCGCCGCGAGTGCCGCTGCACGCCGCCGGAGGTGCGGCGCTACCGCGCCCGGCTCTCGGGACCGCTGCTCGACCGCATCGACCTCCAGCTCGAGGTGCCGGCGGTTCCCTACCGCGACCTCGCGCGCGGCGGCGCCGGGGAGCGCTCCGCCGCGGTCCGCGCCCGCGTGCTCGCCGCGCGCGCCCGCCAGGGGCGGCGTCTGTCCGGGAGCGGGAGGCACGCCAACGCCGAGCTGACGCCCCCCGAGGTCAGGCGCTGGTGCGGGCCTGACGCCGAGGGGGAGCGGCTGCTGGAGCTGGCGATGAACAAGCTCGCGCTTTCGGCGCGGGCGGTCCACCGCATCCTCCGGGTCGCGCGCACGATCGCCGACCTCGACGCCGCCGAGATCGTGGCGGCCCGCCACGTGGCGGAGGCGATCGCATACCGCACGCTCGACCGCGTCGCGGCGGGGTAGCGGCCGTGCGCCGGCGCCGGGAAGAGAACGTAGAATGGAGCGATGCCGGAGGAGACCACTGGGTTGATCGAGCAGGCGCTGGCGCAGGCGGCGCCGCGGCTCGTCTTCCTCACGCCGGCCGAGCGCGCCGGGCGGTGGCGCGAGGCGTTCGGCGCCGCGGCGGCCAGGGTGCCGCAACCGTACTGGCTCTACTCGGGCGCCGACCAGACGCCGCTCGTCCTCGGTTTTCCGCTGCAGCTCTCGCCGAGTTGGGAGGAGTTCGGGCGGGACCTCGGACGCCTGATCGACGCGGAGATCGCCTACCGGCGCTCCATGGCGCAGCAGGCGGAAGTGAGCAAGGCGGCGCTCGTCGAGCTGCGCCGGCTCATGGTCGGGCGGATCGCGGAGACGCTCGAGAACGCCTACCTGCACGATTACGGCCAGCGCCTGCCCGAGGTCTTCCTCCTCGTCCTCACCCGCGAGGCCGCGGAGCGCTTGCGCGCGGCCACGCGCGCCCTCGCGACCTCCGCGCCCGAACTGGGGGCCCGCGCGGTCGACGAGATCCGGTACGCGACGGCGCAGAGGCTCGGCGACGTGGCGCACCGCGCCCGCACCCAGGCGCTCGACCGCCTGCGCCGGGCCGAGGCGCTGGAGCCGACCCCGGCTTCACGGGCGTTCGCCGAACTCGTCCGCGACGACATCGTCCCGTTCGCCGAGCTTCACCTCGGCACCGGCCTCCCCGAGGTCACGGCCTACCTGCAGGGGCACCTGCACATCGACGCCGGGCGCTTTCGCACGATCTTCCGCACCAACACCGACCAGATCCAGGCCCTGCGCGCGCACGATCCCGCCTTCGACCGGGTGCTCGCGGCGATCGACCCCGAGGCGCCCGCACTGCCGGCCGACCGCCTGCTCTTCTGCGCCGCCGTGCTCGATCTGCTGGAGATCTGGCCGCACCCGGAGACGCCCCGCCTGTCCGCGGACCTCCACCGCCTCCTCGCCGACGTCGCGCGGCGCTTCAAGCGCTTCGAGGTCATCAGCGCGCTGCGCGAGCGCGTCGTCGGCATCGCCGACCGCGGGCCGCGCACCCTGACCCAGCTCCAGGGGCGGACGGTGGAGCTCTCGGACACGACGCGGCCGTTCGACTTCACCTCGTCGGGCGTCCTCTCCTCGGTCGTGCGCCGCTACGGCCTCCTCTACGACCTCGTCGAGTTCACGCAGCTCATCGAGGAGCTCCGCCGCCGCGGGCGCGCCACCGAGGAACAGGCGATGCGCCAGATGGTGCGCTTCCTGGGGCACATCGAAGACATCCGGGCGCGCTACCGCCTGAAGTTCGAGAAGTTCCTCGGCGACGGCGCGTTCTATTCGGCGCGCAGCGCCCGCGCCGTCTTCCTCGCGTCCGCCCAGCTCCGCGCCGTGTACGAAAGGATGCGGCGCGAGGGGTTCCCGTTCGACCGCGGCCTGCGCCTCGCCGTCAACGTCGGCACCTACCACCTGCTGCCGATGGTCTCGGCCGCGGTGGACCGCCCCCACCTCGAGTTCTTCGGCCACGGCCTCGTCGAGCTCGTCCGCCTCACGACCGGCAAGACCACCCACGAGGTCGAGGACATCGCCGACTTCCTGACCGCCAACGGCTACGACCTGCAGCGGGTGCTCGAGTTCCTCGAGCCGGTGCGGCACGCCAACCGTTTCGCGGCCGTCACCAGGGACCGTCCGTACGCGGCGTTCATCGCCGAGAACGGCGACCTGGTGAACCTGGGCGGCGTCGTGACCGAGAGCTTCCTGCGCGACCTCGAAGGCGAGTGGGGGGACCTCGGGGTCGCCGAAGGCGAGGCGTTCGGGACGAGCTGGCTCCTGCTCGCGACCGCGCCGGCGGGCGAAGTGGCGCCGTGGGTCGGGCTGCGCATGCTCGGCACCGCGCGCCTTAAGGGGCTCGAGCCGATGCCGCTGATCGAGACCGTGGTGTTCGAGCAGGCGCTGCCGGGCAGCCGGCCGTTACCCCCCGGCTCGCCGCTGCAGGAGACGCTGCAGAGGCTGCGCGGCTCGAGCGGCGACGCCGAGAGCGCCGAGGCGACCGCGCAGGCGGAAGTGGACCCCCGCCTCTGCGTGGTGAGCGTCCTCGAGGACGAGGCCACCCGCACGTGGTACATCGGCCGGTTCGAGGACGAGGTGGCGGCGCTGACGAACGCCTTCCGCGTCAAGCTCGCGCCGGTCGGTCTCAAGGACGGCGAGCCGTTCGAATCGTGGCTGTTCCAGCGCCGCGGCGACCTCGGCAAGCTGTACCACGGCCTGCGCCGCCACTCGCTGGGCGCCACCGTCCCCCTCGAGGACCTCCGCCGCCACGACGGCTACTTCACCTGCCTGCTCGCCGCGCCGCACCGCTCGCCCCGCTGAACCGCGAGGCGGGCGGAGACGGCGGCGGGCGGGGGCAAGCCCCGCCCCTACATTTCAGTCGCGTGGAAGGCGACCGCCGGGTGCGCTGTGGTCGTCGTCCGTTTCCGGAGGGCAAGAAGACCGCTCGCGCGGCGCGCGAGCCCCACACAAGCAAGTCCGGACCCGTTCCTTTCTACGTGGGGCGCGACCGCCGGGCGCGCTGTCGTTGTCGTAGTTTTCGCAGGGCAAGAAGAAGCCGCCGCGGCGCGCCGGCCCCACACAGGCAAGACAGGGTCTTGTTTTGATGTGGGGCGCGACCGCCGGGCGCGCTGTCGTTGCTTCCGTAGCGGCGTTTGCTTGCAAACGCCGGCCTTCCCACGCGAACCCCGGCTCGTCGGCCGATGCGAGCATCGGCCGCTACACAAACCGTCTCGATGTGGGGCGCGACCGCCAGGCGTGGAAGGAGCCGTCTCGATGTGGGGCGCGACCGCCGGGCGCGCTGTCGTTGCTTCCGTAGCGGCGTTTGCTTGCAAACGCCGGCCTTGCCCACGCGAACCCCGGCTCGTCGGCCGATGCGAGCATCGGCCGCTACACAAACCGGGCTAATGTGGGGCGCGACCGCCAGGCGTGGAAGGAGCCGTCTCGATGTGGGGCGCGACCGCCGGGCGCGCTGTCGTTGCTTCCGTAGCGGCGTTTGCTTGCAAACGCCGGCCTTCCCCACGCGAACACCGGCTCGTCGGCCGATGCGAGCATCGGCCGCTACACAGACCGCGCCGATGTGGGGTGCGATCTCGTGAAACCCATGAGTCCTTCCCGTTCCGCCGGCAGCGCCGCCCCCGGCAGGGCTCGCCTCGATTCCCGGACGACGGGAGGTTCGTGGGTTTGCCGCGGGCCGTGTGCTAGGCTTGCAGCCAGAGATGACAGCGATCGACGTTTACATCCCCGATACAAGCGCATTGGTTGAGAACCCCGAGGCCCTCGACCGCCTGCTGCAACCGGGCAACGTGGTCGTGCTGCTGCACCAGGTGCTCGAGGAGCTGGGGCGGCTCCAGGGCAGCCGGACGAAGTCCGAAGGCGTGCGCGCGGCGGCGCGCGTCGCGACGCGCAAGATCCTCACCTACCGCAACGGCGCGCTGATCCACCACAGCGCCGAGCGCTTCCTGCGCGGCGAGGCCGCCCTCGAGACGTTCGCCGCCACCCCCACCGGCGGCGTCCTCGCCTGGGAGCCTTCGGGCATCCTCGCCGCCTCCGGCAACGGCAACGGGGACAACCTGATCATCCAGGCGGCGCGGCGCATCCAGGCGATGAACAACGGCAACGGGCGCTTCCGCGTCGTCCTCATCTCCGAGGACTCCAACATGCTGCTGCGCTGCGACGCGCTCGGCCTCGCGGCCGAGCCGCTGCGCTTCGGCAAGCTGGACCTCAACCGCCCGGAGGAGATCTACGACGGCGTGGCCGAGATTGCGGCCGGCCCCGAGGTGGCGGCGGCGTTCTTCGCGAGCGGCCCGGTGCGGGAGCGCGCGGTCGGGCTCGACCTGCTCGCCGCGGCGCTGCCCGAACCGGTCGCCAACCAGGGGTTGGCGGTGCGCTCCGGAAACCGCGAGCTCCTGCTGCGCGTGGACGCCGAGCGCGGCGTGGCCCGCGAGCTGCGCTTCGCCCAGTACTGGGACGGCAAGCGCGAGTGCTGGACGCCGCGGACCGTGCTCGGCTTCACCCCCGCCGACTTCCGCCAGGTGTTCGCGCTCGACTTCCTCCTCGACCCGGAGGTGCAGCTCGTCGTCCTCGACGGGCCCGCCGGCTCCGGCAAGACCCGCCTCATGGTGATCGCCGCCCTCTACATGCTGTTCGGCCAGCCCACGAACTTCAAGGTCAGCCAGCGCTCGCAGCCGCTGTCCGGCGCCGAGCCCGGTTTCGAGAACGGGCTCGTCCTGCTGCGGCCCGAGCACTCCTCGAGCCGGTTCGAGATGGGGTACCTCCCGGGCAGCCACGACGAGAAGATGTCGCCGTGGCTCGAGCCGTTCTTCCAGGCGATCCGCTCGGTCTCGCTCGCCAACGGGCACGACTTCCTGCGCGATCTCGAGGCGACCGGCCGCCTGACCATGCTCTCGACCTCGCTGCTGCGCGGCCTCGACATCGAGAACTCGCTCGTGCTGGTGGACGAGCTGCAGAACGGCGACCGCCACCTCGCCAAGACCCTGATGAGCCGCTTCTGCTCGTCCTCGAAGGTCGTGCTGGCGGGGTGCCTGGACCCGATCCAGATCGACAACCCCTACGTGGACTGGCGCTCCAATGCGCTGACGCGGATCAAGCAGGCGTACCGCGGGTTCGGGCCGTTCGTGGCGCAGGCCCGTCTGGTCCGCAACTACCGCGGGCCGATCTCGACCAAGGCCGACGAGCTGTAGAGACCGGGGTTCGGGGCTCGGGGTTCGGGGTTCGGGGCTTGAAAATCGGCCCCGAGCGGCCGAGACTCGCAAGAGTGAGGTGCAGGGCTCGGGTATGGAGGTCGGCATGAGGCGTCTCGCGGTCGTGGCACTGCTCGCCCTCAGCGCCGCGGAGCGGCGGCGGCGGATCTGACCGCCGGGCTGCACTGGTTCGGGCAGAGCGCGTTCCGCATCGACGGCCCGCCGGTGGTCTACCTGGACCCGTTCCGGCTGCCCGACGGCCTCCCGAAGGCCGACATCATCCTGATCACCCACGCCCACTTCGACCACTGCTCCCCCGCCGACGTCGCGAAGATCCGCACCGAGAGGACCGTGGTGATCGGCCCGCGCGACGTGGCGGCCAAGCTGCCGCCCCCGGTCGAGGTGATCGCTCCCGGCGAGACGAAGACGGTGATGGGCGTGACGATCCGCACCGTCCCGGCGTACAACATCGGCAAGCCCTACCACCCGAAGGATGCCGGCAACGTCGGCTATCTGGTCTCGGTCGGCGGCGTCACCTACTACCACGCCGGCGACACGGACGACATCCCCGAGATGGCCGGCCTCGCCCCCGACGTGGCGCTGCTCCCGGTCGGGGGCACGTACACGATGGACGCCGCCGAGGCCGCCCGGGCGGCGCGCGCGATCAGGCCGAAGGTGGCGGTGCCGATGCACTACGGCTCCGTCGTCGGCTCGGAGGCGGACGCCCGCCGCTTCGCGGCGCTGCTCGCCGGGAGCGGCATCGCGGCGGTGGTCATGCCGAAGGAGTAGGGACACGTGACGCGGGCGCCGAGGCGCCCCGGGAGGTTCTCATGATGACTGACAAACTGCACTGGCTCGGCCACGACTGCTTCCGCGTCGACGGCCCCCCGGTCGTCTACACGGACCCGTTCCAGCTCGAGGGCGAGCTGCCGCCGGCCGACATTCTCCTCCTCACCCACGACCACTTCGACCACCTCTCCGAGCCCGACGCCGCCAAGGTCATGACGTCCGCAACGACGGTGATCGGGCCCGCGGAGGTCGCCGCCAAGGCCACGTTCCCCGTGGAGGTGATCGCGGTCGGGGAGACGAAGACCGTCAAGGGCGCGACGATCACGGCGGTGCCCGCGTACAACACCGACAAGGCGTTCCACCCCAAGGCCGACGGCAAGGTCGGCTTCGTGTTCAAGGTCGGCGGCGTGACCTACTACCACGCCGGCGACACCGACGTGATCCCCGAGATGAACGGCCTCGCCCCCGACGTGGCGCTGCTGCCGGTCTCGGGGACGTACGTGATGACCGCGGAGGAGGCCGCCACCGCGGCGCGCGCGATCAAGCCGAAGGTGGTGGTGCCGATGCACTACGGCGCGATCGTCGGCGGCGAGGGGGACGCCCGCCGCTTCGCGGCGCTGCTGGCGGGCAGCGGGATCGAGGTCGTGGTCAAGTCGAAGGAGTAGCCCGGTCCCGGCCGCCCATGATCTCCACGAGCGCGCGGGCGTTGTTGTGGCGCTCGTCGCGGGCGGCGTAGACCAGGGTGACCGGGCGCCCGGCGGCGAGATCCCGAAGGCGGGCCAGCAGCGGGTTGCCCGCGAGCTCCTGCCGGTAACGCTCGACGAACTCGCGGTAGCGCGGCGGCGAGTGGCCGAACCAGCGCCGCAGCTTGTCGGAGGGCGCCAGCTCCTTCGCCCACCAGTCCACGCGGGCATCCTCCTTGGCGAGGCCGCGCGGCCAAAGCCTGTCCACCAGCACCCGCGCCCCATCGCTCGGGGAGGGGGGATCGTAGACCCTTCTCACTCGGACCACGGCGTTTCTCCCTTCACCGCCGCACCCATGTGCTCTCGCTTGCGGAAACGTTCCGCGGCCCCCGCGTGTTCCCCGCCCCCGAGGGGCGACCGGCTACACTGGGCGGACCACGGAGGGCCGAGCATCCGCGCAACCGCAATGGGGACCGACCAGCACGCCGACAGCTCGCAGCCGCGCAACCCGTCGCGGAGCCGCGACCACTTCCGCTGGGACGACCGCCACCACCAACCGCACACCGACATGGGCAAGTGGGAGAAGTTCTGGGCCTCGCGCGCCGACGCGGCGCAGTTCCTGCGCTTGCTCGGCCGCAACGTCGCGCGGCTCGGCCCCGTCGTGCGGCGGTACCGGGCGTTGCTGCGCGAGGAGCCGCCGTCACATCCGGTCGGGGCGCACGAGTTCGGCGTCGCGGTCTCGCCCGTCGCCGCCACCTGGGGGCGGTATCTGGAGCGGATCCGCGACCTCGACGCCCGCGCCCTGCTGATCCGGGTCCCATCGTGGGCGCCGGAGAGCGTGTTCGAGCTGCACGACGAGTTCGCGCGGCTGCGCGCGGCGGGCACGCGCTTCACCTTCACCCTGCTGCAGAACCGCGACATGGTCAACGACCCGGACCGCTGGTGCGCGTTCGTGCGCGAGGCGGCGGGCCGCCTCGGCGACCTCGAGCCGACGTTCCAGCTCGGCCACGCCATCAACCGCAAGAAGTGGGGGGTCTGGCACCCGAACGAGTACCTCCGCCTGATGGACGCGGCCTCCTCCGCGCGCGAGGAGTTCCCCGCCGTCGGCTGGATCGGCCCGCCGGTGATCGACTTCGAGTACTACTTCACCACCCACTACCTGGCCGGCGCGCGCCCGTTCGACTTCGACGGCATCGCGGCGCTGCTGTACGTGGACCGGCGCGGCTCGCCGGACAACGTCCAGTACGGCCACTTCGACCTCTACCGCAAGATCATGCTGCTGCGCGCCGTGGTCCAGGCCTCCGGCCACCCCGACGTGCCGATCCACCTCACCGAGTTCAACTGGCCGCTCAAGGGCTCCGGAAAGCACTCGCCCGCGGGGGAGCACGTCCAGACCGACGAGGCCGGGCAGGCGCGCTACCTCGCCCTCTACTATCTGACCGCGGCCGCCACCGGCCAGGTCGCGAGCGCGTTCTGGTGGCAGCTCGTCGCGCGCGGCTACGGCCTCCTCGACGAGGACGACGCGTGGACCGAGCGCCGCGCCTACCGGGCGTTCAAGCACCTGCTCGCCCGCACCCGCGGATGGGAGGTCCGCCGGCTGCCCGAGGAGCTGCGCCCGTGGCGGGGGTTCCTCCTGCGCCGGGGCGGCGAGACCGGCGCCGCGCTCTACACCTCGGGCGAGACGCTGCAAATCGACCCGGCGCTGCTCGTCCAGGGCGCGAGCGACCTGATCGGCAACCCGCTCGCGACCGCCGCTCTCGCCGCCGGACCCGACCCGATCTACCTCTCGTTCGGGGCCGTCGAGCCTGCCGCCATCCTCGACATCCTCGCCCGCCGGTCCGGCGGGCGATAGACAGCGCGCCCGCCGGTCGCGGCGACATCGGCCGCGACACGGATCGAGCCAATGTGGGGCGCGCCCGCCGGGCGCGCTTCCGTTGTCGTCGTTTCTCGGAGGGCACAGAAGAAGCCGGCGCGGCGCGCCGGCCCCACACAGGCAAGACAGGGTCTTGTCTCGATGTGGGGCGCGACCGCCGGGCGCGCTGTCGTTGCTTCCGTAGCGGCGTTTGCTTGCAAACGCCGGCCTTCCCCACGCCGAACACCGGCCCGTCGGCCGATGCGAGCATCGGCCGCGACACGGATCGAGCCAATGTGGGGCGCGCCCGCCGGGCGCGCTTCCGTTGTCGTGGTTTTCGGAGGGCAAGAAGAAGCCGGCGCGGCGCGCCGGCCCCACACAGGCAAGACAGGGTCTTGTCTCGATGTGGGGCGCGACCGCCGGGCGCGCTGTCGTTGCTTCCGTAGCGGCGTTTGCTTGCAAACGCCGGCCTTCCCCACGCGAACACCGGCCCGTCGGCCGATGCGAGCATCGGCCGCTACACAGACCGAGCCGATGTGCGCCGCGACCGCCGGGCGCGCTTCCGTTGTCGGGGTTTCCGGAGGGCACGAAGAAGCCGGCGCGGCGCGCCGACCCCACACAGGCAAGACAGGGTCTTGTCTCGATGTGGGCTGCGACCGCCGGGCGCGCTTCCGTTGTCGTCGCTTCTCGGAGGGCACGAAGAAGCCGGCGCGGCGCGCCGGCCCCACACAGGCACGACAAGGTCTTGTCTCGATGTGGGGCGCGACCGCCGGGCGCGCTGTCGTTGCTCCCGTAGCGGCGTTTGCTTGCAAACGCCGGCCTTGCCACGCGAACACCGGCCCGTCGGCCGATGCGAGCATCGGCCGCTACACGGACCGAGCCAATGTGGGGCGCGACCGCCGGGCGCGCTTTTGTCGCCGTAGTTCGTCGGAGGGCAAGAAGAAGCCGGCGCGGCGCGCCGGCCCCACACAAGCAAAACAGGGTCTTGTCTCGATGTGGGGCGCGCACCGCCGGGCGCGCTGTCGTTGCTTCCGTAGCGGCGTTTGCTTGCAAACGCCGGTCTTGCCGACGCGAATACCGGCTCGTCGGCCGATGCGAGCATCGGCCGCTACACCGATCGAGCCAATGTGGGGCGCGACCGCCGGGCGCCGGATTCGTGCGCACTCCCGGTTGGGCGCGGTGTTGGTTATGATCGCGGCAAGGCGGACGAACTGCCGGAGGACGGTCAACGGATGGCCAACGACAATCAGGGGCGTCTCCTCGGCGTCGCGGTGGCGGGCCTGGTGCTGGGTCCGGCTGTCGTCACGATCTTCGTGTCTCTGCCCAGCCTCGTCCCCCAGGCCCTGACCATCACGGCCATCGTCCTCGCGCTCCTCGGTGTCGCCGTCGCGACGAAGGGCTGGCGCCAGGTCGCCGCCTCGGACCGGGCGACGCTCCTGGCGCTGGCGCTCTACGCCGCGGCGGCGGTCCAAGGAGCCGCCGTGGCACTCGCCCGCGGCAACGACAAGGCGCTGATCGCGGGCCAGTTCCTCGCGATGATCCTGCTGCCGCTCGGCGCCGCGGCCGCCCTCGGGCTCCAGCGGCAGGGGCGTTGGCGGCCGTTCGCGACCGGCTTGGTCGCCGCCGCCGTGGCCGGCGGACTCGTCCAGCTGATCATGACCGTTCCGGCCGCGATCACCGGTCCCCCCGGTCTTCGCCTCATGCTGCCGAACGGCGGGTCGTTTTCCGGCGTGGCGCCGCTGGCCCTCTTCCTTGCCGCGGCGCTGGCGGGAGGCGGGGGCCGGCGCGCCCGGGTCCTCGCCTGGGGCGCCGCCGCCGTCATGCTGTCGATCATCCTGGGCAGCGGGATTCGCTCGCAGTGGCTCGTGCTGCCGGCCGGCGCCGCAACGTACGTCGCCCTCGTCGCCGGCCGCGCTCGGCTTTTCTCGCGCCGCACGATCGCGGCGGTCGTTCCGGTCGTCCTCGTCCTCGGCGCCGCCGCGGCCCTCACGACGTGGTGGTGGCTCAAGCCCAGGCCCAGCCTCGTGCCCGAGGCTCCGGCCTCGGGCGTCGCCCGGCCCGGCGACCCGATCGCTTTTGCGTTGCCCGGCGGGGGCCGCGACGCGGTCCGCGTCGAGGGCGTGCTGACGTGCCGGGCCCCGGGGTATGTGTCCCTCGCCGCGCTCGACGCGCAAGGATCGTCGGGCCGCGGCCCGATGGATCAATTCGGGGTTGCCGGCGCGGTGGCTGCGGAGTTCCAGATGGTCGTCGTGCCGCGGCCAGGCGCGACACGACTCGCCCTCGAGTTCGAGGAGCCTCAGAACCTCGGCTGCACGGCCTCCCGACTCACGGCGGTGGAGCTCTGGCCCCCGGTCCTGGCGAAGTCCATGGCGCGGCTTACGGCGCTGGTCCACCGGCCTCCGGACCCCGGCGCCGGGGCCGCGCCGGAAGCGTTCGCCCAGGACGCCAGCATCGCCTTCCGGCTGCGCGAGACCCGCGCGATCGCGAGCGAGATCCGGCGCTCGGCGTGGCCCATCCAGCTTCTCGGCCACGGGCTCGGCGCGAGGTACGCGATCGACACCCTTGGCTACGACAGCCACGGCCAGGTGCAGCGCTTCAATAGCCCCAATTACATCCACAACTTCTACCTTTTCCTCCCCTTCAAGCTGGGCCTGGTAGGAACCGTCGAGGTGCTGGCGGCGCTGGGCATCTGGGTTTGGGTCGCGGTGGCGGGAGCCCGGGCGCGGCCGCTGGGCACCTGGGATCGGCGCTTCTTCGCCGCCGCAGCGGCCTCCTGGATCACCTACATCCTGTGGAGCGCCGCGGCGCCGGAGATCCTCGATTTCCGCATGGCCGCGATCTGGGGGATGCTCGCCGCGACGACCGCGGCCGCGCGGAAATCCGCGGACGCCCCACCCACAACAACTTGATGTGGGGCGCGACCGCCGGGCGCGCTGTCGTGCCTTCGTAGCGGCGTTTGCTTGCAAACGCCGGGTCCGTCGGCCGATGCGAGCATCGGCCGCGACACAAAGCCCACCAGGTTGGCCCGCGAACGCAGGGCGGGCGAGGGCGCCCGCCCCACGGGGATTGTCATGGGCCACGACTGAGGGGGCACGGTCTCTCTGTGTAGGGGCGGCCCTTGCGGCCGCCCGCGCGTGGGTAAGGCAAAACACGCGGAGGACGACGGGCGGGGACAAGCCCCGCCCCTACATCATCAGAACGAGGCGCAAGGGGCGCGACCGCCGGGCGCGCTGTCGTGCCTTCGTAGCGGCGTTTGCTTGCAAACGCCGGGTCCGTCGGCCGATGCGAGCATCGGCCGCGACACAAAGCCCACCAGGTTGGCCCGCGAACGCAGGGCGGGCGAGGGCGCCCGCCCCACGGGGATTGTCATATGGGCCACGACCTGAGGGCGGCCACGGTCTCTCTGTGTAGGGGCGGCCCTTGCGGCCGCCCGCGCGTGGGTAAGGCAAGACACGCGGAGGACGGCGGGCGGGGACAAGCCCCGCCCCTACATCATCAGAAGAGGCGCAAGGTGTGCGACCGCCGGGCGCGCTGTCATTGTCGTCGGGTGGAGAGGCCGGGCCACCCGGTGGGCGGCCGCGTCCGCCGGTAGTAGGATGTGCCGTGCGGATGTACAAAGAAGCGGGAGAACGAGGCGTGGAGCCGGCCGTCAGCGTGGTGATCGCGACCAAGGGGCGCGCGGAGAAGCTTGGCCGCACGCTCGCGGCGCTCGACGACATCCACCCGGACACGCCGGCGTTCGAGGTCATCGTCGTGCTCGACGGCGCCGACCCGGCCACCCGGACCATGGCGCACGAACCGCATTCCTTCCCCCTCCGGGTGTTCGGGCAGCCGCGCAGCGGCAACGGGCCGGCCAAGAACCTGGGCGCCAGACACGCGCTCGCCCCCTACCTCGTCTTCCTCAACGACGACACAAGGCCCGACCCCGCATGCCTCCTCGCCCACCTGCGCGCTCAGGCGCGATACGGCCCGTGCGTCCTGGTGGGCAAGGTGGACTGGGACCCGATGCAGGAGATCACCCCGTACATGGAGTGGCTCGCGCCCAACGGCCACCAGTTCAACTTCTCGCGGTTGCGACCGCACGAACCGGTGCACTGGGACGCGTGTTGGGGGGCCCACCTCGGCATCCCGCGCGACTGGCAGCTCGAGCAACCGTTCGACGGGAATTTCCCCTTCGCGTCTCTGGAGGACACCGAGTGGGGGTTCCGACTGGCTCGCCAGGGCCGGCCGATCTGCTACGAGCCCGAGGCGGTCTGCTTGCACGACCACCGGTACGACGGTCCCTCCGATTACCGGCGACGGGCGCGGATCTCGGGCGCCGCGACGCGCTACACGGTTCGCCGCCACCCGGCGATGCTCTGGCCGCTCATCCTCCGTCCGATCGCCGCTGCTGTTGCCTCATCGCTGCTGGCGCTGTGGCCCGGACGGTGGCGGCGCGACACCCTGTGGGACCTCGACTTCCGCTGGAATCTCGTGTGGGGGATCGTGATCCCTCAACGCGAGCCTCAGCTTGTTCGGAGGACCGCGTAGCTACCGCCGGGAGGAGTGCGCGCCGCCGAGGTCCTCCGCACAGTGACGGGATATCCTCGACCCCAGGCCTCTCCTCGTCACGGAACCCCCTTCGCTGGTTCAGAGCACATCGCACGGTCTTCGCGAAGCCGCGACAGCCCAACCCCGCCGCCGACAGGACCCGAAATCTGACCGGTAGCGCGCCGGCTTGACCCCCCGAGACGGCGTTGACTAGACTGCGCCGGTGACGTCGGACAAACCAGCCGTCGATGGCAATGCCTTCAACGCTTTCTACTTCGCGCACTGCTGCGGCAGGCCCTACGCGCGGGATGAGGAGTGGCTCAGGTTTTTTGGCGGGATCGCGGACCGGATCGTCGCCGATGTCCGGCCGCGGCGCGTGCTCGACGCCGGTTGCGCGTTCGGCTTCCTGGTCGAGGCCCTTCGGGATCGCGGCGTCGAGGCGTTCGGCATCGACCTGTCGCCATACGCAATCGAGCACGTCCAGGAGAGCATACGACCGTTCTGCCGGGTCGGATCCGTGACGGGTCCCCTCGACGGTCCGTACGACCTCATCGTTTCGATCGAGTTGGTCGAGCACATGGAGGCACGCGAAGCGGAAGTTGCCCTCAGGAACTTCTGCTCGCAGACCGACGATCTGCTCCTGTCCTCTTCGCCGCTCGACTACCGCGAGCCGACGCACATCAATGTGCAGCCCCCGGAAGTGTGGGCCGAGCAGCTGGCTCGCCACGGCTTCTACCGGGACGTGGACTACGACGCCTCGTTCATCACACCGTGGGCCGGGCGCTTCCGCAGGACGGGCGAACCGATTCAACGCATCGTCCGCCAGTACGAGCGCCGGTACTGGCTCCTGAAGCACGAGGCCAGCGAGGCGCGCGCCTACTCCCTTGAGGTCCAAGGGAAGCTCGACGAAGCGGAGCGCGCGCGTGATGCCTTGAACCTTCAGCTGGCTTCGTCGTCTTTGGCCCTCGGGGAGGCTCGCCAGATCATCGCCAGGCAGGAGGCCAGCCAGGCCCGTATCTACTCGCTGGAGATGCAAGCGAAGCTCGACGAGGCGGAACGCGCCCGTCAGGCAATCCAGGTGCAACTGGCCTCGTCTTCCTCGGCGCTCGCGGAAGCGCGGCAGACCATCGCCGGAATGGAGAGCAGCAAGGCCTGGAGGCTCCGGGGCGCCTGGATACGGGTTCGCAACGCGATGCGAAGACCTCGAACAGACCGATGACACTGCAGGCAACCGCTCCTCTTGGCCCTGAGCCGACAGCCGCGGGCCGGTCACGGCCATGGTCTCGCGTCGGTGCCCGCGTACTTCTCGTGGCCGCCCTTTACACCATTCCCTTATTCACGCTGCTTCTCCCGCCACCGCGGCGCCCCCCCAGCGAGTCGTCCCTGGTTTCCGAGACCGCGGGATGGCCGCATCGCCCTGTGCGTCTTCATGACGCTCCCACCACCGGCGACGTTCACGTGTACACGCTTCGCCTGTCCACGGCAGGAAGGGACGTGGCGAAGCTGTCCAAGATCCGTCTCCTCCTCGCAACTTACAAGACCAAGCCGCACCTGCTTTCGGCACGGTTGTTTGTTGGCGGCACGCCATGCACCTTTGCCACCCGGCCGGATGCGACCCTTCAGGACAACCACCTTCTCGTGTTCGAGCCCAACCAAGAATGCGCAGGGACCTCGGGTCAGGCATCCGGCAAGCTCGAGCTTGCCGTTCGGACCAAGGGGCCCGGTGAGGTGGCGGTGTGGACGTTCGTTCCCCCGGCGGGAACTCTGGATCCCGCCTGGATCGTCGTCTCGGGGCCTGGCACCGCGGTCGGGGGGGTGCGACCGGTGCTCCGCGGCAGCGTTCTGACACCACCACCCCCCACGAAACTGGTGCGGGTCGACCTCCTTGCCTACATGTGGAAGCTCTCGGCACGGCCAACCTGGATCTGGGCCTTATTCCTCGGCTCCTTCGGACTGGCCCTGGCCGGCAGCCTGATCTTCCCGATGCGGCGTCTGCCCGATGTCCTCGGCGGAGAACGAGCGCGGTCTGCGGTGACGGGAGGGGTGGGTGCCTTCTTCTTCGCCACCGCCCTTGCGGTCGGCTACGCGGTGCTGCTGCCGCCGCTGATGGCGCCCGACGAACCGTACCATCTCCTGGGCTACGCGGCGCTGAACGGAAACTCCAAGATCGCAGCGGAAACCGCAAGCTGGACCCAACTCACGCACCTCGATCGGATCAGGTTCCACGACCAGGAGCACTTCCGCCCCAAGGACATCGGCAAGCCGTGGCCGACGGCGGACCCCTACCTGGGCGCCACCGGGGTCCAGGTGCGCAGCGGCACCGCCACTGCGTACTGGAAGCTGCTCGGGCGCCTGATCGGCGACCGCTCCGCGGCACCGACTCTCCTCGCCATCCGCTTGAGCAACGCCCTCGTTTTCGGTCTGGCGGTCGGCGCCACCACGGCCCTCGGTATCGCCCTCACCTCGGTGGCCTACCCGCAACTCCTGTGCTTTCCATTCCTCTTCGTACCGACCCTCCCGTTCTTCGCGATGATGGCCTCCGACTACTCCGTGCTCTGCGCCACATACGTCCTGCTCGCGGCGAGCCTCTGCGTCACGTTCCTCGACGGGCCGCGCGCCCACTGGGCCGGACTCCCCCTCGGCCTTGCCATGGCCCTGATGCTGGCTGCCAACCGCTCGTCGCTGCCGATGACGGCCGTCATCGCCATGGCCCTTCTCGTGCGCGTCCTCCTGGGGACACGGGGGGCGCGGAAACCGGTCAACGCCGCCTTGATCTTCTGGCTCGGCCTCGGAATCGGCTGCTCCGTGTTTGGCCTACTCATTGAAAAGGCGTTCCTCAACGAGATTGCCGTGCAACTTCGTGCCGTACTGCCCCGAGCCATCGAAGGACGTTGGGTGTCCGTGCTTGCCCACCCCGGCGTGCTGGTCGGCGGGGCCATCGTCGCGGCACTGGTCGAGATCGCCTTGCATGGTGTGCGCTCGCGGGCCGCCGCGCTGCTTGGCGGCCGGTCAGCCGTCGTCACGACGATTGCGGCGGGCATCGTCGCCCTTGCGGTGCTGGCTTCACTGCTCGGTTCAATTGCCGCCACGCCGCCGCATGTCCCGATGATTCAGCGTCCCGACGCGATAGCCTTCGTTCCCAATCCCCCCTCCCGCCAGGCCTACGTCGTGGATGTCGTCACGACGGCTCTGACCGTGTTCCGTCTCAGGGAGCCGGATCTCTACCTCTATACGTCGTTCATGGGAGGTTTCGGCTGGGTCGATACCGTGCCGCCAGCGCCGTTCCTAATTGGGTTGACCGTCGCGACCGGCATCGCGCTGGCCGTGCTCGCCGTGCAGCTTGTGCTCACGAAGGACCTCCGCCGCACCGCCTGGCTGTACACGCTCTTCGCCGGGATCATGGCTGCGATCGCACTCTACGCGGTGAGCTGCTATGCGATGCCTGTAAACCTGCACGGCCGGTACTTGATCGGTTGGTACCTCTGCTGGCTCGCCATCGCCTGGAGCTCGCTGGCGTGCGTGAGCGCCCTGCCGGAGCGTTTGAGCCGTCGACTTGGCGCTCTGCGGCGGATCCCCAGGCCGGCGCTCGCCCTTACCTTTTGCGGCCTGATTCACGCGTACTGCCTCGACATCATCCTGGTTCGGTACTTCTAGGGCCGTTGCCTCTATCGAAGGTGCGCCAGCCCCTGGCAGCGAGCCACCTACCTGTCGCCACCGCAGACCGCCGTCAGCAGCGCGACGATCGGCGAGCCCTTACGTGCGCCCGGCGAAGTGAAGTGATCGCCCCTCGTGCGATCACTCCACCAGAGCAAGAGTAGGCGTTTCTACGGGCCCGCACTGACTGCCCTGATCCCCAAAGTTGCCGACCGTCCGTCCGCATCGATGGCGGTCACACGGATCCGCATGCGCCCTCCAGGCGCGGCCGCCACCTGGGCACACGACAGCATGAAGTCCCACCCAGCCCGGCCGCTGTTGGGGAGCCAACTGAAGGTGCGAGCGACGTCAGGGCGCGTGCCGGTCGACCACGTCGCTTCGCCGACTGACCTGGCCGTCTCCCCGTCAGAAGTCCCATCCAACCTCTCAACAATGACGCGAGCGACGCCTCGATCCCCAAGCGCCCAGCCAGAGAATCGCAAGCTCGGCGCCGTACACGACGCGCTGGCTGCGGGGAGATCGATGACGCCGAACGGCATTCCACGCGACCTGACCGTACCTGCATAACGGACCTGGCCACCGTCCGTGTACAGCACGAGTGCGGAACTGATGGTCTCGGAAAACTCCACCTCATACGATGTTGGCCCCTGCCTGACGATGTGATACCAAACCCACGATGGCACTGTTGGCTGAATGAGCGTGTTTATGCCGAGGTCGAGCACGAAGCGATCCGGCGAGGGACGACGTACCGTTACGCGATCGTTGGCGTATGTTAAGGAATTTGGCGCAATTTCGATTGTCCGTGCGGCACTGTCGGCGGTCTCCGGCTCGAACAGTTGGACGGCCGAGTAGAAACCGTTGCGGAAGGTGTAGGCTCCGTATAGGTTGTCCGGAAGATTGAGCAGGAATACCTGCTGCCCCCCTCGAGGATCGTGCTCACGCAGCTGACGCGCGAAAGTCGTTAGGATACCGCGCGCCAGCGCCCCGTCGGCACGCCAGCGGAACACGTTCTGTACGAGAACGACAGCGTGCCACCCAGTTAGTGCCATGCAGATCGCAGCCGCCACCTGGCGCTGCCGGACGAACGCCGCAATTGCGCTCACTGCGAGCAGAACTGAGAAGGCTGTAGCTAGATAGGTCAAGCGCTCACTTTCGGTCGTCACAATTGAAATCGTCAGCGGCAGAACCGGGAGCAGCGATAGGACCATCGCCGCGGCAAAAAAGGCGACAACCCGCAGTTCACGGCCACGGAGACGAACCGCGCCCACTGCCAGAAGGATCAACCAGGCGAAGAGGTCCAGATGATACGGCCAGGCCTTCGGCATCCACGGTCCGGCCGGTACGAAGCAACGCAGCAGGAACGCGCGGGCTTCCGTGAACCAGAGGCCCGAACGAAGACTGGTGCCGAGCCCGGCGTAACCTCCCGCCACGCTCCCGAACACCTGCTGCCGCATCGCCAGGTACAGCAGGACCGCGAGGCTGCCAAGCCCGATCAAAATCGCACTGCGGCGGCGACCTTCGCGATCGGTGCAACCGATCGTCAGCATGTACACGACCAAAATGCCAGGATAGACCACCCAGGCTTCCTTGCCGAACGCGGCACCCAGCATGGCAACGAACGACCAGACCATCCACAATCGTGAGGATCCAGCATCGAGGGCGCGCAGAAAACACAGAAAGGCCGCAAGCAGGCAGGCGGTCATGACCGGGTCGCCGACGTCACACGGCCAGGCAACCGCTTCGGAATGCGCCGAGAACAGCAGAAACAGCAGGCCGGCCAGAAAGGGCCACAGCCTTCCCCTGGGGACGAACAGCTTCCCGGCAACGAGAAACACGAGCCACGCGCTCACCAAGTGCGGGACCAGCGCGGCGAGGTGATACGGCCAGGGCATGAGCCCGAACATGTGGTAGGACGCGTAGTACATGAAGAGAACGCTCGGCCGGATGAAGCGGCCGTAGATCGGCTCGAAGCAGACGAGCGGACTCGTCGCCGACTTGGCGATCCTCAGGAAGTCGAAGTCGTCTGAAACGAAGAAACCACCGAGCGCCGGCCAATATGCCGCTACGCCGATGGCGACATAGGCCAGCAGAACGCCAGGATGTCTATGGGATAGACGTATCCGGCGATCGAGCGCGTGGCCTTCTCCTCGCATTTCGCAGTATTATCCTACAGGAACGAGCCTCGCGTGGGAGCGCCCCACTTGCAGCGGCAACGCCTTGCCACGGCTTCACGAACGTCACCCGCAGCGAAATCCACTCCTGCCCGCCGGACGGTCCCGTGCGGACGAAGGCGAGCGGAGGACTGCGCTGCGGTTCGGGAAGATACTGACAACGTCGCTGCGCCGCCAGATTTCCAGGTCGGCGCTCGCCCTGACCTTCTGCGGCCTGATCTATTCGCACTGCCTCTCCTTCATCCTGGAACGGTTCTTCTAAAGTCGCTGCCTCTTCCGCGGGTGCGCCGGCTCCCGATACCGGGCTGCTCCCTCCGGCCAGTAGTGCAGATGTGGGGCGCGACCGCCGGGCGCGCGGTCGTTGTCTTCGAGGGGCACGAAACCGCTCACGCGGCGCGGGAGCCCCACGCCTGCAAGAAACGACCGTGCTCCAGTATGGGACGCGACCGCTGGGCGCACAGCCTGGGCGAAGGTTTCCGGCGACCAGCCAGGTCGGCCCCGTTTAGAGCTGCCGGATGAGGTCGTCAAGGCTTGCGGCGCGATCATCCCAGGTGTTGGCGCGGGCAACCGATATCCTCGCCGCCACGAGGTCGGGATCACGCTCGCCCATCGCGGCCTCGAGCTTCCTGGTGAAGTCTTCGGGGCCGTCCGCCCGGTAGAAGAGCTTCTCGTGGCGCCTCAACTCGGGCAGGTCCACCGCAACCACCGGCTTGCCCGCGCTCAAGTACTCGTAGAACTTGATCGGATCAGTGGCCCGGGTAAGGTCGTTGAGCTTGAACGGGATCGTCGCGACGTCGAAGCGGTGCAGGTAGTCCGGCAGCGCGGCGTACGATCGCTCCCCCAGCAGGTGGACGTTCTTCAAACGGCCGATCGGGCGCAGGTCCGCGCCGGAGTTCAGCCCGATGAGCACGAAGTTCCACTCCGGGTGTGCCGTCGCCGCGGCCTCGATCAGCTCCGGGGCGAACCACTCGGCCAGCGCGCCGTAGTAGCCCACGATGCGGCCACGTAGATGGTCGAGCACGCGACGCCGGGGGGCTCGCTGAAATGCAGGAAATCCCCGGCATTTCCCAGTGCCTGGCAGCGCCGGGCCACCGGCTCGCACTTTTCGAAGAGGGCTTGCGACGTCGCCAGGGTCAGATCGCTTCCCCGGATCAACTGTTGCTCCAGCTCGAGCAGCGCGGGCCTGGCGGCGGGAAAACCGGCGTGGTCGTCCAGACAGTCGTACAGGACCTTCCAGTTCCAGCGATCCCGCGCCGTGAGCGCGAGGTCGGCCCAGAACGGCCACTGGACGAACGAGACGACCGGGCCACCATTGCAGCTCGGCCGCAGGGAAGCGAGCGCAGCAAGCCACCTCTCCGCGTCCCCGGATGTCGGCGTACCGCTGTAGATGTTGCCCTCCGTTCGACCCGGCAGCGCGATCCCCGTGATGCCGGGGGCGATCGGCAGCTGGCCCAATTCGCGGCCACCCTTGAAGTCCTTGCGAACGTAAAGAACCCGGTATCCCTTTGCAGCCAACCTGGCGAGGAGTTGCTGCGGGCGCTGAATCCTCATTTCCCAGTCGACGATGGGGAAGCAGATGATGGTCGGCCGGCTCGCGTCGGATCGGAAACTGACCTCCGGTCTCGCATGACCCTCGCGAGTCGTCCTGCCGAAGCGCCGCGACCAGAGCCGCAGGACTCCGCGCAGGCTGAACCTCAGCCAACCCGGAAGCCGCCGCCAGGTCACGAACGTCAGCCTCTGCAAACGATACGTCCAGGAGATCCCCACTCTATCCTCTCGCCTCGCTCACCAGCGTCACCGCCCAGGTTCGAATGGGAGCGCCAACCAAGGCTCGACGAACCCGAGAACCCCGGTTTCTCCAGCAACCCGCATGACCAATCTTATGACAGTTTCCCCTTTTTCGCCGCGTTTCTCAAGAGGATCTCTGCGTAGGCCTGTTCGACCGCTCTCGTCGTGGCCTCAACGGAATAACCCGCTGCAGCCTCCTGTGCCAAGGCGCCCATCGCCGTTCGCATGTCCGCGTCCCGTGCAAGGATCTCCACCGCGCCCGCGAGCGCCTTTACATCCCCAGGCGCCACCACCAGACCGAGGGTGCCGCGCTCCATCACGGCGGCGTTGTCGCCGACATCGGTCACGACGCTGGGCAGGCCCGCCGCCATCGCCTCGACCAGCGCAATCGGCATTGCCTCGAACCGCGAGGGCAGCACGAAAAGGTCGCTCGCACCCAGGATCCTCTCGACATCGCTGCGGAAGGACAAGAACCTCACATGCCCTCCCAGCGCCCGGGCACGGACTAAAGCCTCGAGATCACCCCTCATCGAGCCATCCCCGACCAGCAGGAGGTGGAGACCCAACTCCTCGACGGGGAGCGTGGCCAGTGCCTCGACCAGTGTGTCAACGCCTTTCTGCGCCTCGAGCCGCCCCACAAAGCAGGCGACAACCGCGGCGTCCGGGACGTCGAGCGTCCGCCGGACCTCGCGCCGGTTTCCGGGGCCACGAAACCTGGCCAGCTCGACCCCGTTTGGAATGACACGCGCTCGTTCTGCACGGACCAACCCGCCCGCCAGACTTTCACGGTACCCCGAAGCCGAAACGAAGATCGTTCGGTTCACGAAGCGCCGAACCAGCATGCGATCGAGGAGCCGATAGGCCGCCATCCTGAATCGAGCCGAGGTTCCCTGCCCTCGAATCAGCAACCGGGTTGGGAGGTGGACGCGTGGAGACCATTGGGATTCCCGCCAAACGGGCCGCAATCGCAGCCTGTAGGAGACCGCGGGGACTGTGTGCATGGAGCAGACTCACGTGATTCCGTTTCAGGATTCTCACGAGCCTGACGATCGCCACGACGCTGCCCGGCCAACCCGGCGCACGCCACGGGACGATCGGCACGTCGAGCGAACGTGCCGACCGCCGGAACCCCTCTCCGGCGGACCCGACGAGCAGCCACCGGAACCGCGAACGGTCGCCATGCGCTACCAGCGACAGCACGTGGGTCTCGACGCCACCGACCGTGAACGGGAAACCGTAGATAAACGCGACGGTCGCGCGTCCATCGCCTGCTCCCGTCCCTTCGGGGCCGACTGGAGCCGGGCTCACCATGCGTCCGCCTTCTCCCGTCGTCGCGCACGGGTCGCGAGGAACGACAACACCCGGAGTGCGAACAGGCGCGGTCGGTCGTACCGGAGCGCATAAAACGCCCGGTGAAGGTGTGTGCGCCTACGCTCATGGATGACCGTCGAAACGGGGGGCCGTCGTCCCGGCGCGCCTGACCCCGTCTGATCCGCCCCGCTCACAGCCCGATTTGCCAGTGCAGAACGCAATCCCTTACGGTCTTCCAGGATCTCCGCGAGCGTCCGCTGAAGATCCAAGGCACGGGCGGCAGGGTGGTAGCGACGCATCACATCCTCGTACGCCTCCCGGCCGACTCGGGCGCGAAGACCCGGGTCAGCCACGAGCCGTTCGAGCCCTTCCCGCCAATCGTCCTGCGTCCTGGCCACGAACCCGTTGACCCCATTGCTGATAGCGTGCAAATACGACCCTGTGGCGCTGGCCACGGTCGCGACACGCACGAGGGCCGCCTCAACGTACTTGATTTCGCTCTTGGCTTCACAGAAGGGCCGGCCCAACTCGATCGGCGCCAGGTTGACGTCAAGGTCCGCCAGCACTGCCGGCAACTGCTGCCAGCTCGTGAACGGCACCCTTGACACGCGGTGTGAGGCGCCATCCCAGCCGTCGCTTCCTGTGATGTGACCGATCAACCGGACCTCGACGTGCTCGTGACGCTCGAGGATCTCTCTGAGGACCGGCTCCACGATGGCGAAGTCACGCTCGTGGGTTCGCGTCCCTGCGGCGTATCCGATCACGACTGTCTCGCGGCGCGGTCCTCGCTCTCGGAACGCCGCCTCCGCCGCGCTCAACATCTCCATGCTGAAGGCGTTCCGGTGCACCCACACCGGTTTTCCCCGCTGCCTGACGTGGTCCGCGAGGGCCTCGGTGGCAACGATCGCGCCGTCCGCGGCCTGGAGCATCATGCTCATCCCTCTGAGATCTTCGGCGTAGAGCGCCCGCGTCAACCAGGGGTCGCCGATCAGCTTCGAGAAGGAGAGGGCTTCGCGGGCGTCGAAGACCAGATCGTCGGTGTCGAAGACCACGGTCGCCCCGCATCGCTGCAGCCGCTGCAGCTGACGCCGCAGAAAGCCGTCGATGGGCACCCGGTGGACCACCAGCAGGTCGCACAACGGAATTGGCTGGGCCTGCCCCGTCGACGACGTTTCCACCAAACTTGGGATCCCGAGGAGCGCCAGTTGTTCCTGCAAATGGAGACCTCGGTAGCGTTGAGCATCTCCCTCTCCGCGGTGGAGAATCCGAACCAGCTGGAATGGGCGCGCGCGACCTATTCGGCCATCTGCGTCTGAGGATTCCCAGGGGACAGGTCCGACTCTGCGAGCCAGGGCGGCACTTACGCAGTAACCGGGACTCGTGAGCCCCTCTGGCAGGCAGGAACACACTGGCTTCATGCGGCAATATGCTAGCATTTTGCCGCAGTGAATTTGGAGAAAACTCCAATCCCGTTCGTTCCGAGCCCAAGGCAACATTCCCGAGGCCGTTGTACCGGAGATCCGCCGGCTGGTCGTTGGCAGAAGCACCTTGGCCGCACGCCCTGACACCCCAAGGCGGGCGAGTCCGCCTCGACGACACCCTTAGGGACCTCTGGCTGGCCGCGGACGGCCGAAGTCTCGCCGATGTGGTCGCATCCTCGCACACCGGGCGCCTGCCCGAAAGAACGATCCGTGCCGCCCTAGCGTGCCTGGCCGAAGCGGGGCTGCTGACCAGGAGCGCACCCAAGGCGGGCCCCTCCCTCCCGGAACCGGTCCACGGCCGTCTCGTTTCTGCGGTGATCGTCGCCTTCGACGGCCGCGATTGGCTGGCGCGCCTACTCCCGACGCTTCTCGCCCAAACCTACTCGCCAACAGAGGTCATCGTCGTCGACAACGGGTCCACTGACGGCACGGCGGAGTGGCTGTCGGCATCGTTCCCGGCCATTCGCACGATTGTCCTGGGGGCACCGCGCTCGTTTGCCCACGCCGTAAACCGCGGCGTGGCCGCCGCGAACGGAGAACTATCTGTTCCTTCTCAACCAGGACATCCTCCTGGAGCCCGACGCACTGTCATTACTGGTCCGCATCGCCGAGGACGATCCCTCGTGCGCGGCGGTCGCGACGAAATTGAAGTTCCAGTGGGCGCCGGCGTTCCTGAACGGCCTGGGAAACCGCGTCGGCGACCGTTCATGGGGGTCGGACAACGCCATTGGGCACCTGGACCTCGGCCAGTTCGACGAATGGCGGACCGTGCCATCCGCATGCTTCGCCGCAGCCCTTCTTTCGCGGCGGGCCGTGGAGTCGGTGGGGGCGCTCGATGAAGGGTTCCCAATGTACTACGAGGATGCGGAGTGGTGCTACCGAGCTCGGGCGCTTGGCTTCGAGATCAGGGTCGCTCCGCAGGCCGTTGCGTACCACGCGTTTGGCGGCAGCGTCCCAACCGGCGACGAAGAGCGACTATCGAACGTGAAACTCAAGCGTGTCGTCTACGGCCGATTGCGGTTCGCCCTCAAACTGTTCCACGGCTGGTGGCGGCGTCGCTTACTCGCGAACTATCTCCGCGAAGATTTCACCAACCTTCGCCGTTCCCTTGCCCTCCGAGACTTCGGTTCGGTGCGCGCGTACGTTGCGGGATGGTGGGACACCGCCGTCAGCCTCCCGGACATCGGCCGGCAGCGGCGAAGGTTGGCCCCGCGACTGGTTAGGGATAACGAGGCGCTCCTGACCACCGACATGAGAATCCCGGATCCGCTCACGTCGAACGGTCTCCCAATCCTGACTCGGGACCTCGTCGAAAACCACTACCTGCCGCTCATGGCGAAAGGAAAGACACGGCTCATGCCAGAGTTCCCCCGCGGCCGACCGCGACCCCAGCTTCTCATCGTCAGCAACGACATCGTCGACACCAAGATGGCCGGCCCTGGGATGCGCTACCTCGAGATGGCCCGGGCGCTCTCGCAGAGCCTGGACGTCGTGCTCGCGGTTCCTGCGGACACATCCCTGGAGGACAACGACGTTCATCTCGTTCGCTACTGGGAGGACCGGCCCGGCAGCATTCAAGTCCTGGTGGAGAACTCCGACGTCGCCCTCATCTCCGGTTACATGGTGGACAAGTTTCCCTTTCTAGCCTCCGTCGGGACGCCCCTGGTCGTCGACCTCTACGATCCCTTCGTTCTCGAGAACCTCCACTACTACCGAGATGACCCGCTCGAGGCCCAGGAGGCGCTCAACGACAAGGCCGTCGATGTGACAAACCGGCTGGCCGCCTTCGGAGACTTCTTCATTTGCGGCAACGAACGGCAGAGGGACTTTTGGCTGGGCCTCCTCGCTGCAAACCGCCGCGTCACCCCGGCCGCGTTTCTCCGCGACCCCAGCCTCCGGCAGTTGATCGATGTGATTGGCATTGGTGTCCCCGAGCGGCGGCCGGCCAAGCGGGCATTTCTTGTCGGACGGGATCCGCGCGTCCCGAACGACGCGCGCATCGTCCTTTGGGGTGGAGGCATTTGGAACTGGCTAGACCCCCTGACCCTCATTCGGGCCTGGCCCTCGGTGGTCGCGCAGCAGCCCAACGCCCGCCTGGTGCTCTTGGGGACGCGGCACCCAAACCCTGCGGTCCCCGTCCACGAAATGGCTCAACGTGCCCAGGACCTGGCCAGCGAGATCGGCGAGAAGGACCGCACGATCATCTTCATCGAGTGGGTCGCGTACGAAGACCGGGAAGCCCTGCTGAGCGAGGCCAGCGTCGGGGTCACGCTGCACCCCATGCACGCCGAGACACGCTACTCGATGCGGACGCGGGTCCTCGACTACCTCTGGGCCCGGCTACCGGTCGTCATCACCGAAGGAGACACGACCGGCGAGTGGATCAGCAGCCATCAACTCGGCACGGTTGTGCCAGCGGGCGATCAGGAGGCGGTTGCCAGGGCCCTTCTGGATATCCTCTCGCTTCCCAAGGAGACCTTCGCGCCAAGGTTCTCTCCGTTGCTCGAAACGCTGACCTGGAATCAGATGGTCGAGCCGCTGAAGGCTTTCTGTCTGGCCGCGCGCCGTACGTCACGGAGAAACCCTCCAGCCCCCGAGGCGCCCAGGAAGTCCGCGGCGCGAATCCTTCGCGAACAAGGCCTCCGAGCATTTCTCGTCAAGGGTGCGAGGTTCTTGTGGCGGCGGCTTAGGGGACGGTGAGCCCAGGTGAGGATTCTCCACGTCACCCAGGGGTATTCCCCGGCCGTAGGCGGCACGGAAAGGGTCATCCAGCGCCTCTCCGAAGAACTCGTTCGCGGGTACGGCGACGAGGTGACGGTGTTCACCACCAACTGCTTTTCCGGCGAGGCATTCTACGCTCCCGCGAGCCGGCGGATGCCGGTTGGGTCGGAAGAGATTGCCGGCGTCGCAATCCGCCGCTTCCCTGTGTGGGCCAGGGTCAGCCGCCTGTTCCAACGCCCTCAACGCCTGGCATTTCGCCTGAACCTGCCGCTCAATCAGCACCTGCGGACGCTGGCACAGGGACCCATCATGCGCGGCCTGCGGAAGGCCATGCTGGAGGTGCCGACCGATCTCATCGTGGCTTCCTCCTTCCCTTTGCTCCATATGCAGACGTCCTTGCGCGTCGCACGAACCCGCAGGCTTCCTTGCATCCTGATCGGAGGGCTCCACCCTCAGGACGATTGGGGCTTCGAACGCGGCATGATCTATGAAGCGATCCGCCGCGCCAACCACTACATCGCGTATACCGACTTCGAGGCCGACTACGTCATCTCTCGCGGCGCGCAACCCGGACGAGTGACGGCCATCGGACTGGGTGTGGACCCGGAGCCGTTTACCTGCATTCCCCAGGATGAGGCAAGGAGGAGGCTCGGCTTCCCTGCCGATGCTCCGATTGTCGGATTCATCGGTCAGCTTGGATTTCACAAGGGTGTGGACACCCTGATGCAGGCCATGCCTGAGGTGTGGAGGGTCATCCCGAATGCACGCGTCCTGATCGCCGGCGTCCGCACGATGTTCGCCGCCCAGCTCGAGGCGTATATGAAGGCGTGGCCCGCCGCAGATCGGCAGAAGGTCGTCTTCCGTTACGACTTCCCGGAGAACCAGAAGCCCTGGCTCTTCGCGGCCGTGGACGTCTTCGCATATCCGTCTGGCTACGAATCCTTCGGCATCGCCTTCCTGGAGGCGTGGGCCGCAGGCAAGCCCGTCATCGGCTGCCGCCGCGGAGCAGTATCATCGGTGGTCAGCCAAGGCCGGGACGGTCTTCTCGTCGGCTACCACCAGTCTTGACCTTGCGGACGCGATCATTCTTCTCATGAGGAACCCGACGTGGGCTCGGGCGCTCGCCGCGAGAGGTCACGACAAGGTGATGGAGAGTTACACCTGGACGGAGGTCGTGAGGAGGTTCCGCAAAGTCTATGCTAGTGTAGCGGGGGCAAAGGATCAATCTTAGATGTTTTACTCATTTCTCGATTTCCTGGTTTGTCCCGCGTGCCGGACCATGCTGACGCTCCTGGCACCCGTAGAACGGCCTCGCAGAACCAGCATGCGCATGCACCGTCCTGCACGGATGGGACCTGTTGGCGCTTTGGTAGGTCCCGTCCCCGCGACCCTGCCCTCGACTCGACTGGCGCAGCTCCTGGCGGAGACCTCGACACCACCTTCACGTCACGATCGTGAATTCGATGTAGAGGTTGTAGAAGGTGTCCTCGCCTGCGCTGGCTGCGGCCGCTGGTTCCCAATCCGCGATACCCTGCCAGAACTGTTTCCCGACCACCTGCGCTCATGGGACTCGGAGCGTGAGTGGCTGAACGGCATCCTTTCCCGATGGTCCGTGCCTCCACTTCAGGCGATCCGACAGTGCCTCCTCCAAAGCTGTCCCGCGCGCTCAGAGGCCACAGGTGACCACGGCACCCACTACAAGGTCGCCGAGATGAGCATCACGAAGAGGGCGTTGCCAGCCGGCTTCTGGGGACCCGCGCTCGTAGTACCCTTCCACCCTCAACGGCCGCACTTTTCGATCGATCTACTCGCGCGATTCACCACAACTCTCCAGAACCTTGACCCTGGTCTCAACGCGCTGGTGCTCGACATCTGCGTCGGATATGGCTGGACGACCGAGTGGCTCGTCCGGTTGGGCTACCGCGCCATCGGCGTCGATATCTGTCGCGACTACGTCCTCGCGGGGCTCCCACGGATGGGGTCTGCCGTGCCCCACCTGTTGGTGGCAGACGTCGAGAATCTCCCACTCGCCTCCAATTTTGTGGAACGCGTCCTATCATTCGACGCCTTCCATCACGTGCCGGATCGCGCCAAGGCCATGCGCCAGTTCGAGCGCGTCATGCGTTCGGGCGGACGGATCGCGCTAGTTGAGCCCGGCAAGGAGCATGAGCACCACCCTGGTTCGATTGCGGTGATGAAACAACACGGAATTCTAGAAAAGGGCTTCGACGGGACGGACCTCGCAGGCTACGTAGAAGGTACGTCGCTCGGAGACATCGCGCATCATCGCTCCGACGCTCATCCCCATGACATCTTCACGGTGCAGAAGGCTGGCGTCGCAGAGCCGGACAGCCGGGCGCCACGATCGCTGATCGCAACAATCGCTCCTACCCCTCCATTCGGGACTGGACGCGTTGGCGAGGCACTCGCGCTAACGATCACCATCACAAATACCGGCGACACGGTGTGGCTCGCTTCGACACCGGACGGCGCCGGAGTGGTATGGCTCGCGGCCCGATTGTTTACCACTCAGCGAGCACTGCTCCAGG
The DNA here is from genome assembly GCA_963789745.1 of uncultured Acidobacteriota bacterium. GTDB lineage: Bacteria > Acidobacteriota > Thermoanaerobaculia > Thermoanaerobaculales > Thermoanaerobaculaceae > RBG-13-68-16. Next base: position 65,861 of record CAWBLW010000008.1, on the reverse strand, counting down.
ACCAGTACGCATTCGTCCGCCTCCCGAGAGACGTTCACCCGCAAGAGGCACTTTCAATGCTGATCGCGTTGCCATCGATCATGTCGCCAGGCAGTTTCCTGGTGGAACTTGACATGGTAGATGAGCTCGGGAATCCTCCCTTTGAGAGCGCGGATGGCGCCCGCAGCGCGACTGCAGAATCCAGCCCGCTCAGCACCGACGTTGTCTGGTTCAAGGACCTCACGGGCCGCGCGGTGGAGTGGCCTCTTACGGTAACGGCGGCTGAGGCAACGGCCGTGGGCTGCGAGGGGTCCGTCAGCACCTGCGAGAAGCGCGTCCTCACTCCGTCGGAATGGTCAGTGGCGCCCTCATCTGGATCAGCGACTGCCGGCCCTGTTCCCGAGGCAATGAAACCAGCATGGAAGAAATCGGTGGGTACCATCGCCCGTCGGCTGGCCAAGCGGTTGCACCTGTGATTCGTTTCCTCCCCGCTCAACGCGGTGGCGGCGTTGCGCGAAATGAAGTTTCGCTACGCGATTCTGCGCCGCCGCTCGTTTGATGGTGTCCATGCTGCAGGATGGGAAGCCGTCGTGGCGGCCATTGCTCGATCGCCCGACATCAAGATGGTCGTAGAGCTGAATGGATTCGTGGTCGTCGCTCTCAGGCCCGACCACCAGACCTGATGACGCGTTGGGGGTGGACGCAGGTGGGCTGGGCCTGGGTTGGATCAGCCAGCGATCATTAGTTCAGCACCCAGAAGTAGCGGGATCCGAGGCCTTCGGCGTTGCCGTGGTTGTCCGTGACGCCCCACGCGATGTGTGTGCACCCCGTTCGCCAACTTCGTCGTGTCGATCACCGAGTACCCAACCGCCCCGGTGGTTCTGCAACCCCGGAAAGAGCGTCGCGATGTCCGGCCTCGGGTACCCGTTGTACACCGGGTGCCCCACCGACACACCGTCGATGTACACCGTGATCGTCGACCCGTCCACCGGGATGAGGCTCGGCTGCGGCGTCAACGCCCACCCCCACGATTCACGTACCCACTCCCCGAAATCGTCGCCCCCTGCCCCGGCGTGTCAATCGTCCCGAACGGCTTCGTCGCCGTCGCATTGCTCGCCGTGAACGACTTCGCCCCCAAGCAACGTCTGGTGCCCGTCAACGTCGCTCGCGTATGCGTGCAACCTGTACGTCCCGTTCCCCCGATTCGGCAGCAGGTTCGTCAGAATGCTGTACCCCCACGCCGCCCGGTACGCAAACGGGTACGTCGGGTATGCGGCCTCCACGTCCGGCCGCTCCCCGCTCACCAGCGTCGCCACCCCAATGTAGACAAGCCCGTTCGGACGGACCGCCTCCCCTGCCATCGTATCCCGCCACAACTCCACCTTCTGCACGTCAATGTCGTCCAGCACCCACCCCGTCACCCCCACCGCCCCCACCACCCCCGGCGCCCCATCCACCGGCGAGTCGATCACACCGAACGGCGCCGCCGTCGTCCCAGCCGTGTACACCTTCAACGTCACCGCCACCGTCTGCGGTGCGTTGCTCGCCCCTGGCGCGCTCACCGTCACGCTCCCGTTCAGCGTCGAAGGCGCCGAGTAACTCCCGCTCGTAATCGACACCGTGAACGCCCCCGCCCCAGTCCCGCTCCCAGACGACACTTGGATGAAGCTGTTGTTCGGCGTCGCCGTCCACGCCACCGGCGCACCCCCCGCAAAGCTCACCATCACGGTCTGCCCCGACGTCTTGATCGCCCCACCGCTCGTCGCCCCAAAGTACAACGCCGACCGGCTCACGCTCATCGCCGGAGCCACGCTCGCGTACGTGAACCCCCCGACCAACGTCCCGCTCTGCAGGTCCGGATTCGTCACCACCACGTCCACCGCCCCGGCCGCGTGCGCCGGCGTCGTCGCCGTGATCGTCGTCCCACTCACCACCACCACGCCAGTCGCCGACACCCCCCCAAACTTCACCACCGCACCCGGATTGAAAGTTCCCGCCACTCACCGTGATCCCGGTACCACCGGAGATCGTCCCCGTGCCGGGCGCGACGCCCGAGACCGTTGGAGCCGCACCCGCAACCTGCAGGCACGCGGCCTTGCTTTCGACGTAGCCGCGCATCTGATCCGTCACCGCCTGGCTGATCTGGCCGTTGAGGCCGAAGTACAGGATGATCTTGCTGTAGCCCCCGCACAGGTGGCAATAGCTCATGATCGTTCCGCCGCCCGCCGGTACCGGACCGCTGCAAGTCGTCTCATTGCAGACCGTACAGGTATCCACCGGCGGGGTGTAGCACTCCGTGTGCGGAGAGCTGAAGTTGTGCCCGATCTCGTGCGTGTAGCAGAGGATGTCCCAATACAAACTGGGGTTGGTGGTGCTGAAGTGGCCGGAGAGGCTGGCGCTCACACCGTAGCCGAACGAGGAGTTGCACAGGACACCGAGATAGGCGATGCCGCCGCCCATATTCTTCCCGCTCAGCATGTGGACGATCGTTCGCGGCACGGACGTGTAGTTGGCGTTCCAGTAGCTCTGCACCTCATTCAGGGCGTCCGACGTCGTCGTTGCCGACCAGGGATCGGCCGCGGTCGAATAGAGGTGCACCGTCCCCAACTGGAATACCGTCTTCACGTCACGCTGATAGATCGCCGTCGCCGCAGCGGTGAGGTCGCCGATGTACTGCAACTCCCCCTGCGTCGTGCCGAACTTCTGGAAGAGCTCGTAATCGGTCTCGATCGCCAGGGTCACGGTATACACCGTCGAGGTCCAGAGCGGCCGCACCCAGATGGGCGCACCAAATGCCGTCGCGGTCATGCCCTCGCTCGGAGGCAGCGGGAGGGCGTCGGCGCCGCAAGTGAAGGGCTTCAAGTCTGCGGGCCGATCACGCTCGGGGTCCAGGCGCCGGATCATCGACAACGACCCGGTGTTTTCGTTGCCATAGACGTCGTGTTCCGGAGCGATGGCGTAGAGCTTCTTGTCGGTGTAGACGAAGCCACGAAGCGTCGCGCCCGATGCCAGCACCACGAGGGAGTCCAGGTCGCCGATCACGCTGCCGCGGAAGTAGCGGTCCGTCGGGGGCGCGAGACGCCGTGGCCCCTTGGCGGTGAACTCGACAATGTTGGTCGCCGGAGTGAACACGTCGAATGCCTCGAGGTCCAACGAGACAGTCGAGCCGTCGTCGAGCGTCAGACGCGGGATCACCACGTGCTGGCCGGTCCGCACGGGCCCGGCCAGGTCGGTCCCCACATCTTGCGCCAGCGGAGCGCCGGCGACGGCCCACAGATCGGGGACCGCGATCACGGCACCGACCACGGCACTCAACAGGACCAACAGAACTCCCCTGTTCCTCATGTCGTCACCTCGTCGTACCTATCGCCTCAGTTCAGCACCCAGAAGTAGCGGGATCCGAGGCCTTCGGCGTTGCCGTGGTTGTCCGTCACGCCCCACACGATCGTGTGCACCCCGTTCGCCAACTTCGTCGTGTCGATCACCGAGTACCCAACCGCCCTGCCCGATGTTCTGCCAACCCCGGGAAGAGCGTCGTCGATGTCCGGCCTCGGGTAATCGTTGTACACCGGGTGCCCCACCGACACACCGTCGATGTACACCGTGATCGTCGACCCGTCCAACGGGATGACGTTCGGCTGCGGCGTCAACGCCCACCCGAACGTTCACGTACCCACTCCCCGAAACCGTCGCCCCCTGCGCCGGCGTGTCGATCGTCCCAAACGGCTTCGTCGCCGTCGCATTGCTCGCCGTGATCGCCTTCGCCCCCAGCAACGTCTGCGTGCCCGTCCACGGTCGTCGCGTACGCGTACAACCGGTACGTCCCGTTCCCCCCGTTCGGCAGCATGTTCGTCAAAATCATGTACCCCCACCCCGCCCGGTACCCAAACGGCACGCCTCGGGTACGCCGCCTCCACGTCCGGCCGCGCCCCAGCTCACCAGCGTCGCCACCCCAATGTACACAAGCCCGTTCGGCCCGACCGCCTCCGACCCACCTTGATCCCGCCAGATCTCCACCTTCTGCACCTCAATGTCGTCCAGCGCCCACCCCGTCACCCCAAGCGACCCCACCACCCCCTTCGCCCCGTCCACCGGCGTGTCCATCAACTCCGAACGGCGCACCTCCCCGCCGTGTACACCTTGAACGTCACCGCCACCGTCTGCGGTGCGTTGCTCGCCCCGGGCGCGCTCACCGTCACGCTCCCGTTCAGCGTCGAAGGCGCCGAGTAACTCCCGCTCGTGATCGACACCGTGAACGCCCCCGCTCCAGTCCCGCTCCCCGACGTCACTTGGATGAAGCTGTTGTTCGGCGTCGCCGTCCACGCCACCGGCGCACCCCCGGCGAAATCTCACCGTCACCGCCTGCCCCGACGTCTTGATCGCACCACCGCTCGTCGCCCCAAAGTACAACGCCGACCGGCTCACGCTCATCGCCGGAGCCACGCTCCCGTACGTGAACCCCCCGACCAACGTCCCGCTCTGCAGGTCCGGGTTCGTCACCACCACGTCCACCGCCCCGGCCGTGTGCGCCGGCGTCGTCGCCGTGATCGTCGTCCCATTCACCACCACCACGCCAGTCGCCACAACCCCACCCAACTTCACCACCGCACCGGATTGAAACCCGGTGCCCGACAATGTCACCGGCGTCCCACCGCTCGTCGGGCCCGACGTGGGAGTGACGCCTGCAACGTCCAGTGCCGCGGTGGGAACCTTCACGACTGGCCAACGCGCGTAGGTTTCGTTGATCGTCGACCCACTCCGCACGACGGCCGCATAGATGTAGTAGTTCCCTGGCGCGAGCAAACTGGTGTTCCACGTGAACGTCCCGTGCGTCGCGTCCACGTTCGCCGGATCGAGGCCGGCTGCGATCAGTGTCCCGCAGTAGCCTTGGCCGGTCTGGTCGTAATAGAGCGAGAGGGTCGCCGCGCTTCCGGCCGGCGTGTACGTCCAGCTCACCTGGTAGCTGCTGCTCATGGTCTCCAGCGCCGCGAGCTTCACCCTCTTGATGTAGAAATCGGTGGGGTCGGAGAACTCGTGCGGATCGATGCGGAAGCCGTCGATTCCCGGGTTCGCGGATGTCCCCTTGGCCCAACCGGTGGTGGAGGGGCTCCCGCCCGGATCGGTCTCGAGGGGCAGCGTCTTCATGTCGGTGATGATCTTGTCGATCACGACAGGCGAGCCCGCCTTGGAGTTCACGACGATGTCGGCCCCGACGTTCTCCACGCTCTCACCGGCAACCCGCCAGATCACGCGCGCGATCGACCCGTTGACGAGGTCCCGCGCCCCAGGCACACCCAATTCGAGTGTGAGGATCCGGTACCGGTCAGGGTCGATCCGGTTGGTGGCCCCTCGGCCCAACCAGAACAGCGGCCAGACTCTCGGGTCGCCCAACGTTGCCGGGCAACGCCGGTGAACTCACCCCCTGGATGACGCCCACCGTCCCGAGACTGGTCCCGGCCTCATTCTGTGCGGCGACCGACGCGGTGAAGAGGGACGAGACCCCTTCGTCGTGGTCGATGTCAGTCAGGGCGTCCATGTCCCACGGATTCCCAAGCTGCGTCGTCGCGAAGTCGTCGGCGCTCCCCTCTTCGCTCGGCGAGGTGAACGCGAGCGTCGGCGTACCGTCGACGTGGTAGTGCCCGGGCGAATACGACGACGAGGTGGCCGGATTCCCGCCGGCCGGCGTGATGGCGACCCAGTAGTCGCCTACCGGCAATGCTCCGACATAGAAGTTGTAGGACGACCCTGAGACCCCCGTAGCAATCGCCCCGAGGTTACCGTTTCCGGCGTTGCCGTCGTTGTCGAGATAGATGTCGACCGGGTTCGCCCCTGACCAGGTGATCGCGCGATATTGCGCCGCGTCGTCGTTGACGAGTCTGACCCAGTTGAGCTGAAGCGGGTCCCCAGCGGCGACGGTCGGGTCGAATCGGAGCATCCGGATCAGGCCGGCCCAGGGGTTGGTTCCGGAGAAGAGCGTCAGCGACGGGATCTTCTGGACGTAAATCCGCCAACCCGGATAGACCGGGATGTTGCCGGCACACGTCGTGTCGGCGAACATGTTGTCCTTGCTCCAGAAGATCTGCGCCGCGGAGCTCGTGCCGACGCTCATGCGAAAGGCGAGGATCGTGTACTTGCCCGCGTCGATCGGGAAGTTGGCACCGGTCTTCCCGATCGGCGCCGTCCCGGGGATCGGGGTGTCGAGCAGGAAGAGGATGGGGTCGTTGGTGGCGGTCGTCGCCGAGAAGACCCCGCCGTTGAACGAGATGTTCGAGAGGTTCGACGCAGGCTGGTCGACGCCGTAGAGGAACCAACCGAAGTCCGTGAGCTGCTTCATGTCCCAGGGGTCCTGGAACGCCTGGGTGGCGAAGTCGGCCGCACCGGGAACCGACTCAATTGCCGAGGGCGCCGTCACCGTGATGGCCGCGTTCGCCGCCGGGATCGCCGCAACCAGCAGCAGGGCCGCCACGAGGCCGGCGCGCACGAAGCGGCCTGGACTCAGGGCGACCAGGGGGCGGGCCGGCGTGGACTCCATGTGCTTCATCTTTCGCTCCGAAAACCACAAGGACACGATCAGCAACAGGAAATTCCGTCCTGTCCACGCCCGTTAACCACTTTGGACCTAGTCCATCAGAAAAATGGTGATGCGCGTCACAAATACCAGAGGCGCCCGCTTGCCGGGCCTGCGTCTCTCATCTCTGTAGCGGCGCTTGCTCGCAAGCGCCGGCCTCGGCCGGATGGTTAACTCATTGGCGGGGCGGCTCTTCCGCACGCCCCGCGGGTGGGCGACCGACGGCACCGTGACGACGGCGGGCGGGGGCAAGCCCCGCCCCTACCTCAGAACGGGACGGAACTCGTCGGCCGATGCGAGCATCGGCCGCTACACACGACGCGGTGGTTGGGGACGCCACCGCAGGGTGGGCGAGGGCGCCCACCTCACGGGTTTCATGTGGGTCGCGCCCGCCGGGCGCGCTTCTTTTGTCTCTGTAGCGGCGCTTGCTCGCAAGCGCCGGCCTCGGCCGGACGGTTAATCCATTGTAGGGGTGTCTCTTGCGCACGCCCGCGGGTGGGCGACCGACGGCACCGTGACGACGGCGGGCGGGGGCAAGCCCCGCCCCTACCTCAGAACGGGACGGGACTCGTCGGCCGATGCGAGCATCGGCCGCTACACACGACGCGGTGGTTGGGAACGCCACCGCAGGGCGGGCGAGGGCGCCCACCCCACAGGTTTCATGTGGGGCGCCCGCGTCGCGCGCCCCGACTTGGCTGACGTAAGCGCGCGGGCTTGCCCCCGCCCGTCAGTCCCGTGGTGCGATGTTCCCTTCGGCCACCCGCGGGTGGCCGGCGGTGTCGCCCTGTTACCGATCTCCCGAGGCCGACAAGGTCGAACGGACCGGAAGACGCCTCAGTTCAGCACCCAGAAGAAGCGGGAGCCGATGCCGGTGGCGTTGCCGTGGTCGTCCACCACGCCCCACTCGATGTTGTGCAACCCGTTCGCTCATCGCCGTCGTGTCGATGACGTAGTACCCCACCGCCCCGTTCGAGTTCACCAACCCCGGAAACAGCGTCGCGATGTCACTCCGGTAGTTGTTGTACACCGGGTGCCCCACCGCCACGCCGTCGATGTACACCATGATCGTCGACCCGTCCACCGGAATGCCGTTCGGCTGCGGCGCCAACGCCCAGCCGAAGTTCACGTACCCACTCCCCGATACCGTCGCTCCCTGCCCAGGCGTGTCAATCGCCCCAAACGGCATCGTCGCCGTCGCGTTCGTGCACGTGATCGTCCGCCGCCCGAGCAGCGTCGTGTGCCCGTCCCGGTCGTACGCGTACGCCGTGATCCGAAACGTCCCGTTCCCCTGGTTCGGCAGCATGTTCGTCAAAATCATGTACCCCCACCCCGCCCGGTACCCGAACGGCCGCCCCGGATACGCCGCCTCCACGTCAGGCCGCACCCCACCGATAACACCGCGTCGCCCTAAGTACACAAGCCCGTTCGGATCGACCGGCTCCCCAGTCATCGGATCCCGCCAGATGTCCACCTTCGTGACCTCGATGTCGTCCAGCGCCCACCCCGTCACCCCAAGCGACCCGATCACCCCCTGCAGGTTCGTCCGCCGGCGTGTCCACAACCCCGAACGGCGCACTCCCCGCCGTGTAAACCTTGAACGTCACCGCCACCGTCTGCGGAGAGCTCAGCGCCGCCGGATCCTCGACCACGAGGGAGGCGGAGTAGGTCCCGGCCGCCAGACCCGAGGCGACGCTGATCTGGACGGTCGATGTGTTGGTTCCACCAGCCGCCGACGTATGCAGCCACGTCGCGCTTGGCGGGCTGACCCGGATCGTCCAATGCAGGTCCGCCGTTCCGGAGTTCTCGATCACGAGATCCTGCGGCCCCCCGGTCACCCCGGAAATCGTCCCGCCGAACGCCAGCGAGGACCGCCCGACCCCCAGGACGGCAACCGGCCCTCCCCGGGGAAGGACGCGACTGGTGGCGACGATCGGCCCGGCCTGGCCGAGCGTGTTGGTTGCCAGGATCTTGTAGTAGACCGGCTGGGATCGGTCAAACGTCGTGTCCGTCCACTGCAGCTGCGACGTCTTGGCGATCGTGGTCGCCGTGTTGCACGGGAAATCCGCCGTCGTGCCTCGGCACACCGTGAACGACCCGAAGTCCCCCCACTGGTCCCACCGGTACGCAAGGTCGGACCAGATCAGCGGCGACCAACTCACGACGACGTGGTCGCCGGCGGCCTCGTACGCCGCCGCCGCACCGCTCGGAACCGGCGGCGTGAAGATCGTCGCAACCGGCTGCCGGGCCTTGTCCTTGATGGCGGCGAACAGCATGTCGAGTGCGTCCTCGCGCGCCGTCCCCGCGTACGCCCACTCCGGACTGCCCTGCCAGAGGAAGAAGTTGAGGAAGTGCACGCCGGCCGTGTACGCCCGCTGCATCTGCGCGTAGATGTCGTTGGCGGAATCCATGGTGACCCCGAAGCCGTCGGGGAGCACCTCCGGGTTGTACTCCATCAACGCCCAGTTGGTCGAGCGCGCCGCCATCGCGCCAAGCAGGTACTGCGACGTGCGTGCATACCAATCCGGGAAGTGGATGTCGTAGCAGGTCGCGCCCAACCCGGAGAGCGCCCCCATGTCCGCCGTCCAGAGCGGCGAGGCCGACGAGTAGTACCGGTTGTTGTTGCCGCCGGGAACGTCGGGATACGTTCCGAACAGGTAGTCTCCCGGGATCTGGTGTGTGAACAGCCTGTCCGCCGGGATCCCCTCGGACCTGGCAATCGTGATGATGTCCCGGACGTGGTGGTACACCAGCGTCTCCCGGAACGTCTGCCAGAGGTCCCAGAACGGGTTGGCACCCTTCGCCAGCATGACCCGTGGCGGATCGAAGCCCCCCAATATGAATCCGGCCCCTGTGGTCGGCATCATGCCGCCGTGCACGTAGCTGGCGAACGGGATGCAGTTGGGGTCCACGTCGATCGTGTCGGTGTTGTCCACGTCGAACGGGTCGGCGAGCGACCAGTTGAAGTACTCGAGGTCCCAGGTTGTGAAGTTGGTGCCAAACGCAGTGTTGAAGCGCGTCAAGCCGGCTGCGCCCTGGTATTGCGCCCCGCCCCCGGCCCACCCATCGCCGTCGTAGCGGGCGCCGGGGGCGTACAGCCCCTCGTGCGTGATCCAGTCGCGGAACTCCAGCACCGCGAACGGGCTGTAATCGCAGAACGCTGCCTGCAGCGAGGTTGCATCGTTCGTCCCGTTGAAGTTCAGCTCCGCCTCGCCTGGGGCGCTGATCACGATCGTCATCGCAGGGTTCGCAGCGATGACGCCCGCGAGGTACTTGAACGCCGCGTGCCACTTGGCGTCCTCGTACTGCTGCAGCTTGCGGGCGTAACGGGAGAACGTTCCGAACACCACCGAGTCCATTGCGCTCGCATCCGGCGCAACGGCCCCAGGCACGATGTTGTTCGAGTTGTACCACTGAGCGTTGCGCACGTCCTCGACCTTGGCTTCGTGAGAAAGGATGATCGAGCGTGAAAGGCCATCGAGAAGGGTGAGGTGCAGGTTGACACCCTTGGCCCACGGCGGCAGCGACGTACGCGTCAACCTGCGCGTCGAACGCAGCCATCGCCGGGTCGCTGTCGGCACTCGCCAGCGGGGCGTGCCAGCCCAGGTTGGTGCAGACAAAGTTCGAGAAGCTAGCTCAACGTAGAGCCCGCCGCCCGTACTTCGTCTTCAGGAGATCGACGGTCGTCGTATCGTTGCAGATCCTGGGAAATCGAGAAAACGACCGAGTTCGAGTATGTTGGGCGCGGCAGCTCGGTCGCTCGCGCGCCCGGCGCGGCAAGCAGCAAGCCCACGACGACACCGGCGAACCCGACGGACTTCGGCAGAGGTGCATGGTGCATGGTCGATCTCCCTTAGATTAGGCGACGTGCCGTGAAGTGCGTACCCGACAGACAGTATGGGACAGGGCCAGCCGAACTTTGGTGACGGGCGTCACAATTGCGGGGACATCCACCACCCTTGGCTCCCTGACTTCCCGTGATCCCACCTCTGGCGACCCACACCGCCCGCTCCAAGCCAACAAGTGTGTACGAATGATCCTATCACGACTCCGCACCCCGGTCCCCACAAGCGTTGAGCCCACCCACCAGCGGCGCGACCGCCAGGCGTGAGGTCAACGCTTCCGTAGCGGCGTTTGCTCGCAAACGCCGGCCTTCTCCGACGCGAACCGCGACGCGCGGCCCACCCGCTTCACGGCTGGTACTTGGCAAGCACCTCTTCGACCGGCCCGACGGCTGCCACCTCGCCCCGCTTGAGCCACAGCGCCCGGCTGCACATCGTCTCGAGAACCGTGGCGTTGTGCGTGACGAGCAGGATCGTGGTTCCGTACTCGCGAAAACTCCGGATGCGCTCCGCGGACTTCTTCTGGAACGCCGCATCGCCGACGGCGAGGATCTCGTCCACGATGAGCACTTCCGGCTCCACATCGGTGGCGATCGCGAACCCCAGGCGCGCCACCATCCCCGACGAGTACGTCCGCAGCGGCGCGTCGATGAACTCCCCGACTTCCGCGAACTCCACGATCCTATCCAGCCGCGATGCGACATCTGCCTTCGAAAATCCAAGCGTCGTGCCGTTGAGGAAGATGTTCTCCCGCCCGCTCAACTCGAGGTCGAAGCCGGCGCCAAGCTCGAGCAGCGGTGCGACCCGCCCCCACACGCGAACCCGGCCCGAGGTCGGCCGCAGCACCCGCGCGACGACCTTCAGCAGCGTGCTCTTGCCCGCCCCGTTCGCCCCGAGGATGCCGAACACCTCGCCCCGCGAGACCTCCAGGTCGACGTCGCGCAACGCCCAGAAGTCCGCGTAGCGCAGGCGGCGCTGCAGCCAGTGAATCGCATACTCCTTGAGCGATGGGATCCGCTGATGCGGCACGCGATAGCGGACCGAAACCTGTTCGAGCTTGACGGCCAGCCCGCTCAAGCGAACCTCGGAAGGCTAGACACGGTATGCAAGCTCATCCGCCTTGCTCGCGAACGCCCACCACCCGACGAGGAGCGACACGACCGCCGAGACCACCGCCGCGATGATCGTGTGCGGCCCCGGGATGACCCCGTTGTAGATCGGCACCCGGAACAACTCGAGCAGGTGGTAGACCGGGTTCAGGTTCAGGTACCAGACGAACCGTGCCGGAAGCATCTCCTTCGGGTACATCATCGGCGTGAGAAAGAACCAGACCTGCACGACGACGGCGTACATCTCCACGACGTCCGCGAAGAACACCGCCAGCGCGGACATCAGCAGCGCCACGCCGAGTGAGAACATCGCCAGCAGGAGCACCGCCAGCGGCACGAACCACCACGTCAGGTAGATCGGGTGACCGACGAACAGAATGATCGCCAGCAGCGGGATGAGCGAAAGGCCGAGGTTGACCAGGCCGTTGCCGATCGAGGCGACCGCGAAGATGCTGCGCGGCAGGTAGATCCGCTTGAGCAGGCCGCCGCCCCACACCAACGTGCTCATGGCGTATGACGTCGTCTGCGTGAAGAAGTTCCAGAAAATGAGCCCGGAGAGGACGTACACCGGGTAGTGCACGATTGCGAGGCGGAACATGTGCGAGAACGCGAACGTGAGCACCGCCATGTTCAACAGGGGATTCAGCAGCGTCCAGACCACCCCCAGCGCCGAGCGCCGGTAGCGCGACTTGGTGATGTTGGAGACCAGCAATCCGAGTAGGTCGCGGTAGCGATAGACCTCCACCAACTCCCGCACCAGAGGTGCGTGCCGTGCCGCGGAGTCGTACGTCGCAGCCTGCAGTTGTCCCCCGTTGCTCATTGCCGCGTAGTGTAATACGCCTCAACTCCCCACGTCGCCCCCAATGAATGGATGTGGGGCGCGACCGCCGGGCGCGCGGTCGTGGTCTTCGATTATCTTCGTGCACATCTGCCCTTCCCGTGGCGCGGGCGCCCTCGCCCGCGCACCACAGCTATTCGGCCTGAAGCCTTCGCAGGGCGGACGAGGGCGCCCGCCCCAGGAGATTAGCGATGGAGTGCCGTCGACCGGCGCGCGACCGCTGGCGTGGAACACGAGGGCACACACAGGGAGCCGCGCCGGCCTGTTGCTTGTGCTGCTTGCAAAGTTAAAGATAGTGTTTAATAATGCACGCATGGTCCTTCGAGCGCTGCAAGCGCCCATCGTGAAGGCCCTCGGTAACTTCCCTGTCGTCGCCATTGTCGGGGCCCGGCAGACCGGCAAGACCACGCTGGCACGGGCGATCGCCCAGCAGCATGATGGTTCAGTTCTCCTCGACCTCGAGCGCCCAGCCGACCTCGCCAAGCTTGCTGGCCCGGAACTCTTTCTTCAGCAGTACGACAAGCGGCTCGTTGTTCTGGATGAGGTGCAACGACGTCCCGACCTCTTCCCAATCCTCAGGACGCTGGTGGACGAAAGCCGCCGGAACGGCCGCTTCCTTGTACTCGGTTCCGCCTCGCCTGACCTTCTCCGCCAGACCTCCGAGAGTCTCGCCGGCCGCATCGTCTATTTCGAGCTGCCTCCGTTCACTCTCGCCGAGGTTGCAGCGCAACGCATCGATGCCACGAGGATCTGGCTGCGCGGCGGCTTCCCACGGTCGACTCTGGCGCACGACAATCGCGCCAGTTTCCAGTGGCGTGAGGCGTTCATCGCAACGTATCTGGAGCGTGATCTCCCTCAGCTCGGCGTGCGTGTACCTGCCGCCCAACTCCGGCGCTTCTGGCAGATGCTCGCCCACCTTCACGGTCAGCTCTGGAACGCGAGCGACGTGGCTCGGAGCCTTGGCGTGACCTCCCCGACCGCGGCCCACTACCTGGCGATCCTGGAGGACACCTTCTTGGTGAGGCAGCTCCAGCCCTACCATCCGAATGTGGCCAAACGTCTGGTCAAGCGCCCCCGCGTCTATATTCGCGACACCGGTCTTCTGCACGCGCTCCTCGGCATCGTCGACCTCGACCAGATTCTCGCGCATCCCATCATGGGCGCCTCGTGGGAGGGCTTCATCATCGAGCAGATGGTCACCTCGCTCCCGACCGGCTGGCAGCCCTACTTCTACCGCACCGCTACAGGCGCCGAGATCGACCTCGTCCTCGTTCGTACCGGCGCGGCTCCGATCGCCGTGGAGATCAAGGCCGGCTCCGCGCCACACCTCGAAAAAGGCTTTTGGACCGCCTTTGCGGACCTTGGCTGCCGTCGCGGATACTGCGTGTACAGCGGCGCCGACGAATACCCCATCGCCCAGGGCGTGTTCGCAATTCCCGCCGCACGGATCGGTCGAGTCTTCGAGTCCGGCTGACTGCAACGAATCTTGCGTCACGCCGGCGAGACAAACCCTGCTTTAGGGTGGGGCGCGACCGCCGGGCGCGCCGCCGTCTCCCGCCTCTATGTGGGGCGCGACCGCCGGGCGCGCTGTCGTCTCCCGCCTCTATGTGGGGCGCGACCGCCGGGCGTGCTGTCGTTGCCTCCGTAGCGGCGTTTGCTTGCAAACGCCGGCCTCTTCCAGGTGAACCCCAGCCCATCGGCCGATGCGAGCATCGGCCGCTACAGAGACGACACCAATGTGAAGCGCGCCCGCCGGACGCGCTGTCGTTGCTTCCGTAGCGGCGTTTGCTTGCAGACGCCGCCCTTCTTTGGCGCGGCTGCCCAGCTCCCGTGGCGCGGGCGCCCTCGCCCGCGCTCAACAGCACAGCCTCCCCTCGCCCCGCGGGGCGATAGCTCCCACTTCACATGATTGCTATCGTCGCGACCGCGAGCAGCCTGCCCCGCGGGCTGAAGCCCGCGGCTACGACGACGGGGTTCAAATGCCGTGATCTTGACAACAAGGCTTGGCACCAATAAGGTGTGCCTTGAGGTGTGACATGAAAGCACACACAAAGACTGTCCGCCGAAGCATTGCGGTGCCCACGGAGTTGATCGCCGAGGCAATGGCGGTGGCGCCGCCGCCGTCGAATCGCAACCTGAACCGACTGACCATTACGGCCCTTCGCGAGTTTGTCGAGCGGCACAGGGCACACGCTTTTGCTTCCGCCATGGCCGAAATGGCGGCAGACCCCGCGATCCGTGCGGTGTGCGCCGCAATCAACGAGCAGTTCTCCACCACCGAGGGTGATGGCCTCGGGGCCAACAAATGATTCGGCGGGGCGGCGTCTACTTCGTCAGTCTCAACCCGACGGAGGGCCGCGAGCAACGCGGCTACCGCCCCGTGCTTGTCGTCTCTTCGGACGCCATCAACCGGCAACCGCTCGTCGTGACGGTGGTCGTTGGGACCGACGCTGCTCATGTTCCCCGCGACTACCCCAGCAACGTCCGTGTCTCAGCGCACGAAAGTGGTCTGCCTTCCGACACGGTGTTCTTGTGTTTTCAGATCCGTTCGCTCGACCCGGCCCGCTTCGTCGACCCCCGGGATGGCCTTCCACGCCTCGCCGGTGAGCTCCCGGAAGCGAAGATGCGTGAGGTCGAGCAGGCACTCCAGTTCGTCCTCGGTCTCCCATAGGCGCCGCGTGGTAGGCGCAGGCGTTAGCCAGGCGGTCTTCCAACCATTCATCTCCACCTACCCCACGGGCTGAAGCCCGCGGCCCCAAGCTTTCGGCACGCGGCCACGAAACCACCGAAACGATCCGTTCCGCGCCGAAACGTATCAGGGCGCACCGAAGTGCGCCCATCTGAAAGCCGGCATCGCGGAGCCGACGGCCGCGGGTTCGCGCCGCGTCACATCACCGCCCCCTTCGCCTCGGGCATAGCGGTGACCTCCGCGACCTCCGGCCTCTTGCCGGATGCCGGGCACTTGTACGAGCGCACCAACGCCCGCAGCACGGCCCGTACCCGTTCCCCGTCCTCGGCCGCAGCCGCGTCGGCCAGTTCGAGCACGCGACTGTCGAGGTCTTCCGGCGGTGCCGGACACTTGGCCATGAAGAGCTTGCGGTCAACCTGCTGGGTGCGCTCCTCCTCCTCGGTGAGCAGTTCCTCGTACAGCTTCTCGCCGGGCCGCAGGCCGGTGAACTCGATCGCGATATCCACGTCCGGCACGTGTCCCGCCATCGTGATCATGTGGCGCGCGAGGTCCACGATCTTGATCTGCTCGCCCATGTCGAGCACGCACATCTCGCCGTAGTCGCCGTATCCGGCCTGCAGCACGAGGCCCACGGCCTCGCGGATGGTCATGAAGTAGCGCCTGACCTCGGGGTCGGTCACGGTCACCGGCCCCCCGGCGGCGATCTGGGCGCGGAACAGCGGCACGACGGACCCCGCCGAGCCGAGGACGTTGCCGAACCGGACCGCGCAGAACCTCGTACGCGAGGTGCGTGCCAACTGCCGCACGATCATCTCGGCCACCCGCTTGGAGGCGCCCATCACGCTGGTCGGGCGCACCGCCTTGTCCGTCGAGATGAACACGAAGCGGTCCACGCCCGCGCGGTCGGCAGCGAGCGCGACGTTGCGCGTCCCGAGCACGTTGTTCTTGATCGCCTCTCCGGGGGCGATCTCCATCAACGGCACGTGCTTGTGCGCCGCGGCGTGGAACACGTCCTGGGGCCGGTACTTTGCGAACAACGCCTCCATGCGGCCCGGGTCGCGGATGTCGGCAACCTCGGTCATGAACGCGGCATCCGGGTGCAGCCGCTGCAGCTCGCGGCTGGTCAGGTACATCTCGTTCTCGTTGAGGTCCACCATCACGAGCCGGCTCACCCCGGCCCGCAGGAGCTGGACGCAGATCTCCCGTCCGATCGAGCCGGCGGCCCCGGTCACCAGCACCTTGCGCCCCGTGATCGTCGCGCGTTGGCCGCTGTCGGAGAAGTCAACCGGCCCGCGCGGCAGCAGGTCCTCCGGCTGCAGGTCCTGCAGCATCGTCGCCGCCGCCCGGTCGTTCAGGTACGCAAACGACACCGGCAGGATCTTGAACTGCAGCTTGAGATCGGCGCACATCCCGAGGATCTCCCGAATGCGCTTCGCGGACATGCGCGGAATGGCGATCAGCACCGCGGCCACGCGGTACCGCTTGGCGACATCTGGAAGCTCCGCCACCGTGCCGAGAACCGTCTTGCCACCCACGATGACGCCCTGTTTCACCCGGTTGTCGTCGACGAAGCCGATGACGTAGTAGCTGTGCTCGCCGGACTGCTGCAGGTCGCGCAGCAACAACTCTCCCGCGACGCCGGCCCCGATGATGACGGTGCGCAGCGCGCCGCCCTGCCCCGCGCGAGCGTGCTCGCTGACATACATCCACCCAAGCCGTGGCGCAAACCTCACCGCCGCCATCAGGAACGTCGAGAAGAACAGTTCCATCACCACGACCGAGCGAGGCGGGTGCGGAAGGCCGAACAGGAAAAGGCTCAGCAGGAACACGCCCGTGCCGAGCAACCCGGCCACCCCAACGCGTGCCCCGTCCGGCAACCCGGAGAGCCGGAACGACCACCGGTGGAGGCGAAGCAGTAGGTTGGCCAGAATCCGCCCACAGACGAGTAGCAGCGTCAGTAGTGGGAGGATTCGCGCCGTAATCGACCACGATCCGCCCATCGAACCGCAGGAAAAGCGCAAACCACAGGGAAAACGCCGGGATTACCGCGTCGAACGCCAACACGAGGATGTACCGGAGTGGCGAGAATCGCAGCCAACCTACCATTCCAGCCATGGCCCCACGGAAACTAATCCATTGAGCAGACGCATCGCTCTGATCAGCCTTCATCGCTCCCTCACATCCTTCATCTGGCAGAGCATTGTACAACGTTTGCCGGAGCTGCCAAGCCCCTCACACGCCACCCGACGGTGCATCACACCACCCCATCGCCGCGCGACGTCGACGGGTTGCACCCGTGGGCTGTAGGCGCGGGCTCTAACCTGCGGTCTGCCCGACGATTGACCGGATGGCCGCCGGCCGCAAACTCATCTACCCCTGGGTAAAACCCTTGCCTGCGACAGCGCCCATGACAGTATGCTCAAATTCGGCTTTCGGCCGTCCGGCGACCGCTATTCGGCCGCGATCCGTTCGGCACCATTCGCAGCCACCGCTCTGACCTCGTCGAGCGACGGGGGTGGTGCAACCGCTGGGACCAGTACCGCCACCAACGTCCGCAGGATCACGCCGCCATCCGACAGAAAGGACCGCCTTCGCAGGTACTCGAGGTAACCGACAAGCTTGTAGGGCTGCAGCGTTTCGAGGTAGAAGCGCTCTCGGTCCCCGGGCGCTGAAGCCATCAGCTCCTCTTCGTTGCGCAGCCGCAGTGTTACCGGATCGGTGATCCCTGGCCGCGCCCGCAGCACCTCGCGCCAAAGCGGGTTCCCAAGGTCAACGTAGCGCGGTACTTCGGGACGCGGGCCAACCAGCGACATGTCGCCGCGCACCACGTTCCACAGCTCCGGCAGCTCGTCGAGCTTGAGCTTGCGCAGCCAGCGCCCTAGCGGCGTGATGCGCGGGTCCCCGGCAGCTGTGACCTGCAACGCCGCCTGGTTGACCCGCATCGTTCGGAACTTCAGCAGGGTGAAGTCGGCCCCGCCCCGCCCCATCCGCTGCTGTCGAAAGAGCACCGGCCCGCGTGAGGTCACCCGCACGCCAAACGCCACGGCAGCCAACACAGGCGAGCACAGAAGAAGCCCCAGACCAGCCAGGGCTGCCTCAATCGGCCGAGAGATCCCGTTCCGAACGGGTTGCGGTTTAGTGGTCATCGGTCCAAGTGCCACGGATCACAACACCGACCAGCCTGGGGCCGGAGTTGGCGCCGACCACGCATCGCCAAGGCGACGGGGGCTGAAGCTGCCAGCTTGTGCGCGCGAAGCTCCGACACTGCCTGACACGTCCCTCAAGGCCATGCGACCTCACCGTCGGTACCTGACAACGACATCCCGCACCGCCTCGATCACATCGTCCACGTCCCGCTCGGAGAGACGCGGATGTAAAGGCAGGCTGACCAAACGCTGGTAGTTCGCAAACGCAACCGGAAAATCCTCAGGCTTGTACCCGTACTTGTCCCGGTAGTAGGGGTGCAGGTGGATCGGGATGAAGTGCACCGAGGTCCCGATGTTGCGCGCCTTCAACTCCTCGATGAACTGGTTGCGTCCAATTCGTGAGCATCTCGAGGTTCAACCGCAGTGGGTAGATGTGCCACGCCGACTCGCATCCCGGCCGCTCGACCGGGATCTGCAACTCAGCCATCCCGCCGAACGCCGCGTGGTAGCGGCGCACCACCTCGCGCCGGCGCTCCTGGAAGCGCGGCAGCTTCTTCAGCTGCTGAATGCCGAGCGACGCCTGGATATCGGTCATGTTGCACTTGAAGCCGGGCAGCACCACCTCGTAGAACCACGACCCCTCGGCGCTGTAGCGCTTGTACGCATCCCGGCTCATGCCGTGCAGGCTCCACATCCGCGCCCTGGCGATCAGATCCGCGCTCCCCGGTGAGCATGCCACCTTCGGCGGTCGTCATGTTCTTCGTGGCGTAAAAGCTGAACGCCGTCGCCGTGCCGATCGTGCCGACCATTCGGCCCTTGTAGCGGGCCGGCAGCGAATGCGCAGCGTCCTCGAGGACAAACAGCCCGCGGGCCGCCGCCAATTCGAGAAGCGGATCCATGTCGCACGGGTGGCCATAGATATGCACGGGCAGCAGCCCACGCGTTCTCGGTGTCACGGCCCGCTCGACGGCGCCGGGGTCGATGCACAGTGTGTCCGGCTCCACGTCCACCAACACCGGCCTCGCGCCAAGGTGCTCGATCACGTGGACCGTCGAGCAGAACGTCATCGCCGTCGTAATGATCTCGTCGCCAGGCTGAACGCCGAGCGCGGCGAGGCCGACCTGCATCGCATCGGTCGCCGAGGAAACCGCGAGCGCAGCCTCCGCACCGATGAACTGCGCGAAGTCGGTCTCGAACTGGCGCGTCTTCGGCCCGGTCGTGATCCAGTCCGTGCTGAGGGTATCGACAACCTCGGCGATCTCCTCGGGCCCGAGGAAGGGGGAGAAAAGGAAAGAAACTCACCTCGCATCGCCTCTCCTTGTGACTGGGCCCTGCTCATCGTCGGCTCGAAGGCCCCGCCCCACATCGCCGCCACTACCAAAGCCCTGTTCCTTATACTTACCAAGAACTGCTAACGCTTTTCGAATAGAGTATGTGTTGCGCACCAAACGCCCCATCCCGCGAAGGACCCCCACCGGCACTGCCCGGGCCGCCAAGTCGAGGCCCCTTGACAATGCCAACCGCTGCCTTACTGGCACAAGTTCCCACCCCATCCGCACCTTGAAGTGATCAAGGTCGGGGGTCGGTTCCAGCGACCCGAGTCCATAACAGATACCCCTGCGTTGCTGGCCCTGTAGATAGTGACGGGCGGCTACATAGACAAGTGCATTGTTCGCGTAGCTTTGCCTCGCGTCCGCAAGAGAGTGGTTCAGGATCCACTCAACCCAGCCGTCAATCTCGGCAGCGACGAGAAAGGCCGCCAGCTTCCCCCCAGTGAATGCCCCCCAGGCGGACATCCCGGCGCAACCAGTCGCTGCCACGCAATACCTCGACCAGTAGCCACTGTCGACGTACTGGTTCCGGATGCCTTGCCGAGCTGCGGTGTCAAGGTTGAGGCGCATCCCTTCCGTGGCCAAGTACGAGAAGTCGACCTGCTCGACCGAACAGCGCTCGAGTCCACGACGTGTTTGGTTCCGCGCCTTTGGATGCTGTGAATGAAAGTCATAGGCCAAATCGCGGTTGACGGCCACGGTGCTTTCGAAACCGAACTGGCTCGGGTCCGTTGCGAACCGCAAACCACGGAGGTGGTGCCTCCGGAGCAAATCCCTGATCGATTCCTCGCTAACGGAGATCGTCCTGAAGTACGGCACCGCCAGAAATACACGGGGCTGGACGTCATACCACGTCGCATCAGCCGCCTCGACGACCTCGTGGCCCAGCCTGGCGAGAAAGCCCAGGAACCCCGTCACAGCGATCATCCTAGCGCGTTAGCCTCGTGCCATCTGGCCCGCGAACACTCGAACATTACGACCTGAAGCTTCTTGGATTCAACGTCCTCACACCGCCAAAACCCACACTTCTGCAGGACCCGCTGCGAGGCCACGTTACGCTCGCTGGTCCTCGCGAAGACAACATCCGTTGGGTAGTCCGCAAAAGCTCGAGTTACGGCCGCCCTGACCGCCTGGGTTGCCAAGCCCCGACCCCAAAAACGCCTCGCGATCCAGTACCCGATCTCAGCTCGCCGGCCAGCGGCATCAGAATCTACCGTCACGGTTCCGATTGGCACCCGTCGCCCCGGCACAAACACGCCTAGCTGTGCGCCCGTTCTGACTCGTGAGATTCGTTCCACCGCCTTCTGGATGGTAGAAGCAATGGCGACCCGGGTCGTGGCACCCTTTGACACAGACGGTAGCCGAGCGAGCCCTCGCACCTCTCTGTCACGGTATAGCAAATACAATAACGCCGCTTCCAGCAAGGACATCCGTCGAAGAATCGCGTCGGGCGCAACAGAACGCGCGCTTTGCCGTGGAGCTTCGGGCACACAGGGCTTCGACATGACTAGCGCTCTGCGCGCCTACCGCCGGTGGTTCCACCAAACGGCTCGCGACCTGCTCCCGCGAGAATGCGCTCGTAGGCTGCTATGGCCGCCGAACGCTCGAGGTTGCGCTCGAAGTAGGCACGCCCTGACCGACCGAACCCCTCGCGAGCGAGGGCGTCGTCCGCGAGCGTCACGATCGCATCCGCCAACTCACCTGGATCCATGCACCTGGTCACGACGCCACATCCAGCCGATCGAATCATCCGCGCCGTGTCGCTGTCGGCCCCCACAGAGGCTATCACGGGCCGTCCTGCGGCAATGTAGCCCAACACTTTGGATGGGACGGACGACCGCCCGGCCTCCGGCAGGAGGGTAACCAGTCCGACGTCAGCCGTTGCTTGAACCATATCGAGCACAGACGCGGGCTGGAAGGGAAGAAAGCGAATGTTGCCCAGACCCGCTTGGGCGGCTGCAGAAACCAGCCGATCCTTGACCGGACCTTCCCCAACACACAGGATCAGGATGTCCTTCCGCGCAGCGAGTTGGGTTGCTGTCTCGATCAGCATCTCAGCGCCGCTCACATACCCGATCGTTCCGGCGTACAGGGCGACGAAGGTCTCCGGCCCGATTCCCTGCTCGCGCCGCCAGGCGTTATCACGCGGCCCTGGCTTCACCTTTCGACCGTCAAGCCAGAACGGCACGGCCGCAACCTTCTCAGGTCGGATGCCACGCTCCAGGATTCCGGACCGTAGACCCTCGCCCAGCGTCACGATCAAACTGCTGCGTCGGCACAGCGCCGAGTCGACCGCGCGGAGGATTCGATAGGCCAGCCCTCGTTTGACGAGGCCAGCGTTCGCCGCACTCTCAGGGTGCAGGTCGAAGATGGCGTAAACAAAGCGAGCACCCTTGATTCGCGCCAGGAGCCAAGCCGTCCAACTCCCAAAGATTGGGGTCGAGAGACACAACACCCGGTCAAATCTCCCTACGCTCAAGCCGTTGAATAGGGTACTGACACCAAACGTCAAGTAGTACCAAAGCCGCCAGAACGGGCGCTCGCGAGGGTGGATACTATGCCCGCATCGGATGACGTGGAAACCCCGCGAGTCGCCCTCGACCGATCGCCATCGCGTCCGCCATCCGGGAAAGAGCACGCCGCCCGGATGATTCGGCCAGCCCGTAATTACCGTCACCCGGTGGCCCTTGGCCGCAAGGTCCTCGGCAAGCTCCGAAACCATCACACCGCCTGGGGCATACTCAGGCGGGTAGACATGGCAGATCAAGGCGACGCTCAGCTGCTTGCCGCCCAAGGGAGCATCCTCCACAGTCCTCCACGGCGCGGGCTCGTTCGATGCGTCAGCCACAGCGCCTCGCACCACCATCGAACACCTGACGCAGGCAGTTCACCGTCGAGCCGACGCTAGATCCCGGAACATGGCGATCATTCGCTTCGCAACAACCGCCGAGTCGAAGCGCTCTTCCACCAGCATCTTGCCGCGCCGGCCCATCTCATCCCTTTCCAAAGGGGTGTCCAGCATCCTCGCCCATCGTGCTGCCACCGCTCCCGGCTCCCCCTCGACACAAAACCCCGCGCCTGCCTCCGCAACCTCTTCCGCCAACCCAACCCCGTCCGTCAGCAACACCGGAAGTCCGGAGGCCATGGCTTCAACGACAACCATGCCGAAATTCTCTCGGTGCGACAACAGCACCAAAATGTCAGCGTCGCTATACGCTTGCAGCAAGTCCCGCCCCGTCAGCAGCCCCATCAGATGCACACGTTCACCCAAGCCACGCTTCGCGACCTGCGCACCGAGCGCGCGGTCTGTACCATCCCCTGCCGGCCCTACGATCACGAGATGCGCCTCCGGCACCCCCGCAGCTACACGTGCAAACGCCTCAATCACCAGATCGAGACGTTTCATCACGTGCAAACGCCCCACGAACAGCGAGACCGGCGCACCTGACGGAATGCCCAATGCGCCTCGAAGAGCGCCACGTTCAGGCAAGTGCTCGTACGCCCGTGTATCAATCCCGTTCGGAGTCACGATGACGTTGGCCTCAAACCCCCACGGCCTCAGTTCCTCACTCTCGCGACTCGTCGTGCAAAGAATTGCAGCCGCCCGGTTCATCAACCGTCGCTCCACCAAGCGCAAATACACCCGCTTCTTGAAGCGCTTTTGACCCATTGACCAGGTCATGAAACTGCCGCGAGGACTGACGACATACGGTACGTTACGGCGGTGCGCCCAGGTCCCACCCGCATACATCGCATAGGTCCAGGTGCCATTGACGTACACCACGTCAAATTCCTTCACTCGCTCCCTACACGCCTTACCGAGTTCGGGGGCGTAGAACGGCAGGTACCTGGCAACCGGTTGCCTGATTGGATGGTAGTTGACCGCAACGCCATCAACCCCCACGGCGCGATCAACCGGGACAGCCAAAACCTGGCCAGGGCCAGCTGCATTCGTCGTGAACACGGTCACAGACTCGCCAGCCTTGGCCAGTCCCTCACAGACAGCGGCGACGCTGTTTACAGGTCCGCCGTACACGTAGGCTGGCTTATAGTAACTGGTAACACACAAGATGCGCACTGACAGGTCCTTCGTGGCCGGGCCTACATATTGAGGTCGAGCCATTCCATAAGCACGTACAACGCCCAGGGGCGAGCCCAGTTCGTCCGATTGCCCTCGAAATCCCGCCAAAGTGTTGCACGTGCTTCCGCGCCGATCCACGGATCAAGCCCACTCATCGGGCTAAGGATGCGGCCCTTCACCGAGGTCGCCAAGTCACGCTTCAACCACGTTTCGAACGGGAAGGTAAATGTCTGCTTGGCATGCGCCGTCACCTCCGGCGGCACCAATCCGGACAACGCCTTGGCCATCAGTGGCTTCCGCTGCGCTCCAGCCTGCTTGACTTGGCCCCTCACCGGTAGGATATGCTCAATCAACCGGTGATCAACCAAAGGGACGCGGACTTCCAGCGAGTGCGCCATGCTCATCATGTCGACGTCGCGCAACAGGGTTGAGCGCATGTACTGGCTCATTTCCAGCCAACTGACTTCGCCGATTTCATCATACTGCGCGGCACACGCCACCCCGGTCGCGACCGCGGCTCGCCACTCAGCGAGCACCCCGTCGCCGCGCAAGTCCTTGGTGAGGGTGGGTTGAAGCAGCACGTCGAGTTGCGAGCCCGAGAAAAGGCCCCGCACCGCGAAGTAGGGGTGCGCAAGCGGCATCTGTCCCGAAAGATAGTTTGCGAGCTTACGCCGGGTGTCAGGCTCGCCCGGCAGTATGCCCCACCCGTTGCTCCAGCCCGGCAACCACGCCAACCAGGCCAAGGAGGGTAATCTCTTCAACCGCGGCACCTGTCGAAAACTGGGATAACCCGCGAAAAGTTCGTCGCCCCCGACCCCCGACAACGCCACCGTCAACCCGGAACGTTTGGCCTCGCGTGAGACGTACCACGAGTTGACGCCATCGATTGTCGGTTGATCCATTGCTGCCAGCGCCTTTGGCAGATCGCCCAACATGTCGCCTTCCGAGACCACGCGCTCGCTATGCTCCGTGTGACTCCGCCGGGCCACCAGTGCAGCCAAAGGTCGTTCGTCGCCCGGCCAGCCGTCAAAGCCGATCGTGAACGTTCGCATCGGCTGCGCCTGGCTGGCCAACGCGACAATGCAGCTTGAATCCAGGCCCCCGCTGAGGAACGCCCCGAGTGGCACGTCACTGACCAGATGGCTCTGGATGGCATCCGCCAGCCAGGCCCTCACTTCGACCGGTTCAGCATCGGTCCCGCCCCCAACCGGCGGCTTCCAGTACGCTCCCCGCTGGATCGCCAAACCGGCCGCCTCCCATTCACACGTTAGCCAGGTCGCCGGCGGGAGTGAGACGACATCCTGGATCATCGTCAGCGGTTCTTGCACGCTTCCAAACGCCAAGTAGCCATACAGCCCAGCCTCCGACAGCCGGCGGGGAACGCACCCGCTGGCCAACACGGCACGCACTTCCGAGGCGAATAGAAGCTGGCCGTTCGCTTGCCACAAATACAAGGGTTTGATGCCCAAGCGATCGCGAGCTATGAAGAGCCTTGGCCGCGCCTCGTCGCGCTGATCGCAAATGGCAAACGCGAACATCCCACGCAAGTGCGCTGGGCAATCGGTGCCCCATTCCTCGTAGGCATGGACAATCGCCTCGGTATCGCCGCGCGTCCCGAAGCGGTGGCCGTACCCCTCAAGCTCCCGACACAGATCGGCGAAGTTGTAGATCTCGCCGTTGAAGACGATCGCCACCCGACCATCTTCGTTGAAGATTGGCTGATCCCCAGTCGCCAGGTCGATAATCCTCAGCCGCCGCATGCCCAACGAAATCGCACCGCGATCCAAGAAGCCGTCGCTGTCCGGGCCACGATGGGCCATCGCTCGCGCCATGAGGCGCACAATTCTCGGCGCCTCAGCGTGATTGATGGCCCCGCAAATGCCGCACATGATGGCTATTCCTCGTCGTCCTGGTAAGCTCGTCTAGGATAAAAGACACGCTTCGCGCTTCCAGCTCTCCGGCTCGCCCCTCGGTGTTGCCTCAAGCATTCCAAGGAACGATCCGCTTGAGTTGATTCGAGTTTGCCGGCCGACGCTCCCCACCACCCCCCGTCATGTCGGGCCACAAAGGCGCAGCTCAGTTCGAGCACCGGCCCGTCACAGGACAACGTGTTGGACGTCTTGGCGCGCCGCCGGTCGTCTGCTTCAATTGATGATCCAGTAGTTTACTGGCGAGTTGTCGGTCGCTGATGTGCTGTGAATTTCGAAGGATGCGCCGTCCTGGATCTCATTGCTGTAAAGTATCCCAAGCTGGCCAGTGATTCCGGCGTAGGAGAGAAAGATGCGGGAGTTCGTCCTGACCGCCTTCGTGGCAACTGTTACCACGCCATTGTTCAAGACAGCCTGCCCCACCGTCTTATCGAGACCCTCCGCGACCTTGAGCTTCCCCTGGATCGCAACGTCGCCATTTGTGCTCACTGTTCCCTGAATGTCAATGGCGAGACGACCATCGTCCCCTGGCGTCCCATCGGTGATGACGAGCGCCCCAGTGTCGCCGCGATTCACGATCTCCCACTGGTGGTCCACCGGCGCACCGGCGTTCGAGATGGCGAGGTTGGGGAAGATGTTCGCGCCCGACCCCGCCACCACCAGCCCCGGCGCACCAAGTGTCGTCCCGCCAAGAAAGTACTGCGAGGAGAGAAACGTCGTCGACCGATTGGCGAGCGCCACGTTCAGCGACAGCCTCGCATCCGCAAGCGACCCGCTCGCGATCGCCGAGGCGTTCAGGTTGGTGATTGCCGAGCCGCCACCTGCCAGGCTAGTTGCGCTGACCGTACCTGCCAAGAGGTAACCAGGCACCGGGCCACTGCCCGGGAGCCACTGCATCACCTCCAGTTGACCGGCGCCGAGGGGCCGGAGCCCAACGTCAGGGCTGCAACCGGCGCAGCCATTGGTTGTGGAGAAATAGAAAGGCACATCACGGGCAAGGCTAAAGTGGTCTTTTAGCTTCAATAGTTGTCGCGTTTGCGTAGAATCGAGAATCGAAAACCAATCCGTCGTGAGGAGCATCCAGGGCTTGTACGCACCAGGCCCTGCGTAGGGGATGTCAATCTGCCACGGTCGAAGAGCGGTCCCGTCGGGTGCCACAAACTGAAGGTAGCCCTCCACATAATGGGGATCGTTCACCGTTGCCTGGTAGTTTGTTTCAAGCATGAGTGACCATATGTTCTTCGTTGGATCGACAATGGGCCAGTTGAAACCCCACGAAAGAAGGTAGTCTAGGCCCGTAGTACCCCCCTGCGGAAAACCCGCCACCGCCCACGACGAGAAGGTTCCGTCCCCAAGGGGAATCCGGAACTGAGACGCCGACACCGTGTCGGAGAATACTGTAGCGGCCGAGCCCAGGTGCAAGCTTTGCTTCGTCACCCGCAGACGCCTATCGACCTTTTGCGGCAAAGGAGGCAGGTCCGGGTCGCGTTCCAGCGACTGTGCATTCACATTCGCCGACAAGGTTGTCATCACCATAACCCACACGGCAGCCCCCAATAGGCAGGTCAACAACTGGTCGATTCGCCGCCGTCCGAATCTACTCAACCATTGCCGGCACTTCTGCGCCTCGGGTCGTTGCGGCTTCATAGGTCCTCCTCCTTGTGGCGTTTCGCTGCGTTGCCACTACTCTGCTGCGTTTGGCGTCCCTTCGTCAAGCCGACGAAGGCCCTCTTCTACTCGCAGACGATCCGTGGACAGCACTGCCACCGCTCATCGTCGGCCTATCTTGCGGCCTCGGGTGCTACAGCCAACAGGAGCGCCCCTCTATTGCCCTCTTTCACCCCCTCCTACGTCGCCTGCCATCACTCCAGATTTCTTCCTGTGCTGCCCCTTCCCACCGAGCACCGAGCTCTGAGTTTTCACTTTCTCGATTGCCGTCCTCCCAGTGTCACCAGCGCTGCCACAATCCACATGGCCACCGCTATTCCCACCGAGAAGGTAACCGCCCCTGGAATCGCCACAGCAAGGGCGCCTGGCGTCTGGAGTGGACTCGGCCCCAGATATGCCATAGCCGCCACCATCGATGCCGACGGTGGCAGCCGACAGTTTCCTAGAAGCAACCCTAAAAGAACCCCGCTCAGCCCCAAATACACCAACGCCCCGATGACCCCAAAACTCCAGAATCCCTCGGTAGCCGGATACAGGGCGATCGTCGAGCTCAATGTGCCCTGTTCCGTTTGGTACCCAAAGGTTACGCTGTAGCGGTTGTTGAGGAGGTCCGTACTAAGAGGTTTGGAGGGCCACACGACTCGCGGTATCCAGTACAACGCACCGGCCCTGAGTCCCCGGCCCTGATCATACGGCACAACATCGGGCACGAGGTCAATTCCCAAGGCAATAGCAAGCAAATCGCTGGTTCGACCCGCTGTAGTTGCTAGGTAGTCCTCCCTTTCGTGGGGAGAAGGATCCAACCAAACCTCGAAAAATGCCCGTGACCAGTCCTTCACCCTCTGCTCGACCTTTTGGGCGCTCCATACATCCTTGTCGCCCCAAGACAAATCCCTAAAGCGATACTTCACCGGATTGATAATCAAAAACGCAAGAGCCGCCACGACTGCCCACCGCAACCGAAACCGGCCGCCCCAAATCCACACGCATATTGTTCCAACCACGATCGGCGCAAGCACGGGCTCGAGCATCCCCTGGACCATTCCCACTGACGCCATGATCGCAACTGCAGACCACCCGGCGACTCTGCAAGCCTTCAAATGATGCCAATAGCCTAAATAGAAGAGCAATGGCACGACAAGATATACGTTAAATGCTTCCAGGAGTGCGTTCAGCACCCCCAGCGGGATATACGCCGGTCGCAAAGCACTCATCGCGTACCCGACAAGACAAGGGATAGCATAGATGAGCGCGCCCGTCCTCCAGCGTTGGTTTGGTAGCGGGAGTATCCGATCGAAGACGTTGCCAAAGCGACGACCGCACCTCACTACCAACCAGTAGCCGCCTAAAAGTGCCCACTCTCCAAGAGCCGCTAGCCAGGCGGCCAGGGTGACGGCCCTGGCAGACGGGACATAGTAGCCTCGAACCAGGTCCAGCCCTTGCTGAGAAAACTGAGGGAGACCGTAGAACAGGTAGAAATGCGCCGCGACAAGCGGCAGGACAGGAACCTCGCGTTTGCCACTGGCAAAGTAACGATTGAGAACAACCAGAAGGGTCAATAGCGCGAGC
Organism: uncultured Acidobacteriota bacterium; assembly: GCA_963789745.1. GTDB lineage: Bacteria > Acidobacteriota > Thermoanaerobaculia > Thermoanaerobaculales > Thermoanaerobaculaceae > RBG-13-68-16. Next base: position 37,116 of record CAWBLW010000008.1, on the reverse strand, counting down.
CACGCTGCAATTCGGTCGTACCATGCATAGAGCGGCTCGGCGAAGCCAAGGTGCACCACCGCCCCAGCGCCAGCGGCCAGGACGTAGGGCCAGGGTCCCTTCAACAACGCTTCCGCAACTTGAATCCGACGCACGGGGCGCCTGGCTGCGTGCGGAGGCCTAAGAGTCCGCGCTCCCATTCATTTCCCTGTCCCAGGTTCCCCTAATCATTAAAGCGAGCCACGCCAGTGAAGTCTCCTGCACCCTCCCACTTCTACTCCACGGTCGCGACTGGGCCCGCCCCTAAAGCCCACCAATCCTCAGGGCCTTACCACGGGAGAACCCACGAAACGAACCCGCGACAGTTCCAAAAGGTACTCAGAGGTCCCAAGGCCCATTGCTCTTGCGCACCGGACGGTCAAGAAGACACTTACGGTCCCATAGGCGGCCAGCGACGCCAAGGCCGCGCCCATCGCCTGAAACGGTTTCAGCAGGACCGCCAAGGCCACCAGCGTGACAGACAGCCCCACTAGCTCGGCCCACAGAACGACTTTCGTGCAGCCAAGCCCCTTAAGCGCTTGCTCTGATAGAGCATTATAGCTTGAGAACGCGCCAGCCAGAAGCAGAACCCACGCTATCGTTACCGCCCTCGCGAAGGGCTTTCCAAAGAGGAGCGGGAGCAATGGCCTTGCGAGGACCGCCATCGCGGCTCCGCCCAAGAGCGAAACAGCAACACCAAATCGCAACGCCCTGAGAACGAGCACCTTTTGCTCGCCCGGATGGTTCAGACCCGCGAGGGCAGGAAAAAGGACAGCCCCGATCGCGGAGCTCAGGATCTCCGTCCCACCCGCCCAGGTGACGGCCACAACATACACACCAAGGACCTGCGCCGGCAAAACTGCGGCCATCAGAAGTTGGTCAACTCTCAACGTCAGGTACTGAGGCAGAGTGCTCAGGAACAATGGCAAGCCAAACCGCAACAACCCGGGCCAATATTGAGATGATGGCTTCGAGGACGCGCCGGCTATCCTAAGGCCAAAGACCGCCAGTGCAGCGGCAATCGCAAGCGAAACTGCAAGGAAGATCCCGGCGACAATCTCTGGCCGCCGAATCGCGGCACAGTAACAGCTGACCAGCACCGTAGCCCAGGCCAGCGGCAAGGGGAGCCGAAGAAGATTCCATGTGAGGATTGCTTGCCTGCTCCTCAAAAGGAAGATGGGTAATCCAGAGAGGGCGTTTGCGAATATAATGAGCAGGTACCACCTAGCAGCCTGGACAACTACGCCGGACTGGGCCTTCAGCAGAAGCGGCATGGCAAGCCACCCGGCGGCGAAAAAGCCGCTCCCCGCCAAAACAGTTAGTGCCGCGGCGGAGGTGGCAATGCTTCCGTCGTGAGCCCTGTCACGCGCACCCAGAAAAACCGCACCCTCCTGGACACCCAACATCCCGAATGTCGAAATGAACAGGGGCCACGACTGGATGGCAGCAAACTCACCGCGCCCCTGAACCCCCAGAAGTCGGGCAACCAAAACGCCCGTCACCATCCCCAGCGCTGCGAGGAAGACATTCGTCGCGAGAGTGACACCAATCTGGCCAGATAGCTTCCCCCGCCCTAGGGGTTTGTCACTCCTCGCTCCCCCGTCTGTCAGCAGATCCTTGAATTGCTTCTGCAGCGGCCACACAAAATCTGCTCGAGAGGCCCCCCTCGCTCTTATGGCTTCCGCTCCGGTCATTGGGGCATGCCGGGCCCATAACCAGCTTGAAGGCGACCTTCAGACCCTGGGCTTGCACTGACCTTTGCTGGACCGCGAGAAAGAGCCCTCCTCCATTGCCTCGTCTGCCCCGACTCGACAACGTCGCGCACCACCCACCCCGGGGCAGCTGTTTCCCACGCCCGGGGAGCCCCACAAATGATCGGTCCCACCTCCGCCGTGCGACTCTCTGTGCGCCAACCCACGATTAATGCTCCTCGTAGAAGGAAAGCACCCTTGCGGCCCATTCCTTGTAGGTCTGCCGCCGCGCGGCATCGAGGCCAGCCGCGCCAATTCGTGCTCGCTCCTCAGGATGCTTCAGGTAGTAAGTGACCTTTTGCTGCAACTCTTCGAGCGATCCAAAGTCGTCACATTCAACACCCGGGCGAAATAGCTCCGATAGTTCGCACGACCGCTCATGAAGCATGAAGCCGCCGCACGCCGGGATTTCAAAGGTCCTCATGTTGCACGCATTCTTATTTTGCGTCCGAAGGACATTTAGATTGATCTTTGAAGCTTCCGACCGCCTTGGAGGTATCGTCGCCCTTCAGTTCGCGGCCCCGCCACGCCGTGACGGACTGGGCATCACCGCACCGAGTAGCCCAATACGACGAGCCCCATATGGCAAGGTCGAAGTCGACCAGCGCAGACAGCCAACTCTCCGCGCTCGCCATCCCAATTGCCAATAAAGGAAACCTCTGCCTCGTACCGAGCTGCGTTCCTCCGCCGTGGTTTCGACGGGGTGGTGAAGGGACATATCGCTGGCAAACGGCAGATAGTGCGCACGGGCGCCCCTTCCCTTGGCTTGCGCAACCAGTGCGCCCGACCAGACAAAATAGGCGTCCACCTCACGCATTTGCGTGGCTGCGCGCCGATGGGACGGTCCTGGGCCAGGCCGCGGCCGACTATTGAATGGGTCATCAGGGTGGAACGCAAACAAGGTTGGGCCGAGACGACGTAACGAGCGCAACGTTGATCGATGGAGGTCGTCGCACTTTACAAGAAGCACAAGGTCCGGCCTCAAGCTCCGGATGGCCCGCAAGAGTCGGGCCTCAACAACTGGCCTGAAAATACTCCCCATGACCCGTTCCGCGATCCCGCTTCCGCGCACGTTTGGCCTGTAAAAGTTTGGCATCCACTCGACGTAGGGCACGAGGTCGGCGCGGCACCCAACGGCCGTGAATCCTCTGGTTACCGATAGGGTCATCCCCCCCTTGTCAGCGCCGCCTACCACTGCCACGTGCATCATCAAATGTGACACCGCTCCTTACTCCTCGTGCCAATACACCCATGGTTCAGGCGAGTGCACATGGAATACGGGGCAAACGAAACTCGGCCTTCGATTGCCGTTTGCTTCTCGGGCGGCCACCTGGTGGCCCATTGCGCAAACACGCTCTTCAGGCGCATGCAACGGGAGATCCCGAATAGACGGCCCCTGGGAGTCGCTCCCTCACGCTCGTCTACCCACCTTTCAGGCCGCACGATCTGGGCCCGGGGTCATGCACGACACGGCTTGAGCAAGATCTCCAACGCCTGGACATTCTGTTCGAAGTTGGCTTGCGCAAGAACGCGGAGAGGTTTTCTTCCAACGCAGCCGCAATGCTCGGATCAAGGGCGGTTCGAAGGGCTGCCGCCAGGGCCGGGACATCGTCGCGAGCGAAGATCAGACCAGTGTCTTGGCCCTCCACGAGATCGGCGCCCGCCCCCACGACATCGCTGACAATGCAAGGCGTCCCGCAGGCCATGGCCTCGTTGACCACCAGCCCCCAGGCTTCAGACCGGGAAGGCAGGACCATCACGTCGGCGGCCCGGTAGTAGCGCGGGGAGCTCGCTCTGGTTCACGAACCCTGCCCAATGGATGCGCTTCGCTCCAAGTTCGTTCTGAAGCCCCTTGAGAGCGGCTTCCATCGGCCCCGAGCCCACGAAGACCAAGTGCGCCGAGGCATCTGATAGCAGGGCAAACGCCCGCAGCAGGATTTCCGGGGCCTTTTCAGAGCTAAGTTTCGCACAAAAGAGAAACACCGTCCCATCTGAGGGGATGCCCCACTGCAAACGGAGCGCCTCGGCTTGCCCTTGCCGCTCATGGCTCTTAGAGGCAAAGAAGGCATTGTCGATGCTGTACATATGTGGTGACGATCTTCTTCTCTGGGACGCCGTGGCTTTCCCAGTATTCTCTATTCCACGAACCAATAGCCAGGAAACCACTCACACGCCGAAGGAGAACCGGCAGAAGTGACGCTTAAGCCTCAATCTGGCGACGGGACCGGCCGCGCCCATGAGTGTCGCAACGCATGAGTACTGGAATACCCGTCTCGCCACGCTGCCAACATTCCCGCCCACGCGGCCATGCTGGTGTATTCGGTTCACCAGTATCGCGTCGAAGGGTGACTGCCGGAAGATCTTCGGGAGGCCCAGGGGGTAGTGATTCTCGGTGGGACCCTTCAGGAATGGCACGCGCCGCGTTGGAAGAAACCGGTGGCTGTAGCCGTCGAGCAAAGGGATATCCCAAGTCCATGTCTGACCAAAACCCTCAACTTTTGCGGGCACCAAACCCGCCTTGGTCGCAAAGAACACTTCCAAATCGAAACGCCCCGAGGCGGCGATGGCCCGCCAGAGGGGCACCCGGTACTGAACCGGATTGGTGTCAACGACCGCAAGGCGGTAAGGTCGGCCCACAGCGGAACTCATGCTGGACGCCTGAGGGCCAAGGCCGCGGAAATCCGTCGGGCGTCAGCGGTGTCGAGCCATCCCATGCTGGGTAAGTTCATCCCCCGGGCGGAGAGGTTCTCTGCGACAGGCAGCCCATCGCCTTTGGCGCCGAAGCGGCGAAAACTCTGATAGGGGGGCATCCCGGTGAGGAGGTGGAAGTAGGGCCGAGAGTCGATGCCGGCCTCTTTGAGCCCTACCATCAGGTTGTCCCGCTCTTCGCGGGAGGTTCCGTCGGGCAGGTGGGCGCAGATGAGCCAGGGGACGGGGGTGGCCCAGTCCCGCGAAGGATTGAAGCAGATATCATCCGCCCAGTCCGCCAAGGCCGCACGGTAAAGGTCAAGAACACGCTGCCGGCGGGCGCATAGTTCATCGAAGCGTTCCAACTGGGCGCAACCCATCGCGGCCTGAAGGTTGGTCATGCGGTAGTTGTAGCCGACCTCCGGGTGCCAGTACCGGCGCGTGGGGTCCATGGCGTGATCCTTGAGGAAACGGAGCCTCTCAGCAAGCCTCGAATCCGACGTTACCACCATGCCACCTTCGCCGGTGGTGAGGATCTTGTTTCCGTAGAAGGAGAACGTGGCCATGTGGCCGATGCCGCCAACGACGTGACCCTTGTACTTCGCTCCGTGGGCCTCGGCGGCATCCTCGATGACCACGAGGTCGTTCGCACGAGCGATCTCAAGGATGGGTCCATATCGGCGGGGTGCCCGTAGAGGTGTACCGGGATGATGGCCTTTGTCCGAGGTGTGATGGCCCGCTCCACGGCGCGCGGGTCCATCGTGCCTATCTCCGGCTCGCTGTCCACGAAGACGGGTTCGGCGCCCGCGTGGCGCACCGCCGCCGCCGTGGCGACGAAGGTCAGCGCGGGGATGATCACCTCGTCCCCAGGGCCTACGCCTGCGGCACGAAGCGCTAGATGGATGGCGACGGTTCCGTTGGAGACGGCCACCCCATGCTCCACTCCGCAGAAACGAGCAAAGGAGTCCTCGAAGCGCCTGATGTAAGGCCCAATGGAAGAAACCCAGCCGGAGCGAAAGGCGTCGAGGACGTACTGCTCCTCCAGGGGTCCAAGATCGGGCTCGGCGACGGAAAGAAAGGGCCCGGCGTTCTTGCTCATCCGAGCTCCTCCCCGAGGCGAAGGCCTGGGTACCAGTCATGCAGCAATTCGCGGTGTTTCTCGCGAAAGGTCGCGTAGGAAAAATGGGTCTCGGCTCGGCAACGGGAAGCGGCACCCATTGTCCGGAGGCGCTCCGCGTCCTGGAAAAGGGCCATAAGGGTTTGAGCCAGCCCGTCGACGTCGAACGGGTCCAGGGCAAAGCCGCTTACTCCAGGATCCACCGCCTCCTCTGAACCGTCCTGGTTGCCCACGAGGATCGGGAGACCGCAGGCCGAAGCCTCGAGCGGGGTGAGCGGAATACCCTCGCCGCGCCCTTCACCTCTGTCGCCCACCATGGAGAAGACATGGCCGCACCGATAGATATCCACGATGTGGTCCTCGTGCACTGGTCCCGTGAAGCAGACGCGCTCTCCCAATCCGAGCGCAGTGGCCTTCTCCCGGAGTTCAGGGACAAGGTTGCCCTTCCCGGCGTAGATAAGCCTCGCATTGGGAAAATCCCGGGCCAGGGGTGCAAAGGCCTCGAGGAGGCGCGCATACCCCTTGTAGGCTGCATCGCGAGACAGTCGCCCCAGCGTCAAGAGGTTCAGGTGCGTTCTGGGGTCCGGCACCCGATACAGGGCGAGAACGTCCGCCGGCGGAAGACCGGGGCAGAACCGGTCAAGGTCGACGCAGTCCCAGAGCACCACGGTTGAGCCCGGCGGCCGCAGATGCGAGTCCTCCAAGAAGCGGGCCGTCCAGTGGCAGTCGGATACGACGCGATCCGCCGTCCGTAGTCCCCATGACGCGTCACGACTCAGCCCGCTCCAGACCTCTAGGCCATACGTGTTGAGCAGGACTTTCGCCCGGCATAGTCTCGCCGTCATCCGCGCCAGGCCGGCCATGTTCACATGCGCGCACCAAAGCAGGCCCGGTCTCCAGCCCAGCGCCTCGCGGAGGGTCCAGACGACAAAGCGGACCTTCTCGACGGCCCCATTACCTTGGCCGTGCCAGGTCACCTCAAAAGGTTGTTCGAACGAGTCTCCGTCAGGACCCAGAAGAGAGAGGACGCGGAGTTGCGAGCCCCCCACAATCTCCCGCAGGGCCATGATCTGATACCGACAATAGCGGCTGATACCGCCCTTGTCGAAACAGCCAATGGTGAGGTAGAGGATTCTCACCGGGGTCTCTGTTTGATCACCTTCGCTGGTACGCCCACTGCAACCGAAAATGGAGGCAAGTCGCTGGTGACCACCGCACCGGCCCCGACATGGCAACCCTCACCCAGAGTTACACCTGGGATGATTCGAACCCCCGCGCCAAGCCAACAACCGTCTCCAATGCGAACTTGGGCATACACGGTCGGCTGCTGGGTCACCGGCGTCCCATCCTGGCAAGAGTCCGAGTTGGTCTGACTGTAAATGATTACGCCCGCAGCAACGGCACAGTTAGCGCCAATTCTTATGCCGCCCTGCCCGTACAAGACACAGAACTGGTCAACGTGGCTATGGTCACCAATCTCAATACACCCCCTTGACCCATTTGCATTCATATAGGTATTCCCGTATAGCGAGACCCCTTGACCTATATGATACTTATCGGGAGGACCAACGAATCGCACGCTTCTGCTAATCCTGCACTTGGAAAATGGCATCAATGCCCAGCCACGAAGCACCATCTCTACGCCCTCTCGGTCGCGGCACAGAAGGGGCGCCAACAGCGCCGAAATTCTCACAAGAGGCTCAAGTATGGCGGCCAGAAGGAAGCGTATACCGCCTAGGGATTTGTAAGGGCCGTTCATGTTGCCTCACGCAAGGCCGGCCAAAGGTATCCGGCCGATAGGGTGATCCACTGCCACGCTGGATGGGGACATCCGGGCAATCGCCCTCTGGGGGCTTCTCCTTCTGGGAAAGCAGCGTTCCGTTCTTGGAATCTTGTGACGGCCAGCTGACATCATGCGACCCCCATCGGTGGTCGGCCAACCGCGAGGCTGCAGTGAAAACGGCGGATCGCGCTCAGTCGATCGTTGCTGCGGTGCTTCATGAAGCTACGCGCTGGAAAGCAAGCAGTTCCAAAGGAGGTTGGCGGCGGAGCATGAAACCGAGAGCGTGTGGAAGGCACCGCGGACGAGAGGGCCCGCGACTGATCACCAGGCCCAACCGAGGGTTCCTTTGCCCATTTCCACAGGGGTCCTGTCGCTGGCGCTCTCTTGAAGTGCCAGCTGTTCATCAACTGTCACTCCCAACCAGAGCGGTGTGGCTCTCGCGCAGGTGATCGTGGTTGGCGAGGAACCAGCGGTAGGTTGACTCGATCCCCTCGCGCAGCTCGATGCGGTGGCGCCAGCCGAGGGCGTGGAGGCGCGAGACGTCGAGGAGCTTGCGGGGGGTGCCGTCGGGCTTGGAGGCGTCGAAGACCAGGCGGGCGTCCGGGTGCACGACGGCGGCGACCATCTCCGCCAGCTCGCGGATCGAGAGGTCGAGCCCGGTCCCGACGTTGAGGTGGAGGTCCCCGTCGTAGCGCTCCATGACGAACACGCACGCGTCCGCAAGGTCGTCCACGTGCAGGAACTCCCGCCGCGGCGAGCCCGTGCCCCAGATGACCACGTCCCTGTGCCCCTCGACCTTGGCGTCGTGGAACTTGCGGATGAGCGCCGGCAGCACGTGCGAGCTCGCCAGGTCGAAGTTGTCGCCGGGGCCGTACAGGTTCGTCGGCATCGCCGAGATGAAGTCGCACCCGTACTGCCGCCGGTACGCCTGGCAGAGCTTGATGCCGGCGATCTTGGCGACCGCGTACGGCTCGTTGGTGGGCTCGAGCGGACCGGAGAGGAGGTACTCCTCCCGCATCGGCTGCGGGCACTCCCGCGGGTAGATGCAGGAGCTGCCGAGGTAGAGGAGCTTCTTGACCCCCTCGCGGTACGCCGCGTGCACCACGGTGGCGTGGATCATCATGTTGTCGTAGATGAACTCGGCCGGACGCGTCGAGTTGGCCAGGATGCCGCCGACGGTGCCGGCGACGAGGAAGACGTACTCGGGGCGGTTGGCGCCGAACCACCGGTCCACCGCCGCCTGGTCGCGCAGGTCGAGGGCTCCGCGGTCGGCGGTGAGGACGTTCGTGAACCCGCCCGCGCGCAGCCGGCGCACGACCGCCGACCCCACGAGGCCGGCGTGGCCCGCGACGTAGATGCGGGCAGATCTTGGAGATCTCGGTCATGTCAGCGAATCCAAGCCTCGCCGCGCGTCGCGGCGTGCTGGAGTCCTCGCCACTCGAGGGCACGGATGCTGTACGTCGCGCCTACTCATCGGCTCTGCGCCTCCTCAGGACGCCGCTCTCGTGTCATTCTGAGCGAGGCGGAGCCGAGCGAAGAATCCTAGCCAGCCGACGGCCCCGCTGGCAAGGCGCATGATCAGGCGGTCTTGGCGGCGGCTTCGCGGACGAGAGCGATAAACAGGCCGAGCATGCCACCCACGATCGCCGCGAGCAGGGCCTTCTTCGCGCCGCCACGCGGTTCGGGGTTCTCGGGTGGGACGGCCGGGGCGCCGAGACGGATGTCTTCCATGTTCTGTTCACCCTTCGCAAGCCGCGCCTGGTTGTAGTTCTTGGCCAGCTCGGCGAACAGGTCGCGCTCCTGCGCAATCATGCGGTCGGCCTGCGCCAGCCGCGTGTCGGTCTCGCGCTTGATCGCGTCGAGGGCCGCCTGCCTCTCGTGCGTCAGGTGCGTGAGCATGTTCTCGCGGTCCTCCTTGAGCTGCGCCAGGCCCGCGTCGCGTTCCCGTTGCAGCTTCTCGAGCGCCGCCTCGTCGGACCCGAGTGACGTTTCGACCGTCTTCATCTCGGTGTTGAGGCGTTCGATGTCGGCCGCCAGGCCAGCCGCCCGCGGGATCAACGAGTTGACCTCCATCTCGATGTTCGCCGTCTTCTCGCTCAGGCTGGTAAACACAGGGTTGACTTCCTGGCTCCTCAGGCTGCGGTCCTGCAGCGCTGTCCAGTCGGTCTTGGCGCCTCCGGGGCCGCCCTCCGCTTGCGCGCGCCACAGGGAATCGTCGGTGATGGCCTTCTGGAGGGTCAGGAGCTGCTGCGTCTGCGCGAGCTGCTTGCGCGCCGCGTCGAGCTGGAGTTGCTTGAGCTGGAGCTGGCTCGCAACCCCGGCCTGCTCGCCCTGCAGGGTGGAGAACGTGCTGCGCAGGGCCGTGAGCTGCGCCCGGCGGCTGTCGAGGTTGTGCTGGCCGCGGAACTCCTCGATCAACCGTCGCGTCTCGGCTTGCTGGGCCGCGAGGAGGGAGGTCGTCTCGTTCTTCAGGGCGGACACCTTGTCGTCCCATGCGGCCACTGCGTCGTCGTAGTGCTTCTGGAACTCGTCGGCCAGGGTCACCCGCTCGTCCTCGATCTTCACGAGGCTGTCGCGCACCAGCGGGTATTGCTGGTCGATGAACTGGACCGAGGACGATGTGGTGCCGGTGATCAGATCGGCCGTGCGCTCCAGGAACACCTTGGCCCAGGTATTCGCGATCTCGGCGGCCTTTTGGCCTGTGTCGCTGCGCGCAATCGCCTGGAGCATGGGGGCGAGGACGGTTTCCTCGGCGCGCCGCGAGGAGAAGATCTTCGTGTCGATCTCGATGCCCAGCCGCAGAAGGTCACTGGAACGAAGCACGCCGCGGCGACTAGCCGCTTTCTGGCCTCGGCGATGACCGCGTCCGACTCGAGAAGCTGTTGATACCCCTGGACCGTCAACGTGGCTGGGCTTGAGGTCCGAGGCGAATTTGGGGGGGACGATGATCAGCGTGGTCGCGGCCTCGTACCCGTGGCCGACAAAGAGGATCACGACGAGTCCGGTAAGGAGGCCGGCCGCGAACGCCGTACCGAAGATGAGCCGCCAGTGGCGTTGGAAGAAGGCGACGATGTCGGCGAAGGAGAGTTCGTCACCTTGGTATCCGGGGTCGGTCTGCAGCGGCTGTTGGTTGTCAGTCAAAGGCTTGGCTCCTGTCGTCTGGCTGTTGGCTGGTCAGAGGATGCAACAAGGTGAGACCATAATCAACATTGCCGCAGGCGGCGGGGTTGCCGGCTTCGGGTCCACGCTCGGTCGGCCGCCAGGCACGCTCCCGCCGGTGGTTCGCGTGGCAAACCTCTGAACAGGTTGAGTTAACATTCGCGCCTTCGCTCCGCGGTGAATGACATCCACCGCCCAACTTGCGGAAGAAGTACCCCTCTCAACCAACCCGCGGCCCAGACCCCACGCCTACTACCTGCCCACGGTTACGCGGACTTGACATCCCGGGCCCCAACGTCGCCTCGCCGCGCACTGCTTGCCAACATCCGCGACAGTCCAACACGGTTACTCGCCGATATGTACCTGTCCACCAGTCCTTCGTACCCTCCGAAGGCCCCCGCCGGCATGTGGGCTCGCCGACCGCAAGCCGCAGGTTTGCGCACCTCGCGGACCGCCGCGCACCCCGATTCCCCCTCTCGCGACCTGAGGAGGTCGACGGGCTCGGCCCCCAACTGCCGCGAGCAGCTCACCGACCCCCACCGCCGCGGGGACGCCCGGGCAGCGGTTGGCGGCGATGTCCTCGATCGTACCTCGCACCTGGCGAACGCAGCGGGCGAGGACGTTGACACCGGGCCGACCGGCGCCCGGGCGTTCCGACGCCACTCGAGCGCGGGCGGGCCGCACACATCCAAGGCCCGATGGTGCAGGACTTGGGCAACGGCGTGCTCCTGCTTGGGGTTCGTTCGAAGCAGCAGCCACACAGCTCGCGAGTGGGTGAAGGGCACCAACATAGATCTTCGGCAGAGAGGTATAGCAGGCCAGTCAGACTCCGTCAACGGTGTTCGCGAACGCCTCCTCGACTCCGATTCATTCGTGGGGCGCGACCGGATCCGCTGTGAGGAACGCAACGGCCGGGCGCGCGCCTGCTGTTTCTTTAGCGGCATTTGCTGGCAAGCGCCGATTTTCTCCCCGTGAGTCGTGGCCCGTCGGCCGATGCGAGCATCGGCCGCTACACAGGCCCTGTCGATGTGGGGCGCATCGGGCGGGCGCTCTGTCGCTGCTCTTCGGAGGACAAGAAACCACTCACGCGGCGCGTGAGCCCCACACAGGGAAGACACCACCCTGATCGAGGGCCGCGTGCATCTGGGTGCCGGTTCAGCTCACACCCGGACTTCGACGAACGTGCGTTTGTGAACCCCATGGAGAGCGGGGCTTCATTTTGATGGCAGAACCCTGCCCTCGGACGGTGCCGGGCGCTCCGCACGCCGAAGGCGGGAGGCCAGGCCGGCCGTCCTCAGGCCCAGGACGGCGAAAAACTCGAGCGCCACCAGGAGGACCCCAGCCACGACGCTCTGGGTGAACAGCACGACCATGGCAAGGGCACAGAAGGCCAGCGTCAAGAGGTGCAACCACGCCACGGCCTTCCGACGGCTGTGGGTGGAAACAGCGAGCAAGTGGTGCACGTGCTGGAGGTCCGCGCGGCCGAGGCCCAGCACGCGCTCCCGTAGCGTGGCCTGCGATAGACCGAAGAAACGCACGATCATCACTTGCAGCGTGTCCATAACCGGCAACCCAAGAACCAGGATCGGCACCAGGATGGCAACAGCAGCGGAGGCCTTGATCGAGGCCTGGACCGCCGCGATCGCCAGCAGGAAGCCCATGGTCAACGACCCGGCATCTCCGAGGAAGATTCGCGCCGGCTCCCAGTTATGCCGCAAGAACCCGAGGCATGCGCCGGCCAGTCCGGCGACCAGGACAACGGTAAAGCGGTGGCCCTGTAGCAGTGCGCATGCCACGAGGGTCAACGCGATGATCGCCGCCACACCGCCCGCCAATCCGTCAAGGCCGTCGATGAGGTTGAAAGCGTTGGTCGCCCCAACGATCCATACGACCGTCACGACGCCGGTCAAGATGCCAAGGGCCATGCCTCCACGACTGCCGGGCACGCTCACCACGGAAAAGTGCAGTCCACCTGCAACAATCATCGCTGCGGCAGCGGTCTCGACGAGAATTTTCTGCAGTGGGGGAACTCCGAACACGTCGTCGACCAGGCCGACCACGAACACCATCCCGGTTCCGAGCAGAACGACAGCCAACTCAGAGCGGGAGACTCGACCTCCCCACGCGCCCCACCGTGCCAGACCCACGAGCCCGACCCCGAACAGCAACCCGGCGCCGACGGCCAACCCACCGAGGCGGGGGGTGGGGTCGGCGTGGAGTTTGCGTTCACTCGGGTAGTCGAGCGCCCGGAGCACCACGGACAACCGGCTCACGACCGGGACCATGAGACTGGTCACGAGGCCGGCGATCGCGGCCGCCGCGAACGTTGCCAGCAGGAGGCTAGCCACCGTCTTCCGCCCCTGTCACCAACGGCCGTACGAGCGAAATCAGGAGGTCAGCCCACCGGGTCGTTGCCATCTTTCGATCATACCGTTTCGTGAAGACGCGACGGCCGTTCTCTCCAAACCGCCGTGCGCCAGCCGGATCGCCACGTGCCGCCAGCAGTGCGCTCGCGATTTGCTGGGCGTCGTGGTCGCACGAGAACCCCAGCCCCTCGCTCTCAATCTCCTTCGCCATCGTACTCGAGCGCGCTCCGGCCAGGAGGACCGGCTTACCGACGGCCAGCGCCGACGAGTATTTCGATGGCACGAGCAATCCGGAAGCCTCGTCGCGAAGGGTCACGAGGTGGATGTCGGCCGCGTTGAGTAGCGCGTTCAACCGCTCAGCCGGCTGGTAGGTCATCAACCTCACGTTTGCCGAATCGAGAGAGGCAGCACGTACCTCGGCGAGCCGCGGCCCATGGCCGACGAAAAGGAACAACACCTGCGGTTCCCTTACGGAGAGTACCCTGGCCGCTTCGAGCACTGCGTCGAAGCGGTGCGCGCGGCCGAGGTTACCGGCGTAAAGGACCACGAAGCGGTCTTCCAGGCGCTCCTCGCGGCGGAACCTGCGTCCCGCCTCGGGGTCGGGCCATATCTTATCGCCATCTGCCCAGTTCGGGATCACCTGGACTCGCCGAGCGCCGCGAGCGTGGAGGGTCTGAGCCATTGCTTCATCGAGCGCAACGACAGCGTCGGCTCGCGCCAGGATCGCTCGAGAGAGCCTGGCGAGAATTCGGCCGATGGTCGAGCGCTCGCGCAGTGCGCCAAGGGCGAACGCCAGATCCGGGTAGAGGTCCTCCACCTTGTACACGAACCGTGCGCCGTGCCGGCGTGCCACCGGTCCGAGCAGCGCGAGAAGCGGTGGCGTCGAGAGGCACACGACCACGTCGGGGGCGCGCATCGAGATCACTCGGGCCGCAGCCGGGACGAAGTACGTGGCGTAGTCTGTGAGTCGCCGGCTGGCTTGGCTACGACCGAGGCTGGTGCAGCGCGCGCGGCGGATGTGCACGCCGCGCCACTCCTCACGGGGCCGCAAGGGCGCCCCACCGGCATACCGGCCGGACCCGGCAATGACAGTCACGTCCATCCCCGCCTCGACAAGGTCCTCGGCCAGCTCGCCCAGCAACTGCCCCGTCGGCGCGATGTCGGGGACGAAGTACTGATTGAGCAGCAAAACGCTCAGCGGCATAGGGTAGCCCCGCGCTCGGGCCTCTTGGCCCAACCCATCAAGGGCACGACCCACAATTGGAGGCCGCGGACGACCTCTTTGCAGGGCTTAGCTGCAGACCCTGTGCGGCAGGCGCCGACTGGAGGACACAACAGCGCACTGGCCGGCTGGGATCCCGATTCGAAAGCGCGACGGATGCTCAGTGGGCGCTCCGTGCGACAGCCGTGGCCTGCCGCCGCCTTTCCTTCACCTTGAGGTCGATCAGGAGTTCATAGAAGCTGCGCAGGAGGCAAAACGTCAGGCCCGCCGAGCCATCCAAGAACCCGAGCCTGAAGAGGTAGAGGTAGCAGAATGCCAACAGAGGGCGACCCGGCAGTCGATAGGCGATCGCCTTTGCCGCACGGCGGCGTCGGATGGGGTCGGCGGAAAGGACTTCCCGGAACCGAGGGGACAACCCGGGACCATGGTTGCACACCGCTGCCGCTTCCATCGTCGAGTACCGGTTTTGGCGCTCCACCCAGTGCGCCAGGCCCTTGTCGAAGGGGAGGTGAATCAGGTGGCCCGAAAGGAACCCCACCCCGCCATTCGCGTGGTACTCCTCATTGACGGGGCGACTCACGGTCACCCGACCAGGCCTCACGAGACGCCCGAACCATGTCGGGTAACCGCTGCTGTGGCGCAGCCACCTGCCATGGAACATGTCTTTCCGCCTCAGGTTGAACAGGACAATCTCCGGCTCGGCGCTGACTGTTACGGCTTCAATTTCCTCCGCAAGCTCAGGGGTGACGCGCTCGTCCGCGTCGAGCATCAACACCCAAGGGTGTTGGAAGGCTACCTCCGAAAGCGCTGCGTTTCGTTGGCTCGCGTAGTCGTCAAAAGGCCGCTCGACGACCCGGCACCCACCCTCACGGGCGATCGCCTGCGTGTGATCGGCGCTGCCGGAGTCGAACACGACCACATCGTCACACCACGCGACCGATGTCAGGCAAGCCTGCAGGTCATGCTCCTCGTCGAGGGTCAGGATCAAGACGGACGCAGGCATTACCCCATCCTCGCCTTCGGCGTGCTCCCCATCGCAGTTTCCCTGCCTCCTATTCTGCTCCCGCAAGATGTCGACGGAACCGGGTCAAGTCCAGACGAGCGCAAGCCTCACCTCCTCCTGCCCGGCAAATTCTCCTCAATGACCTGTTCGTACAACGCGATCATCCTCGTCGCAACGCTCTCCCACGAAAAATCTCGGGCCATCCACGCCCGCCCCCGCTCGCCCATCGTGTGGCGCTCGCCGGGCGAGAGGGACATCAGCCGCCGCATCCCATCGGCCAGGGCCTCCTCGGAATCGTCCACCCAGGAGCCGCAGCCCTCGCCGTCGAGCGCCGCCCAGGGCAAGCCCTTGCCGACCAGCGTGGGCGTCCCGTGGGCCAGCGCCTCGGCCACTACGTTGCCGAAATTCTCCGGGTTGGGTGCCTGCACGACGAAGCCGGCCTGGGCCAGCAGGAAGGTCCTTCGCTCCCCGGCTGCGTGCTCCACAAATCGCACCCGCTCACCCACACCGCACGCTGCCGCCAACCGCTCTAACTCCCGCCGGTATGCCGGCTCCCCACCACCGGCGATGATAAATTCCCAGGGTCGCTCGCCGGCTGCCGGTCGCTGACTCTTGAACGTGGGCCGTTGGCCGTCGGTCACCTGACCTCCACCACCCGCCCTTGCTTCCCCTTCGCTCTCCCCTCTCCTCTCGTCCCTATCCCCTCCCCAGGTCGCCCTCGCGAAGGCCTTGACAATCCTCTCCACTCTCTTATATGGATGCAGTCTCCCCATATACAGGAGATAGGGCAATGCGCCGGCAATTCTTTCCGGCAGCACCAGCGGCACATCTACGCCATTGGGGATCACCGCCACCCGCACGCCGGGGATCATCTCGACCAACGCCTCGGCCTCTTCTTGAGAAGTCGCATGAAAGAACGCTACCCTTCGAAATGCCCGTGCGCCCAACAACCTTTCAAAGACGCGCTTCTTGAGTGACTTCCTGTCTCTTGCCTCGGGGAGAAGCGCACCACGCGGTGAAACGATCAGTGGCTTCGAAAGATGTCGGCACTTCCGCGCAATAGCGGGCAAGAACCAGTGGAATGCGGCGTTGGCGTGAACAACGGCTGCCCCCTCGACCGACCTCTCAAATTCCCGAATCATGGCCGGTGCGATGTCCGGTCTCAGTCGGCGGGGAGCGTAATAGACGTCCACCTCGCCCAGCCTCCGCCAACCTCGCCACTGCTGCCCCAGTACCGACGCACCGTTGCTGTTCGTGGTGATCACCGCGACGCTCAGACCCGTCTTCTCCAGGCTCCGGCAAAGGCACAAGTTGGAGACAGTCGCCCCCCCATACGCGGTCGCCGGCGAGAACGCGCCCGCCACAAAAAGGACTCTCCGACCTTCACCGTGGGGTCGCCCCCGAAGGTCACCCACGTTGATGCCCCATGGTGCAGGCCTTCTTTGAGGCCTTACCGCACCTCATAGGCTCGCCACAACCCGATCCGCGAGGGCAAGCAGGGTTAGGACCGGATTTGCGCTCCCCGGCCGCCGGAACACTGCCGTGGACACCACATAGAGGTTGGGGATCCCGTGCCACCGCAACCCCTGGTCGCAGAGCGAATCGTCCGGAGACGCGCCAGCGCGGAGCCCTCCCCCGAGATGGTACGCATCGCGCGCATTCTGCTTGAAATAGGCCCCCGGTGAAACCGCGTTTTCGAGCTCCTTGATGGGACTGTACCGGAACGCATACTCCCTTGCCAGAGCAGCCAAAACCGCCTGCACCTTGCCGTAAAGGCCATTGAAGGCCGTGACATCCTCCTGCCTCACGTCCCAGCGAAGGACCGCACAGCCTTCACCGCCATCGTCCGCGCCGGTTGCCAGGGAGTTCTGCGCACTGGAGGAGGATTCGAAATCGAGCATTGCCACAATTCGAACGTCTGGAGAAATGTACAGCTCCCCCGCACGGATCCGACGAGCCGCGATCTTGAGCATGAGCGGCGACGCTTTGCTGCACCCCACCAATGCGTGGACGCCCGTTCTCAGACCAAATCCCTTCTGTCGAATCTCCATCAGCTTCTTCAGACTGGCGTAGGGCTCTGCCTCATCGAAGATACACTGGAAATGTAGGAAGCCCGCCGGCGCCGAGGGGAGCCCATCCCCCTGGAGCTCAACCCTCCGCCCGACAATGTGACGACCGCTGAAGGCAGGCAGCAGGTCCCTCTGGAAACGATGGCTATTGGATGGTTGGATTTCAAAAAGGGGCACGGTGAGGTGGTCGTGGAGATGTTGTCCAAGAAATGAAAGCGCGGTTGCGCCCAGTTCTTTCGCGTGCCTTAGCCCAAAATGGACACTGTCTACGACACCCATGGACAGAACGACGTTCCTGGCTCGAAGAACCAGAATCCGCCCTTGGTCGTCCCGTATGTGGATGGCCTCCACGAATCCGCCTCCGCCCCTCTCCAGACTGCGTGGTTCGAAGCAGGGGTAGAGATCGACCAGTCCTGAACCAAGGGCCTTTCTCAAGAATAGGCGCCCTAGGTTGCGTTTGCGTCCAGGTAAGACAACAACCCGGCACATGCGCAAGGTCTGGCCGCCGGCGCTCATGTCCCACCTCCATGGCCCGACCGGCAGCTTCAAGAACCTTTCGACCTCTTCATAGTTCCCAATAATCACTTCTTCATCCCGGGCTCCAGCAAGACCTAACATTCCCGCCAACTCGCCCTCTCGCTGCCGTATGAGCGCCCCGCCCCAGACGCCCGAGTTCCCACCAAGGACATGGTTACGCGCCTCCACTGTCCCTTCGTTCGCCCGCTCCAAGAAGCTCATCACCGGTCGAGCAGGCCGTTGGGCCCGGGGGTCCGCTGGGCCCCTGTCCACTACTGCGACCCGCATGCCCTTGGCTGTCGCCTTCATGGCGGTGTAGAGCCCGGCAATCCCGGCCCCAAGGATGACCACGTCATATCGCTTAGAGGTACTCATTCCAGTAGCTTCTTAAGGCTGGCCAACGTGGCGAGTTTTGTCGTTGCAAGGATAACCCCAAGGTCACGATCCTTGGCCTGAAGACCATTTACGAAGGCCACAAAGTCCTCCCGCCCGTCCCCGCGCGCTGCAAACTCGTGGTACACCCCGTAGGCACGGACCGCTGTCTTCCGCGGAATGCCTACCTTCAAAAGTTCTCCTAGTGGCGCCTGAACGACTTCCACTGCCCTGTGTTCGACCAGCCTCCCCATAGAGGTCAGAGAACCCCCGATCCCAAAACGTCGAATCTGTCCCCTCTCCTTCAGGCGGCCAGCGGTATCCACGATCTGCTCAAAGAGCCCTTCCGGGATGGGTACAAGTGGTTCATGAATCAGAAAGAAGTCCACGTAGTCTGTCTTCAGGCGCCTTAGCGAACCCTCTAGGCTGCGCGACAGCACTCGCGGCTCAAAGCATCTTCTCAAGTGACGCGTTGAATACGACGGATTGGCGAACTTGTCCGCCACACGGAGAATTGGGAAAAGGAATCTCGGCAAATTGCCGTAGAGCGGCATGGGGATGCCGTACTTTGTGGTAATCGACACCTCGCTTCTGTGACCAACAAGTGCCAACCCCAGCTCCACCTCATCAAGTCCATTACCGTACGCGGGCGCTACGTCGAAGGCCCGGAAGCCCGCCTCCAGCGCCGACCAAATGAGGCGTTGCCTTTGACTCGGCAATGGCAGCCGATGCAGGCTGCCCAAGCCAAAGATACAGCGGGATGGCAGCGGCCGACCTCCGCAGCTACCATCGCCCCCGCTGGTGCCTTCTGGCATCATTCTGGCCTGCTCTCGGCCCGAATGGCCAGTAAGTGCGACGGGTCAGGCCATGTCACCGAAAACCCAGCGCGCAATAAGGAGGACTCAATCTGAGCAGGGGCCTGCTTGAGCCCCCGTTCGGAAAGCCTGCCAAAATGTACCTCCACACCAATGGCCCGCAGCGCCTCGCTTGAGAAGGCTTCTTGTAGGCCTTCCAACACCTCCAATTCGTATCCTTCGGTGTCGATCTTGACGACATTGGGCCTCGGGGCCTTTCCTTCCGCGATCAGCGAATCCCCCCTCGCAATTTCAACCTCGAGCAATCCCCCGGCGGCCACTTCCCCTTCCGTCATGATCCGCCCTATCGTGCTATGCGGCTGCGGTCCACTGTCAAAGCAAATGGAGCCATCGCACTTTCCCAGCCCCATCGGAACGATAACAACGTTCTCGGTGCTGGAGAAGGCCGTGCGCAGCTCGTTCACCGCCGAGGGATTTGGCTCGATCGCAATGACGCGACCCCTTCTCCCAACTCTCACTACAAACCGTTCAGTGTAGTAGCCGACATTCGCTCCTACATCCCAAACCGTATCGCCGGCCCGAACCACTTTGAGAATTCGCTCCTGGAACCGTTCTTCATAGCTTGCCCGTCTCAGCGCTCGGATGAGCTTGCTGACGCCTAATCGCCGCGCCACACCTCGCAGCACGACCACCAGCTGGGTTGTTCTCCAACTCATTGCTAATCTCTTCTCGGAACGACGACCATCACCCTCACTCCTGACTCCCTCTGGCTAAGTCCGCACCGCGGGTCCGGTTGCAACTGACTGGCCTCCGATCGCCCGCCACCGCCAACCCACTGCCCCAACCTCCGCGGTCACCAGTCCTCGTCCTGTCGCGGTCGTCCACTTTCTACCCCTCCCAACGACCCTCCCCGGCATTTTTCTGTCCATTGTCGATGGCAGGAATGTTCGTTCGCTCCTGAACCGATGGTACCTCTATGAGAAGGGGGGTCAAGACCGCGGGAGTGCACAGAGCGAGCAGGCGCAGTCACGTCGGTCGAGTGCGGTACGAAGAGGACGAGGGTTCCCAGTAATGATTCGAGGGGGGGTTGACCAACGCCGCGAGGCTCGCTCATTCCTCTGCCCAGTGTCATCATGCCGCCACCAAGAGGGCGCGACGTCTCCTTCGTGATGTTCCGCAGATTGCTTACGTTCCGATAGCGGATCGCTTCGAGCCGACTCTCGTTCCCTTCAATCGCGAGGGTGGCCCACCCTTCCTTGGCCTCGGCGGGTCGTAGATCCAGGGCAGCTTCTGCAGGCAGTTGGCGTCCCCCTACCGCGCTGGGTGGTCACCCCCGCCCTGCGGACCTCGTGGACACCAACGGGAACCCCTGTTCGTTTTGAGAACCCGCTTATCATTTGGGCGTCGCCCTGCTCCCCTTTTGCAACCAGACACCCTGGGGATCGAGGGGGTCGCTGGCCGCCGCCCGCGTTGGCCAAGGGTCCATAATGGGAACGTTGGAGGGGCTGATGAGCTGGCTCGGGAACCTTCGCAAACTGGTCGCTGGCCGCCAGCCCTGGCGCCCAGAGGACGAGTTTGCCTATTACAACGTTGACAGTACTGTCGTACGAGAGCATGCCCGGCGGCAGGTCCAATTTGCGAACGAGTTCTACTTCTCCGGGCTCCAGCTTGCCCGATCGATGCAATTACTTGACGCCAGCTGGCTTCGTGGAATCAACATCTTGGATATCGGGGCCGGGGAATGCCTTTTGAGCCAGGCCCTTGTAGCCTGCGGCGCTCCCATGGTCGTCGCGGTCGATGCCGTGCCTGAACAAATATGGGCAGCTGCTCTGTTCAATCACGACAATCCGAAACTCCAATGCGTGATTGCAGATGCCTCCGAACTTCCCCATGAAGACGGCTCGTTTGGCCTGATCGTAGGCAACCTCCTACTCCATCACATCGAGCCTCTAATGCCAGTTCTGAGGGAGGTGCGGCGGTTGCTCGCGCCTGGGGGAACGTTTGTCGCCAGTGAACCGTCGCCTCTCGCCGGTGCTCTTGTTCGTCGTTTATCCTCCGCCAATGAAGCCCCCATCAGGCCAAGGATCTTGCGCAAGGCGCTCACCGCGGCCGGGTTCATCGACGTCACGGTCACCTACTGGTGGAACCGGCTCCAAACATCGCGACTCGGTATCTTTTCCCCCGGCTATGTCGTCAGAGCGACAGCCACCGGAACGTTGGGCAGGTCTGTTCCAGCGCTGTCTAGACCGTTGATTGAAAGTGGAGTCCCGGGCCTGAGTTTGGACAGCCAATGTGCCTTCAAACCTCTTGTGGCTAGGCAAGTCGAAGAGGTCAGACGGGCTTGGAAGAACCTTGAAAAGCCTCCCGAGTGGGCGACCAGTTTCGCGCCATGGTGGTAGCATCCTCACGACACACGAGATCTGAGGGACCTTTGACCTGGAGCCGTCCCATCGGCGATGCCAACTCGCTCCACCCCCTTTGGCCATCGGCCAGCAGCACGACACCTCGGGACGCTGGCCAGCCCTTGGAAGAGGGCGGACGTGCCTAGAGCCGCCTTGAACAACCTGTATCGACACCTCCCTGCACTTCGGGCCACGCTCACGCGCCTCGCCGATAGCGCCGTTCTTCTCCATGCTTCACTCCTGCGGGGAGTCTTGCCACCTGAAACCCGGACCGAACTGGTTTCATCTGAGCGCATAGGCATCGTGACGGTGCTCAACGACACATTTGTCCCCTACTTCCTGGTGCTTCTCGAGTCCCTCAAATACCATAATCCGTGGATTGACTTCCGTTGGCTGATCCTTTGGAGCCCGTCTCTGTCACCTCTCAGCGAGGACAACCGGCGGGCCCTTTCTCTGCGCTATGGTCGCCTTCAATTTGAGAGAGTCGATGAAGCTGCCTATTTCGGTTTCTTGAAGGATACCCCTCCTCGTTTGATTCCAGCACTCTATTCCTTGGAATGCTTTCGACTGCTTGACTTTGAAAGAGTGGTCTTCCTGGACGCTGATATGCTTTGTTTGGGAGATCTTTCATCGCTCTTCCAGACGCCCGTCTCCTTCGCCGCCTGTGTCGCGGGAAGAGATGGCGCTCGCAAACAGAGGCTCGCGGGGCACTACACCCTAAATCGTGGCATCAACACCGGTGTCATGGTTATCGGGAAGGCCCTCATGGGCGGCAACGCGTATCGTCGAATGTTCACCTACCGGAGCGGCCTTTTTGGCGATCAGGACATAATCAATCGCTTTTTTCGTTACCGCATGCTTTACTACCTTCCACCGGAGTACAATTGTCATGCGGAATTCTTCTGGGACGATGCGAGGCGGGACCCGGGGGTGAGGATCTTGCATTATGCGGGGGTCAAGCCGCTTGACGTACCCGACTTACCTCGAATGCGAGTATGGTTCGAGTACCGCACTCGCTTGGGATTGGGATAGTTGAGCTTCTTTGCTGTCGGAACAAGCGCCGAAGTTGGTGGCTCTGGTCTACTGTGCGGTCTGTTTGGGCGGTCAGGGCGTGGCGTTGGACGGGACATTGATGGTCTCGCTAGCCCATTCTCTTGGTGGAGTGTAGAACGTTGACCAATATGCAAACTCGCTGGTACGCGGTAATTCTCCATTGGGGAGCTCTTGATGTCACTGTGGCGTGCTTGAGGAGCGTCGACCGCCTCGGCTTTGCAAAGGTTGTGTTGATTGACAACGGAACGAACACGGAAGGCTTGGTCGAGCTTGCGCGCGCCAGAGCGAACCGCCAGTTGGTAAGAAGACCCGGAAACGGGGGCTACGCCGCCGGGAACAACGAAGGGCTACGGATTGCCTTAGCGGAAGGTGCAGAGTTCTTTGCGATCCTGAACAACGACGTCGTTGTGGAGTACCCAACGATGCTAGCGGATGCTGAAGGGGCGTTTCGGAATTGCACTCGTCTCGGTGCCCTCTCGCCGACCATTCTCGTCAGGCCGCAGAAGTGGATAGAACAGCCGGTGAGTTCCCGCTTCCAAAGGATGCTGCTCGCCCAGGCCGGCAATCTGGAGGTGAATCCACCCGCTCGGCTCCCGGCAGCGTTGCGGCCGTCACCGGCCTTTGCCGGGTGTTGCTGGATGGGGGCCACACGGGTTCTCCACGAGGTCGGTCTGCTGCGAGAGGAGCTCTTTCTTTATCGAGAGGAGCTTGATTACGCTGTCCGTTTGAAGCGAGCAGGCTATGTCTGCGCGCGGCTGGGCGCTCGCGGGGGTCACGTTCGGCACTGGGGCAGCAAGGACTCTGAACGCTCGCCGAGCCGGGGGTATTACGCCAGCAGGAACTTGGTCCGCGTTCTTGATGGATTCTCCCCCGCGGCCCGTCCAAGGTTGCTGGCCGCGGCCGCCGCGAGCGTCGCGTTGACGGCGATCCGTTGCCTCGCGATTGGGCAGCCGTCAAGCGCAACTGCATGCGCAAGAGGGCTCCTGGATGGTCTTCGGGGGCGGCGGGGCCAGATGGAGGGCAACCGGAAACAGAGCGGAGGAATATGACTTTGTGCCCTACTCTCTTGTTGAAGTGAGCGAACGATAAGACAGACGCTGCGACCCATCCGAAGGGTCCATTGAGCCAAGATAGCGACGAGCCGGGGGCGAGATCGGCACTCGCCACCCGGCTTTGCTTCATTCCCCATCCACGGCCCTAGTGCGGCCACCGCGCCCGCCCGGAACATCGCGCCCGAGGATCCAGGCCTTCGCTGCCAACCTTCTGGCTCTCGCTACTACCTTATCGGCAGTCTGTGACTGGCTGCAGCTTGTAGATGCAGACTTTGAACACGCCGTAGTTGTCGCTGTGCGGACCGGCGTCCGACACATGGAACTTCGCCTGTAGGCCCCGGCCCTCAACGAGGTAGCTGTACGAATGGGTGCTGCTGAACAGTTGGCCACCGAGCGGCACGAGGTCGCCAAACGTTGCGCCGTTGTTCAGGCTGATGCCACCGTAGACAACGTGCTTCGGCCCCGCAGGAAAGAGGGGGGCGTGACTCAAGTTCGGGTATGCGAACTGGTACTCCCAGTCGGACGCAACATCGCCCTGCTCAGCCGTAGGTACGGCCTGGCTATAGAACATCGGACGCGGTTCCGGAGTTCCATCCGGAGCGATGTATGAGTCGTAGGCCCAATAGCTGATGGTCCCCTCAATCCTAATCAGGTAGGGTTGGCCAAGGGTGAGAACCTTCGTAGTCTGGACGACATTGATGATTTCAGACCCTGGGACGTTCGGGTCGTATGTGTTGTTCTTGTTGTACGAATCCAGGGAGAGACACTCGTAGCACGTTTCCGGGGGGACCACGCAACTCACCCGCACACCCCTGCTCCCCAGCGCTGTCGCCTGGGGCGCCTTCTCGAGATCGCCACCAGGGCCCGTCCGTTGCAGCATAACCAGGTCAAGGCTTGGGTTCGCTGGCTGACTGACAACCGGCTGTCCGTCCGGAACATTCTGGGCGAGAAGTGGGACTGCTCCCACGACTACGGCCACCACGACTGCAATAACATAAAGATGCCACACTTTGGGTCGGTAACTCATGTCCCTGCCTCCTGTTTCAGTCTTGGAATTGTTCCGCCGATTGTTCCGCACCTCTGGCCGCGTGTCGCTCCGGTGCCCGCCGCCGCCGCCTCCCTCGACAAAAAAACCGGCGCGCACCTTCTCAGGTGCTGGCCGGTTTCACCATTGGCTCCCCGGGGTCCTGGGTGACCAGTTAACGGACCCCGGCTCGTCGCCGCCAGCGTTTGCTCTCTCGGGCCTCACCGCGTGACCGTCTAGTCACCACATACGGTCATGAGATCGGGGCCAGAATTCAAGGATGTACTTTAGCCCAAATTTCTCCTCACGCAAGTTCTACTGCCAGCCTAGCTCGTTGCAAGGGCGATGCCATGTTTGAGTCTCGTTTGCCAATTGCCGAGTGACGCTCGGCGTCACTCAAGTTGACGCGAGGTGCTGGACCGCGGCACATCATTTGAGCCCATACAGGAAGAGACGAGGCCCGAGCGGGTACCACTGGGCGTGCGGGTCTGCCAGACGGGGCTGGCGGTGAACAGGGTACCATGCGAACGTGCACACCGACGAGTACTCTGGGGCAGCGTGTGGTCGGACGTAACTCCTCGCCGTACGACGCCTTTCTTGTTCTGATTGGTTGCCAGGCGGTGCTCCGGGGATGGACGACGAACGGACCATCGAGCACGGCCAGTACCTTTCCAAAGAGCTTGCTGAGCAGCGACAGCGTGCGCTACGTCAGCGCTGGCGCTGCCCGGTGAATCTCCGCGCTCGCGTCGCCGGGTACTCCGTGGCCTGCAGCGGCGACGGCGAATCGCATCGCCGCATCGCCGGGCGGCTCGGGATGACGCAGCACACCCTCTCGCGGTGGATGCTGAGGGCGCGCCAGGCGGGTGCCGGTGGGCGCCAGGTCGCCGCCGTCCCGGCCGAACACCACCGCACCGCCGGCGGCGAGCGCCCCGCTACGCGTCTCCAGTCCCCACAGGTGCGTCATCGCGGGTCTCCACCCCGAGCTTCTGGTACCCTCCTGCGGGTTCTCGGGTGATCGGCTTTACCCGCTCCGTGTGGGTCTTCGCGTATGGGGAAGACCGGGGCCATATGAGCAAAGGCTTCGACGGCCTCTACGGCCTCGTCAAGGACCGCCTCGAGCGCGACCAGCTCTCGGGTGACACGTACTGGTTCGTCTCCGGCAATCGCAAGCGCGCCAAGATCCTGGTGTTGAACGGCACCGGACAGTGTGAAGCGGCCCGCCGCGCAATCGCCTTGCCTGGCGCCACCACGCTCGCCGAGGACCTGAACTGAACGGATTCCACGCTGATCTCAAGCCATTCAGCCAAGACACCCGCTTGGGCTAGAGTGAGGACTTACGAACACAGCATTCGCCACCCGGCTCTGCCTCATTTCCCATCCACGGCCCAAGTGCGGCGACCACGCTCGCCCGGAACATCGCGCGCGAGGATCCAGGCCTTTGCTGCCAACCTTCTGGCCCTCGCTACTGCCTTATGGGCAGTCTGTGACTGGCTGCAGCTTGTAGATGCAGACATTGAACACGCCGTAGTTGTCGCTGTGCGGACCGGCGTCCGACACCTGGAACTTCGCCTGTAGGCCCTGGCCCTCAACGAGGTAGCTGTAGGAATGGGCGCTGCTGAACAGTTGGCCACCCAGCGGCACGAGATCGCCAAACGTTGCGCCGTTGTTTAAGCTGATACCACCGTAGACAACGTGCTTCGGTCCCGCAGGAAAGAGGGGAGCGTGACTCAAGTTCGGGTATGCGAACTGGTACTCCCAGTCGGACGCAACATCGCCCTGCAGCGCCACCGAAACAGCCGGGCTGTAGAACATCGGATGCGGGTCCGGAGTTCCATCCGGGGCGGTGTATGTGGAGTAGGCCCAATAGCTGATAGTCCCCTCAATCTTAATCAGGTAGGGTTGGCCAAGGGTGAGAACGTTCGCAGTCTGGACGCGATTGATGATTTCAGACCCTGGGACGTTCGGGTCGTATGTGTTGTTCGGGTTGTACGAATCCAGGGAGAGACACTCGTAGCACGTTTCTGGGGGGACCACGCTACACACCCGCACACCCCTGATCCCCAGCGCTGTCGCCTGGGACGCCCTCTCGAGATCGCCACCAGGGCCCGTCCGTTGCAGCATAACCAGGTCAAGGCTTGGGTTCGCTGGCTGGCTGACAACCGGCTGTCCGTCCGGAACATTCTGGGCGAGAAGGGGGACTGCTCCCACGACTACGGCCACCACGACTGCAATAACATAAAGATGCCACACTTTGGGTCGGTAACTCATGTCCCTGCCTCCTGTTTCAGTCTTGGAATTGTTCCGCCAATTGTTCCGCACCTCTGGCCGCGTGTCGCTTCAGTGCCCGCCGCTGCCGCCTCCCTCGACAAACAAACCGGCGTGCAGCTTCTCAGGTGCTGGCCGGTTTCACCATTGACTCCCCGGGGTCCTGGGTGACCAGTTAACGGACCCCGGCTCGTCGCCCCCAGCGTTTGCTCTCTCGGGCCTCACCCCATTACAGGCAGTCTAGGCATCTCATGCGACTATGAGATCAAACCCCAGATTCTGGCGAGAATTCTAACACTCTTTTCCTCTCCTTTCAACCGCATCCTCCAAATCGTTGCCTTGCAAGGGGAATGTCATGTTTAAGTCTCGTTTGCCAATTGCAGAGTGACGCTCGGCGTCACTCCAGTTGACGCGAGCTGCTGGACCGCGGCACATCATTTGAGCCCATACAGGAAGAGACGAGGTCCGAGCGGGTACTACTGGGGGTTGGGGGTCTGCCAGGCGGGTCTGGCGGTGAACGGTGTACGACGCGAACTTGCACCGACGAGCACTCTGGGGCAGCGCGTGGTTGGACGAGGGCCAGCAATGGACGGAGCTCCTCGAGGCCCTGGTCACGAGGCGTCTGTCGGACGTTACGCTCGCTATCTGGAAGGCTCACTTGGACTGACCCAACACCCGAGAGTTGGTCCAGCGGAAATTTGAGCCCGGGGCGGGTCAAAATAGATTTCTCATGAGGAAATAGGCGGGCCGACGCTCTGAGATTCAACAGAGAGCAACTTCATCTCACTTCCAGTGCCTTTGTGCGACTCACAGCTGCTTATGATCCCCGATTCGCATTGTCCAATCCTTCCCTGGCCATCTCGGGAAGATCCGAATCCTGTAGCTATTGTCCTCTTGCCACCTCGCGACTTCAGAAGCATAGGATGGCCACGATCGTGAATAGTACGTATTATTTGCAAGAAAGAAGCTGGGCACTCTCGCGAGCACTGAGACGAGCACGAGCGCCAGTGCTACCCGAGATCCATCCCCGGCGAGCTTCACCAGCACACAAATCATCATGATCGAGCCCAGGTAATAGTACCTTGGCCCTCCGGCCATATGGAGCGACAGAACGCAGGACAGAACAGCCACAAATAGGATCCAGCTCATGTCAAAGGCGAGCTCCCGTGCCCTGCGCCAAAACAGCAGAGCAAGTGCAGCCAACACCGGAGTCAGTGTCACGATTCGGATCCATAGCGCCATCCGAACATCAAGCCGCCAGGCTTGGAACAAGCTTGCCCCAATAGCCCGCGGAAGATGGAGGAGGTACGCAGTCGAGAGGCGCTCGCCTGCATCTCCCACTCGGAGGCAATAGAACAGCGAAGCCAATTGCACCAGCCCACCCAGGACCATCACCGCGGCCAGCCATTTCGTTACCGACTGACTACTCTTGAGCGCACCCCACAAGTAGAGGGGCAGGAAGAAAAGCGACACAACACCTGTCAAGCTGGCAATGGCAACATAGCAGACAGCAAGAGCGACCTTGAAGCGGCCAGCGCCATCCCAATGCGCGCGAGACAACAAGAAAACGCCGCCAGCGAGAAAGAACTGAACGTTGACCGTATTGACCCACTGGTCACCGGCCGAGATTAGAAGCACGGAGACCGAAATGACCAGGCGCTGCCACCTCATGGGCCAGGAAGGACTTGAATACACAAGCGGTAACGACGCGGTCCACGCGATGAGAACAGCGCTCAACACTGTTGTGAAGGCCGCTGCGCCCCGAAGCCCGATCAATTGGCATGTGCACCAGGCTGCAAAGTTTGCGACAAGGGAAAAATAGCCAAAGTGGGGGTTCAAGAAAGCGCGCCAGCCTCCCTCGTTGAAGGCCTCAGCAATGTAGGTGCTCCCCTCTTCGGCCCACAGCCTCGGCGCCGTAAAGAAAATCGGATCGCGCAGTACGATCAGCGGTACCAACACGACAAGAAGGGCGACCCACACCCAAGAGGTCCCCCGCGCTCGGCCTGGCCGGCATGTCACCGCCGTTGGCAGGCTTTCACGGTGAGTTGCGGACAGGGACCCTCTCTCCACTGGTCCCGAGCCTACCGCCCATTCGGTTAGAGTCAAGCTCTCGCGGATCGGCGCCTGCGCTCTTACTCGGCAAGTACCCCTCTCTGTAGATTCGAGGCAGAAGAGCGGACACGTAATCCGGGTCCAACGACATGTATCGCACTCGGATTTGATTCGTGCCCTGCCCAACTGTTCGAGGCGGAAACAGAGAAACAGCCGGGGTGCCATCCCTGCAATTGACGCCCCGGCTGTTCGTTCTTGGCGATTGATTTCCAGGGGGAAGTGAGCCTTGCGAGCCCACATCCCGAATTCTCAAACCTAGCCAAGCTCCTTAGTCCTCTCCACCACTGCGCGTGCCGCACGTCGTGACTGGCCGCAACTTGTAGATGCAGATCTTGAACACGCCGTAGTTGTCGCTGTGCGGCCCCGAGTCCGACACGTTGAACTTCGCCTGTACACCCTGCCCCTCCACGAGGTAGCTGTAGGAGTGGCTGCTCTGTACAGCTGGCCGCCGAGCGGAACGAGGTCGATGAAGGTGGCACCGTTGTCGAGGCTGATGCCATCGTACACGATGTGCTTTGGCCCCGAAGGGAAGAGTTCGCCGTGACTCATATTCGGGTATGCGAACTGGTACTCCCAGTCGGATGCAACATCACCCTGCTGGGCCGACGGCACGGCCGGGCTGAGGAACAGCGGATGCGGGTCTGGCGCCCCGTCCGGATCGGTGTATGTGTTGTAGCCCCAGTAGCTGACCGTCCCTGTGATCGTGATCATGTAGGGTTGCCCAAGGGTAAGAGCGTTACTAGTTTGTACCGTGTTAACTATCTCGGACCCAGGGACATTCGGACTATATGTGTTGTTGGGATTGTACGCGTCCAGGGACAGGCACTCGTAGCAGGTCTCCTGAGGGCAAGAACCTGTACTACCCCTGGTGCCCTGTGTCGTTCCCTTGTCCCGGCGAAGTTACCCGCAAGGTCGCCCCCAGGGCCTGTCCTCTGTAGCATCCTCAGATCAATGTTGCCCGTTCCGGCCTGCGCTGTCGCCGATTGGTTTGACGCGCCTGGTTGACGCGCCCTGCTGGGCGACTGCAGGTGTGGCCAGGACAACCGCCCCCACCAGACCGAACACTGCCAACATCATCCCCTTGTTCGTGTTCTTCATAATCATTGATCGTCTCTCCTTTCCTCAACACTGCTTCCAACGTTGCGGGGCTTCGTTAAGCCCCAGACCATCGTCACTCGTCGTCGTTGCGATTCCTGCCGGGGACATCCGCAAGACCCGGCGCTAATCCGAATGCCATTCGATCGTTCTGCAACTGCGACTGCTTTACATCTGCTAAGGAGAATGCCACAGCCCGGGGATATATTTCAAGTCCTCGTCTCAGCCGCATGCAAGATGGGGCTGAATCCTGATCGATCGCTCGAAGGTACTCAACGTCAACAGGATGCGTAATTTGGGGTCGCAAACGGCGGGTCATAGCACGAGGCGCTGGAGAGCAAAGACGGCGTCCTGGGTGCCCCGGAAGCCCGGCAGCGAGCCGTTTTCCTGATGGGGGAAACACCCCCGGGACGATGGGCGGCCGGGCCGTTGCCTCTGGCCGCTACACAGATCGGATGGTCCGGTGGGTTTACGTAGCGGCGTTTGCTTGCAAACGCCGGCCTTCGCAGCGTGAAGCCCGGCCCGTCGGCCGATGCGAGCATCGGCCGCTACACAGGCGGTGTCGATGCGGGGCGCGACCGGCGGGGAGCGGTCGTAACGTCCCGGAGGGGAAGAGAAAACGCTCGCGGCGCGCGCGTCCCGCCTCTACAGGCGGCATTGAGGATTACAGGCGGGTTCTGGTGAGGCTACAGGCTCGTATCGACCTGGTCCGGGTGTTGCGCCGTCCACGCCAGGAGACCCACCAAAGCCTCGTCGATTTCGGCAAGTTCGCTCGAGAGGATCCGATACAGCTCTGCGGCCGTCACTTCATCGTAGAAGTGCACCAATCGGTTGCGGTAGCGCGCCATCACGCGAAGGCGCGCCGCGATGGCTGGATCGAGGACGCCGAGCCGCCCTAATTCCGCCGCCACCTCCGCGTATTCGGGCACGGGCTTGCCAAACCCTCGCGCCAGGATATGGCGGCCAAGATCGATGAGCGCCTCGATGCCTCGCCGTAGGTATGATTCGCCGGC
The DNA here is from genome assembly GCA_963789745.1 of uncultured Acidobacteriota bacterium. Classification (GTDB taxonomy): domain Bacteria; phylum Acidobacteriota; class Thermoanaerobaculia; order Thermoanaerobaculales; family Thermoanaerobaculaceae; genus RBG-13-68-16. The sequence continues at coordinate 6,221 of CAWBLW010000008.1, read as the reverse complement.
GGCGACCATGCGCGGGTCGGCCCGGAACTCCCGCTCCGAGCCGAGGGGCAGGGTCCGGATCCCGGCCAGCATCTCGCGCACAATCTCGCTCTTGGCCGCTACGACCTTTTGGCTGATTGGACCGGGCGTCACACCGGCCTCCGCGGGCTCGGCCTGCGATCCGGAGCCAGGACGATGCGCCGGCGCTCGCGCTCGAACGGCGCCAAGTCCCCAGCGCGGCGCAGAACGTACAGCTCGAACTCGTCACACCGATCCGGATCGCGGCAGTACACCCGTTCCCCGGCGACGGCGTCAAGCGCGAGAAAAGCGCCGGCGGCGCCGAGGTCCGTACAATCCACAGCGATGCCGGCGGCCGCCGCCAGCCGATCTTCGAGCTGGAGGCGGGCACGCAGTTCGACCGGCTCAAAGAAAAGCACAGCGACGTCGAGATCAGAGCCCAGTCGGGCGTCACCCCGAACTCGCGAACCAAACAAGTACGCGGCCACGATGCGAGGGTCGCCATCGATCACCGCGATCAGGCGGGCGCGCTGCGCTTCGGACAACGGCCGGGTCATCGATCTTCTCTCCATGAAGAGGTTAGCATGAAGCGCGCGACCGCCGTGTCTACGGCGGCGTTGGCTTGAAAACGCCGGCCCTGGGCGTGTGGGCGAGGCCCGTCGGCCGATGCGAGCATCGGCCGCTACACAGACGGTGCCGACGCAGGGCGCAAACGACGGGGAGCGGTCGATGGGTTCACGTAGCGGCGTTTGCTTGCAAACGCCGGCCGTCGCAGCGTGAAGCCCCGCCCGTCGGCCGATGCGAGCATCGGCCGCTACACAGACCGGATGGTCCGATGGGTTCACGTAGCGGCGTTTGCTTGCAAACGCCGGCCGTCGCAGCGTGAAGCCCCGCCCGTCGGCCGATGCGAGCATCGGCCGCTACACAGACCGGATGGTCCGATGGGTTCACGTAGCGGCGTTTGCTTGCAAACGCCGGCCGTCGCAGCGTGAAGCCCCGCCCGTCGGCCGATGCGAGCATCGGCCGCTACAGGGGCCTGCCAAATTGAACTGCGACCGCCGGGCGGGCGAGGGCGCCCGCCCCACAGAGACGGTCAGATACACAGACCGTGTCGATGCAGGGCGCGACCGACGGGGAGCGGTCATTGATTCTTTGCGTAGGGGCGGCCCTTGCGGCCGCCCGCGGGCGGGCGGGGGCGTTGCGGAGGAAACATCGGGCGGGGACAAGCCCCGCCCCTACATCGGACTCGTGTGCAGCGCGCGGGCGTCGGGGCTACGGCAGCCAGTGGTGCACGGGCGGCACCAGGCCGAAGGCGCGGAACGCCGGGATCAGGGGCCTCGCCTGGTCGGCGCGGCGCATGAAGGCGAGCTTGGCCTGCTGGTCGGGTCCCAGCATGGCGCCGAAGCCGTCCAGGTAGGCGCCTTTCGCGGCCTTGATCTGGTCACGCACGCCTTTGGCCTGGAGCACCAGGTCGCCCACCGCGGCCGGGTCCGGGTTCGGCTCGGCGAGGAGCGCCTTCAGCTGGTCCTCGATCCCCTGCAGCTGGGTGCGCAGCGGCGGGATGGTCTGCTCGCGCGTCGCGAGCAACGTGTCCCACTGCGCGACCTGGTCGGGCGTGAGCGCCAGGAACCCGACGACCTCGGCCTTGGCGCGCACCGCCAGCGGGCCGTCATCCGCGAGCGCCGGCACGGCCAGCGCAAGCACCACGAGAGCGAGCAAGGCTTTCCTCATGACGTCCTCCCTTTCGTTTCGTCAGACCCCGTACGAGGTCGGTCAGCGCCAGCGGCGCGGTGGTTGGTTGCCACGCTGGGCGCCGGGGGCGGGCTCGCCGCCGTTGCCCTTCTCGGCGCGGCGGGCGCGCGCCAACTGCTGCAGCTTGCTCCACTGGTCGGGCGTCAGCAGCTCCCGGACCTTGAGCAGCATGTCGAAGCGCTCGGTCTCGAGCCGGCCGCGCGCCTGCTGCAACACGGCGAACGCCTGGCGCACCTTGTCCGGCGCGAACGGCTCGGCGTCGGAGGCCGCGCGCAGGTCGATGGCGGCCTTCTCGACCGTGGCCTTGAGATCGACCATGCGGCGCGCGAACGCGTAGGTGGCCGCGTCGAGCCCCTTGACCTGATCCGGGGACAGGCCCGAGCCGGCCGGCGACGAGGGGGCGCTCCCACCACCGTCCCTGCGGCACGTCGAACGTCTGCGCGGCGGCGACGCCGGCGGCGAGCACGAGCCCCACCGCCACGATCCAACTCTTTCCACGACCGTTCATGATCAACTCCCTTCTCCAGCTTCCACCGGCGCCGGGACGACGGTGTTCACGACGTCCTCGGAAGCCACCGCCGACAGCGGGTCCTGCGCCAGGACCGCGTTCACCTCGGCCAGGACCGCGTCGGTGTTCAGCTTCGGAGCGGCGGTGTGACCGTGGAGCAGCGGCAGGATCGCCAGCGCGACGACCGCCGCGGCCGCCGCGGCCCAGCGAACCCAGTGGCGCCGGTGACTGCGGCCGCCCCACGTCGCGAGCGCGGCCTCGCGCACGCGCCGGCGCGTCGCCTCGTCGGGGTCCGCCCCCCTCGCCTCGGCCGCGGCCGCGAGGAACGCGTCGCGCCGCCGCCGGCACACCAGGCACGAGGCCAGGTGCTCCGCAGCCGCCGCCGGCAGCGTCTCGCCGGCCAGCGCGCGGTCCAGCTCGTCGTCGCGCAGATGCTTCATCGTCATGGCTTTGCCTCCTCGACCGCGGCGCGCACCCGGCGCACCGCGCGGTGCAGGTGGGTCTTCACCGTGCCGATGTCGACCACCAGGGCGGCGGCGATCCCCTCCAGATCCAGCCCGGCGAAGAACCGCAGGGCGAACACTTCCCGCTGGCGGCGCGGCAACAGCGCGACCTCACGCCGCACCGTGGCGACCGCTTCGCGTCCCATCGCGACCCGGTCCGGGCCCGGCTCGGACGACGCCACCACGGTCAGCGGGTCCGGGTCGTCCTCGTCCGGGGTCTCGAGGGCGAGGAACGGCACCAGCCGCCGGCGCCGCAGCTTGTCGCGGCACAGGTTCACCGCGATCGCGGCGATCCAGCCGCCGAAGCTCCCCTCGCCGCTGAAGCCGCCCAGACTCCGGAGGGCGCGCAGCATGGTCTCCTGGACCGCGCCTTCGAGGTCCTCGCCCGGAGGGAGGAGGCGCCGGCAGGTGCGGAAGAGCAGCAGCTCGTGGCGCTCGAGGAGCTCGCCGGCGGCGTCGCGGTCCCCGCCGCGCGCCAGCTCGACCAGCTCCCGCTCGTCGTCGTGCCTCAAGGGCGTCTCCCGCCGTGCCGCGCTCGCCATGGTGCGATTGACGAACGCGCGCCGTCCAGGTTGACAATAGCGCAACCGGACAGGCACTCTCATCGCAGTGCGACAACTGCGCCTGGCTACCTCGTGGGGCGAGCTCCGCCTGGCCGGCGGGTCCCGGGCCGGGGAGGCGTCGCTCGTGCTGCTGCCGCAGCTCCGGCTCGCGCTCGACGCCGGCCGGCCGGCGCGGGCGCTCGTGCCGCTGAGTGACGTCGTCATCTCGCACGGACACATGGACCACGTCCTCGGCCTGCCCGCCTGGGCGAGCCAGCGCCAGCTCAACGGGATCCACGGGGGCCGGGTCTACGTCCCGCCGGCGATCGCCGGCGGCGTCGCGGAGCTGCTCGCCACCTGCGCGCGCCTCGAGGGGGGCAAGCCGTACGACGTGGAGGTGATCGCGGTGGCGCCCGGCGAGGTCCGGCCGCTGCGCCGCGGGTTCGAGCTGCGCTTCTTCGCGACCTCGCACTGGGTCGAGACGCTGGGCTGCTGCGTCGAGTGGGTCCGCCACCGGCTGCGGCCGGAGCTGGCCGGGCTGGAGCCGGACGAGCTGCAGCGACGGCACGCCGCGGGCGAGGCGATCGCCGAGGAGGTGCGCACGCCGCTCCTCGCCTACCTCGCCGACACCGGGCCGGAGGTGTTCGCGGAGCAGCCGTGGCTCGCCGAGGTCGAGGTGCTGGTGGTCGAGTGCACGTTCCTGCGGCCGGCGGAGCGCGAGCGGGCGCGCACCTTCGGCCACATGCACCTCGACGACCTGGTCGAACGGGCGCCCGCGCTGCACAACCGCCACCTGGTGCTGACCCACCTGTCGCGGCGGCACCGGCTCGCACCCGGTGCGCGCATGATCCGCAGCGCGCTCGCCCCGCTCCTGACCCCTCAGCTGCACCTCCTCAACGTCGAGTGGGAGTGAGTCGCCGTTAGCGGGCAGTTCAACTGTGGGGCGCGACCGCCGGGCTTGCCTGCAGCTCAAATGTGGGGCGCGACCGCCGGGCGCGCTTGCGGTTCAAATGTGGGGCGCGACCGCCGGGCGCGCTGTCGTTGCGCTTGGAGGGCAAGAAGAAGCGCGCGCGGCGCGCGCGCCCCACATTCTCAAGACAAGGCCCTCCTTCGTCACTGTGGGGCGCGACCGCCGGGCGTGCTTGCGGCTCAAATGTGGGGCGCGACCGCCGGGCGCGCTGTCGTTGCGCCCGGTGGGCAATCGGGATAGGGGGCAGCGACAGATCGTCGCCGCTCCCCTCCCACACCACCGGACATGCGGGTCCGCATCCGGCGGTTCGGACGGTTGAGGTCAGGGCGCTAGCTGCGGCAGTCCGAGCGTTGCAAAGACGCGAGTCGGCAGTGCGATGTTGAGGGCTTGGGAGCCGAGGTGCGCCACCAGCGTTGGGTGTGGCCGCGGCCCCAGGGCCGCGTCCTTGCCGACGCCTCGTGCCCGCAGCTCACGAAACACGGTCGTCCCGCGTTTCCACTGCTTGAGCTGGAGGCAGCGCAGCCGGTGCCGAATCCACTTGTCCAGGTCGCCGAGGATTCGAGGGCTGTCAGCCAGCTTGAAGTACTCCCGCCAGCCGAACAGGTACTCCCCCAGTTCCCTCGTGACCCAGGACAGGCTCCGACCCCGGTGACGGTTGGTCACCCCTCGCACCTTCGCCTTCATCGCCTCAAGGGCCTTGCCAGCCACCCGCACCTTGATCCGGCCCTCCGCGGCGACCCGAAAGCCGAAGCCGAGAAAGTCCCGTCTCGTTGCGAGGTCCACCGCGCTCTTGGCCTCGTTGACCTGGAGTCGGAGCCCTGCGTACAGCGTTCGCAATCCGGCGAGGACTCGCTCCCCGGCCCGTCGCGACCGCACGTAGACGTTGCAGTCGTCGGCGTACCGGACAAACGCGTGCCCGCGCCGCTCCAGCTCCTTGTCCACTTCGTCCAAGAGTACGTTGGCCAGCAGCGGCGAGAGCGGCCCGCCTTGCGGCGTCCCCTCATGCCGCTCGATCACCACGCCCGACACCATGATGCCGGCGTCGAGGTAGCGTCGAATCAGCCCCAGCATCCGACGGTCCGCGATCTTCTTCTCCAGCCTCCCCATCAGCACGTCGTGGTTGACCCGGTCGAAGAACTTCGCCAGGTCAATGTCCACGACCCACCGTCGCCCCGCCTGGACGTACCGCTGCGCGTGACGCACCGCGTCGTGCGCCCGACGTCCAGGTCGAAAGCCGTGGCTGTGCTCGGAGAAGTCGGGGTCGAAGCGCGGCTGCAGGACCTGCAAGATCGCCTGCTGGATGAACCGGTCCACCACGGTGGGGATGCCAAGCTCTCGCTCGCCCCCGCCGGGCTTCGGAATGGTCTGCCGCTTGACCGGGAGCGGCCGGTAGTGACCCGCGAGGAGTTCCTCGCGCAGTCGCTCCCAGTTCGCCCACAGCCACCCCGGCAGCTCCTCCACCGTCATCCCGTCGATGCCAGGACCGCCCTTGTTCCGCTTGACCCGCTGCAACGCCGCCTTGAGGTTTCCCGGCTGGACCACCTCCTCCATCAGACGCCACGTGCCCGAGCGCGCGCCTCCATGTGCCGCCGGCGAGGGTTCCTCGCTCCGCCCTGCGCCCCGGGCTTCACCCGGTCGCCCAAACGGCAGCTCCAGTTGCCCGGACTTCTGAGGCCCTCCCTCTCCGAGACCCACGGTCGCCTCGCTCTCCCTTCCGTTCGGCCCTTCCCGGTCGCCCGGTACTATGGCCTCTGCTGACTTCTCGCTCCGCCTCCCGGCGTCGCCCTTTCAGGCACAAGGCGAGATCTCCCCAGGTAAGGACATCGGCTTTCAGAGCACGACCGCCGGATTTACGCCGCCTCCCCTTGGTCGCTGGAGCTTCGCGGTCATCGGCCCGCTTGCCCCGGAAGGCCCCGCCTCGTATCCGGTTCCTGTTCGTCGGCCCGCTC
>CAWBLW010000007.1:722500-776920 GCA_963789745.1 uncultured Acidobacteriota bacterium | reverse complement strand
GATCCAAAGTCCCGTGGCTTATCCATTTGCCGACGCCCCAGTCGGAACAGAAGTCTAGTGCGCCGGCCTCGGCGTGTCCAGCGCGACTATTCCTCGTCGCCCTCCTCGTCGGTCCAGAACTTCTCCCCCAGAAGCCGCCCGGAAATCTGCTGCGCTCGGGTGGCGCCCGTTCCATCCCCGGCGGGACCGCGCTCGGCGATGACGCGCTCGTACTCGGCGAGGATCGCCTCGTCCAGACGCTTGCGCGTTTCGCCGTTGAGGGGGTGTGTAATGTCGCGGAACGAGCCGTTACGCAGCCTCCGCGACGGCATCGCGACGTACGCCGTCCCCTCCTTGCCCTCGAGCACCCGGATGTCGCCGACCAGGAAACAACCGTCGAAAACCACCTGCGCAAAGGCCTTCACCTTGCCGCCCTTGTTCAGGTTGATGCGGACCTCGGTGATCTCCATCTTTCACTCCCTCCCGTCCGACGCCCGCAGGCGCGAGGCTTCACGGCCGAGCACCGGGGCCACCAGGGGCCCGGCGGCTGCCAGCGCCCGGGCGGCCCGGCGCGCGTCCGTTTCGTCGCGGTAGAGGCCGAACACCGTCCCTCCGCTGCCGGAGAGCATGGCCAGCATCGGCACCGTGGCACGCACCCGCGCGAGGCGCTCCCCGACCTCCGGCCAGTGCTCCACGACCGTCGACTGCAGGTCATTGCGGCAGCGCCCGACCGGAAGGTCGCCACCGTTCACAATCCATTCATATATCTCACGAGCCGCACCGCCGTCCAGTCCGCGGGCGGCGAGCGTCCGGTAGACCTCGCCGGTCGAGATCGGCGACGGCCCCGGCAACAGCACCACCCACCAGGCCGGCAGGTCCGGCAACGGCGCGATGTCCGAACCGCGGCCGACGCCCCACGCCGCGCCTCCGACGAGGAAGAACGGTACGTCCGCCCCGAGACCGGCCCCCAACCCGACGAGCGCCTGCGGGTTCATGTCGGCCCTCCAGAGGCTGGCGGCGCCGACGAGCGCCGCGGCGGCGTCCGACGAGCCGCCTCCAAGACCGCCGCCCGCAGGGATCGCCTTGCGCAGCGTCAGGCGCGCGCCGTGGGCTCCGCCGGCGGTTGCGGCCAAGGCTCGCACCGCTCTCATCGCCAGGTTCTCGGGGCCGACCGGCGCGGCGCCGACGGGCACGACGCTCAACTCGAACACCCCGGCGGGCGCCGCCTCGAGCACCAACTCGTCCCAGAGGCCGACCGCCGCGAATACGGTGCGCAGCTCGTGGTAGCCGTCGGGGCGCCGCCCCAACACTTCGAGGTGCAGGTTCACCTTGGCCGGGCACGAGACGACGACCTTCACGGTCGCGCTCCGCACTCGGGCGTCTTCAGCCAAGGCGGGGGCACCGGGGCTCCGCTCGGACGCCAAGCCTGAAGGTCGAGATCCGCTTCGACCGTCCCCGCCGTGAGAACCAGCCGGTGGGGGACTCGGCCCACCTCGTCGGTCCGCACCACGCTCAAGGCGGGCGTGCCGTCCCCGACCCGCGTCAGCAGCACTCGCGTCCAGTGCGGCTCCGGCCCCTCCACGTGCGCCCGCCACGCGAGGCCGCCGGAGGCCGCCGCCACCCAACCTGGCAGCTCGGGCAGTTCGTGCGCGCCGGCGGGGAGCAGGCCCGAGAGCAGCAGCGCCGCGAGCGCGGGGTCGATCGGCAGCGAAGCGCCGGCGCCGACTGGCAGCACGCCAGGCGGCAGCGCCTCCCGGCACTCCTGCTTCTCCCGCTTCACGAAACCTCCGTTGGGCCCGACCCACGCGGCCAGCGCCGTCCCCCCGGGCGGAACCGCGACCGAGAGCGCCAGCCTCTCGCCGTCGCCGCGGACTGTCAGCACGAGGCCCCGGTGGCCGCAGCACGAGAACCGGTACAGGGCGGAGAACGCGCGCGGCGCAACGACCAGCGACGACCAGTCCGCAGGAAGCGGCGCAGCGGGCGGGGCGGCGTGCCGGCAGCCCGCCGCAACGGCCACCGCTGCGAGCAGGGCCGCGCTAAGGCCTCTTGCCACCCGCGACCTCGGCGAGCTTCTTCTCGATCCGCTCCTTCTGGCCCGCCTCCTCGGGGTTGTTCGCGAGCGCCTGCCGGTACGCCTCGGCGGCACGGGTCATGTCGCCGCGGGCGCGCAGCAGGTCGCCGACGTGCTCCCTGACGGTGGCGTCGAACGGGTCGAGCCGCCCGGCCTCGCTGAGGTACTTCTCCGCCCGGTCGAGGTCCCCGAGCTTGAAGTACACCCACCCGAGCGAGTCCTGGAACGCCCCCGCCGAGGGGTCGAGTTGCACCGCCTTGGTCAGCATGTCACGCGCCTCCTCGAGGTGAACACCCTTGTCGGCGAACATGTACCCGAGGTAGTTGAGCGCCGCCGCATTCTCGGGGTGTTTGGCGAGCAGCTTCTTGAACTCCGTCACTGCGCCGTCCCACGCGCCCGAGCGCTCGAGCGCCGCGGCGTAGGCGAACTGCACTGCGGGCGCATCCCCGAGGCGCGCAGCCGCGACTCGCGCGCTGGCGGCGGCGTCCGCGAACCGCTTCGCGCGGTCGAGGACTCCGAGCGCGGCCACCACGTCGTCGGCGTCGCCGGCCAGCAGCTTGGCGAGAACCGGCGTCGCCGCGGCCGCGTCTCCGGCCGCGAGGGAAAACTCGGCGAACAACCCGCTCTTCAGACGCACGGCATCCGGGTCGTCCCCGACCGTGGCACCGTGAAGGAACGTCAATCCGTCACGCCACGCCTCCCGCTGGCGGTAATACTCCCCCCAGAGCGCGAGCGTCCGCCGCGCCATCGTGCCGCCGCCGCACTTCTGGATCCAAGTCAGCGCCGCGTCGGGCCGGTGGTCGAGCAGCTCGAGAGCCGCCCGCTCCTGGGCCACCTCCACGGTCGCGTCCGGGTTGTCGATCTTCTTCTCCTCGATCTGCTGCCACACCGAGTTGAGGAGGGTCCTGGCCTCGGGGAGACGGCGCATGTCGACGAGCAGGCGCGCCAACCCCATGGCCGCGTCGGGGTCGTCGGGGTACGCGGCGTGGACCCTCCGGTAGAGCCCTTCCGCGACGTCGAGGTGACCGTCGCTTGCCTCCAGGATCGCTTTCAGGAGGAGGGCGTCCCGCTGGTTGGGGTCACCCGCCAGCACCTTGTCGAGCACCTCGCGTGCATGGACCCGGTCGCCGGCGCGCGCCAAGAGCGTCGCCCAGCGCGTCATGCCCGCAAGGGTGCCGCCCTCCTTCTTCAGCTCGTCGCCGAGGATGTCGGCCGCCTCCTTGTACTTGCCGGCGCTGGCAAGTGTGTCAACGAGTTGCAGCGTCGCGCGCTGGCGCAGATCGGGAACCACCGCGGCGCGCTTGAGGTAATCGGCCGCCTCGGTGAACTTGCCGGTCAGGCGCAGGGCCTCGCCCGCCATCAGCCAGATGCGTGGGTTGTCCGGTTGGTCGTCGAGCAGGATCTTCACCTGCTCCCACGCCTCGGCCCCCTTGCCGAGGCGCACCAGCGACTGTGCCAGCACCAGGCGCGCCTGGCCTCCGTGCGGCACGGCGGCGACGCCGCGCTCGAGGTGCGGCAACGCCGCCTCGAGGTCCTGGGGGGTCTGCGCCACCTGTGCCAGGAGCATCCCGAGCGTGGCTTCACCGGTGGGGGTGAGTTCGCCCGCCCTCTCGAGCTGCTTGACCGCCTCGTCGTTGATTCCAGCGTCGGCGAGCGCGAGACCGAATTCCTCCGCGAGCGCGTGGTTGTCCGGGTCGAGCGCCACGGCACGGCGGAAGAGTTTGAGCCCTTCGGCGATCGCACCGACCGATAGGCGCATCTGCGCCTCGCCGACGAGCGCCAGGGCCTCGCTGTTCGGGCCGGTCGTCTCGGCCGGCCGGTCCTTCGCCGCGGCCGACCCGGCCAGCGTCAGCACGAACCCACACATCAGGATGACTGCCAGGCCTCGCCTCACCACCACCTCCGAGCCAATGATTGTAATCGTGTTCTCCCCCGGCGCCTTCCCGCGGCCTCATGGCGCTGCACCGTCCGTCCAGGCCGGGAGCATCGACTCCGCCTTTGCCGGCACCAGAGCCAGGCCGATCGCGCCCGCTACCGTCATCACCCGGCGCGCATGCCGGCCGCTGCGGGAGAGCACCACGAGATCGGCGCCGGCGAGGGCGACGATCTCGACCGCAGTGGTCCCGATTGCGCTCACCGGTGCCGCGAAAGCGGTGCGGAACATGACCTTGAGCGGTTCGGCCGCACCGGGCTTCACACGCACGCCGACCAGCTCACCGCCGGCCGGCCCGGAAAGCCCCGCCACGAGGTTGCGGCCCTCGACGCCTGGGCACAGCGCGCGCACCGTCCCGCCGAGCGCGAGCACGCCCCGGGCGTGGCGCTCGCCGCCGGACGCGATCAGCTCGAGCGACCCGCCGCCGGAGACCGCAACTGCGAACGCCCCGTCGGGGGCGAGCGTCACCAAGGTCGGCTCTCCGCCGAGCTCGACGCGGACCGGCGCACCGCGCTCGAGTGCCGGCACGAGCACCAGCACACGGCCGCCGGGATCCACCGGAACGACCGCCACCAGCCGGCCGTCGGCGGAACAGGCGGCGCGCCGCGCCCCGGCCACGCCCGCAAGCGGGATCCGCGCGATCGGGATGCGCTCGGGGTACGACAGCGTCGCCAGCAGACCCGGCAGCACCACGTACATGCGGTCGGGCTCGACGAAGAACAGCGGAAACACGCGGCCCGGCCAGCGCTCCACGCTCCCCGACGCCGCAACGACCGCCGTCCCGGCGTCGCCCGCAAGGGGCACGACGATGCGGCCGTCGGGCGCAGCGAACGCGTCCAGCCCCTCGCCCGGCAACTCCACCCGGCGCACGGCCGCCGCGCCCGCGGTTTCGACGAAGACCACCTCGCGCGGGGTGAGCACCGCGGCGACCGCAGCGACGAGCAGGAAGCTCCCCGGCACACTCGCAGTGTACCGCCTCCGGTACACTGGCACGGTGAGCGGCGACCTCGCTGCCGACATCAAGGGCTTCGCGCTCGGCGAGCTGGGGTTCTCGCTCGCGGGCGTCGCCGGCGCCGAGCCGCTTGCCGGTGGCGCGCGCTTGGCCGAGTGGCTGGAGGGTGGCCACCACGGAACGATGGCGTACCTGGCGGACACCGCTGCGGTGCGATGCGACCCAGGGCGCTTCCTCCCCGGAGCCAAGAGCATCGTTTGTGTCGCGATGAGCTACCACGACGGTCCCGCCCCCCCCGATCCCTACGTCGCCCCCGACCGCGCGGCCGTCGCCAGCTATGCTTGCCGGCCCGATTACCACCGCGTCATCCGGGCCCGTCTCGTCCGTCTCGGTCGCTTCCTCGCCGAGCGTGTGCCGGGGGCGGCGTGGCGTCCCGCAGTGGACACTGCCCCACTGCTGGAGAAGGAGTTGGCGCAGCGGGCCGGGCTCGGGTGGATCGGCAAGAACACCTGTCTCATCAACCGGATGCTCGGCAGCGAACTCCTTCTCGGCGAGTTGGTCACCGATGTGGCGCTCCCCTCCGACAGGCCCGAGACCGACCACTGCGGCAGGTGTTCGGCGTGCCTCGCGGCGTGCCCTTCGCACGCATTCGACGCCGCCCGCCGTCTCGACGCGCGCCGGTGTCTCGCGTACGCCACGATCGAACACCGCGGAGCCTTCCCCGCCGCCCTGTTCCCTTCTCTCGGCAACCGCCTGTTCGGTTGTGACGCCTGCCAGACCGTTTGCCCGTGGAACGGGCGCGCGCGGCCTTCGTGCGCGTCCGCGCTCCCGCGGCGCGACCACCTCGCCGCGCTCGACCGAACGCGACTCGAACGCATCGACCGGGAGGGGTGGGCCGCCGTCACCGCCGGCACGCCGTTGCGCCGCCTCGACTATTTCAGACTGGTGCGCAACCTCGACGCGATCGCTCGAGGTCGAGAAACCGGGGTCGGGGCATGACCGGCGAGTCCCAGGGGCAGCAGTTCCTGGCGGTCGTGGCCGAGATTCCGGGCACGGGGCTCCGGTTCACATATCGTGACGGCCCCTGTGCCGAGAGCGGCATCCTGTTCCGCACGGGCTCGGGGGTGCGGGCGTGGCGCAACATCTGCCGCCATCTGGCCGTGCCGCTCGACCGCACCGACCCGGGGCGCCTCACGACCCCCGACGGCCGGCATTTGGTGTGCGGCGAGCATGGGGCACTGTACCGGCCCGACGACGGCGTCTGCGTTGCCGGCCCCTGCCGCGGCTCGAGACTGCGGCCGCTCCCGGTCGTCGTCCGCGCCGGCAAGGCGTTCCTCGACACTGCGGCGCTGCCGAACACCCTCACGGGGTGGGGGCAACCTTGACTTTTCATCCCGAGGCGACTATAAAGCCCGCCTCAGAGGGACCGGGAGTGTTCCTCGCGGAGGTGCAAGCCCGCCGCACATACAAAGAGGAGTGAAACAGACGGGCTCCCACCGCGCACGGGCAGCCGGTGATCTCCCGTTTGTGATACGTTGCACGCTAACGTTCAGGAGAGTACCCTATGAACCGGCATCTGGAAGATGCCACCCTCTATCAGGAGGAAAGGAGAGTTGAGATGCGCAAGAACCAGGTGATTGTTAGTGCGTTGCTATCGGCCGTGGCCATCCTCGCCGTAGGCTGCGCCAAGCCGCCGCAACAGGAGATCGATGGTACCAAGGCGGCGATGGCCGCCGCGGAGCAGGCCGAGGCGCCGAAGTACGCCGCGGACGCTTGGGACAAGGCCCAGCAGGCGAATAACGCAGTCAACGCCGAACTCGAGGCGCAGCAGGCCAAGTTCGCCCTTTTCCGCTCCTACACCAAGGCCAAGCAGTTGATCGCCGACGCCAACAACGCCGCCAACGCCGCCAAGGACGCCGCAGTCGCTGGCAAGGAGAAGGCGAAGACCGACGCCACGGCCGCGATCGACGCCGCCAAGGCCTCTCTCGCTAGCGCCAACACGCTGCTTGCCGACATCGAGAAGTGCGGCCGCGCGAAGCGGGCCAAGGAAGTGAAGAAGGACCTCGAGACCGTCAAGGGCAACCTCGAGTCCTACAACGCCACGGTAGCCGACCTTGACAGCAAGTTCAGCAAGGAAGACTTCTTCGGCGCCAAGGCTGCGGCCGAGACCCTCAAGGGCCAGATCGACCCGATCGCCAAGGACCTCGAGGGCATCAAGACCAAGTTCAAGTGCAAGTAAGTCCTTTCGATCGCTGTGACAACGAAACGGCGGCGGGCAACCGCCGCCGTTTTACTGTCCGCGCCGCCGCCGCGGCCGCCGTGTTCATCTCGTTGTTGCTGACCGCCTGCGCTCGCCGCCCGGCGCCCGACATCGACGCCGCGCGGCGGACCGCGCGCAAGGCGGTCACGATCGTCCGCACGGAGGCGCCGGCGCAGGCCAGGCTGATCGAGCGGTTGGTTGCGCTCGCGGAGGTCGCGACGGCGGCCGAGGCGAACACCCCGTGGTGGGAGGGGTCCGTCGGGCGCACCGAGGCGGCATGGTTGAGGGTGGCGCGGGCGGCCCATGACGCCGTCGCCGCCGTACGGGCGGCCGACGCCGTGGCGGAAAGACGCTACGCCGGCCTGCACCCCAACGCACGCAGCGAGGTGGCGCGCGCCCTGGCCGAGATCAACGAGGCCGGGATGGGGCAGCGCGAGGCGGCCGCGATGCAGCGCGCCCTGGTGAGCATCTCGCTCGGCGAGAAGCTGGCGGCCGCCGGGCGGCGCCAGGAGGCTGCGGACGAGCTCGCCAAAGCGCACGCGAGCGCGGCGGTGGTGCACCGCAAATGGCTCGCCCTACACGCACGCTTCTCCGATCGCGCCAACCTGAGGCTCTGGCATGCCTGGGCTGAGCAGACCATCGCGGAGTCGCGGCTCACCGGCGAGAGCGTGGTCCTCATCGACAAGCTGCGCCGCCGGGTATACTTGTACCGGGCGGGCAGAGTCATCTCGAGCTACCCCGCAGAGCTTGGCGCCAATGGGTTGGTGCGCAAGGAACACTCCGGCGACCGCGCCACGCCAGAGGGCAGATACCACATCGTGCTGGCCAAGCGGGCGCCCGAGACGAAGTACAACAAGGCGCTCCTGATCAACTACCCAAACGACGAGGACCGCATGCGTTTCGCTCTCGGGCGCCGACGGGGTACCATCTCGCGGAGGGCCGGGATCGGGAACCTGATCGAGATCCACGGCGACGGGGGCGAGGGGCGGGATTGGACGGACGGGTGCGTGGCGTTGACCAACCAGGACATGGACCGGCTCTTCGCCCACGTCCGCGTCGGGACGCCGGTGACCATTGTGGGGACCTATGAACGTTGAACCGATCGCCGTTCTGCAGGACGAATCGGCGCCGCCGCGACGCTCACGGTGGCCGCTCGCCCTTGCCTTGCTCCTCCTCGCCGTGCTCCTCCTCACGGTCGGCGCGGCGGCGGTGCTCGCGCGGCTGGGCCGGCCGTTCATCGCCTCCCCGTTCAACGCGACGCAGTCCGTCGGCGTCGACTCCGACAACCCGGCCTACCTCACCAAGCTGGCCGGGCAGGCCGTCAGGGAGATCGAGAAGGTCCACCCCAAGGGCACCTACATCGTCGTGGACAGCTACCGCAACCAGCTGCGCCTGATCCAGAATGGCAAGGTCATCCGCTCTGCCATCTGCTCGACCGGGACTGGGCGGGTGCTCAGGGACCCGCGCAACGGCAAGCAGTGGGTCTTCGACACGCCGATGGGCGAGCGGGTGGTCGAACGGAAGGTGACGCACCCGGTCTGGGCGAAGCCCGACTGGGCGTTCATCGAGGACGGGTACCTGCCGCCCAAGGACCCGAGCGAACGCTTCGACAACGAGTCCCTGGGCAACTACGCGCTCTACATCGGGGACGGCTATATCATTCACGGGACGTTGTTCCAGAGCCTGCTCGGCCGCCGCGTTACGCACGGCTGCGTCAGGCTCGGCGACGCAGATTTGGAGTTCGTCTACCACCATGCGCCTATCGGCACTCGCGTGTATCTCTATTAGCTTGGCGGCGGCCGGCGCCAGCGCGGGGGCCATCACCCCCGAACCGGCCCGCGTCGCGGCGCTCCAGATGGAGGCCGGCCTCGCCAGGAAGCCCGACGTATACCTGCTCCTCGACCCGGAGCGCAGGGTGCTCGAGATCAAGGCCCGCGGCGCGGTGCTGGACGCGGTGCCGCTGGCCGGCATCGAGGTCATCAGCCAGCAGCCGATCATGGGTCGGCGCCTGCCCTCGCACCCGCCGATCCCGGCGGTTTGGACCGTCGAGCAGGGCGCAGGCGACTCCGACCGCGAGATCATCGCGCCGACCAAGCTCGTACCGGAGCCGAAGAACGACGATGACGACACCGGGGACGAGTCCACCACCTCTGCGGGTCCGACCCCGACACCCACCCCGACGCCGGTGACGCCGAGTTCCTACCGCAGCCGCCTCGACAACGGTTGGGACCTCTGGGTCACCGACCAGCTCCCGCCGCAGACCCGCTGGCAGACGCTACTCGCGGCGGTACGCGACGGCTGGCGGCGGCTGCACGGGCGTGCCCAGAATCACATCCCCGCCATCACCCTGGCGATGACCGACGCGGACGCACAGCGCATCCATCACCTCCTGCGCACCGGGATGCCGATCCTTGTCGCCGACGAGATGTGACGGACGCCTCGCGCCGGTTCGTCAGTTGCTGCGCAGCTTGGAAACTCGGGCCACCACGTCCCGGAACGCGGGGTTGATCGCCAGGACTTCGCTGAAGCACCCAAGGGCGGCAGTGGTGTTCCCCGCCAGTTCGTGTGCGCGGCCGAGCTCGTAGCGCAGCCCCAAATCGGCCTCGGGCGGCACGACGGGCGCGGTCAGGGCGCGCTGGTACCATTCGGCGCCCTGCTCGGGCAGCCCCTTCTCGATGTAACACGCGCCGATCATGCTGGCGCTCTCCACGAGGTAATCGGAGGACTTTGCCGAAAGCTGGAACTCGCCGATCGCCTCGTCGAGGAGCCCCATCTCGCGGTAGGCCAACCCCAGGTTGAAGTGGGTGTCGAAGTCCTCCTCCTCGACCTGTTCCGCCACGCCGCGCTGGAACTCCTTGAAGAGGTCTTCGATCGAGACGTCGCTCCCCTTGCCGGCACCGGTGGCCTCGGCGACCATCTCCTCCTCGGCCAACTCCTTTTCGAGCTCCGCGGCTAGGTCGAAGAACTGTTCCTCCTCGCTGAACAGCTCGGCCGCGGTCGCCACTGCCGTTCCCCGGTGCTCCTCGTCCCAACCGCGGGCCTTGAGCATCGCCTGGCGCGCGAGCACGTCGGGGTGATCGGCGAACGCCTCGCGCAGCTTGTGCAGGAGCTTGGCGGCGTCCTCGAGGAGGCCCTGCTGAATCAGGAAATCGAGCTCGCGCAGCTGGTCTTCGCCGGGCCCGGCAAGCACCCCGGCGACCTCCACGAAGGTCATCGTCTCGTCCGGGACCTCGACGGGTTCCAAGTCGGCCGCCGGCCCGGCCGGCGGGACGGGTGCCGGCACGGCGCCGCCAGGCGCGGCACCCGGCGGTTCGAGCGCCGGCGGCGCTCCAGGTGCCGGGGCCGGCGGGTGACTCAACCCCAGCATCGCCTCGAGGTCGTCGAGGCGAACGCTCCGCGCCCCCGGTCGAGCGGCCTCGCCCCGTGCCGGGGCGACCGGCGGGACCGTCAACACTTCGTCGAACGACGGCAGCGGCGCCCCCGGGTGAACCGTCTGCCACGAACGGGCGCCGGGTCCCGGAGCGCCCAGGGCACTCAGGTCGAGGCCGGGAACCGGCAACGACACATCGAGCGCCGACGCCGGCTTCTCCGGAGCGCCGCCTTCCGGCACCGGCGCCGGTGGAAGCGGGACCAGCCGCGAGAACGCCGCGAAAGCCTCGCGCGCACCGTCAGGCACGCCTGCGCTGCTGCCGGGCGCCGGTGCGGCCGGCTGCGACGGGAGAGGCCCGGTTTCAGGGAGCGGGGCAGAGACCGGCTCGGCGGCCGGCGCAAGCGACGGCTCGGGCTTTCGCGCCTTCGCCGGCTCGCCGCCCAGCGTTGCGAGCAGCTCGCCTCCGCGGGTGTGCGCAGGATCGAGCGCGAGCAGCCGCTGCAGGTGGGAGACCGCCTTGTCCGTGAGGCCATACTTGGCAAACACCACGGCCTCAGTGAAGAGCTCTTCCAGATTCGCCGGACCGAGCGCAGGCTCGGTGAGTTCCGCGGCCGGCGGCTCCGGCGGGCGACCCTCGGGCGCCGGGGCAGGGCTCGGCTCCAAGGCCGGGGGAGGCTCCATCGCGACCGAGCCGATCTCGACATCCACGAACTCGATCTCCCCCCCGCCCGCTGCGGACGCCGGCGGCAGGACCGCGCCGTCCGCGGCAGGGGCCGCGGGGCGTCCACCCAGTTCCGCCAGGCGTTGAGCGAACAGCGGGTCGGAGGGCGCCTTGATCGCGAGCCGCTGGTAGAGCGAAGCCGCTTCCGAGCGCCGGTCGGCCACGAAGTAGGCGTCAGCCAACGCCGTCTCGACGCTGACGACGGCCTCGGGATCGTCGAGCTGTTGGAACACTTTGAGCGCGCGCTCCAGCACCTCGGGGTCGCCGGGGGCGCTCTCCATCAGCCTCTTGACAAGGGTGACCGCACGCGCGACGTCGCGGGCCTGCAGGAGGCGGTCGATCAGCAGCAACGGCCTCCCCTTGAGATCTCCGGCGGTCGCGGACCCAATCAACACGTCGGCAAGGAGCTGGGCGACCTCGGTGCGCTCCGGGGCAATGTCGAAAAGGTCCTCGAGCAGGCGGACGGCCTCGTCGGTCTCCCCGGCTTCGACCATGGCGCGCGCCGCCGCCCGTCGCAACTCGATCCCCCCCTTGCCTGCGGCGAGGGCCTTTCGGGCCAGCTCCAACCCCTGGGCCTGGCGGCCGGCTCCCACGAGAGCGTCGATGCACGGCGCGGCAAGGTCCGCCTGCTCGGGACCGAGCTCAAGGATCCGGAAGTAGAGCTTCACCGCCTCATCGAACATGCCGCGGGAGAGCAGCGAGCGCCCGAGCGCGTCGATCTCGGCGCCCACGTTCGCAACGTCGCCGAGCTGCACCGAGAGGTCGACGAGCTTGGCCCGGGCCTGCAGGTTGGAGGGTTCGTGCTCGACCAGGCGGCGGAACACCCGCATCGCGTCCTGGGGCTGCTTCGAGCGCATGAACCAGTCCGCGAGCGTCAGCAACTGCTGCCGTCCTTCGATCGCGAGGCCCTGCTTGAAGTAAAGGTCCGCCAGCCGCTCGTAGGTTTCGGTGCGGCGGGGATCGAGGCGGTTGACCTTCTTGTAGATCGCGATGGACTTCAGGAAGAAGCCGTCGGCCGCGAAGTGCTCGGCGATGCGCTGGTAGACCTCGATCGCCTCCGGGATGCGGTCCACCCGCACCAGGAGGTCGCCGAGGCGGTTGAGCGTGTTGGTGTCCCCGGGGACCTGATCGATGGCACGCATGTACTGCTTGATGGCGGCATCGAGCTTGCCGCGTGCGGCGAGCTTCTCCGCTTCCTGGATGATCTGGTCCCTCTTCGCCGAAGCCATATGGAGGTCGTACGCCCCGGAAATTATGCTAGCACACGCACCGGCGCGAACGTCGTGCGGTGCAGCGCGGAAACGCCCAGCCGCCGGAGCGCCTCTAGGTGTGCCGGCGTCGGGTATCCCTTGTTGGAGGCCCACCCGTAACCGGGGTGCCGGCGGGCGAGCACCGTCATCGCCCGGTCGCGCACGACTTTGGCGAGGATCGAGGCTGCGGCGACGCACTGGTAGCGGGCGTCCGCGCGAACTTCGGCGCGGACGGGCACGGTGAGGCCTGGGAGCGCGACGGCGTCGCTGACGACCAGGCCGAAGTCGGCGTCGAGGGCAAGGACCGCGTCCACCATCGCCGCACGCGTGGCCTCGAGGATGTTGACACGGTCGATCTCTGCCGGACTGCGCTCGGCGACCGCGAAGGCCACCGCCTTCTCGCGGATCTCGATGGCCAGCCGCTCACGGACCGCGGGCCGCAGGCGCTTGGAGTCGTCGAGGCCGGCAATCGGACGGGCTGGATCGAGGACCACCGCCGCGACCGTAACCGGCCCCGCAATCGCGCCCCGCCCGACTTCGTCCACGCCGGCGATCAAACCGTGGCTGGCCGCGAGAACCCGGTCAAGCGAGCCGTCGGGCGGCGCGCCGCTCACCGACGGTCGTACTTTTCCTCGAGGCGTGCCGCCTTGCCCTTGAGGCCGCGCAGGAAGTAGAGCTTGGCGCGGCGAACGCGGCCGTGGCGCACCACTTCGATGCGGTCGATGCTCGGCGAGTGCACGGGGAAGATTCGCTCCACCCCGATGCTGTAGGAGATCTTGCGAACCGTGAAGCTCTCCCGGACGCTGCCGCCCTTGCGGCCGATCACGACGCCTTCGAACACCTGAATGCGTTCCTTTTCGCCCTCACGCACCTTGACGTGGACCCGCACCGTGTCACCCGGGCCGAACGCCGGGATGTCGTCGCGCATCTGCTCTTTTTCGAGCTCGCGTAGTAGATCCATGATCAACCTCCCGCCCTGACCACGCTCGCTACGAGGACGTGGCGCGGAACGGGGATTATACACGCAATCCCGCTCAACGCCCAGATTCCGGGTCGCCGCTCCCCCGCTCACCTGCGACCGCCTGACCGTCCGGGGGCCATGCGAGGCCCTCCTCTCTCGCCACCGCGAGCGCAAGCCGGCGCACCTCGTCCGGAAGAGCGGCCCACCCCCCCGCCACCAGGTCCGGCCGCCGGCGCAGCGTATCCAGGACCGCCCGCCGGAGTCGCCAGCGGCGCACCGCCTCGTGGTCGCCGGAGGCGAGCACGTCCGGCACGCCGAGGCCCTCGAACTCGCGCGGCCTTGTGTACACCGGGTGGTCGAGGAGCATCGACGTGAACGAGTCGGCCGCCACCGAACCGGGGTCGCCGACGACGCCGGGGAGGTGGCGGGCCACCGCGTCGAGCATCGCGAGCGCCGCGAGCTCGCCGCCCGACAGCACGAAGTCGCCGAGGGAGATCTCGTCGGCGCACAGCGCCTCGTGGACGCGCTCGTCGAACCCCTCGTAGCGCCCGCACACGAACACGATCCTGGCGAGTGCCGCGAGCTCGCGCGCCACGGCGTCGTCGAAGCGGCGTCCGCGCGGGTCGGGGAGGACGACATGGGGCGGTTCGGGCGCCATCGCAACGACGGCGCGCACGGCCGGCACCACCGCGGAGACCATCAGCACCATCCCCGGACCGCCGCCGTAGGGCTCGTCGTCCACCTGGCCGTAGCGGTTGACCGCCCATCTCCTGAGGTCGTGGACCCGCACGTCGAGGACGCCGGCCGCGATGCCCCGACCCAGCACGCCGACGGCAAAATACGGCTCGACCGCCGCTGGGAACAGCGTCAGGATGTCACAGCGCATCGCCGTCGAACAGGCCGCGCGGGGGATCCAGCTCGACGCTGCGAGCCTCGAGGTCGACGCGCACCACGATCGGCGAGCGGAACGGCACCAGCACCTCGCCCGCGGCCGTGGCGACGACCAGGAGACCCCCACCGGGCCCTTCCTGCAGCGCCGTCACCTCGCCCAGCGCCGCCCCATCGCCGGACACGCACCGGCAACCGATCAGCTCGTGCTCGTAATAGTAGTGCTCGGGGAGGCTGGAGCGGTCCTGGGCGGGGAGAAACACCCACAATCCACGCCACCCGTCGATCTCCTCGCACGTCCGGACATCGGCGAAGCTCAACAGCCAATCGCCCTTGTGCCGCCGAACCTGATGCACGGTCGCGCGCAAGGTGGGGCCGTCCTCGCCGAGCCAGATCTCGGTGCCGGCAACGAGGCGTTCCGGGAAGTCCGTTACGATCTCGACCGTGGCCTCGCCGTGGATCCCATGGGGCCGGCGCACACGCCCCACCGCCAGCCAACTGGCTTCGGGGCTCTCGGCCATGGGGCTACTCGAGGATCTCGAGCACGAAGCGCTTGCGCACCTTCATGCCTGCCGCGGCCAGGAGCGTGCGGACCGCCCGGGCGGTCTTCCCCTGCTTGCCGATCACCTTGCCGAGGTCCTCGGTGGCGACCCGCAACTCGAGCACAATCGTCTGTTCGCCGACGACCTCGCGCACCTGGACCTTGTCGGGCTGGTCGACGAGCGCCTTCGCGATCTGCTCCACGAGTTCCTTCACGAGCGCCTCCGATCGTGCGGCGTGCGGCGGGAGTTCAGCCCTTGGACTTGTCGAACAGGCTCTTCACCGTCGGGGAAAGCTTGGCACCACGCGACATCCAGTACTCCACGCGCTCACGATCGAGGCGCACGTCCACCGGTTCGCTGCGCGGGTCGTAGAAACCGACCTCCTCCAGCACCGCGGCGGTCGGTGTCTGACGCCGGTCAGAAACCACCACTCGGTACACAGGGCGCTTGTTGGAGCCCATTCGCCGCAGTCGAATCATCAGCATCGAACACTCTCCTTGCTTTATCGGCCGCGGATCCCCCGCGGCCCGTTATTGTACCAAATCCGCCGCCGACCCCCCATGCCCATCACAACCCCATGCCCCGCAACGCGCGCCGGGGGTCGCCGCTCGACAGGCGCCTGACCATGCGCTTCATCTCGCCGTACTGCCGCAGCAGCCGGTTGACCTCCTCGACGGTCGTCCCGGCGCCGCGGGCGATGCGCTTGCGCCGCGAGCCGTTGATGATCTCCGGGTGGTGGCGCTCCGGGCCGGTCATCGAGGAAATGATCGCCTCGAAGCGGACGAGCTTCCTGTCGTCCACCTGCGGCGCCTTCAGCGCCTTCGCCCCCGGCAGCAGGTCCACGAGCTGGTCGAGCAGGCCGCCGCCGCGCATCTGTTTGAGCTGGTCGCGCAGGTCGTCGAGATCGAACCCTTGCTTCTTGAGCTTCTTCTCCATCTCGGCAGCGCGTTTCTCGTCCACCACCGCCTGCGCCTTCTCGAAGAAGGTCGCCATGTCGCCGAGCCCGAGGATGCGGGCCGCCATGCGATCGGGGTGGAACAGCTCGAGGTCCTCCAGCCGTTCGCCCACGCCGACGAGGCGGACCGGCTTGCCCGCAACCGAGACCACCGAGAGCGCCGCGCCGCCGCGTGCGTCGCCGTCGAGCTTGGTGAGGATCACGCCCGAGAGTGGCAGCCGCGCCGCGAACGCCTCGGCCTGGCGCACCGCGTCCTGACCGGTCATCGCGTCCGCCACGAACAGCACTTCCGAGGGTTTGAGGATCTCGTTCAGCTCCGTCAGCTCCGCCATCAGCTCCTCGTCGACGTGGAGCCGGCCGGCGGTGTCGAACACGATCACTTCGAACCCCTTGCGCCGCGCCTCGATGAGCGCCGCGCGAGCGATGTCCGCCGGCTTCGCCCAGGCGCGGGTGTCGAGCACGGGCATGCCGGCCTGGCTCCCGAGCTGTTCGAGCTGGTCGCGTGCGGCCGGCCGCTGCGTGTCCGCCGGGACCAGCAGCACATGCTTGCCGAGCGTCCGCTTGACGAACACCGCGATCTTGGCGGCGGTCGTGGTCTTGCCGGTGCCCTGCAGCCCGACGAGCAGGAGCGGCGCCGGGAAACCCTTGAACTTGAGCGGCCGCGCCTCGCCGCCGAGCAGGGTGGTCAACTCTTCGTGCACGATCTTGATGACCTGTTGCGCCGGGCTCAGGGAGGCGAGGACTTCCTTTCCGAGCGCCCGCTCCCGCACCTTGGCGGTGAACTCCTTGACGACCGGGAGCGCCACGTCGGCGCCGAGCAGGGCGCGACGGATCTCCGCCAGGGCGTCGTCCACGTGCTTCTCGGTGAGGTGTCCCTCGCCACGCAACGTCTTGAACACCTTTTGCAGCCGTTCGGAGATCGCTTCGAGCATGCCCCTCCCAGGACCGCAAAGTCTATCATCCCGCCGAGGGCGCTGCCGATAGCGGACCACGATTCTGGCGGGGGGTCCCGCGGCCGCTCCACCACCCGCCCGGCCGCTCTTGACCCCCGAGCCCCCCGCGAGCCGCGGCGGAGCCGCGTCTCGCCCGGCGTTGCCCCTGCACCTCTCGCATGCTCACGGAGCCTCCGGCTACGCTCCGGTCCGGCCGCCTTGCCCTCCTTGCATCTGGCCCACTCTCGGCAGCGCGGCTGCACGCCCCGAGTGGCGAGGCGCTGCATTCGGCGGGAAATAGTCTTCGAGGGTGGCGCTTGAGGGCTGCGCGGCCTGCGGCCGGCGCAGCCGGCTCTGCCGTGGCGAGGTCCTGCCTTGGGTGGCGGGCGGGGGGCGGGAGGCGCAGAATTGAGAACAGGCTGGTCCGGCGCGGAGGCAAGGCGCGCGGCGACGGAGGTGGGCGATGGCGATGGACCCGAAGGCGCTGTGGACGATGGCGTACGGGATGTACCTGGTGACGGCGCGCTCGGGCGACCGTGCCAACGGGCAGATCGCCAACGCGGTGTTTCAGGTCACCGCCGAGCCGCCGCGGGTGGCGATCGCGATCAACAAGGAGAACTTCACCCACGACCTGATCCGCGACGGCGGCTGGTTCGCCTTCTCGGTGCTCGCCGAGAGCGTGCCGATGGAGTTCATCGGGCTGTTCGGCTTCAAGTCCGGGCGCGACGTGGACAAGCTCGCGCAGGCAACGGTGCGCGACGGCCTGCACGTCCCGCTGGTCGTGGAGCACGCGGTTGCGGTGACGGAGGCGCGGGTGCTGCAGGCGACCGACGCCGGCACGCATACGGTGTTCATCGGCGAGGCCGTCGGCGCCGAGGTCCTCTCCGCCGCCGCGCCGCTCACCTACGCCGGTTACCACGCGCGCAAGGGCAAGGCGCCGAAGAACGCCCCAACCTACCGCGGCGATGCCGAACCCCCGGCGCCGACGCCAGCACCCGCCGCCTCTTCGACCTGGACATGCGGCGTCTGCGGCTACACCTACGACCCGGCGCTCGGCGATCCCGCCAGCGGCATCGCGCCCGGCACCCGCTTCGAGGACCTCCCCGACGGCTGGGTTTGCCCCGTCTGCGGCGCCCCCAAGGACGCCTTCCTGCCTGATTAGGCCACTGAGCATCCAGATAGGCTGGTCAGTTCCCGTATTTGCCCGCGGCAGCGGCGCTGCCGAGAGTGGGCCAGATGCTAGGAGGGCAAGGCGGTCGGACCGGAGCGTAGCCGGAGGCTCCATGAGCATGCGAGAGGGGCAGGGGCAAAGCCGGGCGAGACGCGGCTCCGCCGCGGCTCGCGGGGGGCTCGGGGGGTCGAGAGCGGCCGGGCGGGCGGTGGAGTGGCCGCGGGACCCCCCGACAGGATTGTGGTCCGCTATCGGCGGCGCAAATTACACGTCGCGGTAGCGGCGGAGCTGCTCGGCCATCGTGGCCAGCCGCACAGCGCAGCGGCCGAGCACGGAGTCTGGGGGATAAGCGCCGTCCGCGCCGCGCTCGCCGGCCGGCACGCCCGTGAGCAGCCCGATCCCCTCTTCGATGCGCGCCACCGCGTAGATGTGGAACCGCCCGCTCTCGACCGCGGCCACGATCTCCGGGTCGAGCTGCAGGTCGGCGACGTTCGACTCAGGGATCACAACGCCCTGCGTCCCCGAGAGACCGCGCCGGCTGCAGAGCGCGAAGAAGCCCTCGACCTTCTCGTTGACGCCGCCGATCGCCTGGACGCGCCCGTTCTGGTCCACCGAGCCGGTGACCGCGAGGTCCTGCCGGATCGGCACGCCGGAGAGCGCCGAAAGGATCGCGTACACCTCGGTCGAGGAGGCGCTGTCGCCGTCCACGCCGCCGTACGACTGCTCGAACGCGATCGAGGCGCTCATCGAGAGCGGCACCTCGGACGCGAACGTCCCGCGCAGAAAGCCGGTCAGGATCAGCACACCCTTGTCGTGGGTGCTCCCCGACAGGCGGGCCTCGCGCTCCACGTTGATGACACCCTCGCGGCCCAGGCCGACCCGCGCCGTGACCCGCCCCGGCAAGCCGAACGCGTGGTAGCCGAGGTCGTACACCGCGAGGCCGTTGATCTGGCCGACCGCGCTGCCCGCGCTCGCGATCACCAGCACGTCGTCGAGCATCATCCCGGTGAGCTTCTCCTCGGGCAGCGAGAGGCGGTCGCGGCGCTCCCGCACCGCCGCGCGGATGTGCTCGGCCGTGATCGCGCCGCGGCGGCGCTTGTGCGCCAAGAATGCCGCCTCGCGCACGATATCGGCGACGTCCGAGAAGCGGGCCGAGATTCGCTTGCGGTTGCGCGCCAGACGCACGGCCTCCTCGACCAGGGCGGCCATCCCGGTCCGGTCGAGGTGTGCGAGCTTTTCGTCCCTGACGATCTTGGCCATCAGAGCGAGGAAGTCCGCGACCTGCTCCCGGCCGTTCGGCATCTCGCTGTCGAAGTCGCAGAGCACCTTGAAGATCTTGCGGAACTCCTCGTCCAGTTCGTGGAGCAAATCGTACAGGGCGCGGTCGCCGATCATCACGACCTTGACGTTGATCTCGACCGGTTCCGGTTGGAGCGCCTGCCCGGAGATCGCGAGCAGGATGTCGCGCGGCCGGATCACGACCCGGCGGTAGCGCAGCGCGCGCTTGAGTGCCGGCCATACGCCTGCTTCCGAGACCGCGTCGAACGCGTTCACCACCAGGAACCCGCCGTTGGCGCGCAACAACGAGCCGGCCCGGATTCGCATGTGGTCGGAGGTGGACTGCAGGTTCGGCCCGACCTTCGCCTCCACGGTGCCGAAAAGGTTGCCGTAGGACGGTTCGGTTTCGATCACCACCGGACGCCCGCTGGTCGCACCATTGTCCACGACGACGTTGACGCGGTAGCGCAGGAAACGGTCGCCGTCGTCCCCGTCCTTCGCCGCGAAAAGGTCGAGGTGGTCGAGCAGGTCGTTGAGCATCTCGTCGAGAAACGGACCCACGCGAGGTTCCTTGACCTCGCCCGCCACGACGCCGAGCGCCTGTTTGAGCGTCGGCTCCACGCTGGAGCGCCGGAGCTGCTCGGCGCGCGACACCATCTCGTCGCGCAGCACCATCACCTCGTGGAATACACGCTGCAATTCCTCCGAGAGTTTGCCGTGCTCGGCCTCAAGGGCCGCGGCGCGATCGCGGTCGACCTTCCCCTCCTCGGCCAGGCTTTGCAACTTGTCCAAGGTCACGGGCCGATCCTCCACCGTCGGCAGGATCTCGGGGCGGGTCACCGAGCCGACCTGCACCTGCACGAGCGTGAACCCCGCCTCGCGCACGCGATGCTCGAACCCTTTGATCAGCTCCTGCTGCCTGGCCTTGAGGTCCTCAACCGCCAGTTCGAGCCGCCGTTGGAACTCCTCCCCGTCGAACATCCCGGGCAGGCTCGCCGAGAGGTCGCGCAGCAACCTGTCGAGTTGGTCGCGCAGCACGAGTCCGCGACCGGCGGCCACGCGCAACAGCCGGGGCTGCTCGGGGCGGGCGAAGTTGTAGACGAACACCAGGTCATCCGGCGCTGCGCCTTCGGCGGCGAGCGGCCGCAGGTGGAGCCCGATCGCCGTCATCCTCCCGGTGCCGGTGAGACCGGTGACGAAGACGTTGAACCCCAGCGACTCGATCGCAAGGCCAAACTCGAGCGCTCGGACCGCGCGCTCTTGCCCGATGATCCCGTGCGAAGGCTCCACGTCCGCCGTGCTGTCGCCCGGCAGCCATTCCTCCGGACACCGCCACCGCAGATCGCTCGACGCGAGCTCTCGTGCCATTGTCGTCCCCCTCAGCAGCAGATACCAATTGACGGTCAAGGGTCAAAGATCAAAAGCCAGGAGCAACGAGTCAAGAGCCAGAAGAGAAACCGTGAGGCACAATGCACGATGGTCCGTTCCCGGCGGAGCTTGGACGAACGTCATTCCGCCTCCACACCTACTGTCAACCGTCGGCTGTCGCCTGTCAACCGGCAGTGGGGCGCGTCGAGCGCGGTTCCGAGTGGGCTAAGACACCCGGGCCGGTCGAACGACCAAGGGCACGAGCACGACGGCGGCGAACACCGCGAAGAAGACGCCGAGCGAAGCCATCCATCCCATGCTCCGGAGGCCCGGGTAGTGGGTGGTCACCAGCGTTCCGAACCCGACGATCGTTGTCAGCGCCGACAGCACGACCGCGCGCGCCGTCGCCGCCTGCTCCCTGATGCCGGCACCCTCCCGGACCCGGTGCACCATGTAAATCGCGTAGTCGCTCCCCACGCCGATGATCATCGTGATCACGAAGACGTTGAGGAGGTTCAGGGGATAGCCCACCGCGGCCATGACGCCGAGCGCCCAAAGGACCCCTATGGCGACCGGTAGCAGGCAGAGGAGCGCCGGTCCTACCGAGCGCGAGTCCCAAAGCAGGAGGCCGATGACCAAGACGAGGCCGAGCCCGCCCGCCAGCGCCGCGTCCTGCCACACCGTGTGCCGGAGCCGCTGCGAGACGAGGTTCACGCCGGTCAGGTGCGCCCCCCTCACCTCGCGCACGAGCGCCTCCAGCTCGGGCGGCGCCTCCCGCCGCCACTCGTCAGGGGGTGCGAAGACGTTGATCACCGTCGTGACGCCGCCGGCGGTCCGGCGCAACGAGCGGTCGACCACCTGCTCGACCGGGGTGCCCTTCCAGATGTCCAGAGTGATCGGTCCGCTCGGACGCAGCGCTTCGCGCAGCGTGGCGAAACCGGCGTCGAACGCCGCCGGCACCAGCCCGGCCTTGGTGAACGCCGCGGAAAGGCCTTGTTCGACCCGCACCGGGTCGGTGAGCTCGCGGTGCGCCGCGATCCAGGCCAGGTTGCGCTCCTGCGCCTCACGCGGGGGAAGCAAGTTGGCGAGGGAATCGTAGGACGAGATGACCTTGCGCGAGACGAGGGCGTCGAGACCGGCGGCCAGGCGCTGTACGCGGTCCAGGGCGGTGGCGGCATCCCGGGCCTCGACGCGGATCATCATGGCGTTGAACGAGAGCCCGAACGCTCTGGACACCTTCTCCTGCACGGCCACCCCCTGGTTGGAGGGCGAGCGCAGGTTGCGGACGTCATCGTCGAAACGCAGGAGCAGGAGCGATCCGAGCGCGGCCACGGTGACGGCCGCGGCGCCGGCGAGCACGGCTCGCCGATGGCGTTGCGCCCACCCGAGCACCGGTTCGAGGCGCAACCACGCCGACGGCGGCACCGGCGCCCGGCGGTCGAAGAGCGTGACGAGCGCCGGCAGGATAAGGAACGCCGACAGCATCATGAACACGATGCCGGTGCCCGTGAGCAGGCCGAATTCGCGCAGGCCGGCGAACCGCGTCGCGAGGAACGCGAAGAACGTGCCCACCGTCGTGACCGCGCCGAGCACGACGGCCGGTCCGGTGTGGTTCGCCATCTGCTCGAGCGCCTCGGCGGCGGAAGCTCCTGCCAGGCGGCCCTCGAGGTAGCGGCCGTACGTCACGATCGTGAAGTCGATCCCGAGCCCGACCAGCAACGCCGAGAAACCCGACGTCGCGGAGTTGAGCTCGCCCAGCGTCAGCGCGGCGAAGATGAAAGTCAGCGCCAGCCCGGTGGCGAGCGGGAGGAACGCGTAGTGCACGGTCGCGAAGCGCCGGTACGCTAGGAAGAAGAGCACCATGACCGCGATTACCGAGGAGACGGAATTCGAGATGATGTCTTTCTTGATCAGCGTAGCGTCCTCGAGCGCGGTGCGATGGCCGCCTCCGATCTCGACCGCAGGCACGTCCTCGACCGGCACGTCCTCCTCCTCGGCGAACTTCCGCCGCACGTCGGCGATTCGGTGCTTGACGTCGGAGATCAGGGTCTGATCGAAATCGATGTTCTGCGCTGGGCCCGTCGGTTTCGCCAGGATCAGCACCATCGAGTGATCCGCCGAGAGGTAGTACCCGCTCGCGTAGTCGATCTTGAGCGAGGCCGGCGCCCGACTGATGCGCGCCAGCAGCAGCGGCAGGAACCCGAGCGGGTCGCGCACCGCAAACTCCTTTGCGACCATTCCCTGCGGGGTGTCGAGCGCGGCGCGGATGTCGGCGGCGCGCGCCGCGAGACCCGCCGGACTGAGGCGTTCCTGCAACTTCGCCAGGCCGTCCTTGTCGAGGAACAGCACCGCGTGGCGCAGCACCGTCTCGGCGAGCTTGACCGGGTCCTCGATGTGCGCGGTGACATGGCTCAGGTACGGGCTCTTCTGCAGCTCGGCGTCGAGCGAGTCCACGAGCGCCAACGTGTTCTCGAGCCGGTCCTCGTTCGCCACGGGCACCGCCACGAGCAGGGTGTCGAGCGAGCCGAACTCCTCGAGGACGCGCCGGAACTCGCTCACGACCGGGTCGTGGCGCGGCATCAGGTTGAGTACGTCGGTTTCGAACTTCAGCCTGGTGCCGAGGAATGCGCCGGCGACGATGACCACGGCCGCCCCGGCCAGCACCAGCCGCGGATGGCGATGCCCGGTGCGGACCAAGCCGCGGGCAACTGCGCCAGCCAGCGGGACGCTCACCTGTCGGCTCCGACCACGCGGTGCCAGAAGCCAGCGAAGTAACTGACCAGCGACGCCAAGGTCATGACCAGCGCAACCCACAGCGCCACCTTGGAGATCAGCGCCCACTGGCCGAGCTGGAAGCTCACGATCAGCAGCGAGACCGCTACGATCTGCGAGAGCGTCTTGAGCTTGCCCCACCAGTTCGCCGCGATCACGACCCCTTGCTGGTGCGCCACGTGGCGCAGCCCCGACACCGCGAACTCCCGCCCGACGATGACGACCACCATCCAGGCCGGGGCGAGGCCGAGCTCGACCAGCGAGATGAACGCCGCCGACATCAGGAGCTTGTCGGCGATCGGGTCGAGCAGCGTTCCGGTCACCGTCACGGCCTGGGTCCAGCGGGCGATCATCCCGTCGGCCAGATCGGTCAGCGCCGCGAGCAGGAAGATCCCGAGGCCCCAGAACTCGCTGCCGGGAAAGCGGGTCAGCAGCACGACCACGAGCAGCGGCACCATGAGGATGCGGGCCACCGTCAGAGAGTTGGGCAGGTTCCAGGTCAAGGCGTCATTCCCTCGCGGATTGTAGCCCAGACGCGTCGAGGGACGGGAAAGAAGAGACAACACAAAGATATGAGGTGCGCGGGCGAGGGCGCCCGCGCCACGGGACGCTGGACGCCCGCGCCACGGGACGCTGGACGCCCGCGTAACGGGACGCTGGGCGCCCGCGCCACGGACGACGGGGGCACGTGGGGCGGGCGCCTCGCCCGCCCACCACGTACAATGGTGTGATGATCCTCTTGGCGCCGGCGGTCGCCGCGCTCTTGCTCACGTCCGCGCCCGCCGCCGTCAACATCGCGTCGGTCCCCGGTGCTGGTCCGTACTTCGCCCTGACCTTCGACGCGCACGTCGAGGCGAACGGGGCCGCCCAGCTCCTCGCGCTTCTGCGGGAGCGGCACCTGCACGTGACGATATTCGCCACCGGGCGCTTCGCCGAAGCCTTCCCGGGCCTTCTCCGCCAGGCCGCGGCGGACGGCCACGAGATCGGCAACCACACCTTTTCCCACCCGCACCTCACAACCTGGGCCGCGAACCACCGCCACGACACGCGGCCCGAGATCACGCGCGCCCGTCTCCAGGAGGAGTTGCTGCGCACCGCGGCCGCGATCACGGCCGCCATCGGTCGCCCTCCGTCGCGTTTCTGGCGCGCTCCCTACGGCGAGCACAACCCCACGATCCGCGCCTGGGCTGCCGAGTTGGGCCTCGTCCACGTCGACTGGACCCACGCCGATCACGACGCCCTCGACGCCCTCGACTGGGTCGAGACGCCCGGCTCGCGCCGCTATCTCGGGCCCGAGGCGATGGCGCGGCGCCTGCTCAACTTCGAAGCGAAGACCGGAGTGGCGCTCGCCGGCAGCATCGTGCTGATGCACCTGGGGAACAGCCGCCCGGATCTGCCGCTGCTGGAAGCGCTGCCGCTCGTGCTCGACGAAACCGACCTGCGGGGCCTGCACCCGGTCACCATCGACGAGCTGCTGGCGCGCGGCGGCGTTTCACTTCCAGCGGCCGTGCCCCCGTCGGGGGAAGCGGCGCTTCGCTAGCTCCACGACTCGAACGAACCCTCCTCGGTGTACATCGAGGCGAGAATCTCGTGGTGCCGCTTCTCGACCACTCGGCGCTTCACCTTGAGCGTGGGTGTCAGCTCGCCGCTCGCGATCGAGAAAGCTTCGCCCACGAGGCGGAACTTCTTGATCGTCTCGAAACGCGCAAGGTTGCGGTTGACGCCTTCAACGATCTCCTGATAGGCGGCGAGGACGGCCGGGTTGTCGAGCAGGCCACGCACGTCCGAGGCAGGGAGGCCGTGCTCCTGCGCCCAGTGCGGGAGCGTTTCCGGGTTCGGCACGATCAGCGCCACGATGTACGGCTTGCGGTCGCCGAACACCACCGCGTTCTCGACGAGGGACGACATGCGGAGCCTCTCCTCGATCGCCTGCGGGGCCACGTTCTTGCCCCCGGCAGTGACCAGGATGTCCTTCTTCCGGTCGGTGATTCGGAGATAGCCGTCGGCGCTCATCTCGCCGATGTCGCCCGTGGCGAACCAGCCCTGGGGATCGAGCACGTCGGCGGTCGCCTGCGGTTTGTTCCAGTACGCCCGCATCACGTGCCGGCCACGGGTGAGCACCTCGCCGTCGTCGGCGATCCGCACCTCGACGCCGGGGATCGTCTCGCCGACGGTGCCGAGCCTGGGCCGGTCGAACCGGTTCACCGTGATCACCGGGGACGTCTCGGTCAGCCCGTACCCTTCCAGCAGCCTGATGCCAAGGCCGTGGAAGAACTCGCCGACGAACAGCGGCAGCGGAGCGCCGCCCGAGATCGAGAAACGCAGCCTGCCGCCCACTGCCGCCCGGATCTTGGAGTAGACGATGAGGTCGTAAAGGCGCCAATTCAGGCCCCGGCGCCCGCTCTTGACGCTCGCGAGCGCGACGCGCACCGCCCGCTTGAAGATCGAGCGCTTGAGGCGAGGCGCGGTCGACAGCTCATGGAAGATGCGGTCGTAGACCTTCTCGTAGAAGCGCGGCACCGCCGTGAAGATGTGCGGGCGGATGCGGCGCAGCGCGTCGCCTGTCTCGAGGATGCCACAGTAGGCGATCGTGACTCCTTTGACGAAGTAGATGTAGTCGACCAGCCGTTCGAGAACGTGCGAGATCGGCAGAAAGGCAAGCGCGGTCTCGTGGCCCGGCCACGGCATCACGCTCGCCGCGGAGACCGAGTCGAAAACGAAGTTGTCGTGCGTCAGCATGACGCCCTTGGGCTCGCCGGTCGTCCCCGACGTGTAGATCAGGGTCGCGAGGTCCTCCGGTTGCACCTTCGGGCGGCATGCCTCGAGGAACGCCGCCGCGTCGTCCACGCTCACCGACTCGGTAAGAGCGGCAAGCGCGCGCACGCCTTCGGGCGCCTCCCCGTCGATCAGGATCACCGCCTCGATCGCCGGGCACGAACCGCGCACCTCGAGCACCTTGGCAAGCTGGTCCGGGTTCTCGACGACCACTGCCCGCGCGCCCGAGTCGGCGAGGATGGCCCCCACCTGGTCCGGGAGGAGCGTGGGGTAAACCGGAACGCCGACAGCCCCGAGGTGGAGCACCGCGAAATCGACGACGTGCCACTCGGGGCGGTCACCGGAAATGAGGGCCACACGGTCGCCCTTGCCGACGCCGAGCGCCGCGAGGCCGCGCGCGAGGCCGGCCACCCGCCGCGCCACCTCGGGGGCGGGCGTGCGCACCTCGCGGCCATCGCGGGCGTCGATCAGCGCCGGCATGTGGGCTGCCGTCCGCCACTTGGCAAAGATATCGAGCAACGTGCGTGGTTCGTTCATCCGCTCCCCCCGGTGCGCCGTTCGAGACCCCCGAAGACCAACCGCAGCAGCGGCGCGGCCTGCCCGGCCAGCGAACGCGGGCGGTTGGCCAGCACCCACGACGTGATGAGCTCGTCGACCGCGCCGAACACCGCACGCGCGGCCACCTCGGCGGGGACGTCGTCCCGGAAGCAACCTGAGGCCATGCCGTCCGCGATGATCCTCTGCAACAGGCGCAGGTACTCGGCCACCTGGCCCCGCGCCACCTGGCGGAGGAAGCGCCGACTGTGGCGGAGCTCGATCTGAAAGACGTGCGCCAGGGCGCGGTCGCTCTCCAGGCTCACGAGGTGGCGCTCGATGACCGTGCGCAGCTTCGCACCGGGGTCTTTCTGCCGGTCCGCGTCCCGCCGCGCGCGCTCCAGGAACGCCATGGCGTTCTCCTCGAGTATGGCGACGAGGAGCGCCTCTTTCCCTTGAAAGTAAAGGTACGTCGTGCCATCCGCCACACCCGCACGCTCCGCCACCTCGCGCATGTGGGCGGCCTCGTAGCCGCGCTCGGCAAACACCTCGACAGCCGCCCGCAGGATCGCGGACCGCTTGGCTTCCCGTGCGTCGTTCCGAAGCGCCCCCCCCAAACCTGTCCTCCCGTGATAATTGAACGCCCATTCAGTCTCACCGAGCGCCTGTCCCCTGTCAAGCGGCGGGGCAGCGGTGCTAGCATGTCTTCATGTTTGCGGTCGAAGGCTCGGCGCTCGAAAACCTCGTCAATCAGATCGCCCACGACGTGCGCAACCACGCTTTCACGATGGGGTTGCAGGCCGAGATGGGGCAGCGCCGGTCGGTGGCGGCACCCGAGATCAAGGCGCACTTCGACGCGATCGTGCGCCAGGTGGACGTGCTGTCGCGTTACCTCGACCAGCTGTTGCTCTACGGCCGCCCGGTCGACGTCGCGCCCACCCTCGTCGATCCCGCCACGCTGGCGCGGGCGCAGGTCGATCTCGTGCGGGGCAACCGCGGGGCTGACGTCGTCCTCGACATCCGCGTCGACGCCGAAGCGGGGGGGCGCAAGGCGACCTGGGACGCGCGAGCGTTCGGCCACGCCCTGAGGGCGCTCCTCGACAACGCGGTCGAGAGCGCCACCCCGCCGCCGCCGGTCGTCGTCGCGGTGCGCGACGCCGGCGACCACGCCGAGGTCGAGGTTCGCGACGCAGGCCCCGGCATCGACCCCGACGTGCTCGCGCAGTTGGGGGTCCCGATGGCGGTGCGGCGAACCGGGAGCGCCGGGCTCGGCCTCGCAATCGCGAGGAAGATGGCCGAGGCCCTCGGAGGCCGCCTCGAAATCGAGAGCACCGCCGCCGGCGCCACGGCCCGCCTCGTCCTGCCCTGGGAGACTCCCCCTGCCTGATCCGCGGCCCGGGGTCGTCCGCTACGTCGTGCCGCCGGGACTCGCGGGTCAGCGTCTCGACCAGGGAGCGGCGGTGCTGTCCGGCCTCCCGCGCCGACGGGTGCGCGCGCTCGCAGCCGAGGGCAGGCTCTGGCTCAACGGCAAGGCGGTCCGCGTGCTCTCGCGGCCGCTCCACCCGGCGGACGTCGTGGATGTCGTCCGTGCGGACGAGGCGCTCGCCGAGGCGCTGCCACCGCCACCGCTCGACCTTCTCCATGAGGACGCCTGGTTGATCGCGATCGACAAGCCCGCCGGCGTCGCTTCGCAGCCTCCGCGCGAGCGGACGCCCGGCGAGCTCACCGCCCAGGAGCGGCTCGCGGCGCAGCTCGCGCTGCGCGAGGGCAGGCGCATGGACGTGCTTCTCTTTCACCGGCTCGACCGCCTCACCACCGGCGTGCTGGTGTTCGCCCGCCACCGCGAGGCGGCCCGCGCGCTCGGCCGCGCCTGGGCCGAGGGCGGCGCCGACAAGCGCTACCTCACGGTCGTGCGCGGCGACCCCGGCGAAGCGAAGCGCGCGCTCGCCGGTCCGATCGCCGCGGACCCGCTCGTCCCCGGCCGCTTCCGCGTCGCCCGCGGCGGCCGCCCGGCCCGCACGCGGGTCCGCCGGCTCGCGGTCGCGGACGGCCTGGCGCTGGTCGAGGTCCATCCCCTCACCGGCCGCACCCATCAGGTGCGCGTCCACCTCGCCGATGCCGGCTTCCCGGTCGCGGGCGACGGGTTGTACGGCGGCGGGGGCGGCCTGCCGCGCCCGTTTCTGCACGCCTGGCGCCTGACGCTGCCGCACCCGAGGGATGGCGCGCTCCTGTGCCTCGTTGCGCCCGTCCCGCCCGATATGGCCGCGTTCCTCACCGCCCACGGCCTCACACTCCCCGACGCGCTCGCCCGCCGCTGAGCCACCGGGGCATCGATGGGGTGGCCTGTGGTCCGTGGTCAGTGGTCAGTGGTCCGTGGTCAGTGATCCGAGCCGGCTGCGTCGGCCGCAGGCCGCGCAGCCACAAGCGCCTCCCTCGAATACGATCCCTCCACCGAAGGCAGGGCGCTGCACCTTGGGGCGTGTAGCCGCGCTGCCGAGAGTGGGCCAGCCGCAAGGCGCGCGAACCCCGCCGCGCCGGAGTGTAGCCGGAGGCTACATGAGGACGCGAGCCGCCGAAGGCCAACGCCGGGCGAGACGCGGCTCCGCCGCGGCTCGCCGGGGGGCACGGGGGGTCGAGAGCGGCCGGGCGGTTGGGTGGAGCGGCCGCGGGACCCCCCGCCAGGATCGAGACGCGGCTCCGCCGCGGCTCGCCGGGGGGCACGGGGGGTCGAGAGCGGCCGGGCGGTTGGGTGGAGCGGCCGCGGGACCCCCCGCCAGGATCGAGACGCGGCTCCGCCGCGGCTCGCCGGGGGGCACGGGGGGTCGAGAGCGGCCGGGCGGTTGGGTGGAGCGGCCGCGGGACCCCCCGCCAGGATCGAGACGCGGCTCCGCCGCGGCTCGCCGGGGGGCACGGGGGGTCGAGAGCGGCCGGGCGGTTGGGTGGAGCGGCCGCGGGACCCCCCGCCAGGATCGAGACGCGGCTCCGCCGCGGCTCGCCGGGGGGCACGGGGGGTCGAGAGCGGCCGGGCGGTTGGGCGGAGCGGCCGCGGGCCCCCCCGCCAGGATCGAGACGCGGCTCCGCCGCGGCTCGCCGGGGGGCACGGGGGGTCGAGAGCGGCCGGGCGGTTGGGCGGAGCGGCCGCGGGACCCCCCGCCAGGATCGAGACGCGGCTCCGCCGCGGCTCGCCGGGGGGCACGGGGGGTCGAGAGCGGCCGGGCGGTTGGGCGGAGCGGCCGCGGGACCCCCCGCCCGGATAGTGGTCCGCTATCGGCGGCGCCCTCAGAGGATTGCTTCGGCCTTTAGCTCCCGCGTCATCAGCGCCGCCACCGCGGCGCGCGGCTCCAGCTCCCCGTCCAGGATCGCCTCGACGGTGAACGTGATCGGCATCTCGACGCCGTGCCGGCGCCCGAGCGCGGCCGCGGCGTGCGTCGTCGGGACGCCCTCGGCGACCTCGCGGCCGGCGATGATGTCGGCGAGCCTCTCGCCACGGCCGAGGCGCTCGCCGGCGCTCCGGTTGCGCGACATGCTCCCCGGCGAGCAGGTGAGCACCAGGTCGCCCATGCCCGCCAGTCCGCGAAACGTCTCCTCGCGGCCGCCGAGACGGACACCCAGGCGCGCAATTTCGTGCAGCCCGCGGGTGAGTAGCGCCGCAGTTGCGTTCTGCCCGAGACCGAGGCCCTCTGCCATACCGGCGGCGATCGCGATGACGTTCTTGAGGGCGCCGGCGAGCTCCACGCCGACCACGTCGGTCGCGGTGTAGAAGCGGAACGAGCTGGTGGAGAACGCTCGCTGCAGCCGGCCCAGCCCCTCCTGGTCCCGCCCGGCGAGCACCGCGGCGGTCGGCAAGCCGGCCGCCACCTCGCGTGCGAACGACGGTCCCGAGAGCGCCACGAACGCTTCAGGCGGTAGGCCGAGCTCGCCGCTCACCAACTCGTCCATGCGGTCCAGGCTCGAAACCTCGATCCCCTTGCTGGCCGAGACGATCCGGGTGTCAGGGCCGAGGTGCGGGCGCAGCTCGCGCAGCACCGCGCGGGCGAACTGAACCGGGACCACGAGCACGAGGGCTTCGGCGCCGCTGGCCGCTTCGGCGAGGTCGCCGGTGGCGCGGACCCCGGCAGGG
Organism: uncultured Acidobacteriota bacterium; assembly: GCA_963789745.1. Taxonomy (GTDB): domain Bacteria; phylum Acidobacteriota; class Thermoanaerobaculia; order Thermoanaerobaculales; family Thermoanaerobaculaceae; genus RBG-13-68-16. The sequence goes on along the minus strand of CAWBLW010000007.1, from coordinate 746,088 downwards.
ATCTCGAACTCCTTGAGAAACAGTGGGTTGCTTCGGCGTTCCCGAATGCCGGCGACCACCTCCGGCTCGCGCGCCCACAACGCCACGGAACAGCCGGCGCGCACCAGGTGCAGCGCGAGCGCGGTGCCCCAGCTCCCGGCGCCGATCACCGCGACGTTCATCGCTTCTTCCCTCCCAGGCGCGGTTCGTCGCCCCGCACCAGGCGTCCCAAGTTGGCCTGGTGGCGCCAGATGACCACGACCGCCGTCAGGACCGCGCAAACCTCGACCAGGACCCCGGGGCTGGCGAGGAAGAAGAACGCCACCGGGAACGCCGCCGCGGCGAGCACGCTCGCGAGCGATACGAACCGGAGGAGCGCGAGCGACGCGACCCAGACCGCGAGCACGACGAGCATCGGCGGCCACGCGAGTGTGAAGAACACGCCCGCGGCCGTCGCTACGCCCTTGCCCCCGGAGAACCCGAGCCAGACCGGGAAGCAGTGCCCCACCACTGCGGCGAGGCCCGCGGCGGCGACCCAGTCGGGGTTCGGTGTGACGGCGCGCATCAGCAGCACTGCGGCGACGCCCTTGCCGATGTCGAGCACTGCGATCGGCAGTGCCACCTTCCACCCGGCGACGCGCAGCGCGTTGGTGGCGCCAACGTTGCCGGAGCCGACCCGGCGAACGTCACCGCGGCCCGCGAATCTGACCAGCAGCCAGGCGAACGGGATCGAACCCAGCAGGTACGCCCCAACCAGCATCGCCTCACGCGCCATCGCCGTCTCCCCGGGCCACACTCGTCCCCCAGCGCCGCAGCGCCGTGTGCACCGGCCCCGCGGGCGTGAGCTCGCTGCGAAAAAGCACCGCCTCGCTCGCCACGAACTCGGGGAGTCGCCACTTCCCGACCTCGACCCTGAAGTGCTCGACCGCCTGCGCCCCCCACGGCCGCTCGAGGCGAGCGAGCGTCAGGTGCGGCGTATAGGGGCGTGGCTCCCGCTCGACGCCGAGCGATGCCGCGGCGTCGTCCACCGCCCCAACCCAGCGCTCGAGCCCGCCGGCCTCCCCTCCCACCCACGCGACGCGGGGGCGGGAGTCGTTGGGGAAGAAGCCGCCGCCGCCCAGCCGCACGTGAACCGCCGGCAACGCCGCCAGCGCGGCCGCAGCAGCGCCGTCGATCTCGGAAACGAACCCCTCCGGCCGCTCGCCGAGGAACTTGATCGTGAGGTGCATCCCCTCGGGGCGCACCCAGCGGGCCCTCGGCTGATCCCGCTTGAGCCTTCCCAGACCGGCCGCGATGACGTCGCGGACGGCGGCGGCCAACTCGACGGCGACGAACAGCCTCAACCGGCCCCCTCGAGCGCGCGACGCATCAGGTCGAGGGCGAAGTTGACGCTCATCTCCCGCACCATTGCGCGGTCACCCGGGAACCGATGGCGGGCGTGCCGCCCCCCGTCCGGGGTTGCAGCCGCGATGTGCACCGTGCCCACCGGTTTCTCCTCGCTGCCGCCGTCGGGGCCGGCGATCCCGGTGACGGCGAGGGCGCACTCGGCCCCCAGGGCGCGCGCGCCGGCCGCCATCGCCTCGGCGACCTCGCGGCTGACCGCGCCGTGCGCGGCCAGGACCGCCTCCGGCACCCCCAGCAGCCGTTGCTTGAGCGGGTTGGAGTAGCTGACCACCCCCCCGACGTACGCAGCGCTCGAACCCGCCACCGACGTGATCGCCGCGCCCACCAGCCCTCCGGTGCACGACTCGGCGGTCGCCAGGCGCCAGCTGCGCACGCCGAGCCGTGTCAGCACCACGCCGGCGAGCGTGTCGCGGTCGCGCCCGTACAGGTCCGGTCCCGCCGCAGCGGCGAACGCCGCTTCCATCTCGGCGAGTTCCTGCGCCCCGCGAGCGCCGGCGGCGGCGAGCACGAGCAGCACCTGGCCGCGCGCGGCCAGGATCGTGACGCGCTCGCGCCCGAACTGCGTGTACAGATGCCTGACCCGCTCCTCGACCTGCGACTCGTAGACGCCGGCCAGGCGCAGCGTGCGGGTCAGCACGCCCGCCGACGCCGCGAAGCGCGGGAGGAGGTGCGTCACCACGATCTGCTCGAGTTCGACCGGCACGCCGGGAAGCAATACCAGCGTTTCCCCGCTGCGGCGCAGGAGTTGGCCGGGCGCGGTACCGACGGGGTTTTCGAGCACCTCCGCGCCGTCCAGGACGTCGGCCATGCGCCGCGCGATCGCAGGGACCTCGCGGCCTCGCGTCCCGAAGCGTGCCACCAGCGCCGCCTCCAATCGCGGGTCGCGGGCGAAGCCGATCCCGAGCGCCCGGGCCGCCGCCTCGCGGGTGACGTCATCCTCCGTCGGTCCGAGCCCGCCGCTGACGATCACCAGCTCGGCGCGAGCCAGCATCTCGCCGATCGCGGCCGCGATGGCGCCGACGTCGTCCTCGACGCACCGCTTCTCCACGAACGCGAAGCCGCACGGCGCCAGCAGGCGCGCCGCCAGCAGGGAGTTGGTGTCGAGGCGATCGGTGCGCAGCAGCTCCGAGCCCACCGCGAGAAACGCCGCCCGTCGAAACGTGGCCATTGGGGGATTGTAGCCCGCCCCAGGTCGGGGCTCGGCTAAGGGAACAACTCATCACCGCCCCACTTGGCTTCCGCGGCCGACCGACCTCGGTCTGTCTGTTCCCGGATCCCGAACCCCGAGCCCCGGACCCCTGTCTTTCAGTGGCCGGGGGATTGCGGGGGAGCGCGACCTGGGGTCAAATGGAGCCATGGACCGCGATCAGTTGGTGGCGTACCTCGACGACCTGCTCGAGTCGGAGTCGCTGCAGGACATCAGCGTCAACGGCCTCCAAGTCGGCGGGCGGAGGGAGGTGGAGCGGGTCGCCACCGGCGTCTCGGCCTCGGCCGAGCTGTTCAGCCAGGCGGCGGAATGGGGGGCGGACGCGGTGCTCGTCCACCACGGCCTGCTCTGGCGCGGCGAGGAGCCGGCGCGGGTCGTTGGCTCGTTCCGGGGCCGCCTCCAGCTGCTTTTCGACAACGACCTCAACCTGATCGCGTACCACCTCCCCCTTGACCGCCACCCGGCCCACGGCAACGCCGCCATCCTCGCCCGCGAGCTCGGGCTCGAGCAACTCGAGCCGTTCGGGTACTTCGGCGGGGTGGCGCTGGGGTTTGCCGGGGTGTTCCCGACCCCGATCGCGGACGAGGAGCTGTTCGCCCGCGTGCGTACCGCCTGCGGCCAGCAGCCACAGGTCTTCCTCGGCGGCCCGGACGCGGTTGCCTCGGTCGGGATCGTGACCGGGGGGGCGCCGGCCGGGTTCGAGGAGGCGGTCGCAGCGGGCCTCGACGCCTACATCACCGGCGAGGCCCGCGAGTGGGTCATGCACCGCGCCGAGGAGGACAGGGTCCACTTCGTCGCCGCCGGTCACTACGCCACCGAGCGCTTCGGCGTGCGTTCGCTGGGGGAGTTCCTCGGCAAGCGCTTCGACCTCGACGTCCGCTTCTTCGACATCCCCAACCCGGTCTGAACCGCCGCACCGGTGGTTCCCGTGCAGATCGACCTGCGCTACCCTGGGGTGCCGGCGCCGGATGCGGTGAGGACCATCGCCGGTGCGCCGCCGCCGGAAAAGGAGCAGGCATGGAGATTCTCGACAGGTCGGTCGCCCGCGCTCCGCAGGCCCCGCTGGATCCGGCCGAGCTTCCGTTCGGGCGCACGTTCTCGCCCAATATGTTCATGGTCGAATGGGACGAGGGGCGGGGCTGGCACGACGCGCGGATCGTCCCGTACGGACCGCTTCAGCTCGCCCCGGCGGCGATGGTGCTGCACTACGGCCAGGAGATCTTCGAGGGGCTGAAGGGGTTCCGGCAGCCCGGCGGCGGCGTCAAGCTCTTTCGCCCGGACCGCAACGCCGCGCGCCTCAACGCCTCGGCGCGGCGAATGTCGATGCCCGAGATCCCGGTCGAGCTTCAGCTCGAGGCGATGCAAAGGCTCGCCGCCGTCGACCGCGCCTGGGTGCCGCCCGCTCCGGGGGCGCTCTACCTCCGCCCGGCGATGATCGCCACCGAGGAGGGCCTCGGCGTCCACTCCTCCAGGCGCTTCCTCTATTTCATCATCACGGGGCCGACCGGCTCCTACTTTGCCAACGGCACCGGCACGGTGCGCATCATGGTGGCGCGCGACTGGGTGCGCGCCGCGCCGGGCGGCACGGGCGGGGCCAAGACCGGCGGCAACTATGCGGCCTCCCTGCTCGCCGGTGCCGTCGCCAAGGAGAAGGGGTGCGACCAGGTGCTCTGGCTCGACGCCGTGGAGCGCCGTCACGTCGAGGAGGTCGGCGCGATGAACCTGGTCTTCGTCCTCGACGGCGTCGTGACCACGCCCCCGACATCCGGCACCATCCTCGCCGGCATCACCCGCGAGAGCATCGGCGTGCTGTGCCGCGAGAACGGCCTCCCGTTCGTCGAGCGAGCGATCCACATCGAGGAGGTCTTCCGCGGGCTCGCCTCCGGCGACTGCAGCGAGATCTTCGGCTGCGGCACCGCGGCGGTCGTCTCCCCGGTCGGCGAGCTGGTCGACGCCGACGACGTCTACAAGGTCGGCGACGGCCACGAGGGTCCGGTGGCGAAGCGGCTGCGCGAGGCCCTCACCGCGCTCCAGTTCGGCACTGCGCCCGATACCCACGGCTGGATGGTCGAGGTCTGAGCCTTCCGGCGAATGCCGCGCGGTCGTCGCACTTATAGCCGGCGTTCGCCCTCGGGTGTCGGTCCCCTCCAGCGGGGCCGCGGCTCATCGGCCGACGCAAGCATCGGCCGCTACGTCTTAAGCGCGGCGGCGATCTCCCGGGCGACCGCGTCCATGGTGAACGGCTTCTGCAGGAAGCGCACCCGGCCGCTGCTCGCCTCCGCGCGCACCGCGGCGTCCTCGGTGTAGCCCGACATCAGGATCACGCGCAGCGCGGGGTGCCGCTCCTTCAAGGTGCGCGCCAACTCGCCACCCTGGATGCCGGGAAGCTTGACGTCGGTGAGCAGGAGATCGAACCGCTCGAGCTCCGCGATCGCGAGCGCGTCCTCGCCGCTTGCCGCCGGGGTGACGTGATACCCGAGCATCGCGAGCGCCGCCGCCAGTCCCTCGCGCGCGCCGTCCTCGTCGTCCACGACCAGGAGGCGCGCCCCGCCCCCCGCCGCCGGCTCGACCGAGGGCGCAGCCGGCGCCGGAGACGCGGGCTGCGGCGCACCTTCCGGCGACATCGGCAGGAGCACCCGAAACGTGCTCCCCCGGGTGGCCTCGGAGGCGACCTCGATGCGCCCGCCGAGTCCCGCCACGATGCCGTGCGTTACGGCGAGACCGAGCCCGGTGCCCCCCGGTTTGGTGGTGAAGAACGGCTCGAACAACCGGCCCTTGACCTCCTCCGGCATACCGACGCCGGTGTCCCCGACCTCGAGGGAGACGGACGCGTCGTCGCGGCCCGTACGCACCGTGAGCACGCCGCCGTCCGGCATCGCGTCGACGGCGTTGACGGCGAGGTTCGCCAGCACCTGCTCGAGCTGGCCGCGGTCCCCGTCGACCGGAAGGACGCCGGAGGCCCGCTCGACCTCGAGACGGACGGTCCTCGGCGTCAGCCTGGCGAGAAGGCCCGCGGCCGACGCGACCAGCTCGTTGAGGTCGAGCGCCTCGCGCCTGGGCACGTCCTGGCGCGCGAAGACGAGGAGTTGGCGGGTGTGCCGGGCGCTGCGCTTGATCGTGTCCTCGATTGTGCCGAGCGTCGTGCGAAACGCGGCGGCGTCGGTCCGCTGCGCCGCCAGCAGCTGCGTCATCGCGAGCACGGCCTGCAGGTCGTTGTTGAACTCGTGCGCCACGCCGCCGGCGAGCGCCGCCACGGCCTCCATCCTCTGCGCCTCGCGCAGCTGCGTCTCCAGGTTGACCTGCTCGGTGATGTCGCGCCCCACGCCCTGGATCTCGATCATCCGCCCGCCTGCGTCGAAAAGCGCCCGGTGCGACCAGGCGATGACGCGCTCCCCCCCGGCGGGCAGCGGGACCCGCGTCGTCAGGGTATCCACCGGCCGACCCGGTTCGAGGGACGCGAGGACCTTCCCCAGGCCATCCCGCGCCGCATCCGGCATCGTCGAGAACATGTTCGACCCGACGACGGCGCCTTGCGGGAGTCCGAAAAACCTGCAGTAGGCCTCGTTGACGAACGTCACCTCGCCGTCGGGGCGGAAGCGGCATACCAGCTCGGTCTGGCTCTCGACGACGGCGCGGTACTGCGTCTCGCTGCGCGCGAGGGCGTCGAGGGCGCGCCGGCGCGCGACCGCAGCCGCCACCTGGCGCGCCACAAAGGTGAGGATGTCGAGCTCCCGCTCGCCGTAATGCCCGCCCTCACCGTAGCTCTGGACCACCATCGCGCCGATCGGCGGCCCGCCCACGAGCAGCGGCACGCCGAGCCAGTCGATCGAGGCCGCCCCGACGGAATCGACCTCGCCACGCCGGACGAGATCGGCGAACGCCTCGGGATCGACGAACTGCGGCGCGCCCGTGCGCAGCACGTACTCCGTGAGGCCGCGGCCGGCACGCCTCGGCTCAGGCGGCTGGTCGGCTTCATCTACGAAGTAGGGGAACGACACCAGGTCCGTCTCGGGATCGAGGAGCGCGACATAGAAGTTGCGTGCATCCATGAGGAGAGCGACCCCCTCGTGCACCGCGCGCAGCAGCTCGTGGAGGTCGGCCGCCTCGTTGGCGGACTTGGAGATTTGCAGCACGACGGCTTCCAGTTCCTCCGCCCGCTTGCGCTGGGTAATGTCCCGCATCATGGCGGTGAAGAAGACATCGGCACCCACGTTCCAGCGGGTCACCGAGAGCTCCAGCGGGAACTCCACCCCGTCCTTTCTGATGCCCGCCATTTCGAGCGTCTTCCCATCCAGCTTGGCGCTGCCGCCATCGGCCATCCGCGCGATTCCGAGCAGGTGATCGTTGCGAAAACGCACTGGCATCAGTTCGGCCGACGTCCTCCCGAGCGCCTCCCCGGCGGTGTAGCCGAAGATCCGCTCCGCCGCCGCGTTCCAGACGACGATCTTCCCGTCGCGTCCGGCGGTCACGATCGCATCGCTCGCCGTCTCGACCACCGCCCGCAGGCGTTCCTCCGCCGAACGCAGCGCCAGGTTGGCGCTCGCACTCTCCCGGTTCCGGCGCGCGAGCGCGAGCAGGTAGGCCGCCAGCAGACCGGTGAGCAGCAGCCCGGCCAGGAGGACGGCGCGCCCGCGCCAGGGAACGTGCGGCCCCAGACTCGCCATCTCGTTCGCCTCGACGATGGCGTAGATCGTGAACGAGACGGGGACGCCGAGGGTCACCACCAAGAGCGCGGGAAGCCGCCCGCCGAACCCCCAGACCCCGTGCCCCAGCTGCGCCAACAGCGCAAGGCCCATGAGGATGAACGCGACCGAGGTGGGCAGGGCGAGCGGGATCAACGGCCCGCCGTACATCACGGGCGTCTTCAGCCAGTAAGCGAATGTGAAGACGAGGCCGCCGGCGAGCACCAGCGCCGCGAGCGACGCCGAGGCATTTGCGGCAAAGCGCCGGCGGGCAACGCGGCCGGCACCGAGAAGCAGGGCGCCGGCGGCGATCAGGAAGAGGACGGCCGTCGCCGGGGACATCCGCCCGAGCGGGAACGTCTGCGGCGCCCCGAGCGCGACGCACAGGGCTTCCTCGAGTCTGAGGTCGACGCCAGCCGCGGCCTGGAGCAGGACGTGCGCCGCGAGCACCACGACCACCCCGGTCGCCCCGAGCGCGCACGCCGCACTCCCCCGGCGCCCGGGCCAGCGCACCACCGCGATGACGGCGACGGCCAGCGCGAGGAAGCACACCGCGGTGCTCGGCGCGATCGGCACGTACCTCGAGCTGACCCGCGTGAGCGCCGGAACCTTCAGCCGCCACCCCACGATCGCCACCGCGGCGATCGCGGCGACCCCGGCCGAGTACAGCTGGGCGCGCCTCCGCTCGCCGCGGGCAGGACCGTCCTCAGCGGCCATCGCCGCGCTCGTCCAGCGCCGCCCGCACCTCGTGCGCCAACCTTGCCATGTCGAACGGTTTTTGCAAGAAACGGACCAGCTCGGCGGCGATCCGCCCCTTGACGACTGCGTCTTCGGTGTACCCCGACATCAGGATCACCCGCAGCCGCGGCCAGCGGCCGACCATCTCGACTGCCACATCCGAGCCGGCCACGCCGGGAAGCATCAGGTCGGTGAGCAGGAGGTCGAACGCCGGCTCTGCCGGCAGCGCCCGGGCGTCCTCGCCGCTGGGAGCCGCGAACACCGTGTACCCCAGGGAGGTCAGGATCTCGGCGAGGCCCTCGCGCGCCCCCTGCTCGTCCTCGACGATCAGGACCCGCTCGCCGCGACCGCGGGGGAGGGGCTTGTCGCCCGAGGGAGGACCGTCGGCCGGCACGGCGGCGGCGGCGGCGGCGGGAAGGGTGATGCGGACCGTTGTGCCCTGGCCCGCGCCGCTCTCGAGCTCGATCGCACCAGCGTGCTGCTCCACGATGCCGCGCACCACGGAGAGGCCGATCCCGGTGCCCTTGCCCGGGCCTTTGGTGGTGAAGAACGGCTCGAAGACCCGGGCCCGGATCGCGTCCGGAATGCCGGACCCCGTGTCGGAGACCGCCAACCACGGTGACCCTGCGGCCGAGCGACCGGACGTCACTCGCAGCACACCGCCTTCCGGCATCGCGTCGGCGGCGTTGACGACGAGGTTCATCAGCACCTGGTCGAGTTGGCCGCGGTCGGCCCGGACGGGGAGCCGAGCATCGGTCAGTTCGAGCCTGAACCGGATGTTCTCCCGCACCAGCCGGCGCAGCAGCTGCGAGGAGGTGCGAATCGCCTCGTTGAGGTCGAGCGCCTCCGGTCTGGCCGTCTCCTGCCGCGAGAACAGCAGGAGCTGCCGCGTCAGCGCGGCGCCGCGCTTGACCTGCTGCTCGAGTTCGGCCGCCGCGGCGGCGACGCGCACCGGATCGGAGGTTGGGGCCCGCAGGAGCTGGATGTGGCTGAGCATCGCCTGCAGGACGTTGTTGAAGTCGTGCGCCACCCCGCCGGCGAGGCTGCCGATCGCCTCCATCTTCTGCGCCTGGCGGAGCTGCGACTCGAGCGCCTTCCTTTGAGTGAGGTCGCGGATCGCCATCGAGGTGTTCAGCGCACCGCCCGCGTCGCGGAACATGAACGACGAGACCTCGATCGGGAACTTGCTGCCATCCGCCCGCAACCCGGTCAGCTCGCCCCTGAACTTCCCCACCTTCGCTCTCTCCGCGAGCGCCGCCGCGAGTCGCGGGTCGGTCGCGTCGATCACGCCTGCGCGCCCCAGCCGGCAGATCTCGGCCTCGCCGCGGCCGAACATCGTGCACGCCGCTGCGTTCGCCGAGTGGATGGCCCCATCCGGACTCGCCAAGAGTTGCGCATCGAGGCTGTTCGCGAGCACCAGCCGGTGGCGCTCCTCACTCTCGCGCAGCGCCTTCTCCGCCCCCCTTCGCTCCGTGATGTCGCGAAATACGCCGATCCTGCCGAGGACCTGCCCGGTCGCGTCGGTAAGGTTCGACATGCTGATCTCCACGGGTATGCGTGCGCCGTCGGATCGGAGAAGCTCGATCTCGTAGACGGGAACCTCCTCGCCGCTCAAGGCGCGGGTGAACTTCTCCCAGGCAACGGCGCGGAACTCCTGCGGAACGAGGTCGGTCATGCGGCGCCCGAGGACCTCCGCCTCAGTGTAGCCGCCCTTGTCCAGCCAGCGCGGGCTGGCGAACGTGATGCGTCCATCGAGATCCAGGCTGAATATGCCATCCGAGGTATTGGTGACGATCAGCCGGTAGCGCTCCCTGCTCTCCTTGAGTGCCGCATCGGCTTTCTTGCGCTCGGTGACGTCGCGGATGTAGCCGCCGATGCCCAGGGACCCGTCGGGTAGCGGCACGGGGAACTTGAACGTCTCGAAAACGCGGTCACCCACCGTCTCCTCGACCACCTTGGAGGCGCCCGTCCGCAGCGCCTCGACGTCGCTCTCCCGGCAGGTCCGCGCCATCGCCTCGGGCATCAGCTCGAAGTCGTCGTGGCCGAGGACCTCCACAACCGTGCGCCCGAGGATCACACCGTACGCCGCGTTGGCCAGCACCGTCCGAAAGGCCGCGTCCTTGACGAACACCCCGTCCACGCTGGCGTCGAAGAACGCGCGTTGCCGCGCCTCGGAGCGCCGCAGGGCCTCGTGCGCCGCCCGCTCCAGGGTGTGCGTCCGTGCCAGTTCGAGCGCCCTGGACACGGCCATGGGAAGGCGGGCGAGACGGTCTTTGAGGACGTAGTCCCAGGCGCCCGCCTTCATGCACTCGACCGCGGTCTCCTCGTTCAGCGACCCGGTCGTGACGATGAACGGGACCAGCGGCGCGCGCTCGAGCGCGAGGAACAGCGCAGCCATGCCGTCGAACGTGGGCAGCCGGTAGTCCGAGAGGATGAGATCTGGTTGGAACTCGTCGAGCGCCGCAAGGAACTCCGCTTCCGTCTCGACGCGGCGGGCAGTGAACTCCAGCCCGGCGCGGCGCAGCTCGCGCTCCGCCAGCTCGGCGTCGGCTGGGACGTCCTCGAGAATCAGGATGCGCAGGGGGGCTGCCTGCATCATGGCCTCCAGGCGATCACGGGGCTTGCTCGCTCTGGTCGGATGATATGCATCGTCGACTCACTCAGTGCGGCGGCTCGTTGAGGAGCAACCAGTACACGCTGAGGTTCTCGACGGCCTCGACGAACTTCTCGAAGTCCACCGGCTTGACGATGTAGCTGTTCACCCCGAGGCGGTAGCTCTCGACGACGTCGGATTCCTCGCGCGAGGAGGTCAGCACGACCACCGGGATCACCTTCGTCCGCTCGTCGCCTTTGATCCGGCGCAGCACCTCGAGGCCGTCCACCTTCGGCAGCTTGAGGTCGAGCAGCACGACCTTCGGCGTGTGCGGCGGGCGCGCGGCATACGCCCCGGTGCGGAAGAGGAAATCCAGCGCCTCCGCGCCGTCGCTCACCACGTAGATCGGGTTCGCGAGCTTCGCCTTCTTGAGCGCCCGCATCGCCAACTCGACGTCGTTGGGGTTGTCCTCCACCAGCAGGATGTCGACCGCGTCAGCAGCACTCACGATGCACCTCCCGGTGCCGGCAGCGCGAACGAGAACGCGGCCCCCTTGCCGACCACCCCGTCCGCCCACACCCGCCCACCGTGCCGGTGGACGATGCGTTGCACCAGCGCCAGGCCGACGCCGGTCCCCTCGAACTCGCGCGCCGGGTGCAGCCGCTGGAACACGCCGAACAGCTTGCCCACGTACGCCATGTCGAAGCCGACGCCGTTATCACTCACAGTATAGATGACTTCGCACCCCTCCACGCGGCCGCGGACCGCGATCGCGGGGCGGGTCACCGGCCGCGTGAACTTGACCGCGTTCGAGAGCAGGTTCACCCACACCTGCCGCATCATCGCCGCGTCCCCGACGGCCTCGGGCAAGGCTCCGACCGTGAACTCGCAGCGGGCGTTCACCTCCGGGGGGGTCACTTCCTCGCAAACCGACCTGGCCAGCCCACCCATGTCGATGCGCGACGGCTGCAACGGATGCCGCGCGCTGCGCGAGAACGCCAGCAGGTCGTCGATGAGCTGGGCCATCTTGTGCGCGCTGTCGCGCACGACGCGCAGTAGCCGCCGCCCCTCGTCGTCGAGGCTGCCACCGTACTCCTCCTCGACGATGCGCGAGAAGCCGTCGATCGATCGCAGCGGCGCCCGCAGGTCGTGCGAGACGGAGTAGGAGAACGCCTCCAACTCCGCGTTGGCCGCCTGCAGCTCGGCGGTGCGCTCGGCGACGCGCACCTCGAGCAGGTCGCGAGCCTCGTGCAGCGCCCGTTCCGCGCGCTTCCGCTCCGTGATGTCCTGGGCGATCGTCGAGGCGCCGATGATCGCGCCGGCCGAATCCATGATCGGGGAGACCGTGAGCGAAACGTCCAGACGGGTCCCATCCTTGCGCACGCGCGCCGTTTCCTTGTGGGTGACCCGCTCCCCGCGCGCGACGCGGTCGAGAATCTCTTGGATATCACCACGCAGTTCAGGTGGCGCAACGATCGAGATGTTCTGCCCGACGGCCTCCGTCGGCGAGTAGCCGTAGAGGCGCTCGGCCCCCGGGTTCCAGCTCAGGATCGTGCCGTCCAGCCGCTTCGCGATCACCGCGTCGTTCGAGGACTCGACGACGGCGGCCAGCAGCGCGGTGGCCTCCTCCGCGCGCTTGCGCTCGGTGATGTCGGTCAGGATGCAGTGCGTCCGCTTGAAGGCGCCGCGCTCGTCGCGCCCGATGCGCCCGTCGAACGTCATCACGACGCGTTCGCCGTCCTTCCTCACCATCTCGAACTCGATGCCGTGGATCTCGCCCGCCGCGACGAAGCGGGGGAAGCTCGTCCGGAACCTCTCGACGTCCGCCGGCGCCAGGAAGTCGCCGAACCAGCGTCCCACGACATCCTCGGCGGCGTACCCGAGCGCCTCGACCCACGCCGGGTTGACGTCGATGATCCGCCCTCCGGCATCGAGCGACTGGTACCCCAGCGGCGAGCGCTCGTACAGGGTCCGGAAGCGCACCTCGCTCGCGACGAGCGCCTCGAGAGCGCCGGCTCTCTGCCGCTCCGCCTCGATGGCGGCGAGGGCGAACGAGAGGTCCCCCGCCAACTCGACGAGCAGCTTGACCACTTCGTCCGTGAAGACCCCAGCCCGGTCGGCGTAGGCCGTCAATGCGCCGACGGTAACCCCGGCCGCTTCGAGCGGCACCGCGGCCGACGACCGGTAGCCGCGCTCCCGCCCGGCTTCCCGCCACGGTGCCATGGACTCGGCAGACTCCAAGTCGTTGGCGACGACCGGGCGACGCTCGCGGATCGCGGTTCCGGTCGGCCCGCGCCCGGTCGGTGAGTCGTCGAACCGCACGTCGGCCGCGGCAAGATAGCCGTCGTCGAAGCCGGCCGAGGCGGCCGGCACCACCCGGCCGCTCTCCGGCTCGGCGAGGCCCACCCAGGCCATGTGGAACTCGCCGTGCTCGACGAGGATCCGGCACGCCTCGGCGAGCAGGCGGCCGCGGTCGCGCTCGCGCACCACGAGCTGGTTGACCTCCGAGATCGTGCGCAGCAAGCGGTTGAGGAAGCGGATCCGCTCCTCGGCGGCCCGGCGCTGGCGAATGTCGCGGATGATCGAGAAGAGCACCGGCTCGCCGTCCCACCCGATGCGGCGCGAGCTGACCTCGACGGGGATGGGGCTCCCGTCCTTGGCGACGTGGACGGTCTCGAAGATGAGGCCGTGGCCGTCCAGCACGCGACGCATCTGGCCGCCGAGCTGCGGCAGCGTCTCCGGGGCGCGGAGGTCGCGTATCGCGAGCGCAAGCAGCTCTGCGCGCGGGTAGCCGTACAGCGCCTCGGCGCGCGCGTTGGCCGCGATGATCCCCCCGTCGGTGCGGCTGACGACGACGGCGTCGTTGGCGTGCTCGAAAAGGTGCGCGAAGCGGGCCTCGCTGCCGGCGAGCGCGGCCTCGTAGCGTGCCCGCCGCGAGCGCCAGAACCCGATGCCGGCCAGCGCCAGCGTCGAGGTGATGAGCGCGAGGAAGGTCCCCGTGGCCCAGGCGCTCCGGCGGAACGGAGTCAGCGCCTCCTCGCGGTTCACCTTCACCACCAAGCCCCAGTTGGTGCCGCCGACCGACCGCGTCGCGGCGAACACCGGCACGTCGCGATAATCCGTGTAGGCGGAGAACCCCTGCCGCCCCTCAAGCAGCTCTTGGGCCGCGAAGCCGGGGGTATCGAGCGGCCGCGAATAGGTCAGCGGCGCAGCGCTGAGGAAGCGCAGCGGGCTCAGGAAGAGGACGCGGTCGCCCTCACGACGCAACAGCAGCGCCTCCCCACTCTGGGTGGGCACCGGCTCCGCCAGCAACATCGGATAGACCCATCCGGCCGGATCGGACGTCAGGACGACGACGCCGGACGGACGGCTCTTCGTCCCCGGCACGGGGCCGGTCGCACGAACCGGCGCGATGACGCCGATCACCGGCGCCTGACCGCCAAACCGGAAGAAATCGAGTGTCGGGGCGCCGGATTGGAGCACCACCCGCACCGCCCCCAGGTAGCCGTCGTTCAGCGGACCGGCCGCTGTGCTTCGGATGAGAACGGTCCCACGGGCGTCCAGGACATAGGCGCCCCGGTACCGGTACGCCTGCACGATCTCGTCCAGCAGAGGGACGAGGTGGCCGCTCATCGCGGCCTCGCCGGCGGGGGCGCCCACCAGCGCGCGCACCGTCGGGTGCGCCGCGACGACGCGCGCGTCGCTGACGCGTTCCCCCACCCAGGCTTCGATCGCCTCCCGCCGGTCGTCGGCGAGCGCCGCGAGACGGCCGTTCCACGCCTGGACCTCCCGGGCTCGCCCATTGGGCACGTAGACGAATGCGAAGTACCCGGCCTCGGCCACCGCGATCGCGGCGAGGGCCGCCAGCAGCACGACGGTGTCGCGTCGCTTCGCGCGCCGGACCGCGCTCGCAGGTCCCGGCGCCACGCGGGGTGCTGCCGCGTCCGTCATCGTCATGGTGTCCGCTCCCTCACGTTGAGCAAAACCAGATCACGTTTGCTGTTCTTAACGCGATTGTAGTGCTCCGCCGCGGGAGGGGCAACACGAGACAATAACGTAACTTAGTCACGAACGCCCGCTGGCCGCGCCGGGCCGCGCCTCCTGCTGGCGTGAGCGACGTTCCGTCCCCGTCGCCCGGCAGCCGCCTGCTACGAGCGTGAGGCGGCGGTCAGGTCCCTTCGCGCCAGCTCGCCAGGTAGCTTGCCTGCTCCTCGGTGAGCGTGTCGATCGCGAGGCCCATGGTGGCGAGCTTCAGGCGCGCGATCTCGCGGTCGAGCGCCTCGGGGAGACGGTAGACCTTGGCGGTCATCTCCCGGCTGTCCTTGACGAGATGTTCGGCCGCCAGCGCCTGGTTGGCGAACGACATGTCCATCACCGCGGCGGGGTGCCCCTCCGCGGCCGCCAGGTTGACGAGGCGGCCTTCGGCGAGCAGGAACACCGTCTTGCCGTCGCGCAGGCGGAAGCCCTGCACCGACGGGCGCGCCTCGAACACCTCGTCCGCCATCGCGCGCAGCCCCGGCAGGTCGATCTCGACGTCGAAGTGGCCGGAGTTGGCCAGGATCGCGCCGTCCTTCATGACCTTGATGTGTTCCGGCGTGATCACCTTGGTGTCGCCGGTCAGGGTGACGAACACGTCGCCGAGCGGCGCCGCCTCGCGCATCGGCATCACCGCGAAGCCGTCCATCGCCGCCTCGATCGCCTTGACCGGGTCCACCTCGGTGACGACGATCCGGGCCCCGAAGCCGTGCGCGCGCATGGCGACGCCCCTCCCGCACCAGCCGTAGCCCGCCACCACGATCACCTTGCCGGCGAGTAGCACGTTGGTGGCGCGGATGATGCCGTCCACGGTGGATTGACCGGTGCCGTAGCGGTTGTCGAACAGGTGCTTGGTGTCGGAGTCGTTGACCGCGATGACCGGGAAGCGGAGCACGCCGTCGCGCTCCATGGCGCGCAGGCGGATCACGCCGGTGGTGGTCTCCTCGGTGGAGCCGATCACGCCGGCGATCAGCGCGTCCCGGCCGCCGTCGCCGAGGGCGCGGGCGAACGCTTGCACCTCGGGGTGGACGCCGTCGAGTTCGCCGCGGGCGACGAACAGCAGCGACGACACCAGGTCGGCCCCGTCGTCCATGGTGAGCGTCGGAGAGAACTCCAGGCAGGCGCGGATATGCCGGTAGTAGCGCGCGTTGTCCTCGCCCTTGACCGCAAACACGGCGACACCGTGCTCGGCCACCAGCGCCGCCGCGACGTCGTCCTGCGTCGAGAGCGGGTTGGAGGCGCACAGGCGGACCTCGGCGCCGCCCGCGACGAGCGTACGGACCAGGTTCGCGGTCTCGGTGGTCACGTGCAGGCATGCGGCCAGGCGCTGGCCGGCAAGCGGCCGCTCCTTGGCGAAGCGGTCGCGGATCGAGGCGAGGACCGGCATGTGCGCGTCGGCCCACGCGATCCGGCGGGCGCCGGCGGCCGCGAGGTTGAGGTCGAGGACATCGTGGGACGCCAGCGACATTGGAGCCTCCTACGCCGACCCGGCTCAGGCAGGATGCAGCGCAGCGCGGATCGTACCAATCGGCGGCGGTTCCCGCCACCCCCGCCGCGGCCCGCCCGCGAGAACAACGCGGCCGCTGCCAACGTATATGCAGGCGTGGACACCGATGCGACCGCGATCGCCGTCCGAGGGGTCAGCAAGGAGTTCCGCCACGGCCGGCGGCGCCTCCGCGCCCTCGATGGCGTGGACCTTTCGGTCGGTCGCGGCGAGGTTTTCGGCCTTCTCGGCGCCAACGGGGCCGGCAAGACCACGCTGGTCAAGGTCCTTCTCGGCCTTGCCAGGCCGACAAGCGGCGAGGTGCGCGTGCGCGGCCGCAACCCGCGCCGGCCGGCCGCGCGCCGACGCATTGGCTACCTCCCCGAGGGCCACCGTTTCCCCGGTTATCTGACGGGCGAGGCGTCGCTGCGCCTGTTCGGCCGCCTCGCCGGGGTCGCCGAGGCGACCCTGCGCGGGCGGATCCCGGAGTTGCTCGACCTCGTGGGGCTCGACGGCCGTGGCGGCGACCGGGTGGGGCGGTACTCCAAGGGGATGACCCAACGCCTCGGCCTGGCCTGCGCGCTGCTCGACGAGCCGGAGATCCTCTTCCTCGACGAGCCGACCGACGGCGTGGACCCGGTTGGGCGGCGCCAGATCCGCGACATCCTGCTCGCCACCCGGCGGCGCGGCACCACGATCTTCATCAACTCGCACCTGCTCTCAGAGGTCGAACGCACCTGCGACCGGGTGGCGATCCTCCACCAGGGCCGCGTGGTGCGCGAGGGCACGGTGGAGGACCTCACCTTGCCGACCATGCGCTACCGCATCCGGCTCGGCGAGGGGCAGGCCGCCACGACGGAGCGCCTGGCCGGAGAGGGCATCAACGTCGTGGCCGGCAACGGCAGCCTGGAGGTCGAGGTGGCCGACCTGGACGCGTTGAACCGGCTCGTGGACCGCCTGCGCGCCGACCGCCTCCTGATCGCCGAGATGAGCCCGTTGCGGGCGGCGCTCGAGGACGTGTTCATCGAGGTCGTCGAAGGCGAGACGCGTGCCGCCGGCGCTTCGGACCACGGACCACGGACCACGGACCACGTCACCGGGGGTGGCCGGTGAAGACATGGGCCCTGATCGTGGACACGTGGCGCGAGGCCCTCGCCCGCTACACGCTGCTCGGGTTCCTTGCGGTGTCGTCGCTGTTCCTGCTTGTCCTCACCTTCGCGCTCAACCTCGACATCGTGGATGGGGCGCTGGCGGCGGGCACGCTGTTCGGGAAGGCGTTCGAGGTGCCGGGCAAGGGCCCGGCGATCGCCACGGTGGTTGCGACCGGCCAGTCGGTGTTCGCCGGGATGCTGTACGTGCTCGGGGTCTTCCTCGCAGTGTTCGCCACCGGATCTCAGGTCCCGAACCTCCAGCACCGGGGAACGGTGGACCTGTACGTGACGCGTCCGATCGGCCGCACGCACCTCCTGCTCGGCCGCTTCCTCGGCGCCGTGACGCTCGTCTCCGCCAACCTGCTCGTCCTCTGCGGCGGCGTGTTCGTGATCATCTCCGCCAAGACCCACGTCTGGAACCCGCGCTTCCTCGTCGCCAGCGGCCTGATCTTGCTCGTGTTTCTCTCCTACCTCGGCTTCATGTACCTGGTCGGGGTCCTGACCTCCTCGACGCCGCTCTCGATCATGCTGCCGTACGCGCTGTACCTGCTCTCGGTGCCGCTGGTCGCTCACGATCGGATCGCGGCCGCGATGGACTCGCGACTCGGCGCCGGCGCCGTGCAGGCCCTTTACTGGATCCTCCCCAAGACCGCCGAGATCGGCCGCGATCTCACCGGGTACGTGCTCGGCAGGACCACCCCCGCCGTTCTGCCGCTGGCGACAACCGCGGCGTTCGGCGCCGTCTGTCTCGGCGCCGCGGTGGCGGTCTTCAACCGTAAGAACTTCTAGGAGGCATCGGATGAACAGACTCCTCGTGGCAACGCTCCTCGTCGGACTCGCGGCCCCTGCCGCCCTCGCCGCGCCCCCAACGGCGGCCGAGTTGCTGCGCCTGGTCCCGGCGACCGCCTCGGCGGTCGTCGCGATCGACAGCGCCGCACTGCGTGCGCACCCGGCCGTACACGATTGGCTGGTGCGCCAGCACCCCCTGACCGGAACCGACGGCGACGCGCGCCGCTTCCTCGAAGACGCGGGCCTCGACCCGCTGCGCGACGTGAACGTCATCGTCGTGGCGGCGGTCCCCGAAGCCGACCATACGACCGGAATCGCGCTCTTCGCCGGGCGTTACGACACGGGGGCCCTCGGCGCGGCTCTCGTCAAGCGCGGGGGTCAGGCGTTCGCCCTCGCCGGGGCGCCGGCGTACCGACTCCCGTCCGAACACGAGAGCGGCCGGCCGGTGGTCGTCGCGCTGCCTTCGCCCGGGCTCGTGGTCGTCGGCGACGAGGCAACGGTGGCCCTGGCGCTCGCTCCACCGCACGCGGTCGCCCCGCTGGCGGCCGACGAGATCGCCGCCGGCCGCCTCGACGTCCGCAACCCGTTCTGGATGGTCGCAACGGTGCCGGCGCAAGCGCACCAGCGCGCCGGGGCGGCGGCGGAGCGGGCTCACGGCAACGGCGCCGAGGCGCTCCGCGGCTTCGCGTTCGCCTCCGGAACCGTGCGCCGCGTCGTCGCGCAGGCGACCCTGGACGACACGCTCAGGTTCTCCGCCACGGCTGTCGCCGATACGCGGGAGAACGCCGAGTTGCTCCGCGACACGGTCAAGGGGGCGCTGGCCGCGGCCCGGCTGCACTTCCAGGACTCGGCGCCCGAGCTCGTCGACGTGCTGCGCGCCGTCGACGTGCGCCTCGCCGGCCCGGCCGTCACCGCCAGGGGCGCGATCCCGGTGGCCCTGCTGGAAAAGCTGGCCACCGAGCACGGCTGCGACGCCCGGGGCGAAGCCGGGCGCCCGTAGGTGCCCGCGCCGCTCCCCCGCCGCGTTCCCGCCGCCGCGGCCGGGCGGCCGTGGCCATCACCGGACTCTTGCCATGGCGTTCGCGCTATCATGAGTGTCGCGAGATCGAGCGTGAGGCCAGCACAATCGCACAGCGTTCTGCGGCTGGATGGCGATACCGGGCCTTCCCCGACGGGACGAGCGCAAAGGAGCGCGGCTCCGTGAGTGAGATCTCGCCGCCCGAACTGCCCGTGCTCCTGCTCGAGGACGCGCTTCGCCTGCGCGGGATCCTCGCCGTTGCGCTGCGGGCGAAAGGTCACCCGGTCACCGTGTGCGAGGACGCAGAGTCGGCGTGGGGGGCGTACGAGGCGGCGCGCCAGCCGGTGCTGCTGTTGGGCGGCGGGGCGCCGCCCGCGCGCGACGATCTCATCCGGCGCGTCCGGGCGCTCCCGGGCGGCGATGCCTGCGTCGTGGTCGTCGTCGCGCGCGACCGCACGCGGCCGCGGTTTGCGCGAGTTGCCCGAGGGCGTCGACGACGTCCTGCTCTGGCCTCTCAAGCCGGATGCCCTCGAACTCCGCCTCGCCGCCGCGGGGCGGCTCGCCCGCGAGCGGGCCGGGCGCGCAACCGTGGAAGCGGAACGGCAGCGCCTCGAGGAACGGGTGGCGAGCCTTGAGGCGGTCGCAGCGGCGTCGCCCGCCTGGCCGGGGCCGACCGCCGGCGAACGCGCCGGACGCGGCCCGGCAGCGGCCACAGCGGGCTCTCAGGGTTGGCTGCGCCGCCTGGCGAGCGGTGTGGCAAGGGCGTTCGACAATCGTGCCGAGCCCGCGACGGCGCCGGGCCGGCCGATGGCCGAGGCGCCGGAAACGCGGGAGGACGCACCACCCGCCGATGCGCTGGGCGCACGGACGCCGGGCGAGGCCACCGCGCTCGAGCGTGCGGACGACGTGCCCGCCGCCGCGCCCGGCGCGTGGTGGGAGTGGGACCTGAAATCGGGCGAGATCAGCTTCGCGCCGGAGTGGAAAGACCAGTTCGGATACCGGCCGAAGGACATCGGCGTCTCACCCGACGAGTGGTTCCGGCGGGTGCATCCAGACGACCTCGGTAAGCTCAAGGCCGCCGTTGGCGCGCTGCTCGAAGGCCGCTCCACGGTCGTCGAGGACGGCCACCGCATCCAGCGCAGCGACGGGAGCTGGGCGCACACCGTGTGCCGCGCGGTCGCCGTGCGCGACGCCGGCGGCACCGCGGTCCGCGTGACCGGCACGCACGCCGACGTCACAGAGACCCGCGGCCTCGATTCTCTCACCGGTCTGCTGAGCCGGGCCAGCCTGATGGAGCGGATCGCGCACGCGCTGCGTCCGGGCCGTGCCGGCGACCGGCGGATCTCCGCGGTGCTCTTTCTCGACCTCGACAGGTTCAAGAACATCAACTACTCGCTCGGGCACCGCGTCGGCGACCAGATGCTGCGCCTCGTCGCCGAGCGGCTGCGCCGGTGCTTGTCGGCCGGGGAAGGACCGGACGCAGGACGCGCCACGGCCGCCCACGTGGGCGGCGACGAGTTCGCGGTCTTCCTCGAGGGGATCGCCGACGTCAACGACGCCGTCCGTGCCGCCAAGCGCATCCAGGACGAACTGCTGACCCCGTTCGACGTCGCGGGGAACGAGGTGTTCACCAGCACGAGCATCGGCATCGCGGTCGGCAACGGCGACTACGACCGGGCCGAGGACCTCCTGCGCGACGCCGACACCGCGATGTTCCGCGCCAAGGCGCTCGGCAAGGGGAGCTACGTCGTCTTCGACTCCGGCATGCACGCCCGCGCGGTGTCGCTGCTGAAGCTCGAGAACGACCTGCGCCGCGCCATCCAGCGCGAGGAGTTCCGCGTCCACTACCAGCCGATCGTGGAGCTCGACACCGGGCGGATTTCCGGCTTCGAGGCGCTCGTGCGCTGGCAGCACCCGGACGGCGAGCTGCTGCTCCCGGGCGAATTCCTCCCGGTCGCCGAGGACACCGGTCTGATCATCTCGATCGACCGCAGTGTGCTGCGCGAGGTTTGCAAGCAGCTGCGCATCTGGAACGCCCAGTTCCGCCGCAGCAACCCGGTGACCGTTGCCGTCAACGTCTCGGGGGTGCAGTTCATGCGCCCCGACATGATCGTCGAGGTCGACCGCACCCTGCGCAACTACGGCGTCTACGGCCGGTCGCTCAAGCTCGAGATCACCGAGAGCGTGATCATGGAGCACGCCCGCTACGCCGCCGACATGCTCGCGCAGCTCAAGGCGCTCGACGTCAAGCTCTCGATCGACGACTTCGGCACCGGGTACTCGTCGCTGTCGTACCTGCGGCGCTTCGAGATCGACACCCTCAAGGTGGACAGCTCGTTCGTGGCGCGCATGGACAGCGACGAGGACTCGTGGGAGATCATCCGCACGATCGTCACGCTGGGCAACAACCTCGGCAAGGACGTCGTCGCCGAGGGGATCGAGCGCGGCCGGCAGCGCGAGCTGCTGCTGGCGCTGCGCTGCCGCTACGGCCAGGGGTTCTTCTTCTCGCGCGCCGTGGACGCGGAGGCCGCGACCGCCCTGCTCGCCGCCGACGCCCGCGGCGAGACGCTGCTCAAGGGCTGAGCGCCCGGCTCACCGCGGCGCCCGTATAAAGCGAGAGCCCTGCAGTTTCCTGCAGGGCTCTCATACTTCCCGGCGGCGACCTACTCTCCCAGGCAGTTACCCACCAAGTACCATCGGCCCAGAGAGGCTTAACTTCCGTGTTCGGAATGGGAACGGGTGTTTCCCTCTCGGTATGACCACCGGAAAAACTCACCAACTTTCACAACTCAACGGGTCTCCAGAGCCTCGACGCAAGAAGAAAGGGTGTGTATGGTCAAGCCGCACGGCCGATTAGTACGGGTCAGCTACACGCATCGCTGCGCTTCCACCTCCCGCCTATCAAACTGGTCATCTACCAGAGGCCTTTAGTCCTGCTATGCAGGAGGGACACCTAATCTTGGAGTTGGCTTCCCGCTTAGATGCATTCAGCGGTTATCCTTTCCGGACGCAGCTACCCAGCGCTGCCGCTGGCGCGACAACTGGTACACTGGAGGTCCGTACGTCCTGGTCCTCTCGTACTAAGGACATCTCTCCTCAAGTGTCCTCCGCCCACACCAGATAGGGACCGAACTGTCTCGCGACGTTCTAAACCCAGCTCACGTACCGCTTTAATCGGCGAACAGCCGAACCCTTGGGACCTGCTTCAGCCCCAGGATGCGATGAGCCGACATCGAGGTGCCAAACCCCGCCGTCGATGTGAACTCTTGGGCAGGATCAGCCTGTTATCCCCGGCGTACCTTTTATCCGTTGAGCGACGGCCCTTCCATACGGGACCGCCGGATCACTAAGCCCGACTTTCGTCCCTGCTCGACTTGTTGGTCTCGCAGTCAAGCTCCCTTATGCCTTTGCACTCTGCGGCTGGTTTCCAATCAGCCTGAGGGAACCTTTGGGCGCCTCAGTTACACTTTGTGAGGCGACCGCCCCAGTCAAACTACCCACCTGCCATTGTTCCCGGGCCGGCTTCACGGCCCTAGGTTAGAACCTCGGAGCAGTAAGGGTGGTATCTCACCGACGGCTCCACCGAAGCTGACGCCCCGGCTTCACAGCCTCCCACCTATTCTGCACATACAACACCAAGGTCCAGTGACAAGTTGTAGTAAAGGTGCACAGGGTCTTTCCGTCTAGGTGCGGGTAACCGGCATCTTCACCGGTACTTCAAATTCGCTGAGCCCCCCGTAGAGACAGCGCCCAGATCGTTTCGCCTTTCGTGCAGGTCGGAACTTACCCGACAAGGAATTTCGCTACCTTAGGACCGTTATAGTTACGGCCGCCGTTTACCGGGGCTTCAGTTCAGAGCTTCTTCCCGCTTGCGCGGAAATGACCCCTCCCCTTAACCTTCCGGCACCGGGCAGGCTTCACACCCTATACGTCCGCTTGTGACGTTTGCAGAGTGCTGTGTTTTTAGTAAACAGTCGCCTGGGCCTTTTCACTGCGACTCTCCACCGCTTCGACCGCGAGGGTCTACACGGCAAAGAGCACACCTTCTCCCGAAGTTACGGTGTAATTTTGCCGAGTTCCTTTACGGGGGATCACTCAAGCGCCTCGGGATTCTCTCCCTGCCTACGTGTGTCCGATTCCGGTACGGTCACCCTGCCCTCTCCTTAGAGGTTTTTCTTGGCAGCGTGGAATCAGTCGCTTTGCGGGCTTGCGCCCTCGATATCGCGTCTCGACGTTAACGGGGCGGCGGATTTGCCTACCACCCCCGCCTACACGCTTCAAACTGCACATCCAATGGCAGTCCGACCTATCCTTCTGCGTCACCCCATCGTAATAACGAGGACAGAGTGGTGCAGGAATGTTAACCTGCTTCCCATCGACTACGCCGTTCGGCCTCGCCTTAGGGACCGACTGACCCTGAGCGGATTGACCTTGCTCAGGAAACCTTGGGCTTCCGGCGAGCAGAGTTCTCGTCTGCTTTATCGCTACTTATGCCGGCAGAGTCACTTC